>NZ_CBCSIU010000019.1:14876-87726 GCF_965139205.1 Bordetella muralis
CGNNGGGGCCAAACTCGCTGCGCTCAAACATGCCCAGCCGACTGCCCCCCCGCCTGACAAGGCAGGTTCGGCGGGCTCTACGGGCCGGCATGGCATTTGCCCGCCAACACGCGGCTCACGTTGTCTTCAGGTTGCGGATGCTTGCACGGCATTGAGCATCAGACTTCCTCGGCGGGCTCACTGAAACAAAAACACCCTGTTATCCGCATGGGAATACAAACAAGGGAATCAGGCAAGACGCGATAAAATCCCGTCATCATGTCTTTAACTTCCCATTCTCCCTCCGGCAAAGGCCGCGTCGTCGTCGGCATGTCCGGCGGCGTTGACTCTTCGGTAACCGCTTGGCTGCTCAAGCAGCAGGGTTACGAGGTCATCGGCCTGTTCATGAAAAACTGGGAAGACGACGACGATTCCGAGTACTGCTCGACCCGCCAGGATCTGCTGGACGCAGCCAGTGTGGCCGATTTGGTCGGCGTGGATTTCGAATACGTCAATTTCGCTGCCGAATACAAAGACCGCGTCTTTGCGGAATTTCTGCGTGAGTATTCCGCAGGGCGTACGCCAAATCCCGACGTCTTGTGTAACGCCGAGATCAAATTCAAGGCGTTCCTCGATCATGCCATGACGCTGGGCGCTGACCACATCGCGACCGGGCATTACGCGCGCGTGCGCGCCGTCGAGGGTCAGCACGGCCCCGAATACCAGTTGCTAAAAGCCCTGGATGGCAGCAAGGACCAGAGTTATTTTCTGCATCGCCTGAACCAGGCGCAGCTGTCGCGCACGTTATTCCCCTTGGGCGAAATCCATAAAACCGAGGTCCGGCGCATTGCGCACGAAATCGGTTTGCACAACGCGGCCAAGAAAGATTCCACCGGCATTTGTTTTATCGGTGAACGGCCTTTCCGCGAGTTTCTGAATCGCTATTTGCCGACTGAGCCGGGCGATATCCTGACGCCAGAAGGCAAACGGGTCGGACGCCATCACGGTTTATCGTTTTATACCCTGGGTCAGCGCAAAGGCCTGGGCGTGGGCGGTGTCAAAGGCAGTCAACGCGACGACGGTACGGCGGACGCCTGGTATGTCGCCCGCAAGGATCTGGCGCGCAACGTGTTGTACGTCGTCCAAGGCCATGATCATCCCTGGCTCTTGTCAGACCGTTTGCAGGCGCTCGATGCCAGCTGGATCGCGGGCCGGCCGCCCGAGGCAAAGGATTACGGTGCCAAAACGCGCTATCGGCAGCCCGATGCGGCCAGTCGTGTGGTGTCGGCCGACTTGAGCGCGTTCGAGTTGTCGTTCAGCCAAGCGCAATGGGCTGTGACACCCGGTCAATCGGCGGTGTTGTATGACGGAGATGTCTGCCTGGGTGGAGGGATTATCGCGTCCTCCGAGACGTAGTTTGATGACGGAGACGGCGCGTCGCTCATGATCTGGCGCCACAACGGGCAGATTGGCGCAATGTACTTTCCAATGCCATGACGGACAATACGCGTTGTCCGTCATTACGCTATAAACCGGGATCGCTCGATGCGTTTCCTGGTGCAATGCCACGATGCAGCTTGAGCGCATCAGATGATTTGATCCGCCGTCCGGAGGGGACTGCGTTGTTACCTGAGTCACGGCACATGCTGCGATGGTCTCAGGTGTGTCGTTAACGAAGAGGAGGTCGAAGTGGATGTCAATGTCGTGCTAGTGGTGTGCTTGCTGGCGTTGGGGGCGGTTGCCGGGTTTGCGGCAGGGTTGCTGGGCATCGGCGGTGGAATGTTGTTGGTGCCGTTCTTGACGATGTTGTTTGCCTGGAATGGCATGCAACCAGACTTGATCGTGCATGCTGCGATTGCCACGTCGATGACCTCGATTCTGTTCACTTCGCTATCGAGTGTGCGGGCGCACCAGCGCAAGGGCACCATCCAGTGGAAGATCGTCCTCGCCATGGCGCCTGGCATTATCGTGGGCGGCCTGTTGTCGGGCGGCGCGGCATTTGCCGCGATCAGCACTGCCTGGCTGTCGCTGTTTTTCGCCTTGTTCGTCAGTTACTCGGGCTGGAACATGCTGCGTAACTCCAAGCCCAAACCATCTCGTCAAATGCCTGGCATCGTCGGTACCTCCGCCGCGGGGGTGGGGATAGGGTTCATATCCGGCCTGGTGGGGGCAGGGGGCGGCTTTCTGTCCGTGCCTTTCATGGTGTGGTGTAACGTCGCTCTGCATGCGGCGGTATCGACGTCGGCTGCCTTGGGCTTTCCGATTGCGCTGGCAAATAGCGCGGGATATATCATCTCGGGCCTAGGCCAGAGCATCTCGCAGCCGGGTATGCTGGGTTATATCTATTGGCCCGGTTTGCTGGCGTTGGTGGCTACCAGCGTATTGACGGCCCCCGCAGGCGCCCGTATGGCGCACCGATTGCCGGTCAGCACGTTGAAGCGGGTTTTTGCCTGCCTGTTGTTCGCCCTGTCGGCCTACATGCTGTTCAAGGCCGTGCAGGCTTTCAGTCACTGAGCGATGAGCAGGGCGCGGGCTGTTTTTTCACGAGACGGCCCTGCGCAGACAATCAAGTTTCAGGAAAAAGCAGCCCACACTGTGCCGTGTTGGCGGCCCGCTCAAAAAAAAGCCCCGCAGACCGGACTCGACATCCGGCATGCGGGGCTTTTTTTAGCCTTGCTCAGGCTGCGGGAGGCGGCGGGACGCTATCGATAAACGATTGGCGTGCCGAGAGTTTTTCGTAATGGCGTGCCAGGTTGGCATGGCTTTCGCGCCAGTTCAGGTGCGAAAAACGCAAGTCCAGATAGCCGAGGGCGCAGCCCACGGCGATGTCCGCCAGGCTGTAATTGATGCCCATGCAGTGAGCCTGTTCGCCCAGGCTCTCGTCCATGGCGTGCAGGGCGGCGTCGATTTTGCCATATTGGCGTTCGATCCAGTCAGCGCTGCGTAGCGCCTCGGGGCGCAGGTTTTCGCGAACGATCAGGATGCCGGCGTCCAACAGGCCATCGGCGATGGCCTCCCAGCATTTCACCGCGGCGCGATCGCGGCCAGATTGAGGAATCAGCCGCGCTACAGGCGAGAGCGTGTCCAGGTACTCGACGATCACGCGCGAATCAAACAGCGCGCCGCCGTCTTCCATGACGAGGCACGGCACTTTGCCTAGCGGGTTGTAGGTTTGGATTTGCGTGTCGGGTGACCAGACATTTTCGAGTTCGAGCTGATAATCCAGCTTTTTCTCGGCCATGACGACTCGCACTTTGCGAACGTAGGGGCTAGTGAGTGAACCGATTAGTTTCATGAGGGCCACAGGCGAAGTCGAAAGCGGGCGAAGTATAGCAGGGCAGACCCCGCAAAAATGCAAAGATCGGCCTACGTGACGTTTTTACCGCATGCTGGCCCGGTCCTGGGTGATAAAATCACAGGTTGCCTATCTCTTTTTTCATCCGTTCACGCCATGCAGATCGCCGACCAAATCAGTCACCTCAATGCTCTTTCGCCGCTAGATGGCCGCTATGCCTCGCGCGGGGATGCGCTGCGGGGCTTGTTGTCCGAAGCCGGCTTCATGGCGCACCGCGTCGAGGTCGAGGTCGCCTGGCTGGTGGCGTTGTCGGATGCCGGCCTTCCCGAGCTGCCGAGCTTTTCGCAGGGCGCACGGGCGCGCCTGGCCCAGTTGGTCAGCGACTTTTCCGAGGCCGACGCCGCTCGTATCAAAGACATCGAGCGCACCACCAATCATGATGTAAAAGCGGTCGAATATTGGCTGAAAGAAAAGGTCGCCGGCGATGAAGAACTGGCCCGCGCCGCCGAGTTCATTCACTTTGCCTGCACTTCCGAGGACATCAACAACACGTCCCACGCCCTGATGTTGACGCGCGCTCGCGCCGAGGTCGTGGTGCCGCGTTTGCGCCAGATCGCGGACACGCTGGGCGGCATGGCACGCCAGTATGCCGACCAGCCCTTGCTGTCGCGGACCCACGGTCAACCCGCCAGCCCCACCACGCTGGGCAAGGAATTCGCCAACGTCGCCGCGCGTCTGCAACGCGCGATCGTCGCGATCGAGGCCGTCGAACCGCTGGCCAAACTCAACGGCGCCACGGGCAACTACAACGCGCATCTGTCGGCGTATCCCGAAATCGATTGGCCCGCTTTCAGTGCGCGCGTGCTCGGCGGACTGGGTTTGACACAAAACCGTCATACCATTCAGATCGAACCGCACGACTGGATGGCTGCCTTGTTCGATGCCGTGGCTCGCGCCAACGTCATCGTGCTGGATCTGGACCGTGATATCTGGGGCTATGTGGCGCTGGGCTATTTCAAGCAGCGCTTGAAAGAAGGCGAGGTCGGTTCGTCCACCATGCCGCACAAGGTCAACCCGATTGATTTCGAGAATTCAGAAGGCAATCTCGGCCTGGCCAACGCCGTGTTGCGCCACTTGTCGGAAAAACTGCCCGTGTCGCGCTGGCAGCGTGATCTGACCGACTCGACGGTGCTGCGCAACCTCGGTGTGGGCTTGGGTTACTGCCTGGTGGCATGGGATTCCTGCCTGCGTGGCCTGGGCAAGCTCGAGGTCAACGCCGCCGCCATCGATGCCGACATCGACGCCTGCTGGGAAGTCCTGGCCGAGCCCGTGCAGACCGTGATGCGCCGCTATGGCCTGCCGCAGCCGTACGAGCAACTCAAGGCCCTGACCCGCGGCAAAGGCATTACCGAAACCGCCTTGCGCGAATTCGTCAGTGGGCTGGCCTTGCCTGACGAGCCCAAGGCACGTCTGTTGGCCATGACGCCGCGTTCCTATATCGGGCTGGCCGCAGGTCTCGCACGAGAGGTATAGTCGTGTGTGCCGGCTGGTCCGGCACCTCGTCGCACCTATCGGGAGATCCCCCTATGAAGCAATTCCCCTTGCTGGCCGCTGCGGCCTGTACGATCGCTGTGTCTTTGTGGTCCGCGCCTGCGCAGGCGCAGTTTGCCAAGCCGGCTGACGCTATCAAGTACCGCCAGGCCGCTTTGACACTGATGGCCTCGCATTTCGGCCGCATGCAGCCTGTGATCAAGGGGCAGGCCCCCTATGATGCCGAACAGATCAAAGCCAATGTGAAATTGCTCAACACGCTGGCCGAACTGCCCTGGGCAGGTTTCGGACCGGGTACCGAGGGCGGCGAGGCGCGCCCGGAGGTCTGGAGCGACGCCGCGGGTTTTCAGCAAAAGCGTGACGCACTGAAAGAAAATCTGGCCAAGCTGCAGGTGGCGGCCGACTCCGGCGACCTGGACAAGGTCCGAGCGGCGTTTGGCGGCGTAGGCTCCAGCTGTAAATCCTGCCACGACAGCTATCGCGAAAAGAAATAAGCATGTAGCAAATGGCCTGTAGACCCACCCGCTGCATCAGGCATGGGTGGGTTTTTTCATTTCACACTGACTCCAGTACCGCATTTCGCTGGACTGCGCCGAAGCTCGATACAGCAGGTTTATCAATAGCTTAGGCGCGTGCACCATATGCCGGTGCTTTCCGAAACCTGACCCGGCTTCCCTGCTGATGGTCCTCATGAGGCTCCTGGGAATCGGGTCGTTCCGAGGAGTCATCATGGCGAAAATCAAGCTCACCAAGTCCGCAGTCGATGCGGCACAACCCCAAGCGCAGGCCATCGAACTCCGGGATACGCTGGTGCCCGGCTTCTTGTGCAAGATCACCCCAGCGGGCCGCAAGGTGTTCATGCTCCAGTGTCGCACGAATGCGGGCGAGCGCCGCAAGCCTGCCTTGGGCCAGTACGGGGAATTGACCGTCGAACAGGCCCGCTCGCTGGCGCAGGAATGGCTGGCCCAGGTGCGCCGAGGCGGCGACCCCGCCGCCGACAAGGCAGCCGCCCGCAAAGCGCCCACGGTCAAGGAATTGTGCGCGAAGTTCATGGAGGACTACTCCAAGGTACGCAACAAGCTCAGCACGCAGGAAGGCTACCAGAGCGTTATCGACCGCAACATCGTCCCGCTGCTGGGCCGCATGAAGGTGCAGGAGGTGAAGCGCCCGGATGTGGCCGCGATGATGAAGAAGATGGCCCACAAACCCGCCGACGCGAACCGGACATTCAGCGTCATGCGCCGCATGTTCAATCTGGCCGAAGTGTGGGGCTATCGGCCCGACGGCACCAACCCGTGCCGTCATGTCCCGATGTTCCCCAACGGTAAGGCCACCCATCTCATCAGCGACGAGGACATGGGCAAGATATTCCGGCAACTGGACAAGACCGATGCCGAGGGACTGGAGAACTACGCCGTCCCGCTGGCGATCCGGCTGCAATTCGAGTTTGCCGGTCGGCGCGGCGAAATCGTTACGCTCCAATGGGCCTGGGTGGACTTCGAGAACCGGCGTGTCGTCTGGCCTGACAGCAAGGTCGGTGGTATGTCCAAACCCATGAGCGAAGAAGCCCATCGGCTGCTTTCGACAGCGCCACGCGTGGAAGGCGGCCTCTATGTCCTGCCGTCCCCGACCCATCCCGGCCAGCACCTGACCACGGGCGAGTATTACAACGGCTGGAGCCGTGTACTCAAAGCCGCTGGCGTAACTCATGTGGGCACCCACGGCATCCGCCACCGCTCCGCAACCGACATTGCCAATTCGGGTATCCCGGTCAAGGTCGGGATGGCGCTGACGGCGCACAAGACCGTGGCGATGTTCATGCGCTACAAAGTGCCACTGTGGCTATGTGCTGTAGACATGGAAGTAGGCCGCATCGAAGACGCATCGATCCGAGCTGCCTACCACACCGGGAAAAAGCTCAGCCTATGTATGCGAGTGTAAGGAATATTCAGTAGAATGCACTAATCGTCAAGGGGACGATTAGTGCATTGACGTAATAATACGGATAGCAATGGTCACAAAAACAGCAGCCCAAAAGGCACCTTCCAATAAGCGGCCCCGAAGCACATCAAACTTACATCGCTTTGAGCCGGCAAAGCTTGACTCGCTATTTGTTGTACTGGGCGAAATGGAGTTCTTCGGCAACGGCCAGGAAACAGCGAAGATGACGTAGCTCCATTGAGCACCTCCTCTGCCTCAAAGGGTCATTGCGTCGCCGCTGTTTCTGCGGCGGCGCGTTCGTCAGGCTCCGGGACCAACACCGTGTCCGTCCCTCCCGCGCCCAGCGCCTTGTACAAGGCAATGCCGCCTTGCAACTGCGCCAGTTGGCTGAGGGCAAGCGCATCGCGTGCCTGGTTCAGGCTGCGCTGCGCCACCAGCACCGGCAAGTAGGCGCTCAATCCCCGCGCGTAGAGTTGGGCGGTCTGTTCCAAAGCTTGTTGGCTGTCGACCAGTGCTTTCTGTAACGCTGCTTGCCGCTGGCGTTCGCTGGTCCATGCCGTCAAGGCATCTTCGACATCGCGCAGCGCCGATCGCACGTCCCGTTCGTAGACACGCCGTACGGCGTCGGCGTTGGCCTGCGCCGCTGTAACGCCGGCTTTGGTGCGTCCTGCGTCGTAAAGCGGCTGGCTGCCCTGCATCGCCGCCGACCACGCCAGGCTGGCGCCGGAGAACAGATCATGGATGACGCTGGCTGTCGTGCCGATTCCCAGAGGAATGCGGAACGTGGGAAAGCGTGCGGCCTCGGCTACGCCGATCTGCGCGGTGGCGGCGGCCAGGCGTCGTTCGTCCGCACGCAGGTCGGGGCGTTGGCGAATCACTTCCGAAGGGAGTGACAGCGGCAAGTCGGCCGGCATGGGCAATGCCGGTGCAGACGTGGCGAGGTCGGCATGCCAATCCCCGGGAAAGCCGCCCGCCAGCACACCGATGGCATGGCTGAAACGCGCGATGTCCGCTTCCAGCAAAGGCGGTTGCGCCTCGGCCGTTTCTCGCTCAGCGCGGGCCTGAGTGACGTCGGCCAGCGTGCCCAAGCCGCCGCGGTGTGCATGTTCGGCCAGGCGTTCGGCTTCGGCCAGCGTACGGATACTGTCTTGCGCAATGGCCAGACGCAGTTGCGCGGCGCGCAGCCCGGCGTAGTCGGATACCAATTCGGCCACAAGACTCACTTGCAGCGCGCGATGGTCTTCGGCGAGCGCCTGGATGCCGGCGTCAGCGGCTTCGACCGCGCGGCGCGTGCCGCCGAACAAGTCCAGTTCCCAACTGGCATCGAATCCCAGGTGCCAGGTTCGTGCCCGCCCGCCGGGCTGCGCGCTGAGTGCCTTGCTACTGCGCACCGCCTCGCCGGCGGCGCCGACCGAGACTTCGGGCATGGCGGCTGATGCGATCTGCACGCGTTCGGCGCGTGCCTGGCGCAGGCGTGCCAAGGCAATATCTAGGTCCTGGTTATGTGTCAAGGTCTGATCGACCAGGCGGTCGAGCAACGGATCCTGCAAGGCGCGCCACCAGGTACTACGTAGGCCATCGTGGTCGCCCTCGGACATGGCGGCGTCGGCCTCGATCCAGTGCGCGGGCACATCCAGCGTCGGCGTGCGGTAGTCCGGGCCCACGGTGGTGCAGCCGGCCAGGGCGGCCAGCAGTGAGGCCAGCATTGCCTGCCGAAGGCGCGGCTGTGTGCAGGGGATGGGTGCATGCATGGCTTTGTCCTCACATCCAGCGGTGTAGCAGCGAAATCAACCGGCCTTGCGGTACCGGCGTGCCTGCCGAAGGCGTGACCTCAATGCTGCCGGTCATGCCTGCGGCCAGCACGACCTCGTGCGGGACATGCTCGAACTCGACGCGTACGGGAATGCGCTGCGCCAGCCGGACCCAACTGAAGCTGGGCTCCACG
Organism: Bordetella muralis; assembly: GCF_965139205.1. Classification (GTDB taxonomy): domain Bacteria; phylum Pseudomonadota; class Gammaproteobacteria; order Burkholderiales; family Burkholderiaceae_B; genus Bordetella_A; species Bordetella_A muralis. Next base: position 23,588 of record NZ_CBCSIU010000019.1, read on the forward strand.
CTCGGCAGGCCCTGCGCGTCGGCCTGCTGGTTGCTGTCGGTGATGCCGCGCCCGATGCTGGCCACCCGTCCTGGCAACACTCGGTCGAAGCCCATCAGGCGGATTTGCGCCGCCGCGCCGGGCTTGATGCCGCGCAATTTGGTTTCCTCGAAATAGCCGGTAATCCAGAAGCTATGGGCGTCGATCAGGGCCAGGTTCGGCTGGCCCGCCACGGCGTAGTCGCCCTTGTTCAAGCGCAGGCGCGTGACGTAGCCATCGGTTGGCGCACGCAGTTCGGTGCGCGCCATATCCAGCTTCGCCCTGTCCACGGCGACCCGTGCACCGCGAAGTTCGGCCTGGGCGATGGCTACGGCCTGATTCGCTCGCTGGATGTCCTCGGCAGGCACCAGGCTTTCCATACCCCGGCGGCGGCGCGCCTCCTCAGTCTTCTGGCGCAAGGACACCTCGGCCGCCGCCAGCTGCGCCTCGGCCTGGGCCAATGCCAGCGCGAAGCTGGCATTGTCGATGCGGTAGAGCACCTCACCCCGTTTGACATATTGATCGTCCGCGACCGAGACCTCGGCGACGGTGCCCGACACCTCGGGAGCGATGCGCACGATCTGCGCGCTGACGCGGCCATCGCGGGTCCAGGGGGCTACGACGTAGGCGCGCCACAGCGCACTGACCAGAAACCCGGCGGCAACGACCACCGCGAGAGTGAGTCCTGCCCGCAGCAGGCGCTGGGCGGAAAATGAGCGTTCAGACATAAAGCACCAACAGGGAAACGAGGCAAAGGGAGATGGCGAACTCGAACAGACCTGGATGCCACACCCAGCGCAGCACCCCGCTGCGCGCGAGCACGAAGCGAAGGCCCAGATAGACCGGCAGCGCCAGGCAGGCGTAGGCAAAGAACGGCGGCAGGTAGATGCCGCCCAACGAGAATTCACTGAGCATGGGTTTGGCCTCCAGAGGGGAACGGAACGTCGTTCGCATGACGCTCCAGCAATGCGGCGATGTCGAGCAATACGGCCGTCACGCGCCGCACGTCATCCATCGCGGCGCTGGGCCGTACCGGCAAACGCGCCAAGGAGGCCGCCGCGTGGCGGGCATGGCGTGCGGCCCGCGCGGGGTCACCGGTCCGCTGACGCATATGGAGCAGCGCGCGCGTCGCCACGCGCGGCCACTCGGCGTCCTGGGGCGCCTGGCGCAGCCAGCGGCGAAGGCGTAGCACCTCTCGGCCCAGGTGCAGACTGGTCAGCGCCTGGGCAATGGCACGATCCATCGCCTGCGGCTGCGCTTTGAGCAAGGCGCCGAGTTGCGCGATGCGGTGCTGCTGACGCCATTGCCAAGCCGGCGCATCCGTCGGCTCCCCGCGTAAGGTGCCCAGCGCCGAATCGCGGATTCGCAGGCGCAAGCGCGTGACGTCACGCCCCCCGTTGCGCGGCAGCACGATCCTGAAGCCCAACAGCGTGAAACACGTCGCCAGGATCCAGGCCACAGCCCCATTGAGGAACACTGCAAAGTCGTAGCGCATCGGGTTGTCCGCCGCTGCGAGTGTCGTGAATGCCACCAGATAAGCCACGCCGGCCAAGGCATAGCGTGGCATCGTGGTGGCAAGCACGCCGGGCAGCCAGAACAGGCTCAGGGTTACCAGCAGCAGCGGCAGGCCCGAGACGTGCGGCAGCACGATGAAGGTGCACAGGAAGGCCATCGCCACGGCGGCCACCGTACCCTTGATGAATTCGACCGCACCCAGTGCGGGATTGGGCGCGGTGGACAGCAGCGCGCAGGCCGCCGCCAACCCCGCCAGCATCATGTTGCCTTCCGTCCAACCGGTGGCGATCCAGAAGGCGCCGCCCATCAGCACGGTCAACAAGGCGCGTGCGCCGTTCTGGAGGGCTGCCACCGTGTCGCGGTGGAACGGCACGGACACGCGAGCCGGCGCCGGCCTGGGTTGGTGGAAACGTTCGATGCCTTCGAGGGCTTGCAGGTAATCGTCGAGTTGCTCGATCAAGCGATCGCCCGCGATCATCATTGTGGCTTGCTCGGAGGCGTCGTCGAACGAGGTGGCAGTGAGCGCGTCCACCAGCCGGGCGCGCAGGTCGGTCAAAAGCCGGATAGCACGTGCTCTTTCGGCCGTGCCAGATTCCTGCCCCAGCGAGTCGCCGACCTCCCGCCATGCCTTTTCCCAGTCCGGCTGCAACCCTTTCAGTACAGCGAGGCTGGCGCTTGGCCCGTGCAGGGGCGGCGCACCGCCCACAAGAGCGGAAAACAGCGACACCATTGCGTGCCGCACCGTGCCGGCACGATGGGCCAGGTCGGCGGATTCGGCCTTGCCCAGAGCCAGCAGATCGTCCACGCCATAGACCTCGGTGATGAGGGTGCGCCGTGCGGCATCGAGGGGCTTGGCATCTGGTCCGTCGCTACCTTGAATGGCCTGGTGATGCGTCGCAAGCACGCCGGCCGTGGCGCCCGCAAGGCGGTCGAGCACCGCGGCTAAGCGGCTGTGCACGCTGCGGCTGCTGAACAGGGCCGAGACCAGCGCCAGGCAGACCACGCCGATCATCACGGATGCCCCGCGTCCCATTACCTGGTCGAAGGTGCGTTCCGGATGCTGCATGGCGCCGTAGGCCGCCAGGCCCACGGTATAGCCTGCCAGCGTGGCACCATAGGCCCGGAAATGACGCAGCAGGGTCATACCCACCACACACACACCCAGCCACAGGCCGAAACCGAGCAGGAACAACCAGGGCATCTGGCCGAAGGCGCTCATCAGCACGAAGGCCGCCAGCATGCCGATCAGCGTGCCCAGTACTCGCCACACCCCCTTGCCGATCACGCCGCCCTGGACGGGGTTGATGACCAGCAGCACGCTGGAAGCCGCTGCGTAGGGCGCGTGCAGTTCCAGCAGATAGGCCGCTACCAAGGCCAGGCAAGCGGCCAGGATCGAGCGCATCACATAGGTCGCTCGTGGCGTGGTCAGATCGAGATAAGGCAGGCCACGCGCCAACCGCTGCCGCAACCGGGAGAGGTGTAAGGAGACGCCTGAATCCGCGTCAGGCACGTTTGCCGAATGCACGATGCAACCCTTCCACAGTGATCAATATGCATCACTGTAGGCAGGGTCGAGCATTCCGAAAAGTGAATTTATTGCACTCAGATGAGTGCGTAAAACGCATTCATAGAGCCAGTCGCCTAGTTAGGGCTTGGCGCGTTTGGCCGCTTGCGCCTGGCTCTCGTTGCATAGTGTATGGATGGTCTGCCGCAGCCATTGATGGGCCGGGTCGCCCTCCAGGCGTGGGTGCCATGCCTGTGTCAGCAGCACCGTTTCCAGCGGGGTCGGCAGGTCGAACAAGCGAATACGCAGGCCCGCGGACAGCGCAGTACTGGCCAGATGCCGGGGCATCGGCAAAAGCAGATCCGAATCTTGCAATGCGAACAACGCCGTGTACGGATTGGGCAGCACCAGCGCAACGTGTCGGCGCAGCCCCTTCGCCTCCAGCGCGGCATCGACCGGCCCGGCGGCCTTGCCACGCCGCGACACGTTGATGTGCTCCCAATGAGTGAGGCGTTCGGGCGTGATTTCTTCGTCGAAAATCGGATGGTTGGCACGCGCGACACCCACGAACGTGGTGGTGAACAGGGACTGCACGCGAATCTCCGGCACCAGCTTACGCGAGGCGCTGATGAACAGGTCGATGCGACCGCTGCGCAACGCTTCTTCGTCCACATCGTCTTCCTCCGGCGAAAAGCGCAGCATCGCCCGAGGCATCTCCCGCGCCATCGCATCCAGGAGATGGCCCAGGTGGATGCTCACGAACTCATCGGTAGCGCGGATATTGAACCGCCGATCCAGCGATTTGAGGTCGATCTCGGCGTCGGAGGCGAACACCTGCGAGGCCTGATCGACCGCTAGCCGCACCTGCTCGCGCAGCGCCAGCGCCCTGGGCGTGGGCACGAGCTTGCGGCCGACCTGGACGAACACCGGATCGCCAAGCGCCTCACGGATACGGCTCAAGGTGCGGCTCATCGCCGGCGCGCTCAGATGCATGCGGCGCGCGGCGCCGATGACGCTGCCCTCGTCGAGCAGCGCATCCAGCGCCAGCAGGAGATTGAGATCAGGACGCGACATGGCTGGCCCTCCTATAATTTACCTTCATGCAATCATAGGCTCTTTCGTATAGCGAACGAAGCATTCAACGGCAAGCCTGCCTTCAGTTCATCATCAATTGATGAATGCGCACCAGCGCGCGGCAAAAAGCATCACAGACTGATTGCCGCGATTCCGATCAGCACGACGACCGCACCCACGATGCGGCGCGCGAGATGGTCTTCACGAAAGAGCAGATACGCGAAGAGGGAACCGATGATGATGGACGACTCGCGTAAGGGTGCGACGAGTGCAAGGGGAGCCGCCAGCATGGCGTTCAGCACCAGGATGTAGGCCAGTGGGGAGAAGATAGCCACAACGAGAATAGGCACGGCATTGGTACGAAGTGCTGCGGGGATGTGCCGTTGATACCGCAGTGCGCCCGGCGTCAGAGTCAGGCTTTGGAGCAGAAGCGTTCCCGCGTAGTAGCTCACTGGCGCGACATGCAGCGACGTGACCGCGTAACTGTCCCAGACGGTATAGCTGGCGATGGTGGCACCTGTGGCGGCCCCCCAAAACATGCCCTGGAGCGGGCGGCGACTGCCGCTTCGGAACGGGTTGCCTGCGACGACAAGCACGCCTGAGACGACCAGGAGCGCTCCGAACAGCGCGACGACGTTGAGCCGCTCGTCCAGAACAAGTATCGCGAACAGCATCGTCAGCACTGGCCCCGCGCCACGGGCGATCGGATAAACCACCCCAAGGTCGGCGCGATCGTAGCCAGCCTGCAAGGTCAGCGAGTACGCAATGTGCAATGCCGCCGAAACAGCCGCTGCCACCGCCAACTGCCCATCTATCGTCTGCTGCCCTTGCTCCATGAGACCGACCGCGATAGGGATCCACAACAGTGTCGAAGCGCAGCTGTAGGCCCAGACGAATAGCAAGGTGTTTCCCCGCTTGTACTTCGACGCCAGATTCCACACCGCATGCGCTACCGCTGCGGCAAGAACCATGGCAATGGTGTCGGGCTGCATCAGGGCATCAGGAAATGTCAGGCAGATCAATGCCTGCCCGCTCCGCCAAGCGGCTGCGATCTGGATCGCGCAGCGCAAGGGTGGCGACCAGCGCGTCAAGAACGACGAGTTGCGCCAGCCGACTTCCCGCAGCGGCCATCTGTGCCGGTAGCGGCGCGCCGCCGACGACAAGTGCGACGTCCGCGAGGGTTGCTAAAGGCGTGTCGTACTGGTTGGTGATGGCAATCAGCGAGGCGCCGGCCGATGACGCTGCGTCGGCGACGGCAAGCGTGGATGACGTGCGGCCAGTCGAACTGACGGCGATGACGACGTCCTCGGCGCCCAGGAGCCGCGCTGCAATCATGGCCGACAAGTGATCTGTGATGCCCACCGTCATCACGCCGACCGCGCGCAGACGGAAGACAGCATCGGCGGCCACCGTCGAGGAAGGGCCGGCACCGAACGCAAAGACCTGCCGAGCGTGTTGGATCAAACCCACGGCCTTATCCAGCGCAGAGAGTTCGATGGCCCCGCCCAGCGCAGTGAGTGCATCGGCACCGGCACGGATGGAGGTTTCCAGCACGGAGGCCAACGTCGCATCCGCGCTGAGCACTTCGGGCGGAGCGAAGAACCGGGCTGTACCGCGAGCACGGGCAATTTCGATCTTCAGTTCGGGAAAGCCGCTGAACCCAAGCGCACGCGCCGCGCGGATCACCGTCGGCGGCGAAACGCCGGCCCGGGCAGCAACCTGGGCGGTCGTGCTGGCCCCAATAAACAAAGGATCGGTGAGCAGCAGATCGACAACCTTCGCCTCGCTCGCGGCGAGGTCACCGCTCCGCGCTTGAATGCTGCCGATCCATTGCTGCAATCGTCGCTCGCCTTCTGTAATTTCATTACCAATATCTTTATTCATGTGTAATATATTACATGCTCAGCATGAGTGGCACAACGGTCCCGTGCACAGATGCCGTTAAAGGAATTCGCTTTCATGAACACTGAAATCAACACTGCTGTCGTGGGGCCCGGTGCGATTGGAACCACGCTCGCGGCGATGCTGCATGAGGTCGGCCGCACGCCCTTGCTGTGTGGACGGACACCCCGCGATCACCTGACTTTGCTGGAGGGAGGCCGCTCCATGACCATCCCCGGTCCGGTTCGGACGAGCCAGAAGCAGATAACTCGCACGGCTGATCTTGTCTTTCTGTCGGTCAAGGCCACGCAGATCGAGGCGGCGGCAGAATGGCTGGCGGCACTGGTCGGCCCGCAAACCGTCGTGAGCGTCTTGCAGAACGGTATCGAACAGGTGGCAAGGGTTCGCTCACACGCGCCTGGCGGGCGTATCGTTCCCGCTGTCGTGTGGTTTCCGGCACAGGCGCAATCCGATGGCTCGGTCCGCCTGCGCGGCAAGGCGCGTCTGACTCTGCCGAATACGTCTGCCGCGCACGTTGTGGCCCAGGCACTGCAAGGCACACGGTGCGCCGTGGACTTGGCAGAAAACTTCAGCGCACTCGCCTGGCGCAAGCTGTTGCAGAACGCGGTGGCGGGCCTCATGGCACTCACGCACCGTCGCTCGGGCATGTTCGGCCGCGCCGACATCGCCGGGCTGGCACTGGCCTATTTGCGCGAATGCCTGGCCGTGGCACGCGCAGAGGGCATTGAACTTGGCGAGGACGTGCTGCAAGAGATCCTCGGCAAGTTCCAGTCGGCCCCAGCGGACATGGGCACCTCCATCCTCACGGATCGGGAAGCAGGCCGGCCACTGGAATGGGATATCCGCAACGGCATCATCGCGCGTCGCGGACGGGTTCATGGCGTTCCGACGCCGATCAGCGACATCCTGGTGCCGCTGCTTGCGGCTGCGAGTGACGGTCCTGGCTGACCCCTTAGGGTCGATGCTCTCCTAACGCTTATTTTCCTCCTCGCCCTTGGCGCAGTCCTCAGCGGTATGACCCATAAAGCTTTTCCTGCACCTGCCCGGCCCTCAAAAAGTCTTGACACCGGACATTTTCATTGTCGGATGGTGCAGGATGGGCGTGGCGACTCTGCAGCCTATGAAAACGAAAAATCCGCCACGATTTCCAGCGAGCGGATCCACAGCACCAGGGCGGTTACCGCGGCCGCGATGATCGCCGCGCGCAGCCAGATCATGGGGCCATCCTCGGTTGGCGGCGTGCCGGCCGGCAGGTCCTGAGGCCGGGCGTTACCGGTAATCATCGGACCTACGATACGCCGCCGGCGCATCGCGACGTACCAGATGATGGCGACCAGATGCAGGGCAACCAGCGCGATGATGATCCATTCATTACGCTCATGCCATGAGGCGAGCCAGGACGAGATCCCCTCATCGACTCGGCCGTATAGCGGGCCCTGCGTCATGATGTCGTCGGTGATGAACAGGCCGCTGACCGCCTGAAAACCGAGTACCGCCAGTATGGCGATGACGGACAAAGCGCCCAGGGGATTGTGGCCGGCAGAGGCGGCAGCGCCTTGCAGATAGCGTTTGATAGCGCCGGGACCTCGGACAAAAGTGGAAAAACGCGCGTAGCGTGGCCCGACCAGCCCCCAGATCACGCGGAACATAATCAGGCCCAGCGTGGCCAGTCCGAAGCGGACATGCCAGTCCATGTACAGGCCGCCCAGCTTGACGCTGACGTAGGCGCCGGTGACGCAGATGGCTAAGGCCCAGTGGAATAGGCGAGTGGGAAAGTCCCAGATACGGATACAGGAACGCGTGTGCAGCATGGGCGGAGCCGGCTCGGAAAAGGGAAAACCACTTTATCACGGGCTCGTTGCTTTCTGCGCTCCGAGGTCAGTGCTTAATCGTCCAACGCAGGCAGTGCGAGGCCCAAGCTTGCCGTATCAAGTGCCGTGCGCTCGGGCCGGCTGCCGTTGGACTGAACCGATCATTTGATGGGAATCAGGCCGCCTGTTTGCGGACAGGTTCGATCCGATGCACGTGTTCGTGACGGAATCGAATGCGCATGCCTGACTGATCCGAGCAGCCACGAGGGCGCACGACGTCGGTCGTGTAGGTCACGGTACCGTTGATCGGCGCGTTGTAAATCACCGTGGCGCGAATTGCTGGGCCATTGGCCGGACGCAGGTGCACGATATCGCCGACGTGGATCGGCACCTGATCGAGATTGGTATGTGCGCGGCGAGGCAGCAGTTCAGACGGCGTAATGGGGTGAATGTAGTGGTTCATTTGAGTTCTCGTTATGGTTATGGAAATGCAATGACAAGCCTTGAGCAAGCTGCGTAAAAGCAGGAATGACAAAAGGGTGTCAATCTCTAGTCGCAAATGCTGCACGGACGTTGGCCGTATGCGTTGCGGCGTATGCCTCGGTTGGGGCGGGGCGATTTAAACAAATGGCCAATGGCCACGGAATCAAGGCAGGATGGCGGATTGATGTTGGGTATATTTCGCCAAGACTGCCGTCGGGGATGGATTATGGATTTAAATAATGTGCCAGGCGTTTTGCCTGGCGTATCCCTGTGGCGCTTACTGCCAAGCTTTCTAATATAACGCTAAATTATTGTTTTGGCAAGAGTTTTCTTGGCTGGGTGGCATCATGGACCTGCTGGCGCAAGTCCACGGCAATAAATGACAAAATATTACTGACCGATTGCGGCCTGCTGGTGCGCCAGGCGTTGGGCTTCGATGATCTGGTCTTCGAGCTCCGGCGACATTTCCAAGGCGACTTGGGGCGTGGCGCCAGGCGCCGTCGTATCCAGTTTCAGGAGGATGCGCTGGCCATTGAACGCCGCGGGCGCAGCCTGGATATCGACATACCGTTGCACCAGAGCGTCGACCGCTTGTTGTGCGCGGGCCATGGCGGGGGCGTCCAGCGATTGGCCGGCTAACTCCTGGTTCACTACGCGAGCGAGATCCGATGTGAAAAACAGGAATGCCGACGAGCCCCGGCAGTCGGGATGGGTGTAACCCCAGGGTTGCGATTCGCTGGAGCCGGTAACAGAAGGCGAAGAGTTGGATGCGTTCATGTAGCCATTGTAGGGTAGTCTATGCGGCGTAAGCGATCCGGCTGCGGCGTGAGCGCCCCGCGGCCGGCGCAGTATCGGCGTATTTCAGGAGAATCATGCGGATCGCCTTTCAGTTCATCAGCATTGTCCTGCTGAGTATGGCCATTGCCGGCTGCGTCAATAAAGAGCCGGAGCAACGTGCCGCGTTTATTGCATGGCTGCAGACACAGGTAATTGATACGGCCGATCGCCGCGTTCCCGCCCTGGACGAGACACAGCGTGATGCGTTGGGTGATTATGCCGACCAATATGCGGTGCTGAGCGCCGTGGACAATGCTGTCCAGCAACAGATGCAGAATCTGGCGAATGCTTTCGAGCACGAGGAGCTGGTATCGCTAGCGCAGCTGCAGGCTCGCCAGCAGACCCTGCTGGCAGACCGCCAAGCCTTGGCTGCCGGACAAGAGGCACTGCACCAGGCACAGGCTCATGCGCAGTCCGAGCGTGCCGAATGGGAGCAGCCTGCGGATCTGCAGCCGGTATACACCAACGCCTACGACAAAATCGTGACCCAGCCTGTCGGCGTCCTGGACGAGCTGACCGCCACGGCCCTGGCTTCTTTGGACGACGCCCTGCGTGCAGCGGATTTCATCACCAAGCACGCGGATCAGATCACGATCGACGCCGACTCTGCCGCTGTGCGCGATCCCTCTGTACAACGCGAACTCAACCAACTGCTCGATACGTTGAATAGTCACGCTGCCGCTATCGAGCAGGCACAAGCCCGTCTGCAAACCTTGCAGCCCCTATGATCCGACCATTTGTACAATCGCAGCAATCGCGGCCAACGCCGCGCATGGAATTCACGCTATGAATGGCTCCAGCCTGCATTACCGCTTTTTCTTGTTTCTCCTGGTGGTCGTGTCGATCGCCTTTGTCTGGCTATTGTGGCCGCTGTATGGCGCCGTGTTCTGGGGCGCGATTCTAGCCATTATTTTTGCGCCGATTCATCGGCGCATCGCCGCCAAACTAGGCGGCAGGCGCAACCTCGCGGCACTGATCTCATTGATGCTGGTGTTGGTGGTGGTGATCGTACCGGTGACTTTCATTGCCGGCTCGCTGGTGCAGGAGGGCAGCAGCCTGTATCAACGCGTCAAGTCAGGGAATTTGAACTTCGGTTCTTATGTGCAGCAGATCCTGGATGCGATGCCTGCCAGCGTGCAAAACATGATGGACCGTTTCGGGATCGGCGATCTATCCAGCATGCAGGACAAGCTGACCGCGGGCGCCATGCAAGGCAGTCAGTACATCGCCACGCAGGCGTTCAATATCGGCCAGAACACCTTTGAGTTTCTGATCAGCTTTGGCGTGATGTTGTATTTGTTGTTCTTTTTGCTGCGTGATGGCTCGGTTGTGTCGGCGCGATTGCGTGAGGCGATTCCCTTGAGCGACACACACAAATTGCACTTGCTGCGCAAATTCACTACCGTGATCCGGGCAACCGTCAAAGGCAACATCGCTGTGGCGGCTGCGCAGGGTGCGTTGGGCGGCGTGATTTTTTACATACTTGGCATCCAGGGGCCCGTGTTATGGGGCGTAGTGATGGCATTTCTATCATTGCTGCCCGCCATCGGCGCAGGCCTGGTCTGGGGGCCGGTTGCAGTCTATTTCCTGGTCTCGGGCGAGCTGTGGCAGGGCGTGGCGTTGGCCTTGTACGGTGTGCTGGTGATCGGCATGGTCGACAACGTATTGCGTCCCTTGCTGGTCGGTAAAGACACCAAGCTCCCCGACTATGTGGTGCTGATTTCCACGCTGGGAGGGATGGGGTTGTTCGGGCTGAACGGTTTTGTAATCGGACCGTTGATCGCCGCGTTGTTCATTGCGTCGTGGGACTTGTTTTCGTCGGATTTTGCGACCTTGACGGGTCAACGAAAGACGGGGCAGCGTTCGCAGCGGCGTGACAGCCATGAATGGCGTATGCCGCATGATGGATCGTCCAGCCAAACTCGTCCGTCTCAAGCGCCTCGTGTGGCCCATGCGCAACGTTCTACAGATACAAAATCGGCGGATTCCACGTCGGAATCGCAACATTCCGACCAAAATAAACAGTCCCGTCAAAGCGCTCACTCTCGGGGAAGACGGCGGTCCAACAAGATTTGACGTCAAAAATCGGGCGCGAATGTACTGAATTATGGCTTATGTAACTTTTTCGTAATGGTTTTCAAAGATTGCAAATGGCCATAGTTTGATCATCTTATTGATCTACTCTGAATGGGCAGGACATCATCAGGGAGATCCGCTATGGACACTTATGCTGCGTTCGCTTCCAAGGTGAGCTATACCATTCGTCCTCGTGTGCACGAAGCCGACTTGGGCGAATATCGGGGATGTGTCGAGGTCATTGGCCGCGAATCCGATTGGACCGTCAGCTTTACGCGTTTTTGCGAGGTTGCCCGTCCCAGCCGTGAGCGGGCGGAACATGACGCCATGCGTCTTGCACAACATCTGCGGGACACCGAGTGCGGTGATGGCAAGAGCTGGATCTTGCCCGGGCAGATCAGCCAAGCAGGTGAGCAAGCGCTGCTCGCTGATATCCCGAGCAGCCTGCTCAATCCCAGCCCCACCCCGGTCACGGGCCGCCGCGGCAAGCGGCATCTGCGTGTGGCGGCGTAATCCTCGGAATCAGGCCGTCAGTCCAGTTTGAGATTGGCTGCCTTGATGACCGGTTTCCATTTTTTGAGATCGTGCTCGATCGTTTGCGCAAATTGTTCGGGCGTCGTCGGCATTGCCGTTGCGCCTTGAGCCGCCAGCGCGTCTTTAATGTCCTGGAGCGCGAGAATCTTGTTCAGCTCCGTGTTCAACGTCTGCACGATATGCTTGTCCGTCTGAGCCGGCGCCAGCAAACCGTACCAGACGCGCACGTCGAAATCGGGATAGCCCAGCTCGGCAACGGTCGGTACGTCTGGCATGGCGGGGCTGCGCTTGGGTGAGGTGACCGCCAAGGGGATCACGGTGCCTGCTTTGATCTGCGGCGCTGATGAAGGTATCGACGTAAAGATGATGGGAATCTGTCCACCCAACAGATCGGCCATCGCCGGACCCGAGCCCTTGTAGGGCACATGCACCAGTTTGATATTGGCCTTTTGTTGCAGCAGTTCCGCAGCCAGATGGGTAATAGTGCCTGCACCGGGCGAGCCATAGTTGATCGTGCCGGGTGCCTTCTTGGCGGCTGTGATCAAATCGTCCAACGTCTTGTAGGGGCTGTTCTTGCCCGCCACGACGATCAGCGGGGCTTCGCCTACGATGCCGATGGGCGCAAAGTCCTTGATCGGGTCATAAGTGAGTTTGCTATAGAGCGAGGGGGCGACCGCCAGATTGTCGGTCTGGCCCATGACGATTTCGTAGCCGCTGGGTTGCGCGCGTGCTGCGGCCGAGATGCCAACCGTGCCGCCTGCGCCTGCGCGGTTTTCTGCGACGACGTTCCATTTAGTGGTCTCGGCCAATTTGGCCGCAACGGTACGCGAGAGAAAGTCGGTACCTCCGCCAGGGGTGAACGGTACGATGATGCGAATCGGTTGGTCAGGATAATTCTTTTGCGCAACGGCGGGCATTGCAAGGGCCATAAAGCAGCCCGCTAGTAGGGTTGCACGTAGCATGATGTCGATCTCCTTTGGGGTTTGCGCTGGTCGTGGCGCCAGTGTCGTGTATTACTCGATGCAAATAAGGCCCTGGCACAGGCCTTGTGTAGTATTTCAGATTTTGCCGGCTTGGCGCAGTTGGGCGATGTACTCGCGAGCAAGCCCCAGCTCGGTGAGCACGTCGTCGGTGTCACCACCGAGTTCGGGAGATGCGCGATACGCCCGGCAGGGGGCTTCAGTGAATTTCACGGGAAAGCCCAGCATACGCACCTGCTGGCCGTCAGGATGCGGGACGTCAATCGCCATTTCCTGATCCGCGACTTGAGGATCGGCAAAGACTTCTTGCAGGTTCATCACGTGTCCGCACGGGACGCCATAGCGATTCAAGCGTTCGATCCAGTAGTGTGTAGCTTGTTGCCGGGTGCGCGCCTCGATGATGGCTTTGATCGAGGTCCGGTTCAGCATGCGATCGGCGTTTGCCTGAAAGTCTGGGTGGGTGCGCAATTCCTGTAATTCCAGCGCATCCAGCAATTTTTCATACATGGCGTCGTTCGACGGCGCAATCGCCACCTGACCGTCTGCCGTTTCGAACAGACCATAGGGCGCGACGATGCCGTGATCGTTGCCTGTGCGGGCAGGTAATTGTCCGTTGGCGAAATAGTTTGCCGCGTGAAAACTCAGCAGGCCTATCATGCTGCTCAGCAGGCTGACGCTGACCGTGTCTCCGCGGCCCGTGCGCTCGCGCCGCAGCAACGCTGCCATGACACCCAACGCGCCGTTCATCCCTGCAATCAAATCACTGATGGGCGGTGCGGCACGCATGGGGGGATCGCTTTCCGCGCCATTCAGGCTCATGAAGCCGCTCATGGCCTGAGCGATGAAATCGAACGACGGCCGGTCACGATAGGGACCCGATGTGCCGAATCCGTTGATACTGCAGTGAATGATATCGGGCCGCAGGGCCTTCAGTGCGTCGCTGCCCAATCCCATTTTTTCCATGATACCGGGGCGGTAGTTCTCGATGATGACATCGCAGCGTGGGATCAGGCTGCGCAGAATGTCTTTGCCTTCCTGGCTGTACAAGTCCAGAGTCACGGACTTTTTGTTGCGGTTGTAGTTCGCGAAATACCAGCTCAGGCCGTCGCGGATGACACCTTGGCGGCGTACGGGATCACCTTCGCCCGGTGTTTCGATTTTGATCACCTCGGCGCCCATGTCCGCCAGAATCGACGTGCAGTAGGGGCCGGAGATAATTCGAGTCAGATCGAGAACGCGAATTCCCGATAATGGCATGTTCGTGTCTTGTTCAGATGGATGCATGTGTCAGCCGCCCAGGCTGGGTAGCCATAAAGTCAGTGGAGGAAAGGCGCAGATCAACGCGAGTACGATCAGCGCCCAGATAAAGAATGGAATGACCTCGCGTACGATGGGGCCGATAGGCGTGCGGCCCACAGCAGACGTCACAAAGAGCAGAATGCCGACGGGCGGTGTCAGCATGCCGGTCATGAGATTCAGGATCAAAATCATCGCGTACTGGATCGGGTCCATGCCTAGTTGCGCGCCGATCGGCAATAGCGCGGGCAACGTGATGATCATGGCGGGCAGGGGTTCCAGGATCTTTCCCACCAGGATGAGAAACACATTCACCGTCAACAGGATCACCCAGGGTTGATCCGATATTCCGAGAATGGCATTGGCAATCGTGGCCGCGACACGCGATTCGCTGATCAGCCAGCTGAAAGGGCCTGCCGCCGCCAGCAGAAACAACACCACTGCCATGGTGCGCCCGGCCGAGTAAAACACTTCGCTCAAATTTCCCGGCTTCAGTTCGCGGTAGACCATCAGGCCCACCAACAGGGCATAGACTGCGACAAAGGCGGCTGCCTCGGTGTCCGTCAACAGGCCGAAACGAATCCCCACAATGATCAATATGGGCATCATCAGCGCCCAGATCGACGCACGCGTCACGCGAGCGCGCTCAGGCCAGCTGGCTTTAGGCCGCGAACGATAGTGATGACGGCGCGCCTGCCATGCGCATATCGCCATATAGCCGGCCAGCAGCATGAACCCCGGAATGATGCCTGCGAGGAACAGGCGGATGATCGATAAATTGGCCAGCACCGCATACACAATCATCGGGATGGAAGGCGGCAGGATAGGGCCTAGCATGGCGCCACAGGCGATGACCGCTTCGGGATAGCCGCGCCGATAGCCCTCCTGTTTCATGGAGGGAATCATCGCTGTGCCAATGGCGCTGGCATCGGCAACGGCCGAGCCGCTGATGCCGGCCATGACCAGATTAGTGGTCAACGAGACTTGCGACAGGCTGCCGCGCAGATGGCCCACCATGGCCATGGACCAGTTGATCAAACGCAGGGTGACACCGCCGCGGTTCATCAGCTCGCCTGCCAGAATAAACAGGGGAATGGCTACCAAGGCCGTTTCGTCGATGCCACCGAGCATCGTCAGCGGCGCCTGCACAATGTCGACGCCGCCGCCCGATTTGAACAGCATCCCTACCATCGCTGCCGTGATCATCGAAAAGCCAATGTCCAGGCCCATCAATATCAGCACGATGAACAGAATGACCGAGCCGATGATCATGATGGGTCTCCCGGCGATACGGTCGTGTTGCCCATGGCCGGCTCGGTGTGAAAGATATCCTCTGGAGCAGGCGCCTGGGGAATGATCAGGCGCAGCACCAAAAACAAGATGAAAAACACCATGCCCGTTGTCAGCGAGGCATAGCTCACGGCATAGGTAAACGGCGTACCGACGATGTCTTGAAACTGGCCGACGGCGACGACATCCAGTCCTTTGACGAATAGCGTGATGGCCAATACGAGCAACAGCGCGTCAAAAAGTTTGTCCCGGACGTTACGCACGCGTTCGGAAAGGTGGCGGTCGATGATATCGATGACCACGTTGCGGCGTTCCCTCAGTGCCATCGCTGCGCCTACAAAGGCGGACCACAGCATGCCGATACGGGCAATCTGATCCCATGCATCGAATTGAGTCTTCAACGCGTAGCGGTCCAGCACCTGGCAAAAACATGAAACCAGCACCACGGCCAGCGTCAGGACGACGCTCAATCTGCCGATCCAGCAGATCACGCGGTCCGCGCGCAGTACCCACGAGCGCCAGCCGCTGGGGGTTTGCAGGGCGGCGGAAGATGGTGCAGTGGCGCGTATCGGCACGCTCATGGGCTACTCCTGCATTTTCTGAATGCGTTCGACCATGCCTTCGGGCCAATCTTTGCCTTCGTATTGTTTGTAGACGTTCGCCAGCGCGGCCTGGAACGCGGCTTTGTCGGGTTGCGTATAGGTTACGCCGGCATCTTTCAGCAGCTTGATGGCGTTGTCGTCCAGCTCTTTGTCCAGTTTCGTCGCGACCTGGCCGCCGGCCTTGGCAGCGGCGACCAGAGCAGCACGCTCTTTGTCGCTCAGGCCCTGCCAGGTGCGTTCGGAAATGAACCAGCCTGTGAGTTCATAGGCATGGTCTGTCGCAGCCCAGTATTTGGCTTCCTCGTGAAAGCGCAGCGGGATGGACAGATCAAAACCGTTATCCTGCCCGTCTATCATGCCTCTGCCCAGGGCGGTATAGATTTCTGTCATTCCCAACGGTACAACCTGGGCGCCCAGCGTTTCGAACGTGGTCTTCAGGATAGGAATGGACGGAATGCGCAGTTTCAAGCCTTGCACGTCTTCTGGTTTGTTGATCGCGCGTGAGACGGTTTGCAGCGCGCGGGGCGAGCGAATGCCGAACGCGGCAAACACCCGTACGCCGGACTTTTTGGCGACCTCGTCGAAAAGTTTCTGAAATTCTTCGCTGTTGACGATACGTTCGGCTTGTTCGCCGCTTTTGAATAAGTAAGGTGCGTACAGAATGTTCAGGGGCTGTGCGCCGCGTAGAAAGACCACCGAGCCCAGACCAAAATATCCCATGTCCAAGGTGCCCAATTGCATGGAAGAGAGGATCTTGCTGATATCTCCCAGTTGCCCGTCGGTATAGACATGCACCTTGAGGTCGTCTTGTGATTGTTTGGCCGCCTCGTCAGCAAAGGCACGCATCGCGTGATCCCATGGACTGTTCGATGCGGCGATGGTGGCGATCTTCATCTCGCGCGCCTGCACATCGTCTGCGAAACCTAATGTGCCTGCGACGAGCGCGGCGGCCACCGATACAGTCAGGAATATTTTTTGTCTGCAGGCCTGCGTAAGCCGTTGCTGTTTCATGATGTCTCCTCCTTGGGGGCTCGTCGTCTACGGACGTATTGCCTTTGTGATGCGCATTAACATTGCGCCGATCTTTACCAGTTCCAGTGCACGGGTTTCAGCCCAGCGACGGGGGCGTCGAATATCGCTAACGAGGTGCCGTTGATGCAACCCATATACGCCGTTTTTCTATCAGGTCCGCCAAAGGCCAGGCTGGTGATGTTCTGCAGCTTTACGCTGTGGTTGTCGTACACCAGGGGGCGGCTCAGGCGATTCGCCAGGTATTCGGTTTCCAGCTTGTCGATATGTGCGGCATCGAGGTCTTCGATGATCAGTTGTTGTTTGCCTTCGGGACTGACGCGGATGACTCGGTTGGACACGACGCTGATGATCCAGATATGGCCTTCTTCGTCTACCGCCATGCCATCAGGATAGGCGCCTTTGCCAAATTCGGTAATGACGGTGCGCTCACTCAGCGCGCCGTGCGCCCCGATGCGAAAGCGCAGCAGGCGGCGGCCAAAAGTCTCGTTCACATAGAGGTACTGTCCTGTGGGATCCGTACGGCATTCATTGGTCCAATGTATGTCCTGTGCGACGACGCGCACGCCTTGCTGGTCCTGTACCGCGATGAATCCATCGGCAATATCACGGCGGAACTGATGATCGCCTTTACGCACCGTGCTGACACAGATCCATAGCCGTTCGGCATCATCCAGCCAGACAAAATTCACACTGGGCAGGGCGATGCCATCGATCTCCTGGATATGGGGCGCGGCCTGCCCATTGCGGGTAATGCGCCATACACCGCCGTTATCGGCCAGATTGGCGACGGTAAAAGATCCGTCGCGCATCAGCGCAAATCCATTGGGAATCAGGCCAGGCTGGGCACCGATCAGGCGCGCGTCGCCATTGGACTGGATGTGTCGAATACCGCCAGCCTTATCCGAAACATAAAGATCTCCCGCGGCAGTACAAAGCACGCATTCCGGACGGTTGAGGTTGACGGCAGTTTCACGTATTGCGGAGATCGGCAGTGCGGCAGGCGAGAGACGGGTCGTATCGTTCATCGGAGCTCCTCGACGTTAACCCACAGCGGCAGTGGCGGCATGCACATCATGCAAATTGAGACGGGGGCCCGCCTTCATCAGTTGCCCTGGCAGGCGCCTTCCCACCACGGTTTCCAGGCGCTGTGCAATGCGGATCAACGCCTGCAGGTCAATGCCGCTGTCTATGCCCATTTCGTCCAGCAGATAGACCAGGTCCTCGGTACAGATATTGCCTGTGGCGCCGGGTGCGAACGGGCATCCGCCGAGGCCGGCCAATGAGGACTCATAGGACGTGATGCCTGCGCGCAGGCCTTCGACGACATTGACCAGGCCAATGCCGCGCGTGTTATGAAAATGCAGGGATATCTTCATGTCGGGGGCTTCGGCGCGCAGGGCTTCTACCGTCTGTCGTACCAGTTTCGGTGTCGCCATGCCCGTGGTGTCGCCCAGCGTTACCGCGTTGAATCCGAGGTCTACGAAGCGATTGAAGATTGTCTTGACTACAGCCAGGTCCACGTCGCCTTCAAATGGACAGCCAAAGGCGACGGCGATGGCGCCATTGCGTCGCAAAGGTTTGTCCTTGAGCACTTCGGCGATCTCTTCGATGTCGCGCAGCGATTGCTCGATAGGGCGGTTCAGGTTCTTCAGGTTGTGGCTTTCCGTGGCCGATAAAAACACGACCACTTCGTCTGCCTGAGATTCCAGCGCACGCTCGACGCCTTTGCGGTTGGGGGCCAAGGCGCTCAGTACCACGCCCTGTTTTTTGCGCACCCCTGCGAGTACGTCGACTGCATCGCGCATCTGCGGGACGGCGCGCGGAGATACAAAGGACGTGGCCTCAAAATGCCGCACACCGGCGTCTATCAAGGCGTTGAGAATATCGACTTTCGTTTCGGTAGGCACAAACTCGGATTCGATTTGCAATCCGTCGCGCAGGCCTACCTCCACGATGTCGACTCGATCGGGAAGCGTCACGATGTCTGTCTCCTGATGGCCAGGCTCGCAGCGTCGAGCCCGGCGTGCTGATGTCGGTTTTTATGTTCGGAGATCAGCGCTGATGCGACAATTCGTGAATATTCGACGGGCCATCGCCAAACGCGATGGCTGATGCAGCAAAAATGGACCCGCTGCTGCTTCAGAGCCTGGAATGGGTGGCCTGGATACTTGAGTGGGTTGGCGTACTACAGCGTTATAGTAGCGATGCGTCATTAGCGTAAGACCCTTTACACATGGCTCGTCGCGACTTACTTCCTCCCCTGAATCCCGCCCGGGCCTTTGAGGCCACGGGACGGCTGCTTAGTATTTCCAAGGCAGCCGACGAACTCTGCGTGACACCTGCGGCGGTCAGCAGGCAGGTACACGCTCTGGAAAGCTTTCTCGGGACACCCTTGTTCGTTCGCATACGTGGCGGGCTCGAACTCACTCCCGCGGGCGCGCGTTATCTGTCTGATTTGATACCGCTATTCGCCGCCCTGCGGGAAGCCACACTGGCTATTACTGGCAGCGCCCAGGGCCGCAACACCTTGCGGATACGGTCGCCCGCCACATTCGCCGTGCGGTGGCTGATTCCGCGCCTGGCAAGTTTTCATCAACTGCACAAGAACATCGACGTCCAGGTCATGACGTCGTTCGCTCCTCTGGATTTTCAGCGCGAAGACATCGACGCCGGCATACAGTTGGGCGAGGGGCGTTGGCCGGGGATGCGTACGTTGCGGCTGGTGCGCAACGAGCTTATTCCCGTAGCGGCGCCCGCCATGCGTTTGACGAACAAGAAGCAGCTGGCGACGCAGACGTTGCTGCATTCCATGGCCCGCCCCGATGACTGGGCCACGTGGTTGCAGGCTGCCGGCCTACGCAACGTCAACCCAGCGCAGGGCATGAAGTACGGGACATCCTTGCTCGCCTATCAGGCCGCCATAGAAGGGCATGGCGTCGCCATTGCACAGAAAGCGCTGATTGAAAAAGAACTGGCCGACCATACCCTGGAAGCCCCGCTCGGCCTGGTGTTGGATCGCGAGGACTATACCTATTACTTCGCGTGGCCCACCGGTAAGCCATCGTCCGGGGCGCTGCGCGCGTTTCGCGAGTGGCTGTCCAGCCTCGTCACCCCCTGAGCTGCGACTGCATTCACTGCTGCTTATACAAAAAGTCAAAGCGACGGGCGATAAAGTCGATTGCCCGCCTGGATTCTCCGGCCGTACGGAGCTGGCGCCGAGTTTTTCGCTCTCAATCCACTTGGGAAGCCGCCTGCAATATCAGGTGGTCCAGCAGTAGCTTTGCCGCGCCTGACAGTGTTTCGTTGCTGCGCACGCACAGTTTCAACTGGCGCTGGGCCCAGCCGTCTTTGAGCGGAATGATGCGCAGGTCCTCAGCCGCGTGGATGGACAAGGCCTTTACGGGCACGATGCCCAGTCCCAGATTCGCTCGTACCATGGCAACCAGGGCATCGTAGGAGGTGACCTGGAAACGTAAGCGTAACGTTCGATTGATCGCCGCGGCTTCCCGGGTAAATAGGTAGTTTGCGGCGCTGCCTCGGTGCATGCCGACGTGGTCGAAGTCCAGGGTTTCCGCAAAAGCAACGGACTTGCGACGTGCCAACACGTGGCTGCGCGGGACCACCACAGCCATCACATCGCGATGATAGGGATAAATGTCCAGGCCCTCTTCATCGTCGGATTGTGTATACACGCCTATGTCGGCGGCATTGTCGGCGACCGCTCGGGTGACGCCCGAGCTGATGGATTCTTCCAGGTCTATCTGCACATGCGGATGCTGGTCCATGAAGCGCCGCAGCTCCATAGGCAGAAACTGTGCGATTGACGATAGGTTGGCCGCCACCCGGACACGGCCGCGCAGGCCGGTGGAATAATCCTGTATCTCTGCAGCCAGGTCTTGTGTTTGATGCAGCAATGCACGGGCACGCCGAGCAAGGGCGCGAGCGGCGCTGGTAGGTTCGACACCGCGCGCATGGCGTTGGAAGAGGATGACGTCGAGCGTGCGTTCCAGTTCAGACAGGCGCTTTGACAGTGCCGAGGGGGCGATGTGTTCGCGCACTGCGGCAGCAGCGATGCTGCCTTCTTCGAGTACTGCCAAGAAGACCTGCAGCGAGTAGAGGTCCAGCCGAGTCGTCATACTTCGCAAGTTTACGTGCCATGCGCCCCAGAATCCAGACGCTGACGTGGGGGGAAACGTCAGCGGTGGCCTGCGATATAGCGGTTACTTGATCCCGATGAACGGCAGGGCAGATCCTGGCACTTGCGTTTCCGGAAGCTTGCCGTCCCATTTCTCGACCGCGTTCAAGTTCACGAGATTGGTGTTGGTGGCCAATGCGCGGGCCTTGGCCTCGATCGCGGCTGCTTCGGCATCGCCGCGCAGCTTGATCCCGTCGGCCTCGGCTTTGTAGGAGGCCACGCGGGCGCGGGCGGCAGCCTCTGCCTGAACGACCTGGATTTCTGCCTGAATTTCCGCGGTCTGCTTTTGCTGGCGGGTCGTTTCGATCTGCACCTGGGCCAGCATGCGTTTTTCGATACTGTCTTCGTAGGCCTTTGAGAAGCCGACTTCTTCGATTTGTACGCTCACGACGTTGATGGGCACGTCCTGCAGCGCCGCACGCATGGCAGTGTTGGCATCCATGCCCATTTTCTCGCGCTGTTGAATCGCGCTGGCCGCGGTGTATTTACCGAAGACGTTCTTGATCACGTCGAAGGTGCGGCGCTCGATCACGCGCTGTTCCACGTTTTCGAGGGTTTGATATTCGGAATACAGTTCAGCGACCTTGGCGGGCGGCACCTGATAGGTGATCGACACGCGCAGCGTGGCCGGTTGCTGGTCATAGCTGTAGGCTTCCAGCGGCGCCGAATGCTGGCCGCCAAAAGTAATGGTGTGATCTCGCACGGAAATCGGATGCACCGCATCGATGACCGGTATTTTGAAACCCAGGCCGGGCTCGGCCACCGCCACGATTTTGCCGTTGCGCAAAACCACACCACGATCGCCTTGATCCACCTGGAACCACGATCCGAAAACGAGCATCAAGATGATCGCAAAGATCACGATGCCCAGGAATCCCCATTTCACTGCCCCGCGCGCCTGCTGTGCGACGTTTTCCATTTGCTGCTTGGTTGCCATGAGGCTCTTCTCCGATTATTTGAAACGGTTGCCGTTGCGTTCGGCAAAATAGGCCTTGATGCCTTTGACCAGAAAGAAAGCGACCACGGCTATCCCGATCAATATGAATACGGTACGCATGCGTATTATTCCTTTTTTGCTGGTACGGGCCGAATCATACGTCATCTACAATAGGGCGCTGTGCAGGCGATAGAGACGCGCCGGCCCGCCGCCTCATAAAGCAGTATGACCCGCCCCAAGAAATCAGCCCCGAAAAAGAAACGTTCAACTTCCAAGAGTCAATCCAGACCCGCCAATCGCCTGATGCGATTTACGCGGGCGTTCGTCGTTGCCGGGATAGCCGGTTTCAGTGCCGGCACGTATTTCCTGAATCCGCAATGGGACATGCCGTCTCAGTGGCGGTTGCCGAGTCAATGGCAGCTACCCGCATCGGCAAAGGAAATTCTGGCTCATTTGGGCTGGCCATGGGAGCGACTGACTCAGGGCGTCGGGCACGGGACATCCGCCCAGAGCGCGCCCGCCGTCAAACTGAGCGGCCCGTCGGTTCAAACTCAGTTTTTCGCGTGCCCGCAGTTTTTCCCCAGCCAGCATCCGCCCATCGTTCCGGCAACACAAGGCTTGCGGGAACTGTGTTTTTCCGGATTTGCCATCCTGCATAGTGGCCAGACCAAAACCCCGGTTTTTGTGGCCGAGCGCTTGAATCGCCAGTTGTTGACACAGGCGCAAGGATTGCAACGGACCGATAAGTTCTATAGCGAAGCGCGTTTGCCTCAGGCCGAGCGAGCGGATCTGGACGACTACAAGGGTTCGGGTTATTCGCGTGGCCATATGGCGCCTGCTGCGGATATGTATAGCTCGCAGACCATGGCGCAGAGTTTCTCGTTGGCCAATATGGTGCCGCAGGACCAGACGCATAATGCCGGTCCTTGGAGCCGTATTGAGCAGGATACGAGAAAATATGTGATGAGGGCGCCGGGCGACGTTTATCTGTTTACCGGGCCCGTTTACACCGAAAATCCCAAAGCCATCGGCGCCGGGGTCGCGGTGCCTGGCTATCTCTACAAACTCGTCTACGACGCGACGACAGGGCGGTCCTGGGCATATTGGCAGGCCAATAGCGCCAATACCAAGGCAGGCCCACCGATTACTTACGACGAATTGGTCAAACGAACCGGGATACAGTTTTTGCCCACAAGGGCCGCCGGAACTGCATCGGCAATGCGGGCCGGCGGGGCCGCTTCAGCCGCGTCAGCTCACTGACGGCCGGCGCCGTTGGGCGTCGGATGAGTATTTTCTACAGAGATGCTTCAAATGTAATCTTTGTTAACTGTCATATGGCTGGCATCTCGAAAATCTAGCATGGTCCCGAAAATGTCATAGTCGGATCAGGGTTATCCGCACTCATCTAACACCTGGATCGAGTTAGGGTCATGAATAGAGTCGTTGTTGCAGAGACCGCCCTGGGCGCGGTGCTGGAATTCAAATGCATGCATGGACGGGAAGCGCTGTCCGAACTGTATGAGTTTGAAGTAGAGCTCGTCGCGAAGACAACGGCCATCAGCGGCACCTCAGTATTGGGCAAGCCGCTGACGCTGGAAATAGAGACCGAGGGTGGCGCAAAGCGTTATCTGAGCGGCGACGTGGTCCGGTTTGCTTATGTGGGACAGGAATCGGGCGGTCGGCGCCTGGCACGCTATCGCGCCACTGTCAGCCCTTGGCTGTGGTATTTGACGCGCAACCGCGACTGCAAGATCTATCAGAACAAAAGCGTCGTCGAGATACTGGACGAGGTGCTCGGTTCATATGCGGGCTACGTTTATGAGAAACAGCTGCAGGGCAGCTATCGGACCCGCGAATATTGCGTCCAATACGAAGAAAGCGATTTCGATTTCGTCAGCCGGCTGATGGAACACGAAGGGATTTACTATTATTTCAAGCACGAAAAAAATCAGCATATCCTGGTGCTGACCGACGATATTGGCGAGCACAAGCCTTTGCCGGATTATCCTGCTTTGGATTATTTTCCGCGGGACAGGAATGTCCTGGCCAGCGAGCAGACGATTCATGCCTGGAGCAGCGGCGAAGAGTTGCGCGGCGTGGAATACGTCGTTAATGACTATAACTTCAAGAAATCCAGTTTGAACCTGCATAGCCGTCTCAAAGAGGCTTATCCCGTAGCGCAGGCCAATCGCGAGATCTATGAATGGCAGGGCGGCTACGCCGATATTCAGGACGGCGAGCATTACGTCAAGATTCGGCTCGAGGAAACGCGCTCGGCCAGTGAGCGCAGCAGCGGCAGCGCCAATGTGCGCGGGCTGGCTCCCGGCTATACGTTCCAGTTGCGGCGCAGCCCGCGCAAGGTGGATATCAAGGAATATCTCATTGTCTCGGTCGAGTATTTTCTGACCGAGGCGGGCTATCACTCTGGCAGCGATGACGGTGAATATCGATTCGACTTTACGGTTCAGCCGACGAGCTTGCCGTTCCGGGCGCCCGTGATCACGCCCATTCCCAAAACCACTGGCCCGCAGACGGCGGTCGTGACGGGCCCATCGGGAGCAGAGGTTTATACCGACGAATACCAGCGCGTGAAGCTGCATTTTCGCTGGGACCGGTATAACCAGCCCGATGAGAACAGCTCGTGCTGGGTGCGCGTCTCGAATGATTCGGCGGGCAATGGCTATGGGGCGGTCAGCACGCCGCGGGTTGGCCAGGAAGTCGTGGTGGATTTTATCGGCGGCAATCCCGACCGCCCCTTGGTGACGGGGCGCGTCTATAACGATCGCCAGATGCCGGCGGGCGGATTCACCCCGTCACCGACTATTGTGGGATTCAGCAGCCGTTCCCACCATGGCACGCCTGCCAACGAAAGCTATTTTTATATTGAAAACAAGCTGGGCGGCGAGTACGTGCGACTGCACTCGGAAAAAGATCTGCACGTGGTCGTCGAGGGCCTGGAGACGCGTGATGTGGGGGAATCGCGTACCACCACGATCGGTGATTATGAGGACAATACGGTTGTCGGATACCAGAAGAACCTGGTCAAGTCCTATCGGGATACGACCATCGAGGGATACGACAAGCTGACGGTCACCGGTGGTGATCGAGAGGAAATCTTCAAGCACAAATACAAGAACACGACGACATCGGACATCGACATGACGTCGACCTCGGGTCATGTCCACATTAAAGCGGACAGCGGCTATGGCGTATTCGAGGCGGATAACTATATACGCGTCAAATCGACTGGCGACAATAGTGTCTGGCTGCAAAAGGGCGGACCGGATCATCAGTTGGAATTCGCCGGCGACAACGCCACCCTGAAAGCGCCTACGGACGTTTACCTAGATGCCACCGGCGGCAAGGGCGAGTTCACGACGGCCACCAGCATGAAGCTGTTCTCGGATGCCGGGCCGCTGGATATTCAACGGGGTAGTGCAGCGCATTCGATCAATATGACGGGTGACGATATGACGCTGAAGGCGCCTACCAGCATCACCTTGTCGTCGGACAAGATCGTGATGGATGCGCCAACGGTCAAAGAAACCCACAAGAAACACTTCACCTACGGTATATGGAAGGGGGAAGCGTTCGTCGAGATTTTCCAATTCCGGGGATTTCATCAATCCGTCACGGGGTTTCGCCATCAGGCCAGCATTTCACAGAACACGTATTACGCAAAGAAAACCGACCTCGGAGCGCTGAAGATCGATTGCGGTTTTATTGGTGTCAAAGGCTTTTCCCAGGAACATGAGTTCGGGGCACTCAAGACGGTGTTCAAGGCGCTTTTTCTGATCGTCTGAGTATTCGCCGATTAATGAAAGTCATTAAACCCAATCGTCTGTCTTGTCTGACTCGACCCTACAGGTATTTGAACAACGATTATCTGGCCATAACTGGCTATGTGATGGTGGAATTTTCCTCGGAGTTCTACCTGGAGACTGAACAACGGTTATGGGGCGTCTTTAATGAAGAGTCTGTACTGAATTTCGGTGCGGAAGCGCTGGATTTTGGTATCCCGAAGCGCACTCCGGAAATTATTCTGAATGCCTACGGTTTTGGAGAGTACGCTGTCAACGGACGGACGGCGGTATCGGTGACCGTCAACAATGTCAGAAAGGATTTATGGGTGACGGGGGATCGCTATTGGTCGGATGGCAAACCCAGTCGAGCGCTTCCTTTCAGGAAAATCCCGATTAATTGGCGCAATGCCTACGGCGGTGCAGGTTTTGAACAAAACCCTCTGGGAAAGGGTTTTCAGGAAACGGACGTCAATGGCCTGCGTGCCCGATTTCTGCCGAATATCGAAGAGCCCGCCAATCCCATTATTCGCGAAGGCCAGCACTGTCGCCCGGCGGGATATTCAGCGATTGCCATCGAGTCACCGGACAGGAATAGGCTGCTGGGGACCTATGACGAGCAGTGGCGGATTCAGGAGTTTCCGGGATTTGCCCGCGATATCGATTGGAGCTATTTCAATCAAAGCCCGGATGGGCAACGGCTGAATCGTCTGGAGGTCGGAGACGAGATTACGTTCATCCATATGCATCCGGAAAAGGACAGGCTGGTCACGGCTGTTCCACCGCTGGCTGTTAAAGCGTTGATCAAGCGAGAGGCAGATACCGCAAAAAATGACTTTCTGAAAGATGTTCCGATGAGTCTCAGGACCTATTGGGCCTACCCGCACCTTGAAAAAGCGATACTGGTGTATCAGGGCGTTGTGGAGATCAGTGAGGATGACGCCAGTGACATTAGCCATATTGTGTATGCGGTGGAGCACTGCGACTCGCCCAAGACATTGATGTACTACGAGGACATTTTCCGCAAGCGCACTCATCCTCAAGAGGGAGGGTTTCATGCGCTGCTGGATAAGCAACTCGTTGATGCCCGTTGGATTCGTGCGACCTCGCTGGACGAGGTGGAGCTTTCTCCGCTGCTGCACAACAAGCTCAGGAAACTGGAGAAAGAGCTGACGAACAACGTTCTGCAGTACGTACCCAAATCAGAGAAATCCGCAGCGGTTCTAGAGGTCGAGTCAGAGCTCGCGTGGCTGAGAAAAAGCCAAAACGGAAAAATCGCGCAGGACGACATCATTGAAGAGATGCTCACTCGGCAGCGGGAAACCATGACGCTCAAGGCCGCCAAGGAGCGGTTCCGCAAGGGGCGTCAAAAGCCCAAGCCCACCTCCGATGAAGTGCCTCAATCGATGACCGACGCGCACCAGCGCTTTCTGAAGGAGCAGCAAGAAGCACTATTGGTGTCCCTCAGGGAAGAGGCCCGGAAGCAAGTTGAAGCCGTCGGGGGTGCGCAGGCCACGACCACTGGCGCCGCGCATATTCAATTGCAACAGTTACGGCAACAGCAACTCGAACAGTTCGAGGACACCGTGGCAAGAGCGCCCGGCGCACGGACCGGAAAGCGCGATTATTCCGGTAATCCGAGGAACTTGTATCGTATTTTTGGGTTGAATCAGCGCAATACGGAGCCGCTGCCTGCGGGTTTTGATGGCTACGGGTTGCACGAATTTATCGCAACCAGCGCCTCCTACTCGGGCTGGGACGTGAGCGGCTTGGTCATCAGTGATAGCCGAATCTCTGATTGTGATTTCAGCAAAGCGAAGATGGCGTGCTGTGATTTTGATCGCGTCGTTTTTACGGGATGCGATTTTTCATCGGTAGACTGGAACCGGGCGCACTTTAATGAGTGCCAGTTTATCGATTGCCGACTGTCTGGTGTGCAATCGGACAAAGCGAGGTTTGAGGGCTGCCGCTTTGTTCGGTCGGATCTGCAGGAGTGGATGCATTTCAGGATCAGGCTGAAAGACTGCCGTTTTGAGCACTGCCGCTTTGTCAATTTCCCCGTCGTGCGTGGCAGATTGGAGCGTGTCGCTTTTGAGCATTGCCATTTTTTGAGGCACACCTTTCTCAAAGGATCGATCGACGGGCTGCGCATGGAGGCTTGCCATATCGATTCGATGACATTCGTCGAGATGCAGAAGTTGCGGGCGTTTCACATGATCGAAAGCAATGCATCCAAACTCTATATTGCCCCCTCGACCACGATCGACGAGCTGGAAATTTCCCACTCGATTATTTCGGCATCGAGCTTCAGGAAACTCGATCTCACCCGAGGAAAGGTCATGGCCAGTGATCTGAGTACATGCGATTTCTCAGAGACGAGGATGCATGACGTCAGTCTGGCGGATAGTTTCTTTAAACAGAGCCTGTTTATCCGAACGGATTTGTCTGGCGCACACATTAGCAATTCGGATTTTAGCGAGGCGCAAATGAAGTCCGCCGATTTGCGTGCTGCGCGGATGCAGCACGTGTCTTTTTTCAGTGCCGAGCTGGCCATGATCAAGGCCGATTCAGGCACAGTTCAGCGCGATATGTTGATGGAACGATCCAACATTTATCCGTTGCGTAAATAAATCATGGAGCAAGCAGTAGTACAGCAGCAGTTTCTATCTAAAGTGAACGATGGGGAATCCATCGAGGGTTTGCTATGGAAAGACCTGCATTGGCAAGGGGGCGAATGGCACGGCGCGGAAATCCGGAAATGCATTTTTGAGCACAACAGATTTATCGGGATGGACTGGTGGTCATGCCATGTGGACACCGTCGTGTTCGCCGGTATCCGCTGGTCGGAAACAACGCTCAGGGATTGCGTATTTACGAGCTGCAGATTTGTGAACTGCATTTTTGAGAGAACGATTTTTAAAGCGCATCAATTTGTCGAGTGCGCGTTTGATGCCTGCGTATTCACTGAGTGTCAGTACCTCGAGGGGACGCTGGCCAATTCGCCCATGCTGGATTTGAACATAGAGGCCTCGCGGATCGAAAAGTTGGTCGTGACCGGCAGCAGGCAGGTAAGCCTGCGGTTCAAGGAGTCGACCTTTACGCATCTCGTTCTGACGGACTTTGATTTCACGTATCTGACCTTGGAAAATGCCGCCTTCACGAATCTGATTGCACTGGAATGCACGGCGAAGAACTATAGTTTTCAAGGCGTACAGTTGACCCAAAGCCAGTTTACGGACAGCGACATGTCGGGCAGCGATTTTTCGCACGCGAACTTAGTTCAGGCTTGCTTCAAGGGATGTGGTTTACAGGAGTGCCGATTCGATCATGCAGATATGCGCCAGGCCTTAATGATCGACGCCAATGCTGCTCACGCGGTTTTTGCAGGTGCGCAGCTAGAGTGCGCTAATCTGTCCGGCACCAACGGCGAACGTGCCGTATTCCGTGGTGCCAATATGACGATGACAGCGCTCAATCGCTGCAATCTGCAGTATGCGGATTTTTCCGATTGCAGCATGGAATTCACGGATTTCTCGTACGCCAATATCAGTCATGCTGATTTTCGTGGCGGGCGTTTCATGCGCAGCAAACATCATGCGGTGATCGACGACGGAACTCGTTATGGGTCCAAGCAAGGCATTCTCCCGCCGGATCACGAATTATTGCGTGCTGAACAATGGGTGAAATTGTGATGAATCATCGTCAATCGGATAGCGACGTGCAGATTGGTCTCGATAGCGAGGCGGGCAATCAGGTGGGGCGGCCGGATCCGTTGCAGCCGCTACTGCAAAAGAGGGCGAATACGCTCAATGGCGATACGCATGTTCATAGCGCGTTTCTGGTAGAGGCGCATGACCGTGCCCATTTCACGGTCAGCAATCGTGAACACGGACGTCAGTACGAGGTCAAGCGCGCGGCGAGTTGCCTGTTGTTGCCCGAGCCGGGCGACAAAGTCCTGGTATCGGGAGACGCCGCAGGCGGGCTGTATATCATTGCCGTATTGGAACAACGTGTGGCCGGCAACACGACCTTGCAGGTAGATGGCGCACTGACCGTATCCGCCGACGAGCTGTCGTTGCAGGGGGGGCGCCGTCTCGCGATGAATACGGAAGCCTTCAGCCTGGCTGCCGGTGCTGGGACCGTGGATGCGAAAAGCTGGGCAGTCAAAAGCCATTACTACATGCTGGCCAGTGCTGAGCTCAACGTCGTGGCGACGGCATCGAAATATAGCGGCGACCAACGAGAGTCGTATTACCGGTCGGTCACGGAAACGGTGGGCCAATCGTCACGATACGTGGCAGGCACGGACACGGTCAAAGCCATCAATCTGGACTATGCAGCGGATTTCGTCGCCCGGCTCAGCGGCAACACCACGCTCATCAACGGTGAGACGGTGGTGAAGGCCGACGGCAAACAAATTTTGGTGGGTTGATTAACTCCCGCAAAGGAAAACGTCATGTTTGCAAATGCACAGTTTGGCGGAATGGATCTGGGTTTCCCGGATGTCTGCAAGACGCCTATTCCACCGATTCCCTATCCGAATATTGCGCTGGGGCCGTTGACTATCCCCATCGCGTTCAATGTCTTGGCCGGTGGCGGACCATGGCATAACCTGATGAGCGCCCGTCCGTTGACGATGGGCGATACGCCGGGGATTGGCCTGGGGCTCGTTTCACAAACCGTGATGTCCCGGCAGCAGCATGTCACGGGCGCATTTACGGTTATCGTGAGGGGGACGCCGAGTACGCGGGTGACCAGTATCGGTCCGGCAAACCTCATCAATTGCCCGCTGTCATGCCGCATCGTTCCCAGCCAGCTGAAAGTGCTGGTGTGTGCGCCTTGATGAGTATGCAGGCGGTGTGATGGCTATCACGGATTCATCGCAATGACCGAAACACTGATTTCGTTGCTGGTGTGGATGACGGACGAGGTATGGCCGTTTCCAGTTTTTATTCTCGTTCTGGTGTTCGCTGTATTGTTGATTGCCAGGTTGATGCGCGTGCCTCAATCCAGCAAGTCGCTGCTTGCCGTACTGGTGGTGTTGATGCTTTTCATCCCATTTGGCACGCCGGCCTTGCTTATTTTTGGCTCCAGCCTGACCGCGCCATTGATCTATCACTATGGCGTCCCGGGGCAGGCGGTAATCGTCTCCAGCGCGGAGACCAGCAACATCTATAACAACCAGCCTGTAGAGCGTTATACCGTCGAGCTGCAAAAAGCCGACGGGCAAAAGATGGCAACGCACTTTGATAGCTCGGACTTCAACGTCTATCCGCCACGAAACCAGGTGCGTTATCCGGCAGTGGGCCAACCATTCGCGGTGCATTATCTGGCCAGCCGTCCGCAGAGTTTTGTGATTTTGTTTGAAGAACGGCAGGGGCTCTATAGAAAATAGATGCGCTGATGCCAGGGCGAAAAAGGGCGTCGCTCCTCCTTGCAGGATTGGTCCGGTTCCAACGTTATTCTGGATAAATAACCAGTTATTTGGTTTGGCATGGATAGTATCTCGGGGATGCAAACTAAATGCGTCTACCGATTCCGGATCGATCCGACTCTCGCGCCAGTATGATCGCCTTGGGTTACATCGGCGCGCGCTTGTGTTGCGCAATATATGTTGATCGTGACGATGGGCGTTGAGTCATCAGTTTGCGCGAGGCGAACTCTAGAAAGGTTAAAAACGACTTACAAGCGAATAGGCCTATGGGGCTATAAATGACTGAACAACAGATCCAGATTTTTGTCAGCGGGGATGGCAATGCACAGTTGGAAGTCACTGTAGACCAAGACACAGCCTGGCTTAGTCTTGATCAGATGGCTGCTTTATTTGATCGTGATAAATCAGTAGTCTCACGCCACATCCGTAATGTGTTCAAAGAGGGAGAACTTGAGAGGGGTTCAGTTGTTGCAAAAAATGCAACAACTGCGTCTGATGGCAAAACTTACCAGGTCGATTATTTCAACCTTGATGTCATCATCTCTGTAGGCTACCGAGTGAAGTCCCAGCGCGGTGTGCAGTTCCGACAGTGGGCCACCCGTGTGCTCCAGAGCCATTTGATACAGGGCTATAGCCTGAATCAGCGCCGCTTGGCCGAGCGTGGCATTGAGTTTGAGCAGGCGGTTAACTTGCTCAGCCGTACGCTTAGTAGTCAAGGGTTGATGTCCGCTGAGGGTGAGGCGGTGGCCAGAGTCATTAGCGACTATGCGCGCTCCTGGAGTTTGTTACAGGGCTACGACGAGCAAGCGCTTGGGGAAATCGCCCTCAATCAGTCGGACATGCACCCGCTGGATCTGAGCGAGGCCTTGCCCGCCATTGCCGAATTAAAGCAAACCTTGATCGCTAAAGGCGAAGCGACCGAACTGTTTGGACTGGTGCGTGGCAATGGCCTGGCATCTGCCTTGGCAACAATTGAACAGGGGTTTGACGGGGAGTTGTTTTACCCCAACGTGGCTAGTCGCGCGGCGCATCTATTGTATTTTCTGATCAAGAATCATGCTCTAGCCGACGGCAATAAGCGCTGTGGTTCTTTCTTGTTTCTTTGGTACCTGCGTCGTAACCGGCATTTGCTGGCTCGGTCTGTGGAGCAATTAATCAATGACAATACCCTGGTAGCGCTGGCATTGTTGGTGGCCGAAAGCCTGCCGGACCAGAAGACTCTGATGATCCGGCTGATTGAGCACTTTATCCTGTTAAAGGAGTCTGCTTCGTGACAGCGTAAAGCAAAACAAAAGGCCCACAATCGCTTGTGGGCCTTGGTATTCTTTGGTGGCGCATCCCTGATTCGAACAGGGGACCTGCGGATTATGATTCCGTCGCTCTAACCGGCTGAGCTAATGCGCCTTTGCATCCGAGGTGGCCAATGATGTCGGCTGGGCCTCTGCTGCAGTCTTGCGAAGCGTCGTGCTAAGCAAGAACAAAATTCTAGCACGAAAATTTTTACGTATGCAAATCGACATGGCCTAAAAGAAAAAAGATTCCTCTAGTAAAGGTCGTTACAAAGTGGCCCGCCTGGTTTCCTTATTTGGCAATACACTTGCGTCGCCTCAAATTTTCGGAAATAGGTTGATGAAACTCCTCTGTACCTTGGCCGTACTTGCCGGCCTCTTGGGCGGTTGTGCGGTCTACACACCGGACGGCGCCGTGATCGTGGACCCGCAAGGTGTGGGCGGTGGCGGCGGTGGTGGGTTCTGCCCGCCGGGCCAGGCTAAAAAGGGCAACTGTTGATCGGGTGATGTAGGCAGGCGCTTTGCCTACACATCCCGCGCCAGCCGTATCCCTGAGAATTGCCAACGTGCCTCGGGCGGAAAGAAGTTCCGATACGTCGGCCGGATATGGCTGGCCGGCGTTACACA
The DNA here is from genome assembly GCF_965139205.1 of Bordetella muralis. Classification (GTDB taxonomy): domain Bacteria; phylum Pseudomonadota; class Gammaproteobacteria; order Burkholderiales; family Burkholderiaceae_B; genus Bordetella_A; species Bordetella_A muralis. The sequence continues at coordinate 56,824 of NZ_CBCSIU010000019.1, forward strand.
AGATCCGCCGCGCAGCACATATTGATTGCACATGAATTTGCCGTTGTATTCGCCAACGGCGCCGGCGGGGGGTGCATAGCCAGGATAGGCATCGTAGGCGCTGCAGGTCCATTCCCAGACGTCGCCGAATAGCTGTGCGGGATTGCCGCCCGCAGGGGCAGCGGACGCAGCGATGGGACGCAGATGTCCGCTTTCCAGCAGATTGGCGGCCTGGTTGTGATCGCCGGGCATTTGCTGCGCCGCATGTTCCCATTCCGCCTCGCGCGGCAATCGCACGCGCGCCCAGCGTGCATAGGCGTCGGCTTCGAAATAACTGACGTGCGCGACGGGCGCCTGAGGCTCCAGGGGGCGCAGGCCGTGCAGCGTATAAATCTGCCAATTGTCCTTTTGCCCTTCCCAGTACAACGGCGCGCGCCATTGTTCGGCGCAGACTCGATCCCAGCCTAACGACAACCAGAGATCGGGACGTCGATATCCTCCGTCACGAATGAATTCCAGATATTCGCCTTGTGTGACGAGGCGATCAGCCAGGTAGAAGGGCAATAATAGGACGTCATGGGCAGGACTTTCGTTGTCAAAGGCGAATCCTGCGGATTGGTGGCCGATCCGTGTGCGGCCGCCTTCGTAGCGCACCCAGCCTGGCGCCGCGCTCGTGGCGGCAGCAGTGTCGTTTTGCGGCATGTACGCAGGCTGCAGCGGATTCAACGATAGCGCGTGCTTGATATCGGTCAGGATCAATTCCTGATGCTGCTGTTCATGATTCAGGCCCAGTTCCACTAATTGATCAAAGACAGGATCGGTGCCGGCCATGCGAATGAGCAGGCGGCGCATCGCCTCATCGACGACATTGCGATAACGCCAGATATCGTCCAACGGTGGGCGGGACAGCAGTCCGCGCTGGGGGCGCGGATGCCGGGCGCCGATCGCGTTGTAGTACGAATTGAACAGCATCCGGTACTGGGGGTGAAAGGCCGGCCGGTCAGGTTGGAAACGGCTCAGGATGAAGGTTTCAAAAAACCACGTCGTGTGTGCCAGATGCCATTTGACGGGGCTGCAATCAGGCATGGACTGTATCTGGCAGTCTTCGGGGCTGAGTGGTTCGGCGAGCAGGCGGGTCTGCTGGCGTATCTGCTCATAGCGAGCGGCCAGCGCGCGTGGGGAGTCTTGGCGCGTCATCGGATGGGTCAGCAGGCAGGCGGGATCCATGAAAGGAAGGGTTCCTGTTCTGTCGCAAGTGGCATGCCTAGGGTCAGGCGCGTGCGCTGAATACGGAAAACCATCCGCACGCATCCGACCAGTGTTCGACGTACGAAAAGCCAGCTCGCGTCAGGAGATTGCGAAAACCCTCTGGCGTGTATTTGTACGAGTTCTCGGTATGGATGCGTTCGCCTTTGCAAAACGCTCGATGTCCATGGGGCCACTGAATAGTCACGTCGGTTTGGGCTTGCAGGTGCATTTGAATTCGAGAATGGGCTTCGTCGTAATGCGCGACGTGTTGCCAGTGCTGTACATCAAAATCACTGCCAAGCCGTTGATTCACGTGACGCAATAGATTCAGATTGAACGCGGCGGTCAGATGCAGCGCGTCGTCGTAGGCAGGCTCCAGGATGTCACGCGATTTGACGCGGTCTACGCCTATCAGCAGGCCACCCTCGTCACAGTATGTCCGGATGCGGGTCAGCAGTGCCAGCGCGTGATCGGGGTCCAGATTCCCGATGCTGGAGCCAGGATAGAAAAACAATCGACCCGATTGTGGAATGGTATCGGGGAGCCTCAGATCATGATGAAAATCTTCACCAATCGGAGCGATTTTCAGATCGCGGTACGTGTTTTTTAAACGTTGTACGGCGCTATGAAGATACTCGACCGAGATATCAATCGGGACATACATTTCAGGACGCAGTGACGGAAACAGCTTTTCCGCCTTGATGCAGTCGCCTGCGCCCAAGTCAATCAATGTTTTGACTTTGCCTACGTGCCGAGCGATGCCTGCGGCATGATCTCGCAATATCTCAGCTTCGCATCGAGTGGGGTAATACTCGGGCAACTGCGTGATCGCGCTGAACAGACTGGATCCCAGTGCGTCGTATAAATACTTCGGCTCGATGTGGGCAGGGCGGGCTAGCAGTCCCGCCTGCAATGCTTCGATAGCGTGCGGAGGGCCGTGAAAAGGCGGCGCCACATAGTCGGACGGCGCCGTGGCTAGCATGCTGCTGGACTGGAACATATGGTGGTTCCTTGCAGAGTTGCATTGGCGAAGCCTATTGTGGCCTAACCCCCCTTTGCATTGTCAAGTTCTGCGGTGCTTTGGCACGCCCATTGGCATTTTTGTTTACTGCTGTTTCATACTGTTGTGCGCTGCCCGTCGTAAATGGGATATGGCCACGCTGCATTGGGGTACTGTGGTCGGTACCTCAATGCAGCGCAGGATGCTCCCGCAATACATTAGGGCGTCGCCGGTGCGGCAGCATTTGGCGTGATCGCGGCGGGAGGCGTCGTCGCGTTGGTCTGGGCCAAATGTATGGCGGCCAACGCTGCCGTCACGTCGTGCGCAGGCTTGAACGAATCTGCGCGCGCCATCGACCAACCCACTCTGAATACCGTGTGGCGGAACTCTCCGCGCAACAGTTCGCCCGGCTCCAGCTCGGGAAATAACGCAGACAGCAGACGAACCTCGCTGGGCGAGATGCGGCGGGCGATGTGATGCGGACGCAACTGATTGGGATGCGTGAGGCCGGCGGCTTGCAATAGCTCGGCCAGCGCGTGCAGGCTGTTGCGATGAAAATTCGCAGCGCGTTGCGCCTTGTCGGGGACGACGAGGGCGCGTTGGCGCACAGGGTCCTGGGTGGTGACGCCGGTCGGGCATTTGTCCGTGTGGCAAGCCTGTGCCTGGATGCAGCCCACGGCGAACATGAAGCCGCGCGCCGCGTTACACCAGTCGGCGCCCATGGCCATCACGCGGGCCATATCAAATGCGGTGATGATTTTGCCTGAGGCCCCCAGGCGGATGCGGTCACGCAGATTGACGCCGATCAAGGTGTTGTGCACGATGCGCAGGGCTTCGCGCAACGGTGTACCGACATGATCGACGAATTCGACGGGCGCTGCACCCGTGCCGCCTTCGGCGCCATCGACGACGATGAAGTCGGGCGTAATGCCGGTTTCCAGCATGGCCTTGACGATGGCGAACCATTCCCAGGGATGGCCCATGCAGAATTTGAATCCGACGGGTTTGCCTCCGGACAGCTTGCGCAACCGCGCCACAAATTGGAGCAGGCCGATAGGCGAATCGAATGCGCTGTGACTCGACGGCGAGTTGCAGTCCTGGCCGATGGCCACGCCGCGGGCTTCGGCAATTTCTGCGGTGACCTTCGCGCCGGGCAGGATGCCACCATGGCCGGGCTTGGCGCCTTGTGACAGCTTGATCTCGATCATCTTGACCTGCGGCGTACAGGCGTTGCGGACAAAGGCTTCTTCGGAAAAGGCGCCGTGTTCGTCACGGCAGCCAAAATAGCCCGAGCCGATGTTCCATACCAGTGCGCCACCCGGTTGGCGGTGATAGCGGCTGATGCCGCCTTCGCCAGTGTCATGCGCAAAATTGCCTTGGCGCGCACCCTCGTTGAGGGCGAGAACGGCATTGGCCGACAGGGCGCCGAAGCTCATTGCCGAAATATTGAACGCCGACATCGAGTAGGGCTGCTCGCAATCGGGGCCGCCGACGGTGACGCGAAAGTCGGGGTCGTTGATCTGTGCGGGGACCAGGGAATGGTTGATCCACTCGTAGCGATCGCCGTACACGTCCTCCTGGGTGCCAAAGGGCCGTTTGTCGACATCCTGCTTGGCACGCTGATAAACGATCGATCGCTGCGCGCGCGAGAACGGGGCGGCGTGTGTGTCGTCCTCTAAAAAGTACTGGCGGATTTCGGGACGAATGAATTCGAACAAAAACCGCAGATTGCCCAGCACGGGATAATTGCGCCGGATCGCATGGCGAGGCTGGATCAGGTCGTAGACCCCTAATAGTGCCAACAGGGCCAAGGGGACGGCGGCCCACCACCATGCGGCGGATAGCGACAAAGCCAGCGTCGATGTGACGAGGGCGCCTAGTAGTACCAGAATAAATGTCGTGTACCGGCCGGCAATCCAGCTCATTGGGAACTCCAGGGCTTTCGAATGGTAGGCAACCATAGCAGGGTGGCCGCCTATCGGCTAGCCCTGAGCCTATTTCTGGCAGGGAACAGAGAGTTCCATTGTTGACAACGATTATTGCAAACGCAAGGCCAGTGCAGCCAAGGTGACCAGTAACACCGGCAGCGTCAAGACAATGCCCACCTTGAAATAATAGCCCCAGGTAATACGCAGGCCCTTGCGCGCGAGGACGTGCAGCCAGAGCAGGGTGGCCAGACTGCCGATCGGCGTGATTTTGGGGCCCAGGTCGGTGCCGATGACATTGGCGTAAATCATGGCGTCGCGAATGACATCGGTCGCTGTTGTGTCGGCAATCGCCAGTGCGCCTACCAGCACGGCAGGCAGGTTATTCAATACGGAGGCCAGAAGGGCCGTTACCAGCCCCGTGCCCAGCGAGGCGGCCCAGACGCCATGGTGGCCGAAGACCTCCAGCAATTGCGTCAAGTAGGCCGTCAGGCCTGCGTTGCGCAGTCCATAGACGACCAGGTACATGCCCAGCGAGAACACCACGATATGCCAGGGGGCCTCGCGCATGACGCGACGTGTGCCGACGATGTGCTGTTGGCCGGCGACCAGCAGCAGTACCAGTGCGCCCACTGCTGCGATGGCGCTGACGGGGATGCCCAGAGGCTCCAGGATGAAAAATCCCGCCAGCAGCAATGCCAGGACCGCGATACCGACGCGAAAGGTAGTGCGGTCACGGATGGCAGACTGCGGGGACGGGATTTGCGCGACGTTGTAGCGCGCCGGAATCTGTTTGCGGAAATAGAGGAACAAGATCGCCAGCGATGCCGCGACCGCTGCAAAATTGACCGGGACCATGACCGATGCATATCGATCGAAGCCGATACCGAAAAAATCGGCCGATACGATATTGACCAGATTCGACACCACTAGAGGGGTACTGGCCGTGTCGGCGATAAAGCCTGCCGCCATGACAAAGGCCAGTGTTGCGCCCAATCCAAAGCCCAACGCCAGCAGCATTTCCATGACGATGGGGGTCAGGATCAGGGCGGCGCCATCGTTGGCAAATAAGGCAGAGACGGCTGCGCCCAGCAGCACGATCAACGCAAACAGCCAATGGCCGCGCCCGCCGCCCCAGCGGGCGACATGCAGTGCAGCCCATTTAAAGAAACCCGCGGCATCGAGGATGATGCTGGTGATGATGATGGCGATAAAGGTGGCTGTTGCATTCCACACGATGTGCCAGACGGCGACGACGTCGTTCGGTTGAACAACGCCGGTCAGCAACGCAACCACAGCGCCTGCCGAGGCGCTCCAGCCGATGTTCAGGCCTCGAGGTTGCCAGATGACCAGAATCAGTGTGGCAATGAAAATGGCGGCGGGCAGCAACATGATGGGGCAGGTGATTAGAAGGGAAAATTGTCAGGAAACGCAGTTTGTTGGTGCAGGCGATGCTTTATGTGACGCAATGCATGCTTGACTGCCTTAATGCAGAGCTTGTTTGCTGATCCACGCCACCAATAATGAAACCGTGATCACGGACAGTATCGTCGACAGCAAGATTGCGCGCGATGTGGCACGCGCATCGCGTCCGTAGAGTTGAGCCAGCATGAATGGTCCGGTTCCTATCGGCAGAGCGCTCATGAGCACTGCGCTCCAGGCCCATAGCGGTGGCACGGGAAAGACCCAAAAGACGAGGATGGCTGTGGCTGCGGGTTGCAGCAGCAGCTTGCCGGCGACGAGTTTACCGACGGCCTCGTGATCGCCGCCGGGCGTTGCCTGGGCCAGGAACAGGCCGATCGTCACTAATGCGCAGGGGCTGGCCGACGCGCCCAATAATTCGACATAGCGATCAATACCCAGGGGCAGCGTCAGGCCCGATAAGGCCCAGGCCAGTCCGGCCAGAGGGGAAATCAATAGGGGATTACGGATCAGTGCGCGAGCGACTTTCAGCAGTGTGGTTCCGAGGCTGCGATCGCGATGTTGATCAAATTCGATCAAGGCGATGGCAACGCCGAACAGGACGCAGGCCGTCATCAGGGTGCAGATGATGGCGGGCGCCAGGCTGGCGGGTCCGAGCAATGCCAGGCATAGCGGGATGCCCATATACCCCGCGTTGGCGTAGGAGGCAGCCAAGCCGTGGATGCTGAGATCGGTCAGGCGGATGTCGTGCCGGCGCGAGACCAGGCAGGTGATTGCAAAGGTGATGGCGATGCCGCCGGCCACCGACACCACGAAACGCCACGACATAAGGCTTAAGTCGGCCTGCGCCATGGCGCGAAACAGCAGCGCGGGCAGCGACAGATAGGCGACGTAGCGATTGAGCGCGTCAGTTGCTGCCGGACCGAGTACGCCGCAGCGGGCCGCCAGCCAGCCTGTCAGGATGAGGGCGAATACCGGCAAAGCGGCGGTGACAACGGCGTCCATGGTGCGGGGCGGAAGGAAAGAGCGGACATTCTACTGTGGCTTTATCATTAGCCATGCGGCGGTGTGTACGCCGGGTATCTGTTTTATGAGCAACGCAGGAGAACGTCATGCCTAAACCCCTTCCTATCCGTATCGTCTTGGGAACCTGGGATCGTCTGCGTGATGATGCGTATCTTGTCCGCCACGAGGTCTTTGTGGTCGAGCAGGCCGTGCCGGCCGAGGTTGAGCTGGACGATGATGATCCGTTGTCGGTGCATGCCGTGGCCTACGGGCCTGACAATGTCCCGGTCGCGACGGGCCGCTTGTTGCCCGATGGACACATCGGCCGCATGGCAGTGCGCAAATCGGCCCGCGGGACGGGGGTGGGTGGTCAGGTGCTGGATGCGCTGATTACCCAAGGGCACGGCGATGGACATCGGATGCTGCTGTTGCACGCACAGACCCATGCCCGTGGGTTTTATGAGGCACACGGTTTTACCGCCAACGGCGAGGAGTTCATCGAGGCAGGTATCGCGCACGTCGCCATGACCCGTGCTCTGGGCAACTGAAAAAGAAAAACCCCGATGCGGTTAAGCAATCGGGGTTTTTTCGGCGCACCGCGAAGGTAAGTCGCAGTGTAGTAATTGGTGCCCAGGAGAGGACTCGAACCTCCACACCTTGCGGCACATGGACCTGAACCATGCGCGTCTACCAATTCCGCCACCTGGGCGCTGTTGTTCTGGCACACTGTTGTCAGTGCGTTTGAACATCAGAGGACGCGCATTATGCACACTTTTTTTGAAGTGTGCAAATAGGCGGGCAAAATAATGTGAAAATTGCCGCCCTTAACAGGTAGGGCCAAGCAGACAGGGCCAAGGTGGCCATGGTTCAGCCTGTACGTCAGGCGGGGGTATCGGTATTGATGGCGGCGAATGGGATTGGCGGGAACGGGTATGCAGGCGGCGGTGGCGCGGATGATGCGTCGGCGAACAAGCGGCCCAAGTGCGAGCGTTGTCGGCGGCCGATGACGCATTGTTTGTGCGCGCTGATTCCTTCCCTGGATAGCCGCACGCGCGTGCTGGTGCTGCAGCATCCCGAGGAATCCCGTCACGCGCTGAATACCGGGCGGTTGGCGGTGCTGGGGTTGCGTAACGCGGCGCTGCATGTAGGGCGGAAGTTTGATGCGGCGCTCTGGAGTGCAGGGCAGTACGAACCCTGTTTGCTGTTTCCGGGCGAGGAGGCGCGGGTGTTGGTTCGCGACGCTGCCGTCCCGGACGGCGCAGCAAGGGCGTCGTCACGAGGTGCGGCGTCCGGTGGGCGCGGGGGTGATGCGCACGCAGCCGCCGCAGAACCCATCGGACCAGGCGCTCGCCTTGGCGCAGTGGCGCGTCCTGTTTTACTGGTGGTGCCTGACGGTACCTGGCGGCACGCGCGCCATTTGCTCGCGACGCATGCTGATCTGGCGGCGTTGCCAAGAGTGACCTTGCCAGAAGGCATGACGACGCGATACCGGGTGCGTCATGCAGGAGAATCGGCGGCCCTGTCCACCGTCGAGGCGATTGCGGCCGCGCTGGATGTATTGGAGGCGCCGCGATCGTTTGCGGCATTGTTGGCGCCGTTCGAGGCGTTGGTCGCCGCGCAGATCGCCGCCATGGGGGCTGAACGTTATGAGAGGCACCACGTGAGGCGGGAGGGTAGCCGTGAGGAGCGCACAAAAACAAACCCCCGGGAACCATAAGGTTGCCGGGGGCGTGCGACGATCGAATCGTCTGAATTCCGTGGTGCCCAGGAGAGGACTCGAACCTCCACACCTTGCGGCACATGGACCTGAACCATGCGCGTCTACCAATTCCGCCACCTGGGCACTGTGCAAAAATCTACGGGTTTGTGTGATACGCTTCGAAGAAATAGAGACGCATCAGCAGCTCCCAGACCAATTAGTGTTTTAAACTTTAAATCACCGCTTGGTTTTTGCTACAGTGATCAGCCTAGGGCAGACCACAGAAGCAAAAGATTATATACAGGATTTTAAACTTTGGCAAAACGATCGAATAAAGACTCCAATAACAATAACAACGGCAGATCCGGATCCGTCTTGCCCGAACCTCCCCCAGACTTTGATCCCGATGTGCCGAGCCGAGAGACCATTCTCAAGGCGCTGCGCTCGGCCGGGGCACCCCTGTCGCCGACCGAGCTGGCCGAGCGCATGGGCGTCGAACGGCCAGCGACGCTGGTGGGATTCGAGCGCCGCCTGAATGCCATGGAGCGCGACGGGCAGCTCATGCCCAATCGCAAGGGAGTGTTGCTGCTGGCCACGAAGCTCGATTTCGTGGCGGGCAAGGTGCAAGGGCATCGGGACGGTTTTGGATTTTTGTTGCGCGACGATGGCGGGCAGGATCTGTTTTTGTCGCCGCGGGAAATGCTCAAAGTCCTGCACGGCGACCGTGTGCTGGTCAAGCCGTCGGGCGAATACCGCGGCAAGCCCGAAGGCGTGATTGTCGAGGTCATCGAACGCCGCACCAACAAACTGGTGGGGCGTTTCCTGCATGAGCACGGTCTGTCGATTGTGGTGCCGGAGGACCAGCGCATCAAGCACGACATCCTGATTCCGCCAGGCGATACCAATGGTGCCCAACATGGCCAGGTCGTGTCGGTGCAGATCATGGAGCAGCCCACGCGTCATACGCAGCCGTTGGGACGCGTTTACGAAGTCCTGGGTGAAATCGATGATCCCGGTATGGAAATCGAAATCGCGGTGCGCAAGTTCGATGTGCCGGTGGATTTTTCCGAAGCGGCTGCCAAGCAGGCTTCGCGTTTGCCGGACGTGGTGCGCAAGGCCGACCTGAAAGACCGATTCGATTTGCGCGATGTGCCGTTGATCACGATCGATGGCGAGGACGCACGGGATTTTGACGATGCGGTGTACTGTGAGCCTGTCGAATTGGGCACCGGGCAGCGCAAGCGTCCCGGATGGCGTCTACTGGTGGCGATTGCCGATGTCAGTCACTATGTGACGCCCAACGACGCGTTGGACGATGACGCGCTCGAGCGTGGCACCAGCGTGTATTTCCCGCGCCGGGTCATTCCCATGTTGCCCGAGTCGCTGTCCAACGGCTTGTGTTCGCTCAATCCCAACGTGGACCGCCTGGTGCTGGTCTGCGATATGGTGATCCCGGCGACAGGGGCCAAGGCCGGTACGATTTCGGCCTATCAGTTTTATAACGCCGTCATCCATTCCCATGCGCGCACGACGTATACCCAGATCTGGGAGGCTCTGCAGCAGCCAGGCGGTCCGGTCGCCAATAGCTTGAGCGCGGTGATGCCGCATGTGCGCCATTTGCATGAGTTGTACCTGTTGCTGGTGCAGCAGCGTAAAAAGCGCGGCGCCATCGATTTCGATACTGTCGAGACCAAGATCGTGTGCAACGAGCTGGGCCGCATCGAACAGATTGTCGGGCTGGTACGTAACGACGCTCACAAACTCATCGAGGAATGCATGCTGGCCGCCAATACGTGCGCGGCGGATTTCATGACTCGCAGCAAGCACCCTGGGTTGTATCGGATCCATGAGGGCCCGACGCCCGAGCGTCTGACGTCGCTGCGTGAGTTCTTGCGCACGATGGGACTGTCGCTGGGCGGCGGCGATGCGCCCACGGCCAAGGACTACGGCGAGTTTCTGGATTCAGTGCGCGGCCGTCCTGACTTTCAGCTGTTGCAGACCATGTGTCTGCGCTCGATGCAACAGGCGATCTACAGTCCGGATAATGTCGGCCATTTCGGGCTGGCGTATCCGGGTTACAGCCACTTTACGTCGCCCATCAGACGTTATCCTGACTTGTTGACGCATCGCGTCATCAAGGCGCTGCTGGCAGGCAAGCGTTATGTGCCGGGTCTGGAGGATCAACCGCTGGTCATTGGTCGTACTCAACGTGAGCACGAACACGCCACTTGGGAAAAACTGGGCTTGCTGTTGTCTGCCAGCGAACGCCGTGCCGATGAGGCCTCGCGCGATGTCGAAGCGTGGCTCAAATGCTGGTTCGTCAAAGAGCGCGTGGGCGAGGATTTCAGCGGCACAGTGACGGGTGTGGCCAGCTTCGGCATATTCGTGACGCTGGACACGCTGCACGTCGAGGGTCTGGTGCACGTGTCTGAGCTGGGCGGCGAGTATTTCCAGTTCAACGAGGCGTTGCACGAGCTGCGTGGCGAGCGTACGGGCCTGCGATATCGCTTGACGGACAAGGTGCAGGTCCAGGTTTCGCGGGTTGACCTGGAGGCGCGCCGTATCGAGTTTCGTCTGGTCAAGGGCACGAGCTTTGACGCCTTGCGCAAGGCCGCGTCGCGCAATCCTGACGAACCGCGCAAGATCAAAAAGGCCGCCGCTCCCAAGCCGGCCGCCCTGAAAGGGCAGACCGCCAAGCAGAGGCGCGCTCAAGCGAAAAAAACGGCCAAACCCGCTGCGCCGGCGAAAAAGCGTTCCGCAGTCAAACAGGCACCGGCGCGCGGGCGTCGTTGAACTTTGCCTGATGCCCCGTTCGCGGGGCTTGCGCGCCGGCGGTATCTTTCTTCTGCATGCGTGTGATGCGCCATGGCCTCGCGGACTCGCGAGGCCTCGTTGGCCGGTCAGTTGCCGGCAGGTTGCGCACGCTGGCGGGCCACGCAGTAACATGACGGTTGCGCCGGGGATGCGTAGGCATCCGACTCGGCGGGCGGGCGCATTGGCGCCGGCTTTTCTTTACGCATATAAGGTGAATATTCATGGCGTCAGCCCAAGTCCTGGCGGGGTTTCATGCGGTGGTGGCGCGACTGCGGCACGCACCCGAATCCGTCAAAGAGATCTACGTCGAGGCCTCGCGCCGCGACAAACGCATGCAAGGGCTAATCGAGCAAGCCGAACGCGCGGGGCGCCGTGTGCATCCCGTGACCATCGAGCGGCTGGACGGTCTGGCGCGCGGGACGCGCCACCAGGGCGTGGTTGCACTGGCCGAGGAACGGCTCTTGGCAGTGGATGTCGACGAGGTATTGGACACCATCGAAGGTCCCGCGTTGCTGCTGGTGTTAGACGGCGTGACTGATCCGCACAATCTTGGGGCATGTCTGCGTACGGCCGACGCGGCTGGCGTGCATGCGGTGATTGCGCCGCGGGATCGCGCGGTCGGCCTCAACAGCACTGTGCAGCGCGTGGCTTGCGGTGCGGCCGATACGGTGCCTTACATCATGGTGACGAATCTGGCGCGGACCTTGCGTGCGCTGAAAGAGCGCGATGTCTGGGTGGTTGGCACGGATGATCAGGCGAGCGAAAGTCTTCATGCCGTTGACGCACGCCGTTCCATGGCGTGGGTCATGGGGGCCGAAGGCGAGGGGATGCGCCGCCTGACGCGCGAGACCTGCGACCAATTGGTGACGATTCCGATGCTGGGCTCTGTCGAGAGCCTGAACGTCAGTGTGGCCAGCGCGGTGTGTCTGTACGAATCCGTACGGCAGCGGCAGGCGTAAACTTTCACACGTAACACGCAAGGAACCGGGCATGCCCGGTTCCTTGCTCCGTCGTGGGGCCGTTTGAGTCGAGCCCGGTCCCGCGTGCCGTCATCGGCCATTTACTTTTCTCAGTCATTCATCATGCATAAGAACGGCTTTACTACTACGATTCTTCATTCTGATCGTCGCCTGTCCGTCGAGCACGGCGCTGTGCATAAGCCTATTCACACCTCGTCCGAGTTTGCCTACGCCGATGCACGCGAGCTGGCGGCGGTGTTTCAGGGCAAGGCAGGCTTCACCTATGGCCGCCAGGGCACGCCGACGACGACTGCGCTGGAAGCGAAAATCACCCAAATGGAAGGCGGCGCGGCAACGGTCTCGTTCGCAACGGGGATGGCTTCGCTGGCGGCGGTGTTTTCGACTTTGTTGCGCAAGGGCGATCATCTGCTGTCCAGCCAGTATGTGTTCGGCAACACGAACAGTCTGTTGGGCACGTTGATTGAATTGGGAATCGAGATCACCTACGTGGATCCTACCGATCTGGATCAGGTGCGTGCGGCGTTGCAACCCAATACGCGTATGGTGTTTACCGAGACGATCGCCAATCCGGGTACCCAGGTGGCAGACCTGGCGGGTATCGGCGAGCTGTGCCGCGAGCGCAATCTCGTTTATGTGATCGACAATACCTTGACCTCGCCCTGGCTGTTCCAAGGCCGTTCGGCCGGCGCATCACTGGTGATGAACTCCCTGTCCAAATACATCAGCGGCCACGGCGATGCGCTCGGCGGGACGATCACGGACACGGGCCTGTACGACTGGGCAAGCTATCCCAACATTTACGATAGCTACCGCAAGGGGCCGTCTACCGGCTGGGGGCTGTTGCAGGTCAAGAAGAAGGGCCTGCGCGACATGGGCGGCACGTTGTCGGCCGATTCCGCGCATCGCATCGCCATCGGCGCGGAAACCTTGGCGTTGCGTATGGCGGCGCATTGCAGCAATGCCTTGGCGCTGGCGCAAATGCTCGACGCCCATCCCGGCGTGACCAAGGTGCATTACCCCGGCTTGCCCACCCATCCGCAGCATGAGCGTGCGGCAGCATTGTTCGGCGGCCGATTCGGCGGGCTATTGGGCATAGAGCTGGCAGACGGAATCGATTGCTTTGATTTCCTGAATCACTTGCAGATCGTGCTCAACGCGACCCATTTGGGTGATACCCGCAGTTTGGCGCTGCCGGCTGCGCACACGATTTATTATGAAATGGGTCCGGAGCGTCGTGCCCAGATGGGTATTGCGGACAGCCTGATCCGGGTGTCCGTCGGGATCGAGGACCAAGCGGATCTGCTGCACGATTTTGATCAGGCCTTGCAGGCTTGCATGGGCTGAGGCTGGTGCACCCGACCGGCGTTCCATGGGTTTGCAGCGTCTTGCGAGATTGTTGCGGAAATACGCGCAGATTGGGTGCATATTACGAAAACACCTGGAAGCCAGTATCCACGCGGCTTACAGCGGAGTCTTTCCCCTTGACGCCGTCGCAACGAGGGGCCTAATATGTTCCTGCGTCGCTGATGTTTTAGCACTTTCTCTGGTGCGAAAGACATCCGCGACGTAGCAATTTTGCCGTTGCGCTTGGCAAGGCACTGGGATATGCGCAGTGCCCAAGAAGCATATCTACCTCCGTTTGCCGGCACCTTGATTGTTCTGGTGTCGGCGCGCATCCGACAGAACCAACACCTTGAGGGGTAAACCTGAATGAACAAAACCGAACTCATCGATCATATCGCCAGCAAGGCCGATATCTCCAAAGCTGCCGCCGGCCGTTCGCTTGATGCCCTGATCGGTGCCGTAAAAACCACGCTCAAAAAGGGCGGCACAGTGACGCTGGTTGGCTTTGGCACGTTTGCTGTGTCGGCACGCGCTGCTCGCACGGGCCGTAACCCTCGCACTGGCGAGACCATCAAGATCAAAAAGGCCAAAGTGCCGAAATTCCGTCCGGGCAAAGCCCTGAAGGATGCCGTCAACTAATCGACGGTCGCGATCCTGCGGCGAGCACCATCGCCGCAAAACACGAAAGCCCTTGGAGACAGCGTGCTGCGCTGAATATTCAAGGGCTTTTGTGTTTGTGAGCAGGTAGGGACGGACGGCGGCCGGGCAAAAAAAAACCGCGCTGCGCCATGCTGCCCCCCCGAGGGGGTGTTTTTGCCTTGGCAATCAAGCAATCAGTTCAGGGCATCGTAATGCAAACGGCGGGCTAGACTCCTTCCGTCAGCATCCCGCGGAGTCGTGCACGCCGCTGCTCAAGATCCGCGATCTGTCGCTCTATGGAAGCGAGTCGTCGGCGTTGCACTTCGGTCGTTTCGGGGCACGCCGCAGCGCCTTCGATCATGCGCATGCAATCGGGAAACCCGCGGATTTCCACCAGGCTGAAGCCTGCGGCGATCAGCCTCTGGATCTGGCGAACTTGCGTCACGGCTGCCGGGGGGAACAAACGATAGCCATTTTCTGCGCGTACAGAGGTCAGAAGTCCGTTGTCGTCGTAATGCCGGATTGAGCGCAGGCTTGCTCCTGTCTTATGGGCAAGCTCGCCAATGGTCATAGGGCCTTGGGGTTTGGACATGGACACACGATACCACTTTTCCGCTTGACACTCACATCAATGTGAGGCTTGAGACTGTGCGCATCCCAAAAACCCAGGAGTATTCGCTCATGTCTCTGTCGAAGCTTCATAGTGCACTCGGCGCACTGATCGTGGCACTCGCGGTCCTGGCAGCCTCGCCGGCTGCGTTTGCCGGAACCAAGGACTACACCGTCACTGCGCCCGATGGCGTGGTGCTGGCCGTGCAGGAAGCCGGTGATCCCGACGGCGCTCCCATCATTTTCGTTCATGGCCTGCTTGGCAGCCGGCTGAACTGGACCAAGCAACTGCACGACCCTCGATTTCAGCACTACCGATTGATTACCTACGACCTGCGTGGACACGGCCGGTCAGGCAAGCCAACCGAAGCCGATTCCTACACTGACGGACGCCGGTGGGCTGACGACTTGGCCACGATCATCGAATCGACGCACGCCCACAAGCCGGTGCTCGTGGGATGGTCGTTAGGCGGTGCGGTGATATCGAACTACCTGGCCGCCTACGGCGACAGCGGCATCGCCGGTGCCGTATATGTCGATGGCGTGATCGAGCTGAAGCCCGACCAGATCGTGGCGCATCCCGAGGTCTATCGCGACATGATCGCTTCGGACTTGAAAACCCATTTGGATGGCGAACGCGCATTCCTGCGACTGTGCTTCTATCGCCAGCCCGATGCGGCCACGTTCTCACTGCTGCTAGCCAACGCTGCACTGGCGTCGTGGGATATGCAACGTGCCGTGCAATCAATGACGGTCGACGCAGCCGAGGGGCTGGGCAAGGCCGACGTTCCGTTGCTGCTGATCTATGGGGCCCAGGATGCGCTGGTGAAGGCCAAGCCCAGCATCGCCAGGGCCAAGAGCCTCAACCCACGGATTCAGAGCAAGCTGTATGCTGCCTCGGGACATGCGCCGTTTCTCGAAGAGCCAGACCGCTTTAATCGCGATTTGTCGGATTTCATTCGTTCGGCCGTGTCGCGTTAGCAACTGGCAGAGCGAGTCGAGTTCGGTCTTGAGCGTGGCCCGGTAACAAAAAAGGCACCTGGAATAATCCGGTGCCTTTTTCACATCCAGCCCAGTGGCCGGGTGTTTTATTCGGGGGACTGGTGGGTGCTACAGGGGTCGAACCTGTGACCTACGCCTTGTAAGGGCGCCGCTCTACCAACTGAGCTAAGCACCCCCGAGTGCTGCGTGATGTCGTGCATCACGTTCAACGAGGACGGCAGTATACCGGAGCAAAACGAGTTCGGCAAATGCAGTGCGGCGTTGATCATGATGCATGACATTCACACGTGGCATTACATGCCGGGCATCGGGTGCATCATGTTGGCGTTCATGTTGTGCAGCACCCAGACCGAGCCCACCACGATGATCGCGATCACGAACACGGCGAAGATGAAAGCCGACAGATTGTCGCGCTGGGACTTCGAGGTGCCCATGTGCAGGAAGAACACCAATTGCACCAGCAGCTGTGCCACGCACAGCACGATGATGCCGGGCAGGATAATGCCGCGCGGGACGCCTTCGACCATGAGCAGACCGAACGAGCCCAGGGTCAGGATGATGGACAGGATGAAGCCTACGATGTAGGACTTCAGCGAGCCGTGATCGGCGCTGTCGTGGCCGTGATCACCGTGACCATGGCCTGCAGTAGAGGTCGTGTGGTGCGACATTAGATCGCTCCCATGAGGTAGATGAAGGTAAAGACGCAGATCCAGACGATGTCCAGGAAGTGCCAGAACAGGCTCAGGCACGCCAGGCGACGTTTGTTGACCGAGTCCAGGCCGTGGCGGCGAACCATGTCGATCATGATGATGATCCAGATCAGGCCGAACGTGACGTGCAGCCCGTGGGTGCCGACCAGCGTGAAGAACGCCGACAGGAAGGCGCTGCGATCGGGACCGGCGCCGATGTGGATCAGGTGATGGAATTCATAGATTTCCATCCCGATAAAGCCTGCGCCGAACAGGAACGTCACCATGAGCCAGCCGATCACGCGGCCTTTGTTACCGGCGTGCATGTTCAGCATGGCCATGCCGAAGGTGAAGCTGCTGATCAGCAGCAGCATGGTTTCGACCAGCACGAACGGCAGTTCGAACAGTTCTTTACCGGTGGGGCCACCGGCGGTGGCGTTGAACAGTACGGCGAACGTGGCGAACAGCACGGCGAAGATGAGCAAATCGCTCATCAGATAGATCCAGAATCCAACTACGGTCTTGGATCCATCGTCGTGATGCTCGTCATGGTGTCCGGCGTGAGCGCCGGACCCGTGGGGGAGGGATGTTGCAGCGTGAGTCATGACTCAGACGGCCTTTTGAATAGAAGCAAGATGGGCGGAGTCGATGCGCTCGACTTCTTTTGCGGGCACGTAGTAGTCCACGTCGCGGTCGTAGGCGCGCACGATGAACGAGCCGATCATGCCGACGAAGCCCACGATGGCCAGCCACCAGATGTGCCAGACCAGGGCGAAGGTCATTACCAGGCCAAAGAAGCCGATGACGACGCCAGCACCGGTGTTACGCGGCATATGGATGTCTTCGTAGCGGGCCGGACGGGCATAGGCCGTGCCGTTTTCTTTGTCTTCCCAGTGTTGATCCAGATGGTCGACCTTGGGCAGGTGGGCAAAGTTGTAGAACGGTGCGGGCGAAGCGATCGACCATTCCAACGTACGGCCGCCCCAGGGGTCACCGGTGACGTCCAGGTTTTTCTTGCGGTCGCGGATGCTGACGAAGATCTGCAGCAGGATGAAGCCAATACCGGCGGCCACGAAGCAAGCGCCAATGAAGGCCACGATCAGGTAAGGCTGCCAGGTCGGGTCGTCGTAGTGGTTGATACGGCGCGTCATGCCCTTCAGGCCCAGGATGTACAGGGGCATGAAGGCCAGGTAGAAACCGATGAACCAGCACCAGAACGAGTATTTGCCCAGACGCTCATTGAGCTTGAAGCCAAAGGCCTTGGGGAACCAGTACGTCATGGCGGCGATACAACCGAACACCACGCCACCGATGATCACGTTGTGGAAGTGAGCAATCAGGAACAAGCTGTTGTGCAGCACGAACGACACGCCCGGGATGGCCATCAGCACGCCGGTCATGCCGCCGATCACGAAGGTGACCATGAAGCCGATCGTCCAGAGCACGGGGGTGGTCATTTCGACACGGCCGCGGTACATCGTGAACAGCCAGTTGAAGATCTTGACCCCGGTCGGGACCGAAATGATCATCGTGGCGATACCGAAGAACGTGTTGACGTTGGCGCCGGCACCCATGGTGAAGAAGTGGTGCAGCCACACCATGAACGAGAGCACGCCGATGGCTGCCGTGGCATAGACCATCGATTTGTAGCCGAACAGGGGCTTCTTCGAGTAGGTGGCGATGATTTCCGAGAACGCACCAAAGCAGGGCAGGATCAGGATGTAAACCTCGGGGTGGCCCCAGATCCAGATCAGGTTCACGTACATCATGACGTTGCCGCCGAGATCGTTCGTGAAGAAGTGCATGTCCAGATAGCGGTCAGCCGACAGCAGGGCCAAGGTACCGGCCAGCACAGGGAAGGCGGCCACGATCAGGATGTTGGTCACCAGCGCGGTCCAGGTGAAGACCGGCATTTTCATCAGCGTCATGCCCGGCGTACGCATACGCAGGATGGTGACGACGAAGTTGATGCCGCTCAGCGTGGTACCTACCCCTGATATCTGGAGCGCCCAGATGTAGTAGTCGACCCCGACGCCCGGGCTGCCCTCCAGGCCGGAGAGCGGCGGATAAGCCAGCCAGCCGGTCGCGGCGAATTCGCCCACGAACAGCGACAGCATCATCAACACGACACCGACACAGAACAGCCAGAAGCTCAGCGAGTTCAGGAACGGGTAGGCCACGTCGCGCGCACCGATTTGCAGCGGTACGACGACGTTCATCAGGCCCGTGATGAAGGGCATCGCCATGAAGAAAATCATGATGACGCCGTGGGCCGTGAAGATCTGGTCGTAATGGTGAGGGGGAAGGAATCCGACTGCGTCGGCAGCTGCGACAGCCTGCTGGCCGCGCATCATGATGGCGTCGGCAAAGCCGCGCAAGAGCATGATCAGCGCAACGATGATGTACATGACACCAATGCGTTTGTGATCGACGCTGGTGAACCATTCGGTCCACAGGTATTTCCATTTACCGAAATAGGTAATCGCGCCCAATAGCGCAACGCCGCCCAGTATCACGGCAGCCATCGTCACCATGACGATAGGCTCGTGATAAGGAATGGCCTCTAGTGTGAGTTTGCCGAACATCAGTTGTTTCCTGCGATCAAATTCTTCGACGTGGGCGTGCAGCTAGCCGGGTCCAGGCCAGCTATCTTGCTCATCGTGTTGTGCATGATGTTGTCGAACATGCCGGTCGGGGCGCTGGAATACAGCGTGACGGGGTTGTGTTCGCTGGGCTGAACCAGGGCCTGGTACGACTCGGGCGTCAACGGGTTGTTGGCTGCCTTGGCCTGGTTGATCCAGTCCTGGAATCCTTCGTTGCTGGTCGCGATGGCGCGGAAACGCATGCCGGAGAAGCCGGCGCCGCTGTAGTTGGCCGAGATGCCGGCGTAGTCGCCAGCCTCGCGGGCGATCAGGTGCAGCTTGGTTTCCATGCCGGCCATCGAGTAGATCTGGCTACCCAATTGCGGAATGAAGAATGAATTCATCAACGACGACGAGGTGATGCGGAAATTCACCGGTGTATCGACCGGGAACGCAATCTGGTTGACAGTCGCGATGTCATAGTCGGGGTAGATGAACAGCCATTTCCAGTCCAGCGACACGACATCGATGTTGATCGGTTTGACCGAGGACTCGATGGGTTTGTAGGGGTCCAGCGCGTGCGTCGACTTGTAGGTCAACACGCCCAGAATCGCCACGATGATGCAGGGGATGGTCCAGACGACCACTTCGATACGCGTCGAGTGCGACCAGCGCGGCATGTACACCGCTTTGGTATTGCTCGCTCGGTATTTCCAGGCGAAATACAGAGTCATGATGATGACAGGCACCACGATGAGGAGCATGAGCCCCAAAGAGGTGAGAAGCAGCGTTTTTTCCTGGGCGCCGATGTCTCCCTTGGGCGACAGCACTTCCATTGTGCAGCCGCTGAGCAGCATGAGCGCACCAATACCGAGCGTGCGCCCGACGGTGGTGAAGTGGGGGTGTTTCACGTACAACCTTGAGGGTTAATTGCCGAAGCCGGCAAGAATGCACAACGCGTCTGATGAGGACGCAAAGATGCGGTGAAGCCGCAATGCTAGCCGTTTGTTGCGGCGCAAACCTGCGACGAAAGGTCGCATCGCGGGAAAAGCGCGGGCATTGTAAACGGCAGTAACGCCATTAGGGCAAGGTATTTGTGCGCAGCAGCAGGGGTGCGACAATGTGTCGCATTGAATTTGAGGGGTGGCGCCGGGGCGTCGCCGAATCCGACGCGATCCGTTGAATGGGGCGGCGGAATTGACGGTGGGGCAGACCGCGGCCCGCGCGCGAGGCTGTCAACGCGCTGAATGCAGCTGGAAGGTATCCAGAGAATCAATCAAGGACGAGATCACGTTCGGGGCCGGGCTTTTTGGCGAGCTTGCGTTGCAACGAACGCCGATGCATGCCCAGCAGTCGGGCGGCGGCGGAGACATTGCCACTGCACTCGTGCAGTGCCTGTTGAATGTGTTCCCATTCCAGGCGGTGCAGAGGCGTCATGGTGGCTTCGATGGCGGTCGATTCGGCTTTTACCAGCCCCAGGGCGCGCAGGATCATGGGGGCGGTGGCGGGCTTGGGCAGGTAATCGTCCGCGCCGCGCTTGATGGCCTCGACCGCAGTCGCCACGCTGGCGTAGCCCGTGACCAGCAAGATGCGCATGTCGGGACGCAAGGCGCGCAGCGGCCGGATCAGTGTGAGTCCGGAGTCTTCGCCCAGGCGCAGATCAACCAGCGCAAAAGCGGGCAGGGTTTCTTCGGCCACACGCAAAGCCTCGGCAATGCTGGTGGCGACGCGCGTGTCCAGGTGGTGCCGCGTCAGGCTGCGCTGCAAGGTGCGCACATAGAGTTCGTCATCGTCGATCAGTAGGCCGACATCAGAGGCATTCATAATTGGGTTCCGGTGCCACGCGTCGCGAGTGGCGTCAGAGGCAAGTGAAAACGGATGCGAGTGCCGCCGCCCTCGGCGGGGGCCATTGTCATGTCGCCGCCGAGCTGTTCGACGGTGGCGTGTGACAGGGCCAGCCCAACGCCGAGTCCGCCCGGTTTTTCGCTATTGAATAAGCTGGTGGCGGGCAGCAGCGAATGGTCGGGATCGAAGCCGTGACCGTGATCGCGCACCTCGCCTTCGAGGGCGCCGTTGCGATATTCCAGGTGCAGGTCGACCCGCGAGTGACCCGCGGTTTCGCCGGCATCGGCGGCATTATTGAGCAGAGCTTGTATCAGGTGCGAAATCGAGGGTTCCACCCGTAGCGCAGCGGGCAGCTCGCCCGTGCGATGCAGGTCGATGGTAGGGCGCACGAGACGCCATTGGCTGACTTCGCGCACGAGATCGACCTCGGTGGGGACGGCCAGATTGCGGATGCGCTCACGGCACAGCGCCAGCAGTTGGCCAAGCAGCTCGGCGTCGGCGCGCAGATCGTCTGTGTCGACTTCGGCGGCGATCTCGTCGGCCAACAAGGTCATGGTGGCCAACGGCGTATTGAGCTCGTGCGCCATGGCGGCGGCATGGGTGGCCAGCGCGACAATGCCCTCGTTGCGGGTGAAACGCTCGCGCAACGCTGCCAGTTCGCGTTCCCGGCTGCGCAGATCGGCCGCCAGGCGACTGGAGAAATACAAAACCACCATGGCAGAGATCAGGAAGCTGGCGGCAATGCCCGAAACGATGAGTGCATAGGGGTTATGGTGACCCTCGAGCGGCCGGCCCAACAGGCCCGAAACGAGATAGCCGATCAGGCAAGCCATCGCTGCGGCCAGGGCCCAACTGCGCGGCAGCGCCAGGGCGGCCAGCGCGATCAGGATCAGGAACATCAGCCCAAAGGGGTTATGGATGCCGCCGCTCCAGCCGACCATCCAGCCCAGGACGATGATATCGACGAGCAGGTGGGCGAAGGCGACAGCCGGGGAGATCTCGCCGCGGCTGTGCAGCACTCGCAGCGTGGCATACAGGTTGAACGCCACCAGAATGCCGATGCCGCTCCAGAGGGCAACCAAGGGCAATTCCAGATCCAGCAATTCGCTGGCGACGAGCACGGTCGTGGCCTGACCAGCGATGGCCAGCCATCGCAGTGTGCATAGAGAGCGCAGGAACGAATTGGCGGAACTACCAGGCATAACAAAATTCAGGGCCAAGCGTAGGCGCGAACGCCAGGCGCGGGGGCTCTGGAGAAGCAAGGACCTGCAGTGATGGGGCAAAGCAGGGGCGACGCCCTGGGGTAGGCAAGCAGACCCTATTGTATTGCGATTCGATGCGCACTGCTGCGCTGCAATGAGGGACGGTTGCCGGCCACTCGCTGGCGCAAGCATACTGGCGGCTGTGGCATCGAGTGGGATTGCCGTAGAGTCTGGCCCGGAGTGTTTCATGACTGTCGAATCAAATCATCCTCAAATAACGATCACGTACTGCACGCAGTGCCAGTGGCTATTACGGGCGGGATGGATGGCGCAGGAACTGCTGTCTACGTTCGGCACCGATCTGGGATCGGTGACCTTGGTGCCTGGCACCGGCGGTGTTTTCCGTATTCATTACGATGGCGACCTCATCTGGGACCGCACGGTGGACGGAGGGTTCCCGGACGCCAAAATATTGAAACAACGTGTACGCGATCGCCTCGATCCTCAGCGGGATTTGGGGCATATCGATCGGTAGGCATAGGGGGCGCCGCTTTTTGCATAGAAGCATGTGCGAATCATTCGCATTTAAGCTATCATGTCGGACTTGGAATTTGCCGGTTCTGGCGTTTCCGGCGTGGTGCCGGTTGCGTGGCCGGCGACACTTCGACGTTTTTTGGCTGATTCATGCCTCGTCTTCAACACGGTTGGTCTTCTGGTCCACAATCCTCTGCTGCTTTACGTATTGGCGCCGGTCTCACGGTGCTGGCAGTGCATTTGGCGGTGGTGGGGGCGATTTACTGGATGCCCGACGAAACTCCGCCTGAACTGCTGGAACCCGAAGCAGTGATGGTCAGCGTCATTGAAGCGCCGGTGCCTGAAATGGCAAAGGCTGAACCTGCCGTTGAGCCGCAACCGGAGCCGCCGCCACAGCCCGAGGTAGAACCGCCGCCTCCAGAGCCGGAACCGGAGATTGAGCCGGAGCCGGAGCCCGAGCCTGAGCCCGTGGTCGAACCTGAGCCCGAGCCCGAACCGGTCATCGAAAAGCCTGTGGAGCCTGCTCCCAAGCCAAAGCCTAAACCGAAGCCCAAACCCAAACCTAAACCCAAGGTCGAAAAACCGGTCGAGAAACCAAAACCGCCCAAGCCTACGCCGCCGTCCGAGGCGCCGCCTACCGGCGCGCCCGAAGGGGCCAAGGTGACGCAGGCTCCGGTTCAGGGCCCGCCGCCCGATGAGCCGATCCTGGTGTCCAGTGTCGAGTATGCAGGGCGTCGTCCGATGCCGAACTACCCGACCATGTCCAAACGCTTTCGTGAAGAAGGGCGGGTCGTGATCTTGGTCGAGATCAACACCATCGGTGTCGTGGAAAAGGCAACGGTGGATAAAAGCTCGGGCTTTGATCGTTTAGATGAGTCTGCTCTGGCAGCGGCGCGTAAAGCACGCTTTAAACCTTTGATGCGCAATGGCGTGCCGTATCCCGCCAAGGCCAAATTACCGTTCGATTTCGTACTAAGGAACTGAGATGTCCAACGCTATGCATAATGCCATCCTGGTGGCGCAGGCAAGCACCACGCCGACAGCGCCCGCGGCCTCTGGCGCTGCGGCGGCTGCAGGCTCTGTCGCTCCAGCCGCTTCCGGCGCCGCTCCTGCCGTGCCTGGCGCGCAACAAGCCGCCGATGCGCTGCATCAGGCAGGTCCCGCCCTGTCGCAGGCAGGCGATACGTTGCAGCAGGCCGCTGGCGCGCTGCCGCCCATGCCCACGGTGCCGGACATGGGTTTCCTGCATTTTGTCGCGCAGAGCGATTTTGTCGGCAAGACCTTGTTCGCCATCCTGATCATCATGTCGCTGGTGACGTGGTATCTGATTCTGGTGAAGTGCGTCAGCAATGTGCGCATGCGCCGCCGTTCCTCTGATTTTCTGAACAAATTCTGGAATTCCAGTTCGTTGGAACAGGTGGAAAATGAGATCGTGACGCACGGCGCGCGTGATCCATTCTCGCATTTGGCCAGCCATGCCATGCATGCGCAGGCTCACCACGCCAAGTTCGGCGCGACCAAGCTCGAAGAGTCGGGCGCCAATGGCGAGTTCGTGACGCGCACGATGCGTAAAGTCATCGACGAGGAAACCGCCAAGCTCGAAAACGGCTTGACGGTGCTGGCCTCGGTCGGCTCGACAGCGCCTTTT
This sequence comes from Bordetella muralis, assembly GCF_965139205.1. Taxonomy (GTDB): domain Bacteria; phylum Pseudomonadota; class Gammaproteobacteria; order Burkholderiales; family Burkholderiaceae_B; genus Bordetella_A; species Bordetella_A muralis. Next base: position 80,990 of record NZ_CBCSIU010000019.1, read on the forward strand.
GTCGGCTTGTTCGGTACGGTGTGGGGGGTGTACCACGCGCTGGTCGGTATCGGCCTGGCCGACGGTGTGACGATCAACCGTATTGCCGGCCCCGTGGGCGAGGCGCTGATCATGACCGGTCTCGGTCTGGCAGTCGCTATCCCGGCAGTGTTGGCCTATAACGCATTTGTGCGTAATAACCGCGTGTTCCTGTCGCGTCTGGACGCGTTCGCACATGATTTGTTTGCCTTCCTGAGCACGGGCCAGCAGGTGGAATTGTCTGATGGCAAAGTGCGCGCGTTGCGCCGTCATGGCCAGGGCGGGAACGGCCGAGGAGCGGAATAATGGCTTTTGGCAGCTTTGACAGTAAAGGTCCGGGCAGCCACGCGGTGTCGGAAATCAACATGGTGCCGCTGATCGACGTCATGTTGGTGCTGCTGGTGATTTTCATCATCACGGCACCTTTGATGGCGCACTCGGTGCGCATCAATATGCCGCAGGTCAGCTCCGAACCGATCGACCAGGAACCCAAAAGCGTGGATCTGGCTATTGATCCCGCCGGGGCATTGTTCTGGGACGATAAGCCCGTGGCGATGGATGATTTGCCCAACCGTTTCTATACGATGGCGCAAACCAAGCCGCAGCCCGAGCTGCGCATTCGCGCTGACCTGAATACGCGCTACGAGACTTTGGCCAAGGTCATGGCGGCGGCGCGGCGCTCGGGCCTGTCGCGGATAGGCTTTATCACCACGCCGGCGGCCCAGGGCGGCGCGCCAGGCAGCGCTGCACCAGGCGGTGCACCCGCCGGTGCCGGAGCGCCGTCTAGCGGATCGCCCGCACCGTCTGCCGCGCCTGCGGTACCGGCGCCCGCGGCGGCACAGTAAACCGCTGCCGAAGGTCGGCATGACACACGCTGTGATGTTCATGCCCAAACGTGCCAGACTCACCGGGTCTGGCACGTTGCGTTTCAGCCCTTTGTCAGCGCGGCGGCGCGCTGGCATGTCCCGTTTCGGCATCTGGGCATGAATCTGGGCATGACTGTCACAAGTGTGACGCAGTGCATTTCAGCGGCTTGGCATATCATGTCGCGGATTTGGCGCTTGGTTTCCAGAGTCTTTGCAGCGCCCATCTCAATCTTTAACCGCGGCAGATACGGCCGAGCGCCTCACGGCGAATTTNCNCTAAACCATACTTCGCGCTAGAATTCCGCCATGCGAGTACTTGTAATCGAAGACGACATGACCCTGGGCCACGCGCTCCAGGAGTTTTTGGCCGACCAGGGTTATGCGGTCGATTGGTTAACCGACGGAGACAAGGTGCTGGGCGCCTTGGCCGGGCAGACCTACGATCTGCTTTTACTCGATTTGAATCTGCCGGGCCGCAGCGGGCTGGATGTATTGCGCCAACTGCGCCAGGATGGCAATCAGGTTCCCGTGTTGATCGTGACGGCCCGCGACGGGCTGGATGATCGGGTGGCGGGGCTGGATGCCGGGGCGGATGACTACGTGACCAAGCCCTTTGATTTGCCAGAGCTGGCCGCACGCGTACGTGTTTTCGGACGCCGCCGCTCGGGTCAGGCACAGCCGTTGATCGAGGCGGGCACGCTCAGTTTCGATACGGTCGGGCGCGAGGTTCGCGCCAATGGTCAGCGTTTGTCCTTGTCGGTACGTGAGCTTTCCGTGCTGGAAATGCTGATGGCGCGCGCGGGACGCGTGGTGACCAAGCGCCAGATCGTCAATTCTCTATCGGCCTGGGACGCAGACTTTAGCGAAAACGCGGTCGAGGTCTATGTCTACCGTTTGCGCAAGCGCCTCGAAGGCACGGGCGCCAGTATCCAGACGGTACGGGGTTTCGGCTATATGCTGGAAACGCAAGCAGCGTGAATACCCATCGCAGGTCCGCGCACGCTGTGCCCCGACCTGCGTCTTCCACTATGCTGGATTCTCATTCCTCTATTTCGGACGCGTCTGCGACGGGGCGTTGGCATTTTGCGCGCGGTTCGTTGGCGCGCTATCTGGTCAAACGGCTGCTGCCGCCCATCCTGGTGCTGGTGGCGCTGGATTTGCTGGCCACCTGGGTCATCAGCCATAAATTCGATATGGCCGGCTGGATGCTGGAGGATTTTTTCTGGGTCATGGTCCTGGGCCAGGCGGTACTGGTGGGGGTGTTCGCCGCCGTGATCGTGCAGGGCGTGCGATCAGGATTGCGTTCGGTCAATCATCTATCCGAAGAAATCCGTCAGCGATCCATCGACGATATGCAGCCGCTGGAGGTCGCGGGCGTGCCGGCCGAGATCGCGCCCTTGGTGACGCACACCAATGATCTGTTGCTGCGCCTGGACGCTTCATTGGCCGCGCAGCGCCGGTTCATCGGCCATGCCGCGCATCAATTGCGTACGCCGTTGAGCGGGCTGCGCATGGAATCCGAACTGATGTTGGCGCGTCCGCTGCCGGACGATGTGCGGGCACGTGCCGAGCGTATCAAAGCCGTCAGCGACCGCATGATCCGGCTCGGGCAGCAACTGCTGGTATTGGCGCGATCGGATCCGAACGCGCGTCCGCAGGACAGTTTTGTCCGCATCGACCTGTGTGAATGGGTGCGGGTGAGCGGCGCGGAATGGATACCGCATGCCCATGCGGCACATTTCGATATTGACCTGGTGGCGCCGGATCATCCTGTCTGGATCGATGGCGATCCATTGCTGCTGGATGAGCTGCTGGGCAATCTGATCGACAATGCGGTGCGCTATGGCAATGGCAGTGGCCGTATTACGCTGACAGTCAGCGAGAATCCGCCGACATTGATTGTCGAGGACGACGGCCCCGGGATCCCTGGCGAAGAACGCGAGCGGGTATTCGAGGCGTTTTATCGTTCGCCCGGCAGCACTGCCGGCGGTTCGGGATTGGGGTTGGCCATCGTGCGCGAGATTGCGCATGCTCATGGCGCGTGGTGGAAACTGACCAGTCGGCCTGAATATCCCGGTACGCGTTTGTCTGTCGCTTTTCCCGGCCCTCGTAAAGGGGCGCAATTGACCCGTCAGGATCGTACTGTTTGACTCACTGGGAGTAACGGATGAGTTCGCCTGTGCAGGCCCCTATTTCAGGCAACGAGCATGTTGCGTCGTCGAAAGCCATGCTGATGCTGGGGGCGCTGGGGGTGGTTTATGGTGATATCGGCACCAGCCCGCTGTATACCTTGCGCGCCTGTCTGGTCGGCTTTGCCGATGTTGAACCTGATCATATTCTGGGTGTGCTGTCGATTCTGTTCTGGCTGTTGATGCTGGTCGTCTCGTTCAAGTACGTCATGTTGGTGCTGCGCGCCGATAACCGGGGCGAGGGTGGCACGCTGGCATTGCTGGAGCTTGCCGTACGCGGGCGGTCGGAGCGCTCGCGGTGGCTGTTGGTGGTGCTGGGGATTTTCGGGGCATCGCTGTTTTACGGCGATAGCATGATTACCCCGGCTATTTCGGTGTTGTCCGCGCTGGAAGGCATCGGCGTGGTGTCGCATACGCTGGATCCCTGGATCGTCCCGTTGGCGCTGGTGGTCCTCATATTGCTGTTTGTGATCCAGTCCAAAGGCACCGGGGCCATGGGCAAGTTGTTCGGCCCCATCATGGCGCTGTGGTTTACGACGCTGGCGATATTGGGCGGATGGCAGATCTGGCAGGCGCCCCAGGTGTTGCAGGCCTTGAATCCCGCGTGGGCGCTGAGCTTCATCGATGAGTTTCCTTTGGGTAGTTTCCTGTTGCTTGGCGCTGTGGTGTTGGCGCTGACCGGGGCCGAGGCGCTTTATGCTGACATGGGCCATTTTGGCCGTCCGGCGATCCGGCGTGCCTGGTTCTCGATGGTGTTGCCGGCTTTGGTGCTGTGCTATTTCGGTCAGGGCGCGTTGTTGTTGCGTGACCCGCAGGCCATTCGCAATCCGTTTTTCCTGATGGCGCCGGAATGGGGGCTGGTACCGCTGGTGATCTTGGCGACTATTGCTACGGTCGTAGCGGCTCAGGCTGTGATTTCTGGTGCGTATTCCGTGACGCGCCAGGCGGTGCAATTGGGCTTTTGGCCGCGGATGCAGATTTTGCATACGTCGGCGGTCGAAAAAGGCCAGATCTATTTGCCGCAGGTCAACGCGTTGCTGCTGGTGTCAGTGTTGGTTCTGGTTCTGGTGTTCCAGGATTCTGAAAACCTCGCTGCGGCGTATGGTTTTGCAGTCACTGGCACCATGTTGGTGACAACGGTGCTGGCATTTGCGGTATTGCCGCGCGGTGCGACTGGCGGCAAGCGGATGTTGTGGCTGGCGACACTCGGTGTGTTGCTGGTGGTGGATATCCTGCTGTTCGGCGCCAATATTTTCAAAATCCACGAAGGGGGTTGGCTGCCTTTGTTGGTAGGTGCGATCGTCTTTTCTTTGATGATGACGTGGCGCCGGGGCCGCCAATTGCTGGCTCAGCAGCAGCGCCGCGACCAGCAGCCGCTGAAAGAATTCATGGTGCAACTCGAAGAGTTTCCGCCTGCAAGGGTGCCGGGTACGGCAATTTTCATGACCATGAGCCCAGGTCTGGTGCCGGCTGCTTTACTGCATAACCTGAAGCACAACAAGGTGCTGCACGAGCATGTGTTGTTCTTGACCGTCGCGGTCGCAGATGTGCCGTATGTGTCGGCGCATGAGCGCTTTACGGTTGAACAGATCAGTGCGTCGTGCTGGCAGATTGTGGTGGATTATGGGTTTAAAGAAGATCCCAATGTGCCTGATGTCTTGAGACAGGTGGCAGAGGCTTATCCTGAAATTGATCTGGAGCCTATGCGGACGTCGTATTACCTGTCGCGTCAGACGGTCGTGGCGGCGAGAAAGCCTGCGATGTGGCGTTGGCGGCGCGGGGTGTTTGCATTTATGGCGCGCAACGCGACGCGCAGTACGAAGTTTTTCAAGATTCCGCCGAATCGCGTGGTGGAGATGGGGATGCAGGTCGAGGTTTAGGCGGGGCTGCGTGGTGGCGGAGTTCTTTAGCCGTCCCCGGCGACCGGCAGGAACTCATAGAGGTGGCTGGCAAGCGGCTGGAACCCGTCGTGATCGAAGCGCATAAAAAAACCGCACATCAGTGCGGTTTTTTTATGGGAGGACGTTTACTTCTTGTTGTTGTCCTTCAATTGGGGCAACGCCGTGCCAGAGGCGGCCAGCAGGCCGGTTTGCACGTAGGTGAAGAGCTTGGCGCGTGTGTCGGTGATGTCGAGGTTGCGCATGGTCAGTTGGCCGATGCGGTCGGCGGGCGTGAACGGTGCGTTTTCGACTTTTTCCATGGACAGGCGCTCGGGCGCGTAGGTCAGGTTGGGCGACTCGGTGTTCAGGATCGAGTAGTCGTTGCCGCGGCGCAGTTCCAGGGTGACTTCGCCAGTGACGGCGCGGGCGACCCAGCGTTGGGCCGTTTCGCGCAGCATGATGGCTTGCGGATCGAACCAGCGGCCTTGGTACAGCAGGCGGCCGAGCTTGCGGCCGCTTTCGCGGTATTGCTCGATGGTGTCCTCGTTGTGGATGCCGGTGACCAGGCGCTCGTAGGCGATGAAGAGCAAAGCCATACCGGGGGCTTCGTAGATGCCGCGGCTCTTGGCTTCGATGATGCGGTTCTCGATCTGGTCGCTCATGCCCAGGCCATGACGGCCGCCGATGCGGTTGGCTTCGAGCATCAGTTCGACGGGGTCGTCGTAGGCGACGCCGTTCAGCGCAACGGGCTGGCCTTCTTCGAAGCGGACGGTGACTTCTTCGGCTTTGACGGCGACGTCATCGCGCCAGAACGCGACGCCCATGATGGGCTTGACGATGCGGATGCCGGAGTTCAGCTGCTCGAGGTCTTTAGCCTCGTGCGTGGCGCCCAGCAGGTTGGAGTCGGTCGAGTAGGCCTTTTCGGCGGACATTTTGTAGTCGAAGCCAGCCTGGCGCATGTACTCGGACATCTCCGAACGGCCGCCGAGTTCGTCGATAAAGCGCTGGTCGAGCCAGGGCTTGTAGATCTTCAGTTCCGGGTTGGTCAACAGACCATAACGGTAGAAACGCTCGATGTCGTTGCCCTTGAACGTGCTGCCGTCCCCCCAGATGTTGACGTTGTCTTCTTTCATGGCGGCCACGAGCATGGTGCCGGTGACGGCGCGACCGATGGGCGTGGTGTTGAAATAGGTGATGCCGCCGGTGGAAATGTGGAACGCGCCCGATTGCAGGGCGGCGATGCCTTCGGCCACGAGCTGCGGACGGCAATCGATCAGGCGGGCGCTTTCAGCGCCGTAGGCGAGCGCCTTGCGCGGGATTTCGTCGTAGTCGGATTCGTCGGGTTGGCCCAGGTTGGCGGTGTACGCGTAGGGGACGACGCCGTTATTGCGCATCCACAGCAGGGCCGCGCTGGTATCCAGGCCGCCCGAAAAGGCGATGCCGACTTTCTGGCCGATGGGCAGATTGGGAAGAATAGTGGTCATGGTGTGTAAATCGCCTACGGGACGACGGACGAATGAAACGGAAGAAGAACCGCTGGACGCGCTGCGGCAAGGCAAAGCGGTGCGTACGCGGAATTTTCCATTTTAACGCGTTTGTCTGGAGTGGTCGTAACTCGTCTCCGGACGTGGTGCTTCTTGTTTAAGCGTCCACTTTTCAACGCCCTTGAGAGCAAAAAAGCAGCCGTTCCTAATTGTGAGTTTGCCGCAGCCGGGGGGCAGTGGCGGGCAGGCCTGTCGGAGGCTGCCGAGTCCGNGNACCATCGGCGGGGGNAGTCCGGGGGC
>NZ_CBCSIU010000020.1:0-9036 GCF_965139205.1 Bordetella muralis
GCCCACGCCCCCGGCAGGGACGCCTAATGAGCCCATCCCTGTGTCAGCAACCGAACACCGCACCTAACGCCTAGCAGAAGGGCACCAGGCCAAACCTATTTCCCACCAGAAACCTCGATAAACGACCCCGTCGTATACCCCGCCTCATCGGAAAAAAGCCACATCACCGCCCCCGCGACCTCCTCAACGGTACCGCCCCGCTGCAACGGAATCGCACTGGCCAATCGATCCACCCGCCCAGGCTCCCCGCCACTGGCGTGCATCTCGGTATAAATCGTTCCTGGCCGAACCGCATTCACACGAATCCCATCGGCCGCCACCTCTTTAGACAGACCGATCGTCAACGTATCGAGCGCCCCTTTCGACGCTGCGTAATCGATATATTCGCCGGGCGATCCCAAACGAGACGCCACCGAAGACACATTCACGATAGCGCCGCCCCGTCCACCATGACGCGGACTCATGCGCCGCACCGCCTCGCGGCAACACACCACCGCGCCGACAACGTTTGTCATCAGAATGCGCGTCACACGGGCAGCATCCAGGTCCTCGAGCCGACATTGCGTCTCGAGTATGCCGGCGTTGTTGACCAGAGCATCCACCCTGCCCAACTCCCGGTCCACGGTTTGAAACAACCGCACAACCTGCGCCTCGTCGGCAACGTCCGCGCCGACGGCAATGGCTCGCCCGCCATCGGCCTGAATTTCTCGCACCACCGCATCCGCATCCTCGCGGCGATGACGATAATTCACGCAAACGGCATAACCCCGGCGGGCAGCCAGGCGCGCCACCGCGGCGCCTATACCCCGGCCGCCGCCGGTGACCAGCATGATTTTTTCAGATTGAGACACGTGTCGCTCCATCAAATGGGGCGACGGTTTCTCATGAGTCTTGGCGCCCCGCTACGAAACGGTACACCAACGCAGCCAGAATCGCGCCCACAATCGGCGCCACCCAGAACAGCCACAACTGCTCCACCGCCCATCCCCCGACAAACAACGCCGGTCCCGTAGAGCGCGCCGGGTTCACCGACGTATTTGTCACAGGAATACTGATCAAATGAATCAGCGTCAGAGCCAGGCCAATCGGTATCGGGGCAAAGCCGGCCGGCGCGCGCTTATCAGTGGCCCCCAGGATCACGAATAGAAAACCGAACGTCAGAACGATTTCGCATACCAGCGCAGCCCCCAAGGCATATTTGCCCGGAGAATGGTCGCCATAACCGTTCGCGGCAAAACCGCTTGCCACCAGATCAAAGCCCGGCTTGCCGCTTGCAATGCAATACAGCACGGCAGCCGCCAGTATTGCTCCGATCACTTGCACCACCACGTAAGGCAGAATTTCGCGCGTCGGGAACCGCCCGCCTACCGCGAGCCCCACTGTGACGGCCGGGTTGAAATGCCCGCCCGAAATATGGCCCACCGCATACGCCATAGTCAGCACCGTCAGCCCGAATGCCAGGGCAACCCCGGCAAAACCAATGCCCAATTCAGGAAAACCTGCAGCCAATACCGCGCTGCCGCAACCGCCTAACACCAACCAAAAAGTACCGATCAACTCGGCCATGCAACGTTTGGATAATGATGACATGATGGGTTTCTCCAAGGGATGGAGCTTGTGATCGTACCCCTATTTAATGGCAGCGTATCGTCAAGTTTTGCAAAAACAACAAGCCCAGCGATTACCATGGCGTTTTTCACTCGCGCGATCTGCCATGCAAGAAACCAATCACCAACTGTCGATGACTATCCTGATGACGCCCGATATGGCGAATTTTGCAGGTAACGTCCACGGCGGCACGATTTTGAAGTACCTGGATCAGGTCGCCTACGCCTGTGCCAGCCGTTATGCGGGCCACTACGTCGTCACCCTGTCCGTCGACCAGGTCATGTTTCGGCAACCGATCCATGTCGGAGAACTGGTCACCTTTCTGGCGTCCGTGAACTACACGGGCCGGACCTCGATGGAAATCGGCATCAAGGTGATCACCGAGGACATCCGCAAACAAATCGTGCGCCACGCCAACAGCTGTTATTTCACGATGGTGGCGGTCGATGATAACGGGCAGCCGACGGCCGTCCCGCCATTGGTTCTACATACCCTGGAACAACGCCAACGCTACGAGGCTGCAAGCGAACGCCGCGCGTTACGCCAAGAAATGGAAAAGCACCACGAAGAAATCAAGCAACGCGTGCAGGACCCAGCACCCGGCTCGGCGGATTGATCAATCCGTTCTGCTTGTTATCGGGCACAGAAAAGCGAGTCGTCATGAGCGTCGAGGCGCTCATGACACAAGCCCGGGCAGGCCGCATCGCATATCGTGTTGCCACGCGAAAAATCCTTTAACAATACCTGACAGCGGGCTGTCACACAGCCAAATCGTTGTGCCAACACAACAAATCGAACGGCAACAGCCCTAGGATTTTCCCTAATATGAGAATTTAATCTCGGGGTTCCGCCGGTGCTACCGAGGCGCCTTGAATGCCATGACGCGCGAGCGCGTCAGCGACGAAACCGCTGGCCTTCATGTCCTCGACAAAGGCGCTGAGCAGCGCTGCCGCCCTGGCATCACGCCCTTTGGGCAAGCCCATCGCCTGGCGAATCACCATGAAACGGCCCGGCAGCAAACGCAGGCCACTCAAACGCTGCGCATCGGATTCCAGCTGCTGGCGTACGCCCGCCGCTACCTCCAGCCCCTGCTCCAGAAAAGTATCGACCACAGCCGGAGAGCTCGGAGCTCGGACGATTTCGGCATGCTTGAGCTCACGCGTCAGGTACAAATCGTATGCGCTGCCCTTACCGACCGCGACGCGGTGCGCGGCTTGATCCACCTCGTCGTTCGATTGCAGCGGCGAGTCGTCCTTGACGAGATAGGCGCCCTCGATCAGCACATAGGGTGCCGTAAACGCGATACCGGCGCCACGTACCGGATCCACCGCAAAAAAGCCGATATCGGCCTCTTCAGCCGTCACAGCGTCGACGGATTTACCGGCCGTATCGAACACCACCAATTCGAGCTCGACGCCGAGACGACGGGCGAATTCGCGCGCCAGATCGATCGATACGCCCGCAGGCTCACCGGCGGCATTGCGTCCGGCCAAGATGGGATTGCCCAGGTTGATCGACGCACGCAGGCGCCCCGCAGGGGTGAAAACAGCACGCAATTCAGGGGTAGTGTCCATCTGATGGTCGTTTTTTCAGCGAGTTGAAGAACCGAACTGGTCCAATAATTTAATCAGCAAGGGCCCGATGCGCCGCAGTTGCTCGAAATGTACGGCGGACAGCGCCTGCAATTTTGCTTCGGCCAAGGCGGTCAACGTCACCCGTACACGCCGGCCATCCTCGGGGTCGACCGAACGTGACACCATGCTCATGCGCACTAATCGGCTGATGAGTTCGACGGTGCTGTGATGCTTTATACAGAGCTTGTCTGCAAGCTCACCAACGGTCAGAGCCTGCGCTTTACTGCCCTTGATAGCCAGCAACGCTTGATGTTGTTGCGGGGATAGTCCCTGTCCGTGCGCTTCGGCTTCACTGAAAACCGTGAAGCAGCGCAAGGCATAACGAAACTCGGCCAAGGTTGCAAAATCCGCCGGTTGCAATTCCTGCGTGTCGATCTTTGCCCCCTGAAAAGTTAGAGGATTCACCAACAGAATTCTAAACTACATCGTGATACGATCCGTTCGACTTGGACTTTGCGTGCTGGCGGTGCGCTTAGTGTCCGGACGCTTGGCAACCCTGATATGGCTCGCGCCGCCGTGCCATATTTTTTTATATGTTTTTTGTCCAAGCTTCATGCGTCCTTAGACATTAGGTCTCCGCCACCCATGCTCGCGCAGTATGGCACGACACAATACGGAGACCTTTTATGCAGCTAAAGAACAAGCAAGATTTCTGGTCGGGGGTGATGTTTACCCTAATCGGCCTGGGATTTGCGTATGGCGCCACACAGTATTCCATGGGGACATCCGCCCGGATGGGCCCCGGTTATTTTCCATTTTGGCTGGGGATATGCCTGGCCATTCTGGGAGCAGTAGTGGCTTTGGGAGCCATGTCCCCCAAGGCAACTGCAACCACGATCGACAAGTTCGATTTCAAGATTCTGTTCATCATCATCGGCTCCGTCGTCTTGTTCGGCGTGCTGCTGCGCCCGCTGGGTCTCTACGTGTCACTGTTCCTGCTAGTCGTAGGCAGCAGTCTGGCCAGCCATGAGTTCAGCTGGCGCGTCGCCTTGCTCAACGCCATCTTCCTTGTTGTGTTCTGCTGGCTGGCGTTCATCAAGGGTCTGGGATTGATTTTCCCGCTATGGCCGTCGTTTCTAGGCATGAACTAATAAGGGGAAGACACAATCATGGAATTGATGGAACACTTGGCGATCGGATTTTCGGTTGCGTTCACACCTGAAAACCTACTGTACGCCCTGCTAGGCTGCATTCTCGGCACATTGGTTGGCGTGCTCCCGGGTCTGGGCCCCGTACCCACGATCGCCATGCTGCTGCCGATCACGTACGTGCTGCCACCAGTCGCTGGCTTGATCATGTTGGCGGGCATTTACTATGGCACGCAATACGGGGGGTCCACCACCGCCATTCTGGTCAACTTGCCGGGCGAAACTTCGGCGGTAGTCACTGTGCTCGACGGCCACCAGATGGCGCGTAACGGGCGGGCGGGCGCGGCATTGTCGCTGGCAGCTATCGGGTCATTCTTTGCTGGCTGCGTGGCAACCCTGCTGATCGCCGCTTTCGCGCCTCCACTGTCCGAAATCGCGTTCAAATTCGGTCCGGCCGAATACTTCTCGTTGATGACCCTGGGCCTGATCGGTGCAGTGGTGCTGGCTTCTGGCTCTCTGCCTAAAGCCATCTGCATGATCTTGTTGGGCCTGCTGCTGGGCATGGTTGGCACCGACGTCAACTCAGGCGTGGCCCGCTATGACTTCGGTATTCCCGAACTGCAAGACGGTATCGACTTTGCCATCGTGGCCATGGGCGTGTTCGGTTTTGCGGAAATTTTGTCCAACCTGGAACAAAAAGAAAACCGCGTCGAGCTCCAAGACAAGATCGGTTCGCTGTACCCCAGCAAAAAAGAATTCCGCGAAGCAGCCCCCGCTATCATCCGTGGTACGGCTCTGGGTTCGATTTTGGGTATTCTGCCTGGTGGCGGCTCCGTACTGTCGGCCTTCGCGTCCTACACCTTGGAAAAGAAAATTTCCAAAGAGCCGGAACGCTTTGGCAAGGGACACCCCGCTGGTCTCGCAGGTCCTGAATCGGCCAACAACGCCGGTGCACAAGCCTCGTTCATCCCGCTGCTGACCTTGGGTATCCCGGGTAATGCCGTGATGGCCCTGATGGTTGGCGCCATGACCATCCACAACATCCAGCCCGGCCCGCAGGTCATGACCAGCCACCCGGAATTGTTCTGGGGTCTGATCGCCTCGATGTGGATCGGTAACCTGATGCTGGTGGTGCTGAACCTGCCGCTGATCGGCGTATGGGTCAAACTGCTGAAAGTCCCCTATCGCATTCTGTTCCCGGCGATTCTCGTGTTTTGCACGATCGGGGTGTATTCGTTGAACTACAACACGTTCGACATTTTCACCACGGCCATCTTCGGGGTGATCGGCTATTTCTGGTCGAAACTGAAGTGCGAAGGCGCCCCGCTGCTGCTGGGCTTGGTGCTGGGCCCCATGATGGAGGAAAACTTCCGTCGTGCCCTGCTGCTATCGCGCGGTGATTTCTTCACCTTTGTCGAACGGCCCTTGTCTGCGTCCTTGTTGGCTGCGGCTGCGATTCTGGTCGTATTGGTGGCACTGCCCTCCATCCGCAAGAAACGTCAGGAAACCTTCGTAGAAGAGGATTGATCTGACATGGGGCATGGGTCCGTTAAGCCGGATCCGTTCCCTACGCACCAATAAAAAAGGCCTGGGATGGTAATCATCCCAGGCCTTTTTGTTGCCTGCCGCCCCCAGAAAAAAACATTCACTTTTGGGAAGGGCAGGCCGACGACGCAAGCATGAGGGCGTTTTCATTGGCGGCTGACGCCGCCTCAACGCCTCAAATCGTTTTTATTGCGGAGCTGCGGGAGCGGGGGCAGCCGGAGCGGGGGTAGCCGGCGCGGCAGGTGCAGCGCCATTAGCCGGGGCCGCTTGCCCTTGATCGCCACGGATCTTGGCTGCGATATCCGATGCCGCCTGGGCCGAAGGCACGCCAAAGGCCAGCACGCCACGGTTCAGCGGCTCGGCAATACGCGGAGCAGCAACGAGCTCACGATCAATGACCAACGCCAGCATGTTGCCGATGTTCTGGCTGCTCACCTCGTTCAATTTACGGGCACCGGCCTCTGTGAAGCGCAGGCCGACGAAATTCTGTCCTTGACGATCAACCAGGGCGGCGGCCTCGCTCAGATCGGCACGCGTCAGCACGGGCTGGCGCTGGATGAACAACGAGCCATCGGGAATCTTGACTTCCGTCAGGCCGGGCGCCGTCGTCGCTTGAGCCACATAGAACTCAACTGCGGAAGCCGTCGCCGGCTGGGCCGGAGTCTGGGGCGTGGTAGTGCCGCTGGCTGCACCTTCAGTCCCTTGCTTCGGCGGAGTTTGGCAGCCGGCCAGTGCGAGCGTGAGGACAGCCAGCGCGGGAGCCAGTTTGCGCATAGTGAGTTGCATGATGGTTATTCCTTTTTCAATGACTGAGGGAGCTGCATGCCGGGTCGCTGACTGCCACCCAGCTTACAAAAAGTGTACAGGGCCGTTGCGTGTCCCGATAGCCCCAACCGTATGCAGATGTAAAGCAGCGAAATACGACCATACAACCACGATACCACCTATACTTCGGTTTCACGCAGGGGTACTCGTCGCCTTTTCCGGGGCGACGTGTTGAGAGAGTCCCTTCGTACCAGTACGGATAATGCCGATGCTGGGAGCGTATTCCGCGTCGCCAGGCCTGTCTCCCAGGGCCGGGTTCGTCCTATCTGGCCCGGAATCCATCCCCAATCGGCTCCAACCTCATTATTGGAGCTTTCCATGAACGCCAATCCCAAGTTCCTCGCCGCTACGGCGCAAGTCGATGCCGCGGCCGTCGCACCGCTGCCCAAATCCCGCAAAGTCTACGAAATCGGCTCCAGGCCAGATATCCGCGTGCCCTTTCGGGAAATTTCGCAGGACGCAACGCCCACCATGTTCGGTGGTGAAAGCAATCCTCCGTTGACGGTGTACGACACCAGCGGCCCCTACACCGATCCCGACATTCACATCGACATCCGCCGCGGCCTGCCCGCGCTGCGCAAAGCCTGGATCGAAGAACGCAACGACACCGAGGTCCTCGGCGGACCCACGAGTGAATACGGCCAGTCACGCCTGACCGACCCCAAACTGACGGCGATGCGTTTTGATCTGCAACGCCCGCCGCGCCGGGCCAAAACGGGCGCGAACGTCTCGCAAATGCATTACGCGCGGCGCGGCATCATCACGCCGGAAATGGAATTCGTCGCCATCCGCGAGAACCTGCGGCGCGAACACTACCTGGAAACGCTGCGCGCCAGCAGCCCCGATGGCGAGAAAATGGCCCGCCGTCTGCTGCGCCAGCATCCTGGGCAATCCTTCGGCGCTGCCATCCCCGCAGTCATTACGCCCGAATTCGTGCGCGAGGAACTGGCCCGCGGCCGCGCCATCATCCCTGCCAACATCAATCACCCCGAAGTCGAACCCATGGCCATCGGGCGAAATTTCCTGGTCAAAATCAACGCCAACATCGGCAATTCCGCGGTCAGTTCGGGCATCGGCGAAGAAGTCGAAAAAATGACCTGGTCCATCCGCTGGGGTGGCGATACGGTCATGGACCTCTCTACCGGCAAACATATCCACGAAACCCGCGAATGGATTATCCGGAATTCACCCGTGCCCATCGGCACCGTGCCGATCTATCAGGCATTGGAAAAAGTCGATGGCAAAGCCGAAGAACTGACCTGGGAGATTTTCCGCGACACCTTGATCGAGCAGGCCGAACAGGGCGTGGACTATTTCACGATACACGCGGGCGTGCGTCTGCCGTTCATTCCCATGACTGCCGACCGCATGACAGGCATCGTGTCACGCGGCGGCTCCATCATGGCAAAGTGGTGTCTCGCGCATCACAAGGAAAGCTTTCTGTACGAACGCTTCGAGGACATCTGCGAGATCATGAAGGCCTATGACGTCAGCTTTTCGCTGGGCGACGGCCTGCGGCCTGGCTCAGGCTACGACGCCAATGACGAGGCCCAATTCGCCGAGCTCAAGACACTGGGCGAGCTGACTCAAGTGGCATGGAAACACGACGTGCAAGTCATGATCGAGGGCCCAGGCCATGTGCCGATGCAGATGATCAAGGAAAACATGGAGTTGCAACTCGAGCATTGTCACGAGGCGCCGTTCTATACCCTGGGGCCGCTGACGACCGACATCGCCCCCGGCTACGATCACATCACCTCAGGCATCGGCGCCGCGTTGATCGGCTGGTATGGCACAGCCATGCTCTGCTACGTCACGCCTAAAGAGCACTTGGGCTTGCCCAACAAGAAAGACGTCAAGGACGGCATCATCACCTACAAGATCGCCGCACATGCAGCGGATCTGGCCAAGGGTCATCCAGGCGCGGCGATTCGTGACAATGCGCTATCGAAGGCGCGGTTCGAGTTCAGGTGGGATGACCAATTCAACCTCGGCCTGGATCCTGATACAGCCAAGGAGTTTCACGACGAGACCTTGCCTAAAGATTCAATGAAAGTCGCACATTTCTGCTCGATGTGCGGGCCGCATTTCTGCAGCATGAAGATCACGCAGGACGTGCGTGATTATGCGGCGTCGCAAGGGGTCAGTGAGAAGGATGCGTTGCAGCAAGGGATGCGGGAGAAGGCGGTGGAGTTTGTACGCAAGGGGGCTGAGATTTATCAGCAGACTTGATCGTTTGATGGCATCGGGCGTCTCTATTTAGACCTCCGTGGCGGGGCGGTAAGCGTGTGGGGGCGCCTCGTGGTCGAGCGAGGGAAACCGAAGGAGCGCAGCGA
>NZ_CBCSIU010000020.1:9053-77972 GCF_965139205.1 Bordetella muralis
GGCGTCCGACCGACCACGCGNNGCCCCCACACGCTTACCGCCCCGCCACGACGTCAATAGAACCACACCCTCCAAACAACCACATCCGGCGCTCAACAAAGACGCCCCACAAAACACCGTCAATTCCGCATGACGCACAACCACATTCAGCCTACAGCAACTTCCCAGGATTCAAAATCCCCGCAGGATCAAAAACCCGTTTGATCTCACGCATCAACCGCAGCTCCAACGGATCTTTGCTATGCAGGAAATGATCGCGCTTGAGTTGACCGATGCCGTGTTCAGCACTGATGCTGCCGCCATAGCGATTCACTTCATCCAGCACGATATCTGTCACCGCATCGCCCTGCTGAGCCGCCCACTCACGCGGAGCACCCGCCGGACGCGAGAGGTTGTAGTGCAGATTGCCGTCGCCGAAATGCCCGAAGATAAACGGCCGAATATCCGGATAAGCCGCACGGACACGCTGCTCGGCAGTCTGCATGAACGCCGGAATCTGTTCGATCGGCAACGAAATATCGTGCTTGAGATGGGGCCCATCGGCACGCTGGGCCTCGGAGATTTCTTCGCGTAATTTCCACAGCGCCTGCAATTGCGCCAACGAGGTCGAGACAGCAGCATCCAGACATAACTCGCGTTCCAACGCAGCGCCCATCACGTTTTCCAACAGCGCATTCAGTGCCTCCTCATCGGCCGTGTCAGCCAACTCCATCAACACATAGCCGGGATAACGCTGTGCAAAAGGCTCTTGCACGCCTTGAGCATGCGTCAACACCAAGTCAACACAATCACCCGTGAAAAACTCGTAGGCCTGCAGACGCGGGCCACATTGCTCGTTGACCAGCTCAGCCAATTGCAGGGCCTGTTCAGGAGATTGCACTGCCGCCAGCACCACGGAACGCACACTATTGCGAGGAAACAAGCGTAATGCCACAGCGGTGATCACACCGAGCGTGCCCTCAGCGCCGATCAACAATTGCTTGAGGTCATAACCCGTATTGTCCTTACGCAGCGTACGCAGGCCATGAAAGATCTCGCCTGTCGGCAACACCGCCTCGATACCCAAGACCAGCTCACGCGTCATGCCATAGCGTACGACGTTGACGCCACCTGCGTTGGTCGAGACGTTTCCGCCGATCTGGCAAGAATCCTCTGCGGCCAAGCTGAGAGGCAGCATGCGGTTCACATCCTCGGCAGCACGGCGCAGATTACCCAGAATGCATCCCGCCTCAGCCACCATCGTATTGGCGATCGTATCGATCGAACGCACGGCATTCATGCGATCCAGCGAGAGCACCACATTGGCGGGCGCCTGGTCCGGCGTCGCACCTCCGCACAGACCGGTATTGCCACCGCGCGGCACAACAGGTACGCCGGCCTGTTGGCATAACGCGAGGCATCGCGCGACCTCTTCAGTGGTACGTGGACGTACGACGGCCTGGGCCTGCCCGTTATAAAGGCCACGCCAATCTGACAGCCACGGTGCGATGTCATCGGCTGCGGTCAATACCGTATCGGGGCCCAGGGCTTGAACCAGGCGCTGCGCAAAATCGGAAGTAGTCATAAGTGTTCAGGCAGAAGATGCAGAAATCGAAGAATCGAAAAATGAGCTAGGTTGTCCGCACGGTTTTCGTAATGCGCGCGCCCAGGTCGGCAGGCGTCATTGCAGCCGGCACCAACGCGCCATCAACAGCCGAAAAGTCCAACTGCAAACGCGCGGCGGCGCGCTGCAAATGCCGCACGGCAGTCTGCCGGGCAGCGACGGCGTCGCGGGCCGCAATAGCCTCGTATACGTCGACGTGCTCTTGGTGCACGTCGACAATACGTTCAGATTGATGCTGCAATGTATTGTCGCGTGCCATGCGTACCGCCTCGCGCACTTGCAGATTCAGATACTGCAGCAGTTGCTGGTAATAAGCGTTATGCGTGGCCACCGCAATCGCCGCGTGAAAAGCGATGTCTTGCTCGACAGCCTGTTCGGGATGATGCAGATGGCTTTGCAGATGTTCTAGACAACGGGCCATCTCCGCCAGATCGGCATCCGTGCGACGCATCGCGGCCAAGGCCGCAGCGCCGCCCTCGAGCTCCATACGCAGTTCGTAGACGCTGGCCAGCTCGTCGCGGCGGAGCGATGAACGGCCAGGCACTTGAAAGCCCCGGCTGACTGTGCGCGATATCACCGTACAGCCCGCACCCTGGCGGCTTTCGACCAGCCCCTGAGCGCGCAGCCGCTCGGTCGCCTCGCGAATCACCGCAGCACTGACCCCGTACAGCTGCGCGAGCGCCTTGCCCGTGGGCAACTTGGCCCCTACGGGGTAAACGCCTGCGGCAATGTCGGCCGACAGTTGGCCGGCGACCTGCTCAGTGAGAGTGGTGGATTTGGTCAGCATGTGACCATTGTAGATTATTTATCAGGTTATATGAAAACTTTTAAGCCATTCAGCCCGACACCGAGAATGACTACAAGGAGCCGCCAGGAAAACCGTATCTAGGGACCGCTCAAGCCGCGTTCTGAACATTAGCGTCGCGGTGCCCGCAGACCGCGCATTCAGGATCACGGTGCACGTTGACGCTGCGCCATTGCATGGTACGCACGTCCAACCACAGCAATCGGCCCGACAGGCTCTCGCCGATGCCAGCCAATAGCTTGAGGGCCTCCGCCGCCTGCATGGCGCCTATGATGCCCACGAGCGGGGCGAAAACCCCAGTCGTCGCACAATTCACGGCCTCGACGTCATCGGCCTCGGGAAACAGGCAGTGATAGCACGGCGCATCATCGCGACGCAGATCGTACACGCTGACCTGGCCATCGAAACGGATTGCCGCCCCGGACACCAGCGGTTTGCGATGATGCACACAGGCACGATTGATCGCGTGCCGTGTACTGAAGTTGTCGGTGCAGTCCAGCACCAGATCCACAGCCGCGACGGCCTCATCCAGAGCCAGGCCGTCCAGGCGCTCAACGCGCGCGGTCACATGCGTCTCGGGATTGAAGGCCGCCAGCGTATCGCGGCCCGATTCGGCTTTAGGCCGCCCGACGCTCGCCTCGCCGTGCAGAATCTGGCGCTGCAGATTGCTCAGCTCGACGATATCGTCATCCGCCAGGGTGATGTCGCCTACCCCCGCCGTCGTCAAATACAAGGCCGCGGGAGAGCCGAGCCCGCCCGCGCCCACCACCAGCACTCGAGCCGCCAGGAATTTTTCCTGGCCCTCGATGCCCAGCTCATCTAGCAAGATATGCCGGGCGTAACGCAATAACTGCTGGTCGTTCATTTGTTCTTGGCGGGTTGCACTCCAGACGGCGTGATCGTCAGGCGCTCTGTGTCGCCATTGACGGCAGGTTTGGCGTTGGCCTGTGCCTGTGCGCGGGCCGAGCCTTTTTGTACGGGCTTGCCTGCCAATACATTTTGCGCCTGCTGCAGTTGGAAGTCGTCTTTGCCGCCGAACTCGAATACCTTGCCGACCGGCGTAGACTCGTCCGCGCCCGGCAGAGATTTGATTTCGTCGCTCTGGTTATTCGACAAATGCCGCTGCAGATCGGCCTCGCGCGGCAGGCGGAACAAGTCGCCATCCGCGGTATCGGCCACGACATAATCAGGCTCGATGCCGGTTGCCTGGATGGAGCGCCCTTTGGGCGTGAAATAACGAGAGGTCGTAAGCTTGACGCCCGTGTCCTGGCTGAGCGGCAGAATGATCTGCACCGAGCCCTTGCCGAACGTACGGTTGCCCAGCACCTTGGCGCGCTTGTAGTCTTGCAGCGCGCCCGCCACGATTTCCGACGCCGAGGCCGAACCGACGTTCACCAGCACGACCATCGGCACAGTCTTGACCCAGCCGGGCAGATCCGACAGATAGTTGCCCTCGCCACGCGCATACTCCGCGGGCGTCGCCAGATATTTATGCTTGGAATCCGGCGTACGGCCGTCGGTGGATACCACGAGCACATCGGGCGGCAGGAACGCGGCCGCTACACCAATCGCACTGGTCAGCAGTCCGCCCGGATCGTTACGCAGATCCAGCACCAGGCCCTTGGGCGCGCCTTTTGCGCCCATGTCTTTCAGGTGACGCGCGAGATCGGCGCCGGTTTTTTCCTGGAATTGCGCGATACGGATATAACCCACGCCACCGTCGAGCATCTTGCTGCGCACGCTGCGCACCTTGATGATGTCGCGAATGATCTTCACAACAATAGGCTGCGGATTATCAGCCCGCACCAAAGTCAGCGTGATAGGCGTTTTCGGCGCACCGCGCATGAGCTTGACGGCGTCATTCAAGGTCATGCCTTTGGTGGGCGTATCGTCGATCTTGATGATCAGATCGCCAGCCATCACGCCAGCCCGCGCGGCTGGGGTGTCTTCGATGGGCGAGATGACTTTGACGAAACCGTCTTCTGCGCCGACTTCGATGCCGAGACCACCAAACTCGCCTTGCGTGGTGCTCTGCATTTCTTTAAATGCGTCCGCATCCAGATAGGCGGAATGGGGGTCCAGATTGGACACCATGCCCGAGATGGCGTTATCAATCAGCGTCTTGTCGTCGACCGCCTCGACGTAGTTGTTTTTGATGGCGGCAAACACATTGCTGAGCTGCCGAAGCTCGTCCAGCGGCAGAGGACTGCCTCGCTGCGCCAGTGCTGTCACACCTACGCTGAGCAGAACGCCCGCCACCACACCAGTAGCCATCAAACCTAAACCGCGAAACTTGCGAGTGCCCATGCACACTTCCTGATTTTGAGCCGGAGGTTATAAGGCCAACCACTGGGCCGGATCCACCGGGGTGCCTCGATATCGAATCTCAAAGTATAGGCCCGATTCCACCTGCCCGCCGGTGGAGCCTACCGTAGCGATGGCCTCGCCGGCCGCTACGGTGTCCCCAACCTGCTTGAGCAAACTCTGGTTGTAGGCATATACCGTCATATATTGCTTGCCATGATCAACAATGATCAAGTTGCCGAAACCCCGCAGCCAACTCGCGTAAACGACCGTGCCGGGGGCGACGACCTTGACCGGGGTGCCTGCAGCCGTACGCAGCACGATGCCCCGCCACACGCCGCCATCGGGACGATCCACCCCGAAACGACCCTGTACCGTACCACGGACAGGCGCCGTCAATCCGTGGCGCAGACCATTTGCCGTACTAGGCGGCGGCGCGGCGCGGCGCGCAGTTTGTTGCGTAGACGCCTCATCGCCGTCGGCTTCGTCGTCCGTCTGACGATTCGAGGGCGGTGACGCCGGAGCAGCCGCGCGTGCCGGAGGCTCTGCTCGCGGGGCCGGTTGTGGCTGACTCACTCTCACATCACCTTGGGTCGCCGGGCTCAACGCATCCCAATCGCCCAGTGCCACCGCGCCGCGTTGACGCTCGCTGGCAGCACGCTCGCGTTCGCGAGCGGCCTCGACCTGTTCACGTGCTCGCGCCGCATCACGCGCCGCTTCATCGCGCTTGGCTTGAGCGGCAGCCCGGACCTGCTCTGTTTTGGCCGCTTGCTCGGCTTTTGCCGCCTCGGCGGCGCGAGCCATGGCGGCCTGGCGTTCGGCCTCGGCCTTGGCGCGAGCGGCCTCGGCTTTGACTCGTGCCTCCTCGGCCAGACGCGCCTCTTGCGCACGGCGGACGGCCTCGGCGCGCTGCCGGGCCTCTTCGGCGCGACGCGCGGCCTCGGCCTGCTCGGCGATGGCTTTTTCCAGATCGACGATCAGCATCGACAGGCGGCTGTCATCACGCCCCAATTTGCGTGCCTCAGCGCGTTGCGCAGCGATCTGCCCTTCCAATTGGGCCAACAACGTTGCACGCTCGGACTGCTGTTTGACCAACTCAGCCTTTTGCTCAGAGGTTTCAGCGACCGTGCGTTGAATCTCTGCACGACGCGCGTCTGCCTGTCCCTGCAGTTCGGCCAAACGATCCAGATCACGCCGCAGTGCCTGTACCGTTTCCGCCCGGTCGCGCGAAACATAGCCCAAATAACTCAGATTGCGGCCTAGTTGCTGCGGATCATCGCCCGACAGTAACGCGGTCCACGGAGATAGGCCGCTGGTGTACTGGGTGCGTAATTGATCGCCCAATTCGGTACGTTTGCGCTGCAACGCTTGCTGTTGCGCAGCGATCTGTTTTTCAAGACCAGCCAAGTCGGCCTCGGCCCGGTCATTGTCAGCAGCCAGATCGCGCAACCGGCGGTTGATGCGCGAAATCGCCGATTCTGACGCTTTTAGCGCGTCGGCGGCTTCGCTGCGTGCGGCTTCTCGATCCTCGAGCGATTTCTGCAGGGTATCGATACGCTCACGCAGCTCGGCTTGCTGCCGCTCGGCATCGGACTGGCGGTCTGCCAGGTCCGACGACGCCGCAACACCGGGCCATGGCGTCGCCGCCACAGCCACCGTCAACAGCAAACCTGCCACAAACCGCATGAATCAGTCCTTTTTCGCCTTGCCTTGGGCGGCAACCGCGGCCATCGCGGCTTCGATTTCCGCTGCATCGCCCAGATAATAATGGCGGATCGGGCGCAGGTCTGCATCCAACTCGTAAACGAGGGGCTGACCAGTAGGAATATTCAGGCTCACGATGTCGTCATCAGAAATATTATCCAGGTGCTTGATCAAGGCACGCAGGCTGTTGCCGTGGGCCGCCACCAGCACTCGGCGGCCGGCGCGGATCGCCGGTGCGATGGAATCATTCCAGAACGGCAACACGCGGGCGACGGTGTCTTGCAGGCATTCGGTCGCGGGCAACTGATCAGCCGGGATTTTGGCATACCGACCGTCAAAACGAGGATGACGCTTGTCGTCCAGCGCCAGGGGCTCGGGGGCGATCGCGTAGGCACGGCGCCAGATCAAGACTTGCTCATCGCCGTATTTGGCGGCGGTTTCGGCCTTGTTCAAGCCTTGCAGGTTACCGTAGTGGCGTTCGTTCAGGCGCCAGCTGATTCCCACGGGGGTGTACATCGCATCCATGGCGTCCAGTGCGATCCAGAGCGTGCGGATCGCGCGCTTGAGCACCGAGGTGTAGGCCAGATCAAATTCGTAGCCCTCTTTTTTGAGCAGCTCACCTGCCTTGCGGGCCTGTTCGCGGCCGGTGTCGGTCAGATCGACATCGGTCCATCCCGTGAAGCGGTTTTCCAGATTCCATTGGCTTTCGCCGTGACGCATCAGAACGAGTTTGTACATGGTTTTGGGCCGCCCGAGGGCTGGCTTGAAGTTGACGAATGCGCTCATTTTATAATTGAGCGATTTTGCTCCTGGTTTTTCCCGGCAACTCTGGGTTTCTTACCGTAAGCGGCAGGCATTTCGACCTGACCGCAGTTAACCCAGTATGATGCGGGTCCGAATCAGGCCGCCGTGTCCAGACGAGCGATGCGTATTGTGCAAGCTTGTCCCCCTTTCAGGAACCTCTGTGGATCTTCTGCAATTCTTGGTAGCTAAAGAAAACATCTTCATCGTCGCCGTGGTGCTGGTGTCGGGCATCATGCTCGCCGTCCCGGCGCTGCGCAAGGGCCGAGGCGGCAATGGCCTCAGCACCGCCGAAGCCATTCAATTGATCAACCAGCGCCAAGGCGTCTGGGTGGATGTTCGGCCGACCGAGCAATTCCGCGCGGGCCACATCGCCCAGGCACGTAGCTTGCCGGCCGCCGAAGTCGAGCAAAAAGCCAGCGCCCTGCCTAAAAACAAGCCGCTGTTGCTGGTTTGCGAGACCGGCCGCGACTCAAATCGCATCGCCGCCCGCCTGCGCACACAGGGTTTTGCCGAAGTGTCCGTGCTCGAAGGCGGCATGCGTGCCTGGTCCTCGGCCGGCCTGCCCGTCACTCAGAAACCCTGATCTGGAGCCCCGGCATGAATAAAGTTGTCATGTACTCAAAGGATTATTGTCCCTATTGCGCGCGCGCCAAGGCGCTTTTGACCGAGCGTGGCGTCACCGATCTGGACATCATCCGCATTGATCAAGATCCGGCCCAGCGCGACGTCATGATTGAACGCACAGGCCGTCGCACCGTGCCGCAGATCTTTATCGGCGACAAACACGTTGGCGGCTGCGACGACCTGATCGCGCTGGACCGCTCAGGCGGCTTGTTGCCACTGCTCAACGGCTGACGGTCCGCCGCGCCGCCCGCTTTTTATTTTTGCCCACCTACAACCCGGAAATTCTCATGGCTGAACAGGATCAAAACAACCAGCAGGCAGGCGGCGAATCGCCTGCGTTCAATCTGCAACGCGTCTACCTGAAAGACCTGTCGCTGGAAATGCCCAATGCGCCTCACGTGTTCCTGGAACAAGAGCAGCCGCAGGTCGAAGTCAGCATCAACGTCGGCGGCCAGCGCCTGGCCGAATCGATTTTCGAATCCACCGTGACGGCCACCGTGACGACCCGCGTCAATGACAAGGTCTTGTACCTGGTCGAAGGCACGCAAGCCGGCATTTTCGAATTGGCCAATATTCCTGCCGAACAGATGGACCCGCTGTTGGGCATCGTTTGCCCCACCATGCTGTATCCGTATCTGCGCGCCAACATTGCCGATGCCATCACCCGCACTTCGCTGCCGGCACTGCATCTGGCCGAAGTCAATTTCCAGGCGCTGTACGAGCAACGCCTGGCTGAGTTGGCCCAGCAACAGGAAGGCAACACCAACGGCGCAGACTCGGGCATCATCCTGCCGCCCGGCGCGACTCGCCAGTAATCGACTGCGTTCGCACGTATGACCCAAGCGCCCGCTCCTTTGAACATTGCCGTTCTCGGCGCGGGCAGCTGGGGCACGGCGCTGGCTGCTGCGGCCAGCCGCCGCCATCGCACGATGCTGTGGGCACGAGATGCCGCGCAGGCCGATGCGATGGCAAAATCCCACGAGAACACACGCTATCTGCCAGACGTCGCGCTGCCCAACACCCTGGGCATCACCAGTGATCTGACAGAGGCCCTCGCGCCTTTGTCCGCTGCGCCGTCGCAGACCTTGATCATTCTGGGCGTGCCTGTCGCGGGCCTGGATGCGATTTGCCGTGACTTGGCAACCCGCTTGCCCGCATTGGGCTTGGCGCACACCCCCGTGGTCTGGACTTGTAAAGGCTTCGAAGCCGACACGGCTCGCCTGCCGCATGAGATCGTGGCCGAAGCCTTGAGCGATACGAGCATCCCCGGCGGCGTCCTGTCCGGCCCCTCGTTCGCGCGCGAGGTCGCGCAAGGTCTGCCAGTTGCCCTCACCATCGCCAGCGAACACGAGAGTGTGCGCACCGCCACGACCACCGCCCTGCATGGCGGCGCCGTACGCGTCTACGCCAGCACCGACGTTGCAGGTGTGGAGGTCGGCGGCGCCTTGAAAAATGTGATCGCGGTGGCCTGCGGTATTTCCGATGGCCTGGCCCTGGGCACCAATGCCCGCGCGGCGCTGATCACGCGCGGGCTGGCGGAAATGAGCCGTTTTGGTGTCGCGCTGGGCGCTCAGGCCGAAACCTTTGCCGGCCTGACCGGCCTGGGAGACCTGGTCCTGACCGCCACCGGCGAGCTATCGCGCAACCGCCGTGTCGGCCTGGAAATCGGCGCCGGGCGTAAATTGACCGATATTCTGGCCAGCGGCATCACCGCAGAGGGCGTACGCTGCGCGCGCGCAGCGCTGCAACGCGCTCGCACACTGGGTGTGGAATTGCCCATTACCGAGGCGGTCTGCGCCGTACTGTTCGAGGGCGTCGCCCCGGTGACCGCGGTATCCGCGCTCCTGGCACGCGAGGCGCGACTGGAAATTTAGCTCAGGCGTGATTCGATGCATGGTCAGCACAGCGTCAACATGCATCGACCGTCCTGACACACATAAATTTTTGACGTCAGCGCCGATCTGATCCTCGTGCACTCCAGGCCCCCTGATCCCCCTACCGCCGCGCCAACATATCCCTCACAATACGCCCCACAAAACCATATCAACATCGAGACAAGCCATCGAGTTCACCATGTCATTTGCCCGCCCATTTCGCGCAGGCGCTCTGCTGCGCTGCCTGCCCCTGCTACTGACTGCCGCCCTGCTCCCCACAACTGCCATGGCCGATTGGCCTGAGCGGCCCATCCACATGGTGGTGCCCTTTCCGCCGGGCTCATCGCCGGACCTGCTGGCGCGGACCATTTCCGAGCCGCTGTCACAGGCACTGGGCCAGCCCGTCGTCATCGACAATAAACCCGGCGCGGGCGGCAACATCGGTACCCGCATGGTCGCCAAGGCCACGCCCGATGGCTATACCTTGGTCTACACCATCAACGGCCCGATGGTCACCGCCCCCGAGCTGTACAAGAAAACCCTCGGCTACGACCCGCTCAAAGACCTGCAGCCCATCACACTGGTCGCCACCAGCCCCAATGTGCTGACGGTCCCGGGAACATTACCCGTCGCGAATGTCGCGGATTTCGTCAAACTGGCGCGCGAGCGCAAGGGCGCGTTGAACTACGGTTCCGTCGGCCCCGGCAGCTCTGCGCATCTGGCCATGGAAATGTTCAAAAGCGAGGCAAACATCGACCTCGTGCACATTCCCTATTCGGGCTTTCCGCAGATCATCAGTGCCATCATCGCCGGTGATGTCCAGGCTGGATTCATGGTGCCTGCCATCGCGATGCCGCAAGTCCAAAGCGGCAAAGTCAAAGCCCTGGCCATCACCAGCCTGCAGCCCAGTGAGTCCCTGGCAGGTGTTCCCACCATGGACAAACAGGGCTATCCGGGCTTTGAAGCCATCTCGTGGAACGCCATCTTCGCCCCCGCCGGCACGCCGGCTCCGATTGTGGAACGCCTGAACAAGGAGTTGGCGCAGATCATCAACAGCGACGCGGTGCGTAAACAACTGACGCAGCAATATTTCACGCCTGCCCCTTCCACGCCGGCCGAGTTGACCGATCGCATTCAAAAAGATCAAACGCGCTGGAATGCGGTGATCAAGCGGCTGGGATTATCGCTGGATTGAAGGGCCAGTCACGAAGGCGAAGCACTACGATAATGGCACACCCGGCACATGGTGACCCCATCGTGCCGCCGACCATCCCCACATGGCGCGATCCCGGACCACGTACGACATCGCGCTGAGGCTACGATCCGCCTGCGTAGCCGTTCTGCCGCCATGCCTCGTACACCGTAATCGCCACCGCGTTGGACAGGTTCAGACTACGCTGCCCCTCGCGCATAGGCAAACGGATCTGTTGCGACGACGCAAACATGGCCATGTGCTCGGCAGACAGCCCAGCCGTCTCGCGGCCAAACACAAAGACATCGCCCGGCACGAATGCCACCTCTGACACGTTATGCGTTGCGCGCGTGGTCATGGCATAGCAGTGATCGGGCTGCGCACCCGTGGCGGCCAGCGCCTGCGCCAGCGTGTCATGGACCTGCACAGGCTGCCACTCGTGATAATCCAGCCCCGCGCGCCGCAGGCGCGTGTCGTCCAGCTCAAATCCCAGCGGCCGCACCAAGTGCAGTTGCGCCCCGGTATTGGCGCACAACCGAATGACGTTACCGGTATTGGGGGGAATCTCAGGGCAAACGAGTACGACGTGAAACATGAATATCATCCTGGCGCACCAGCACACGCGGCACGCGAAGACGCTATTTTGCCAGGGAGCTCGTCTACGCTGCGAAAATTGCGGAAAACCAGCCGCCACAACGCACTAGGCATGGCGATCCCGCACCGGCGTGCGTGCCGCCACCAGCACCGCGACGTCCGCGGCCCCGGCGTGGAGCAGCGCATGTGCCGCAGCATTGACCGTACTGCCCGTCGTCATCACGTCATCGACCAGCCCGATAGACAAGCCCTGAACAGGCGCGATGCAGGCGAATAACCCTTGAGCCCCTCGCTGGCGCGCCAGACGGCCGCTGAATGCCTGACGCGGGCCCTCGCGCAGACGGCGCAAGACCCCGCGCCGAACAGGTAATTGCAGACAAGCCCCCAAGCTCGCGGCCAACTCGGCGGCGGGATTGAAGCCTCGCCGACGCAGTGAGGCGCCGCTGGAGGGAATCGGGATCAAGACCGTATTCGCCTTTAATGCGTACGACCCGCTTCCCTGCCCCTGCTCTGCAAGGCAAAGCGCCGATCCCGGCCCAGTCCGGGCTATCCCGCCGGCGCGTGCCACAGCCTGGGCCAGCAGTTGCGCCAGGGCCGTACTCAGCCCGAACCGATGCTCCGCCTTGTAACGGCCGATCAAGCTGTCGAACGGCGGCTCATAATCGAACGCAGCGATGGCTTGCGTAAAAACCGGGCGCATATCGGTGCAGCCCTGGCAGGCCTGCCCGCCGAACATCATGCGCTGCGCACAGCGCGTGCATCGGTATCCCCCCATTCGCATCGTGTGCGTAATATCATCGCGACAACCGGCACATAGCCCGCCCCCAGCCGCCCGACCCTCACATAGAGGACAATTCGTCGCCACCTGCGACAACATCTGCCGGGTAACACCCCTCAGGCGGAAGAGAAAATGCGAATCGGCCATAATGGATAGCATTCGGGCTCATGCAAGTCGCAAGGGCTGCTATCACACCATGCTTTTCCTGCGCTGCCACGCAGCAGCGCGACATTCATGTCACACCCCACACCTGCCACCCCTCCGACCTTGCCGCTGGACCCCGTGCACGTCGCACGACAGTTTTCACGCCGCGGCGACTTGGCCGACGCACAATTTCTCTATGGCGAAGTCGCCCGCCGCATGCTGGGCCGCCTGCAATACATTCGCCTGCAACCCGAGGCCCTGCTCGATGCCGGCTGCGGGGCCGGGGACAATGTGCCTCTGCTGCGGGAACGTTATCCCGATGCCGCCTACCAGGGCCTGGACATCAGCGAAACGCTGCTCGCCCATGCGCGTGAGCGCTATGCCGCAGCAGGCGTGGGCCATTGGCTCGGGAAACTGATCGGCCGTGGCCAGAACGGCCCGCGTTTCCTGTGCGCCGATCTCGCCGACACAGGCCTGCCACCGGAATCACTGGATTTAGTCTGGTCCAATCTGGCCATGCATTGGCACCCGGCGCCGCATGCCGTGCTCGCCGAGTGGCGCCGCATACTGAAGGTGGGCGGACTGGCGATGTTTTCCTGTCTCGGCCCTGCGACCCTGCGCGAGCTGCGTCAAGCGCTGGACGATGCCGGCCTGCGCACCGCAACGCCCTCGTTTGTGGACATGCATGACTTCGGAGACCTATTGGTCGAGAACGGTTTTTCCGACCCCGTGATGGATCAGGAAACCCTGACGCTCACTTATCGCACCCCCGAACGCCTGCTGCAAGACGTGCGCGCGCTGGGCGGCAACCCTGCGAACGGCCGCCGCAAAGGGCTGGTGGGACGCGATTGGCTGGCTCGCCTGCGCGCGGCATTGGAAACCCAGCGCAACGCCGAAGGCGTCATCCCTTTGACGATTGAAGTGTCCTATGGCCACGCCTGGCGCGCAGCCGCGCGCCGCAGTGCGCCGGGCGAAACCCACCTGTCGATCAGCGCCATCGGCGGCCGCCGCGCGGGCAGCTGACGCACACCCGGGGGCATCTCGGATGGCCCCTCATCGTCGGACTTTCGCCGCAGCAGGGCTTACACAGCCCCGCTGCTGAATGGCTCAGTTCCGGAACAGCTCTGCCGGCTCACTCAATGCAGGCGATCCGAACCCCAGCCGGAGGTCCGCCCGGCCTCAGGAGTCGCCAGCGCCTGAACGCCGCCGTGCATGGGCTCTGACGTGGCACGGATGCGGCGTCGAGGGGTCGCCTCGGCCACCACAGCCGTATCACGCTCGCCGCGCCACACCCGAGTCATCGACTCGACCACGGCCGGCAAATCGCGCACGCGGTGGAACTGCCCGCGCAGCCAGCGCGCGTCATTGCCGTTGCGGACCGCTTCCTCTTGCAGCATGGCCAGCATGTCGCGCGTCCCCAACTCGTCCGCAATAGGCATCAGACGGTGGAATAACGCGCGCAAGTGGTCAATCAAGCGCAGCCGCTGTCCGTCCGGCGTCACATAACTGCCCTGCAGGCCAAAACGGCAGGCTTGGAAATGGTTGCTGCGATAGGCCAGCCAGGCCGTAGAGGCCGGCTGCGGTTCGCGCGAGACCAATACCGCCAGCGCTTGAGCAAAAGCCGCCAGCTGGCAAGCGCGTTCGACCGTCAGCGGCGTATCGCACACGCGGATTTCGACGGTACCGAACTCCGGCTTGGGCCGGATATCCCAGTACAGATCCTTGATGCTCTCGGCCAGGCCGCTCTGACGCAGCTGCGCCATGTGCGCCTCGAATTGATACCAGTCCATGACTTCCGCCGGTAAATGACCGGCCAGCGGGAAGCTGTTGACCGCATTGAGGCGGCAGCACGAAAACAGCGTATCCACCCCTTCGTAATAGGGCGAGGAGGCCGACAGCGCGATGAAATGCGGAATATAGGGCGACAGACTGTGCACCATCCGCACCGCCGCATCGCCAGAGGGCACGCCCAGATGAATATGCTGGCCAAAGACCGTGAATTGGCGGGCCAGGTACCCATACATTTCCGCCAGATACTGAAACCGTGGCGAATCAGAGATAGC
This sequence comes from Bordetella muralis, assembly GCF_965139205.1. Taxonomy (GTDB): domain Bacteria; phylum Pseudomonadota; class Gammaproteobacteria; order Burkholderiales; family Burkholderiaceae_B; genus Bordetella_A; species Bordetella_A muralis. The sequence goes on from NZ_CBCSIU010000020.1 coordinate 23,543, forward strand.
GCGCTCTTGCCAGCGCATAAAGGGATGAGCTCCCCCACCTGCTACCGAAACACCCACGGCATCGGCTGCCTCGCAAAGGACGTCGCGCATTTCGCGCATCTCGGCCAACAGGCCCATGGGGTGTTCATGCACCGAAGAATTCAACTCAATCATCGAGCGGGTGATTTCGGGTTTGACCCGGTCCGCAATAGGATGATTGGCCATCTGAACCAACAACTCGTCAGCCGCTGCAGCCAGATCAAAACTACGTGGATTGATCAGTTGCAACTCCAACTCAATGCCGAGCGTGTTTGGGGCGGACGAGACGAACGGGATCTGTTCCATCTCCGACTCCTTTATGTATGTTGGTAGGGACGCACCATTCGGCCTTGAAGCCCGGCGACCTCCCGGGGGGCACTAGACGGTGTCTTATGGCTTCATGATAGCCGCAACTTTGTGCCAAGAAGAATCAAAATCGTGACATTTACGCGCAACTTCAAGAATCAATGCGTTTTTGTCTGTGACAGTAAAGTGAGTAAATGCTCACAGACTAGGAATGGCGCGGCTGTCAGCGTGATGCATCCCGAAAGGTCGCTAAAAATGGGGCTGTCGAACAGGCTCGGGATAACCCTAATTCGGGTTAGTCCTGATATTGTGCGGGTGATACCTGACCAGATTGTGACAAGCCAGGCGAGATAGACGCAACGATTATTTGCGCCAGAACATTGGGGTAAACAGCACCACCACGGTCAACAGCTCCAGGCGGCCGATCAACATCGCAAACGTGCAGACCCAGGTCTGAAAGTCGGTCAGGATTGCGAAATTGCCCATGGGTCCCACCGGGCCCAAACCCGGGCCAGTGTTGTTGATCGTGGCAAGCACCGCGGAAAAGGCCGTGATGGGCTCCAGGCCCGACACCAGCAGCAGACTGGTAAACACCCCGATCGACAAGCCATAGACCATCATGAAAGCCAGCACCGACGCCATCACGCGCTGACTCACCAAGCGTCCGCCCATACGAATCGGACTGACCGCATGAGGATGCAGCATGACCACCAATTCATTGCGTGCCTGCTTGGTCAGCAATACAGCACGAATCATCTTGATCCCCCCGCCCGTCGAGCCGGCACAAGTCACAAACCCCGACAACAGCAGCATCGTCAGCGGCGCAACCAGGGGCCACACGGCATAGTCGACCGTGGCATAACCTGTGGTGGTAGCCACCGAAATGGTGTGGAACATGCCATAGCGCAAGGCCTGCAATGGATCATGGTAGACCCCGCGGAAATACAAATACGCGGAAATCACCAGTCCGGCGCCCAGCATGATGACCAGATACGGCACCGTTTGCGGACAGGTACGATAGGCGCGCAAACTGCCCTGTCGCAAGGCGTTGAAATGAGTCGCGAAATTGATCCCGGCCAAGGTCATGAAAATCATCGACACGATCTCCAGCGGCACCGAGTCGAAATAAGCAAAGCCCGCGTCTTTGGTCGAAAATCCCCCCAGCCCCATCGTGGTGGCCGTGTGGCACCAGGCTTCGAACCACGACAACCCGACGCCGCGATAGGCCACCAGGCACAAAATGGACAACCCGAAATAGACCGCGTAGAGCGCTTTTGCCGTACTGGCGATACGGGGCGTCAAGCGCTCGTCTTTCATGGGCCCTGGTGTTTCGGCCCGCACCACCTGATGCCCGCCGACCCCGAGCAGCGGCAAGATCGCCACGGCCAGCACCAGGATGCCCAATCCGCCAATCCAGACCAGGGTAGCGCGCCAGAGATTGATCGAGGCCGGCAGATGGTCCAGCCCCGTCAGCACCGTCGCCCCGGTGGTGGTCAAGCCCGACATGGCCTCGAAATACGCGTCGGTAAACGATAGCGGTATCCCTGCCCGGTCGAAATAGATCAAGAACGGGATCGACGCCAGCAGCGGCAGGCTGACCCACACCACCGATACCAGCAAAAACCCATCGCGAGCATTCAACTCGCTACGCCCGCGCCGTGTGACAAGCCAAACGGCGGCTCCGCCCCCGAACGCCAGCAAAAACCCATCCAGAAACGCCGTGAACCCGGCGTCGTCGCCCACATATGCCACGAGCAACGGCAGCAACATGGTCAGCGCAAAGACGCCCATGGTCAGGCCAGCGACATAAAAGGTAGCCAGCAAGCGCTTCATAGGCAATCGCAAACGCTAATGTGAACGGCCGTATGGCGCATGGGTGACGATATCCGAAATCAGAAGAAAGACGCCGAAACCTGGAACAGTTTTTCAACACGCGGCATCATCTGGCGCGACGGCACAAAGACAATGACATGGTCGTCCGTCTCGATGACCGTATCGTCGTCCGGCATCAAAATCTCGTCCCCACGTGCCAGGGCGCCTATGCTGGCTCCCTTGGGCAAACGGATACTTCCCACGGCGCGCCCGACGACCTTGGAACTGCTGCGGTCACCATGGGCGACAACCTCAATCGCCTCGGCCACCCCCTGACGCAGCCGGTGCGCGACCACGATATCGCCGCGGCGGACGTGTCGCAGCAGCTCGCTCATGGTGGCTTGCGCAGGAGATACCGCAATATCGATATGGCTGCCTTGCATCAGTTCGCCGTAGGCCGGACGGTTGATCAGCGCGATCACCTTGCGCGCGCCCAGGCGCTTGGCGAGCAGCGACGACATGATGTTGTCTTCGTCGTCACTGGTCAGCGCCAGCCAGGTATCCATATCACCGATGTTCTCCTGCTCGAGCAGTTCCTCGTCGGTACCGCTGCCATGCAGCACCAGGACACTGCTGGGCAACTCGGCAACCAGGTATTCACAGCGTTTTTCATTGCGCTCGATGATGCGCACGCTGTAATTTTCCTCGGCCAACTGGCGCGCCAGCCGCAGACCGATATTGCCTCCGCCTGCGATCATGACGCGGCGCACCGACTTTTCCGCCTCGCGCAATTGCCGCACAGCACGGCGGGCATGCCGGGAATCCACTACCAGCACCACCTCGTCGCCCGGCGCGATGACGGTCCCGCGGTCGGCCTGCAGGGGCCGGCCATCACGCACCACATCCACCACACGCGCCGCAACATCCGGCCATACATCGCGTAGCTGCGCAATCGGATGATGCGCCATCGGGCTGCCGTGCCCGACACGCACCGTCACGACGCTGATGCGCCCGTCCGCGAACTCGACGACCTGCAGAGCCTCGGGAAACTCGATCAAGCTATGCAAATACGCAGTGACACTGCGCTCGGGGCTGATCAGCGCGTCGATACAGAAGCCCTCATCACCCATGAGCTCGGGCTGATCTTCGAAATCCGGCATGCGGATACGGGCAATGCGGCGCGGCACATTGAACAACTGCCGTGTGATCTTGCAGCCCACCATATTTGCTGCGTCGGAAGCGGAACAGGCCACAAACAGATCGGCATCCGCAGCACCCGCGGCCTCCAGCACGGCCACCTGTGTCCCATCGCCATGCACCACGCGCAGGTCGAAGCGATCCTGCAGATAGCGCAGTTGATCGACATTGGTGTCGATCACCGTGATGTCGTTCTGCTCGGACACCAGATTTTCGGCCACGCTGGTCCCGACGCGGCCTGCCCCCATGATGAGGATCTTCATGTGCCGCGTTTACGTGCCGACTCGATGCCCAATTGCTTGAGCTTGCGATACAAGTGTGTGCGCTCGAGCCCGGTACGTTCGGACACACGCGTCATGCTGTGATTTTCACGAACCAGATGATATTCAAAATAAATGCGCTCGAACTCATCGCGCGCTTCGCGCAATGGCTGATCCAGTGCAATGCTGCCCAGTTTGCCACTGGAGGCGGGGGGCGCCTCGGCCAAGGGAGGCAGACTGGCCACCGACGTCAGCGCCGCGGGCGGGTCCAGCTCGTCCTCGAGCGGCACTGCCGGCGCCACCGCGCCCAACGGCGTCGTCACGGCGGACGGGTGCGACGTGCGCCCGCGCGCCAAGCCCGCTGCGATCGTTTTGAGCAAACGTTGCAGCGTGATGGGCTTTTCGAGAAAATCCATCGCGCCGATACGCGTTGCCTCGACGGCGGTGTCGATCGTGGCATGGCCGCTCATCATGATGACGGGCATATCCAACAGCCCTTGCGAGCCCCACTCTTTGAGCAGGCTCACGCCATCAGTATCCGGCATCCAGATGTCCAACAGCACCAAATCCGGGCGCATACGCAGCCGTGCAGCACGCGCTTGCGCCGCGTTTTCGGCTAATTCGACCGTGTGCCCTTCGTCGTAAAGAATCTCGGACAAAAGTTCACGAATGCCAACTTCGTCGTCAACCACCAGAATTCTGGCCATAAACCTTCCACCTATTGCGTAGCCGCATTATCCTGTTCTTGCGCAGCCGCGTCCATAGCCGCGGCCTTGGAGGCTAGTCGGGTCAATAATATCGAAATCCGCGCGCCCCCTTCCTTGCGGTTGCCCAGATCGATCTTCCCACCATGCTCTTCCACGATCTTGCGCACAATTGCCAATCCTAACCCAGTCCCGTGGGCCTTGGTGGTGACATACGGTTCAAAAGCCCGCTGCATGACTTTATGCGAAAACCCCTGGCCGGTATCAGCGACCGTAAAGCGCACCGCAGACGGCGTGGCGCCATTAGGTTCTCCCATCAGTTGCGTCGTCACTTGCACACGTCCTTCAGCCCCCTGTTCTGCAATCGCATCCCGCGCATTGGACAACAAATTATGAATGACTTGGCGCAGTTGAGTCGGATCCCCCTCGATATGCGGCAGGCCAGGCTCCAGAGAGACATCCAGATTCAACGCCGGCGCCAATGCGCGCCCAGGGGTCAGGTGTTTCTCTCCCGGTTCCCAACCATACAACGCCAGCACATCTGCCACCAAGGCATTGAAGTCGATAGTTTGCATCACGGCGGGAGGTGTGCGGGCATATTCGCGGAAATCATCCACCATCTGCTTGAGCGAGCCCACCTGATTCACAATGGTATTTGTCGATCGCTCGAGCATCTGGCGATCCGCCGGTTCCAGGCGATCGGCGAGTTTCATGGCCAGGCGCTCGGCCGACAGCTGGATCGGGGTCAGCGGATTTTTGATTTCGTGTGCCAAACGGCGGGCGACTTCGCCCCACGCCACCGTACGGTTGGCCGAGATCACTTCGGTAATGTCGTCAAACACCACCAGATAGCCATTGCCGCGCCCATCCACTCGCAGATGCGTGCCTCGCGCCAACAAGGTCAACATTTGCGCGGACTCGGTGGAATCGGGCGACGGCGCCAGGGAAATCTCGAACTGTTGCTGCCAATGCAGACGCTCGGACCCCACGGCAGCGTGCTGGGCAAAGGCCTGGCGTACGATCTGGATGAACTCCAGCATACCGTCGACCGTTTCCAGGGGCCGCCCAATGACCGAACGTAAATCGGCCTGCAAAATGGATTGCGCCCCCTGATTCACGGTCGTCACGCGAAAACCCTCGTCAAATACCAGCACACCCGACGACAGGTTCGACAACACGCTTTCCAGATAGACGTTTGAACGCTCCAGTTGACGGCGATTGCTCTCGACCATATGGCGCGCCTCGTCCAGCTGACGAGTCATCGCATTGAAAGAACGCGTCAATTGCCCTACCTCGTCGCGCTCTGGAGGCTCTGGCAAAGGACGATAATCGCCCACCCCCACCGCCTGAGTCCCGGCAGCCAGGCGCAGCAGCGGCCGCACGAGCCGCTTGGACAGCGACAAGGCCACGGCGATCGCGGCGAACACGGCCAGCAACAACGCCAAGGTCAACGTAATGCCATAGAGCTTGCGCAGCCCCAGCCGCGATAGCGCGAGCTCCTGATAATCGCGAAATCCTTGCTGCACCCGGTTGGCGTTATCCGCAATCTGTTCGGGCACGGGTTGCAGCAGTTGCAACCAGCGCGGCTCGGAAGGCGGCGACATCAAGGTGTCGAAACGCTGAGGCGTCGTCAGCGGGATGACCACGCGCAATGTCAGGCTGTCTTTGCCGCCCGCCAAGCTGGCATCATCGGCCTCTGCGGCGGAATACCCTCGCCCCAGCCGCAACTGGTTCAACACAGAGGCAGGCGGTATTTCCGGCAGCAATTGACCGTACTGATCGGTGGAAAACGCCACCAGCCGGCCGCCCCCGGTAAATACCATCACATCCTGCACCCCGCTGGACTCGCGCAAGCGCGTCAGCGCCAGCGGAATATCGCGATCAGGCGTGTTGTTCAACTCGGACGCCATGGAACGCGCCTTCGCATCCAGGTCGGCCAGGGACGAATCCAGCGCAGCGCGCCCCAGATTCAGGCCGGACTCCAGTGCGCTATCGACACGGACATTGAACCAGGACTCAATAGACCTGGACATGAACTGCACCGATACGATATAGATCAACGCGCCTGGCACAACCCCGATCAGCGCAAAGGCCAAGGCAAAGCGCGCCGTCAGCCGCGCACCGAACTGGCGGCGGCGGATCTGGCGCACCAGCCGCGTCGTCAGCGCCACCACCCAGACAAACAAGGCCAGGGCGAAGACGCCGTTCAGCACCAGCAAGATATCGTAGTAGCGGGCAAACCGCGACGCGTTACCGGTCGACCAGGCGAGCAAACCCAACAATGCCAGCCCGCTGATAGCCCCAATGATCAGCGCGATGCGCAGCAGCATTCTCATGACGGATCCCGAGGCTTGGCTAATTCAAACGAAAAACCAGTCCAAGGCGTTCCCAGGCTCCAGGAACTGCTATTGAGCGCATTGACCTGGAACGGACGCGTCAACTGCGAGGTGTCCAGCCGCAGCCGCAACTGCCCTTGATACGACACCTCGTAATCGAGCTCCGAGACATCGATCAAGACCCAGTGGCGAATGTGGCGCACCATATCCATGGCCTCGTCCAGCGAAGACACCGGCCAGCTCAGCGAATCCGTTCCGACACGCCATTGACGCGTCAGGGCGTTATAGATCACGCGCCAAGTCCTGCTGGTATCGACCACCGTATCGTCAAACCACCACCAGCGATCCCGGCTGATCACAATATCGGCCGTGAAATATAGCGGCAGTCCGCGCTCGGCAGCGTCGCGCAATTGATCATTCAACTGGACATCGATTTCGGCATCGATTTCCAGCTTTCCGTCACGGACAGCAGGCTCGATGCGAGCCACCTTGGGCTCACTGGCGTGCGTCTGCCCGACACCCAACGGTGCCATCAGAAATAACAGCAAGAACGCATAACATAAGCGAGAAATCATCGACATTCGTAACCTGATCGCATCCTACGGCTATTCTTGGCGATTCAAGACTGCTTGGCAAACAGTGCATAGAAAAAACCGTCGTGTTGAGCCTGAGGTGTTGCGCCGACCGCAACAGGCAGCAATTGCCCTGGCGCATCCTGGCGCTGCGCGTCGGCGTGACGCTGGGCAAAAGCCTGCGCCTGACGCTCGCCTTCCTCAGGAAAAATCGAACAGGTGACATAGAGCAGCCGCCCGCCGGGGGCCACCGTGCGCCACAGTGCATCCACGATGCGCGCCTGTAATGCCGCCGTGCGCGCCACGTCCGGGGCGCGACGCAGCCAGCGGATATCGGGATGGCGGCGTACGATCCCCGAGGCCGTGCAAGGCACATCGGCCAGCACGGCATCAAACGGCCGACCGTCCCACCAGGCATCCAGATCTGCCGCATCGCCTGCGGCCAGGGCCACCCGGTCCGAACGCAAACCCAGTCGATCCAGGTTCTGCTCCACGCGCGCCAGGCGTGCCGCATCGGAATCCAACGCCAGCAGCTCGACGTCGGCGTTTTCCAATAAATGTGCCGTCTTGCCGCCAGGCGCCGCGCAGGCATCCAGCACGCGTTCGCCGGCGCGCACGGCCAGCAGCACAGCGGCTTGCTGCGCGGCGGCATCCTGCACCGACCACCAACCCTCGGCAAACCCGGGCAATTGGGTCACAGGCCGGGCTTCGGCCAGCACCAGGCCGGCCGGCCCGACCGGCTCGGACGAGACGCCAGCTGCCAGGAACGCGTCCCGCACCTGATCGCGGCTGGCACGCCGCGTATTGACGCGCACCGTCAAAGGCGCCGGAACATTCGCCGCAGCCAGAATGGTTTGCCACTGGTCTGGATACGACTGCCGCAGCCGCTCCACCCACCAACGCGGGTGATTCCAGCGCGCCTCGGGCAAATCGCCCACTGCCGCCTCGATGGCGTCGCGCTCACGCAGAAAACGCCGCAAGCACGCGTTGAGCAACCCCTTATAGGCCGCCAGACTGCGCTGGCCGGCCGCCGCGGTCACGGCCTGATTCACCACGGTATGTGCGGCGTACACAGGCATGCCGGGTAGCGCCTGGACCTCTCCCGCATCTGAAGACGCCACCTTCAACAAGGACAACGACACATTCAACAACGCATCAAACTGCGTGCCAGGAGACCGTTGCACCAGACCGCTGCTGATCGCGCTGGCCCAGCCCAATTGGCGCATGGCATGGAAAGACACCGCCTGCGCTGCCGGGCGCAACGGCGATGGCACAGCAGCCAGTGCCTCGGTCAGCGAGCGCCCCTCCATGACGGCGCACACCGCGCCTGCCGCGGCCAACAACACGACCGACAACGGCGACCGGGCGGGTTGCGATTCGAGAACATCCAGGGAAGCAGGGGAAACCATGTGAACCATCAATGATTGTGCAATCCCGCTATGGTAGCCGCTGACAGGCAAGCGCATCAGGGATAGGGCTATTCGGGGACAGATTAAACCACGCAAATTGTCGGACGAGACAGGAGAGATACCAGCCATCCGGCGCCAACCGACGTCCTTTAGTCCGAAAGGCCGCTCATATCGAGCCGGTTAAAAGTTCGCCGTGCTTTCTCACTTTCAATACGGATTCACTGCAGTGACGATACGGCGAACTTTGTTATACGGAAGACTCTCAATGCAATACCTGAGCCCGGGTGGCGCGGCCAATGACGAGATCGTGGCATTCGCCGGCGACGACAAGCACCGGCACACGGCATGAGGGCCGACCCATGACACGCTTGTCAGCACGGCCCTTGACCTGGATTGTTGCCGACCCTGCGGCCATGCTCACTATCGTACTGGTGGTGTTACATCAATCTCTCATCGCCTCGTCTGCGTATTTTCTGACGCAAACCATCATCCACTATCAAGAAGACCAAGCGCTCAGAGAATATCTCGCGCTGTATTTGCTCTCGATCATCGTGCCATTCATTCCCGGGTATCTGTCGTTCATGGCGATGCAGCGCTGGATCAACGCCATACACCGGAAATTCACACTGGCCATGACCTCAGCGGTCTATGGCAGACTGAACGAATACCGATCGATTGAACGTCAGTCGGCATTCGAGTCCACGATCTCCAAGGACGCCTTCGACTTGATCTCGTCGTATGCCATGTTGTCGCACGATCTTCTCAGCCTGATACTGAATAGTGTCCTGAGCATCGCGGTGATTGGCATGATCCTGCCGTCCGAAATCGCACTGGGCTACGGTATCAGTCTGGCGCTCAGCACGGCAATCGTTTGCTTCCTTGCCAAAGGAACGCGAAATTTATCCATGGATACCGGACGGCGATACGCAAGTTACGGCGATACCTTGCATAAGGCCTGGGACAACGCAGTGCTCGGCAACGCGTACAACTATGATCTGTGGAAGGCCGAGTTCCACGCCCAGGGGGCTTGCTACTACACATCCTCCCAGCGGCTCACCACGTACAAACAGCTCGGCAATATCGCCATCGCGTCAGCTTCTCTTATTCCAACCGCCTATCTCGTGTATCACCTGCTCGTGATCGAACAGATAGAGGCCGCCATCATCGCGACGATCATCGTCAACCTGACGCGGATATTCCTGATCCTCAATTCCTTGGGCACGTTGATACGCGAGCTGTTCGAATGGGCCAGCGCATCTGCCCGGCTGCGCTATCTCTGGGCCTTTCTATTACCCGCCACCACCGCGCCATTGCCTCGGGCCCCTGCGGGCACGATCACACTCAACGGCGAGCCGGTCAGCGACTATCAGACAGTGCGAGAGACGCTGCGTCGCCATCGTTTCGGCAGAATGACCCTGCGCGGCGAAAATGGCGCCGGCAAATCCGCCCTGCTCCTGTCGATCAAACAAGCTTTTGCGCAACAGGCCCATTTGCTGCCCGCTGGCGACAATCAACTCTGCTGGCGATTCAAGCACCGCAACCTATCAGCAGGACAACGGGCCCGTGCCATCATCGACGAGATCCTGCACCAGGGTCCGGACATCCGCTATCTATTGCTCGACGAATGGGACGCGAACCTGGACGACGACAATCGGAAACTCATCGATCAACTGTTGGACACGCTCAGCACAGAACGCGTGATTATCGAAGCCAGGCATCAGAAATCTGCTTGTCCGACCCCAGCCGAAAAGCCTTAAGCCGTTGTAAACTATAGGGTTTATATTCACAAATCGGAATTCCAACATGGAAACCAAGCGGGCACCCAGCATAGCGATGGTCTCTTTAGGGTGTCCAAAAGCCCTGGTCGACTCTGAGCGCATCCTGACGCAGTTGCGCACAGAGGGTTATCAGGTCTCACCCGAATACAACAACGCCGACGTCGTCGTGGTCAACACCTGTGGTTTCATCGACAGCGCCAAGGCCGAGTCGCTGGAGGCCATCGGCGAAGCCATTGCCGAAAACGGCAAAGTCATCGTCACGGGCTGTATGGGCGTCGAGGAATCCGTCATTCGCGACGTACACCCCAGCGTGCTGGCCGTGACTGGACCGCAACAATACGAAGAAGTCGTGCGCGCCGTGCATCAGGCTGCGCCACCCAAGACCGATCACGATCCCTACGTCGACCTGGTGCCGCCGCAGGGCATCAAACTCACCCCGCGCCATTACGCCTATCTGAAGATCTCCGAGGGCTGTAATCACCGGTGCAGCTTCTGCATCATTCCGTCCATGCGTGGCGATCTGGTCAGCCGGCCCGTGGGCGACGTGTTGAACGAGGCAGAGCGCCTGGTCAAAGCCGGCGTAAAAGAGCTGCTGGTCATCTCGCAAGACACCAGCGCCTACGGCGTGGATATCAAATATCGCAGCGGCTTCTGGAATGGCCGGCCCGTGAAAACACGCATGACCGAGCTCTGTACGGCCTTGTCCGAACTCGGCGTCTGGACGCGCCTGCACTATGTGTACCCCTATCCACACGTAGACGAAGTCATCCCGCTGATGGCGCAGGGCAAAATCCTGCCCTATCTGGATATCCCGTTCCAACACGCCAGCCCGCGTGTACTCAAGGCCATGAAACGCCCGGCGTTCGAGGACAAAACCTTGGCGCGTATCAAACGCTGGCGCGAAGAATGCCCCGATCTGACGTTACGCTCGACCTTCATCGTGGGATTCCCGGGCGAAACCGAAGAAGACTTCCAGTACCTGCTGGACTGGATGAGCGAGGCCCAGTTGGATCGCGTCGGCTGTTTCCAGTATTCGCCGGTCAACGGCGCTCCCGCCAACGACCTGGCCAACCCCGTCCCCGACGAGGTCAAGCAAGAGCGCTGGGATCGTTTCATGGCGCATCAACAGGCGATTTCGGCCGCCCGTCTGCAAACCCGCGTCGGACGCGAGATCGACGTGTTGATCGACGAAATTGCAGCCGATGGCGCCATCGGCCGTTCCAGCGCCGATGCTCCGGAGATTGATGGCAACGTCTACGTCAACGCCGAGCGCAAGCTGCGCCCGGGCGATCTAGTGCGCGTACGCGTGACCGAGGCGGACGAATACGATCTGCATGGCGATCTTGTCTGAGCCCACGCGACCCGGGACCGGCGTTACGGGTTAACACCTTCGTTATTGGGCGGGCGCCAGGCCCGCCCACGGCGACGCCAATTCTGAACCTAATGCCTCACCTCGATCACGACCTTGTCGTGACTGAGGCGCTCTAATAATTCGTCGATACAACTGCGGTTGTCCTGATCCAGGTTCGCATCCCATTCATCCAGCAAGAGGTACTGAATGTCCGAACCTTGCTTCAGCAGTTCGTCGATGATCGCGCGAGCCCGTTGCCCCGTCGACATCGCGCCGTGCCCGAGACGCCAACAGAGTTGATTGTTTCCCGCGGGCAGCAAATGGGCTTTATGTGGGAAAGCCTGCTTGATCGACAGCAAGAGCGTGGACTTGCCGGAGCCATTTTCACCCCGTATCGTCACTCTGCCGCACGTACGATGACGCAATGTCTCCTGCACTGCCAGATAGTCAGTGATCAGTTCGCCATTGACGCTCACATTCCCCGAAGGCGATTGCGGGATATCGACGACGGACGCCTGCGTCAGAAAAGCAAAAAGATACCGCAGGCGGGCGGACGCAGACGCCCACTCGACAATCTCGTAAATCAGCGCACTCAGTGCATTGAGAATGTGAAAGATCCGCGTCAAATTCACGATGATCGCCGCCACGACTGCGGCCTCGATCTGTTCCAGCACCAGCAGGTGATACACCAGATAGGCCGTCGGAATCAGAGACGCGAAGGCAATCCCGACATTGCCAGCTTGTTTGCAGGCTGTGAGCCGCAACGCGCTTGAATAATAGCTGGCCCCGTCGGCCTTGAACTCGTCCAGCCATAGACGATAGTTGTAGGCGTTTCCGACCACCGCATTGTCCCAGGCTCTGCCCAAGGTATTGCCGTAATCCGCATGCCGCCGCTCTGTGTCGACAGACAGCTTTTGCACGGCCTTGGACAACACATAGACCATTCCCACACTGAGCGTCAGACTGACGAAATAACCCAGCACGATCTCGGATGGCAGGATAAAACCGATGACAGCTAGACTCAGGATGCTGTTGAGTGCGAGGCTGAGAAAATCATGCGACAGCAAGATATACGATGAGATCACGTCGAATGAGTTTCTCGAGATGGCCGACTCGAATGCCGCCTTGTTTTCCGTCGACCGGTACTCATTGAGCTTGCCGTAGACGGCCGACGCCATGGCCAGAGTGAATCTCCGATGCACAGCATTTGTCCAGCGCTCTGCCATGACAAACGAAAGCGCACCGGGAATGAACGGAAGAATCATCGAAAGAAAATACAAGACCAGATATACACCGATCTCCGTGCCCTGTTGGTAGCCAGTGATCGTTTGCGTCAAAAAATACGCAGACGACGCGATGAGAGACTGATGCACCACAACCAGCACAAGCGTGAGGAAGGCTGCCCGATCATGAAAAATCCATGTGGAAGCTCGCGTAGACGAGAGGCTCATCGTTAAATCTTTATCGTGTTCGATACTTGCAAAGGGCGTCGGACTCCACAATGTCTCGAACACCGGACAAGAGCGCTTTCGTGCGAGAGGACACTGACGCAATGCCTGCATGCTCATGCCGGCCGATGACCTCCTCCACAGAATCGACTGAAGCCACCAGTTGCGCCAGGATTTTCGGCGTCGGAGGATGCATGAGCGGCGCTGCGGGGTGGCCGATGAATTTTTCGCGAAACATCACGATCTCGGTAGCGACCACAATGCTATGAATCACTTTGTCCAGAGGGCGCGGGACTTTCAAGATAGCCGACTGCGCCCAGCTATCGGGGTTCATCAGTGCGCGGTGATCGTAGTGTCCATACCGATGTTCGTCGATGAACATCGCATGATGCGTCAGTTCGTGCACGATAAACTCCACCACGTCAGGCACCCGATGGGTAATCTTGGGATTTGCCCATATCACGCCGATGGCAGAGGACGTGCTTCCGCCGCTGGCGTCCTTGGAGGGCATCAAAAATATATCGGTGATCAGGAAATCGAACAGGCATTTGTGCTCAGAGGACAGAACGCCCAGACACTCGATAGCAGAACGCAGCAGCATCGCTTTCTTTTCCACAAGCGGATCTGGTTCCTGGCTGATGACCTGGGCTTGGTTCTTGTCGTCCAGGATCGTCAAATCGTCGTCGGACAGCAGTCGGCAGAATTCGCTCGCCTGGTCATAGTCGAGCACGATGTTTGCCGCCCGGTATCTGCCCTTGGTTTTTCTGCCTTGCAGCCCCTCTAATGCCTCGATATAGCAAGTCGAAAGTGTCTGCTCATCCTCCACTGTGCCTATATCCAATCCAGCCTTTTCAATGAAGGCCAGCAGACTTTCCAAGTGGGTATCGAGCGGGGTCTGAGAAATCATTTCTGTACTTTTCTCTGAAACATCAAAAAAGCGCACGCAAACGCGTGCGCTGATAATGCATCGTCAATCAGTCGGCCAGCATCATGTCGTCGTACGAGATCATGCGATAGCGCGGATGAGGGCCTGGACCCATACGGACAGGCAGCACGGTGTCAACGGAACATTCTTGTGCCGTGGAATCGTCGCTCTGATATTTATTGGCCCCGCTATTTCCCCTTTCGACGATCTGAGACACCTTAGCCCTGATCGTTTCGCTTAGACTTGCAACCAACATAACGGCCCTCCAGATAAGGAATTAGCTGCATCCTCGTGCAGCACACCCTGTATTGGATACCTGAGCCCCAAATATGCCGGCCGAAAACGCAGAAGTGAGGTGAATTTCAGACAAAGAGACAGGCCTTGCGCGCTATGTTTCGCAGTGAAACCTCAGCAGAATGGCGTCCCCCACCTGGTGTTCGCCGCCATCCTTTCCCTACGCTTTTCTTTCCAGCCCCCCCTTCGCCCGAGCCTGATCGCCCAATTTGCGTAAACTAGGGGCATACCGTTGTTATTCAGATCTGTTTCGAATCCATGACCATCAAGAATCTCTGCGTTTACTGTGGTTCCAATGCGGGTAGCCGCCCTGATTATGTCGAGGGCGCACGCGCCCTGGCACACGAATTGGTCAGCCGCGATATCGGGCTGGTCTACGGTGGCGCAAGCGTGGGCATCATGGGCGCCGTGGCCGACGCCGTACTCGCCGAAGGCGGCCGCGTCATCGGCATCATCCCCGAGGGCCTGCTGCGTAAAGAAATCGGCCATAACAACTTGACCGAGCTCCATGTCGTCGCGTCGATGCACGAGCGCAAGACCATGATGGCCGAGCGCTCGGACGGGTTTATCGCCTTGCCCGGCGGCGCGGGCACTCTGGAAGAGATCTTCGAAACCTGGACGTGGGCCCAACTGGGCATGCATCAAAAGCCCTGCGGCCTGCTGAACATTGCCGGCTACTACAATCAACTCGCCGGCTTTCTGGATCACGCGGCGCAAGAGTCCTTCATTCGAGCCGAACACCGCGCCATGCTGATCGTCGAAAGCCAGCCTGCTGACCTGCTGGATCGCTATGCCGCCTACACGCCGCCTACGGTCTCCAAATGGATAGACCCGGGCGAGCATTGATCGGACTGCTTTGCTCACTACGCACTCGCCATGTCTCCTGCCCATGCACCTGCACTCAATACCGCATCTGTGATGCGGTATTACCTGCAAGCCAAAGACGAAAATCGCCCCGTCTACATGGCTCGGGCCTTTGCCGCCGATGCCGTATTGAAAATGACGCTGCGTACCCAGGCGATCGCCTTTCCGCCTGAGTCGCACGGTCTGGACGCCATCACCGAGACACTCGTACGCACATTTGGCCAGACCTACGAAAACGTATTCACTTTTTACCTGGCGCATCCTGGCGAAGGTGCCATCCTGAATACGTATGCGTGCGACTGGTTCGTCGGCATGGCCGAAAAGGCAACCGGCCAGGTTCGCGTGGGCTGTGGCCGTTATGACTGGGAGTTCCAGGCCGAGCCTCATGTGGCCCGCCGCCTGACGATCACGATTGAAACGATGTTGAACTTGCCCTCTGACACAGCCCCGGCGATTTTCAACTGGCTCACCGCGCTACCCTATCCCTGGACAGATCCGGAACGCGTGGTGCAAGCTGCGCCGCCCATCGAGGCTCTGGCGCCGGTCATGCACTGGATCCGCCGCGACCATATCGTAGATCCCACCGGTGGCACCGCTTGAAGTACGATCTCGCCGCCTTTGATTTCGACGGCACGCTGGCCAACACCTGGCCCTGGTTCGAATCGATCCTGGACGAGGTCGCTGACAAATATGGCTTTCGGAAGACCAATGCCGCCGAACGGGCCGAGTTGCGATATCGCAATGCCCACGACATCCTGAAATTCCTCGGTGTACCGCTCTGGAAACTGCCTGCCATCATGGCACACGTACGCCAGATGATGCGCGACGTGGCGCCCACTGTGCAGCTATTCGACGGCATGGCCGACGCCCTGACCCGCCTGCGCGCAAGCGGCTTGCGCATGACGGTGCTGAGCTCCAATTCCAAAGCCAACGTCCAACGTGTGCTGGGTCCGCAGGCGGACCGGTGGTTCGACGATTTCGAATGCGGCACGGACATGTTCGGCAAAGCGGCCAAACTCAAAAGACTGGTAGCGCGCCACAAGGTGGCACCGCAACGCTGCGTCCTGATAGGGGACGAGATGCGCGACATCGATGCCGCCCGCAAAGCAGGCGTGCGAGTCGCAAGCGTTGCCTGGGGCTATAACCATGTCGATGCGCTGCGCGACCATCACCCCGACGAGCTCATTCTGACCGTCGCCGATCTACCCGCCAAACTGACTCAAGTGTGATCATGGACCTCAACGACGATTACTGCATCACCGATCTGGACGCTCTGCAGACGCTGTACGGCCAACCGGCCGGCGCCTCGCTCATCAAGGAAGTGGATCACGTGCACCCGCACTACCGCGCCTTTATCGAGGCAGCGCCGTTCGCGATCCTGGCGACATCCGGTCCCGCGGGGCTGGACGCTTCGCCGCGCGGCGATCCCGCGGGCTTTGTGACGGTGGCCGACGACAAGACGCTGTTGATTCCAGATCGACGCGGCAACAATCGCATCGACAGCCTGCGCAATATCCTGGCCGATCCGCGCGTCGCCTTGCTGTTTCTCGTTCCAGGAGTGGGCGAGACATTGAGAGTCAACGGCCGCGCCAGCATCAGCACAGACCCCGGGCTGCTGGCCCGTTTCTCGATGAACGACAAGCCCCCTCGATCGGTCTTGGTCATACACGTCGAGACCGTGTTTTTTCAGTGTTCGCGCGCGATTTTGCGATCCCAGCTCTGGGACCCTGCCAAGCAGGTGGATCGCAGCAGCCTGCCCAGCGTGGGGCGAATGCTGGCCGATATCAGTGCAGGCACATTTGACGGCGTGACGTATGACCGGGAATTACCAGAGCGGGTGCGCAACACGCTGTATTAGGCTTCAGGGAAACCTCACGAGGCTCGCAGCGGCTCAGGCTGCGGGCTGCCATCCCCGCACAAACACATCCACGGGCTGACGTTTTCCGCCGGCTTTCTGCAACTCCAGCAACCGCAGAACACCATCGCCCGTCGCAATGTCTATTCCTGCCTCCGTGGCCTGCAATAGCGTGCCTGGCGCATGGGTGACGACCGTATCCAATGCCTCTGCCCGCCATACCTTGACCGGCGCCTCCAGGCCCGGCAGCCGTACCGTCGCACCTGGTACAGGATTGAACGCGCGAACCCGCCGCGCCAACAACGCTGCAGCTTGCGTGCAATCCAGCGCGGCCTCGGCCTTGTCGAGCTTCGCAGCGTAGGTCACGCCATCGGCCGGCTGCGCTTGCGCCTGCAAGCTTCCGGCTTGCAGCAATTGCAGCGCTTGCACGATGGCCTCGCCACCGGCGGCAGCCAAGGCGTCATGCAATTGTGCAGCGCTGTCGGTATCACCGATCGGCACGCGGCGTTCGAGCAGCATGTCGCCCGTGTCCAGGCCCTCGTCCATCTGCATGATGGTGATGCCCGTTTCCGCATCGCCAGCCTCGATGGCGCGTTGAATCGGCGCCGCGCCGCGCCACCGCGGCAGCAAGCTGGCATGGATGTTCAGGCACCCGCGCGCGGGCAGCTGCAGCGTCCAAGCCGGCAAAATCAAGCCATAGGCCGCCACCACCATGACCTCGGGCGCGGCGTGCTCCAGTTGCGCGCGGGCTTGCGCCGCCTCGTCAGGATAGCGGCCGTCCAGACGCAAGCTGCGCGGCTGCGCGACAGGGATCCCCGCAGTCAACGCGGCCTGCTTGACCGGACTGGGTGTGAGCTTCAGCCCACGGCCGGCGGGCCGGTCCGGCTGCGTCAGCACCAGCGGGATTTCGTGCCCGGCGGCCAACAAAGCGTCGAGCGCGACGCGGGCAAATTCGGGAGTTCCAGCAAAAACCAGGCGCATAAGAGATCAGGAGAACGCGCCATTGCGCGTCGGACAAGAGTCAGCAAATGCTGCGATGATCGCATATTCATCACGCAGCCCGAGACAATCCCAGCAAGCAACCGGAATGCCCGCCATCGCGCCAGTGTGAGAACCGTCTCGAACGAGCTTCAGGCGCGCAGCGCTTCGCGCTCGGCTTTTTTCAGCTTGGTCTTGATGCGGGTCTGTTTCAGGTTGGACAGGTATTCCACAAACACCTTGCCGTCCAGATGGTCCAGCTCGTGCTGGACACACACCGCCAACAGCCCATCGGCCTCGGCCTCGTAGGCATTGCCATCGATATCCAGCGCCCGATAGCGGATACGCGCAGCGCGTTCGACCTCGTCATATATGCCGGGCACGGACAGACAGCCTTCTTCGTAGGTCTGGCGTTCGTCGCTTTTCCAGGTGATCTCGGGATTGATCAACACGCGCAGGTGATTACCTTCTTCGGAGACGTCGATGACAACGACCCGTTCGTGCACGTCCACCTGCGTCGCCGCCAGCCCCACACCAGGCGCGTCGTACATGGTGTCGGCCATATCACGTACTAACTTCCGGATGCGGTCGTCCACCACCGCAACCGGCTTGGCCTTTTTGTGCAGGCGCGGGTCGGGGTAATGAAGAATAGGAAGTAAAGCCATGGCAAACAGGGGTAATTGGGCTGATTAGTCAGCGATTCGTTAATAATAATTCATTAGACATATGATTTCTAATAGTTTTCGACTAATAGCACTATGAAAAAACTCGACGCCCAGGTTTTGCCGAGTCTTTTTCGTCCCTTGGGCCGCCAGGGACTGGCTCGGCCCATGCGACACTAGGGCCCCGCCATCCACTGACGGCCTTTCACGAACCATGCCGCTCGCCCATTCCGCCACCGAACTCTCTGCCTGGCTACGCCTGTCACTGGAACCCGGCTTGACGCCGTCGATGCGCTATCCCCTGCTTTCGGCACTGGGATTGCCCGAACAAATCTATGCGCTGAGCGCACCGGCCCTGGCCCGTTACGTGCCACAACAACTGGCGATCCAGTTGGCGGCCGACACGCCAGCCGAGATTCAAGCCCAGATTGACCGGACGCTGGAATGGGCGGCGCAGCCGAACCATCACATCCTGACACTGGCGGATCCCGTCTATCCGCAAAGCCTGCTCACCATCGCCGACCCGCCGGTCGTGCTGTATGTCAATGGCGATCCGGCACGCCTGACTCAACCGGCGCTGGCAGTGGTAGGTGCGCGCAGCGCCACGCCCGGCGGATGCGAAAACGCCAGGGCCTTTGCCCGGCACCTGGCCAGCCACGGCTGGTGCGTCGTCAGCGGCCTGGCGCAGGGGATCGATGCGGCAGCGCACGAAGGCGCGCTGCTGGCAGGGCCTGATGGCGCAGGCACCGTGGCCATCATGGGAACCGGCATCGATCGTGTCTATCCCGCCGGGCACCGCGAACTGGCGCATCGCATTGCCGAGCATGGCGCCCTGGTATCGGAATTGCCGCTGGGCATGGGCGCGCTGCCTCACCATTTCCCCCTGCGCAACCGCCTGGTGGCAGGCTTGGCGCGCGGCGTGCTGGTCGTCGAGGCCGCACGCCAGAGCGGCTCGCTCATCACGGCACGCCTGGCGGGGGAAAGCGGCCGCGAAGTGTTCGCCATTCCCGGCTCGATCCATTCCCCCTTGTCACGCGGCTGCCATGCTCTGATCCGGCAAGGGGCGAAGCTCGTGGAAACGGCTCAGGACATCACCGATGAGCTCGGCGGCGAACAGCCAGCCGCATCCCGCGCAACGTCCCGCACACGGACTCCCACACGCACCAGAACCAGCGGAAAATCATCCGATACATCGCCGTCGCCAGCCCGCCCCGCAGCGTCGCCGGCAACCGCTGCCGACGCTCAGGAGGCCGTGGCCGACGTCGATATACCCACATCCCCGCTGTTACAAGCGCTCGGCTACGATCCCCTGCATCTGGACGCCTTGCAGGCTCGCACCGGCCTCGACATCCCCACACTGACCACGCAATTGCTCGAACTGGAATTGGCCGGCCATATCGCGCGGCTGGACGGCGGACAGTTTCAGCGCCTCAAATAAAGGGCACAGTGCCCGGCGAGCACCTCCGGCGCCAGGCGACAGTTCGATAGACGTTGCAGCGCCTCAGGCAGCCGGCCCGGATGGTCAGCCCCGCTCTTCGTGCATCCGGTTCGGCAGCATAGGATTACTATACGTTTAGTCATCAGCATCAATCGCAGGTATGCGTCCCACGGTACGCAGCCCTTCCCAGGAAAAGAAATGAGCTTGCCTTCACGCGTCAAAATCGTCGAGGTTTCTCCTCGCGATGGTCTGCAAAACGAAAAAGAACTGATCAGCACGGATATCAAGGTAGAGCTGGTTGATCGTTTGACCGCTGCCGGGTTTCCCAATGTCGAGGCCACGTCATTCGTTTCGCCCAAATGGGTGCCTCAGATGGCCGACGCTGCCGAGGTCATGGCGCGAATCCAGCGCAAGCCGGGCGTCATCTATTCCGTCCTGACGCCGAACATGAAAGGCCTGGAAGGCGCATTGGCCGCCAAGGCCGACGAAGTCGTCATTTTCGGCGCAGCCAGTGAGGCGTTTTCGCAAAAGAACATCAACTGCTCCATCGCCGAATCGATCGCACGCTTTGAGCCCGTTGCCGAAGCCGCACGTGCCGCGGGCCTGCGGCTGCGCGGCAGCATCAGTTGCGCGCTGGGCTGCCCCTATCAAGGCGAAGTGCCGATCGAGTCCGTCGTCGATGTCGCTCGGCGCTATCTGGCACTGGGCTGCGATGAAATCGATGTGGCCGACACGATAGGCGTGGGCACCCCACAGCGCGTGCGCGAGGTGATGGCTGCCGTCACCCAGGTTGTCGATCCCGCCCGGATTTCGGGGCATTTCCACGACACGTATGGGCAAGCGCTGGCCAATATTCTGGCTGCACTGGAGACGGGTATCAGCATTTACCACACGTCGGTCGCCGGACTGGGCGGCTGCCCTTATGCCAAAGGCGCCACGGGCAACGTCGCCACTGAGGACGTGTTGTACATGTTGCGCGGCCTGGATATTGAGACCGGCGTGGATTTCGATGCGGTCGTCGATATCGGCCAGTGGATGTCGGCCAATCTGAACCGCAAAAGTGGCAGCCGTGCCGGCAATGCCATTGCAGCCAAACGAGCCGCGTAATTACAGCGCCATGAATCTTCTCGATGTCTCTCCGTCCGCCAGCGAGCACGAAGCGCTGCTACGCGATATCGGTCCCCTACCGCTGTCAGGTCAGGCTTGGCCAGATTGGGTACGCATTCTGGCCTGGGTGATTCTGGCGATCATTGGCGTACAGATCGCCATGTCGGCGATACGCATGCCACCCGAACAGGTCAATTCGGTTGTCGCCGGGATCGTCATACTGTGTTTTTTGGGGCTGGTGCTGGTGTCATGGCACATGCAGAAATCCGTCACGACGATCAACGAGGCGGGTCTGCATCAAACGTGGATAACTCGGCGCGAGGTGGCCTGGCAGGATATCCACTTTGCCAAATTCGTTCCGTTGCTGTTCTCCAAGCGCTTGGTCGTTTTTACTCAACGCGGGCGGCCGGTGGTGTTTCAGGGCGGAACGAAGGAACTGCAAATCGCATTTGCCAAGATATCGTTGTTATATCGGCGCAAGCGGTGAGCCGGGTTTGCAGAATCCGGCGTCGCAGCTGATTGGGCGATGCATGGCGGCGATCGATACGGAAAGATAATCGACCGCCAGTGGCGTTACGCCGCCAAGGAAATCGACACAGGCGCATTTGCCTCGCAGGCATCCAGCGCACGGCCCAGACGTGTCATGCCTTCGGCGATCTGGCTTTCGTTCATGGTGGCAAACGACATGCGCATGGCGTAAAGGTCGGCCTGCGCGGGATCTGCATAGAAGACCTTGCCCGGGACGTAGACCACGCCCTGTTCAATGGCATAGGGCAACAGGCGCGTCGCGTCTATGTCGCCGTTGAGCCTGGCCCAGAAAAACATGCCGCCCTCGGGCTTGTTGAATACGATACGGCCGGCGAGCGACTGGTTCAGGGACTGCGCCATGGCGTCGCAACGGGCGCCGTAGGCGGCCTGGATGCGAGGGACATGCTGTGCGTAGCGGCCGTCAGCCAAGTATTGAGCGACGACTTCCTGAATCCAGGCCGATGATGCCATGTCGTCGGCAGCTTTGGCGCCGACGCAGCGACGGCGGACTTCAGCCGGGGCGACGATCCAGCCTATGCGCAAAGCAGGTGCCATGGTCTTGGACATGGTCGAGATATAGACCGCCCAATGACGGGCCTCGCCCTCGGCCAGCGCAGCAATCGGCGGGACCATTTCGCCAGCAAAGCGCAGCTCGCCATAGGGATCGTCCTCGACGATCAGAAACTGATGCTTGACCGCTAGCTCGAGCAGACGCAGACGCCGTTGCCGGCTGATCGTAGCGCCGCAGGGGTTCGAGAACGACGCGACGACACAGACTATTTTGGGCTTGATACGGCCCGCCATCTCGTCCAGCGCATCAACGTCGACACCATCTGGCCCAGAGGGCACCGTGTGGACAGTGGCGCCGGTATAACGCAAAGCCTGGACGGAGTTCGGAAACGCGGGACTCTCGATAATGGCATGATCGCCGGGCTGCAGCATGACACGGCTGACCAGCGCCAATGCCTGCTGCGACCCGCCGGTGACGGCCAGCTCGGTGTCTGGATCACAAACCAAGCCCCGCTCGGCCGTCAGGCGCGCCAGCTCCGTGCGCAAGCTGGCCTGCCCATCGATATTGGAATACTGCAGGCACGCCCCTAAACGCGCCACGACCTGATTCGAGGCCGCAGTCAGACCATCCACGTCGAACAATTCCTGCGCGGGATAGCCGCCCGCAACGGAAATATTGCCCGGTTTCATGGCATACGGCATCAAGGAACGAATGGGCGAAGCGGGAGGTGTTTCGAACGGCGCGGCGAAAGCGTAGCGGGGTGCTGCGAGCGACATGAGGAGGGCGAAGCCGGTAAAAAGTAAGCGCTGAATCGAGCGTCAGCGTGGCGCCGGGCCGCACCAGACTGCTCAGCGCCCAACGAAATAAGTAAATGACGAAGAATTCTATGCCTGCCCCCGGGGGCGGTCAACGGCTGCAGTAGACAGCCAGCAGAGAATGCGTTGCCGATGCGCACGCTGTCTTCACGCACGCGCCTCTACGCAAGCAGACCGCAATCTGCCCTGGACACGCGTGTGTCCTCGCCCATTGGACATGGCCAATAAAAACACCGGCGCGATTATCATGATGCTTTTACCCAGCATTCATCCATTATGAGTACCGATGACTCGATGTCGACCCGCGTGGCCCAACTGCGCGCCCGCATCGACGCCGCTTGCGTCCGCGTGGGCCGGCCAGCCGGCAGCGTCGCCCTCTTGCCAGTCAGCAAGACTTTCGGCCCTGACGCCGTCCGCGAGGCAGCAGCCCTGGGTTTTACGCGTTTCGGCGAAAACAAAACGCAGGAAATCCGCCAGAAGATTGACGCACTGGCAGATCTGCCCATGCAATGGGTCATGATCGGCCACTTGCAGACCAACAAAGCCAAAGACGCAGCGCGCGACGCCTCGGAAGTCCAATCCCTGGACCGCCTGGAACTGGCTCACGCGCTACAGCGCCGACTACAGACCGAAGGCCGCGAAATCGACGTGCTGGTTCAGATCAAAACGTCGACTGAGCCCAGCAAACATGGCCTTCCCCCCGAGGACGCGGCAGATTTCCTGCGGACCGTCGTGCGGGAATGCCCGGCATTACATGTAAAAGGACTGATGACCCTGGCAGTGCAGTCTGACGACACGCAGGCCGTACGCAGCTGTTTTCGTGCGCTGCGCGAGCTGCGCGACCGCCTGAAAGACGCGGCCATCGAGGGCGTCGAACTCGACAGGCTGTCCATGGGGATGAGCGGCGATTTCGAAATCGCCATCGAAGAAGGCGCCACCGAAGTCCGAATCGGCAGCGCAATTTTTGGCGCTCGGCACTACCCCTGAGAGATCAATGCTTCATGTGTTCCGTATGCGCATGGCCCGCATCCGGCTGATGCCCGATGTGCTTGATCTCGAACTTCACCGCCACCTCGCCCGCTTTCTCGAACTTCAGCGTAGCCGGGACCTCGCCACCTGCCACAAACGGCTGTTTTAAATTCATGAACATCACGTGATAGCCGCCAGGTGCCAGTTTGACTTCACCTTCGGCAGGCACCTCGATGCCCTCGGGCAGATGACGCATGCGAGCCACACCCTTTTCGGCTTGCACGGTATGCAATTCAACTCGCTCGGCTGCATCCGAACTCACTGACACCAGACGATCCGCCGTCTTGGCGTCGTTATCAATGTCCAGATAACCCGCGCCATTGGTTTGGCCAGGCGCCGAAGCGCGCACCCACGGATCATCGATCTCAATCTGTCCGACCTTGTAATCGTGCGCCCAGGCCGACGTGGCAGCAGACAGCCCCAAGAGGGCGACCAGCGCCCATTGACGGAATTTCATGCAAAACATCTCCGTGACAGTCAGCCTAAGCGCTGACGAGTTAACGCCGCCGGACCAGACCTCCGCCTGCGGCAGCGGCCAGGACCGCATCGGTCAAGGCCTCCATGGCTTGTGAGTTTACCCGCCAGTGCTGCCAATACAAGGGGACATCCTCGGTAGCACGGGCACGTAATGGGACTAAAGCACCTGTGTCGAGCTCTTCCTGAATCAACGGCAACGGGTTCATCGTCCAACCCAGACCGTCGCGCGTCGCCTGTACGAAAGCGCGGGATGAAGGCAGCCACCACACAGGCGGCTGCCACGGCTCATCGCCCATGACTTTGCGCGCAAAGCGCGCCTGCAATGCATCTTTGCGGTTGAACACCAATACCGGCGCAAGCGCCAGGGTCCGCGCGTTCACGCCTGCGGAAAAATACTGCGCATGAAATGCGGGCGTACACGTCGCGACATAACGCATGCTGCCCAACGCGTGGAGACGGCACCCTTGCACCGGATCCGCCAACGCGGTCACGGCGCCCAACACCGAACCATTGCGCAATAACGCCGCCGTGTGATCCTGGTCTTCAGATTGCAGATCCAGGGTGGCGCGGCTGCGGGCCGCAAAGCGCCGCGCCGCATCCATAAACCAGGTTTCCAGGCTGTCATGGTTCACAGCCACCGTCAGACTGGCCTGTGTCACGGCGTCGTCCTCCAGGCCCAGACGATCCAGTGCATCATGCTCCAGCAAGGCCGTCTGATCGGCCAATTGCACCAGCACCTGCCCGTCGGGCGTAGCCACGACAGGCACCGTACGCTGCACCAGCAAACGCCCCATGCGCGCCTCCAGCGACTTGATGCGCTGTGACACCGCCGAGGGCGTCACATTCAGTGCGGCGGCCGCCCGCTCGAAACTCCCTTCACGCACCACAGCAGCCAGGGCGCGCAGATTGCCGTGATCAATTTTCATCCGTCCTTGCTCCGGCAAGTGCTGCCATTCTTATTGGTTTAGAAAAACTTAATCAACTTAAACAAAATTAGCTTTATTTCATATCTTGTGCAAGCCAAAATACGCTCCTGGCCGCGGCAATTGCTGCGGCGCTGTTTTGTAGAAGCTCGCAAAGATGTTTACGTTCGCCTCCTCCCCCGCCCTGTTTACCGCCTGGGCCAGTGGCACCGCCACCGGACTGGGACTATTTGCCGTCGTCGGCGCGCAAAGCGCCTTTATTCTGCGGCAGGGATTGATGCGCGCGCATTTGCTCAGCATCCTGGCAATTTGCGCCCTACTGGACGGCATCTGCATATTTGCCAGCGTGTGGGGATTGCAGACCGCGGTGAATTGGTTCCCCTGGTTGACGCACGCCATCCTGTGGTTTGGCGTTGCCTTTCTGGCTTGGTATGCCTTTCAATCCGCCCAACGCGCCATTCGGGCGCAAGGCGGCCTGACTGCCGCGCAGCATGCCGTCCCCTCGCGTTCCGCAGCCCTGCTGGCGGCTGCGGGCTTCACCTTGCTGAATCCGCATTTCTGGCTGGACATCATGGTGATCGGCTCATTGGCACACGGATTTAACGATGCACGGCTGGCCTTTGCCGCAGGCGCCGTCACGGCCAGCGTCCTGTGGTTGATCGTGCTGGGCGTCGGATCGCGCCTGTTTGCGCCCTATTTCGCCAACCCTAAAGCGTGGCGCATATTGGATGGCGTGATCGCCGTCATCATGGCTGGTTTGGCAATGCGCCTGGCGTGGAATGGCCTGGCCTGAGCAATCATCCTGCCAACTGACGGACGGCGCGGTGCTTCATCCCCCGCGATTACGCGACTGTCGTTGCTGACGTGACGCTGACGCCACCGGCCGCCTCGCCATCGGTCTGTAGCGTTGCCCCGCCGCACTCACTCGTCGCGCTGCCCGCTCACCGCGTCGGCGCCATAGCGTTTCAATCCGTTCAGGTCCAACACGCGCACCGCGCCATACTCCACGCGCAGCAGACCAGCTTCCTCGAGTTTGCCCAGGGCCTGATTGGCGCGTTGACGCGAGACACGGGCCAGATAGCCGACTTCCTCTTGAGTGATGGTCAATCGCATCCCCATCCCGGGATATAGCAAGGGGTTGAACAATTCCGCCAGGCAGCGCGCGACCCGAGCGTCGGGATCGAGCAACCGGTCATATTCCGCCTTGCCGATGAACTGCGCCACGCGTTCGTTCAATTGGTGCAGCAAATAGCGATTGAACGGGATACTGGTATCCAGCAACCACTCAAACGTCGCCGCCGGCATACGTGCCACCACCGAATCGCGTAACGCCACCACGTCGTACTTGCGCACTTCGCGCTTGAGCAGCGAGCCCTCGCCGATCCAGCCGCCGGCAGGCACCCCGGTCAACGAGGCGACTTTGCCCTCGGCGTTGCCCACCGAGACTTTGATCAATCCCGCCAACACCCCGATCCACGCCTGGGCAAGCTCTCCTTTGCGCTCTATGATCGTTCCTGCTTGCACAGGCTGCACCACGATATCCCGCTCGACGCGCGATTTTTGCTCGTCGGTCAAGACTCGGAACCAGGCTGCTGCGAGATGCAGAGAATCGGTTAATTGCATCGGGAATACCCTAAATATTCTTGGAATGTCGTGATCATGACAGTTGGCGACTAAGCAAGCTTATACCTTACTGTTGCCGTACATCGAAAATGAACTGGTCAAGTGCCACCCCGATGTTCATACCGCCAGTGTGAGCATCGGACCAGTGGCCCCCAAACCGGAGGAGACAACGTGGTGCATGCACAGCCTGCCGTCGACGGCAACACGTCGGCCGCACCCAGCACCTTTCCCGGCCTGCTCTTGCAGCATGCCAGCGTACGCGGGTCGCGGCCCGCCATACGCGAAAAAGACCTGGGCATTTGGCAGACCCTGACCTGGAGCGACGTCGCGCGCGACGTGCGCCAGACAGCGCACGGTTTGGCAGCATTAGGGATAACACCCGGGATGCACGTCGCCGTCATTGGCGAGAACCGGCCACGCCTGTATATCGCCATGATGGCCACGCAGGCTTTAGGCGCCATTCCCGTGCCGCTCTATCAAGACGCCGTCGCACAGGAAATGGTCTATGTCCTGCAAGACGCCAGCATCACCGTTGCCGTGGTCGAGGATCAAGAACAAGTCGACAAGATGCTCGAGGTGCGCGAT
Organism: Bordetella muralis; assembly: GCF_965139205.1. Lineage (GTDB taxonomy): Bacteria > Pseudomonadota > Gammaproteobacteria > Burkholderiales > Burkholderiaceae_B > Bordetella_A > Bordetella_A muralis. The sequence continues at coordinate 51,348 of NZ_CBCSIU010000020.1, forward strand.
CAGTGTCCCGACCTGGCACATGTCATCTATGACGATCCGCGAGGACTGCGCCATTACGCCGATCCTATGTTGCGTTCATATGACCAACTGATCGCGACCGGCCAAAAACACGCAGAACAGCATCCAGGGTTTTTCGAAGCATCCGTGGCCACCGTGCGGCCGCATGATGCCGCAGCCATGTTTTACACCTCGGGCACGACAGGCAAGCCCAAAGGCGTTGTGTTGACGCACCATGCGTTGATCGATCGCGCCCGCGCCGTTGCCGAAATGGAAAAGCTCACCGATAAAGAAGACGTGCTGGCTTATCTGCCTCCCGCCTGGATCGGGCAGAACATGTTCTCGTATACGCAGCTGCTCGTCAGCGGCTTTACGGTAAACCATCCCGAGTCTCCAGAAACGGTATCGATCGACATGCGCGATATCGGGCCGACCTATTATTTCGCGCCGCCTCGCGTGCTGGAGGGCCTGCTCACGCACGTGATGATCCGCATGGAAGACGCGGGCCGCATTAAACGCAGCGTGTTTCAGGCTTGCATGAAATTGGCCCGGCGGGTGGGTGTGCGTATTCTGGATGGCGAGCAGGTTGGCCTGTGGGATCGGCTGCGCTATACCTTGGGCAACATCTTGATCTACGGTCCGTTGCGCAATGCGCTGGGGATGAGCCGCGTGCGTGTGGCGTATACCGCCGGCGAAGCCATCGGTCCTGATCTGTTTGTGTTCTATCGGTCCATCGGCATCAACCTCAAACAGCTTTATGGCTCGACCGAAACGTCGGTGTTTGTCTGCGTGCAACCCGACGGCCAGGTCCGTGACGATACCGTTGGCCCGCCCGTCAGCGGCGTGGAGATCCGTGTTGCCGATAACGGCGAGATTCTCGTCAAGAGCCCGGGCCTGTTCAAAGAGTATTACCGCAACCCTCAAGCCACCGAAGAGGCACGCGATGCCGACGGGTGGTTCCACACCGGGGACGCGGGCTATCTGGATACCGACGGCCAATTGAAGATCATCGATCGCGCCAAAGATGTAGGCAAACTCGCTGACGGCAGCCTGTTTGCGCCCAAGTACCTGGAAAACAAGCTCAAGTTCTTTCCTCACATCAAAGAAGCCGTGGCCTTTGGCGCCGACCGGGATCACGTCTGCGCTTTTGTGAATATCGACCTCGAGGCCGTAGGCAACTGGGCCGAGCGACGCGGTCTGCCTTATGCGGGTTACACCGACCTGGCGGGCAAAGACGAGGTGTACCGGCTGGTGGAAGAATGCATCGAACAAATCAATGCCGATCTCGCGCTGGACCCCAAGCTCGCCGCCTCGCAGATTTCGCGTTTTCTCATTCTGCATAAAGAACTCGATCCCGATGACGACGAGCTGACACGCACCCGCAAAGTACGACGCGCCTTCATTGCGCAGAAATACGGTGTGCTGGTCGATGCCTTGTTCGCAGGCTCAGACACGCAATACATCGAGACCGAAGTCAAATTCGAAGACGGCCGTATCGGCAAGATTGCGGCGGATATCAAGATCCGTCCGGTCAAGACCTTTCCCGCCATTACTGCCCGGGCCGCCTAAATCATGAGCCATACAGACCGCGACCAGCGTATCGGCAAGGTCATGCTCGACCTGCAGAATATTTCCCTGTCATTCGGCGGGGTGAAAGCGCTGACCGATATTTCATTCAATGTGCGCGAGCATGAAATCCGCGCCATCATCGGCCCCAACGGCGCAGGCAAGAGCTCGATGCTCAACGTCATCAACGGCGTCTACACGCCCCAGCAAGGCGGCATCGAATTCGAGGGCACGCGCTACACCCGTATGAACCCACGCCGTGCCGCCGAAATGGGCATCGCGCGTACCTTCCAGAATCTGGCCTTGTTCAAAGGCATGAGTGTGCTGGACAACATCATGACGGGGCGCAATCTGCGGATGACCTGCGGGCTGCTGGCGCAGGCATTGCGCTGGGGTCCCGCCGAACGCGAGGAAATCCGGCACCGCGAGTTTGTCGAAAACATCATCGATTTCCTGGAAATCCAGGCCTATCGCAAAACCCCCGTGGGTCGTCTGCCCTACGGCTTGCAGAAACGCGTGGACCTGGGACGCGCGCTGGCCATGGAGCCGCGTCTGTTATTGCTGGACGAGCCCATGGCGGGTATGAATATCGAAGAAAAGCAGGACATGAGCCGCTTTATCTTGGACGTCAATGATGAGTTTGGCACCACCATCGTGCTGATTGAACACGATATGGGCGTGGTCATGGACATTTCCGATCGCGTTGTGGTTCTGGATTACGGCAAGAAAATCGGCGATGGCAAACCCGATGAGGTCCGCTCCAACGAAGCCGTCATTCAAGCCTATCTGGGCGTATCGCACTAGCACCAAGGCGGAAACAGAACCATGGGATTTTTTCTAGAAACCTTGTTCGGCGGCCTGATGAGCGGCATGTTGTATGCGCTGATCGGCTTGGGCTTTGTGCTGATATTCAAAGCATCGGGCGTATTCAACTTTGCACAGGGCGCGATGGTATTGGTCGCGGCGCTGTCGATGGCTCGTTTCTCGGAATGGATTCCGCGATGGCTGGGATTCGAGAATCTGCTGTTGGCCAACGTTCTGGCGTTCATCGTCAGTGCCTTGCTGATGTTTGTGCTGGCGGTAGTCGTCGAACGCTATGTGCTGCGCCATCTCGTCAACCAGGAGGCCACTACGCTCCTCATGGCGACGCTGGGTATCAGTTATTTCCTCGACGGCCTGGGGCAGATCGCCTTTGGCAGTTCGGTCTACAGCATCGACGTGGGTATGCCGAAAGATCCTGCCTTTATTTTGGAATCGGTCTTTGAAGGCGGTGTCCTGATCAACCTGGAGGACCTGACCGCCGCGGTAGTCGCCGCCCTGCTTGTTGCCGCGCTGGCCATTTTCTTTCAATACACCAGCACGGGGCGCGCGTTGCGTGCTGTCGCGGATGATCACCAGGCCGCTCAATCCATCGGTATCCCGCTCAACCGCATCTGGGTCATTGTCTGGAGCGTGGCAGGTTTGGTCGCGCTCGTCGCCGGCATTATCTGGGGCTCGAAATTCGGCGTGCAGTTCACCTTATCCACGGCGGCACTGCGGGCCTTGCCTGTGGTGATCCTGGGCGGACTGACCTCCGTGCCTGGCGCCATTCTCGGCGGGCTCATCATCGGTGTAGGAGAAAAACTGTCAGAGGTGTATCTGGGCTCTCTGGTAGGCGGCGGCATCGAAATCTGGTTCGCCTACGTGTTGGCGCTTGTCTTCCTGCTGTTCCGCCCGCAAGGGCTGTTCGGCGAGAAAATCATCGATCGGGTCTGAGGGAGACATCATGTTCTATCGCGAAAACGGCCAATTCAAGACAGGCTATCGCGCCGACCAGCAGATCTTTCCGATCCGCCAGGACCGCATTTTCATGGTACTGCTGCTCGCAGTAGCCTTTATTGCAGTCCCCATGTTGGCCAGCGATTATTTTCTGCGCGCCATCCTGATCCCATTTTTGATCTTGTCGCTAGCGGCGGTGGGCCTGAACATTCTGGTGGGTTATTGCGGCCAGATTTCACTGGGCACGGGCGCGTTCATGGCGGTAGGCGCCTATGCGGCATGGAATTTCGGTGTGCGCTTTCCCGGCATGCCACTGGTGATACAGATATTGCTGGGGGGGTGCTTTGCCACCATCGTCGGCGTGTTGTTCGGCATCCCCAGTTTGCGTATCCGCGGACTGTATCTGGCAGTCGCCACCTTGGCAGCACAGTTTTTTGTCGACTGGGCATTTTTGCGCATTCCGTTTTTCACGAATTACTCCTCGTCGGGCAGCGTCTCGGTGCCGCCTCTCAGCGTCTTTGGCATGCCGGTGCAAACTGCGCTGCAACGCTACCTGCTCGTCCTGTGCTTTGTCGTGGTATTCGCGTTACTGGCCAAGAATCTGGTGCGCGGCGCGATCGGCCGTCAGTGGATGGCGATCCGGGACATGGACGTTGCCGCAGCGGTGATCGGCATCCGACCCATGTACGCGAAACTCACCGCGTTCGCCGTCAGCTCGTTCATCGTCGGCGTCGCGGGTGCGTTGTGGGGCTATATCCATCTCGGGTCGTGGGAACCCTTGGCCTTTGACCTGGCGCGCTCGTTCCAACTGTTGTTCATGGTGATCATCGGCGGACTCGGCTCTATCGTCGGCAGCTTCTTTGGCGCGGCCTTTATCGTGTTGGTGCCGGTCGCGCTGACCAATGTGCCGCACATGCTGGGGCTCTCGCTGTCGGTGGACACAGCGGCGCACGTCGAACACATGGTTTTTGGTGCACTGATTGTGTTTTTCCTGATTGCCGAGCCGCATGGGCTGGCTCGACTCTGGGGTATCGCAAAAGAAAAGCTGCGAATCTGGCCTTTCCCGCATTGATGTTCCGTACTGTTCCCGGCTGCCGCCCGCCGTCCGCGAAGCAGCAGCCTCTTTGACTACCCGGCTTCAGACCGGGCCAATCCTGGTGTCAATCACACCAAGCAGGAGGTAATGGAGATGAAGCGTCTTAACTTGAAATGGGCAGCGGCCTGCCTGATCGCCACAGGCGCCCTCAGCACCGCCGCGCCGGTGTTGGCGGCTGAAGAGCAGTTCGTCCCGCTCTTGGTGTATCGCACCGGCTCGTTTGCACCGCTGGGCATACCATGGGCCGACGGGAAACTGGACTATCTGAAGTTGGTCAACGCCCGCGATGGCGGCGTCAACGGCGTCAAGATCACCTACGAAGAGTGCGAAACGGCGTATGCCACCGATCGTGGCGTGGAATGCTACGAGCGTCTAAAGGGCAAAAGCGGTGGGGCGTCGGGCTTTGACACCCAATCCACGGGCATCACCTTTGCCGTGACGGACAAAGCCATCGTCGACAAAGTCCCTGTAGAAACGATGGGCTACGGCCTCTCGCAATCGGTCGACGGCAGTGTCTTTGAATGGAACTTCCCGTTGCTCGGCACCTATTGGACGGCGGCCGATGTCATGATCCAGGACATCGCCAAGAAAGAAGGCGGCATGGACAAACTCAAGGGTAAAAAGATCGCCTTGGTCTACCATGACTCGCCCTACGGCAAAGAGCCCATTGCATTGCTGCAGAAACGCGCGGCCAAGGAAGGCTTCGAACTGCTGCTCTATCCGGTCACCGCGCCAGGGGTAGAGCAAAAGTCCACCTGGCTGCAGATCCGTCAATCGCGCCCCGCCTACGTGCTGCTGTGGAGCGCCGGCATCATGACGCCGACGGCGATACGCGAAGCCCAGGCCACCGGCTATCCGCGCGACAAAATGTATGCCATCTGGTGGGCAGGCTCCGAAGGCGACGTCAAAGACCTGGGCGCGGTTGCCAAAGGCTATAACGCGATCACCATTCACAACAGCGCTGCCCAGGGCAAGGTCTACGAGGACTTGAAAAAATTCGTCTACGACAAAGGCCAGGGCAGCGATGCGTCGGGCACCTCCACGCTCGGTACGATCGCGCACACCCGCGGCATGATGATCTCGATGCTGCAAGTCGAAGCCATCCGCACTGCGCAGGAGAAATTCGGCAAAGGCAAACACATGACGCCCGAACAAGTCCGTTGGGGCTTTGAAAACCTGAACCTGTCTCAGGAACGCCTGAACGAGTTGGGCTTTGGCGACATCATGCGTCCGGTGAAAACCTCGTGCAGCAACCACATGGGCGACGACTGGGCGCGCATCGTGCAATGGGATGGCAAGGACTTCAAGGTCGTCTCCGACTGGTACCAATCCGACAAGGCAATTACCGGGCCGCTGGTGAAAGAGGCTGCAGAGAAATACGCCAAAGAGAAGAACATCACGCCTCGCAAGTGCGAAGGTTGATGTGAACCAGCCGCCGGCGCTTCGCGCGCTGGCGGCTACCACGCAGGAACTGCTATGACTGCTGCACACACTGCCCCACCTGCCACCGCGGCCAACGCCCCGACGACAAACTCGGGGGCAGCCAAGGCAACGGCACCCGACATCGCCGCACCGTTGCTGGACGTCAACGGTATCGAGGTCATCTACAACCATGTGATCCTGGTGCTGAAAGGTGTCTCGCTGCAAGTCCCCGAAGGCCGCATCGTCGCCTTGCTGGGCGCCAATGGCGCGGGCAAGACCACCACACTGCGCGCCGTGTCGAATCTCCTGAAGGGCGAACGTGGCGACGTCACAAAAGGCTCCATTCAATACCGAGGCCAACGCATTGATCAGCTCTCGCCTGCCGAGCTGGTAAAACGCGGCGTCGTACAGGTCATGGAGGGTCGCCATTGTTTCGCCCATCTGACCATTGAGGACAACCTGTTGACGGGCGCCTACACCCGAGACCTCAGCCGTGGCGACACAACGGCAGCTCTGGACCGCGTCTATCAATATTTCCCGCGCCTGAAGCAGCGACGCACGAGCCAGGCGGGCTATACCTCGGGCGGCGAACAGCAAATGACCGCAATCGGCCGGGCGCTGATGGCCAATCCCAACATGATTTTGCTCGACGAGCCCTCCATGGGGCTGGCTCCGCAAATCGTCGAGGAGATTTTCGAAATTGTGCGAGACCTGAACCAACGGGAACGGGTGAGCTTCCTGCTGGCCGAGCAAAACACCAACATTGCGCTGCGCTATGCGGACTACGGCTACATCCTGGAAAACGGACGCGTCATGATGGACGGCGATGCCGGCGAACTCAGCCGCAATGAAGACGTTAAAGAGTTCTACCTGGGTATTTCCAGCGGTGAACGAAAAAGCTTTCGTGATAACAAGTTCTACCGGCGCCGCAAACGCTGGCTGGCTTGACCCTTAGTGCCTTTGCATTAGTGCCTTTGCTTACGCCTTTTGGCCTTTCATAGAGTGCGATCACATGCCTGCGTTTTTTGATGCACTGGAAACCCGCGCCCCCGAACAGCGCGAACGCGATCTGATGGCAGCGCTACCGGGCGTTGTTGCACACGCCATGGCCCGCGCGCCTGCCATTGCCGAACAATTGCACGGAGTCGATGCACGCAGCGTGGCCTCGCGCCAGGCACTCGCAGCGCTCCCCGTTTTGCGCAAGCACGAGTTGCTGGAAAAGCAGCAACATAGTCGTGCCAGCAACCGTCCTGCGAGCGCTACCAAGGCATTTGGCGGATTTTCGACCATCGGTTGGGGACAAGCGCTGCGCGTCTTTGCCTCACCCGGCCCGATCTACGAGCCGGAAAGCAGCCGCTCCGATTATTGGCGTTTTGCGCGCGCGCTCTATGCAGCCGGTTTCCGGTCTGGCGAGTTGGCGCACAACTGCTTTTCCTACCATTTCACCCCAGCGGGCTCGATGATGGAAACCGCGGCCCATGCCGTAGGCTGCACGGTCTTTCCCGGCGGCACAGGCCAGACTGAACAGCAAGTCCGTGCCATTGCCGATCTGGCGCCCAGCGGCTATCTGGGCACGCCGAGTTTTCTGAAAATCATTCTGGAAAAAGCCGATGAGCTGGGCGTGACATTACCCTCGTTGCGCCGTGCGCTCGTATCGGGCGAGGCTTTTCCCCCGTCGCTGCGCGATTGGCTCACAGCGCGTGGTATTGACGGTTATCAAGCCTACGGCAGCGCCGATCTCGGCATGATTGCGTTTGAAACGCCGGCCCGCGAAGGCCTGGTCGTCGGTGAAGAAATCATTCTGGAGATCGTACGCCCCGGCACCGGCATACCGGTGTCCGACGGCGAGGTCGGAGAAGTCGTCGTCACCACACTGAATCCCGATTATCCCTTGGTGCGTTTCGGCACCGGCGACCTGTCTGCGGTATTGCCCGGCACATCGCCGTGCGGCCGTACGAATCTGCGCATCAAAGGCTGGATGGGCCGCGCCGATCAGACCACCAAAGTCCGCGGCCTGTTTGTGCATCCCTCGCAGGTGGCTGAAATCCTCGCGCGCCACCCAGAAATCCGCCGAGCACGGCTGGTCGTCAGCGGACAAATGGGCAGCGACCGCATGGTGCTTCAGGTCGAGGCAGACGATCACTCCGCAGCCCTGGCCGAACGTATCGCCACCTCGGCCCGCGACGTCACCAAACTGCGTGCCGACGTGCAATGGGCTGACGCGGGCAGCCTGCCCAATGACGGCAAAGTCATCGACGATATACGTTCTTACGACTGACAGCGCCTTGACTCAGACTGAGGTGCAATCGGCCCGTCGCGATGGGCCGATTGCGCATTGCCTCAGATATAGGCAACGAGGTTGCGGCGTGGGGTATGCGTCATCATCGAAGCGATCAGGTCGTCTTTCGACAGGATGTCAGCACTCGCCGGGCGCGCCGCCATGATCGTGGTGATATCGACCTTGTCCGACGACTGAACGTCGACGGCCTTGCCGGCTTGCACTTCGCTATTCACCACAACCGCCGTACGGGCAGCCAGAATCGCGGCCACATCGGCCTGACCACGGGGTTGCGCCTTGAAGGCGGTAACCATCGCAGGCGTGATGTCCTCGGGATACAAATCGCTGTCGGCCTTGATGGCATTCCAGGTATCCAGAATATCGCCGAAACCATTGCCGGTCAGCCCCAGGTCGCGCCCATTGGTTTTAAACGCCGAGTAGGCGATTTCCTCGGGGTTTTTCTTCTTGCTCAGCCCCTCGTAGGTGGCATTATCCGAGCCGTACGTCAGGAGGTTACGAATCCAGATGCCAGCCTGCCCCAGCCAGGAGGTTTCGGCTTGGTGCGCCTTTTTGATCTCGTCTCGCGTGTTGAACGCCTTGCGCGCCAATTCGTCGCCAAAGCATTGCTGGTCGTCATGGAAGACAGCAGCTTCCTTGGCAAAGGCCTCATAGGCCTGGCTGACTGCCGCGTTGTAGCTTGCGCGCACGTCGCTATCGCTGCGCGGCTGGATTCGCGCCACCGGCGCGACGACCTGCGGGCTATAGGCGTTGCGCAACAGGGGCGCGCCAACCGTCATCGGACCAGGGACGTTGCGCAGCAGGGAGGCGACGCTGGTCATTGAACTCATCATGTTCATTTGGTTAATTCCTGTTATTTCAAGTGAAAATTGCCACAGAACCACACCATATGGCCGTTATGAGTAACTCACCCAATGATCCTGTTCCATGAAATTTCTCGTTGCCGGTTTTGGTTTATCGGCATGACAGAGCACTGGCGTTCTCCGGCAACGTTGCGCGGCCACGAGTTGCTTGTGCCGCATTCCGATATCCTGCACCATCGGACATCTCCTCATTCACCCCGAGATGTCATCCATGTTTGCAGACGCCCAGTCCGATCCCTCGCTGTCCGAAGACGAGTTTGACGCGCAAGAGCCGCGGTTGCGAACAGCCTTGCTCAAAGCACAGTATCGGCAGCTCGAACGGGCCGATCGCAGCCTGCTGATCGTCGTAGCGGGGATAGACGGGGCAGGCAAAGGCGCAGCCATCAATTTGCTCAACGAATGGATGGATCCTCGCCATATTCAGACCCTGGCGTTTGGTACGCCCACATTCGATGAGCAGGAACACCCGCCGTTCTGGCGCTACTGGAACGAACTGCCGGCCAAGGGCAAAATCGGCATCGTGTTCGGCTCCTGGTACGTCCCGCTGTTACTCGAAGCCTCGCGCAAGAAGCCACGGCCGCGTCGAATGACCGCCTACGCCAACGCGATCGGTCGCTTCGAGGCCGGGCTCGCTGCCGAGGGTGTACAGATCATCAAGCTCTGGTATCACCTGTCGGCCCGGGCCCAAGCCAAGCGCACCGCAACACTGCTTGGCAGCGCAGAAACTGCCTGGCAGGTCACGCCAGCCGATCGCAAAGTCCAAAAAAAGTACAACAGAATCTGCCATGCGGGCCAACATATCATTGAGCACCTGAATCCTCCTTACGCTCCCTGGACGATCATCCCTAGCGCGGACGAACACATGCGGGCGGTGTGCACAGCCCAAACGGTGCTGCAGGCCATGACACATCGCGCGCCCACGCCCAAGGCGCAGGTATTCATCGCGCCGGGTATCGCCAGGCGCCGCAGCCCTGATCGTCTGGGGCAGCTCGATTACAGCGTCAAACTGGACAAGGACGATTATGAGTCGGAACTCGGCTTGCTGCAGGGCCGGCTCGCCCGTGCGGTGCGTTCAGACGCGTTCAAAAAACGGTCCTTGATCCTGGCTTTCGAGGGCCAGGATGCCGCAGGCAAAGGCGGTGCGATCCGCCGCATCACGCACGCCCTCGACCTGCGGCAAGTCGATATTCACCCCATCGGTGCACCCATGCATGACGAGTTGATGCACCCCTATTTATGGCGGTTCTGGCGCCGGCTGCCGCGGCAGGGTCGCATCGCGATTTTCGACCGTTCCTGGTATGGCCGCGTACTTGTTGAGCGTGTCGAAGGCTTTGCCTCGAGCGCCGACTGGCGGCGCGCCTACGCAGAGATCAATGACTTTGAACGCCAACAGACCGATCATGGCGCCATTGTGCTGAAGTTCTGGCTGGCCATCACCCCCGAAGAACAACTGCAACGCTTTCACGAACGCGAACGCTCGCCTTTCAAGAATTTCAAGATCACGCCCGACGATTGGCGCAATCGCGAGAAATGGAATCAATATGCCAGTGCCGCCAACGACATGTTGGCACGTACCGATACGGATCATGCGCCGTGGCACGTTATCGGGACCAACGACAAACGCTATGCTCGCGTACACGTGCTAAAAAGCATTGTCGCAGCCCTAGAAAAAACCCTGTAACTTTTCCCTGGTGATCACCGTCATGGCTCAATCTCCTGATATCCGCCCTGTTTCCGATGCTGATTTCGATGCTTGGCTGCCGTTGTGGAAAGGCTATCAAGCGTTCTATCAGGTCGATATCCCCGAAGACGCCACGCGCACGGCCTGGGCCCGGATGATCGATCCCGACGAGCCTGTTCACGCCGCCCTGGCCTATCACGCAGGACGGGCTGTGGGGATGGTGCATTGGATATTTCATCGTTCGACCTGGACGCCTGGCGATTATTGCTATCTGCAGGATCTATTTGTCGCTCCGGACGTACGCGGAGGCGGCCACGGCCGGCACCTGATCGAGCACGTCTATGCCCAGGCGCGCGCTGCCAACGCTGCTCGCGTCTATTGGCTGACCCACGAAACCAACACCACCGCGCGCCAGCTTTATGACCGCGTGGCGGATCAACCCGGCTTCATTCAATATCGGAAAGTCCTGTGAGCGCACGCGATCCCAATTGCCCTCTCTGCCGCGAAGACGGCGGCGCCGTACTTTGGCGCGGCCCCCATCTGCGAGTCATCGAGGTCGACGATGCCGATTACCCGGGTTTCACGCGCGTCATCTGGCATGGTCATCTTTCAGAAATGACCAGCCTGTCCACGCACGGGCGCGACTTGATGATGCGCGCGGTCTATACCGTGGAACAAGTGCAGCGCGACATCCTTGCCCCAGACAAGATCAATCTGGCATCGCTGGGCAACATGGTGCCACATCTGCATTGGCACGTGATACCGCGTTGGCAAGGCGACCGGCATTATCCGGACGCGATCTGGGCGGCGCCCCGTGTGGCGCCGGGCACAGAATCTGCAGACTGGCACACGAGACAGGCGCAAACCCGGCAGTTGCTGTCTCGCTATCGCGACCGTTTGGTCGAAGCAATGAACGCCCTGCTCTGGCACTGACGGACAGGTGAACGCTACGGTTTGAACTGACACCAATCCGCCACCGCGTAGAATCCTTATTCCATCCCGTTATTTGGCAAGCCCGAACAAGCTCGTTACGCTGTCGGGTTCGCACATACGGGCCGCTTTGATCGTCGGCTTGGGTAGAGGGAGAAGCACACCATGAAGATCACGAAAGGCCTAATCGCTGCCGCTTTGTTGCTCGGCACGTTCGCTGGCGCACAAGCCGCCACACTGGATGTCGTCAAAAAACGCGGGGAAGTCCGCTGCGGCACCACCACAGGTTTTGCGGGTTTTTCTGCGCCCGATGCCAAAGGCGTCTGGCGCGGTCTGGACGTGGACCTGTGCCGCGCCGTCGCTGCCGCCGTCTTTGGGGATGCCAACAAATTCAAAGTTGTGCCGCTGAATTCGCAGCAACGCTTCACCGCGCTGCAATCGGGCGAAATCGATGTGTTGACACGCAACACGACCGTCACGCAACAGCGTGACACAGCACTTGGCCTGATTCATGCGGGCATCAATTTCTATGACGGCCAGGGCTTTCTTGTGCCCAAATCGCTGGGCGTGAAAAGCGCGACCGAGCTCAACGGCGCAACGATCTGCCTGCAGACGGGCACATCCAACGAAAACACCTTGGCCGACTGGGCACGTGCTCACAAGGTGGAATACAAACCGGTCGTCATCGAAACCTTCGACGAAGTCGTCAACGCCTTTGCCTCGGGCCGTTGCGATGTCTTCAGTACAGACGCCTCAGGCTTGGCTTCGATCCGGATTTCCAAACTGCAAAACCCGGATGATTATCTCGTCTTGCCGGAAATCATCTCGAAAGAGCCGCTCGGCCCCTTTGTGCGCCAGGGCGACGATCGCTGGCTGAACATTGTGCATTGGTCCTTGTCGGCGATGATCGAGGCAGAGGAATACGGCATTACCTCGGCAAATGTGGACGAGCAAACCAAAAGCACGAATCCCAATGTGCAACGCATTCTCGGTGTGACGCCGGGTGCAGGCGCCAACATGGGCCTGGATGACAAGTGGGCGTATCACATCATCAAACAGGTCGGCAATTACGGCGAAAGCTTCGATCGCAATGTTGGTGCGGGCAGCCCACTGAAAATTGCGCGCGGCTTGAACGCCCAATGGAATCAGGGCGGGTTGATGTACGCGCTGCCTATACGCTGACCGGCATAGGCGAATCGCAACGCGACGTCAGTTGATGCTGTAGCCCTTGCCCTTGAAACACGCGCCCATGGCGCGCGTGTAAGACTCAGCCGAGGCACTCGTGGTGTATTCGGTGATGTAGTCAGGATCGAGCCCGCTCTGGTTCATCGCCCAGTTTTGGCAGTCCAGGCGATCCTGCTGCTGCTGGGATTCGCTTTGCCCGTTAGCCGGATAAGCAACGACGTTCAGACTGGACGACGCCACGGTCACCCTGGGTGTCGAATAGGTCACCACAGGTGCTGGCGTCACATAGGCGACAGGCGGGGCGACATAGGCTCCGGGGGAGTAATACACGGGAGGCGAGGTATAGCTGACGCCGCTGTAGGCATAGCGAGGACCGCTGGTCAGCGCCAATGCCACGCCGGCCCCCAAAAGCGCGCCGCCAATCCACCAGCCCGAGCCGCCGTAATAACCACCGTGATAATGGCGGTACCCGCCGTGGGCAGAAACCTGCCCGCTGCATGCGGCCAGCGCAACGGCCAATGCCGCCGCACGCCAAAATCGGGACTTCATAGTTGTCTTTCCTGAAAAACAGCTCAGTCGCGACACGCATTCATGTCACCAAGCACCGAGCCGATACTGCGGTATAGCGGGTTTTACTTTACTCCCGTGCGAGAGGCCTGTCTCGCATCTGGGTGCGAGGAAACGCGGAAATGACTACAAGCTGTTTCCGTTGCGGCAAATACGGCCTGGCCGGATGCTGTCTCGGGCCTCATTTCGACCTACAGTCCGGGCACCCCAAGGGTCGCCCGGCTGGAAACCGCGGATGACTGACTCGGGCATGTGCCAAAATTCCACGATGGCACATGACAATCGCTTGCACAAAAACACGCTGGCTGCGCAGGCCAGCCACCTACCTGCTGCCTGGCAGACCGCTCTACAGGCTCCTGGGGTCGCTCAGGCGCTTTCCGGGATCATCGACCACGTCGAAGCACGCCTGGCTGCCGGCGCGGTGGTGTATCCGGCTACCCCTTTTCGCGCCCTGGACCATCTGGCGCCGGCCGACGTGCGAGTCGTGATTCTGGGTCAGGATCCCTATCACGGCCCGGGACAGGCTCAAGGGCTGGCGTTTTCTGTGCCCGACGACTGTAAACGCCCTCCCAGCCTGCGCAATATCTTTAACGAGATCGCCAAGGATTTCCCCGGCACCTCGTTGCCCCGCGGCAATGACCTGTCCCCCTGGGTGGACCAAGGGGTTCTGTTGTTGAACACCTCGCTGACCGTCGAAGACGGGCAACCCGCCTCGCACGCCAGGCGAGGATGGGAAACCGTGACAGACGCCCTGATCAGCCTGGTCGCACGGGACGTCGCTCCCAAGGCCTTTCTGCTCTGGGGCGCCCATGCGCAAGCCAAGCAATCGTTGCTGCCAAGCAACAGCAATCACCTGGTGTTGACGGCCAATCATCCCTCGCCGCTTTCCGCGCGCCGCCCTCCTGTTCCCTTTCTAGGATGCGGACATTTCGCCAAAGTGAACACGTGGCTCATTGATCAGGGAAAATCCCCTATTGACTGGGCAATAGAAAAAAACCAAGGGGGTGTACTCCAAGGGGAATTCAGGTTATAGTCGCGGCACTGCACAAAATTGTTCTGGCATTTCATACGCGTGTAATTGCGCGATTGGTATTCGCAGTCATAGTTTGTCGGGGAATGTTGCCCGACCTTATGCCGAACACCATCGATTCCTGACCTCCTTTCCTTCCGCCTCGCGTTTCAGAAAACGCGCCGTGCGCACGGTTGATCCGGTCGGCCCGATGCTCCATCAACCGTCGCCCGGATCTCGCCGCTATTTAATCTCGGCTATCCCGGCACATGCGCCGCTTTACGCGGCAAGGACAAGTAATGTCTTTTGAAACGCTGGGTCTCGCTCCTACTCTGTTGTCGGCCCTCCAAGAAGCCGGTTTCTCCGCCCCCACCCCTGTTCAAGCCGCCGCGATTCCTCAAGCGCTCGCCGGCCATGACCTGATGGTGTCCTCGCAAACGGGTAGCGGCAAGACCGCTGCCTTTATGCTGCCTGCGTTGAACCGCATTGCTGGCCAGCCCGGCAACAAGGGCGTAGGCGTGCAGGTATTGGTTCTGACACCTACCCGCGAACTGGCTCTGCAAGTCGCCGAAGCCACGGGCTCCTATGGCCGCAATCTGCCTGGCCTGCGTACCGCCACTGTAGTAGGCGGCATGCCCTATGGCGCCCAACTGAAAGCCCTGTCGCGTCGTGTCGACGTGCTGGTTGCCACGCCGGGCCGCTTGCTCGATCACCTGAAGGCCGGCCGCGTCAAGCTGAACACGGTCCACACGCTGGTGCTGGACGAAGCCGATCGCATGCTGGACATGGGCTTTATCGAGGACATCGAAACCATCGTCGCCCGCTTGCCCCAAGAACGCCAAACGTTGTTGTTCTCGGCGACGCTGGATGGCACCGTGGCCAAGCTGGCCGCAGCCATGATGCGTGAGCCTCAACGCATCGAAATCGCTGGCCAGAAAGACAAGCACACCAACATTACGCAAAGCCTGCTGTACGCCGACGACGCCAGCCACAAAATGCAATTGCTGGATCACGTCCTGCGCGATGCCAAACTGGATCAAGCCATCGTCTTTACCGCCACCAAGCGCGGCGCCGACGATCTGGCCGACCGCCTGGCCGACCAGGGCTTTGCCGCTGCAGCGCTGCACGGTGACATGAACCAGCGCCAACGCACACGCACGTTGACCCAGTTGCAACGCGGCCAATTGCGTATTCTGGTTGCAACCGACGTGGCAGCGCGCGGTATTGACGTGCAAGGCATCAGCCACGCCGTCAACTTCGATCTGCCGATGCAGGCCGAAGACTACGTGCACCGTATCGGCCGTACCGGCCGTGCCGGCCGCGATGGTCAGGCATTCACGCTGGCGACGCACTCCGAGCGCCACAAGGTCCGCCGCATCGAGCATTACATCGGCCAATCCATCACGCCGGAAACCATCGCCGGTCTGGAACCCAAGCGCACGCCGCGCCCCTTTACTGGCGGCGGCGCTGGCCGTGGCGGCAAACCCTTTGGCAAGCGCCCCGGCGGCTTCGGTGGTGGCGATCGCCCCTTCCGCGAAGGCCGTGGCAGCCACGGTGGCGCCCGTGCTGACGGTCCCCGTGAAGGCGGCTGGCGCGGTGGCGAGCATAAATCCCGCGAAGGCGGCGCCCGTGGCGAATTCCAACCGCGTGGCGAGTTCAAGCCCCGTGGCGATTTCCAGGCCCGCGGTGAATTCCAGCCCCGTGGTGAATTCAAACCCCGCGGCGAATTCCAGCCGCGCGGTGAGTTCAAGCCCCGTGGCGACTTCCAACCGCGTTCGAGCGGTCCGCGCGGTGAGTTCCAACCGCGTGAAGGCGGCTGGCGCGGCCGTGACGAGCGTCCCGCAGGCGCCCGTCCTGCCCGCTCGTTCGGTGATCGTCCGCAACGTAGTGACTGGCGTGCTGAACGCGATGCCCAACCGACCGCCGGTTTTGGCGACCGTCCGCAACGCGACGGCCAACGCGGTGAGTTCAAACCTCGTGGCGAGTTTCAAGCCCGTGGTGAATTCCGCCCCCGTGCCCACGCCGAAGGCGAATTCCGCGGCGCAGAGCGCCGTCCCAGCGGTTTTCGTCCCTCGTCCAAACCGTTCGCCCAACGCGACGGCGGCCCCGGCAAGCGCTTTGGCAAGCCCGCCGGCGCACGTCGCGACTAAGTTCACGACGACGTCCGCGACGGCATCCGTGACGTCGCTGGCGCGCATCAAGAAACGGCTCCTGTATTAGCTGCCGTTTCGTGATCGGCCTCCACACTGCCCGCCTCGCCGTTTCTGACGGCACGGTGGGCAGTGTCACATTCCGGCCCCGTACGCCGTGCGGATGCCCCCGACATGGGACAATCCGATAATCCCGCAGTCTTGCCACTGCGCCCCTTTCGTCCTTGGCATGGATGCCAAGGGTCCTCGGAGTAACGGATCACGTTCATGCATCGCCCGGCCTCTTCTTCCCTACCTGCACTGGACCCTGACAGCGCGCAGCACAGCGCACGCGCTGCTGCGCATTTGAGACGCGCCGTCGAGGCATCGGGCGGCTGGTTGCCGTTCGATCAATGGATGGCGCAAGCACTGTATGCGCCGGGCCTCGGGTATTACACAGCGGGGACGATCAAGCTCGCCTCTACCGCCGCCACGGATGCGCGCGGCATTCCCATCGCCCAAGGCGATTTTGTGACGGCCCCGGAACTCACGCCGCTGTTTGGCAACACGCTGGCCCGGCAAGTCGCTCAAATACTGAACGACACGGAGACCAGCACGGTGCTGGAGTTCGGTGCAGGAACTGGCGCGCTTGCCGACAGTGTCTTGAGCGAGCTCGATCGCATCGGCCTGCCCGCTCAATATCGCATCATCGAGGTATCTGCCGATCTGCGTGCACGCCAACAGACGCGCTTGGCACCATACGGTGACCGGGTCCAATGGCTGGACGCCTTGCCAGACAGTTTTTCGGGCTGTGTGTTGGCCAACGAAGTGCTCGACGCCATGCCGGTATCGCTCTTTTGCTGGAGCTCGGACGCCGCTGTACTGGAACGTGGCGTGGCCCTGGACGCCAATGGTGATTTCATCTGGCAAGACCGCCCCGCCAGCCTCGAACTTGCCCAAGCGGTCGCGGCTCGTATGCCGAGTCTGCCTGGGTATACCTCCGAGATCAACCTGCAAGCCGAGGCATGGATGCGCGCGATGGGCCGCTGGCTGGCGCATGGCGCTGCATTGCTGGTGGACTATGGCTTTCCACGCAATGAGTACTATCACCCGCAGCGGGCGGGCGGCACGCTGATGTGCCACTTGCACCATCACGCTCACGCGGATCCGTTGATTGCCCCTGGCGTGCAAGACATCACGGCACACGTTGACTTCACCGCCATGGCGGATGCAGCGCATGAGGCCGGTTTGCAAGTACTGGGCTATACCTCGCAGGCACGATTTCTGATGAACGGCGGACTGACGGAACTGCTGGCGCAATACGACCCTGCCGACGCGCGCAGTTATGCGCAGGCCATCGCCCCCGTACAAAAGCTGCTGAGCGAATCGGAGATGGGAGAATTGTTCAAAGTGCTGGCAGTGGGACGCGGCATCACAACACCGCTGCAAGGATTCAAGCGCGCGGATCGATTGGCTGCGCTTTGATATCGGCGCAATACACTGCGCGGCATCGCAGGCTCGGCGACGCCGCATCAATTCCTACGTCGATCGTGTGATCGACTCCAATCAAACTGAACGTGACGCCGGGCGTTCTGTTAATGGGACAAATCGATCAGCGCCTGCAAACGTGCAGCGCGAACCGCGCTCTTGATACGCTGCGGGTCTGCGGCACATTGCCGCGCAATGGCGCCTGCATCGACGGCACGGGCAGCGTCAAGCCGCAATCGCCACACCGCATCATCTCCGTCATGCACGATCGCAGCCGTCTGCAGCAATGCGATGAATCGCTCGGGCTTGCGCAGCGCATCGGTTTGCTCGATCAAACGCAATTGCGCATCCTCGTCTGCCGCGTCGAAACTGTCGAGCAATACCGGCAGCAATCGCGCCTGATCTGCGCACTCGGTGGGCACGCGCAGTCGCCGGCTCAGCGCATCACGTTCCGGGGTGAGACGGCACAACAAGGCATAACGCCCTGCCACCGCCAAGGGGGTTTGCGACGCGCGATCCAGATCGCTGCCCACGATGTCGATCTGCTGCAGTTCCGGCATGACGCGCGCCAGTGCATCCGACTGGGCCAAGACCTGCAACATGCGCGAAGGCGTCTTCGCCTGCAGGCCGCGCGAGAGCTCTTTCCAGACACGCTCGGCGACCAACGCGTCGGCCTCGCCGGCGGCGACCATGCGGCGGCATAAAGCCAGGGTCTCATCTGCGACCGCGAAATCGCCAAAGCGCGCGGCAAAACGCCCCAAGCGCAAGATCCGCACCGGATCCTCGGCAAACGCGTCACCGACATGCCGCAGCACACGGGCCTGAATATCATGCACCCCATTCAAAGGGTCATGCAGATGTCCATCCGGCGTGCAGGCAATCGCATTGACGGTCAGGTCGCGGCGTTGCAGGTCTTGTTCCAAGGTCACGTCGGCGCCGGTATAAAAGGTGAAACCCTTATAACCGCGCCCCGACTTGCGCTCGGTGCGCGCCAATGCGTATTCCTCTTTGGTGCGCGGGTGCAGGAAGACGGGGAAATCGCCACCCACCGGAGTGAACCCGCGGCGCGCCATGTCCTCCGGTGTTGCCCCGACGACCACCCAATCGCGGTCCCCGGCAGGCAGGCCCAGCAACGCATCACGCACGGCCCCGCCCACGATATACACCTGCAAGCCTGTCACAACAGGATCCGCAGCCAACCCTTGAACGGCGGCGGCCACGGACATGGCCGTCGAGCTCGCCGACGCCATCACTGCACCTCGGCGGTACGTACGGCGCTGGTTGGCTCGATGCGCCCTAAACGCGCTTTGAGCGACTGCGGTTGACCAGAAAACAGCGCGGCATAGTAGGTCGCGTTGGACAGCACGTGCTTGACATAGAGGCGCGTCTCCGTGAACGGAATCGTCTCTGCAAAAATGGCGCCCTCTACCGGGTGCGACAGGGTCGCGCGCCACGTTTTCGGTCGCCCCGGCCCGGCGTTATAGCCCGCGCTGGCGAGCACCTGTGAACCGTCCAGGCCATTAAGCACGATGCTCAGGTAGTTGGTGCCCAGCTTGGTGTTGGTATCGAAATCATTGACGCTGGACGGCGTGAAGTCCGCCATGCCGATCTGTCGGGCCACCCATTTGGCAGTGGCGGGCATCAATTGCATCAAGCCCGATGCACCGACATGCGAGCGCGCATTCATGACAAAACGCGATTCCTGGCGAATCAGGCCATATACCCAGGCAGGATCCAAGGCAATCGCATTCGCCTGGGCTGTCACTCGGCCCTCGAACGGTGCGATATAGCGTTGCGTAAAGTCGACTTCGTCCTGCGTCCGCTCGGAAGTGTTCACCACGCGATCGTAGATATCCTCGGCTCGCGCCAATTCTGCGGCAGCCAATAACTGCCGATCCGACATCCCGCGCAGGGCGAAATTCCACTCCCCAACTGCCTCCGAGCGCCATCCCAGGCGGAACAGATGTACTGCACGGCGCAAGCTGGCATTAGCGCGGGCCTCGTTCATTTCCGCATCGGTCACGGGAGCCGGCCGCGCTGGCACCGTAATGCTGCGGCCTAGCTCTTCCGAGGCCAATTGCCCATAAAAATGGTATTGGTCGGCGATGCTGGCGTAGGCGCGCTTGGCCTGCTCATGACGGCCGCGCGCCGCGTCGGCACGCGCTTTCCAGTACACCCATACGGGCTCTTCTTGTTGTGACTTGGGCAGGTGCTCGATCGAGTCCTCTACCCAGCGCCAATCGATTTTGGGCTGACGCAGCGCCGAACGCACGCGCCACGCGCCGTTGTATTCGGTCAGCGCAACGGTATTGCCGGCCTCGCGATACCAGCTATCGGCGCGGCTATCGAGATTCAGCGCCAGGATCAAGGCATATTGGCTACGGACCCAGGCCAAATCCGATTTGGCCAGATTGTTCGCCCACTCGCGGCGCAAATAGCTGTCGGCGACGTCTATGTCCTGCCGTGCAAGGCGCGCCAACGCAATGGCGGTCAACTCTTTTTCATTACGCCCTATTCGTTGATGATCTTGGCGGGTCAGCCACTTCATCGGGCTTTTGATCAGCGCATCGTAGGCTTTCTGATCTTTGGGCTCGAAGATGTAGGCGGCGAACTTGCGGGCATCGCCTGTCCGATTGGTCTCGATGGCCTCTCGAAGTTGCGGTTGGATTTCATCCCACCCCAGGACGCCGTCGGCGACCAACTGATCGTATAGGTTCCAGCAGTCCCTCCCCGGCTGGAACACGGCCAAGGCCTGTTTCGCCGTCGCACGCTGCCCGGTCATGTGACGGGCCTCCAACATGGCGCATTGTGTTTGCGAACCCGCATTCGGGATATCGCCCAAGTCACGGGCGGTTTCGAAATCGCCCCGGCGCGTCGCGGCCAAGATCCAGTTGCCGCGCAGACGTTCGCCTAGATAGGTATTGCTGTTTTCCTGCAAAAACCGCATCACATCGGTTTTGGGAAAAGCGCTGCTGGGCGCATTCCACACCTGATAGTTCAACAGCCAGAACTGGGGATAGTCGCCCAATACGTCGCCGCGCGCCTGTGGAACGGTCATGCCGAGCACCGACCACTGCTTGCGGTCGTTGGCGTCGCGCGCAGCAAGGACTGCCTGAAAGGCCGACGTCTGCGGCGTGGGAGGCAGCCCGGCCAGCTTTACTGCAGGGATGTGAATACTCGCCTGAGCCGGTTGGGCGCGACCCGCAGGCGTGCCATGCCCTTGTTGGGCATCCACGGACGAACACGCAACGGTGATCAAAGCCAGCGCCGGCAGCCAGCGGCTGGCGCGTCGATCGACGCGGCCCGGCATCCCGGCCCGACGGGACTCGGGAACCGCAGATTTCTGATAACGTCTTGATTCAAGCCACTGCCGCATCGCCGATCCGAATGAACACTCAAAATACTGCACAGAATAACGCAGTCGCGCTACGCGCGCGATTACGGCAAGCCCGTACCGACATTCCTGAGTCGCAACGCAGCCGCGGCGGCCTCCTCATGCGGGGGCGGTTGTTCACTTGGCTCAATGCGGTACGGGAACAATCGGCCAGACAGGGAACAAAGGCGCCCTCGACCGTTGCGGCCTTCTGGCCTCTGGCAGGTGAGCCGGATCTACGTCCATTGCTGCAACAATGGGCAGACGCCGGTATTGCCATCGCCTTGCCGGCGATCCGTGACAAAGACGCCCCGCTGGAGTTTCGTGCGTGGACACCTGGCGATACGCTGGAGTGCGGCCCCTTTAATGTCCAGGAGCCCTCAGCCGATCGGCCGGCGCTGCGTCCCGACGTCATCCTGGTCCCCACGCTCGGCTATACCGATCAAGCCGACCGCCTGGGCTATGGCGGCGGTTATTACGACCGGACGCTGGCCGACTTGCGGCAAACCGGCCATGAGTTCACCGCTATCGGCATTGCCTGGAACGAGGGGCTGCTGGACGAGGACTACCAGCCGGCCTCCCACGACGAACGTCTGGACGCCATTCTGACGCCCGATGGATGGCTGCCCGAGCCGCCACTGCTGGGACCGAGTGCGCCCTCCGGCGGCGTCGTGGGATCGTTTGTGCTGCGTTGAATTGGTGCACGCACCACCATGGTGCGTGAATTTACCTTAGGGGCAACCCTCTCACTCCTCCCATACCTCCTCTGCTACAAGGGAAAAGCACAGGCGCGGGCCGTATCAGGCCCGGTCAGATCTGGCACAAGGGTTGCTTATCAGTTTGATATGGCGCACGCACCCAGCGCCCCCTGTCGGGCCGCAGGCTCCATCCGGATCACGCGGCAGGCCCGCACAGGATACGGAGGAGCCCATGCTGCATGCACAACCCGCCCCGTCGGCGGCCTATGACGAAATGGTCGACGCCCAGGGCCTGGTACGCCCCCACTACGCGGGGTTTTCACAATGGCTGACTCAGGAATCCACCGACGCCATGGCGGCGCGGCAGATCGAGGCCGATCTCAGTTTCCGCCGCGTCGGCATCACGTTTTCCGTAGCCGGTGACGAGGCAGGCACCGAACGGCTGATCCCTTTCGATCTCATTCCCCGCATCATTCCCGCCGACGAATGGACCCATCTGTCGGCCGGCCTGACGCAACGCGTACGCGCCTTGAATATGTTCATCCGCGATATCTATCACGGTCATGACATCGTACGCGCGGGGATCGTGCCGGCCGAGCAGGTCTTTTTGAATGCGCAGTACCGCCCGGAAATGCAGGACGTGGACGTCGCCGAAGACATCTATTGCCACATTGCCGGCGTCGATATCGTGCGCGCTGGCGCTGGAGAGTTCTACGTCCTCGAAGACAACCTGCGTGTTCCCTCCGGCGTGTCGTACATGCTGGAAAACCGCAAAATGTCGATGCGGCTGATGCCCGAGGCCTTCAGCAGCCTCAAGGTCAAGCCCGTCGCGCATTATCCCGATCTGCTCCTGGACAACCTGCGCGAGGTCGCGCCACGCAGCAACGACGCCCCCACTGTCGTCGTGTTGACGCCGGGGATGTACAACTCGGCTTACTTTGAACACGCGTTCCTCGCACAACAAATGGGCGTGGAACTGGTCGAGGGTCAGGATCTCTTCGTAGACCAGAACACGGTGTACATGCGCACCACGCGAGGCCCGCGCCGTGTCGATGTCATCTACCGTCGAGTGGACGATGATTTTCTGGATCCCCTGTCGTTTCGCGCCGACTCGGCATTGGGCGTGCCGGGACTGCTCTCGGTCTACCGCGCCGGGCGCGTCACGTTGGCCAATGCCATCGGCACAGGTATTGCCGATGACAAATCCACGTACCAGTACGTGCCCGACATGATCCGGTTTTATCTGCAGGAAGAACCCATTCTGTCCAATGTCCCGACGTGGCGTTGTTCGCGGCCCGACGAACTGTCGCATGTCTTGACGCACATGCACGAGCTGGTCGTAAAGGAAGTGCATGGTGCAGGCGGCTACGGCATGCTGGTCGGCCCCACCTCGACACGCGCCCAGGTAGAGGCCTTTAAAGAACGCGTTCGCAGCCGCCCCAGCAACTACATCGCCCAGCCCACTCTGGCGCTATCGACGATTCCGACGTACGTGCAGTCTGGCGTCGCACCCCGACATGTTGACCTGCGTCCCTATGTACTGTGCGGCAAGGATATTCGCACTGTGCCCGGAGGCCTGTGCCGCGTCGCATTGACCGAAGGCTCGCTGGTCGTCAACAGCAGCCAAGGCGGCGGCACTAAAGACACTTGGGTACTGGGAGAATGACTATGCTGAGCCGTACCGCCGACAACTTGTTCTGGATGTGCCGCTATATCGAACGGGCCGAGAACACGGCCCGCATGTTGGACGTCAATTTGCAGATGTCGCTCATGCCCCAGGACGCTCACGCCCGCGACAGTCTATGGCGCGCCGTCTTGCGTATTTCCGAACTGCAGCACGACTACGACGCGCGTTATCCAGCGGTCACGCCGCTGGACGTGCTGCATTACCTCGTGCGCGAGCCGACGAATCAATCCTCTATCTATTCCTGCCTGCGTGCAGCTCGCGAAAATGCGCGTGCGGTGCGTGGCAGCCTGACGACCGAGGTCTGGGAAACGTACAACACGACGTGGCTGGAACTGCAGAAACACTTGCAGGCCCACTTGCCCGAACGCAATCCGGGCGAATTTTTTGAATGGGTGAAATTTCGTGCTCACTTGGTGCGTGGTGTCACCATCGGCACGATGCTGGATGACGAAGCGCTGCATTTCCTGCGATTGGGTATGCACCTGGAAAGAGCCGACAACACGGCGCGACTGTTGGATGTGAAGTTTCACGAAGAGCAAGAGGATCTCGCTGCGCGCAGCAGTGAGTTCTATCGCTGGGCATCGCTGCTGAGCTCGGTATCGGGCCTGGAGATCTATCGCAAGGTCTACCGCGACGTCATCACCCCTGATCGCGTTGCGGAATTGCTGATCCTGCGTCCCGATATGCCACGTTCGCTATTGGCCTCGGTTCAAGCATTGACGGAAGACCTGGCGCGCGTGACCAACCAACGCTCCGCCGAAACCGAGCGCCGTGCGGGCCTGTTGTATGCGGAACTGCGCTACGGGCGTATCGAGGACATTTTGCATAGCAGCCTGCACCGCTATCTGGAACGCTTTTTGGAGCGCATCAACGACTTGGGCAACCGTATCAGCCAAGACTTTCTCGTGCCGCTGGCGGCATAGCACCCGGAGCCCCCATGAAACATCTCATTCGACATGTCACTCAATATCGCTACACGGCACCGGTCAGCTACAGCATCCAGGCGTTGCGCCTGACACCGCGCCTGGACGATCATCAGCGTGCCGTGCGCTGGCGCATCGACGCCCCTGGCCCACTCGAACAGCAAGTCGACGCCTACGGCAACATCACACACATGCTGACCTTGTCCAACGCCCACGACAGCATTGATCTATGCGTCACCGGCCAGGTCGAAATCGACCCATTGCGTGATGGACGGCTGCATCCCGAAGAAAACCGTCTGCCCGTCCACGCCTTCTGCGTACCCACCTCATTGACGCAAAGCGATGACACCATTCAGGATTTCGTCCACGCAACGTTGCCTCAGGGTCTGCGTACCGCCGATGATGCGCTGAGGCTGGCCAGCGCCATTTGCGACCGCGTGGCGTACGAACCCGGCACGACGGACGTGACCACGGCCGCCAATCAGGTGCTGGCCCTGGGCCACGGTGTCTGCCAAGACCACGCTCATCTGTTCCTGGCCTGCGTACGCGGCATAGGCGTGCCCGCCCGCTATGTCAGCGGCTACCTGTACACCGAAGCCGAGCATGCAGCCAGCCATGCATGGGCCGATGTCTGGCTGGACGATATAGGTTGGACCAGTGTGGACATCACCAATCGCCAATTCGCCTCAGATTGCCATTGCCGGCTGGCCGTGGCACGGGACTACGATTCTGCCTCGCCCGTGCGCGGTGTCCGGCACGGTGGCGGCGAGGAGTCGATGACGGTGTCGGTACAGGTCCAGGCGGCTCGCCAACAGGCCCAGTAGCAAGGACTACGCGGCTGACCTGTTGCCGGTTAACGACTAAAGCATCAACAAAATAAAGGGGGACAAAACGAGCCTGACGCCGCGCCGCCAGACTCGTTCTTCTCCCCCTACAATACGCTAGCTGTTATTCACCGACTCACCATGACTTACTGTGTTGCCGCCCGCCTGGATTCGGGCCTGGTTTTTCTCTCCGATTCACGCACCAATGCGGGCGTGGACCAAGTCAGCATCGCCCGCAAGCTCAACGTATTCGAGCAGCCGGGCGATCGCGTCATGGTGTTGCTCACGTCGGGCAATCTGGCTATCAGCCAAGCCGTGGTGAATCTGTTGGCTCAGCTCGATAGCGACAGCCCGGATTCGCTCTGGTCGGCACCGGATATGTACGAGGCAGCCCGCCGCGTCGGCGAGGCTGTACGTCGTGTTCACGAACGTGATGCCGAGGCCTTGAGTGAGCATGGCGTCGATTTCAATATCAATCTGATTTTTGGCGGCCAGATCGGCGCTGAGCGCGGCCGGCTATTCCAGGTGTATTCCGCCGGCAATTTCATCGAAGCCAGCGCGGACTGTCCGTATGTGCAGATCGGCGAAGCCAAATACGGCAAGCCGATCCTCGACCGCGTCCTGCGCCCTGATACGCCGCTGGATGAGGCAGCGAAATGCGCGCTGATCTCTATGGATTCGACGTTGAGATCAAACATCTCTGTCGGCTTGCCGCTGGATCTGCTGGTCTACGAGACAGATACGCTGCGTGTGACGCATTTCACGCATATTGACGAAGACAACGAATACTTTCGGATGATACGCAAGACCTGGGGTGAACGGCTGCGTCAAGTGTTCACCGAGATCGACGATCCGACCTGGACGGATGCGGGGGCTTCAGGGTCATTGGCTGCGGCGGGTCGGCTGCATCAGCCGCATCGGTTGACGCCGAACGGAGTGGAGCCGAATAGTCCGGCGCCATTGCAGGTTGTCGCGCAGGATCCGGGGAAGTCGCAAGCGTCTTGAATGCGGGATTTGTGGACGTGATGTGGTGCGTCTACGTCGTGTGGTCGATGTCGATGCAGTATCTCTATTAAACCGTCCCGGCTGGCGGCCCAGGCTGCGCTGGCCCTATCGCCCGGTCTGGCCGCCTT
>NZ_CBCSIU010000021.1:0-73955 GCF_965139205.1 Bordetella muralis
GGCTGGNCAAACTCGCTCCGCTGCGCTCCACTCAAACATGCCCAGCCGACTGCCCCCCGCCTGACAAGGCAGGTTCGGCGGGCTCTACGGGCCGGCAGCGCCTATACGCGACGGACACCGGCTCGCAATGTCTGCAGGTTACGGATGCTTTGATGCGGTGGGTCGTGCTTTGAATGACGGCCTAGTTGTGGTGAGGGACTGCGGTGGCATGCCATGACTGTGAGTCGCGGGCGGTTGCCATGGGCCANGCTGGCCTTTTGAGCNNNGATTTAGCCCGCGAAGCGGGCCGAGGCCCCTGGTCATGGGCCGAGTCNNNGCGGCGACTAGGCCAGCGTGGCCCATGGCAACCGCCCGCGACGTGTTAACAGCGAAAGACCCACGCCATCAAACGCTGTCATCCTCGTACCAAACCCCTTCAGCCAACATCATCCGATGATGCCCCTCGCCAGCAGGCATCATGGGAAAACAGTTTTCCTGCGCAGCCACCGCAACGTCCAGAAAATATGGCCCAGGATGCGCCAGGCATTGCGCCAACGCCTCATCCAGCTGCGCCGGATCGTCCACCCGTGCCGCTCCCCAGCCGAACGCCTTGGCAACTGCAACGAAATCGGGCAGAGATGCGTTGTAGCTGTGGCTATAACGTCCACCGTGAATCAATTCCTGCCATTGGCGCACCATCCCCATATAGCCGTTATTGCACAGCACGACCTTGACGGGCGTGTCATGCTGCATGGCAGTGGATAACTCCTGGATATTCATCAACACCGAAGCATCGCCACTGACACACACCACCGTTTTATCGGGATGTGCCACTTGCGCGCCGATTGCAGCCGGCAGCCCATAGCCCATCGTTCCCGCACCGCCCGAGGTCAACCAACGATTCGGTTTATCGAAACGTAGATATTGCGCGGCCCACATCTGGTGCTGGCCTACATCGGTGGAAATGATCGCGTCGTGGCTGGCCAATGCAGTGTTCAACTGCTGCATCAACTGCTGCGGCAAGATCGCTTCCGGCGTGGGTGAGTAGGCCAGGCAATCTTTCGCACGCCATGTGTCGATCCGGCGCCACCAGTCGGCCAGTCTCGCGGCCGGCAGGGGATGCTCGTTCAGCGCACTGCGCAGTGCATCGATCAAAGGCAGGCAATCGCCAACGAGAGCGACATCGACGCGCACGACCTTGTTGATGGATGCAGGATCGATGTCGATATGGATCTTGCGGGCATGGGGGCAAAATTCGGCGAGTTTGCCGGTGATGCGATCATCAAAGCGCGCACCGATGCATACCACCAGGTCGGCCTCATGCATGGCCATGTTGGCCTCTAACGTGCCGTGCATGCCCAGCATGCCCACGAATTGAGGATCTGATGCGGGAAACGCTCCCAGGCCCATCAATGTCAGCGTGCAGGGCGCCCCCGTGTGACGCACGAGATCGGTGAACGCCTGGCAGGCCTGCGGGCCGGAATTGATCAGGCCGCCACCACCATAAAAAACGGGCCGACGCGCCTGTGCGATCAGGGCCGCAGCACGGCGCACTGCAGTTTGCGGCAGTTTCAATGGGGCTTTGCCCGCTTGCCGGCGCGCGCGCAATGCGGCGACACGCGAGCCTTCTGAGAGCTCTGCCGTCTCGGGCGATGACGACAACGGGGTCAACTGCACGTCTTTCGGAAAATCCACGAGCACAGGCCCCGGCCGTCCCTGACGCGTCAGATCAAAGGCGCGCCCGACCACATCGGCCACGTTATCGACGGTGCGAATCTGGGTATTCCACTTGGTGACGGAGCGCGAAATCCCCATGGCATCGCACTCCTGGAAAGCGTCCGTGCCAATCGCGGTGGTGGCCACCTGGCCGCTGATGCACAACACCGGAATCGAATCGCACATGGCATCCAGCAAACCGGATGTCGTGTTCGCCATCCCCGGACCCGAGGTCACAAATACCACGCCGGGCCGGCCGGTGGTGCGGGCATAGCCTTCAGCGGCGTGGACTGCCGCCTGCTCATGGCGCACCAGCACGTGACGCAAACGCGGCTCGGCGTACAGCGCATCGTAAAGCGGGAGTACGGCGCCCCCCGGATAACCGAACACAGTATCGACACCACGCGCAATCAACGTGTCGAGCAAAATTTGCGCCCCGTTGCGGGCGGGGCGGGAGTCGGAATTCAAGGCGGCGAGGGCGCTGGCGTGGAGTCGATCGTTCATAGTGGATATCTTATGCCTTTCTGCCCAGAAGATTTCTCTTATTTTCTCCAAATTCCGGGATTTTCCAGTAAATTAATCTTTGTTTTTAAGGAAACCCAGAAAATGAAACTAGACAAATTTGATCTTGCCATTTTGAGGGCCTTACAGCGAAACGCCCGAGCCAGTCTCAATGAGATCGGCGCCGAGGTCGGCCTGTCGTCCACGCCGTGCTGGAACCGCATCAAGCGCATGGAGTCCGCGGGCGTCATTCGCGGCTATACGGTGGATCTGGATCCTGCCAGTCTGGGCTTCATGGATACCGTCATCGTGCACATCACGCTGGAAAGCCACAGCGAGGAAACCCTTTACGAATTTGGCCGCGCGCTGGCGCAGATTCCTGAGGTCCTGGAGGCCTTTCTCGTATCGGGCGACTATGACTACTACATCCGCATCGCCGTGCGCGACACGCGCGACTATGAACGGCTATTGCGCGAACAGCTTTATCGCATTCCGGGCATTCGCCATAGCAAGTCCTGTTTTGTGTTGCGCCGATTGAAGGAAACGCAATTGCCCTTGAATACGGAGATCACCACGTGACGACCGCGCAGAACGCGTTGCCTTGCCCCATGCACTTGTCCACCCAAAAGGGCCACGCGGATCTGGCAAAACGCATCGCTTAGGGACTGTCATCCATTGCACCTATAATCCCCGCTGGCCCGCTACCTGGCTTTGCCTTCATGACCACTGCAGAATCCCCCAAGCCCTGGCACGTCGTGCGCCGCTCCAAGCTGCACGGCAATGGTGTCTTTGCTGCCCGCAAGATCCCCGCCGGCACCCAGATCATCGAATACCAAGGCGCACGCATCAGCGCCAAGGAAGCCGATCGCCGTCACCCCACCAACCCCGACGATCCGTTCCACACGTTCTTCTTTTCGCTGAGCTCGGGCCGCGTGATCGACGGCGGCGACAACGGTAATGATGCTCGCTGGATCAACCATGCCTGCGAGCCCAACTGCGAATCCCAGGAAAGCGCCGGCGGCAAGCGCGTCTTCATCACCGCACTGCGCGATATTGCGCGTGGCGAAGAACTGTTCTACGACTATGGCCTGGTGCTCGAGGACAAGATCACCAAAAAGCTCAAAGCAGCTTATCTCTGCCTGTGCGGCGCGCCGACCTGCCGCGGCACCATGCTGGCGGTCAAGACAAAGAAAAAGAAAAACAAGAAAGACAAGAAGGCCCTGAAAGATCAGGCCTCCTCGGACTAGGCGTACAATGTCCTTCGTGCCGCGTGTTGCGGCATAGCAGTACGTCTTCAGGGCGGGGCGAAAATCCCCACCGGCGGTAAGCCACAATTGGCGAGCCCGCGAGCGCCCGGTCTGTCTCATGGCAGCCGGGGTCAGCAGATCTGGTGCGATTCCAGAGCCGACGGTTACAGTCCGGATGAGAGAAGATGTGCCAGCTGAACCCACCCAATCGCGGGCAATCCGTCTCGGCCATAGGCCGTCGCGCGCTGCTTGGCTGTTGTACGGGCAAAGATGGCTATCATGTGCCCTGAAACGTTTTTCGCCACCTTTTTTGCGAGAGCGTTTCAATGTCTAGCGTTATTTCTACCGCAATTCCCACCAGCCACAGCGCCGGTATCCCAGCCTCACCGTATTCCCCGCCCGATCTCTACGCGCAACCGTTCCAAACCCGGCTGACGCGGGCATTGCATCATCTGCGCCTGGGCCGTCCCGTCATCTTGATGGACGATTTCGATCGCGAAAACGAGGCCGACCTGATCGTCGCTGCCGACAAGCTCACCGTCCCCGTCATGGCACAACTGATCCGCGACTGCAGCGGTATCGTCTGCCTGTGCCTGACCGATGAGACCTTGGATCAGTTGCAGTTGCCCCCCATGGTGGCACGCAACGAAAGCCGCTTCAGCACCGCGTTCACGGTGTCTATCGAAGCCCGCAACGGCGTGTCCACCGGCGTCTCCGCCGCCGACCGCGTCACCACGATCCGGGCCGCGATCGCCACCAGTGCCCAAGCCGACGATATCGTCAGCCCCGGCCATGTGTTTCCCTTGCGGGCGCAACCGGGTGGCGTGTTGACGCGGCGTGGCCACACCGAAGGCTCGGTCGATCTCGCCGTGCTGGCAGGTC
This sequence comes from Bordetella muralis, assembly GCF_965139205.1. Classification (GTDB taxonomy): domain Bacteria; phylum Pseudomonadota; class Gammaproteobacteria; order Burkholderiales; family Burkholderiaceae_B; genus Bordetella_A; species Bordetella_A muralis. The sequence continues at coordinate 4,326 of NZ_CBCSIU010000021.1, forward strand.
TGCGCCCAGCCGCCGTATTGTGCGAGCTGATGAATCCCGACGGCACCATGATGCGCGGCCCGGCTATCGCACGCTATGCAGCGGAACATGGCTTGGTCGCCTTGACCATTGCCGAGCTGGCCGATCATCGACGTCAATTAGAACGAGCGGGCGCAACAGCGCCAGATGCTGTCGCCGCGTAATTAAAACGAGCCAGACAGACGCTGACCCCGCGTGCTTCATGCCAACGCTGATGGCGACGTAACGGGCCTGACGGTCTAACGATCGTCAGGCCTCAAACACCGTGATACGCCTGCGGCTTGATCCGTCAGGCGTCTTGCGCATGATGCAGCGTCCGCGCCATACGAGCCAGGCACTCTGCCGCATCCCCTACGACCACCGACGCACTGCAGGCCAGCATCAAATTAAGATTCAGGCCAAAGTCCTCGACGGTATAGCCTTCGCCATCAACATGACGCGGCGGATCATCATGTTGCGCGACCGCCAGACGTTGCACCAACGAATCCGCCTCGTCCACATAGGCCCATACCGGCTTGCCCAGTGCCGAGGCATAGCCCACCTCGAACGCCGTCCCCGAGTCGGGCTCCGCGCCGCGAAACGCATTCAGATTCGCCATCACCGCATCGGCCTGACGAATGAGCGCGACATTGGCCTCGTAGATCCACTGCGCCAAAGCCCGTCCCGACAGATGGGCCGGCGCCTGGTTGTCCAGGGGATACAGCCCCTCAAAGCCATAGCGGCGGCATTGCCGTTTCAACCATGCACCGTAAACCAGCGAGTCCGCACGAAACACGTCAAAGCCCGCCAGGTAGATCGTCTTCATCGGTTACCTCAGTCTGCGCACACCACACCGCCCAGGCCTGCGCGGCCTACTCTTTCGCTGCACGCTGCGCCTGATAGACCTGCAGATGGGTATAAGCCACTCGCAGATGCGGCACATCCAGCTGCAATACGCCGGCGCGCCGCACCATATCGCCAACAATGTGATCGGCCTCGACCGGCGCATTCAAGCTCAGATCGCGATACATGGACGCGGTCATGGGCGACTGGCGGTCCGTCAGGATCTTCAGTGCCGACTCGTCCGCCTCGGCACGCACGGCATGCCCGGACGCCGCTGCCACCTGCTGGCATTCCCTGAGCAGGCTGCGCAGAATGTCCTCTCCCGAATCCGTCGACGCGATCTGTCCGATGGGTCCGCGCATCAGGCAGGTCGCCGACGCCATGGTGGTCAGGAACACGTACTTTTCCCAGATGTCCTGCTGAATCTCTGTGCTCAGGCGGCTGGTGAATGCTGCATCGGCCAATGCGGCCTCCAGTGCAGTACAACGCGCACTGCGCGGCTCGCCGGCGCGTTCGCCGTACACAAACACCGCATGCTGACCTAGATGCTTGACCTGGCCCTCCGCCCCCAGCGTCGCATTGATCTGACAGAGCCCACCCAATACGCGCGATGCCCCAAACGCCGCATCCAGGGCATCGTATTGCAGCACCCCGTTCATGATCGGCAAAATCGCCGTATCCGGCCCGACCGCAGGACGAATCGCCTCGATCGCACTGGACAGGTCATAAGCCTTGCAGCTGACCACCACCACGTCATAGGCCGCTTTCAATTCGTCCGCCGTGACCAACTGCGGCTGCACGACGGCATCGCCACGCGGACTTTCGATCCTCAACCCCTCTGCCCGCAGCTTTTGGGCACGCGCCTCTCGTACCAGAAACGTCACATCGGCGCCCGCTTGCGCGGCCCGCCCGCCGAAATAGCCGCCCGTACCGCCAGCGCCAAGGAACAACAATCTCATGCGTTTCTCCAGTGAATGCTGCGCACCGCTTCAGGACGGGCGCGGAATCTGAAATTATGCACCCATGCAGGCCTCACACGGGGCACAAGCTGCCTATAATCATCGCTACGCGCAGTGACGACGCACTACAGCGCCAGCTCGTCATGTTGCACTGCGCGACTTGTGCGCATGGCGCGGCCTTATGCCGCAATGTTACTGGGCGATCAGGAACCTCACCCATGACTATTGGTGCTTCTTTGCCAACAACCGAACTAACACGACGACGCGCGCTGCTGCAGCTCGGCGCAGCGGTGGGCGCTATCCTGATAGCAGGAAAACTCCACGCGCAATCCGGCGACAAGATCAAAGTCGCCGCCGTCTACACTGTCCCGATCGGGCAACCTTGGGTATCACGCGTACACACAGCACTGGTGCTGGCCCGGTCTCGCGGCGAGATCGACTACCTCTATTCGGAGAATATCCTTCCCGAAAACTACGAGGCGACAATGCGCAAATACGCCCAGCAGGGCGTACAACTCATCATCGGCGAAGCTTTCGACAGCGAGTCCAGCGTCTATCGGATTGCCAAAGACTATCCAACCATTGCGTTCCTGGTCGGCTCCACAAACCGTCCGCAACAACCCAATCTTTCGGTTTTCAACAACTACATCCAGGAACCCGTCTATCTGGCCGGCATGATTGCCGGCGGCATGAGCCAAACCGGCACTATCGGCCTGATCGCCTGCGATCCCATCCCGGGCACCAACCGCTTATTGCACGCCTTTATGGATGGCGTACGCGAAATCAATCCCGACTCAAAATTTCTCCTCACGTTCATCCATTCGCGCTTTGATCCGCTCAAAGCCAAACAAGCGGCCTTTTCCCAAATCGACCAGGGGGCCGACGTCCTTTACGCAGAGCACTTCGGCGCTGCCGAGGCAGCCGAACAACGTGGCAAGCTGATCATCAGCAATATCGTCGACATGCAAGCTCAGTATCCCGATACCGTTATCTCTTCGGCGGTATGGGATATGGCGCCGACCATCGAGCGAGCGTTGACCATGGTCAAGCGCGGCACATTCAAGGCGGACGATTACGGCAAATACTCGCAAATGCGCTACCAGGGCGCGATGCTGGCGCCGCTAGGGACCTTTAAAGACAAAGTCCCCAGCGCACTGATCGCTCGCGTAGAGGCCCGTCAACAGACCATGCTCGACGGGCGCTTCACCATCAAGCTCAACGAGGCACCGTTGTCTCCGACCGGCCGTTCATCGACTCAAATGAGCGGCAAATAAATACGCGTTTTTAGTTCCGCAGCAGGGGTCGTCTTCGGATCATTGACGTATTCTTCCCACATGGGAAAATCCCGCGTTTCATAGCCGCTAGCCGGCAACCATTGCCCGAATAACCAGTTATACGCCGACTCCAACTCACTGTACGGCCCCGTATATTCCAATACGGCGCAACGCGTGGCAGGCAACGCAAATGGTTCAAACACCGCATCCACGGCCGCTCCATCGGGCAACGTAAAACCCGCTAGCGAGCGCAACTGATCAGCCGGCACCTGTTGCGGATCATCGAAATACACGCCAAACGACCGTGTCGCAGGCCCGACCAATTCGCGACCGGATGCCAACAAGAACAAGCGGTCGAACGTCATGCCGATATGTTGATAATCGCCGTGATGCGCCAGCGTTGCCAACGATGCGCCCGCGAAAGTTTCGATAGTAGTGGGATACATGCCAAGCTCCTGAGGATTAAAGGGCCTGGAGCGCGCATGCCGGTAACGCCCCGGCGGTACGCCGAAGGTGGTCCCGAAAGCCCGGTTGAACGCCGCTTGCGAGGTATATCCCGCACGTTGCGCCACCTGCTGCATGGGCCGGTCTCCCGCAAGATCCGTCGACGCACGATGCATGCGCAAGCGCAACATCGTAGCGTTCACCGTCTCACCCATCAACGCGCGATAGACACGATGAAAGTGATACGGCGACAAGCATGCCAAATCGGCCAGCAGGTACAAGTCCGGCGTCGCGTCAGGATGCGACGCCAACCATTGCAACACAGGGTCCAGCCGGTTGGCGTAATGAATGCGGGTTTTGGCTTTCATTCGTTCTCCAGTGCTTGCACTGTAACGAGGGCCTATTTGCAGATTTTGCGCTTTTGCGATGACTCACCCTGCCCAAGCCAATGCAGGCCTCTTGCACCCGGCCTTGCGAGCATCTCTCGCCAAGCAGGTCAGGAGGGGAAAGTCCCCGGCAGCAACATGCCCCGATCGCCCGGCGTCAGCGACTTGCGCCCGCACAGCGCCATCGTCACGTCCAATTCCTTGTAGAGGATTTCCAGGGCACGGGTCACGCCCGCTTTTCCATATGCCCCCAAGCCATACAAAAATGCGCGTCCGATCATGGTGCCGCGCGCGCCCAGGGACACGGCCTTCAGCACATCCTGACCCGATCGAATGCCACCATCCATCCACACCTCGATCCGTGATCCCACCGCATCCGCAATGGCAGGCAGCGCCGCGATTGACGACATTGCGCCGTCCAATTGACGCCCGCCATGATTACTGACAATCAGTGCGTCAGCGCCGCTATCGACAGCCAAACGCGCATCCTCGACGTCCAGGATGCCTTTCAGGATCAATTTTCCACCCCAGCGCTGCTTGATCCACTCGACATCGTTCCAGCTCAAACAAGGATCAAATTGCTCTGCGGTCCACGACCCGAGCGACGACATATCGGCGACGCCTTTCGCATGACCGACGATATTGCCGAACGTACGGCGCGGTGTGCCCAGCATTCCCAGGCACCAGCGCGGCTTGGTCGCCAGGTTGATCAGATTCGCCAAGGTCGGCTTGGGCGGCGTCGACAGACCATTGCGGATATCTTTGTGGCGCTGCCCCATGATCTGCAGATCCAACGTCAACACCAGCGCCGAACAATTTGCCGCCTTGGCACGATCAATCAGGTTCCCGACAAAATCGCGATCACGCATCACATACAGCTGAAACCAGAATGGCTTGCCCGTCGCGCGCGCCACGTCTTCGAGCGAGCAGATGCTCATCGTCGACAGCGTAAAAGGCACACCGAACTCAGCCGCTGCTTGCGCGGCCAGCATTTCGCCATCCGCGTGCTGCATGCCCGTCAAGCCCGTCGGCGCGATCGCCACCGGCATAATGGCATCGGCGCCTGCCATCGTGGTGCGCAACGAGCGGCCTTCCATATTGACGGCGACCCGCTGACGCAGCTTGATTTTTTGAAAATCACTTTCGTTGGCACGATACGTGCTCTCGGTCCATGCCCCCGAATCGGCGTAGTCATAGAACATGCGTGGCACGCGTTTCTGCGCCAATACACGCAGGTCTTCGATGCAGGTTATTTTGGCGAGGTTCCGGCTCATAGGACACTATTGCAAAATAGAGGGCTCCGAAAGTATACGCGCCGCTCCAGGCGCCGCTGCGCCAGATCAATCAGGTATCAAAGGATTCTCATGCAAGTCCCTCAACACGAAACCGTACACGCTGTCATCAAAGGCGTCGTACAAGGCGTGGGCTACCGGCACGCCACCGTGCGCCGTGCCCATATGCTGGGTGTCACCGGATGGGTGCAAAACATGGAAGACGGCACCGTACAAGCTATGGTGCAAGGCAGCCCTGATCAGGTCGATCACATGCTGGAATGGCTGCGCCGCGGCCCGCCCGGTGCGATCGTGCGCGAGCTGATTACCGAGCGTGAATACACCGACAAGCGTTACGTACGCTTCGAGCAACTGTAGGCCCAACGCATAGCAGCCGCCATGCTGTAGGTGCTTGTGGCCCCCATGCCCGAGTGCCACGCACGGTGCCTGCCGCTCGCACGCTCCGCCGCGACCTGATTGCCAGTGGCATCAACAGATGAATTTTCAAATTGTTTCATTTGTTCTGCCCCGAAAGATAGGTACCAGATGACAGCGCGATCTTCCGAACGCACCGGCAAATGCCGCCTATTTCTCTCATATATCACCTAAAACTCATAAATTCGCAGGATTGCCAGCGCGTGCGCGCACTCCTTACTATCCGCCCCTCAATGGCCTGACCGGGCTATTCAACCGCAGTGCGCCTATTGCCCGCGGACCCGGCGAGGCACCTTCCATGGAGTCGCGGATGCACCATCGCACGCACCTTACCCAGTCCGCCGAATGGCGGGCGCGCAGCCTGCGCCATGTATGGCACCCGTGCACACAGATGAAGCGCCAGGCCACTTTGCCATTGCTGGCGCTGTCTCACGGCACCGGCCCGTGGTTAGTGGATATGGACGGGCGGCGTTACCTGGATGGCATCAGCTCTTGGTGGGTGAATCTGTTCGGCCATGCCAATACGCGTATCAATGCCGCCTTGAACGATCAGTTGAGCCGCCTGCCGCATGCCATGCTGGCGGGTTGCACTCACGCCCCGGCCGTCGAGCTGGCCGAACGTTTGTCCATCCTGACAGGCGGCGCACTGGGCCATTGCTTCTTTGCCTCGGACGGCGCATCCGCCGTGGAAATCGCCTTGAAAATGAGCTTCCACGCTTGGCGCAATCTTGGGCACGATCAAAAGCGTGAGTTCGTCTGCATACGCCACAGCTACCACGGTGAAACCCTCGGTGCGCTCAGCGTCACCGATGTCGCAGTATTCCGGAATGCCTATGGACCGTTACTCGGCCACGCCCATGTCGTGGCCTCCCCCGACGCGCGAACCGCGCAAGCTGGCGAAGACGCCCTGGCAGTGGCGCAACGTGCCGCGTCCGATCTGCAAACTCTGCTTGAGACGCGCCATGCACAGATTGCCGCCATCATCGTCGAACCTCTGGTGCAATGCGCTGCCGGCATGGCCATGCACCATCCAGCCTACCTGCGCCGTGTGCGTGAGTTATGCGACCAATACAGCGTGCATCTGATTGCCGACGAGATCGCCGTCGGATGTGGACGTACGGGATCCTTCTTTGCCTGCGAGCAGGCGGAAATCTGGCCGGACCTGATGACATTGTCCAAAGGCATCTCGGGCGGCACGCTGCCTTTGTCGCTGGTGTTGAGCACAGACGCCATCCACGAAACGTTTTACGACGACCAAATTGCCCGCGGCTTTCTGCACTCGCATTCCTACACGGGTAACCCCATGGCGTGCCGGGCTGCGCTGGCCACACTGGAAATCTTCGATACCGACGATGTGCTGGCGCGTAACCGTGACCGCGCGGCGGTACTGGATGCCGCCCTGGCACCGTTGCAGGCACACGCGGCAGTCCACCACATCCGGCGCACGGGCATGATCTGGGCATTCGATGTCGCGGCAGATGCCGGCTTCGGCCAACGCTATGCCTCTGCCGCACTGGCGCGCGGGCTGTTGCTGCGCCCCATTGGCAACACCGTTTATCTGATGCCGCCCTATGTCTTGGATGACGACACAGCCATTTGGCTTGCACGGCAAACATTGGCCGCTTTAGACGACGCGCTGGAGCACCACTGACATGCGTTTGCTCGATACCCTGCATACCAACCTGCAAGCGCTGGACGCCCTGCATCTACGCCGGCATAGGCGAACCACCGAATCCCCCTGCACCCCGCACGTGCGCGTCGACGGCCGAGACATGCTGGCCTTTTGCAGCAACGATTACCTGGGTCTAGCCACGCACCCCGCCATTATCGCTGCCCTCGCCGAGGGGGCAGTACGCTATGGCGCAGGCAGCGGCGCGTCACACCTGATCAGTGGTCACGGCCACGCGCACATGCAATTAGAAGAGCGTCTGGCCGCCATGATGGCCGGGCACATCGAAATGCCGCGCGCGTTGTACTTTTCGACTGGCTACATGGCCAACATGGCGGTGTTGGGCGCGCTGGCAGACAAAGATGCCGAACTTTATTCCGACGCACTCAACCATGCTTCGCTGATCGACGGCGCACGTCTGTCGCGTGCCCGCGTCCACATCTATCCCCACAACGATATAGACGCGCTTGCCAGTTTGCTGGCCGCAAGCCGTGCGTCGACCCGGCTGATCGTCACCGACGGCGTATTCTCTATGGACGGCGACATCGCTCGCTTGCGCCAGTTGCTGCAATTGGCCGAACACCATCATGCCTGGCTGGTGATAGACGACGCACATGGGTTCGGAGTATTGGGCGAACATGGCCGGGGTGTCGTGGAACATGCCGACTTGCGTTCGCCGCATCTGATCGTAGTAGGTACGCTGGGCAAGGCGGCCGGTGTCAGCGGCGCATTCGTGGCCGCCCATGGCACCGTTATCGACTGGCTGGTCAATCGCGCACGCCCCTATATTTTCAGCACCGCCGCAGCCCCCGCACTGGCCCATGCGTTACTGACCAGCATCGACCTGATCGAAGGCGCAGAGGGCCGCCAACGACGCGCACACTTGCGCGCCCTGACACAACGTCTGCAATCCGGACTTCAACTGCATCGCTGGCAATATCACCCCATGCCCACCGCTATCCAGCCCATCGTGCTGGGCGAAAATTCCCAGGCGCTGCATGCCACTGCGGAACTTGAACGGCTGGCCCTCTGGGTGCCCGCGATCCGGCCGCCCACCGTCCCCCCAGGAACGGCTCGTCTGCGCGTCACGCTATCGGCAGCACATACCGACGCCGATGTGGATCGGTTGACGGCCGCCCTGAACCACCTGGACAGCGAGGCCAGCCATGCACCATGATCCACGCCCCGGAGACGTCTTCGTCACAGGGACCGACACCGAAATAGGCAAAACGCTGATTGCGTGCGCACTGTTGCACGCGGCTGCCCGGCAAGGATGGCGCGCCGCCGGCATAAAGATAACGGCCGCCGGCGCCGATTACATCGGAGGCCGGTGGCAAAACGAAGACGTAGAACAACTTCGTCACGCCAGCTCGGCGACGCTGCCCGACGCCGCGAGTTGCCCGTACATTTTGCCCCAGGCCGTAGCCCCGCATATCGCGGCTGCCGCTATCGGCGTCACACTCGACATGGAGACCATACACCGCGCCTACCAAATCGCCACGGCCCACGCAGATGCTGTGGTTGTCGAAGGCGTCGGGGGCTTCCGGGTGCCATTGGACGATCATCAGGATACCGCCGATCTGGCGCAGCGATTACGCTTGCCGGTCATCCTGGTGGTCGGTATGCGATTAGGCTGCATCAGCCACGCCCTATTGACCGCCGAGGCGATCGCGGCGCGCGGGCTGCGCCTGGCAGGCTGGGTGGCCAACCACGTCGATCCAGACATGCAGCATAGTGAGGCCAATGTGCAGACACTGGCCCACCGCCTGCCGGCCCCTCTGATCGGGAACGTACCGTATATGACGCAGCCCGATCCGGAAACCGTGGCGCAGCATCTGCGAGTATCGACGCTCTTTCCTACCCGCAACCTCGCGAGCCCTTGATCAGTCATCCTCCAACGCGGCGAATTGATCGGCCAGAAAATCGATCAACGCCCTCACTGAAGGCAATTGCCCGCGCCGCGATGCAAATACCGCATGCACAATCTCGCGGCGCGGAGCCCAGTCCGGCAACACCGTCACGAGTTCACCACGCTCGAATTGCCCACGCAGCAGCATGGTGGGCAATTGCACGATTCCCACTCCCGCTACGGCCGCGGCGCGCAGCGCTAACATTCCACGCGTAATCAACCTCGGCTGATGACGGATCGCCGCATGCACCCCATTCGGTCCAAACAAATTCCATACATGCTCGCCCTGCGGTAAACCCAAACCCAAACTAGGTAGGCTGCCCAGATCTGCAGGAACCTCGGGCTTGCCGGCGCGCGCCAACAACGCCGGACTCGCGACCAGGCACTGCCCACGTTCCGTAAATACCCGCATGATCAAATCACTGTCTTGCAGAGGCGGAGGCCGCACCCGGATCGCCACATCGATGCCTTCGGCCACCACGTCCACGCGGCGGTTGGTTTCTTCCAGGTGAATCTCAACCAGGGGGCACTGCACCATAAACGCCGCCAGCATCTCGGCCACCTGAGCGTCCAGCAGCGCGACGGGACACGTCACCCGCACCACCCCACGCGGTTCCGCCTGAGTCACCGCAATGGCTTCCTCGGCCGCCTCCGCTTCCACCAACATCGCCTTGCAATGCACGTAAAAGGTCTGCCCGATCTCCGTCACCGCAAACTGCCGTGTCGTGCGCATCAACAGTCGCGTATTCAGCCTGGTTTCCAATAAAGCGATTCGCCGGCTGAGTTTGGATTTGGGCACGCCCAGCGCACGCCCGGCGGGTGCGAATCCCCCGTGGTCCACCACCTGTACAAAATAATAAAGATCGTTCAAATCGTGCACAGTGGCTCCTGATCTGTCAGGCACCCGTTCCTCAGTCCGATCCCCTGCGGCCCAATGCAATGCGCAGCGCGGTATCGTCGAATGACCCGATGCCATCCATCATCGTTCTTTAAATAGAACACTAAGAACAAATTTTACGTACTACCGCCTCGATTGTCCCGAATCTATAGTTCTATCCATGGCGCTGCGACATCTGCTTGCAGCCAAGCACTGGAGAAACACGATGAAGAAAGTCCTCGGCGTCTATAGCGCACCGCGTCCCCACTGGGTTGGCGACGGCTTTCCCGTACGTTCGATGTTCGGCTACGACAGCCACGGCAAACACCTCAGCCCGTTCCTGCTGCTGGACTACGCCGGGCCCGCGCAATTCGCGCCTGCCGCCCGTCCCCGTGGCGTAGGTCAGCACCCGCATCGCGGCTTTGAAACCGTCACCATCGTGTACCAGGGCGAAGTCGACCATCGCGACTCCACCGGCGCCGGCGGCCACATCGGCCCGGGCGACGTCCAATGGATGACGGCGGCAGGCGGCATTCTGCACGAGGAATTTCATTCCGAAGCGTTCACCCGCCAAGGTGGCGCGCTGGAAATGGTGCAACTCTGGGTCAATCTGCCGGCACGCGACAAAATGTCCGCGCCAGGCTATCAAACCCTGTTGAATCGCGACATTCCCTCGGTAGCGCTGCCCGACGGTGCCGGTCAGGTCCGTGTCATCGCTGGCGAGTTCGACGGCCATCGCGGCCCGGCGCAGACTCACACTCCCATGAATGTCTGGGATGTGCGTCTGAACCAGCAAGGTGTCGCGACGTTTGACGTCCCCGAAGGCCACACGCTGGCATTGGTGGTGTTGCGCGGCACAGTGATGGTCAACGGTGCAGAAATCGTTCGCGAAGCGCAGCTGGTCCATCTGGAGCGCGACGGCACCCAAGTCCAGGTCGAAGCCAACAACGACGCCACACTGCTGCTGCTCAGCGGCGAACCGATCGACGAGCCCATCGTGGGCTACGGTCCCTTCGTCATGAATAGCGACGCCGAAATCCGTCAGGCCATCGACGATTTCAACCGCGGCCGTTTTGGCCAAATGACGCATTGACTTGACCCGATGCGCGCCGTCCTCGATTCGACAGCGCGCATCGCCCACCACCTCGCCCATGCGAGCCATATTTAACCCTGCCCGCCCGGGCGCCGCCTGAGTGCAATCGGAGATCATCATGACCAAACCCTACACCCGCCTGGACAAAAACAACGCCGCCGTCTTGTTGGTGGACCACCAAGCCGGCCTGCTGTCCCTCGTACGCGACATCGATCCCGACAAATTCAAAAACAACGTGCTGGCCCTGGCCGACATGGCCAAGTATTTCAACCTGCCCACCATTCTGACCACCAGCTTCGAAACCGGCCCGAATGGCCCGCTCGTCCCCGAACTGAAAGCCCAGTTCCCCGATGCCCCGTACATTGCTCGCCCCGGTCAGATCAACGCCTGGGACAACGAAGACTTCGTCAAAGCCATCAAGGCCACCGGCAAAAAACAGCTGATCATCGCTGGCGTTGTCACCGAAGTCTGCGTCGCATTCCCTGCACTGTCAGCACTGGAAGAAGGCTTCGACGTATTCGTCATCACCGATGCCTCCGGGACCTTTAATCCGCTCACGCGCGACGCTGCCTGGGACCGCATGAGCGCCGCGGGTGCCCAGTTGATGACATGGTTCGGCGCGGCATGCGAACTGCATCGCGACTGGCGCAACGACATCGAAGGCCTGGCAGAATTGTTCTCGAACCACATCCCTGACTATCGCAACCTGATCACCAGCTACAACACGCTGACGCAGGCGAAGTAATCAGCGCGAGCTAAAGCGATCAAAAAATAGAGGACTTCAGGCCCATCAAGACCTTCTGGTATTCCTTCTCATTGCGCTTGAAACGATTGAGCGGGCCTGAAATTGAAAACGCGGTCAACCGATCGCCGATACGCCCCGCAATCGCTAACGCTCCGACGTCTTCGACGCCCTCGTTAGCGCTGCGAGCGTAGCCGCTTTTTCTTACCGATGCGATTTCCTTCAGTAGCAACTTCGGGTCGGTTATCGTCTGAGCCGTTAGTGGTTTCAGCGGTTTCTTCGTCAATAACTTCAGGGCTTCTTCGTCTGTCAGCTCGGCCAACAATGCCTTGCCCAACGCAGACACATGCAGGCCGAAACGCGACCCCACGTCGAACACATACCGCAAATGATGCCGGCTCTGGCGTAAACCCGTGATTTCCACATGGTGGCTGCCGAGAATGCCGGAAATCGCGGTCTCTCCCGTTCGCTCGCTCAATAAATCCAGCGCGTCATTGCACATGCGGGCAATGGGGTCGTTCTCTGAAATCGACAATCCCAGTGCATGGAAGCGTGGCGAGGGATAAAAACGCCGTGAACGCTCCGTGCGTATTAAATAGCCCGTCTCTACCAGAGTATGTAACAGATCCGACGCACTGCTCTCCGCAATCTGAAGCAACTTTGCCACATCAGCGTTAGATAGCTCCCGCCGTTCATGTGCAAAAATCTCGAAAATTGTCAACGCTCTCGCCGCGGCGGTAACAAATGTTGGCATAGGAAAACCGGATAAGTGCTAAGGGCAGCCATTATTTTGACAGAATTGCTCATGCCAGCGTCGTTCCGTCTCTTGTACGAGTTGTGCAATGGCGGCGGCCACAGGTTCGCGCTGCCGGACAAATCCGACGGACTGCCCCAGCGACAATAGACCCGTATCAGGGTCTCCGGCATCATAGGCTGCCGTCTTTCCCAAGGTGCCGCGTATCAGTTCGCCAAACCCATCGTAGTCCGCCACACCCTGGGCTTCCAAACACAATACCTGTTTTGCTGTCTCGTTGTGCAACACTCGCCACGGGTGCTTGACCGCACGAAGGACTTGAACGCTATCGTACGAACCGCTCTGAATAATGCGCGCCTTCACCGCTGCGTGGCTGCTTATTTCGTCGCACGCCAGCAAGCGCGTACCTATCACGACGCCTTCGCAGCCCAGCGCCAATAATGCCGCGATCTGCCGGCCATGGCCGACCCCTCCGCCCAGCGCAAGCGGAACGGAGAGCTTCTCAAGTGCATAAGCACACGAGAGAAAGGCCGACTGCTCGTGCATACCCGGATGGCCCCCGGCCTCCATACCGACGATAGCAACCGCGTCGGCGCCATGCTGCTCGGCCTTGACTGCATGCTCCGCAAAACCGACCTTATGAATGAGTACCCCGTTCGCGTCGTGAATGCGATCAAAGCATTCCAGGCATGCGGAGCCGACCGTTTCGAAGTGACGTACGCCTGCATCCAGTGCCATATCCAACTGCCGCCTTAGCGTCACATTGGCGGCACTCCTCTGACTGGCGGTCAGATTGATTCCGAAAGGCAGACCTTCACAGAGTTGTGAGCACAACGCCAATTGCCGCTCGTACTCCGCGTCGCAGGCAAAAGAGCGAGGCGTCATAAACGCCATCCCTCCGGCACGTACGACCGCCGCTACATAACGGGCATCTGAAAGCCACATTAAACCGCCCGCAAAAATAGGCAGGCGGATGCCAAACAAGCGGGACAACCGAGTCGACCACATAAGCACGGCACAATCAAATCATGACGAATCCGCCGTTCACTCCGATGCTCTGCCCCGTCACATAGGCTGCGCGATCCGAGGCGAGCAAACACACCATAGGTGCGATGTCTTCGGGTTTGCACAATCTTTGCAATCCGGTGGCGATCGGATAGGCCTTGAGCATTTTCCCTAATCGCTCATTATTTTCCGGAGTTGCCTCCGGGCTCAGAGCGCCGGACTTTATGCCCTCATGCGACACTGCGCCCAGCGCAATCGTATTGACGTTAATACAGTCCCGGCCATGTTCCTGGGCAATCGCTTTGGCAAAACCGAGCATGGCAGCCTTTGCTCCGGAATACACAGCCAGGCGCGCTTCGCCCGCTCGTCCCGCCTCGCTCATGATGTTGACGATCTTGCCCCACCGGCGCGCCTTCATTCCCGGAAGCACTTTATTAACGCAATACAACATTCCCCAGATATTGAGATCGATGATCTCCTTCCAGTCGGCCACCGTGGTTTCGAGAAACATCGGCGCTATTCCCCCCTTGGTGCGGCGTGCCACCGTCACACCGGCATTGTTCACGAGGATGTCGACGGGGCCAAGCAAGGAGACGACCTTGTCGAACGCAGCGTCAATATCCGCATTATTGGTGATGTCCGCCGGCGCCGCTATTGCTGTGCCGCCTGCATTGCGGATCTCTTCAACAACCGCATCGGCACGCTCGGGAAAAAAGTCGTTGACAGCGACCTTCACTCCCTCTTCGGCGAGTTGCAGGCAGATGCGGCGGCCTACGCCTTGCCCACCGCCAGTCACGAAAGCAACCTTATCGCTGATCTTCAAATCCATACTGCTTACCTCTACCTGTTTTAATTCGTTAGAGCTGCAGGGCTAAATCACACGCCTTGAAATTGAGGCGTACGCTTTTCCACAAAAGCCCTCATTCCTTCTTTCCTATCTTCGCTGCTCACGACGATTGCCGCGGCATAGCGTTCATATTCCAGTCCCGACTCGAGATCGACTCTCATGCCCTGATTGATGGCTTGCTTGATAAAGCGAATCGACAAGGGCGCATTGGCGGAGATCTGGTTGGCAAGCTCAAGCGCTCTTGGCAACAGATCCGTCAGAGGAACCACTTCATTGACCAGGCCGATGGACAGCGCTCGTGCCGCTGTGATGTGTTCGCACGTGAACATCAATTGCTTGGCCAGGGCAGTGCCGATCATGCGCGGCAGGCGTTGGGTGCCGCCGGCGGCGGGCAAGGCGCCTAGCCGGGCCTCGGGTAATCCGAGCTTTGCATGTTCCGCCGCAATCCGAAGATCAGCGCATAGCGCTAGTTCCAGACCACCGCCAAGCGCAACGCCATTGATCGCGGCAATAACAGGAACTTCGATCGCCTCAATCGCGCTGAACAGCTGATGGGTCGCCTTTTGCCCGGCATGATAGGCCGGCAGTGTTAACGCACGCGAGACACGCTCCTTGATGTCGGCACCGGCACAAAATGCCCGCTCTCCCGTTCCGATGATTACCACAGCACGAATACTCTCGTCATTGCGAATGCGTTCGGTAAACACATGGTGCAGATCTTCTTTCATCGAACCGCCCAGCGTATTCATCCGCTCGGGCCGATTGAGCGTGACGATGGCGATAGCGCCATTGATGTCGAGTTGCAGGGTGTCGTAGTTCATTTTTTCTCCCTCAAGGTTTTGCCAGAACATGCGCGACGGCGACCGTGCCGAGTCCCACCATGTGCGCCATTGCGAAGCGTGCTTGCGTATGCTGGCGGCCCGTTGCCTCGGCTCGCATCTGGCGCGTAATCTCGGCGATCTGGCCCAGGCCTGTCGGACCTAGCGGATGCCCCATGCCAAGCAGTCCGCCCGACGCATTGATCGCGCACTCGCCGCCGATACTCGAGGCTCCCCGGTTCAGGTAATGCGCACCCTCGCCCGGCTCGCACACGCCGATGGCCTCGCTATAGACCAGTTCCTCGACGCTGAATGCGTCATGCAGCTCAACCACATCGAGATCTTTCGGGCCGATACCCGCTTGTTCGAGCGCCATTCGCGAGGACCGGGTAACCACGTCAATCACCGACGGCGTACCGTTCTCATCGCCGCTTGCAAGCCCTTCGCTATTGGACACCGAAGAGAGCACACGAATGGCTCGCTGTTTGTCCAAACCGTACCGCTTGATAGCTACGGGCGAAGCCACAATGACAGCTGCCGCACCTTCCCCGCGCGGCGTGCACTGCAACGACGTCAGGTCACCACAGATCTTGGGCGAATTCATCACCTGTTCGAGCGTGCGTACCTTGCGAAATTGCGCATACGGATTGAGCGATGCATTGCGATGATTCTTGACCGCGACACGAGCAAGATCCTCGGCAGTCAGTCCGTAGGTCTGCATGCAACGACGCACCATCAAAGCGAACTTGACCAACGGAATGGAAGCCGTCGGACTCAGCGGCACCAGTCCGTCCTTATTGGCAGCGCGCCGGCCATCGCCGAACTTATCAACACCGACAGCCAGCACCAGATCCTTTTCACCGGACGCCACTTGCAAGCATGCGATGCGAAAAGCCGTGGAACCCGATGCCGAGGCATTCTCAACTTGTTCTACTTCCAACCCTGTAGAGCCCAGGTGCTTGAGCATGACACGCCCGGCCGCCATGCCGATCGCGGCAGTCCCCACGACAGCGCCATCCAGATCGGAAAACTTCAGGCCAGAATCGGCGAGCGCTTCTCGAACGGCCGTGAGACCCAGCACGGGATAGGGTGTCTCAGTCGGAAACTGATATTTGTGCATGCCGATCCCGACCACATGTACGGGATGCTCCTTCAATAGCGTGCCATTCATGCCTTGTCTCCCACACCACCGACCACCGGCACGAAACGCCAGCGCCATTGATCTTTGCTGTCCTTGTATGCCTGCGGCTCCATTTGCTGTCCCAGACACAGTTCAGATTCGTCAGCGACATGAATCAAAGCCTCTTCGACAACCCCCGGCGCCAACTCGACCTCGCCGATCACGCATGGCACATCCAGTTCTGGCGTCAGAGCCGTATATAGCGTGACGTAGTTGCGCAGCACGGCCGGCGCGGGCGGACTGACAGGACGCAGCAGCGCGGCGCCACACTGCCGGCACCCATACGCCTGGGGCGGATAGGTATAGGTTCCGCACGCCTCACAATGTCCTATCGCAAACATGGCCGGTTGGACGGAGGTATCGATAGTCTCGTTCATGGATTTCTTTCGATCGATAGTGTTGAATCAGGGCCTGGCTACATGCCGGCAAGCCGAACGGGAAAACGGGCAAGCGGTCCGCGTGGCGTGTCGACAAAAAGTCCGCGCGCTTTGAACTGCGCGTTTTCGTGCAACATCAAGGGGCTTTCCACCAGGCTGACAGGCACATCGGCCGCCTCCAGCCGCGCGATCGCCTCCGCCGAAGACCAGCGAGCAATCGCTCGCCCAATCGCACGGTTGATGGCATCCGTGTGCTGCGCCCGGTATGGATAACTCTCGAAAACACCGTCGGCAAAATCGTCAAGATCCAACGTTCGGACCAACGCTTGCCAAAAATGCATTTCCAGCGCCGCAATCGTGATGGCTTGATCGTCGCTGCAGCGAAAAACGCCGTAACCTGGCCGCTTCTGGATTTTCGAAATCGATGCCCGGGCGTTGTCAGGATCGCTATTTCTCAAGACCGGGATACGCACATTGCACCAATGCGCCGCGCAATCCGCCATCGACACATCCAGATGCTGGCCACGATTCGTGCGCTCGCGTTGAAACAGCGCCGTAGTCAGTGCGGCCAGCGCATAGACACTCGCCCCGACATCGGCGTAGGGCACACCCATAAAGGGCGCAGGATTGGCCTCGGTCATGCTCAGCGCCACAATGCCGGCCGACGCGAGATAGTTCATATCGTGGCCCGAGCGCTGTCTCCAGGGACCATCAGATCCATATCCGCTGACGGACACATAAATGAGCCTTGGATGACGCGCCAGCATGTCCGCCGCCCCCAGACCCAGCTTCTGCATGACACCGGGGCGATAGTTTTCCACCAGCACATCAGCCCCGTCGAGCAGACGCAACACTTGCTCGCGATCATGCTCATCTTTCAAATTGAGCTGCATAGATCGCTTGCCGCGGTTCAAGGCATCAAACAGCGACGGCGACATGACACGCAGATTATCGCCATGCGGCGGGCGTTCGATCTTTATGACATCCGCACCCATCTCCACAAGACTCTGCGTCATGAACGGGCCGGGTACGAGCTCGCTGAAATCGAGCACCTTTACCCCAGCCAACGGTTTCTGATCCGGCACTGACGCGAGCGCCGTGGCGTTCCAATGCATCATCTGCGCGCCGCCTCATCGTCTGACTGACGCCCCACGATGACAGCATCGAGTACATAAGCTCCTTCGCCCTTAGGGCCGACCCAAACGGGATTCAGATCAATCTCATCGATGGCATCTGCATGACGCCCGACAAAATCCGAGACTTTCATCAACACATCGATCAGTGCTGCGACATCCGCCGACGGCCCGCCTCGCACGCCCTCGAGCAAAGCACTGCTGCGGATTTCTCCCAACATCGCGGTCGCCTCTTCGCGTTGCAGGGGCAGCAAACGACGAGTGACGTCTTTGAATACCTCGACATAGATGCCGCCCAAGCCAAACGTGATCACATGACCAAAGACGGGATCACGGGATACGCCAATCAGCACCTCGACCCCGCCGGCCGGCAACATCTCTTCGATCAGTAAACCGTCTACCTTTGCGCCTGGCGCATGCCGGTGGACGTTTTCCATAATCGTGTTCCAGGCCTCGTGGACGGCGCCTGCGTCGCGCAGATTCACGAACACGCCCCCGATATCGCTCTTATGCGTCAGCGTCGCGCTGGACACCTTGGCAACGACAGGAAAGCCGATTGCCGCCGCTTCTCGCACCGCTTCCTGCGCCGACGTTGCGAGCGCCGAGCGCGGCACAGGCAGGCCATTTTCGGCCAGCCAGCTTTTGGCGTTCCCCTCGCTGAGACTCAATGGCGTTGCGCCTTGTGGTGCAGCGCGGCCCAACGTCGGCCACGGTTTCCAATGCTGCGGGTGCGTCTGCGTCCGCCATTTTCCATAATCCATCCAACGGCGCACCGCCTTGACCGCCTTGCCTATGCTCTTGGCAGGCACAATCCCGTCTTCGGCGTACATAGAAAACGCCTTGCCGTTGCGGTCCGACATCCAGATCGGCAGGATCGGCACGGGACTTTCTTTCTGTACGCGGCTGACCGCCTGTGCCATCTTCTCCGTCGTCGTGCCATAGTCGATCGTCACCGGCAGCAATACCAGTGCCACGCCCGGATCAGAACAAACCGCGAGCAAGGTGCTGTCCATCAATTGCTCGTTAGACAGTACGGCGGTTGTCGTATCAACCGGATTGCCGATTGCCGCATACCCCGGCAGCAACGCTGCCAGTCGTTCCACTGTTGCCGGTGCAAATTCCGTGAGACGTACGCCGCGCTGCCCGACGATATCCGCGGTCAGCGCCGCTGCACCCCCGGAAGAACAATAAATCGCGATGTCGCTGCGGCCATCCGGCATATGCCGGTTGAGCAGCCAGCCCACATCAATGAGCTCGTCGATATCATCGACCTCGATGACGCCCAATTGCTTCAGCGCCGCCGAGTTCACCTCGGCGGCACCCGTGATGGAAGCAGTATGCGATGCGGCAGCGCGTTGCCCATACTCGGATCGGCCGACCTTCAGCGCAACAACCGGTTTGCCATTTCGTGCAGCCTTCTGTAGCGCGGCGACGAACTTTGCTCCATCCTTGATGCCTTCGACCAGCGTGAGAATCACCTTGATATCGGGTGCATCCGCCATGTAGTCAATAAAATCCGCGACTTGCAGATCCGCTTCGTTGCCAGACGAACTCCATAGCGCCACCCCGATGCCGCGCTCCATCGCCTGCATCAGATTGCGGCCGAGTCCGCCGCCTTGTGTGGCGATACCCAGCGGGCCGGGCCGAAGGTCATGCGGAAAGGAGGGCGAAAACGTCATGCCCAGCCGGGCGTTGATATTGCATGCACCGGGACAATTCGGGCCGTAGATACGCATGCCCGACTGAGCGGAGATCTGTTTGATCTGCGCTTCCAGGCGTTGTCCTTGCTCACCCGCCTCGCCGAAGCCCGAGCTCAAGACGACAGCAAACTTCACGCCTTTCTCCGCACATTCCTGCAAGACCTGGACTGCCGATTGCGCCGGGATCACGACAATAGCGACATCAGGCGTCTGCGGCACATCGACGATGCTCGCGTAGCAACGCTGGCCCCGCAGCTCGCTGCGTGTCGCGCTGACCAGATAAATACTGCCGTCGTAGCGCGAATGATCGAACAGATTTTCCAGTGTCCGTGCGCCAATGGAGGCAGGCTTGTCTGAGGCGCCGATCACGGCGATCGAACGGGGATTGAAGAGGTAATGCAGTTCGTTCATGAATGACTCCTCTCTCGCCTCAGGCAATAGCATTGATGCCGAGAATCTCGCGTCCGGCAATCAGCGTCTGAATCTCTGTCGTGCCCTCGGGAATCATGCCGCCGCGCGTGTCGCGGAAAATTCGCTCGATAGGGTAGTCCTCCGAATAGCCGAGGCCTCCATGGACTTGCAAAGCCATGTTCGCCACTTCATGTGCAGCCTCTGTCGCGTACAGCTTGGCGATCGAGCAGGCTTGGCGTACATCCTTTCCCGCCTCCAGCGCGTGTGCAGCGCGCATGCCGAGGGCGCGAGCTGCCTCGACCCGTACGGTCATATCGACGATGTGTTTTTGAATCAATTGAAAACTGCCGATCAGTTTGCCGAACTGTTTGCGCTGCTTGACATACTCCGTCGACAGATCGAGGGCTGACTGCGCCGCACCCACCGCGCCCATCGCAATGTTCAAGCGCGCTGCGTCCAGCCCTTTTAACGTACCGCTGAGCGCCGAGCCCTCTGCGCCTACGAGATTTTCCTTGGGAATGCGCACATCGTTAAAACCCAGCTCTGCAGTTCCCGTACACCGCAACACCATGGTTTCCAGCTTGCGCACATCGTAATTGGCGTGGGTGCGCTCGACGATGAACGTGGACAATTTTCCATCGCAATCAGGGCTGAACGTACGGGCTACGATCATCGCAACATCGGCGTTATATCCGTTCGTGATCCACAGCTTGCGACCGTTGAGCACCCATTGGCCATCCACCAGATCCGCACGAGTCTGAATACCTGCAATGTTCGAGCCCGTGTCGGGTTCGGTCAGCCCCGTGCACACCTTGAGCTTTCCGGCGAGAACCGGCTTCAGATACTTTTCCTTTTGTGCGGGCGAGCCATGCGTCGCAATACGCTTGATCGAACCATTGGTGATGTTGACCATCGTCCGTAGCGACAGCCAGTGATACCCCAGTTCCTCCATCATCATGGCCCACGTGGGCATATCGATACCGTGTCCCCCCTCGCTCTCGGGCAACGTGCCTCCGAGATATCCCAACTCTGCCAATTGAGGCATGAGCTCAAAAGGGAACGTCCGGGTCTTTTCGTGCGACGAGATCAATGGAACGACCTCTTTCACCATGAAGCGGCGAATGTTGTCTTTCAACGACTGCTGCTCAGGCGTCAGGTCAATCTGGCTCATCACCTAGTCTCCGTTCGTTCTCGGTAATCGTCGTTGAGTCCAGCACGCGGGCGCTTGCACATGCCGTATCGAGCGTGCCTTAAGTAGAAACGAGTATTGAATCAACTTCGGATTAATCTACGATATACCGAATACTACTTCGATAAGTCGTATTTGAAAACACCACCGACATGGAGACAAACCCTATGATTCGCACTTTGATAAAGGCTGGGTCAGTACTGGTAGCGTGCGCAGCGATGTGCAATGCGCCCGCATTCGCTCGTCAATTGCCGGACTACCCGTCGCGTCCCATCACCCTCATCGTGCCGTTCACCCCAGGGGGCGTCACCGACAACAATTCGCGCATATGGGCAAAGAAGCTTTCGGAATTACTGGGCCAGCCGGTCATCGTCGAAAACCGGCCCGGCGCCGGTGGAAACATAGGCAGCGAATACGCAGCAAAGGCCAAACCCGACGGCTACACGCTGCTGTATGCCACTCAAGGAACGATGGCGGCGAACAAGTTTCTCTATAAATCGCTGCCATTCGATCCTCTGAGCGATTTCGAGATGATTCACGGCATGTTTCGCACACCGCTTATTTTGGTGACCAACGCAAAGACGAATCTGAAAACGGTGCAGGATGTCATCAACTACACCAAACGGCCGAATGAAGAAACGTTCTTTGGATCCGCCGGTGCGGGAACGGGCACACACCTCACCGCCGAGTTATTTGCCAACATCACGCAGAGCAAAATGACTCATGTGCCCTACAAGGGCAGCTCGCCTGCCATCCAGGACTTGCTGGGCGGCCGCCTTGACCTGATGTTTGATTATGCGTCGGTCGTCGGGCCGCATATCAAGAGCGGCGCACTCAACGGTGTGACGTTGATGGCAGAGAAACGTCTGCCTATCCTGCCGGATGTTCCCACCATGGCGGAGCAAGGCTATCCCGATGGCTTGTCCTACTCATGGTCCGGTATCGTTGCCCCCAAGAATACGCCCGAGCACATCGTAAAGATCCTGGAAAAGGCGATCGGACAAATGCTCGACGACAAACAGTTGGTCGCGCAATTCGTCGAGACGGGCAGTGAGCCTTTCTATGGAATGGGCTCAACAAAATTCCACGACTTTGTGCAACAAGAACAGCATAAATGGGGGGCGCTCATTGCCAAGACAGGTGCCAGCATCCAGTGATGCCGGCCATGCATGCATGTCCGTCAGTGCGACGCGCTGCGTCGCTCTGGCACCCGCCTGATGGCACGCGGACACGCCACGACCGATAGTCAAGTTTCATCCCCCTCAGGCGTCAACTGATCGCCCAGCCACAATCTGGGACCCGGCCCTTTGCGGCCAATACTATCGGCGCGGTTGAACACGTTGCAGACCTTCATCGACAAGCAACCGCAGCCTATGCAGGACTCGAGGTTGCGGCGCAATTGCTTGAGCTCCTGTATACGCTCGTCCACGCGGCCGATCCAGACAGGCGAAAGACGGCTCCATTCTTCCCCGGTAGGGGCATGATGTTTGGGCAGCCCGTCCAGCTGGGCAGCGATTTCGTCCAGTTGAAACCCCAATCGCTGGGCAAACACGATATAAGCCACGCGCCGCAATGTCGACCGGCGATAGCGGCGATGACCGGATCCGCTGCGGGTGGACTCGATCAGGCCGAGCGATTCGTAATAGCGCAGGGCCGAGGCATTGACCCCACTGCGTTGCGCGATAAACCCTATTGGCAGCAAAGCATCATCCCGCTCGTCCATGTCGCAAACTCCATTTTGTCACTTGACTTAAAGTTGACTTTAACTTTGAAAATATATTCCTTCAACGAGTAAATCGGGGCGCGTCGCCCCGTGTGGCCATTGCGGCCACGCTCATTCCTGGAATGTGACGATGACATCGACGATCAGCCAGCCCTGGGTTATGCGACTGGGTATAGCGGCCATGACCATGGCCGCATCATTGGGCCTGGCCGCCTGCGAACAGGCTGGAGGCAAAGAACAGGCCGCGGAACCGCCCCCTGCCCAGGTGACCGTCGAACCTGTGCAGCAACGGCAAATCCAGCAATGGGACACCTTCAATGGCCGTATTGCCGCCAAGGAAAGCGTAGAAATCCGGCCACGCGTGAGCGGCTACATTGACGCCGTGAATTTCCAGGACGGGCATCCCGTACGCAAAGGACAGGTGCTCTTTACGATCGACGCACGGCCCTATCAGGCCGCGCTTGCCAGCGCCCAGGCGCAATTGCAGCATGCCAGAGCGGCAGCGGCCTTGGCCCGGACACAGGACAAGCGTGCCCGAGCACTGCTGCCGGACCGGGCTATCTCGGCAGAAGAAGCGGACAACCGGGCGGGCACGTTGGCGCAAGCGCTCGCCAACGTGCAGGCGGCGGAGGCGGCCCTGGCGAGCGCGCAACTGGACCTGGACTTCACCGCGGTACGCGCGCCGATCGACGGTATGGCCGGACGGGCGATGCTGACGACAGGCAATTTGGCGCAGGCCAATACGAGCGTTCTGACGACGCTGGTGTCACAGGATCCCGTTTATGTTTATTTCGATGCGGACGAACAAAGCCTGTTGCGCAATAAACAGATTGCCCGCACAGCCAACGACCGCGGCACAAACACCACCCTCGTACGGATCGGCCTGGCAAACGAAGACAGCTTTCCACACCAAGGTACGGTGAGCTTCACCGACAACCGCCTCGATCCACAGACCGGCACCCTCCGCGTGCGCGCCACGCTTCCTAATTCGCAGGGCCTGTTCACCCCCGGCATGTTTGCACGTGTACAGATGCAGAGCCCTGCCAAATTCAATGCCATACTGATCGACGACAAAGCGGTACTGACGGACCAGGACCGCAAGTACGCTTACGTAGTGGGCCAAGGCAACCGGGCGGAACGTCGCGAACTGCAGTTGGGCCGCCTGTTCGAGGGCCGGCGTGTTGTGGAATCAGGGCTGCAGCCGGGAGACCAAGTCGTCGTCGCGGGCATGCAGCGGATCTACTACCCGGGAATGCCACTGGCGCCCACCGCAAGAAACGGCAACGCCTCAGAAAAGCCCGCCTCGACAGATCGAGATCAAACACGAGACTCCGTCGCGCAGTTGCACATGGCGTCGTCCTCAGAAAAAACTGCTGCCGCAAATCGGCCATAAATCGAGGACGTCATGGATTTCTCAAAATTCTTTATTGATCGACCGATTTTTGCCATTGTGCTGTCGATCATCATGTTCGCCGTGGGCTTGATTGCCATCCCGTTGCTGCCCTCTGGCGAATATCCCGAAGTCGTCCCGCCCAGCGTCGTCGTGCGCGCAACCTATCCGGGCGCCAATCCCAAGGAAATCGCCGAATCCGTCGCCGTACCATTAGAAGAAGCCATCAACGGTGTAGAAGGGCTGATGTACATGAAGTCCGTCGCGGCGTCCGACGGCACCCTGCAAGTCGTCTCCACCTTCCGTCCCGGCACCGATCCGGACGATGCCACCGTACGCGTACAAAACCGCGTCAGCCAGGCACAGAGCCGCCTGCCCGAAGAAGTCCGCCAGTTCGGTATCACGACACAAAAGCAAACGGCGACGCCGCT
Source organism: Bordetella muralis (assembly GCF_965139205.1). Taxonomy (GTDB): domain Bacteria; phylum Pseudomonadota; class Gammaproteobacteria; order Burkholderiales; family Burkholderiaceae_B; genus Bordetella_A; species Bordetella_A muralis. The sequence goes on from NZ_CBCSIU010000021.1 coordinate 29,183, forward strand.
GATGTACGTGGGATTAGCCTCTACCGATGGCCGTCTCGACACGCTGTACCTGCGCAACTACATCACGCTCAAGGTCAAAGACGAACTGGCTCGAATCCAGGGCGTCGGCAATGTCGGCGTCTATGGATCAGGCGACTATGCCATGCGCGTCTGGCTGGACCCCGACAAAGTCGCCGCCCGGCAACTTACGGCAAGCCAAGTCATTGCTGCCGTACGCGAACAGAACGTGCAAGTCTCTGCCGGCCAACTCGGTGCAGAGCCTAGCACCAAGGACACCGACAAACTCCTGTCCATCAACGTGCAAGGCCGGTTGAAAACCGAACAGGAATTTGGCGACATCATTCTGAAAACCGGTGCAGACGGCCAGGTCGTGCGTCTGTCAGATGTGGCTCGCATCGAGCTGGGCGCCAGCGACTACACCTTGCGGGCCTCATTGAATGGCCAGAATATGGCCGCACTGGGCATATTCCTCACGCCCGGTGCCAACGCCTTGAAGGTGGCAGAGGAGGTGTACCAGACCCTGGATCGCTTATCCCGCGATCTGCCCCAGGCCACCTCGTTCGAATACTTGTGGGACCCCACCGTATTCGTACGCGAATCCATCACGGCCGTTCAGCATACCCTGATAGAGGCAGTCATCCTGGTCGTGCTGGTCGTCATCGTGTTTTTACAGACCTGGCGCGCGTCGATCATCCCGCTGCTGGCTGTGCCAGTATCCATCGTAGGCACATTCGCGTGGCTGCTGCTGCTCGGCTATTCCATCAATACCCTGACCCTATTCGGCCTGGTCCTGGCCATCGGTATCGTCGTCGACGACGCCATCGTCGTCGTGGAAAACGTAGAACGCTTTATCGAAAAAGGCCACAGTCCGCGCGATGCCGCTCACCTCGCAATGAAAGAGGTGTCCGGCCCCATCATCGCCATTGCGTTGGTGCTGTGCGCCGTGTTTGTGCCGATGGCTTTCCTGGATGGGATCACCGGACAGTTCTACAAGCAGTTTGCGGTCACGATAGCCATCTCCACCGTGATCTCTGCCATCAACTCTCTGACGCTGTCACCGGCGTTGGCGGCAAAGCTGCTGCAAGGCCACGGCGCACGCAAAGATGGGTTGGCGCGCGCCATAGACTGGAGCCTGGGTTGGTTCTTCAAACGCTTCAATCGCGGGTTTGAGCGCAGCGCCCAGGCCTACGAGCATACCGTTGGCCGCTCGTTCAAAAAAAGAGGGCTCGTATTTGCCGTATACCTCGCGCTGCTCGCAGGCACAGCGGTACTTTTTAATAGCGTGCCGGGCGGATTCATCCCGATGCAGGACAAGCTTTATCTGTTTGCGGGCGCCAAGCTCCCCGAAGGCGCATCGCTGCGCCGTACCGACGATGTCACGCAGGAACTTACACGTCGCGCACTGCAGATAGACGGTGTGCAATCCGTCTCGGCATTCGCGGGCCTGAACGCCTTGCAAGCCACCAACACACCGAATCTGACCAGCGCCTATGTCGGCCTCAAACCATTCGGCGAGCGCGGTCGCGACGCCACTGAAATCAGCGCAGAACTCAACCATGCGTTGGCGGGAATGGAGGGAGGGTTTGGGTACGCACTCATGCCGCCTCCCATACAAGGCCTGGGCAACGGCTCAGGCTACTCGCTGTTCCTTGAAGACCGGGCAGGCCTGGGCTATGCAGCGTTACAACAAGCGATGAACGCCTTTCAAGCTGAAATCGTCAAGACGCCCGGCATGAGCTACCCCGTCAGCGCCTATCAATCCAACATCCCTCAACTGGAAGTCAAAGTCGATCGCACCAAAGCCAAAGCACAAGGTGTCGCGCTCAACGATCTCTTTCAAACGTTGCAGACGTATCTGGGGTCTGTCTACGTCAACGACTTCAACGCTTTTGGGCGCGTCTATCGCGTGATGCTGCAAGCCGACGCAGACTACCGGCAAACCGCTGAAGACATCGGGAAACTGCAAACGCGCAACAGCGACGGGCAAATGGTGCCTATCGCGTCCATGGTGACCGTGGTTCCCGCCTACGGCCCCGATCCGGTCATGCGATACAACGGCTTTCCTGCGGCGGACCTGATAGGCGATGCCGATCCACGGGTCCTGTCCTCGGCCGAAGTCCTGGCCAAGCTGCAAGACATTGCCCAGAGGACCTTACCGCGCGGCATTGAGCTGGCGTGGACAGAGATGAGTTATCAACAGGTTGAACAGAGCGATGCGGCAGCCGTCGTCTTCGCGCTGGCGGTGATGTTGGTCTTTCTCGTACTCGCCGCACTATACGAGAGCTGGACCATGCCGCTGGCTGTCATACTCATCGTGCCTGTGTGCATCTGCGCAGCGCTTTTCGGTGTGTGGTTATCCGGCGGCGACAACAACATCTTTGTGCAAGTCGGTCTGGTCGTCCTCATGGGATTGGCGTGCAAGAACGCCATCTTGATCGTGGAGTTCGCGCGTGAACTGGAAATGCAGGGCGCCAGTATCTGGGACGCCGCCCGCACTGCCTGCCGCTTGCGCCTGCGCCCCATCGTCATGACCTCGATTGCCTTTATCGCTGGTGCAGTACCGTTGCTGATCGGGCAGGGCGCAGGCGCCGAGGTGCGCGCGGCGACGGGCATCACGGTGTTCTCCGGCATGCTGGGCGTAACGCTCTTCGGCCTGTTTCTCACCCCCGTGTTCTATGTCACGCTACGCAAACTCAGCGGCACTCAGCTCAGGCCGCAGGACAATACAGCCATGCAGGCGGCGACGATTCAACGCCATCATCCAGAATCACCGGAGCACACTCATGGCTAAGTCTCTAACGGTGCGCAGTCTGACCGTCGCGTGCAGCCTCATCGTAACGGGTTGCACAGTTGGCCCGGACTTTCATAGCCCGGCAGCCTCCGTACCCACCTCGACGCAGTTCGCACGCTATGAGACCGGCGAAGCCGAACCATCTGGCAGCGTGAGCTTGCCGGTCTTCGATGTGCGTGACACAGGCTTCTGGACTCAGTTCGGCGACAAGCAGTTGAGCGCTCTCGTACAACAGGCCTTGAACGGCAACCGCGACTTGCATGCGGCCTACGCTCGATTGCAGGGCGCCGATGCTCTACTGAACGAAACGCAGTTCGATCGTTTTCCTACCGTGACCATGAACGGCGAAGCCGCTCAGCAAAAACTCAGCCAAGATCAACTGAGTCCCGGCCAGCCGCGCTCTACGCGCAGCTACAACGCCCAGATCCAGGCAAGTTGGGAATTGGACCTCTATGGTCGCGTGCGGCGTACGGTAGAAGCACAGCAGGCGCAGCAACAGATGACGCAAGCCGACCTGGCCGCACTGCAAGTCATCATCGCCGCTCAAGTCGCAGATACTTATACACAGCTGCGTGGCACACAACTGCGCACGCAGATCGCACTGTCGCACGCGCAGAACCAACGCGATACCGCACGTCTGGTAGAACGCCGGCTACATGCCGGGATGGGCACGGACCTGGACCAAAGTCGGGCACAGGCCCAGTTACAGAGCACGCTGGCGCGCCTGCCCGCGTTGCAGGCCCAGATCTCCGTACTGCAACACCGACTCGCCGTGCTGTTGGGTGAACCCCCAGAGAGCCTCATTGCACGGCTGGACGCGGTACAGCCCCTGCCACAAGTACCGCCCATGTTGGACCCAGGCACACCTGCAGAATTGTTGCGCCGTCGACCCGATATTGCGGCAGCGGAAGCGCGGTTGCACGCAGCCACCGCCCGTATCGGCATTGCCACCGCGGATCTCTTTCCGCGTTTATCGCTGGGAGGTCTATTAGGCAGTTTCGCCTTGAGCGGCCATAACCTGTTCAATGCCAATACAGAAACGAGCAATGTTTTTCTGGGCGTAGATTGGTCGTTTCTCGACATCGGCCGCGTGCGCGCCCGCATTGCCGCCAGCGAGGCGGGTGCTGCCGAGGCGCTGGCCAATTATCAACAGACCGTGCTGGGTGCTCTAGAGGAAACGGAGAACGCGTTGGTGCGTTTGAATAGAAATAGAGACGAACTGCAAACGCTGCAGGCCGCCGTACAGCAGCGCAACAAGGCAGAGCATCTCGCTCAACGCATGTACCAAAGCGGCACATTAGGCTTGTTCGAGGTGCTCGACGCCCAACGTGAACAATTGGACGCCCAAGACATGGCGGCCGAAAGCCAGATCAATGCCGTGCGTTCGAGTATTGCCCTCTATAAAGCGATGTCTGGGCGCTGGGATCAAGCGGCAGATCTGCAGCGATATGCCGACGTCCGAGGTTAAAAAAAGAGCCGCACATGGCGGCTCTTTTCACGACCTCGCATGCCACTGAGGGAACACTATATTTCCCGCAGCATCGGCATCGACATCATCACGCATCAATATTCGACGCCGACAACGCATGCGTTTCAATAAACGCGCGGCGCGGTTCAACATCGTCACCCATCAACGTCGTAAACACTTCATCGGCAGCAATCGCGTCTTCGATCTTCACACGCAGCAAGCGACGGACCTTGGGATCCATCGTGGTTTCCCACAACTGCTCGGGGTTCATTTCACCCAGGCCTTTGTAGCGCTGCTTCGAAATACCGCGCTCGGCTTCGCTGCGCAGCCATTGCATGACCTCGCGGAAATCCGATACGAACTGCTCTTTGCGCTTGTCGCCCTCGCCACGCGCCACCACAGCGCCCGCGCCGATCAAGCCCAGGAACGTCTTGGCCGACTTGGCCAGCACCGCGTAGTCAGCGCCTTGTACAAAGTCGGCATCGATGACGCTGACCCGCACATTACCGTGATGCATACGGCGTACCATCAAGCGATGCTGCTCGTGCGCCTCGTCGAACTCGGCAGTGACTTCCACGCCATTTCCCGAGACCGCAGCGCGTAACGCCTCGGTCAACTGTTTTGCCGACGCGGCTGCAGTTTCTGCCGATGACAAATCGATCTCTACCCCTTCGGCCATTGCCGACAAGGCATCCACGTCAAACAAACGCGACAAGCGAGCAATCACGGCATCGGCCAGGACGTACTGACGTGCCAACTCGGCCAACGGCTCGCCGGTAATCGGGGCTGCACCTTGTGACGGCGTCAATTGTGCATCTTTCAACGCCAGCTGCAACATGAATTGCGCTTCTTCCTGATCGTCTTTCAGATAGCGTTCTTCGCGGCCGACCTTGACCTTGTAGAGCGGCGGCTGGGCAATATACACATAGCCGCGCTCCAGGAGCTCGGGCATCTGACGATACAAAAGCGTCAACAACAACGTACGAATGTGCGCACCGTCAACGTCCGCGTCAGTCATGATGATGAGACGGTGATAACGCAGCTTTTCCGCATTGAAATCCGGCCCGATGCTGGTGCCCAATGCGGTAATCAACGTCGCGATCTGTTCGCTGGCGATCAACCGGTCAAAGCGCGCCTTTTCTACGTTCAGCACCTTGCCGCGCAGCGGCAAGATAGCCTGGAATTTACGATCGCGCCCTTGTTTGGCCGAGCCGCCTGCCGAATCACCCTCGACGATGTACAGCTCGCACAAGGCAGGATCCTTTTCCTGGCAATCGGCGAGCTTGCCGGGCAGGCCTGCGCCCTCCAGCACGCTCTTGCGACGTGTCATTTCACGTGCTTTGCGAGCAGCCTCACGGGCACGCGCAGCCTCGACGATCTTGCCGCACAGGGCTTTCGCGTCATTGGGATTTTCCAACAACCAGCTTTCCAGCGTGCGGGCCACGGCTTCTTCGACAGCGGGGCGGACTTCGCTGGAGACGAGCTTGTCTTTGGTCTGGCTGCTGAACTTGGGCTCGGGCACCTTGACCGACAACACGCAGGCCAGGCCTTCGCGCATATCATCGCCCGAGGTCTCGACCTTGGCCTTTTTGGCCAGTTCGTTATCGGCAATGTACTTGTTGATAATGCGCGTCATCGCTGCGCGCAGCCCCGTCATATGGGTGCCGCCATCGCGCTGCGGAATGTTATTGGTAAAGCACAGCACGGTTTCGCTGTACGAGTCGTTCCATTGCATGGCGACTTCGACGCCCACCGGTACACCACCGGCACTGGACTCGGCCGTCACCGCAAACACGTTCGGATGCAGCACGGTCTTGGAACGGTTGATGTATTCCACAAACCCGCGCACGCCGCCGGAAAACGCGAAATTTTCTTCTTTGCCCTGACGCTGATCCACCAGGCGGATCTTCACGCCGTTATTCAGGAACGACAACTCGCGCAACCGCTTCGACAGAATCTCGTAGTGGTATTCGATGTTGTTGAAAATGATCGGATCGGCCAGGAAACGAACCTCGGTACCGCGCTTGTCGGTGGTGCCAGTCACGGCCAACGGGGCAACGCGTTCGCCTTGGCGAAACTCCATCTGATGCACTTGGCCATTGCGGCGAATGGTCAATCGCAGCCATTCGGACAATGCGTTCACGCACGACACACCCACACCGTGCAGACCGCCGGATACCTTGTATGAGTTCTGGTCGAACTTACCGCCTGCGTGCAGTTCGGTCATGACGATTTCTGCCGCGCTACGGCCGAATTCGTCGTCCTTGTGAATATCGGTAGGAATACCGCGACCGTTGTCGGTCACCGAAATCGAGTTATCCGTATGGATGGTGACGACGATGTCATCGCAATGACCGGCCAAGGCTTCGTCGATGGCGTTATCCACCACCTCGAACACCATATGGTGCAAGCCCGTACCGTCGGAGGTATCGCCGATGTACATGCCCGGGCGTTTGCGTACGGCCTCCAGCCCTTTGAGCATCTTGATCGAATCGGCGCCATAGCCGGTGTTCTCGGGATTGCTGTTCTGCTGATCTGACATGTTTATATCGCTAACACTTCAAAAGACGGCCTTGCGGCCAGAGCGCGGTGGGCGGCAGTATGCACGCCCCCGCGACATCGACCCATCGAGGAAAATCAAATCCGCATGGGCATGACGACGTACTTGAACTGGTCGTCATCGGGCAGGGTAATCAATGCCGATGCATTGGCATCCGGCATCACCGACCACTGAATATTTTCAGCCTTGACGTTGGACAGCACGTCCAACAGATAGCTGACGTTAAAGCCGACATCCAAGGCCTCATGGCCGTAATCGATGTCGAGTTCTTCCTGGGCTTCTTCTTGTTCCGCATTGGAAGAAGAGATCTTCATCAGGTTTTGCGCCAACTGCAGGCGCACACCTTTGAACTTGTCCGTCGTCAAAATCGCTGCGCGTTGCAAGCTGCCTTGCAGCGCCTCGCGGCTGATGACGAACTGACGCGTGTAGTTCGAAGGAATCACGCGCGTGAAATCGGGGAACTTGCCTTCCACGAGCTTGGAGACGAGTTCGACTTCGCCAAAGCGGAAACGAATCTGACCCGGCGCGACGTCAATGGATACGGGCTCGTCCGAGTCCTCGAGCAAGCGCTGCATCTCCAGCACGGTCTTGCGCGGCACGATGACTTCGTGACGCTGGGCAATGCCCTCAGCCTCTGTCGCGCAATGCGCCAGACGGTGGCCATCGGTGGCCACTGCACGTACGCAGCCGGCTTCGAATACCAGCAGCATGCCGTTCAGGTAATAGCGGATGTCCTGCTGCGCCATGGCAAAGTGCACCATGTTCAGCAAATGACGCAAGGTGCGTTGCGGCAGCGTCAGCGACACGTCCCATTTCTCGGGTTGGGCCACCGTGGGAAACTCGCTGGCGGCCAAGGTTTGCAACGCAAAGCGGCTTTTTGCCGATTGCACCGACAGCTTGTTGCTGGCCAATGCCAGTTTTACCTCGCCCGTATCGGGCAGCGCCTTCAAGATGTCCAGCAGCTTGCGCGCGGCCACCGTCGTGGACTCGTTGTCCTGTCCCACACCAAAATCCGCGTGCGTGGTGATTTGCACTTCAAGATCGGTGGCAATGAAAGCAACCTTGCTGCCTTCTTTGCGCATGAGGATGTTCGCGAGGATGGGCAGGGTATGGCGTCTTTCGACGATTCCCGCCACTGTCGACAGCGGTTTCAGCAATGCATCGCGCGTGGTTTGTACGAGTTGCATGTTCATCCTTTTAGAGTTTGTTCCAACACGTGCAGGGTATGGTTCAGCTCTGCCTGCTTGGCGCGGGCATCAGAGATTTTGCGTACTGCGTGCAGCACGGTCGTGTGATCGCGGCCGCCGAATAAATCGCCGATTTCGGGCAGGCTCTTTTGGGTTAGCTCCTTGGCCAGGTACATCGCGACCTGACGCGGCAAAGCAATATTGGCCGGCCGCCGTTTCGAATACATGTCGGCGACCTTGATTTTGTAGAAATCCGCCACGGTTTTCTGGATATTTTCCACCGTGATCTGGCCGTTCGATACAGACAGCAGGTCTTTGAGCGCTTCTTTGCACACATCGACCGACACCACATCGCGCCCGTGAAAACGGGCATAGGCCAGGACCTTGCGCAAGGCGCCTTCGAGCTCGCGCACGTTGCTGCGCAGGTGCTTGGCGATAAAGAAGGCGACCTCTTCGGGCATCGGGACGCCCTCGGACTCGGCCTTGCGCAGCAGAATGGCCACGCGCATTTCCAGCTCGGGCGGCTCGATCGCCACCGTCAGGCCGGAATCGAAACGCGAAATCAAGCGGCTGTCGATACCAGCGAGTTCCTTGGGGTAGGTATCGCTGGTGATGATGATCTGCTTGCGCTGCGCCACCATCGCCTCGAACGCATAGAAGAATTCTTCCTGCGTGCGGCTTTTGCCCGAGAAAAACTGAATATCGTCGATCAGCAGCAGGTCCAGCGAGTGGTAATAGCGTTTGAAGTCGTCAAACGCCTTGCGCTGATAGGCCTTGACCACGTCAGACACATACTGGTCCGCATGGACATAGCGCACGCGCACACCCGTGCCCGCCGCCACCATGGCGTTACCAATGGAGTGAATGAGGTGAGTCTTGCCCAGACCCACGCCACCGTACAAAAACAGCGGGTTATAGGAAATGCCGGGGTTTTCAGCCACCTGCAACGCCGCCGCGCGAGCCAATTGGTTGGCCTTGCCGGTAACGAAGTTTTCAAAGGTCAAATCGGTGTTCAGGCGCGAACGTTCGTACACCACACCGGCGGCATCAGCCTGCATCGCCGCTGCCACATTGACTGCGGGTGCGGCAGGTACAGGCGCAACGGCCGCTGGGGCTGGCGGCGCCGCCGCGGCAATCGCGGCGCCGNCCGCGNCTGGACCCGGCGGTGCGGCGCCGGGTACCGGCGCCCGGGGAGCGGTCGGAATACGGGCTGCAGCGCCATTGGCGGGCAACTCGAACGCCACCTGTACCGGTCGCTGAAACCATTCAGCCGCCAATGCCTCGATCTGGTGAGAAAAGTTCTTGCGCACCCAATCCAGCTTGAAGCGGTTGGGAGCGGCTACGCGCAACACTGCCTGCGTTTCGTCGTACGCAAGCGGTACCAGCGGCCGTATCCAGGCGCTGATTTGCTGAGGGGGGAGTTCCTGCTCTAGACGACTGACGCAGGTCTGCCAGAATTCTTTCATGTCGCTCTTATTCAAACCTCGATTCTACCTTGGTTAGGGGCAGGTTATCCACAGGCTATTCTGGTCTCTTCACTGTTCCCTTGCCGTAACTGTTTGACAAAGCAGAGAAAACTTGCTGAAATGATGGGCTTTTCCGAATTCTGTCTGTCAGAAGGTTCTTTTTACTACGCCTGAGAGGCCCCGCGCCCCTTAGCCATTATGTAGGCCAACGCACTATGCACTGGCCAGGAACCCGTCGGGCAGGTCCCTTCTGACTTTTGTTCTTTTTGTGGATCGTCCATGAAACGCACCTACCAACCTTCAGTTACCCGCCGCAAGCGTACCCACGGCTTTCGCGTGCGCATGAAAACCCGCGGCGGCCGTGCCGTGCTGAACGCTCGCCGCGCCAAGGGCCGCAAGCGCCTGGCCGTCTAAGGTCAGCACCGGGTCTGTTGCGTTTCACGCATCGACCACTGGTTGTTCATGCCGCGCGCCACGCTTCCTCCAGAGGCGCGGCTGCATCGCCCCTCTGAGTTTGCTGTCGCCCTGAAAGGCCGACGGCTGGCCCGAGGGGCTTTCTTCATTCTCAGTGCCGCCGCGCCCAGTGGCTTGCCCACGGGTCAGGCGGCTCAGGCACGTCTGGGCATGGTCATCGCCAAACGCTTCGCCGCGCATGCGTCGACGCGCAACGCGCTCAAGCGGGTCATCCGCGAGGCCTTCCGGCATCGCCGTTTGCAACTGCCCCCCCAGGACTACGTGTTGCGCTTGCACAGCAAGGTGGCACCGATGTCTCTGACCGCACTGAAACGGCTGGCTCGCACCGAAGTGGACGCTCACTTTGGCCGAGTCAAGCCACGAGAATGATGCCATGCTCAAAGCCTTGCTCATTGCGCCTATCCGGTTTTACCGCTTTTTTCTCAGCCCCTGGCTGGGGCGGCAATGCCGGTTCACGCCGACGTGCTCTGCTTATGCGATCCAGGCGATTGAACAACATGGCGCCTGGCGTGGTCTATGGTTAGCAGCGCGTCGCATTGGCCGCTGCCACCCCTGGTCACCAGGCGGCCACGACCCGGTACCGCCTTCGCATCACCCCGATGGGGCCTCATGTTGCGCGCATCACCGCCGCACTGATCCCAATTGACGCTAAACTTGTGGGTTTGCCGCTCCGATTTTGGCCGGCCCGCATACCTACCGTAGGCACCATGGATATCCGACGAACCATCCTGTGGATGATTTTTTCCTTCTCGCTGTTGCTTCTGTGGAACAACTGGCAAGTCCATAGCGGCAAACCGTCGCTTTTCGGGACGCCTCCCGCTTCCTCCAGCGCAGAATCATCCACCAACGGCGCGCAAGCCGGCGCCAACGGACAGGCTGCGACACCGTCGGTGCCCAACGCGCCTGCTGCCGCTGCGCCCAGCACAGTTCCTGGCGCCACGCCCGCACAGGCTCCCGCCCGCGCGGAGCAGGTCGTCATCACGACTGACGTGCTGCGTCTGACTTTCGATACGGCAGGCGCCCAGTTGGTTCGTGCCGAGCTGCTGAAATACCCAACCGCGGGCCAGCCTAACAAGCCCACCGTACTGCTGGATCGCTCTCCCGAGCTGACCTACGTCGTGCAATCCGGCCTGGTGGGTGCGCCTAATGGCGAAAGCTTCCCCAATCACCAGACACCGTTCCGTTTGACCTCGAGCGAACGCGAGCTATCCGGCGACACCCTGAAGGTCTCCTTCGAGGCGGAATCCGGTGGTCTGAAACTCACCAAGACCTATACGCTGCATCGCGGCCGCTACGACATCGACGTCCAGCATGCCCTGAACAACGTCTCCGGCCAAGCGCTGTCGCCTTCGCTGTACCTGCAGCTCGAGCGCGATGGCAATGATCCGGCCGATACGTCCAGTTTCTATCACACGTTCACCGGCGTCGCGGTCTACTCCGAGCAAGAAAAATTCCAGAAAGTCACGTTCTCGGACATCGCCAAAAAAAAGGGCTCCTACATCAAGCAAGCCGACAACGGCTGGCTGGCGATTGTTCAGCATTATTTTGCGACCGCCTGGGTTCCCCCGGAAGGCAAGGCCCGTACGAACGAACTGCTGCAGGTCCAACCTAATTTGTACGCGGCTCGCAGCATCGAAGCCGTCGGTACGGTCCAGCCCGGCGCGACGACCCAGGTCGATTCGCACCTGTGGGTCGGCCCTCAGGACCAAAAAGCCATGGCCGCGCTGGCGCCCGGGCTCGATACCGTGGTCGACTATGGCTGGTTGAGCATCATCGCCAAACCGCTGTTCTCGTTGCTGACCTGGCTGCACGGCCTGCTGGGCAACTGGGGCTGGGCCATTGTTGCGCTGACCGTCATCATCAAAGCGGTGTTCTTCCCGCTGGCAGCCGCCAGCTACCGTTCGATGGCGCGGATGAAACAAGTCGCGCCCCGTCTGCAGGCCCTGAAGGAAAAGTACGGCGACGATCGCCAGAAACTCAATCAGGCCATGATGGAGATGTATCGCACCGAAAAGATCAACCCGCTGGGCGGCTGCCTGCCCATGTTGGTGCAGATCCCGGTATTCATCGCCTTGTACTGGGTGCTGTTGGCCAGCGTCGAAATGCGCGGTGCGCCCTGGATCATGTGGGTGCATGACCTGTCGGTTCGCGATCCGTACTTCATCCTGCCCGCCGTGATGATGGCCACCATGTTCCTGCAGATCAAACTGAACCCCACGCCGCCGGATCCCATCCAGGCCAAGGTCATGATGATCATGCCTCTGGTGTTCGGCGGGATGATGTTCTTCTTCCCGGCAGGTCTGGTGTTGTACTGGTGCGTCAACAACACGCTGTCGATTGCTCAGCAGTGGACCATTACGCGCGGGATCGAGCGCAAAGCCGCTGAGGCGGCCAGCCGCTAAGGTCTGGCGCCCCTAGGAAAAAGCCCCCGCGGCGCCTGGCAGGCATCGCGGGGGCTTTTGTTATGAGGCCGCGTTATTCCGGATCCTTGAGCTTGCGCGCGGCCTGGGCCAGCCGGCGATAACGTTCGGCAATCTCGTTGATTTCGTCTTCTTCCATGTCTTCGATATCGACCAATTGATCACTGGCTCCCTTCAACGTCATCAGCAACTCATCCAATTTGACGTGCAAGGCACGGCTGTCCTTGTTCTGATTTTGCTGGATCAAGAAAACCATCAGAAAAGTAATGATGGTAGTGCCCGTGTTGACGACCAACTGCCATACTTCGGAAAACCCCGCCCACGGGCCGGCCAGCGCCCATAGCAGAATGATCAACACGGCACAGCCAAAGGCCATCGGCGAGCCCGTCGCCCGAGCGACGGCGCTGGCGAAATGATCGAATAGCCGGGCCATCCGCGATTGAGAGGAATGTTCATGCGCTCGAGCCCCACGGCTCTCGGCCGCATGGCCGGCCGGCGTATCACGGTGTTCAGCCTTGTTGATCTTTTGGTTCATGGCATGCTCCTTTGCAATGACGGAAAGCCGGAGTCCGCCAAAGTGCCTGCTACAACCCCAAGGCGGACAACATCAAGAACGTCGCGAACAAAGCGAAGTGAGTCATACCCTCGATGGCATTGGTCTGTCCGTCGTTCACGTTGATAGCGGCCACCACCAGCGTGACGAGCACCATCATGGTCTGAATCGGCGTCATGGCCATCTCGAACGGCTGGCCGGTATACAGCGCCAGCGCTTCCATCAAGGGCACAGTAAGAATGACTGTGGATAACGAAGCCCCCAGCGCGATATTCACAACAGACTGCATGCGATTGGCCAATGCCGCTCGCAGGGCAGTCAGAATTTCCGGGCTGGCCGAGATCAGTGCCACCACGAGAGCAGGAAGCGCCGGCGGAACATCGACATGTTCGAGCGCGACATTCAGCGATTTGGCCATGACCTCCGACAGAGCGCCGATGATGACCACGCCTGCCACCAGCAGCGCCACCGACCGTAACGTATCGGGACCACGCGAAGGCGGCGCAGCCGGCCGGCGCCGCTTTTCGGGATAGGCATAACTGAAAAAATAACTGTGCGGCCCTGTCTGCATGCGCAGGAACACCGCATACAGCATGACCATGATGAAAATCGTAAAGCCGGAATAAACATGCCACCGGTCGCGCGGAACGAACTCGGGCATGATCATGGAAATCGCCATGGCCGTGAGAATCATCACCGTATAGACGCGGCCCGAGTCGTCGTTGTACGACTGTTCGCCATGCTTGATGCCGCCCATCAGCGCCGCCAGGCCGAGGATGCCGTTGATGTCGAGCATGACCGCAGCATAGATCGTGTCGCGCACCAGGGTGGGCGAGGTATCGTGCGACATCACGATGCCCAATACGACCACCTCCACCAGCACGGCCGACAGTGTCAGCACCATGGTCCCATATGGGTCGCCGAGCCGATGCGCCAATTGCTCGGCATGAAAGGCCACGCGCTGCGACGCACAAATGATGGCAATTACCAACAGCACCGTCGCGACGGCGGCAGGGGCGGTGCCATGCGAGGTCAAACGGTCGCCTGCCGTATAGGCGATCACCGCGGCAGCGACAGCCAGGAGCAGCAGCTTTTCCTGCTTCAGTAGTGCTTGCATGACATTTTCCCGGGTTGGTACGGCAGCTTACCCCGGCGACAGTATTGTGCTCAATCATGACCGCCCCCCAGCAAACCGCGTGCCTGGGACGTTTGCACACGGATCTAGCGTTGCATGCCCCAACGCCGCACGGTGACGCGTTCCAATGTATTGAACACGAGGTTTTCCACAGCCAACCCGATCAGCACCACCGCTGCCAGGCCGGCGAACACTCGATCGGTATAAAGCTCATTGCGGTTTTGGAATATGTACCAGCCCAGTCCGCCTTTACCACTGGAGGCGCCAAATACCAATTCCGCCGCGATCAACGTGCGCCAGGCAAAGGCCCAACCGATACGCAATCCCGCCAGAATCGCCGGCAGCGCGGCAGGAACCAAGATACGCAAGACATAACCCGGTCCCTTCAAACCGTAGTTACGCCCCGCCATGCGCAACGTCTCCGGTACCGCCTGGAATCCCGAATAGATATTCAAAGCCAGCGCCCACAGCACGGAATGAATCAGCACGAACACCAGGCTGCCTTCGCCCAGGCCAAACCACAACAGGGCCAACGGCAACAAGGCAATTGCAGGCAAAGGATTCAGCATGGCCGTCAACGTCGACAAGAGATCTCGCCCCACACGCGTCGACACCGCCAACGTCGTCAGGAGAAATGCCAACACGATGCCGGCCACGTAACCCTTCAATAGCACGGCCAGCGATTGAAATGCACGGGCCGGCAGCTCGCCATTGATCAGCCCTTGTGCAAAGGCCTGAGCCGTCTGCCATGCGCCCGGCAACAGCAGATCATTATCGGTATAGCGCGCCGCGGCCTCCCATATCAGAGCCAGCGCCAACAAGATAAGAGTCTTGCGAAATGCGGCATGTTGCCGCAGTCGCTCGTACCAGGAGAGGGGAGCTTCTGCTGTTAACCCTGGCAAAGGGGGCAACACATACTCAACTTCCGGGCGCACCACGGCGCCATCCGCACGATGCGTCATGGAAATTCCTTTCATTCAATAAGAGAAAGCGCGGATCCTTATCAGCGCTGGTGTGTGGCGGCTCACGGACAACAACCCGTCGATGCGGTCTCGCAGTTCAAGCAGCACGCCGCTGTACTTGTTCCTCGGCACGCTGATGCGAGGGTATGTCAAACAGCAAATCGTGAATACGCCGCGTGGCCGTTTGAAATGCCGCTGAACCTTGGCTATGCAACGCAAATTGATGCGCATTCAATTCGGCGCGCACGCGTCCCGGGTGCGGTGACAATAGCAATATGCGATTGCCCAGCACCAGTGCTTCCTCGATGGAGTGGGTCACGAACAGCAGCGTGAAATTCGCTTCTTCCCAGAGTCCTTGCAACTCTTCTTGCATCTTGCGACGCGTCAACGCATCGAGCGCCGCAAAGGGTTCGTCCATCAACAGGACACGCGGCTGCATGGCCAGCGCACGTGCAATGGCCACGCGCTGCTTCATCCCACCCGACAACGTATGCGGATAGGCATCGGCAAACGCCGCCAAACCGACTTTGTCCAGGTAGTGCAAGGCTCGTTCGCGAGCCTCGGCACGACCCAGTTTACGCGTCGCCACCAGTGGAAACGCGACGTTATGCAATACCGTTTTCCACGGCGGTAATTGATCAAACTCCTGAAACACAACGATGCGATCAGGCCCCGGACCAGAAACCGCCTTGCCATCCAACAATATCTGCCCCGCGGCAGGTGGTATAAAGCCTGCGATCGCCTTGAGCAACGTCGATTTGCCACACCCCGATGCGCCCAACAGAATGTAGCGATCACCGTCATGCACATCGAAACTGACTTCGTGCGTAGCGCGCACACGGCGCTGCGGTGTCTTGTATTCCAGGGTCAGCTCACGGACCTGCAGCAACGCAGCGGGGGTGGTAGACATTTAGCTTCCCTCACCAATGGCGGGATCTTCGAAGAAATAATCACGCCAGCTCACAGGCGCATTTTTGATCGCGCCGATCTGATGCATGAACTTTGCCAGACCCAGCGTATTGTTCGGCTGCAGCGTGAATTTCACGTCAGGATTCGTGATGACCTTGACCAGGAAATCGCGATCCAGCTTGGCGCCCGTGACCCGGATATAGGTATCAGCCGCTTCTTGAGGATGGGCGGTCACATACGTCGCAGCCTCCTGTAGCGCCTGCAAAAAGGCACGATACGTCTTGGGGCTGTCATTGCGAAATTTTTCTGTCGCGAACAACACCGTCGAGGACGCCGGACCGCCCAATACCTCATACGAGTTCAGCACGATGTGCGCCTTCGGGTTTTCAGCCAGCTCCTGGTCTTGAAAAGGCGGATTGCCAAAATGAGCCGAGATTTCCGTGCCACCGGAAATGATGGCTGCCGTCGCATCGGGATGCGGCACGGCGACCGAGATCGCATCCAGCTTGGCGTATTGGTCATTGCCCCATTGCTTGGCCGACGCCAACTGTAATACGCGCGATTGGACCGACACACCCACCGCGGGAACCGCGATACGGTCCTTGTCGGTAAAGTCGGCAATGGTTTTGACGGCCGGATTGTTCGATACCAGGTAATAGGGGAAGTTGCCCAGCGACGCCACACCCTTGACGTTCTGACGGCCATGCGTACGATCCCATATCGTCAACAGAGGACCTACACCCGCCGCAGCGATGTCCACACCGCCCGAGAGCAGTGCATCGTTGACGGCCGATCCGCCCGACAATTTGACCCAATCGACTTTAATGTCTACACCGGCCGCCTTGCCGTGCTTTTCGATCAGTTGCTGGTCACGCGCGACGTTCAGCAGCAGATACACCACGCCATACTGCTCGGCAATCCGCAGGCGGCCTTCCTCCGCCACCGCGGGAGTGGGCGAAACGAGCGCCATGATGGCGATCGCGACGGCAAGCAAGCCTGCACTCACAGCGCGGCCCACACGTTGTTTAAGAATCTGAGTCATGGCCATAGTCAGAACGGCGTGTCGCCTTCAATAGTGGTGCGGTAGAGCTTGCGGCGCAGGTGTGTCGGGGTGCCTGCGGCCAGGTGAATCAACGAACGGTTATCCCAGAACACCAGATCATGTTCGCGCCACTGATGGCGATAAATATGTTCGGGCTTGATGCTGTGGGCAAAGAGTTCTGCCAGGATCTGTTGGCTTTCATCCTCGGGCAGCCCCTCGATGCGGGTCGTAAAGCCTTCGCTGACGAATAGCGCTTTGCGTCCCGTTTCAGGATGCGTACGCACAACGGGATGCACGACCTCTTTGACCTGTGCGAGTTGCTCGGGGCTGAGCGTCGGCCGCCAATTCGCCTCTTTCTGCATCTGGCCATATTTGGCTAGATACGAATGCACGGCTTGACGGCCGTCGATGGCCTCGCGCAGGTGCGCAGGCAAGGTGTCGTAGGCCACGTGCATATCGGCAAAGAGCGTATCGCCGCCTTCGGACGGCAACTCTTGTGCATGCAGCAGCGAGCCCAGGCTCGGCAGCGGCTTGTACGAGATATCGGAATGCCAGTATTTTCCCGCGTCGCCCAAGCCCACCGGTTTGCCGTCCTCGACGATGTTCGAGACGATGAGGATCTCGGGATGGCCGGCCAAGTGAAACTGATGCAGCACATGAATCATCAGCTTGCCGAAACGGCGGCTGAAATCAATGTGCTGTTGGGGCGTAATACGTTGATCGCGGAACACCACCAGATGGTGATCCAGATGCGCGCGATGTACACGCGCAAAATCGCTGGCGTTCAGTGTGTGGCCCAGATCAATGCCGACGATCTCCGCACCGATCCCGCCCGGCAGAGGCCGCACTTCGAATGCCTGCGCAGCGTCGTCGACTTCATCAAGGCGTGCCGCGTTGCTACGTGTAGACATGGATTGCTCCGGTATTCAGAGCGATCCATTATGCAAAAAGCTTATTCGAACCCAAACGACGTTATCGGACTTTAATCAGATCACTTTCTCATATGGGTTTGAAGTTATTAACTTATGCCTTTGCCAAAAATTTCTCGACCAGCTTGACCCAATACGTTGCGCCGACCGGCAGCAACGCATCATTGAAGTCATAGTTCGGGTTATGCAGCTGGCATGGGCCCATGCCGTGATAGCTGGCGATCCGATGATCCCCATCGCCATTGCCTAGAAACAGGTAGCAGCCCGGCACTTTTTCCAGAAAAAAGGAAAAGTCCTCGGCGCCCATGAACGCAGGAATATCGCAATTGACGTGTTCGTCGCCAAACACCTCGCGCGCGAGCTCGGCGGCAAACGCCGTTTCTTTTTCCCAGTTCACCAAGGGCGGATACGCCCGCACGAAATCCAGCTCACCTGTTGCGCCATAGACCTGGGGCAGGGTGGTCGCGATGCGGCGCATACCGTCTTCGATTTTGTCGAGCACATCCACGGTATAGGTGCGCACCGTACCGCGCAACACCGCATCGCCCGGGATCACGTTATAGGCGTCCCCTGCATGGATCTGCGTGATCGTCAGTACCGCCGATTCCAGAGGGTCTTTGCTGCGCGAAATCAAGGTCTGCAGGGCATGCACCATATCGGCCGCGATGATGATGGGGTCCACCGCACTATGCGGCTGCGCGGCGTGGCCGCCCACACCACGGATCGTGATATCCCAGCGGTTGCTGGAAGCCATGGCGGGCCCGCTGCGAAAACCGAACTGATTGACCGGCATGCCCGGCATATTGTGCAAACCAAACACAGCGTCACACGGAAAGCGGTCAAAGAGACCGTCCTCCATCATGGCCCGCGCTCCCGCATTACCGCCTTCTTCGGCCGGCTGAAAAATAAAATGTACCGTGCCATCGAAATTACGATGCTTGGACAGATATTCCGCCGCCCCCAACAGCATTGTCGTATGCCCATCGTGACCACAGCCATGCATGCGGCCTGCGATCGTCGACTTATGCTCAAAGCGGTTGTGCTCCGGCATCGGTAGGGCGTCCATATCGGCGCGCAACCCCAGGGTCTTGCCGCTGTTGCCGGACTTCAGCACGCCTACCAGGCCCGTCTTGCCCAAGCCCGTATGCACCTCTATCCCGAAGCTGCGCAAGCGCTCGGCAACCAGTGCCGACGTCCGCGTTTCCTGGAAAGCCAATTCCGGATGCGCATGGATATCACGTCGCAAAGCGGTCAGGTCAGCATGGGCACGTTCGATTTCGTCTAGAGTTTTCATGGCAAAAGATAAACAGAATAAATTGGGTTAGATCCCGTAGGAGTCCGCGTCCGATATCAAATTTTCAGCACGGCGGGCATGCTGCGATCGGGGTTCAGCCCTCATCCCGATGGCACCTTGCCTGTCGGCTCGTCATTCAAATGGCAGGCGCTGGCATGACCCGCCGCCACCGCACGCAACAGCGGCCGTTCCGTACTGCAGCGTGGCATCGCGTGCGGGCACCGAGGATGAAAAGCACAACCCGTCGGGGGCGCCAGCGGAGAGGGCAGTTCTCCCTTGATCGGCCGGTAATCGCGCCGGCCAGGCCGCAGATCCGGCAGTTCTTTCAGCAACGCCTGCGTATAGGGGTGATTCGCCCGGGAAAACACCGCGTCGGTCGAAGCAATCTCGACGATACGCCCCAGATACATGATGGCGACACGATCCGAGATATGGCTCACCACACTCAGATTATGGCTGATAAACAGATAGGTCAAATCCAGCTCGCGGCGCAATTGCGCGAACAGGTTCAACACCTGGGCCTGAATCGACACATCCAGGGCGGCCACAGCCTCGTCGCACACGATGACAGACGGCTTTAACGCCAACGCCCGGGCAATGCCTATACGCTGGCGCTGCCCCCCGGAAAATTGGTGTGGATAACGCTGTGCATAAGTCGGGTCCAGCCCCACCTGGCCCATCAGGCCCGCCACGTAGCTGGCCTTCTCGCCCGAGCGGATCAGGCCATGCGCCACGGGCGCCTCGCCGATGATATCGACTACCCGCATACGGGGATTCAAGGAGGCGTACGGATCCTGAAAAATCATCTGCACGCTCAATTCGTACGCACGCCGCTGCGCAGCCGACATCTGCGTCACAGGGGACCCCTGATAATCGATCTGTCCCCCTGTCGGCCGCAGAATTCCCGCCACCATGCGGCCCAACGTCGATTTACCGCAGCCCGACTCTCCCACAATGCCGATTACTTCGCCGGGATAAACATCCAGGTCCACGCCGGCGACCGCCTGCACCACCAACGTTTTCAGGCCCGCACCAAACAAGTTCGCAATACGCCCGGCCAGATCGACCGGCTGGATAAAGTGCTGCTCAACCTGCCGCAGCGACAAAATAGGCTTGGCGGTGGCGACAGAGACGCTGGAATCCGGCGCCGCGAATTCAACAGTCTGCACTAGCGTTCTCCTGCATGCCAGCAACGGGCCCAATGGCTGGGCCGATGTTCCACCGCCGCGGGCGCCTGCGCACAGGCGTCAGTCGCCCGATGACAGCGCGTGCGAAAGGCACAGCCTTGCGGCAGATTCAATAACGAGGGCGTCATACCAGGTATCGGGTCCAGGGGCTGGCCGCGCGTGTGCGGCGTGGGGATGGACGCAATCAAGCCATGCGTATAGGGGTGCAGGGCATGGCTGATCACGGCTTGCGTCGTCCCGGTTTCCACGACACGGCCCGCATACATGACCGCCACACGGTCTGCCAATCCCGCCACGACGGCCAGATCGTGGGTAATCCAGATCAGCCCGGTTCCCGTTTCACGGCACAACTTCTGCATCTCGTAGAGGATCTGCCCTTGAATCGTCACATCCAGTGCGGTCGTAGGCTCGTCTGCGATGATCAGGCGCGGCTCATTCAACAAGGCGATCGCGATTGCCACCCGCTGCCGCATGCCACCCGACAATTGATGAGGATAGGCACGCAATCGTTCCTGAGGCGAGGGAATGCCGACTTTGGTCAATACCTCCAATGCACGAGCCTGTGCCTGATTACGGCTGACGCGGCGATGCGCCAGCACGGTTTCTATCATTTGCGTATCCACGCGCAATACGGGATTCAACGTCATCATCGGATCTTGAAAGATCATCGCAATATCGTTGCCGCGCAGTTCCCGCCAGCGTTGCGCCGACACCTGGCGCAAGTCTTCGCCGTTGAAACGAATCTCGCCATCGACGACCCGGCCAGGCGCGTCGACCAAGCCCAACAAGGAAAAACCCGTGATGCTCTTGCCCGAGCCGGATTCCCCAACCAATCCCAGAATCTCGCCCGCCCCCACCGACAGATCCACACCGTCGACGGCCTTGACCACTCCCGCGCGGGTAAAGAAATGCGTTTTCAGTCCGCGAACATCCAATACCGTCCTGGCGCCACGGTTCGCAGCACCCACAGGGGCTGCTATGGAAGCACTATCGCGATGATCAACGGTCGTTTGAGAGCTCATAGTCGTCCACTGCTCATGCCGCGTTATGCGGATTCAATACATCGCGCAGATGATCGCCCACGAGATTGATGCCGATAATCGCAATGGCCAGGGCGATGCCGGGAAAGAAAGAAATCCAATACAGTCCCGACAGCAAATACTCGAAGCCATTGGAAATCAACATCCCCAGCGAAGGTTCCGTCACCGGGACGCCTACGCCTAGAAACGACAGCGTCGCCTCCAGCGCAATGGCGTGCGCCAGATCGATCGTCGCAATCACAATGAGCGGCGGCATGCAGTTGGGCAGTACATGGCGAAACAACACACGCCCCCAACCCAACGACATGCAACGGGCGGCCTCGACATATTCCTTGCCGCGTTCGACCAGCGCGGCTCCGCGTGCTGCACGCGCAAAGTAGGCCCACTGCACCACCACCAGCGCAATGATGACCTTATCCACACCCTTGCCCAGGATAGCCAGCAAAATCAACGCCACCAGAATCGCCGGAAACGACAACTGGATATCCACAGCCCGCATCAAAAACGCATCGATGCGGCCGCCAAAATACGCAGCGATCAATCCCACCGTAGCGCCGATCGCAAATGCCGCCAACACGGAAATCGAACCGACCATCAAGCTCGTGCGCATACCATACAGAATCGCCGAGAACACATCCCGCGCCTGACCGTCCGTTCCCAACCAATACGTCATGCTGCCATCGCCACTCACACTGCCGGGCGGCAATTTGGAATCGAGGATATCCAAGGTGGCAATATCAAAAGGATTCTGCGGTGCGATCCATGGCGCGAATATCGCTGCGCCTACCGTCAATAGCAGCAGCACGACGCCGAACAACGCCAGTTTGCTGGCACAGAAGTCCACCAAAAACCGGCGCAGCGGCGTTTCCACTCGCGCAGCAGGCGTGGGGGGTGACGTATCCACAGAAGTCATCGGTGTCGTCATGTTCTGCGCTCCAGACGTACGCGCGGATCCAGCACGGTATAGATAATGTCCACCACCAGATTCAGGATCACCAAGAAAAATACGATCAACATCAGATAGGCCACCACCACGGGGCGATCCAGATTGATGATGGAATCAATCAGCAATTTGCCCATGCCCGGCCACGAGAACACGGTCTCTGTCACGACAGCGAACGCCACGACCTGGCCAAACTCCAGGCCCGCTACCGTCACGATCGGGATCAATATGTTCTTGAGCAGATGCACGCCCAACACGCGCTTTTCCGCGAGCCCCTTGGCACGCGCAAACTTGATGTAATCCATGGGCAGCGCCTCGCGCGTCGCTGCCCGTGTGACGCGCACGATCATGGCGCATTTGGCCAGGGCGATCGTGGACGCCGGCAAAATCAGGCTTGCCCATCCATCCAGTGTCAACACGCTCAACGGCACGCCCAACACCGACACCGTTTCGCCCCGTCCGCTCGCCGGCAACCACCCCAGCGTGACGGCAAAGAGCATGATCAACATCAAGCCGACCCAGAAATTGGGCAGAGAAAACCCCAACACCGAGCCCGTCATGATCGCCCGGGAGCCTACCGCCTTGGGACGCAGGCCTGCGATGATGCCTAATGGCACGCCGATCAGTACAGACATGAGCATGGCCACACAGGCCAGCTCCAGCGTGGCCGGCATGCGCTCCAGAATCAAGCGCATCGCCGGCTCGCCCGTCAAAAAGCTATTGCCGAAATTGCCCTGTACTGCATGGCCGATAAACACCAGATACTGCATCCACAAAGGCTTGTCCAAGCCCAGCGACACGCGGATTGCCTCACGCTGCACATCGGTCGCTTCGGGGCTGGCCAGCATCGAGATCGGATCGCCCACCAGGTAAATCCCGGTGAACACCAACGCCGACATGACCAGCAGCACGATCAGCGTCTGCAACAGCCTGCGAATGATAGTTGCCAGCACGTCGATGCGACTCCTGGCCTACTTCTTTACGGTCGCGTATTGCACCAAGGTAGTCTGATCCGGCCGGCCGTCGTAACGGACGTCGTCCTTCATCGCCCATACAGACAACTCAAAGTGCAAAGGCAGCAGGGCATAGTCGTCCATCGCCATATTGCTGGCCTGTTGTAGCAGTGCCGAACGCTTGGCGTCATCCATCGTTGCGGCGGCCTCACGCGCCAATTTATCCATCTCCGGATTCGAGTAGCGACCACGATTGGTCGTGCCCTCGCCCGCATCGGGATTGCGCGTCATCAGCAACGAGGCCAAGGGGTTCAGCATCTCGCCGCTGGTCACCGACCAGCCCGCCAGATAGGCACTGAATTCATAGCTGTCGCGCTTCTTGAAAAACACCGAGGGCGCCAGGGCCTCGACGTTGGTTTTGACACCGATGCGCGACCACATGGACGCCACGGCTTGCGCTACCTTGGAGTCGTTCACATAACGGCCCGACGGCGCGCCCAACGTGATCGCAAACCCATCGGGATAACCGGCCTCTTTCAACAAGGCCTTGGCCTTCTCCACATCTGCCTTCGGCGCCTCGGCATGCTCTTTAGACGAACCGAACATGGGATAGGGCAGCATATTGCCTGCGGCCTTGGCCACGCCGCCCATCACGCGATCGACGATGGCATCGCGATTGATGGCCAGCGACAGCGCCTCGCGTACGCGCTTGTCTTTCAGCGGATTTTTCTGCAGGCCCGCAATGCCCGGCGTGGGTTCGGCGAATTGATCCATCGCCACATACATCACACGCACCGAAGGCGTTTCTTCGATGTACAGCTTCTTGTTCTTTTTCAGATTGGCCAGATCATCCGTTGGAGGATCTTCGATCAAGTCCACATCCCCGGCTAACAAGGCCGCCACCCGGCCCGCTGCATTGGACATCGGGCGATAGATCACCCGGTCCCATGCTGGCGCCGGACCCCAGTAATTTTCATTGCGTGCGAAGACCAATTCCGCGCCGCGCTTCCAGGACACGAACTTATAGGGCCCCGTTCCTGCCAGCCCGTTGCCGCTATTGAGTTCTGTTGTGGTTTTTCCTTCGGGCGCGGGACCGGATGCCGCCGTCTTGGACAGAATCGGCAGCTGTGCCAGGTTGATCAGCAGATTTGGCGCGGGCGATTTGGTCGTAATACGCACCGTCATCGGGTCCACGGCTTCTGTTTTGGCGACGGAACCCAGATACAAGGTAAAAGGCGAAGGACTATTCGGTACCTTGGGAATGCGGTCATAGCTGAACACCACATCATCGGCCGTAAAGGGCGATCCATCCGAAAACTTGACATTCGGACGCAGCTTGAAGGTCCACACATTGCCGTCCACCGTCCAGGACTCCGCTAGCGCAGGTATAGGCTGCAACTTGGAATCCGAGCGCACCAGGGGATCGAACAACGTTTGCGATATCTGGGTATTGGGCGTCAACGCATGGTATTGCGGGTCCATCGAGCTGGGCTCGGTCTTGAGCGCCACCACCAGATCGCGCGCAACAGCGGAAGTCATCGCCCCCAATGCCATTGCAGCCGTAAATGCCCCGCCCGCCAATAAACGTAACCAATGTGACGCCATCGTGCTCTCCTAGCCTGTGCTGTAGGTTGGACTGCCAGGGGCACATTAACCAGCAAACAGGCGCGTGCGCAACAGTTATATTCCCTTATTGCCGTCTTCAATGAATGCCCCATGTCCTTATCCACACAGGTTCCCATCGCCGCCATCGCCACCGCGCCGGGCCGCGGCGGTATTGGCGTTGTCCGGGTTTCCGGCCCCGATTTATCCGCCTTGGCGCGCCGCCTGCTCAACCGCGAACTCACGCCGCGTCACGCCCATTATTTACCCTTCACCGCAGAAAACGGCGAACACCTGGACGAAGGCATTGCCCTCTATTTCCGCGCCCCGCAGTCCTACACGGGCGAGGATGTACTGGAACTGCAAGGTCACGGCGGGCCGGCCGTATTGCGGCGCATCCTCGATCGCTGCCTGCAGGCGGGCGCGGACATGGGCGTACGTCTGGCCGAGCCCGGCGAATTCACACGCCGCGCCTTCCTGAACGATCGCATGGACCTGGCCCAGGCCGAGGCCGTCGCCGATTTGATCGATGCCTCATCAGTGGCCGCCGCGCGCGGCGCCATGGCATCGCTATCGGGGGAATTCTCGGCGCAGGTCAATGCACTATCGGATCGGATCATTCACCTGCGCATGCTGGTCGAAGCCACGCTAGACTTCCCCGAAGAGGAAATCGATTTTCTGGAGAAATACCAGGCACGTCCCACCCTGGAGGCACTGGCCGCGGACCTTGATACCTTGATCGCCCAGGCACGCCAGGGCGTCATCCTGCGCGAAGGCCTGCACGTCGTACTGGCAGGCAAACCCAATGTGGGCAAGTCCAGCTTGTTAAACGCGCTGGCCGGTGACGACATCGCCATTGTCACGCCGATCGCGGGCACCACCCGCGACAAGGTCGTGCAGGAAATCCACATCGACGGCGTGCCCCTGCACATCGTCGACACGGCCGGCCTGCGCGAGACCGAAGACACCGTCGAGAGCATCGGCATCGCCCGCACCTGGAAAGAAATCGAACGCGCCGACGTCATCCTGCATTTGCAGGATGCCACCCAGCCCGCCGATGAACTCGACGCGCAAATCATCGCCCGTCTGCCGGAGCGCACCCCCTTGTTGACCGTATTCAACAAGGTAGACCTGCTCGATACGCCTTTCGTGGCGGGCCCTCAGCAGCTCGGCATCTCTGCCCGCGAAGGGGTAGGGCTGGACACGCTGCGCGACAAGCTGCTGGCCTTGGCCGGCTGGAACCCCGGCGCGGAATCCCCCTGGCTGGCCCGAGAACGCCACGTACGCGCATTACAGGACGCTGCCGAGCACCTGACCACAGCCACCGAGCACGCAGCCCAGGATGACCGCGTATTGGATTTATTCGCCGAGGAGCTACGACTGGCGCATGACAGCCTGAGCAGTATTACGGGGCGGTTCACCAGCGATGATTTGCTGGGTGAGATTTTTTCCAGTTTTTGTATTGGGAAGTGAGCCCGATTTCATCTACCTCGCCAAAGCGAGTCGCGNGATCCGATCAAAAGAACGGCCGCGACGCCAACTCAAACCCCAGTACCGCCAGGAACACCAAAAAACATTGTTTAAACCGCTTGGGACTGATCCGTGCCCGGACTTTCTGCCCCGCCCACATGCCTATCAACGCCGGGACGATTGCCAACGCGGAGACCCCGAGTTGGTTCAGCTGAAATGCGCCATGCACCATCAGGCCAGCCGCCAACGCAATGGTGGACACGGTAAAGGACAGGCCCAGGGCCTGAACCAATTCGTCTTTATCCAAACCCAGTGCCTGTAAATAGGGCACCGCTGGCATGGCGAACACCCCGGTAGCACCGGTAATCGCTCCCGTTACAACGCCGATCACGGGCGACAACCAGGACTCGGCGCACACGGAGACGGACAGGGCAGGGCCGAGCAGGGCGTATAACGCATAGACGATCAACGCCACACCTAGAGAGAACGCGGACCACAATGGGTCGACTCGCACCAAGAGCGAAGCGCCGCCCACCGTCCCCGCCACAATCGCCAGCATCATCGGCCATAACCGGCGTAGCAAGCGCGCCGTTGCCGGACCGGACAATAGTTGCCAGACATTGGTCACAAACGACGGGATGACCAATATCGCGGCGGCGGCGGCAGGCGGCATAACGGTGCCCAACAAGCCCATCGCTACGGTAGGCAGTCCCATGCCGGTAACACCCTTGACCAGCCCAGCTGCCAAAAAGGTCAATGTGAACCATAAATAGAAGTTTGCAGATTCGTTCATGCCCCTATTGGAGCCTCACTCGTGGCTTGGCACAATGTGGTTTTCGGGTGCCTGCCTTCGGATTATCCGAAGGCAGGCAGAAAGCAGGAGACACTATGCGGCTCGATCTGGCGGATCTTCATTTATTCCTGTGCGTGGTCGAGGCCGGCAGCATTACCCGAGGCGCCGCACACGCCAATCTGGCGCTGGCCTCTGCCAGTGAACGGCTGCGCAACATCGAGGCCGATGCGCAGGTCCCCTTGCTGCAGCGCCATTCACGCGGTGTCATCACCACCGAAGCGGGCGAAGCGCTGGCCCATCACGCCCGCCTGATCCTGCGCCAACAAAACCTGCTCAAAACCGAGCTGAAAGACTTTTCCACAGGCGTGCGCGGCACCTTGCATCTCTATGCCAACACGGCGGCTCTCACCGAATTCCTGCCACCACGGCTCGCCCCCTGGCTCGCCGCACGTCCTCGATTGCATATCGACCTGAAAGAACGCACCAGCACCGAAATCATCACCGCGATTACTGCGGGTCTCGCCGAGGCTGGCATCGTCTCCGACGCCGTGGACGCCCCCGGCCTGCAACGGCAGCCCATCGCAAAGGATCACCTCGTTCTGATCATGCCTGCCGGACATCGCCTGACGCACCATCGCCATTTTCGCCTGGCGGACATCCTGAATGAATCTTTTGTCGGACTTGCTCCAGGCAACGCACTGCAAGACCACATCAACGAATACGCCCAGGCGGCGGGTAAACCCCTGAACCTGCGGATCCGTATGAAAACCTTTGAGGGGCTCTGCGAGATGGTGGCTCATGGTGTCGGCATGGGCATCGTTCCGCAGCCGATTGCGCAACGCTATCGGCGCAAACACGACTATCGCACCGTCGTGCTAGCCGAAGACTGGGCCTACCGGCAGCTGTGTGCGTGCTTTCGGGATTGGCGTGAATTGTCCGCGCCGATGCGAAGCCTCCTCGCACATCTGGGTGCAGTCCCGAGCGCGCCCCATCTCGGTGCACCGTGATGCACCATTCGCGGTCCAGCGCACCACATTGAGGAATGCCTTCACACAAGACCTTTTGTGACATTGGTTCCTCGATAGCCGGTATGGATTCCGTCGCACTGGCACGCTTGTTGCTTGATCTCTGACGCCGAATACGGTTTGGCATCACGGCTTGTTCATATCCCAAGCAATAGCGCCGCGGCCTTTACAGCCTGAGCATGCTTCTTAAACGACGGAATCCGTTTTTCCGCTACAGGAAATCAATATGTCCTATCTGGCTCCTTCAGAATTCGTCACCAAGATGGTGGATGCAGGCGAATCGAAGATCTACATGGCAACACGCGACGCATTGATCCGTGCCTGCATGGCAGGCGCCATCCTCGCTATTGCTGCAGTATTCGCCGTGACGATCAATGTGCAGACCGGTTCCCCCCTGCTGGGAGCCGCCATGTTTCCCGTAGGCTTTTGCATGTTGTACTTGATGGGATTCGACCTGCTGACGGGCGTCTTCATGCTCACCCCGCTGGCCTGGCTGGAAAAGCGTCCCGGGGTGACCCCAGGCGTCATCCTGAAACACTGGGGTGTCGTCTTCATTGGCAACTTTATCGGCGCACTGACCGTCGCCGTCCTCATGGCCATTATTTTTACGTATGGGTTTTCCGTTCCTGCCGGCAAGGTCGGTGAAGTCATCTCGCACATCGGTGAAAACCGCACACTGGGCTACAAGGAATACGGCGCGGCCGGGATGTTGACGATTTTCATCCGCGGAATTCTGTGCAACTGGATGGTGTCGCTCGGCGTGGTCGGCGCCATGATCTCTACCACCGTCAGCGGCAAGGTCATCGCCATGTGGATGCCCATCATGCTGTTTTTCTATATGGGTTTCGAACACTCCGTGGTCAACATGTTCCTGTTCCCATCGGCCTTGATCCTGGGCGGAAATTTCTCTGTCATGGATTATCTGATCTGGAACGAAATTCCGGTGGTGCTGGGTAACCTGGTCGGCGGTATTTCGTTGACGGGACTGACGCTATACACCACCCACATGAGAACCGCCCCCAAACGCCGTTTTGGTTGAACGCAGTACCGATGATCGCGTCATCGTCAAAGATCTCGGCTCACCGTCCATGGATCGCGCGAGCAAAGGTCCTGCCGTCACCCACTTGCAGGTGACGACAGGCCAATATTCGGATCGTGGCCGCAAATCCGGCAACCAGGATTTCCACAGCCTCTGTATTCCGGATCGGCCCTTGCTTCACACCAAGGGCATTGCCGTTGCACTGGCCGACGGCATCAGCAGCAGCGATGTCAGTCATATCGCCAGCGAAACCGCGGTCGCCAGCTTTATAGAGGACTACTACTGCACGCCGGAAACCTGGTCTGTCAAAAAGTCCGCCGAGCGCGTTCTGCACGCATCGAACGCTTGGCTGCATGCGCAGACGCGTCAAAGTCAGCATCGCCACGACCAGGATCGCGGCTATGTATGTGCGATGAGCGTACTGATACTGAAATCCACAACTGCCCACCTGTTCCATATCGGCGATGCGCGTATTTTTCGCCTGCGCCATGGCGTTGTCGAACAACTCACAGAAGACCATCGACTCTGGGTCGCGCACGATAAGAGCTATCTCAGCCGCGCGCTGGGTATGTCTCCGCACGTCGAGATCGACTATCACACACAGCGTCTCGAAATAGGGGATGTGTTTGTTCTGGCCACAGATGGCGTCTACGAACATATCCACAGCGACAACATCATCACCGCCGTCACGGCCCATGGCAATGCATTGGAAATGGCCGCTCAAGCGCTGGCGGAACTCGCTTATGCCTGCGGCAGTGTGGACAACTTGACGGTGCAAATCGTACGGATAGATGCGTTGCCTGCGGCCGATGCCAGCGAAATGGCTTCTCAGGCCAGGAGCTTGCCCTGTCCTCCCCTCTTGACCTCGGGCATGCTGTTCGAAGGCTTTCGCATCATTGACGAGCTGCATGCCAGCAGCCGCAGCCACGTCTATCACGCCATAGACCTCGATACCGAAAGCCATGTCGCTATCAAAATACCCTCGTTAGACCTGCGTCACGATCCGGTTTACCTGGAACGGCTGCTGATGGAGGAATGGCTCGCCCGGCGCATCGATAGCCGCCATGTGGTCAAAGCCTGGCCGCAAACACGCCCGCGTCAATACCTCTATACCGTCTGTGAATATCTGCACGGCATCACATTGACTCAATGGATGGAAAAACATCCCGAACCCGCACTCGAGGAAGTTATCCACATCGTCGACCAGATCACAAAAGGCTTGCAGGCCTTTCATCGGCAGGAAATGGTGCACCAGGATCTGCGTCCTGAAAACATACTCATCGACGAACAGGGTATCGTCCGGATCATTGATTTCGGTTCGACGCGGGTTGCCGGAATTGCGGAAATCGCCACTCTCAACGACACGCCGCATATATTGGGTACCGCCCAATACACTGCACCAGAATACTTTGTAGGGGAATCGGGCTCTACAGTGTCCGACATTTATTCCCTGGGCGTCATCACCTATCAAATGTTGACGGGCCGTCTACCCTACGGCACACAAGTCGCTAAAACCCGAACACGCGCGGCACAGCGCTATCTGCGGTATGACTCTGCGTTGAACGACCAACGCGCCATTCCCACCTGGGTCGATCGCGTCCTGAGCAAGGCAGTCCACCCCGACCCACCATCGCGTTATCAGGAATTATCAGAGTTCGTCTATGCCTTGCAACACCCGCATGCCAGCATCGACAACACGTATGTGCCTTTGCTTGAACGCAATCCGCTCGCATTCTGGAAAGGCCTGAGCCTGATGCTGGCGATCGTCATCATCGCATTGCTGGCATTACGCTGAACCGGCGCGTATCAGATAGTCAGCGCATTCAATGGGTCGATTCTTTCGATTGATTGTTCAGCAGCAGCGCACGCCCTGCGAATAGTCCGCCGTTGACTTCCAGTTGAAACCGCTCGGCATCGCGCTTGCGGATTTCATCCGCAATTTCTTCCGCTGCTTCAGGCGTCGCACCCAAGGCCTGCGTAGCCTGTCTGCCCAATACCATTGCAGACTCAAACGTTTCGCGGATCTGAAAATCCACATCCACTTTATGCAGATCCAATGCGTGCTCACGATCAAAAGCACGTGCCAGCACTACGGAATGCGGACACATGGCCTTGATGCGTTCGACCATTTGCGTCACCGTGTCTTTGCCGTCGGCGCAGATCAAAATCGCCTGTGCGTTCTTTGCTCCGGCGGCATGCAATACATCGGTACGCGTGCCATCACCGTAGTACACCTTGAATCCGAACGTTCCGGCGCTGCGTATCATTTCGGGATCATTGTCGATGATGGTGATTTCAGCTCCCATCGCCAACATATGTTGACTGGCAATTTGCCCCACACGACCAAAGCCGATCACAAGGGCATTGCCGATCTGGTCTTCTGGAGTCTCCAGATCGTCAGTTGATAGATTCGCACGCGGCATCCAGCGTTTATGGATCAACACAACCAACGGCGTCAGCGCCATCGACAGCACGACGATGGCCGTCATGTTGGCATTGACGATGGGATCGATGACACCATTGGCCAATGCCGCGGCAAACAACACAAAAGCAAATTCGCCCCCTTGTGCCATCAACACTGCGCGATCGATAGCCTCTGCACGGGAGCTTTTGGCCAATCGCGCCGTCCCGTAAATACATAGTGCTTTGACCAGCATCATGGACAGTACCCCGGCCACGATCAGCGGTGCATTCTGCGCTACGACCGTGAGATCCAGCGACATGCCCACACCCAGGAAAAACAGACCTAGCAACAGGCCACGAAACGGCTCGATGTCCGCTTCCAACTGATGGCGGAAAGTCGATTCCGACAACAAGACGCCGGCGAGAAATGCCCCCATCGCCATGGACAGGCCGCCCCATTGCATCAGCAATGCTGCGCCCAGCACCACCAGCAATGCCGCTGCCGTCATGACCTCGCGGGCTTTGGCACGCGCCAGCAAGCGAAACAGCGGGTTCAACAACCATATGCCCGCGACGACCAATGCCGCGACCGAGCCAACACCGATGCCGACACCGATCCAGCGCGATTCGGTTGTCAAGGCTTCTTGGTGCGCGCCAGGGGGGGCAATAAACGCGACCAATGCCAGCAATGGCACGATCAACAAGTCTTCCAATAACAAGATCGAGACCATTTTCTGCCCGCGAGGCTTTGCCATATCGCCACGCTCGCCCAGCAATTGCATCACGATGGCGGTGGAGGTCAGCACAAAGCCCATGGCGCTGATGAACGCCACGGCGAGCGGGAATCCGAACGCTACTCCTACGCCTGTCAACAACACGCCGCAAATCAACACCTGCAAACTGCCCAGACCAAATATTTCCTTGCGCAGTCCCCACAAGTGCGATGGACGCATCTCCAGGCCGATGATGAACAGGAACATCACCACGCCTAATTCAGCCGTATGCAATATCGTATGAGGATCTCGAAACAGCGCCAGGCCAAACGGACCGATCACCAAGCCGGCCGCCAAATAGCCCAAGACCGATCCTAAACCCAAACGCCTGAAAATAGGTACCGCCACGACTGCCGCGCCCAGCAGTACGACCACCTTGGCCAATTCGCTTGCGTCACCTGCTACTGCCATGAAATCCCCTTGTCCGGTTCACCGGGCGCTTCGCCCGTATGAAAAAATTTACCGCCGGCTGCCTGCCGAATGGCCGCCACCAATGTTGTGGCATCGATATTCTTGATTAAAAAGCCACGCGCCCCATCCCGTAACGCCTGCGCCAGTTCGTCGGCTTCTTCGGATACGGTCAATATCAGCACGGCAGCATCTGGCACGTCCTGGACCAGCAGCTTCAGCGTTTCCAGACCCGACAGCCCTGGCATATTCAGATCCAGCAGAATCACATTGGGCTGAAACGCTTTGGCGCGCTTGACCCCCTCGATACCATCGGCCGCTTCTGCGACGACGTCAAAATCGGGTTGCCGCTGCAACAGCAGCCGTACACCCGATCGGAACAGGGCGTGATCGTCGATCAACACAATACGGATAGTCATAATGTCGCAAATTCAGACCACAGAACGTTCGGAATGCGGCAATACCAGCCGCACGGTGGTTCCTGTTCCCGGTTGGGATGTCATCTCCAACTCGGCATGCAATCGCGCAGCTCTCTCGTGCATGATATTCAATCCAATGTGATTTTCGTCACCTTGACGAATGTCATCCATGCGAAAGCCGATGCCATTGTCGGCAATCTTCATTTCAAAATCATTGGCATTGCGTAATGTCACGCGCACATGATCCGCCTGAGCGTGTTTGCGCACGTTCGATAAGGCTTCCTGCAAAATGAACAGTACCTGCAACTGCTGCTCGGGCGATAAGGGGCGCCCCATTTTGTACTGCGTATCCAGATCAATCACAATGCCGGTCTGCCGTTTAAATCGTTCGACCGTATCTTCGATGGCAACCGACAATTCGACCTGGTCGAGCTTGGTACGAAAGTTCACCAAGAGCTCTCGCACATCCTGATAACTTTCATCGACTCCCGTGCGTAACAACGGCACAATCTGCTGCAGGTCTTCGTAATCTGCGCGCTTCATGGCGTCTTCGAGCAATTGCAATTGCAGCTTCAGAAAATTCAAGCCCTGCGCAATGCTGTCGTGCAATCCCTGTGCCATCAGACTGCGTTCACGGATCACCGCTAACTGCCGGGCTTTGGCCTCCAGGCGGCGGTGATCCAGAGCGGCGCCCAGATGCTGACCCAGGGTTTCCAACAGTTGCGTTTCACTGGGCAGCAACTCACGCCCGGCGTCAAAGTGCAGCGCGAACTCTCCCAGGTTTTCATCGCGGGTCATGATGCGAAACGTCGCCACACTGCAAGCATCAGTGCGATAAACAATCGAGTCAGTGTGCGCGCAAATCGTGCCGGACGTCAGTTCATCGCCCTGCGGCGCAACACCCTCGGACACGACGACGTGCGCATGTTCATTTGGTAATTCAATCAGGCGCACCGATCCGCCGGCAGCATCAACCTCGCCGATAACCCGTTGCAAGAAACCCCGGCACATCGCCTCGATATCGTTAGGGAGATTCAAGAATGCGGTCACCATATACAAAGACGCAATCTCTCGATTGCGTTTTTCCAGCTCTGCCGTTTTGGTGCGAACGCCGTTTTCCAGCTCCAGGTACAGATGCTCCAGCTTGTCGGCCATCAGGTTGAATCCGTGCGCCAGTACGCCGAACTCGTCGCGTGTCTTAACGGGCAACCGGGTATTGAATTGCCCCGCCGTCAAACGATGCAGCCCTTCTCGCAAACGCAACATCGGTTGGATGATCCAGACGTACAACAGATAGATGGCCAGACCAGTACCGACACTGCCAATCACCGCAATGACGCCTTGAAAAAAGCGCAGCAGCGTTCTTTTCTTGTCGTTGTCCAATTCAATCATGCCAGCCAGCCGATCTGTCTCGGTCATGAACGCAGGCAGGTTGTCCAGATAGGTATTCGTCTCGCCGCTTTTTTCCGCCTCGGCAACAGCCGGTTTGAGATGCTGGTTCCACAGTTGTGCAACCGTGGTCAGTTGTTCGCGAATATGTGCGACATGAGGCAATCGCAAGGGCCTGGACGGGCTCCCGCCCGCCAAAAGCCTCAACGCCTGATCTTGTACATGTAAAGCTCGATCCAATGCGGCGTGTCGTTCCGCATCGGGACGTATCAGCGCGATCGCAATCTGATTTGCCATCATGCGCAGATTGCCTATCTCTTTCGTTGCGGCATCAGCGCGTTCCAGCCCCCGCGATAGCGACAACATCCAGGCAAGCAGCATCAATACAACGACCAGAGAAAACAACAGGCTCGCGATCACCCGGGTAGGTAGGCGATCTCGCAGTGTGGGCAACCCGTCTAGACCCACGAAAAATTCAGAAGGCGTCATGGTGTGCTGTCAGCGAATGAGGCGGGCAGTGTATCTGCTTTCGTGCCGAACACGAAAACTGAAATCGGCGGTTTCAGTCGCCCAACACAGCCGTCTCCGACTCGCGATGCAGCAGTTCGCGTTTGCGTTCCACGCCCCAGCGATATCCCGAAATATCCCCATCACGCCTGACCACACGGTGACAGGGAATGGCCACCGCCAATTGATTGGCGCCGCACGCCTGGGCCACCGCTCGCACAGCCTTGGGCGCCCCGATGCGCTGTGCGAGTTCCGCATAACTGACCGTAGCGCCCGGCGCGAGATCTCGCAGCGCTTGCCATACGCGTTGTTGAAACGCCGTTCCACGTACATCGAGCGGCAGGTTCAACCCCACACCAGGCGCCTCTACAAATCCCACGACTTGCGCTACCCACTGTTCGAACTCAGAGTCATCACCGCTTAGTCGAGCAAATGGAAAACGATCCTGTAGGTCCCGCACCAACTGATCAGGATCATCGCCCAGCCAGATCGCACAGATTCCTCGTTGGCTGCGAGCCACCAAAATTGCTCCGAGTGAGCATTCACCCACGGCAAAACGTATATCAGTATTGGCTCCGCCTGACTTATAGTCTTTTGGACGCATCCCCAACAAGCGATCGGATGCTTCGTAAAACCGGCTATTGGAATTGAACCCCGCCTCGTAAATCGCTTGCGTGATGGTTGGCGCCCCCGCTAATTCGTCACGCAGCCGTTTGGCACGAAGGGCATCCGCGTAGGCCTTTGGACTAACTCCGGTTTCTGCCTTGAACAGGCGATGAAAGTGAAAAATGCTGACGCCAGCCTGCACGGCCAATGCTTCCAGGCTGGGAGGCATTTCCGCTGTTTCTATCTGGCGACAGGCCTGGGCAACCAGCACTGCACGACGGCTGGCAGCCGCAGTGCGATCTGCGCTTGCCCGCCGGCTGGGGCGGAACCCCGCCGCCTCGGCGGCTTCAGGGGTATCGAAAAACAGTACGTTCTCACGGCGCGGCAATCGTGCCGAGCTGCTGGGCCGGCAGTACACCCCTGTAGTACGTACGGCATAGACGAAATATCCATCCGCCGCGGGATCTCGGTTCTGTACTGCCAGCCAGCGCCCCTGGTCGGTTGTGTACAAGTCTATATCGCTCGGATCGGACAAATTCGACATTAGGTCACTCGGAAAAAACGCCATTTGAGGCTGATAGCTCACTGTAGATCCGAATTTGAGCGCAAGACATCCTATTCTTGCGCTCAAATTCCCAGACAGCCGGAATTTTTGAAAAGTAAGTATTCACACCATATCCACAGAGGTCCATCCGACCCCAAAACCGCCTGTGGATAACCTCTAGAAAGCGGGACTGTGCACAGCGTGTGGACGTAAATTGAACAAGCCGGCTTTTTGGGCCGAGCTCCAAAAGTTGTTCAACTTGGTCCGCAGCGCTACACAGAACTGCTGCACAGCCAAAAACCGCTACAAGCTCATGAAATAGAATGGCTTTTTTGAGTTGATGCAGTTATCCACAGACTCTATTAATCATTAGTCTTTATATAAAGAAAAAGAAAAGAGAAAAACAAACATGCAATCCCACCAGCGCCCAGCGGTGCAAAAATAAGCTATGCGTATCCTCCTCATAGAAGACGAATCCGAATTGGCTCGGTGGTTATCCCGCAGCCTGGCCCGGCATGCCGGTTTTGTTGTTGAATGGGCTGATGACGGTCTGGTCGCCGAAAGGCGGCTGGCTGTGGAAGAGTTCGATGCTGTCATTTTGGATTTAGGCTTGCCCGGTATGGATGGCCATACCCTGCTGGCGAAAATCCGGGCTCGCGATGACCGGACTCCTGTTCTGGTACTGACGGCACGCGACTCTCTGGCCGAACGCGTCGATACCTTGCACGAGGGAGCTGATGATTTTTTGCCCAAACCATTTGTGCTCGAGGAACTCGAAGCACGATTGATCGCGTTGATCCGCCGCAGTCGCGGCCGCGAACATCCGCGGCTGGCACTTGGTGATCTGGTGCTGGATACTTCTGCACAGCGATTTACTGTACGTGGTCAACCGTTGCAGTTATCGCCCCGTGAACATGCTGTGTTGCGCGTACTTATCCAACGCAGCGGCGAACCCATCAACAAACAGCAGATCCTGGATCGCATTCAGACAGATGACTCGGATATCAACCTGGAAGCCATCGAAGTACTTGTGCACAGGCTGCGTAAAAAACTCGCCGATACAGGCGTGCAAATCGTGACCCTGAGGGGAATGGGATACTGCCTGGAGGCGATTCTTGAAACTTAGGCCGCGCCATCGCACCCTGAAATCATTGTTGTTGTGGTGGCTGATTCCGGCCCTAGTTTTCATCATGTTGATAGCTTTGTGGCTGTCAAACTATCAACTGCGCAACCAGGTCGATCAGGCATATGACCGTGCCCTCGCGGGAGCGCTGCGTTCTATCGATCACAACATATCCACAGCCAGCGGTGGACTAAGTCTCGAGCAGCCGTATTTGATGCTTGAATTTTTCGAGCTCACTGCCAATGGCAACGTGTATTACCGCATCGCTACCGAAGACGGGTTGGCAGAAATCGGCAATCAGGACCTGCCTTTGCCGAATAAGCCCCTGATTTCAGGACAACCGCAGTTTTTTAACGCGCAATACCAAGGCTTATCGTTGCGTGTCGCGGCCTTGGCCAGGCCGATGGATCCCCCTCTGTACAACAACCGCGGCGGCCGGGTAATCGTGCAGGTTGCCGAATCACTGGAAACCCGTGAAAATTTTCTAAATCAGTCGTTAGTACGTGCGCTCGAGCGCGACATCGTGGTGATACTGATTGTGGTGCTGGTGGTGGTCTGGAGCGTTTTTCGGGCAGTGCGTCCTCTCGAACGGTTACGCCAGGATGTGGAAAAGCGCTCAGCAGACGATTTAAGCCCCGTAGACGCGCCGGACATCCCAAGTGAGGTCGCTCCCTTGGTCGATGCCGTAAATCTCCATATGAGCCGTTTTACGGCTCAGGCGAGGGTCCAGCGCCAGTTCCTGGACGACGCCTCGCACCAATTGCGCACGCCCTTGTCCGTTTTGCGGACCCAGACGGCTTATGCACTGCGGGAAACCGACCCGACCGAAATACGTACGGCCCTGCTTGCCATGCAAGAGGGCCTGGATCGAGCGGTGCGCACCACCAATCAGATGCTGGCGCTGGCACGCGCCAAAAATGCGTCGCTGAGCGAAGCCGGCTTGGTCCCCGAAGAAGTCGACCTGGTGGATATCGCCCAGAACGTCATTCGCACATTGTTGCCCGCCGCACGGGGGCGCCACCTTGATCTGGGACTTGAAGCCTCGAGTCTGCCCGTTCGCATCCAAGGTGTTGATTGGTTGCTGCGTGAAGCCCTCAGCAATCTGGTCGACAACGCCATCCGCTATACGGCACCAGCGAGCCAAGTCACTGTGCGCGTCTACGCGGACGAGCGCTATGCCCGGGTGACCGTTGAAGACAGCGGGCCGGGCATGTCATCAGCAGATATTTCCCAAGCCAGCGTACGTTTCCGCCGTGGTGCCGCAGGCAAAAACAAGCCAGGTGCCGGTTTGGGGTTGGCTATCGTCGGAACCATCGTGGAAATCCATGGTGGCAGATTCGTGTTGGAGAACCGGCAACCGCAGCCTGGACTGCGTGCCGCACTAGTGTTTACCCTAGGTTCATTCCCAAATGCTGCATTGCGGCACGAAATTGCGGGAAATTGAAAGGTTCCGGAAAGGCCGGATTGAGTACGGTTGCGATCCGTTGGTCATGGATCCCGTCTTGTGGGCATGGCCGGCTCACGATGACATCTAAAAAGCGATTCACGGAGACCGCAAGATGCAACTCTTTCTGAAAGCCCGCCTGGCCGCAGCATTTGGCGCATGTGCCCTGGTTTTGGGTATGGCAACCGCCCACGCTGCCGACGAACCTCGTCGGCCCGAATGTATTGCTCCCGCCCAGCCTGGCGGCGGCTTTGACCTGACCTGCCGTCTGGCTACCGAAGGCCTCAAGCAGAGCGGCGCACTGAAATCCGCCATGCGTATCGTCTACATGCCCGGCGGCATTGGTGCCGTGGCGTATAACAACGTGGTCGCACAACATCCTGACGAGCCCGGCAGCATCGTGGCGTTCTCGGGTGGTTCGCTGTTGAACCTGGCGCAAGGCAAGTTCGGCAAATACAACGTCAACGACGTGCGTTGGCTGGCAGGCATCGGCACCGACTACGGCGTAGCTGTCGTACGCGATGATTCCCCCTACAAGGATCTGAAGAGCCTGATGGAAGCCTTCAAGCAGGATCCGACCAAGATCGTGCTGGGCGCAGGTGGTACTGTAGGCAGCCAGGATTGGATGAAAGCCGCCCTGACTGCCAAAGCCGCAGGCGTGGATTTCCGCAAAATGCGTTTCGTTGCCTTCGAAGGCGGTGGCGAGGCCGTAACGGCACTGCGCGGCGGCCATATCCAGGCATACATGGGTGACGCTGCCGAAGCTTTCACCATGCTCGAAGGCGGCGCACCGATCCGCGTGCTGGCAGTGTTCAACGATGAACGTCTGCCCGGCAAACTCAACGCAATTCCCACGGCGAAAGAGCAGGGCTACGACATTACCTGGCCCATCATCCGTGGCTTCTATGTCGGTCCGAAGGTCTCGGACAAGGACTACCAGTTCTGGGTTGATGCTTTCAACAAGATGATGGCTGCGCCGGAATACGCCAAGCTGCGTGATCAACAAGGCCTGTTCCCGTTCCAAAAGACGGGGCCTGAGCTGGATGCCTACGTCAAAGAACAAGTCAAAAAATACGAAGAGCTGGCTGATAGCTTCGGCCTGATCAAAAAGTAAAACGCAATCTGTAGGTTTAGCCGGCGGGCGCCCGAGGCAGCAGCAAGCCGAGGGCGCAGCGTGGCGACCTTTTCCGGGGGCGTCAGCATCCGACGCCCTGTTTTGCGCCGCCTTGGTCGCCATGCATGCACCGCGTGAACCCCGGCGCGCCGATTTCAGGACAAGAGATCATGACTGATCGAACTCTGGGTATTTGTGCCCTGTTCCTGGCTGCCTTCATGACATGGGCCGGCTGGGGTATCGAAGCACCTTTCGCTTACGAGCCTGTCGGGCCGCGCGCCTTTCCGATGCTGATTGCCTTGATGATCGGGTTGTGCGGGCTGCGTCTGGCAATCAAGGGCGGCAACCCTGTCGAAAGCAATCCTCCCGGTGCCAATTCGCGCATTGCGCTGATGGTGTTGGGCGCGGCGGCTTATGCGTTTCTGTTTCAGTGGTTGGGCTTCATCATTGCGACCATGTTGATGACGGTTTACGTTGGTCGTCTGTTTGGCGGTGCGTGGCTGAAATGCGTGACCGGCGGCGTGATTATGGGCGTTTTCTTCTATTTCTTGTTTGACAGAGCGCTGGACGTTGTCTTGCCCGCCGGTCTGCTGGGAGATCTGCTATGAGCGGCATCGTCGATCATTTATCTATTGGCTTTGGCGTCGCGTTTTCGCTGACTAATCTGTTGGTTGCGGCGATCGGTTCTTTCATCGGCACGATGGTTGGGGTCTTGCCTGGCCTGGGTCCTATCAACGGCGTGGCAATGCTGATTCCGATTGCATTTGCGATGAACCTGCCGCCGGAAACTGCTTTGATCTTGTTGGCCGCGGTATATGTCGGGGCTGAATACGGTGGGCGCATTACATCGATCCTGTTGAACGTGCCTGGCGAAGCCAGCGCCATCATGACGACGTTGGATGGTTATCCATTGGCGCGTCAAGGCATGGCTAACGTTGCATTGTCGTTGTCTGCATGTTCGGCGTTTGTCGGCGCGATCGTGTCCGTGACAGGCATCATTTTGCTGGCGCCGATGCTGGCCAAGTGGGCATTGGCGTTCGGTCCAGCCGAATATTTTGTGCTGATGGTTTTCGCGTTCTGCTGCTTGACGAGTCTGCTGGGTAAACAACCCATCAAGGGCGTACTGGCTGCGATGATAGGTTTGGGCATTGCAGTGATCGGCGTGGATTCCAACTCGGGCGTGTATCGCTACACTTTCGATTCGGTGCACTTGGCTGATGGTATCGACTTCGTGGTGGTGGTGATCGCGCTATTTGCCGTTGCCGAGATGCTGGAGATGCTTGAAAAAGTCGTGGCCGGACACAGCATCGAGGTCAAGTCCAGCGGTCGCAAGCTATTCAACCTGAAAGAGCTGGCGTTCACGTGGTGGAGCATCGTGCGCAGCTCGCTGGTAG
This sequence comes from Bordetella muralis, assembly GCF_965139205.1. GTDB lineage: Bacteria > Pseudomonadota > Gammaproteobacteria > Burkholderiales > Burkholderiaceae_B > Bordetella_A > Bordetella_A muralis. Next base: position 70,549 of record NZ_CBCSIU010000021.1, read on the forward strand.
GGTTCGGCGTGGGTGTGTTGCCCGGTGCTGGTGCCAGCGTTGCCGCTGCCGTGGCTTACTCCCAGGAAAAACGCATTATCGAAAGCAAAGATCCCAATGCCAAGTTTGGCAAAGGCGATATGCGGGGACTGGTTGCACCGGAATCCGCCGCAACGGCGTCGGCGATTGGTTCCTTTGTGCCGATGTTGACGCTGGGTGTCCCGGGATCGGGTACGACGGCCGTCATGATGGGGGCGCTGACGCTCTACAACATCACGCCGGGCCCGGTATTGTTCGATACCAAGCCCGAACTCGTGTGGGGCCTGATTGCTTCGTTATTCATTGCGAACGTCCTGTTGTTCGTCATGAACGTACCGATGGTTCGTGTGTTTTCCAAGGTACTCTCCGTACCTGGTTGGCTGATGGTGCCAGGCATCCTCAGCATCAGCTTCATCGGTGTGTATGCGATCAACTCCGGTACGTTTGACCTGTTGATGGTGGTCGGTATCGGTACGATTGGGTATTTCTTGCGCAAGTTCGGCGTGCCCATGGCGCCATTGGTCCTCGGGGTCGTGCTCGGCGACATGATGGAACAGAACCTGCGCCGTGCCTTGTCCATCACCAATGGCGATGTTGCCGTCTTGTATCAAAGCTCGGTGTCGATCGGTCTGTGGATCGCCGCGATTGCTGTTGTCGTGGTTCCGCAACTGTTGCGAAAACTGCGTGAAAATCGTAAATCGGAACAGGCCGCCGCCTGAGTCGGTGAATGAAAAATGGGGCCAGAAGGATGTTCGCCTTCTGGCCCCATTTTTTGGAAGGTCTACGTGCGATGCTTGGCGCCGTGCTGGGCAGATACAGTCACTAGCGTCTAAATCGATTTAAACGCCCGCTAAGCGTTCAATCGCCTGATCCAGGGTCGCGTCCTTCTTGGCGAAACAAAAGCGCACCAGGCGATGATTAGAGGCCTCTGCGTCGGGGTGTTGATAAAAGGCTGATATCGGGATGACAGTGACGCCATGTTGCACCGTCAGATCTCGAGCGAAGTCTGCTTCGGATTGCTTGGAGATCTCGCTGTAATCGGCCAACATGAAAAACGTGCCGGGGCTGGGCAAAGGTTTGAACCGGGTATTGGCCAAGCCAGCTGTCAAGCGGTCCCGCTTGGCTTGGTAAAACGATGGCAGCTCGGTGTACGGCTTGGGATCCTGCATGAATTCCGCCAATGCAAACTGCATGGGCGACGATACGGTAAAGACCATGAACTGGTGGACTTTGCGCAGCTCGGTACTGAGTTGGCGCGGGGCGCAGCAATAGCCGATTTTCCAGCCCGTCGTGTGATAGGTCTTGCCGAACGAAGAAATGACAAACGCGTGTTCAGCCAGCAGCGGCCGAGTGGCCAGGCTGGCGTGAGGTTTCCCGTCAAACACGATGTGTTCGTAGACTTCGTCTGAAAGCAGCAAAATACCGGTATCCCGGACAATGCTCTCCAGGGCATCCAGATCGCTTTCCTCGAGCACCACGCCTGTGGGGTTGTGCGGGAAGTTCAACATCAACAAACGAGTACGAGAAGTGATGGCATCACGCACGCGTTGCCAGTCGATGCGGTAATACGGGTCTGCCTCTGTCGGTGCACGCAAGGGCACCGGTACGGCCGTGCCGCCGGCCAAACGGATGGCTGGCAAGTACGAGTCGTAGCAGGGCTCGATGACAACGACCTCATCACCGCTGTTGACGGCCGCCAATACGGTAGCCATCAAGGCTTCAGTGGCCCCGCTGGTGACGGTAATCTCGGTTTCGGGATCGTAGCGGTGGCCATAAAGAGCCAGCGTCTTTTCTGCAATAGCCTGGCGTAATGGCGCCACGCCAGGCATGTAGGGGTACTGATTGTGTCCTGCGGCCATGGCGCGCGACACCAAATCACATAAGCGCGCGTCCGGGTCAAAATCGGGAAAACCTTGTCCGAGATTAATGGCTTGATGTTCGATAGCCAACCGGCTCATGACAGTGAAAATGGTGGTGCCCACATCAGGCAGCTTGGATCGGATCATGGCAATAATGCAGCTAGGGGTGAAATAAAAAGCGAACGGGCAAGTATCCCATTAACTCGGGAATGCGATTCTGATTAGTCCCGATTTATGACCGATATATTGCCTCAACGCTGATATGGAAAAAATGCGACATACGGGTAAACAACTATTTGTTTCGTCAAAGATGCGTGAGTATGCTAAGTCTCGCAGTTGATTCAAGCGTTGTACGAGCCTATTTCTAGTCGGCGTCCTTGATTCACTAGCATTCATTTTTATTATCGGGACGCTACACAAATGGTTCAGAAGGGCAAAGTCAAATGGTTCAACGCCGATAAGGGTTTCGGCTTTATTACGCCGGACGCCGGCGGTACGGACGTATTCGCACATTTCTCGGCCATTCAGGGGCGCGGTTATCGCAGCCTGAACGAAGGCCAGGAAGTGGAGTTCGAAGTCAAGGACGGTCCGAAAGGACCTCAAGCGGCCGAAATTCGCCCGCTTTAATTCGGGAAATCCCGTTTTTCCCGTGAGCCAGGTTTTACCTGGCTGCAACGCCCCGTGGCCGTATGGCTCCGGGGCGTTGTCGCATTTGCGTGCTCGCGATCCGACAGGCCGGCATAACGGGGTGAGTGTGAGGCTGTGGATAATGTTGGGAATAAGTTTGTGGATAAGGCCTGAATCCAGCGGTGGGACGAGTTTCGAGCCAGAGGCAGGCTCGATGCCTCGAAACGTGGGTTTTGCACAGAAATACTATATAGATATCTTGACCCATAGTGATCAGGCTATCGCCGCTGATTATCGTCCTGTTTATTCGCGCCCGGGCATTTTTACGTGGTTTTTCAAGGCTTAAGGCGGCAAGCTTGTGACGAGCTCGCAGGAAAGGTTCCATCAGGATCAATATTTTCTGTGCTCGCATACGGAAAATTCGAGGGGCGAAAGCTCAGTTGTTCACAAAGATATCCCCAGGGGCTATGTGGGGGTTTTCTGTGTGATTTTGGGTTTTATACGGGGCAAGATTATTTGTGGATAGATTTGTGATTATCAGTGCCGGAACGATGGCACTAGTGTTTCGATGAGAGCTTGTTTTCGAGTAAGGGGCCGAGTTATCCAACTCGGCTTTTTTTATTCTTTGATATCGCAAAGATATCCACTGGGTGGATGAGGAGGCTGAAGGTGAAGGTCGGAGTTTGTGGACAAGTTGTGGTGGCAAGTTTCAGGTGAAACAGGGCGTGAGTAGTTGGGGGTTCGCCTGGGTGGGAGTTTTGTGGATAACGTTTGGTGGGTGGAGTTGCGGGGGAGGGGGTGTGGATAGTTGCTGGTTTGACAGGCCCTGGATAGTAGGGGTGTTGGTCGGTTGTGGATAAGAGTTCTTCTGGCGTTGAGCGGGGGAGGAAGCGGTGTGGGGGC
>NZ_CBCSIU010000022.1:0-68468 GCF_965139205.1 Bordetella muralis
CGCTCCCTTCGACATCCACTCCGCTCGNCNACGAGGCGCCCCCACGCAGCCACTGCCCCGCATCGACTCGCAGTAACTCAAGCTCATCACATCGCTGGCATGACTTTCTTGCTTGGCGTTTTTCTGAATCAGCCTGGGTGAAGAGAAGGATCTTGCAGGGCTGCGATGAGCGGGTGCCCTGCACACCCGCTCATCGCGTTCGGGATTTGCATGCAGAGGCTGTGGCACCGTTGCTGGGCAAAAGATCTCTCGAGTCACGTTGACATAATGTCACGCACGGCGCTCGTCTAAGCCGTCGCACCCTCACGATCAATCGCCGCCACGACTCCTGCATTGATCAAATCATCAATCTCAGACTCGCTATAGCCAAACTCCCCCAGAATAGCGACCGTGTCCTCACCCAGCTGCGGAGCAGGCCGATGGTACTGCGCCGGCGTGGCCGACAACTTGACCGGCATCCCCACAGTACGCACCGTGCCCGCGACGGAGTGTTCCTGTTCCACCACCATGCCGCGCGCCAATGTCTGCGGATGCGACAGCGCTTGTGCGATGGAATGCACGGGCCCGGCCGGTACGCCAGCTTCATCGAAAATATCCAGCCATTCCTGCGCACTGCGGGTTTTCAAGATAGCGGACATACTTTCGACAAGCTCATCGCGATTGTTCATCCGGTCCCGGTTGCGTGCAAAGCGCGGATCCTCGGCCCATTCAGGTTTGCCCAACGCGGCGGCAATACGCTGCCAGTTCTTTTCGTTCGCCCCGCCGATGATGATCCAGTCTGTTCCTGTCGGAAACGCCTGGTACGGTGCGCTCAAGACGTGCGCCGACCCGGTAGGTCCAGGCGATACGCCGCTGCCAAAATAAATCGCGGCATGCCAATACAACTGCTGCAGGCTAGCCTCCAGCAACGAGGTCTCGACGATCTGGCCTTCGCCTGTGCGTTGTTTGTGTTGATATGCCGCCAACACGCCAAATGCCGCTAACAAGCCCGCATTGATATCGGCCACCGAATTCCCCGTACGCAGCGGCGGCCCGCCAGGTTCGCCGGTGATGGCCATCAAGCCCGAGAAACCCTGCGCGACCAGATCAAAGCCACCCTTGTCCGCATAGGGACCCGACAGGCCATAGCCCGATACTGCGCAGTAAATCAGGCCCGGATTTTCCTTGCGCAGCGTCTCGTAGCCCAGACCCAGCTTCTCCATCGTGCCTTTGCGAAAATTCTCCGTCACCACATCGGCATCGCGGATCATGCGCAGCAGGACTTTCTTGCCCTCGGGATGTTTCAGGTCCAGCGCGATGGCGCGTTTGTTCCGGTTCAACATCAAATACGGCGCCGAGATCCCATTGATCTGCGGGTCGCGATACTGCCGCGAATCGTCGCCGCCGTTGATTTTTTCGACCTTGATCACGTCTGCGCCCAAGTCGGCCAACATCATGCCGCAGGTGGGGCCCGCCATGATCTGTGACAGCTCGATCACGCGCATGCCTGCCAGCGCGCCTTTCGCAGCGCCGGTCGCGGAGGAGGGATTGGATGCGTGCTTTTCCATAGTGTTTCCTGAAACGGGATCAGCGTCCGTTGAACTGGGGTTTTTCTTTCGCCAAAAACGCGCGATAGCCGGTGCGGAAGTCTTCCGTATCAAAACAATCGAAAGCCTCGTCGCGATCGGCATCGGTCAATGGCGTGCCCGCCATCAGATTGCGGACGAATTTCTTGTGCCAACGCGCTACCAGCGGCGCGCCTTCAGCGACGCGGCGTGCGGTTGCCTGGACTTCGGCGGCGACCTGATCGTCCGCTGCTACCCGCGTGACGACGCCCAGCCGCAGGGCCTCGCTGGCGTCGAAAATCGTGCCTTCCAGCAGTACCTGCAACGCTACCGTGGGCCCCACCAGACGTACCAGGGGCGACAGTTCCGAGTATGACATCACCAAGCCGAGATTCTTGATCGGCACGCCAAAACGCGAGCTCTCGCCGCAGATGCGGATGTCGGCCAGGCTGGCGATTTCCAGCCCGCCGCCCACGCAAATCCCGTGAATCTGGGCCACGATCGGATGACGGCAGTTCGCCAGTGATTCGATCGTGCGGCGCATGACAGCCCCGTACGCGACGGCTTGTTTTTTGTTGCTGCGCGAGGTTTCGAATTCGCTGATGTCGTTGCCGGGCGAAAAGGATTTTTCCCCAGCGCCGCGCAATACGATGCAGCGTACGCTGTCATCTTCATTCAGTTCCAGAAAGGTATCGCCCAGCAATCGCCAGCCATCGATGGTGAAGGCATTGAGCTTCTCGGGACGATTCAGGACGACGGTCACGATGCCGCCATCGCGTTGCACCTGGACCAGCGATTCGCCGGCGGCGTTGGTGGTGGAAGTTGTGTTCATGGGTTCTCCGATCGGGCTCGATATTGATACCGGGTGGGGAAAAGGGCGCAGCCGCCAGGCTGCAGGATCAGTCAAAAATGTTGCGTATGGCATCTAAGGCTGGCAGCCATCGAGCTGCGCCGGCAGGGTCTACTGCTTGCTCAAGCCCAGGCTGCTGGTGATTTTTCCGTATTTGCTCCATTCGTCCTTGATGTAGCTGGCGAACTCGGCCGGCGTCTCGGGGCCGTCGCCCAACTCCATGCCTTGGTCGGCCAGTTTCGCCTGGATATCAGGATCGGCCAGTGTCTGTGCCATGGCTTGGTCAAGCTTGTCCAGGATCGGTTTGGGTAATTTGGCAGGCGCCAGCAAGGCATACCATTGGATGATGTCCATTCCCTTGATGCCGGCTTCAGCCAGGGTGGGGACCTCAGGCAAACGCTTGCTGCGCTTCGCGCTGGTGACCGCCAGCGGGCGCAATTTGCCGGCCTGGACCTGGCCGATCGCGCCTGGCAGCGTATCGAAATTCATGTCCACATTGCCGCCCAGCAGGTCCGTCATCGCCTGGCCGCTGCCCTTGTACGGCACGTGTTCCATCTCCACGCCGGCAATTTGCGAGAACCGCGCGGCGCTCAGATGTTGCGGGCTGCCCTGGCCGGATGAGGCGTATAGCAGTTGTTTGGGATGAGCCTTGGCGTCGTCGATCAGATCCTGTACCGTCTTGTAGTCGTGCTTGGTGGGGTTGATCACCAACACATTCGGCACCGACCCGATGTAGCGCACGGCGGTGAAATCCCTGATCGGATCGATATCCGACTGGACCACATAGGGTGCGGACACCGTCGACTGCATATTGGCCAGCATCAGGGTATAGCCGTCGGGATCCGCCTTGGCCACATAATCGGACGCGATCAAGCCCGAGGCGCCCGGTTTGTTTTCCACGACGATCTGTTGGCCTAGAACGCTGGAAAGTTTCGCCGACAGAATGCGCGCCGATACATCGGTGCCGCCGCCGGGTACAAACCCGACAACCAGGCGGATCGGCCGTTCAGGCCATTTCGACGCGTCCTGGGCTAGAGCAGGGGCGCCGGCGGAAATCAGCGTGGTGATCGCCAGGGCGCGGGCCCAGGCACGAACGGGGGTATGCATAGGGTATGTCTCCTCGGTAAGTGAGCCTGTCCGGGCATTGCTTGCTCTATGATTGGTACAGGCTTGGTATTCCTTTGGTGTTTGGTATACCAGATACAACAATAGACGATTTAGGACGTGCGAACAACCCATGGCTAACGCTGAAGCTTCGGTTTCTGACCAATCTCCCCTGGATTTGGCCATTCACCATCCCACTTTGCCGGCCGTCGTGGCTGAACGGCTGCGCCAATTGATCATCGATGGCACGCTCAAGCCGGGCACCTGGCTCAACGAGCGGGACTTGTGCGACCGCCTGAAAATTTCGCGTACGCCGCTGCGCGAAGCCTATCGGATGCTGGCTTCTGACGGGTTGTTGACCCTGCAGCCCAAGCGCGGCGCCATGGTGATCGAGCTGTCTGCCGACGACGTTGCGAATATCTTCGATGTATTGGCGGTACTGGAAGGCTTGGCCGCCCGCAGTGCGGCCGAGCGGGCCACGGACGAAGAACTCGCGCACATCGCGCAGTTGCACGAGCAGACCCGCGACCACTACAACAACCGGGACATCCGTGCCTATTACGCCACCAGCATGGGCACGCACATCGCGATCAATCGCGCAGCGCACAATCCTGCGCTGACGCATGCCTATGACCGGTTCAATCTGCAAGTCCAGGCACTGCGATATCGCTCAAACTTCGATCTGGACGAATGGACCAAGGCGATGAACGACCACGAGGCATTTGTGGGCGCCCTGCTGCGGCGCGATGGGGAAGAGGCGGAGTCCTTGATCCGTGGTCATCTGAAGGGGCGCAAGTCCTATCATATGCGGACAGTGCGTACGACGCCGGCCGCGGCATCGTGAGCTGTGCCATCGTGCGTGCCCCGCGCCCGATAAAGGGGGGATAACCTCATCGCCGATTGCGCACGATCGGCCTCGTTGTTTCTACTCGTCCGAATTCTTGCCTCGTGAACCCCTTTTGCTATTGACCGGATGCGGTATTGACCACAATCACGCCCATAGCAATACGCTCGGCGGCATGGGGAATGAGTTCAAGAAACGCTACCTTCGCGTTCAGATATACGTCGACGATAGTGGTATCGGTATGCGTATTGGCGATGGTGTTCAATACGGTGCGGGCGCAGCCTTCCAGCGACAAGCTTAGACAAAAAACTCGTGTTTTTCTTGATGGAAACAACAGAGTTGTATGGCGGGTGGACCTCGATGAGGTTAGCGAGCTGCGCCTACCTTCCTTCTCGGTTCCTGATTGGCCGCTTAAAGGCACCATTACGCCGCCTCCCGTTTATGCGTCGGATTTCACCGGAGAGGGAGTCAAGGTTGGGATATCCGATTTTGGTTTCGATACGCTGCGAGACTCCCCGCATTGGCTGGCGTTGAGCGGAGTGATACACGAGAATCTACCGATTAGAAAGATTGGCGACCCGTCCGTTCATGGTGCGATAGTCGCCCGCATCGTAGCAGGCAAACCCCTCGGAGATGAATACGCTCAGGGTATTGCTCAAGGCAGTCGTCTATACGTGACCGACGCCCGTACCACATATAAGAAATTATTCGCCAACGATGTCACTATCATCAATCATTCTTGGGTGTTGACTGGTCGTGGTCACGACGGGATTCGAGAACTAGGCAATGCCGACGAGGCGACTTTGTTAAAGAGGTTCGTTGGTGAAGAGGAGATCACGCTGCACCAGGCCGTTTGGATAAATGACGTCCTCATGATTTGGGGCGCCGGGAACGCTGCAGCGTCCGCCCCTTCATACCCCGGACTGCTTCCCGGTCTGCTGCCTACGCTGCAAAAAGGATGGCTCGTCGCTACGTCGATTCATTCCGATGGGACGTTACGTTCCTATGCCAACGCGTGCGGCGAGGCCGCTAATTGGTGCATCAGTACGGTGGAGGGGCGCGCCGGCGACTACAAGGGAACGTCATTGGCCGCGCCGGTGGTGACGGCCACAGCGGCGTTGGTTTCCGAGGCACACCCTTGGATGGATAACAGCGCGTTGCGGCAAACCTTGCTTTCCACGGCGGATGATCTTGGAAAACCTGAAATCTATGGATGGGGGCGTCTGAATCCGGATCGTGCCGTGCGCGGCCCGGCCTTGTTTGATTCGCGGCTTACCTTGGGTGGGGATTTCATTGCCGATATCCCGAGCTCCGCACCGTCATCCGGTTTTTACAACAATATCGCCGGTGATCGTGGGCTGATCAAAAAGGGCGGCGGCAGATTGGCGTTATGGGGGGAAAACACGTACACCGGCGGCACGCAAGTTTTGGACGGAATTCTGGAACTCCATGGCAGCGTTGCAGGTTGGCTGTCTCTTTCTCAGGGGGCCATACTCATCAGCAACGGAGGCAGGATCGGCGGGGATTTCGTGAATGCCGGAAAGGTGTATCTCGAGGGAAAGGGCTTGCACGTGCAAGGCGATTACATCGAGATGGGACGGACGCGGCGCGTCTATATACCCGTCGACGCCGTATTCGAAATTGACGGGCGGGCGTATATCGGCGACTCGAGCTTGCATATTTTGTCGCCTAGTCAGATCTACATATCAACGGCGGCCCGAATGTTAATGCGTGCGGGCGAAATCATTGGCGAGTTTGGCGCTGTCGCGATAGATGGCTTGTACCAGGCCACGGTGAGGTATGGTTCCGAACAGATCGATGTGCTGATCGACAGATATAACGTTGCTACCGCGGCGCGGGCGTCGTTCGCTGAGGGGCGCGTATTGCACGCCAGTGCGCTTGCCGTCGAGACATCATTTGCAGCAGTAGATCGCAAGTTGCAAGGCGAGTCCGTCGATGTGAGCGATGCGTTCATATCGCAGGCAGCGATACTGCAACACATCGATTCCACGGAAACCTTTGAAATCACATTGAATAGTCTCACGGGCGAGGTCTACGCCTCGTCCCAAGCATTGAGTTTTCAGCAAGCGCAGATTGTCAATCGCGCATTGTCCAACCGTGTCGATGCGTTGAGTCGTACGCACGACGGCGGCGGACTATGGATCAACATGCTGGGCGCCGATGGCAAACTGCAGCAATCGGGTTATGCCAGCGCCGATACGCATCTGTTTGGCGCGCAGCTCGGGGCCGACTATCGCTTGAACCCGCATACGATCATCGGCGCGGCATTCTCATGGTCGCAGGCGAATGCGGTATTTGATGGACCAGGCGGACGTTCCAAGGGGCGCAGCGTAGGGCTTTCTGTCTATGGCCGCCATGGCGGAGCTACGGGAAATTATCTGGTTGGCCGCCTGGGTCACGATTGGATTCATACCGACGTTTCACGCGACATCATGATTGGGCAGAGCGAGCATATCGCCAGCAACCGTCATGACGGTATGACGTCCGCCTACGCAGAGCTGGGCTATGTTCTGTCCGCGGGATCATCGACCTACACGCCTTTCGCAGGCATCGAATACAGCCGTCTGCATCGCGGCGCTTTTCATGAAACCGGCAGCCAGTTTGGATTGAGCGCCCGACACGCCTCGTATGAACAAGGCGCGGCATTGTTCGGCATGCGACATCAATCCGGGCCGATGCGATGGACGGCTGGTGAGACGACATTCACGGGGTCCGCTGCTTATCGCTACGGCAATCCGGGCAGCCTGAGGTTTTCCGCGGCGTTCAACGGTGCGCCCGATGCCAGGTTCACGCTGCAGGGGATCGGGCTGCCGCGACATAGCGGTTGGCTGGGTTTCGGCGTTGTCACGCGGCAGGACTCCTCCCATCTCGACTGGTTCATCAATGTCGATATGCAGCTCGACCATCATGGTGTGAACAGCAAGGCGATTTCGGCAGGGCTGCGCTACGAATTTGGATAGATGGGCTGCGCTTGCCGCGGCGATGGGGCGTTTGTTGCCGTGCGCCGTGGTTGCAATGAGTGGGCTGGCACTGTCAGTTCGTCTCATTTCTGGGCTTGAGTCGGCACATTCCCACGGTTTTCGAAACGTCGTGGCTCAATGGTTCGCGTCATCTAACTGAGAGGGAGCGAGCTAATGATCACGATCTGCAAACTCAAACGGAACTCGAGTGTCCGCGGATGGGTGGTGTCCCCGGCAATGCGTAAGCGCCGACCAAAGCCATCCGCAGTGGCCGCGTCGTACGTATTGCTGGCATCGTTGTCTCTGCCCTGCGCCGCACAATCCGTGATGGGTCCGCATGTCGGTAATGATGTCCGCCGGTCTCATGTGGTTCCTTTTTCTGAGCTACACAGTGAAGAGCAGTCTTGGTCTGACTGGGTTACCTTAAAACGACCCAAGGTTTTGTTCGGCTCTCAAACCGTGATCGTCCGTGACGGTATGCGTACGCGCGATGATTTCTCGTTCGACGAAGTGCACGTTGTCGGAGATAGCCTCAGCAAATTGATCACCAGGGGCGGGGACGCTTCCAGGCCACTGACCATGCATGACAACGACTTCAACGGAGAAATCATCGTCAAAGCGGGCGCACTACAGGTGGACGATAGCCGCATCGCTGCAAAGCGGATCACGGTACAAAATGAGGCGTCGTTACTAGGGAACGGCGTGGCTGCACCCGACTATGGGCCTGGACGGCAGCGGGATCAGCACATTCTGATAGAGCGCGGAGGGTCGTTGCAGGTCGGCTCGTTAGCGGCGAGAACAAAATATCAGGCAGAAAGTTTCGTTATTAAAGGCAATCTCGCCGTCCATGGGGACGTATGGATTCATAATTTGCCAAGCGGAGCCGGCAGTACGCTCTATGTGCAGGGGGATTACCATGGGGAGAAAGGGAGTGTCGTGCATATGGCAATTGACGAGCGTGCTCGTTTGGTGAAGTTGATCTCCCCGTCGCGCAGCATGGCTCACGACAAATTGGTAATCATGGGAAATAGCAGCGGCGAATCCCAAGTCAGAATTATCAATTTGGGTAGCGGCGCCGATATTGATTACGCTCGGGGCGTTATCAAGCTGATTACCGTACGCGGGGATTCAGCGGCGGAGTTCACCCTGGCGGGGCGCGCCGTGGCGGGGTCCTATGAGTACCGTCTGGCACGACGAGATGATCGCGACCCAGCCTCCGGCTCAAGGAAGGACTGGTACCTGGTGAGTGATACGTCGGAAAATAAGGATCAATCAGACGGATCCGCAGGCGACTCATCCAGTTCAGAGGGCCGCACGTCTCCCAAGCAGATCTCCGAACGACCTCCCTCGGACGAACAGAGCGCTGCGGCTGATCCTGGTAATTCATCAGACTCAAAGCCCGACACCACAAACGAGAATGCCCTCATCATCCGGGCACCTCTAGCGCCACGTACCAAAGTCATCCGCCCCGAGGCAGGCTCCTACAACAGCAATGCCCTGGCAGCCAACACCATGTTTCAGATGAACCTGAACGACCGGCTCAGCAGCTACTACCAGGGCGAGGCCCCCGGCCATCATGGCAGCGTATGGGTGCGGTACAACGGCTCGCGCAATCACCTCAATGACGCCTCGGGGCAACTGCGTATCCGGGGTGACAAAAACATGGCGATGCTAGGCATCGATATGCTGGCGAGCTCGACCAACCTGCTCGATCAGATCACCCTCGGTGTCATGGGCGGATACGGACAGTACCATGGACACACGACATCGCGTGTGTCGGGCTATTCGAGTCACGGCAAGGTGGACGGTCACAGCGTGGGGATCTATGGCACCTATCAGCAAAACGCCGATATCCAGAGCGGGATATACCTGGACAGCTGGGTGCTATGGAACCGCTTCAACAACAAGGTCAAGGGCGATGACTTGCCGCTCGAAAAATACACCTCAAAAGGCGTCACGGCGTCGGCAGAACTCGGCTACAACGCCAAGATCGCCGAACGGAATAACGTAAAGTACGTGCTGCAGCCCCACGCGCAGATCATTTATCAGAACGTACGCTCCGCTAATCTGCAGGAGGCGAACGGTACGCGTGTCCACTTCCTGAATCGTGGCCGTACGCAGACAGTCGTTGGTTTACGGGCGGCCGCACACATCCCCAGCGGCTTGACCTCGACCATCACACCGCACCTCGAGCTCAACTGGCTGCGCTCCAGCAAAAACTACGCGGTGCGTATGAATGGTGTGGGCGCCGAGATGCATGGCGGGCGCAACACGGGTCAATTGAAATTGGGCGTAGAGGGCGACATCAATCAGCGTGTCTCACTCGATGTTGCCTTGTTCCGCAATCAAGGCAACTCGGGATATCACGAGACAGGGGGAAATCTGGCGTTGAAGTATCGCTATTAATCTCAGCTCAGGTTGCTGCCAGCGGAATCGGCTCGGGCGCTCTGCCCGAGCGCCGAATCATCAGCGCCAGGATGGCCGCGATGATGCCGGTCGCTCCTGCCAACACAAACGCCACCAGATAGCTGCCTTGCGTGTCGCGGATATAGCCCGCCATCCATGCCGCCGACGCAGCGCCGACTTGATGGCCCGCGACGATCCAGCCAAATACGATCGGCGCATCGCGTTCACCGAACGCCTCGGTGGTCAGGCGCAATGTGGGCGGGACGGTCGCGATCCAATCCAGACCGAAAAATATCGCAAAAATCGACAGACTGTAGAACGAGAAATCGGAATAGGGCAGATACATCAGCGCCAATCCGCGCAGCCCGTAGTAAACAAACAGCAGCTTGCGCGGATCATAGCGATCCGTCAGCCATCCGGACGCCGTCGTGCCGATCAGATCAAAAATCCCCATGACGGCCAATAGTCCTGCGGCACGCACCTCGGGAATGCCATGGTCGCCGCACAGCGCGATCAGATGCGTGCCCACGAGACCATTCGTCGTAAAGCCGCAGACGAAAAACGTTGCGAACAAATACCAGAATGTGCGTGTGCGAATCGCACGATTCAACGCACCGAATGTCGCGGCCAGTAAACCGGTGCGCGGTGCCGGTGCCGCCAATGGCGTATCGGGCGCAGAACCATAGGGCGTCAGGCCCACGCTGGCCGGCCGGTCACGCACTAGCCACCAAGCCAGCGGCACCAATGCTGCTGTCGCCGCAGTCACCGCCCACACCGCACGCCGCCAGTCGCCAGACGAGGCCAGGGCGGCCAGACCGGGCAAAAACAGCAATGTCCCGGTCGCCGTACTGGCGGTCAGCAATCCCATCATCAGGCCACGGCGTGAAGCGAACCAGCGGTTGACCACCGTCGCACCCAACACCACCGCCACCGCGCCCGAGCCAATACCGGAGAACACACCCCAGCTCAGTAACAAATGCCAGGGTTCGGTCATGAAGCTGCTCAGCCCTGTAGATATCGCCATCAAGCTCAATGCAGCGACCAACACACGGCGCACGCCAAACCGTTCCATCGCTGCCGCAGCGAACGGCCCCACCAGGCCATACAGAAAGATCCCCACGGCGGCCGACAATGAGGTAGTGGCGCGGGTCCACCCAAAGTTTTCCTCCAACGGGATGAGCAACACGCTCGGGGTAGAGCGCAGGCCAGCCGAGACTAATAGGGATAGAAAGATGACGGCAACCACCACAAAGGCGTAGCGTTGCCCATAGTGCTGAAAGGGGCGAGGGAGCTGGGATATACTCATGTTACTGACTGGTACGTATCGGGAACTCGTATGCTACGTACCGGTCAGTAACATCGTCAAGTAAAAAATATTGATCCGATGTCAGGAGTATCGCCATGACCCGTAAAACTGCTTCCTCTGCCGCGGCTGAGTTGTCCCCCCAATCGGCGCCCCCCAAGCTGGCGTCCGAGCGTATTCGCGAGACCGCGCGCCGCATGTTCTATGAGGATGGCATTCGCGCGGTGGGTGTGGACGCCTTGGTGGCCGAGGCGGGTGTGACCAAGCCCAGTCTGTATCGCAGTTTTTCGTCGAAAGACGAATTGGCAGCGTCGTATTTGCGCGACTACGAAGTCGAGTTCTGGGCCAAGTTCAATGAGGGAGCGCCCCTGCACCCCGATGACCCGCGTGCTGCGTTGATGGTGTATTTCGAAGGCCTGGCTCAACGCTCGGCGGGCAGACCCGTAGCGCCGACCTCGGATCGCGTCGCGCGAGACGAGAGCAGCCTGCCTGTGGCCACCACACGTTATCGCGGTTGCGGCTTGACCAACGCCGTCGTCGAGTATCCCGAGCCCGATCATCCTGCGCATCAAGTCGCTGTGAGGCACAAGGCTGATCTGCGTGCGCGTATGGTGGAACTCGCGGTGGACATGGGGGCCGCGGATCCGGATGTCCTGGCCGACGGATTGATGTTACTGCTGGAGGGGGCGTTTGTGTCTGGCCAGATATTCGGCGAGGGCGGACCGGCGCGCTATCTGCCCGAAGTTGCCAGCCGTTTGATAGATGCCAGTATCGCACCACCGCAGCCGGCGCCGCGCAAAAGCTGAGGCGGCCAGCGGTTCAAGGGCGCGTCACCGCGCATGCGCCAATACCGGCTGAAACCGCGTCGCATCACGCCCATCGCATAAAGGCGTGAGATCGGTGTTCTTCTGCGATAAATATCGTAGACAGCAAACACGCAAAAACGACGCAAAGCTCATCGGCATATCCCCGTGGCGAGCGAGCAATTCATCATGCAATTTGATCGCAAACTGACTCGTCGTCAGGTCTTCGCGTTCCGCGATTTCCTGCAAGACGTTCCAGAACAGATTTTCCAATCGGACCGTCGTCACCACGCCGTGAATGCGTAACGAACGCGTGCGGGATTCGTAAAGAATCGGATCCGTATTTACATAGATCTGGCACACGATTGTCCTCCTATCTTGAAAAAGCGGGACCCGGTCGAGCGCCGGGCTTGCCGCATTGATGTTACGCCGATTCCGCGGTTCCCGGTGCCGGGACGGCAATCGGCGTCCGTGCTGCCGGCTGGCGCGCTCGGGCGCCCCCTCTCTGTGATGGCCTCAAGACTTTAGATCGCTCCGTGCTTCATCTGTTCAGCAATGTAATCCGCTTGGCGAATTGCCAACGATACGATAGTCAGCGTGGGATTTTCCGCTCCACCCGTTGTGAATTGACTGCCGTCCGAAATAAATAGATTGCGGATGTCATGCGCTTGGCCATGCTTGTTCACGACACCGTCTTCGGGTTTGTCGCTCATCCGTGCCGTGCCGAGATTATGCGTGGAAGGATAGGGCGGTACACGATAGGTATCCTTGGCCCCCACCGCTTTATACAATGCCTCGGATTGTTTGAAGCCATGTTCGCGCATGGCAACATCGTTTGGATGGTCGTCGAAATGTACGTCTGCGGTCGGCAGGCCGTATTGGTCCTTCAGCTCGGAGTTCAAGGTAATTCGGTTGGAGGCCTGGGGCATGTCTTCGCCCACGATCCATAGTCCCGCAGTGTGCGCATACTGATCCATCGCATCCGCGAATTTCGCACCCCATGCGCCCGGATCTAGAAACGCCGCGTAAAACGACAATCCTAGAGATATCGTCTCCATGTGATAACCGCCTGCAAACCCGCGCGACGTGTCGTGGCGCGCCTCGTCCTCGACGATGCCGGCCATCACCGTGCCCTTGTACATGTCGACTTTATTTGCAAACGTGGCATAGACCGAACCAGTCGTATGCCGCATGTAGTTGCGGCCCACCTGATCCGAGCTGTTTGCCAGTCCATTGGCAAACTTCGCCGAGTGCGAGTTCAGTAACAGACGGGGCGTCTCGATGGAGTTACCTGCGACCGCAACCGCACGGGCTTTTTGCCGTTGAAGCGCTCCTTTGGAGTCGTAGTACAGCACGGCATTGACCTTGCCCGCCTCATCATGTTCGATACGCGCCACATGTGCCTCGGTACGCAATTCCGCATGCCCGGTTTCAATCGCGCGTGGCAGCTCCGTATACAAGGTGGACCATTTCGCGCCGAATCGACAGCCTTGAAAACAGAACCCGCGCTGATAGCAGTGAGCCCGATCATCGTTGGCCACGCTATTGATCGCCATGTGGCCCGTGCTGACATGCTTGTAGCCTATCTTGGTGGCGCCTTCGTGGAATATTTTGAAATTGTTGTTGCCCGGCAAGCCTGGCAAGCCATTCGTACGGGTCACACCGAGTTTCTTCTCGGCACGAGTGTAATAGGGATCCAGATCCTCGCGCGTGATCGGCCAGTCGAGTAATGTCGCACCATCGACTTTTCCATATGTCGTCAGCGCCTTGAATTCATACGGCTGAATACGCAGACTGGCGCCGGCCCAGTGCACCGATGTGCCTCCGACGGTTTTACAGATCCATGCAGGCAGGTTGGGAAAATCTTTCGCGATACGCCACGAGCCAGATGCAGTACGCGGGTCGAGCCACGACAATTGCTGAAACGACGCCCATTCATCAGCCAGAAAATCCGCTTGCGTATGCAATTTTCCGGCTTCGAGGATGACGACGTCTACGCCTTTCTGCGCGAGCTCATTGGCCAATGTTCCGCCGCCTGCGCCCGAGCCGATCACTACGACGACATGATCATCGTCGAGGGAAAATTTTTTGCCGGGCTGTTCTGGAGTATTTGTGTTCGCCATGTCTGTCTCCTCGTTCTAATTAGTTTGCCGGGATAGGGCCGCTGTCTTGTTCCGGGGGATTCGGCAGCCACGCCAGATCATTGAATCCCTTGTATAGATAGCCGCCATCTCCCGCCTGTGCGCCATAACCGAAATGGGCATAAGCCAGCGCATTGGAGTAAAGCGAGACCACTGCTGTCGAACGTACGGTCTGGAAAAATGGCGTGTCCGCCAACGCGGCCACGTCACGGTCCTGGTCGACGACAGCACGAGTGGACCAATCACCACCTGCCTGCGTATCGAGTTTGCGTATACCCTCGGCCAGTTGATCCCGTACCGCGGCAGCACCCGCAGCTTTGCCGTCAAGGTCTTTGACGACGAGTGCATACACGGCGTCATCCAATGTGGTGTGAGGATAGATGCGCTTGATCAATGCAAGCAGGACCTTTCCCTGATGCTCATCGAGGCTTTTTAATTCCAAGGCCCAGGCCCGGCTCGGTGCGATGAGGGTCAGCGCGGACGACATCGCCAATGTGCCAAATAACACGCCCGTGCCTTTCAACAGGGCTCGGCGTGTGAGCGAAATACAGGACTTTTCTGTGGCGGGTGACGGCTCTCGCTCAAGGGCGAGAGCGATGTGTTTGGATTGCATGTGTGTCTCCTTATCGTAGCCTTGAGCAGGCTTTTCTTGGTCACGGGCTCGGGTATTGCCATAGCCTGGCATCGTTGAGCTACTGATAGTGCCCGTGGCGTTCGAGCACTTCGATCTTGTAATTGTCAGGGTCTTGAACGAAGAAATAGCGCGCGATCAATGCGCCGTCTGCGGCGAAGAATTCTTTGAGGTCATTGGGGGTGAATCCCAGTGCAGTCAGGCGTTCGCGCTCGTGGACGGCATCGTCCACCACAAAGGCGACATGTCCGTATCCATCGCCGTGCGTATACGGTTCGCTTTTGCCCTTGTTCCACGTGAGTTCGATTTCCGTTTCGCTTTCGCTATTGCGTAAATACACGAGCGAGAAACTGTCAAAATCCAGTCGATAGCTGGGCTCGAGCCCAAATGCGGTTTGATAGAACGCCAGCGATTTGTCGAGATCGCGCACACGCACCATCGTGTGAATCAGTTTTGCCATGATGCAGGTCTCCAGTCATTTTTGTGGTGAGCAATGCGCTTTGCCATTGCGGTATGGAGAGCAGTCTAGGCAGATTTGATCGAGGATAGGTAATAGCGGGCTAAATACTGACGCAAATAAAAAACCACCGATGCTTTCACATCGGTGGCTTTTCCCCTTGGGGAGACCGTTTGCCGCCATATTCAGCGCGGCGTCAGCCCCTTCCTTTTAACTGTGGTATGCCGATTCGCCGTGGCTGGTTACGTCCAGGCCTTCGCGCTCCTGGTCTTCCGGTACACGGACACCGCAGAGCATGTTGGCGATCTTGTAGGCCACCCATGCCACCACGCCCGACCACACAATGGTCAACAGCACGCCTTCCAACTGCACCCAGAGCTGAGACATCACCTCGCCGGTGCCGGCACCGAGACCGCCGAGCGCCTTGGCATTGAACACACCGGTCAGCAGCGCACCGACGATACCGCCGACGCCGTGCACGCCGAACACATCCAGCGAGTCATCTGCACGCAACATGCGCTTCAGGCCATTGACACCCCATACGCAGACAATGCCAGCCAGCACGCCGATGATGAGCGCGCCGCCCGGGCCGACGAAACCCGCTGCCGGCGTAATACCCACCAGGCCTGCGATAGCGCCAGAAGCAGCACCCAGCATCGAAGGCTTGCCCTTGATTGCCCATTCGGTGAACAGCCAGGCCAGAATCGCGCCAGCGGTCGCAATCATGGTGTTAAAGAATGCCAGCGTAGCGCCTTCGTTTGCGGCCAGTGCCGAGCCACCATTGAACCCGAACCAACCCACCCACAGCAGGGCGGCGCCGATGAAGGTCATGGGCAGGTTATGGGGTTGCATTGCTTCGCGGCCATAACCCACGCGTTTGCCGATGACATACGCACCAACCAGACCGGCGATCCCCGCGTTGATATGCACCACCGTGCCGCCGGCGAAATCCAATGCTTGGCGGGCATTGAGCAAACCAGGCGCGGTCTCCGAGGCGAACCACACCATGTGCGCAATGGGCACATAGGCAAAGGTGAACCAGATGACCGTAAACACGAGCACGGCGGAAAAGCGTGCACGTTCAGCAAAACTGCCCACGATCAGTGCGCATGTCAGCCCGGCAAACGTCGCCTGGAACGACGCAAACAGCAGTTCGGTCAACGAGCCGGACATGGCGTAGGTGCCATCTGCGGAATTGAACATCCCCGAGAAAAACGCGCGCGACAGTCCGCCAAAAAAGGCATTGCCCTCGGTAAAGGCCAACGAATAACCGTAAACAAACCACAGCACGACGCCCAATGCGAACGTGCACAACACTTGCAGCATGACAGACAGCACATTCTTGCTGCGCACCATGCCGCCGTAAAACAATGCCAATCCGGGCGCTGCCATCATCAGTACCAACAGCGTTGATACCAGCATCCAGGAGATATCCGCTTTATCCATTTTTCAGGCTCCAATGCTTCTTGCTTTGTTGTTGTGCTTACAGGGCGGCTTCGCCGGATTCACCTGTCCGAATACGAATGACTTGCTCCAGCGGAGCGGTAAAGATCTTGCCGTCGCCGATCTTGCCGGTACGGGCGGCTTGCTCGATCACGTCGATCACTTGGTCCACCAGGTGATCCGGCACGGCGGCTTCCACGCGCAGCTTGGGCAAGAAGTCCACGGCGTATTCCGCGCCGCGGTACAGTTCTGTGTGTCCCTTTTGACGGCCAAAGCCCTTGACTTCGGTGACCGTCAGCCCCTGTACGCCGATCCCGGAAAGCGCTACTCGTACTTCGTCGAGCTTGAACGGCTTGATGATGGCGATGATGAGTTTCATGGCAGTTCCTCTGATGGTTGCATTCACGCATGAGCAATAAAGCAATATGCGTGCCATCTTTTGGCTGCCGCGCCGCCGCAGGATAAAAAAACCCTGTCAGGGCGCAAATTCGCTATGACTGCAGTGGGAACGCCGACCGGCGACACCGTTGATGCCGGGGACGCGGCGGGCGCCGATCAGTTTTTGACCAGACATAGTGCGTCATTGCACTATTGTGGTGCATTCATGCCCTGAGATGATCCCCTGATTGGTGCGCGGCACCGGGGTAGGGACGGTTGAAACAAAACATTTGCCAACGGCTGGGGTTGTATCGAATTGCTGCGTCTGTTTCGGCGTTTCGCAGCAATGTATCGAATTTGTTGATACGCGGCATTACACCCAGTGGCTTGTTGTCGGCGGCAACGTCAGGAAGAATCGAACCGTACCAGATGCAGTGCGACGGGCACTCGGACAGTGTGTCTATCGCAAGCAATGGCTCTGGTGCAATTCGATTTTCTCCTGTGCTTTGAGGCGGTGCCGTGTACGGCCCGCCCATTTTTTTTGTTGTAGGGTTTGGTAGGGCTAGAGCGGCTACACTCTATACATTCAGAACATCGAATGCGAGGACGTCATGAACCGCACCCAATGGCTCGAAGATTTCCAGAAAAATCTTTCCGACTTGATCGCGCGCAGCCCGGCCGCTGATCTCGAACGCAATGTAAAGGCGATGATGGGGCAGGCCTTTACGAAAATGGACCTGATCACCCGCGAGGAATTCGACGTACAGGCGGATCTGCTGGCTCGTGCGCGCGAGCGTGTGGATCAACTGCAAGCTCAGGTGCAACAGCTGGAGTCGCGTGTTGCGGCTTTGGAGAGCAAGCCGGAATAGGTTGGAGTTTGTCCAGGCCGCAAAAGGCGCGCACGAATAGATAGCGATCGCTGTCCCCGCCTAAAAGGCAGGCCGAACGCACAGATTGGCCGACTTCAGCCCTCACAGCGCGGCGTGCCGATCTCCGTCAAGCAGTCTCTGCGCCATTTTTCTGAGTTCGTGCTTCTGCACCTTGTTCGAGTTGGCGCTTTGCACCATTGGAAACTGCTGCACAAACGCGACTCGTTCAGGGACTTTGAATTTTGCCATTGAGGCTTGACAGGCGCGAATGATGGCCGCCTCGGTCACGTCTGCCCCGCACGAGGCAATGGCAAATGCCACCGGTACGGTTTTTCCCTCGCGTTCGGCGCCCACGACTTGCACTGCTTGAACGCCGTCGAGCTCGCGGATGAACGCCTCGATTTCCATCGGGTTGACCAGAAAACCTGCCAGACGCAGATGTTCTCCGTCTCTGCCCTGAAAAACAAACGTGCGTTCATCCACCGTGAAGCCCAGATCGCCTGTGCGGAAAAATCCATCGGGATGGATGGCTTTGCGGGTGGCTTCAGGATTGTCCAGATACTCTGACATCAGGCTGGGGGCCTGGATTTCAATCTGTCCGATGGCGCCGTGCGGCAGCGTGTTGCCATGCTCGGGATCTACCGCACGGACCCTGCCGGCTGGCGAGGCCAGGGTTCCTCCGGCGGCACGTCGATATTGCCAGTCCATATCGAGCCGCTGGCCCGCCACCAAGGCTTGGAGTTCGCTGGATCCATATAGCCCGGCAATGGGTATCCCCGCCTGTAGCGCGCGTTCGGGCAGATCGTCCATAGAGGGGGCAAAGCTGGCATAGCCCACATACTGCAGCGTAGGGAAGGGCCGGCCATTGCCCGCCGTTTCCTTCAGCAGCAGATCAATGAGTTCGTTATTGGCAAAGGTGTGGGTCACCGCGTGATCGGTGATTTGCCGCACGGTAGTGCTGGCATCGAATACTGCCAGCGATACCAAGGAGGCGCCGGGAACCAGGCCACTGAGCATCGTGGAAAAGCCAAACGCGCCGCACATCGGCGCAGCAATGAGCACCACGCTCTGCGCAGTGACACCATAGGCCGAGGCCGCAATGGCTCCGTGATTGATCAGCCCCTCTTGCCGATGCAGGACGAGCTTTGGCTCGGATGTGGTGCCCGAGGTGGTGTAGACCAATGCTCCGTCACGGGCTTGTCCAGGATCCGAAATGGGAAACGTGGTGTCAGTGTTCGCGTATGAGATCAGGTCAAGCGCCGGCCACGCATCGCGCAAGGTATGGGCGACGTCTGCGTTGGCTTGAACGGCAATGACGCCTTTCAGTTGGCCAACGATAGCAGCGTCCACGCATTTGAGCGTATCGACAAACGGCAACCCTTTAAAGGCCGGCCAGAATGCCAGCCAGCGGCATTGCCCGCGTTGCAGCAGTTGGCCGACTTCATGTTCCTTGAACCGGGTGTTGACTGCGACCACCATCATTCCCAATCTGGCACATGCGAGAAACGTCACGAGCCATTCGACACAATTTGGCATCCACAGCGCCAGACGGTCTCCGCGGCGAGCCCCGCGAGACGCCATCAGTGCCGCCATACAGTCCACTTCAGCCAACAACTCCGCGTAGTTCAGCTGGCGGGCGTTATCTTGAAATGCGATCCGTGCCGGCGCCGTCCGAGCATGCTGTGAAAGCAGGGAATAGAAGTCCACTTTGCACTCCTTAGACCACGGAGATCAGCGTCATGAGTCTGTGTCCCATGGCTCGGCCGATACCCTTGCCGGCACCCGTCACCGGTACTCGCTTTGTGCTCATGCGCGTCTCCTTGAGTTCTTGCCGCTTTTACTTTATTGGTCCAACTCTACTAGATTGCTGCAGCATCTTCACGAAAGGCCGAATCGGTTTTTTTTAATCGGCCTTTTCTGCACCGATGGTATAGCCAAAGCCGCGGGCGGTGCGCAGTAGCGGCAGTTCTCCTTCCTGCTCGATCTTGCGCCGCAGATAACGGATATACACATCTACCACCTTGGTGCCGGGATCGAAGTCCATTCCCCAGACGTCGCGCAATATCCGTGCGCGGCTGACCACTGTGCCGGCGTGTTCCATCAGATAGGCGAGCAGCGCGAATTCGCGCGCGGTCAGTTCGATTCGGCGTTCGCCCCGATGCGCAGTTCGGGCTGCGAAATCCAACTGCAGATCGCCGACGCTGAGAGTCGTGTCCAGGGCACGGCCATCCTGGCGCCGGCGCAGCAGGGCCTGCATGCGTGCCACCAGTTCGTCGAATGCGAACGGCTTGGCCAGGTAATCGTCGGCCCCTTGCTTTAATCCCTGGATGCGCTCTTGCAGTTCTGCTTTGGCTGTCAGCATCAGAATCAGGCAACGACAGCCCTCCGCGCGTAACCGGGCGCAGACCTCGACGCCTTCCATCCGCGGCAACATCCGGTCCAGGATGATGAGATCGAATTCGCCGTCGCGAGCGGTTTCGTACCCGTGCAGCCCATCGCGCGAGACTTCGACGCTGTAGCCTTCGGCTTGCAGGCCGCGCTGCAGGAAAGAAATAATGCGAGGGTCGTCCTCGATCAGCAAGACTTTGGCGTTATACATGTTGATGTCTCAATGGCAGCCGAACGGTGAATGTCGAGCCTTCCCCGACGGTACTGCTGAAGTCGACGGTTCCGTGGTGCTTCTGCACAATCCAGCGAGCGATCGACAGGCCCAGGCCGCTACCAGCCGCCCAGCGCTCGCGCGCCGCCGTACCGCGGTAGAAGCGGTCAAAAACATGGGGCAACTCTTCGGCAGCGCAGCCCACGCCGTGGTCACGGATGACCAGCTCCGCCCGTGCGCCTGCGCGCACCGCGATCTCGACCGTCGTGCCGGCGGGCGAATACTTGATCGCGTTGTCCAACGCGATCATGGCGGCCTGCTTGAGCCGTGCCCGATCGCCCCATATGGGCACGCCTTCCGTTGGCGTATCCTGGCCCATCATCAGCCGCACCTCCCGGTGGCGTGCCAGCACGTTGGTGTCATGGATGGCCGCCAGCGCGATTTCCTTCAGGTCCAGGGCGTCTTTTTCGAACGCGATATCATCGCCTTCCGAACGCGCCAGGAACAGCAGGTCCTCGATCAGATGTCCCATTTCCTGCGCGCGCGCCACCACCGCGGTCAGAGCCTCACGGTACATCGTTTCGTGCCAGGCCTTGCCGCGCAGCGCAATCTCGGCCTCGCCCCGCAACGCGGTCAGCGGGGTGCGCAGTTCGTGGCTGATATCGGCTAGTAGGCGCACGCGCTGCTGGTCTACCAGGGTCAGCCGATGATTGGCCTGGGCCAGGTCGCGTGTGCGTTGTGCAACCTCTCCTTCCAATTGGCTCTTGGAGGCGAGCAATTGCGCGTGCTGCGCATGCAGTTGCTCGGCCATTGCATCGAAGCTGCGCGACAATACACCCAGTTCATCACGCGCCTGGCTGCCGATGCGGTAGTGCAGCGAGCCTTGTTCAATCGCGCGTGTGCCTGCTGCCAGGGCACGAATAGGGCGGCCAATGGAGCGAGTCAGCAAATAACCCGACACAGAGATCAATGCCAACAGGGCTGCCAGCAAACTCAGCATGGACACCGTCACCTTCTGTCGCAATTGTTCGGTGACAGACTCCAGCGCGTCGACCTCGGCCTGTTTGCTGCGGACATTCTCGGCAATCAGATATTCGAGCTCCGAATCCAGCCGGTTCTCGATCTGATAACGGAACAGAGCAATGGCCTCATCGCGCTTGCCGATCAAGGACAGCGCGAGCAACTCATCCACGGAGCCGCCAATGCTGTCGATGAGCAGATGCATGCGCTCATAGAGCGATAGCGTCATGATGTCGTCGCGCTCCGATTCTGCCTTGATGCGCAGATCCAGCTGCTTCAAGTCGAAGAACGATTTATAGACGTCGGCACGGGCGCTTTCGAAATCAGATAGTTCCGCAGGGCCGATCAATATCAGTTCGGCGATCTGCTCCGCGTAGCGATTCGCGTTGATCGCCAGGTCAGACGTCAGGGCCAGTTCTTTGCGTGCATGCAAAAGCCGATCGAAATAGTCCTCGGCCGTACGCGTGGCAAAGACAGAGGTGATCGCCATGACAATGACGGAAAAGGCGACTATGGATTGGAACACCCAGATCCGAGTCTTGATACTCAAGTTGTCCTCATACACTCAGAGTGCGCGAATGGGCCGCGCATCATACTTCTGCGGAGGCGCCCGGCGAGGGCATCCTTTTATATATTTACTTCCGCACATGTATGTTCTGATGTATGTAGATGTTTCGTCTCTTTAACTGATTCGAGTTGCCCTGCATCCAGACGCCATACGGCGTCGGCCGCCGACAGCCATTGCGGATCGCTGGTGACCAGCAGAATCGTTGTGCCGCGCCGGCGCAGCACTCGCGCAAGCGTACCGGTACGTACCTCGTCGAGCATGGCGTCGGCATCATCGATCAACAGCAGGCGCGGCTCACCCATCACGGCTCGTGCCACGATCAGCCGTTGCCGCAGCGCTGCGGGCAGATCGGCGCCGCGCTCGGCGATCCGAGTGTCCAGGCCACGCGGCAGGGCAGCAATGGCCTGGTGCAATTCGCACAGCTGCAAGGCGTCGGCAATCTCGGCATCATTGGCGGCACTCGCCCGGTAAGTCAGATTGCGCCGGATAGAGCCGCGCAGCAGCGGCAGGTCGGGCGAGATCATACCCACAGCCTGGCGGATAGAGGTGAGGTCATGCTCGGCCAGCGCTTGTCCATCCAATCGCACCGTGCCTTGGTCGGGATCGAACATGCGGGCAGCCAGTCCCAGTATCGTTGACTTTCCTGCGCCGCTGCTGCCTGTGACGGCGATCAGCGAACCTGCGGGCGCCTCGGCGCTGACCTGCGTGAGCGCACCCGCCACCGATACCTGGTCCAACGCCAGATGGCCCGGCCCAGGGCTCAAGGGCGGCAAGCGCCGGCCGGATGCCAGCGTGGGCAGGCGCAAGAAGCCGCCCAGCACATCCCGCGCCGCGCGGAAATTCTGCCAGAACACGAAAATACGCCCCAGATCGCGTAACGGCGAATCCAGCAGGTTGACGACCAGAATGGCCGCCAACAGGGTGCCCCAGCCCGCCTGCTGCACGCGTAGCAGGCCCGCCGCCAGCACCAACGCGGTCAGGATGGTCGATGCGGCATCCGGCACCGCACGCAGCAAAGCGGCCAGGCGAGCCTGGGATACGGCCGCCTGGGCCAGCCGCGAACTTTGTTTCTGCAGGCGCGAGCGCTCGCCGCGGGTGCGGCCGAATACGCGCACCGGCGAATAGACATTCAGTTTTTCACCCAGATTGGCAGCCATGCGGCCGCGCGCGCGCCGCAGTTCGCGCACGCGCAGGTACAGCGGCGATCCGGCGGCCGCCAAGGTTGTCACCGCCACCGCGATCGCCCCGGCGACACAGGCTGCAATGAGCGGATCGAGCCAGGCCAACACGCCCACGGCCGACACGATCGTAATCGCCGCCACCGCCAGCCGAGCCAGCCCGCGACTGACCCAGTCATTGAGCGCATTGAGGTCGGCGACAAAACGCACCATCAGGACACCCTGAGTGCGTTTTTGCAGCACGCGGCTGGGCAGATTGTTCAGATGATCGAAAAGCCGCAGACGAGTCGCCGTCAGATAACTCTGGCCCAGCCTTTCCGCCGTGGTCCGCTCTGCCATACGCAGCCACATCAGCGCGAGGCCCAGCACGGCAATTGCCGCGGCATGGGCCAGCACCACATTCGGCACAACTTCCGGTTGATGCAGCCCGTCAAAGCCATGCCGTGTGGCGATCGCGATACCCGCCATGGTGGCCGCTTGCGCGATCCCGTTGGCCAGCAGCCACGCCATCAGTCCCCGCCGGCTGCCCGCCAATACGGCCGGAAGCGGCCCGCGGCGCTTCACAGGACGGCCTGCACCGATTCCGCGCCGGTCAATTCTTCCAGCATGACCGGGTCGCCCAACGCATCCAGGCCCAGCACTGGCAGCCCGACCGCCTCAGTGGCCTCTTGGATGGCCAGGGGGGCAATGGTGATAATGCCGCTGATCGCCAGCGTCTTGAGTTGATGCCGCGCCAGCCAATCGACGCCGGCCTTGGCACCGAGCGCGTCGCGCGCGGCAAAAAACACGCCGTCGACCAACTGCTGGAATTCCGGTGATTGCAGCAGCATCGCCGTTTCCCGCTGATATAGCCCGTCGGCGATTTCCAGCACCAACACATCGATACCGGTCCTCATGGCATGCGAAGCCAGGGTGAAGCAGATGCGCAGCAGCTCAGCGTGCTCTACCTTATACGTGGACACCACGCCGGCAGAGGTGAAGTCCAGCGCAGGGCGGGCGCCGGCGTCCATCATGCGCCACAAATCGCCGCCTGCTCCGGTCCCCGTGACTTTCGCAGAACCGACGCGATATCCCGCGGCGCGAAAGCCACGTATCAGGCTCACAGCGGNCGTGGTCTTGCCGGCGTTCATCGACGCGCCGATGACGGCGTAGACGCGAGCGGTCTTGGGCTCACGCAAAGCCGGCAACGCCGCATCGGCCACGTTCAGCACCCGGCCTGTGCGATCGGCCAGCAATCCCACGGGCGTGATGGCAGTCGCAGCACCGGTTTTCGCGCTGCGCGACAACACGTTGGATGCGATGCCGCCGGCCGCGACCAGATCGCATGGGCCCAGGTCGCCGCGGATTTCTGCTTCGAACTGATCGGGGGCGTAGCGATTACCGTAAGCCACCACGATTTCGTCGCCGACAAACAAGGTGGAGCGCCGGCCATCGCGCGATTCCAGCGCCTTGTGATGGCCGAGCTTGCTCACAACCGCGAGGACCAGGTCGCCGGCGCGCGGGCTGGTCGTGGTGACCAGATCCGTAGCCATGGACAGATCCACATGGCGGGTGCTGTATGCCGTCTTGCAATGCTGCAATCGCTGGTGCAGGTCGATGTCGTACATGTCTATCTCCGCAAAATATTCGATCGTGAAAAGTTGATGTACTCACGATATCAAGCCCACCGCGCGCGCAATTGAGAAATAGAAAAGCGCCAGATTAAAAACAGGTAAGAGCCCCACGAGCTTCAAATCCGCGTGCTACAACGATTTCGCATCATCAATTCGCGCGGCACGGTGCCGCGCTGCGCACGAGGTAGGAGGCGAATCCGGTTTGAACCTGCGACACGTTTCAGATGCCGGGCATGCGCGCCGCCTCTGGCTGCGCGAAGGCCTGGCTTGCGTCTATATCAGCGACAGCACGTTGGACGAACCCCAGCCTGGCATACGTCGTGCAGTACTGGTCGTCCATGGCACCGAGCGCGACGGCCACCGTTATTGGCGAGCCTTGGACCGGGCCGCGCGCCTGGCGGGAAGCGGCATCCGCGACCAGACGTTGCTGGCTGCGCCGCAGTTCTACACGCGACGCGAGGCCCGTGCGCGGGGCCTGGGCGCATCCACGCTGGCCTGGGCGCCGCAGGCCTGGAAACAGGGCGATGCATCGCGCCACGGCACAGGTGTCAGCGCGTTTTCAGTGCTCGACGCCATGGTCCGGCGCCTGGCGTGCCGAGAACGCTTTCCCGATCTGGAACGCCTCGTTATCGTGGGGCATTCGGCGGGAGCACAATTCGTGCAACGCCACGCGGCAGCGAGTTCCGTTCCTACGTTGGCCAGAGAGCTGGGCATCGCGCTGCGCCACATCGTAGTGGGACCGTCGTCGTACCTATACCTGGACGCCGCTCGCCGCGGTCACGGACCCGGTGGCGCGTACGGCCAGCCATCAGGGCAGGCCTTGCTGCACTGCCCGGATTACGATCACTACAAATACGGCTTGCAACGGCCCAACGCGTATGTCGCCTGTGTGGACCCGGACGAGCTGCGCCGCAGCTATGCCGGCAAAGAGGTCGTCTATCTGGTGGGCGAGCACGACAATGATCCCAACGATCCGCACCTGGACCGCAGCGCAGCGGCCATGCTGCAAGGCAGCGACCGGCGCGATCGCTGTCTCGCCTACCGAGACTATCTGGCGTATTTGTATGGCGGTCTGCCGCCCAGTCATGTGTTCGAGATCGTGCCGCGACTGGGGCACGAAGGCGCTCGCATTCTGCGCTCTCCGATCGGTTTGCGCTGGCTGTTTGATATGGCGTGATGGCGGGGCGCGTTTCGTTGCGTAATTCAGGAACGCCATCCATTGCCGCCGCAAATCAGATGAAGCATTTCCTGCGCCACAAAAAAAATGCCTGAAAAGCGTGACATCGCTATCACCCTGGCACTGCCCAAACCGAGTGCATTTACGCATACTGGCCGTCGTTTTCACTTCAGACGCCGCCATGACTCTAGCCATCCTTGCCAGCCGCGCCTTGTCCGGCGCCGACGCGCCTGCCGTGCGCGTAGAAACGCATTTGGGCGTGGGACTGCCGGCCTTTACCGTGGTGGGTCTGCCAGATACCGAGGTCCGCGAGAGCCGTGAACGGGTGCGTGCCGCGATCATCAATAGCGGCTTCGAATTCCCGAACGGCCGTATCACGGTCAATCTGTCGCCCGCCGACCTGCCAAAGGCGTCCGCGCGTTTTGATCTGCCCATTGCCTTGGGCGTTTTGTTGGCGTCGGGTCAAATCGCGGTGCCAGGTGCGCATGGCGATGCCGCGCCATCGGGATTACAGAATCTGGTGTTTGCCGGGGAATTGTCGTTGACCGGGGCGTTGGTGCCCGTTGGGGCTCCCCTGGCATTGGCGCTGGCCGTTGCCCGCGATCAGCCCGGCAGCACTATGATCTTGCCTACAGCCAGTGCCGCCATGGCGGCGTGGGTTCCGGATTTGTCGGTGCTCTGTGCTGACACTCTGGCCGACGTGGCGGCGCATTTGACCGGCAGCGCGACACTATCGGCGGCGCAACCCAGTCCCTGGACCGAGGCGGTGCATCCGCCTTGCCTGTCCGACGTACGGGGCCAGCCTCTGGCCAGACGGGCGTTAGAGGTTACTGCAGCAGGCGGGCACAGCTTACTGATGGTCGGTCCGCCAGGCGCTGGCAAGAGTATGTTGGCGCAGCGGTTGCCTGGCCTGCTGCCGCCGCTTTCTCGAGTACAAGCCCTCGAAACCGCAGCATTGTCGAGTTTGGCAGGAGCGCTCGCTGCTGCATTGCCGGGCCAGCCGCCGTTTCGCGCGCCACACCATGGCGCCTCAGCCGCCGCCTTGATTGCCCCCGCTTTTCCCAGGCCGGGCGAAATCAGCCTTGCCCATCACGGCGTCCTTTTTCTGGACGAGCTTCCCGAATTCAACCGCAGGTCGCTGGAGTCGCTGCGAGAGCCGCTGGAGACGGGCAGGGTGGTCATCGCCCGGGCCAGGCATACCGTCGAGTATCCTGCGCAGTTCCAGCTCGTTGCAGCCATGAATCCCTGTCCTTGCGGCTGGCGCGGGCATCCCAAACGTCCCTGTGCGTGTACTCCCGATCAGGTGGCCCGATATGTCGGCAGATTGTCCGGCCCACTCGTTGACCGGCTCGACTTGTTGATCGAGTTGCCGGCCACAGGCACAGACTGTCTCTCCTTGCCGGCCGGCGAACCCTCCGAGTCCATACGCGAACGCGTCGCCCGTTGCCGCGAGCATCAACAGCAGCGTCAAGGATGCACCAACGCCCAACTCCACGGCCCCGATATCGATTCTCACTGCGAGCTGGATGCCGAGAGCCAGCAGTTGCTGATTCAGGCCATACAGCGTTTGCACGGCTCTGCCCGGGCCACCCACCGCGTGCTCCGCGTGGCCCGCACGGTCGCCGATCTGGACGAACAGCCCCGTATACAGGTCCGCCATGTCGCCGAGGCGCTGCAGTATCGTTGTCGTTTGCGATAGGCTGCTGCAGCCAGGATCCTGTATCGGCCCCCCGTGAATGAGGAATAGGGGACATAGTGTTCCCGGGATTGAGCGCTGCCTTGGACATTGGCCGCAATCAAATTAGACAAAAATCCCAAAACCACCATATAATCAAAGGCTTTCCCGGATCTTTCGGGGAAAACCAGAAGTGGATCCAGGTTCGGCAAGCCTTGCCGTGCCGGCAGGCGATGTGTCTGCCAGCCCGTCGAGCACCTGTGCGTCCATATTAAATTAACAAACGTAGGAATCATCATGCCCAAGATGAAAACCAAGAAAAGCGCATCCAAGCGCTTTCAGGTTCGCGGCAGCGGATCGATCAAGCGTGGCCAGGCTTTCAAGCGCCACATCCTGACCAAGAAGACCACCAAGAACAAGCGCCAACTGCGCGGTTCGGCTGCGGTCCATGAAACCAACGTGGCTTCCGTGAAAGCCATGATGCCTTTCGCTTGATAACGGAGATCTACTATGCCTCGCGTCAAACGCGGCGTTACCGCCCGCGCCCGTCATAAAAAAGTCATTGCCGCCGCCAAGGGTTACCGTGGCCGCCGCGGTAACGTATTCCGCATCGCCAAACAGGCGGTCATGCGTGCTGGCCAATATGCCTATCGCGATCGCCGCAACAAAAAGCGCACGTTCCGTGCTCTGTGGATCACCCGTATCAACGCCGCTGTGCGTGAGCAGGGTATGAGCTACAGCGTGTTCATCGCCGGCCTGAAAAAGGCTTCGATCGAACTCGACCGCAAGGTTCTGGCCGATCTGGCTGTGCGCGACAAGGCCGGCTTCGCCGCCATCGTGCAACAGGCCAAGGCAGCATTGGCCGCCTAACGTGCGCTGATCGTATCGCGCATCGCTGCAAACGGGGCTTTTTGGCCCCGTTTGCGTTTTGTCTGGGGCTGTTCTTGGACGAAGCACCCTTGTGGGGCAGCAGGCCATCGGGCGTAGTATCAGGGCTGAAGCGCCCATCGAACTGCGTCTTTAGGCAAAATGCCTCTTCGAGGCTTAGTTGCGTTTTGCCGTCGGGCCGCCCCAAGGCAAAACAGCCCCCCAGGGGGCAGCAAGCCGCCAGGCGCGGCGTGGGGGCGCATTTTATGGCACTGACTCCATGACTTTATTGGCTGAAGACCTGGTCTCCCAGGCCCAAGAACGATTCGCCGAGGCCACCGACGCCGCGGCTCTGGAAAATGCCAAGGCGCGTTTTCTGGGCAAAGAGGGCGCTCTCACCGCGTTGCTCAAGGGTCTGGGCAAGCTCGACCCCGAACAGAAACGCGAAATGGGTGGCCGTATCAATCAGGCCAAACAGCAGATCGAAGCCCTGCTGAACCAGCGTCGTGCTGAACTGGTTCAGGCCGAGCTCGATGCTCGCCTGGCTGCCGAAACCATCGATG
Source organism: Bordetella muralis (assembly GCF_965139205.1). GTDB lineage: Bacteria > Pseudomonadota > Gammaproteobacteria > Burkholderiales > Burkholderiaceae_B > Bordetella_A > Bordetella_A muralis. Next base: position 29,015 of record NZ_CBCSIU010000022.1, read on the forward strand.
TCACCTTGCCCGGCCGTGGCCGTGGGATGGGGGGCATCCACCCTGTGGCCCGCAGTTGGGAGCGTGTCGAGGAAATCTTCCGCTCCATTGGTTTCGACGTGGCTGACGGTCCGGAAATCGAAAACGACTGGACCAACTTCACCGCGCTGAACAACCCCCTGGACCACCCTGCGCGATCCATGCAGGACACGTTCTACGTCGATCTGCAAGACGGCGATGGTTTGCCGCTGCTGTTGCGCACGCACACCAGCCCCATGCAGGTGCGCTATGCCCGCATGAACAAGCCGCCCATCAAGGTCATCGCTCCAGGCCGTACGTATCGCGTCGACAGCGATGCGACGCACTCGCCGATGTTCCACCAGGTCGAGGGCCTGTGGATCGCCGAGGACATCTCCTTTGCCGACCTGAAAGGTGTCTACACCGATTTCCTGCGCCGCTTCTTCGAGAGCGACGATCTGGTCGTGCGATTCCGCCCGTCCTTTTTCCCGTTTACCGAGCCCTCGGCCGAGATCGACATGATGTTCACCTCGGGCCCGAACCGCGGCCGTTGGCTGGAAATCTCCGGTTCAGGCCAGGTGCACCCGCAAGTCGTGCGCAACTTCGGTCTGGATCCCGAGCGTTACATCGGCTTTGCGTTCGGCTCCGGCCTCGAGCGCCTGACGATGTTGCGCTACGGCGTCAACGACCTGCGCCAATTCTACGAAGGCGACCTGCGCTTCCTGCGCCAGTTCAACGTATAACCGACGGCTGATCATGCAATTTCCTGAATCTTGGCTCCGCGCCCTGGTTAACCCCACGATCACTACCGACGAACTGGCCCATCGGCTCACCATGGCCGGCCTGGAAGTCGAAGAAACCACCACTGCTGCGCCGCCGTTTACGGGCGTGGTCGTCGCGCACATTGTCTCGATTGCGCCGCACCCCGATGCCGACAAACTGCGCGTCTGCCAGGTTGATGACGGTTCGGGCGAGCTGCTGCAAATCGTATGCGGTGCTCCCAATGCCGCCCAAGGCCTCACTGTCCCCCTGGCCCGCGTCGGCGCCGAATTGCCCGGCGGCATGAAAATCGGCGTTGCCAAAATGCGTGGCGTCCCGTCTGCTGGCATGCTGTGTTCCGCTCGCGAACTGGGCCTGTCCCAGGATCACGCCGGGCTGCTCGAGTTGCCCGGCAGCTTGACCCCCGGTCAGTCGATCCGCGAGGCGTTGGGTCTGGATGACACGCTCTTTACCCTGAAGCTCACGCCCAACCGTGCCGATTGCCTGTCGATCCTCGGTGTCGCACGCGAGGTCGCGGCCCTGACCGGCGCTGCGCTGTCGGTTCCCACCGCCGTCGCCGTACCGGTCACCTTGCAGGACCGTTTGCCCGTGACCGTATCCGCGCCGGACCTGTGCGGCCGTTTTGCCGGCCGCGTGATCCGTGGCGTCAATGCGCGCGCCGCGACGCCTGAGTGGATGAAAACCCGCCTCGAGCGGGCAGGGCAGCGCTCGATCTCGGCGCTGGTGGATATTTCCAACTACGTCATGCTCGAATTGGGCCGTCCGTCCCACGTCTTCGATCTGGACAAGATCGGCGGCGATATCGACGTACGCTGGGCTCGCGAGGGCGAAACCCTCGAGCTGCTCAACGGCCAGACCGTCGAGCTCAACCCCAAGGTCGGTGTCGTCGTGGCCGGTGACCAGGTCGAAAGCCTGGCTGGCATCATGGGCGGCGAGGCGACCTCTGTCACGCTGGACACCACCAACATCTATCTTGAGGCCGCGTTCTGGTGGCCCGAGTCCATCGCCGGCCGTGCACGCCGCTACAAATTCAGCTCCGAGGCCAGCCACCGTTTCGAGCGTGGCGTCGACTACGCCAGCATTCCCGAGCATCTGGAATTCATCTCGCGCTTGATCATCGACATCTGCGGTGGCCAGGCCGGTCCCGCTGACGACCAGATCGTGAATCTGCCCACTCGCCAACCGGTGCGCATGCGCCTGTCGCGTTGCCATCGTGTGTTGGGCGTCCCCGTGCCTCAAGCCGAGGTCGCACAGATTTTCAACAGTCTCGGTCTGTCGTTCCAGGTCGACGGCGACGACTTCATCGTCGAGCCTCCTTCGTATCGCTTCGACCTCGAGATCGAAGAAGACCTCATCGAAGAAGTCGCCCGCATCTACGGTTTCGAGCGTCTGCCCGATGTGCCGCCCATCGCGCGTGCCCAGATGTTCTCGCAGCCCGAGCAACGTCGCGGCCCGCATACCTTGCGCCGCATGGCCGCCGCCCAGGACTACCAGGAAGTCGTCAATTACAGCTTCGTCGAGGCCGACTGGGAGCGTGACTACGCAGGCAATAACGAGCCTGTACGCCTGCTCAATCCCATTGCCAGCCATCTGTCGGTCATGCGTTCCAGCCTGATCGCGGGTCTGGTCGCCAACATCCGCTACAACGCCAATCGCAAGCAATCGCGCGTGCGCGTCTTTGAACTCGGCCGCGTGTTCCTGCGCGACGCGGCGCATCAGGATGGTCCGCTTGATGTGGCTGGTGTGCGCCAGCCCTTGCGTCTGTCGGGCGCTGCCTGGGGCCCGGCCGTTGAGGAACAGTGGGGCACGCCGACTCGTCAGGTCGATTTCTTCGACGTCAAAATGGACGTAGAGGCCCTGTTCGGCGCGCGCGCCAGCGATTTGCGCTTCGAGGTTGCGACGCATCCTGCGTTGCATCCTGGCCGTAGCGCTCGCATCGATCTCGATGGCCAGCCTGTAGGTTGGATTGGTGAATTGCACCCGCGTTGGGCGCAGCAGGCCGACCTGGCGCATGCTCCCGTGGTTTTCGAACTCGACGCTCAGGCCCTGTCGCAGGGGCAATTGCCCCAGGTGCGCGAGCTCTCCCGCCAGCCCGTGGTCGTGCGCGACTTGGCCTTGTGGGTCGATTTGTCCGTCAGCGCCCAGGCGATGCTGGACACCGTTGCCGCAACCGTCGCAGCAGATGCTACATTGGCTGTGGTGCAGGACACGCGCCTGTTCGATGTATGGCGCGACAAGCCCCAAGACGGCAAGCCCGTCACCGAGAAAAGCCTTGCTTTCCGTTTCTGGCTACAAGACACTGAAGTCACGCTGGACGAAGCTCGTGTTGCCGACTGCCTGGCCCGCATTACTCAGGCGCTCATCAGTGAACACGGCGCGCGTCAACGCACTTGATCATGGGAACCTCTATGCTTGCTGAGCCGCGTACCTTGACCAAAGCCGAACTCGCCGAATTGCTGTTCGAGCGAGTCGGCCTGAATAAGCGCGAAGCCAAAGACATCGTCGATACATTCTTCGAGGAAATCCGCGATGCCCTGGCGCGCGGAGATGCCGTCAAGCTATCGGGATTTGGCAATTTTCAGGTGCGCAACAAACCTCCCCGTCCTGGGCGCAATCCCAAGACGGGCGAGACGATCCCCATCGCTGCGCGGCGCGTGGTTACGTTTCACGCCAGTCAAAAATTGAAGAGCGTGGTCGAGCAGACCGAGCCGACGTGTGCGGACTCCAACGAGGAGTGATACGCTTTGTCGGCAATTGTTATCGGCTTAACGTCCATCACGGCATAAAATCAATCCATGACTCGTCCCGAACCCACCGTTGCGCTTCCGCCCATTCCCGCCAAACGCTACTTCACCATCGGTGAGGTCAGCGATCTGTGTCTCGTCAAGCCTCACGTGCTGCGTTACTGGGAACAGGAGTTCACGCAACTCAGTCCGGTAAAGCGTCGCGGCAACCGCCGCTATTACCAACACCACGAAGTCCTGCTGATTCGCCGTATCCGTTCCTTGTTGTACGAACAAGGCTTCACGATCAGTGGCGCGCGCAATCGTCTGGGCGATACACGCGACACACCGCATGATCAGGATGCTGCAGTGCGCTTGAGCGGGGCAGAGCTGCAGTCGCTGCGTACCGAATTGGGCAACATCTCAACGATGTTGGCAGAGGCGCTGAATTCCTCATCGGGTGGCGCTGCTCCGGCCGTTCCGACGGGGCAAGCCGGTAGCAATGCATAAGCCAGGTTGGCATATCGAAGGCATCAAGTCGGTATCGCGAAAGCCCTAAAAAATTTTCGTATTTTTCTTAAAAAAAGCCTGCATTTCGATGCAGGCTTTTTTTATCTCTGCTATACTCTTTTTCTTTCGGGGCGTAGCGCAGCCTGGTAGCGCACTTGCATGGGGTGCAAGGGGTCGCGAGTTCGAATCCCGCCGTCCCGACCAGCAATACCGAGGGCCTACAGAGTTTTCTCTGTAGGCCCTTTCTAGTTTCTGAGCGAGCAGTTCTGCGGCTATCTCACTCGCTGACATGCAGAAATTTCACCGAATTCGGATCGACGCCTCCATGTCGCAGTCGTGCATCGATATCCTCTGACTGTCCATCATTGGTCTCCACCACAGGCAGACCCTTGGCATGGGCCAATTCGCGTTTGGCGTGTACCAGGTCGGAAATGGCTCCATCGACAAGCGCTACGCCATCGCTTCCATCAGTGCTCTTGAAGCTAATCTGCGTCTTCATTTTTGTCTCCTTGATGGGTGTTCGCACAATAACCGTAACACCATTTGGGGTTGAGACCCAACTCGGTACGACGATCAACAATCCTGATCCACCGATGCCAAAATTCTATTTGAAGGATCAAGGGATTGATTCCTACTATTGCAGCTCCGGCATCCTGATCCTTGCTGCTTCTGCCATGGGATGCATCTATTACCTATACAAAAAACGGAGACATCACCATGCAGAATCCCTCACGCCGCCAGCTATTGCAGGCTGGCGCTTCAGCGATGTTCGGGCTGGCATTCTCGCCAGTCCTGGCGCGGTCCTCTGATTCTGTACTACCCAAAGGACCCATTAATCTGGTCGTCCCGTTTGCCGCAGGCGGTGCCACCGATGTCGTTTCCCGTCTGGTGGCGCAAAAGCTCGGGGACCGTATCCAGCGCACCGTGGTGGTGGAAAATCTATCCGGAGGCGGCGGTGCAATCGGTGCGGCGAAAGTGGCGCGTGCGACGCCCGACGGTCATACCTTATTGATGGGCACCATCGCCACGCACGTGATCAATCCGCTGTCTATGGGGCAGCAGTTGCCATACCGTGCTCAGACCGATTTCACGCCCGTGTCGTTGGTCGTCACGGTGCCCAACGTGCTGCTGGTAAACAAGTCGGTCAAGGCCACCAACGTACGAGAGTTGATCGCTTTGGTGAAGGCGCAGCCGAATCAATTCAGTTATGGCTCGTCGGGTGTGGGAACGCCACCGCATCTATCCGGCGAGCTGTTCAAATCAACGATGGGATTGCAGATGACCCATGTGCCATACAAGGGCGGTGGCCCTGCAATGACCGATCTCATCGCAGGCCATATTCCGATTCTGTTCGACGTATTGAGCGGCGCGGCATCGCATATACGCGCGGGCTCGGTGCGCGCGCTCGCGGTGACCACCAGCGAAAGAGTAGCGTCTTTTCCCGATCTGCCCACGATGGTGGAATCCGGTGTGCCGGGCTACGAGACATGGACATGGAACGCCGTATTCGGGCCGGCCGGCATGCCGCGTCCGATGGTCGACGCGCTGAGCGGCGCCTTGCATGAGGTGGTCGCGCAACCAGATGTGCAGGCCCAGCTCAAGGATCTGAGCGCCACTCCCGTGGGCTCAACGCCTGACGCATTGACGCAATTGGTCGATTCCGAGACTCAAAAATGGCAGGCGGTGATCAAATCGATTGGGGGGCTGAAGAAGGATTGATGGATTTGCTATGCTTGATGGCATAGCTACTTGGAGCAGCATCATGCATATCCATCGTTTGACATCATCGCGAGTCCCGTTGGCGATAATGTGTGCGTTGCTAGTCTCATGCGCCAATACAGCGTCCGAGCCTGCCGAGGTACAGGGTTCATCGCCGCCGGACTACACCTATACTGCAAAGGACGGCGATACCGTACATGTTGCGCCGAAGCCCCGGCTGACGATCCAGTCGGGTGAGGGCGAACGATTAAATCTCCCATGGTTCATCAGGGATGCACAGAACTTGGTCAACGAGTAGTTGCTGCGTTCAGAAGCCACGGTTTGCAGGTTGTTCCTATTGAGGCTAGGGGCTTCGGATTTGTGCCCGTTCACGATGTACTGCGCGAGCGAGTGTTGCGCCGAATGACTCCAGTCGGCCTCACTGCTTGCTCAGCGCCTGTGCCGCGTTGATCACCAAAGGCCCATAGCGTTGGGCGAAATCCTCTGGCTTCCATTGAGACAACAGGCCGTAGATGTGAATTGCCGCGATGGGCTGGCCCGTGATATCCAGCACAGCCGACGACACGGCGAGTTCACCCAGCAACGATTCTTGAACGGTCATGGCAAAACCGTCCTGGCGGGCCTGTGAGATTTTTTTCCAAATGGCGCGCGGCTCGATGAGCGTATGCGGCGTGGCTGCCACGAGGTCGGAACGCGCCAGGATGTCATTGACCTGCTCCTCGGACAAGTGCGCCATGATGGCTCGGCCCGCGCATGCCCGGTACATCGGCATCGTGCGTCCGACCAAGGTCGCGAAATAGTAGCGGCGCCGCGTTTGCCGGCGCAGTGCGTACACAATGTTCAGATCATTCGGCAGGCTCAGGTCTACCCCTTCGCCGGACTCTTGCTGCAGTTCGATCAGCACCGGATTGGCGCGCTCGATCAACGGGTTGCCGCGCAGATAATCGAACGTCCGGTGCAAGATTTTTTTCCCCAGCGTGTAGCCGCGTTGGTTCGGGCCGCGTTCGAGATAGCCCAATGCCACCAACGTGTGCAGCATACGTAATGTCGAATTGCGATCCAGATTTGAAATCTCGACCAGCTCATTCAAGCTCAATATGCCGGGCTTCACGCTGAAGGCTTCAAGGATGTCGAATGCCTTGGCTACGGATTGATTGAATCGAGTATCCACACTGCTCATTTATTTGTCTCCTGCTGACAGGGTAGCGATTGTCGTACCACTGTCGATGTTAGGGAAATCTCTCATTCCCCAGACCTTGCCCGGTTTTATATACGATCCTAAGATATCACTAATAGGCACGTAAGTATCAATATCTGATACTAGTATTTTACCGACAAAATCATGGAGGTGAAATGAACGAAGTCCAGGCGCAAAAGTTGTCCCCACAGGACATCGAAACGGCAGTCGACAGGTTGGAGCACTACATGACCGACACCTTGTCGCGTTTTGTGCAATGTCGCAGCCTCCTAGGCGAAGAAATCCCGGCAGCCGAGTTCCTCGAGGCCGAATTGGCAGCGTTGGGCCTGCAGAGCGAACGCATCGCGCTGCGCACCGAGGACATCGAAGGACTGCCTCTCTATTCACCGGCCTGCTGCCCCGATGGCGGGCGTTTCAACGTGTTGGCATGTCATGAGCCGACGCGCAGCACGGGGCGATCCGTGCTTTTCAACGGCCACCTGGATGTCGTTCCCACGGGGCCGGAGCATCTCTGGGCAGAGTCGCCGTTTAAAGGCAGCCTGCATGACGGCTGGCTCTTTGGCCGTGGCGCGGGAGATATGAAGGCGGGCATCGTGTGCTCGCTGGCTGCATTCAAAGCATTGCAGGATCTAGGCATGCAACCCGCTGCGCTCGTCGGTTTTAACGGCGTGCTCGAAGAAGAAAACACCGGTAACGGTACGCTGGCCACGATATCGGCGCTGAAAAGCGCGCTGGGCGTCGCCAAACTCAGCTCGTTCGACGCAGTGTTGATTCCTGAACCCACGCAAGAGGGCCTGATGTCGGCTCAGGTGGGCGTGTTCTGGATGTATGTAGATATCATCGGCAAGCCGGCCCACGCGTCTTTGATGACGACGGGGATCAATCCGGTGGACCTGGGCGTGCGCGTCGTGGATGCGATCAAGCAAATCGAGCATGAATGGAATCTGCCCGAGAATCGCCATCCTGCATATCGGGATCATGCGCACCCGATCAACTTCAATCTCGGCCAGATCCATGCCGGCGATTGGAATTCGTCTGTGCCCAGTGTCTGCACGCTGGGCCTGCGCCTGTCGTGCTATCCGGACATGCCGGTGGAAACGGCGAAGGCTCGCATCGAGGCCTGCATACGCCAGGTCGAACAAGAAGTCGCACAACCCGACACTCAGTTCATCATTCGCTACGAAGGTTTTCATGCGCCGGGATGCGAATACGACCTGGACGTGCCGGCGTTGCGGCTATTGGCCGATATGCATCGGCACGTAGCGGGCGAGGCGCCTGAATCGATTGCGCTGACCGGCACGACTGACGGCAGGCATTTCCATTTCATGACCGATGTGCCGGTTACCTGCTATGGGCCAGTCTCGCGCAACTATCACGGGTTCAACGAAAGCGTCAGCGTGCAGAGCATGCTGCGCGTTGCCAAGACGTTTGCGCTCTTTCTGAACGAGTGGTGCGGGGTCGAACCCAAGCGCAGTTGATGCTTTCCGTTGATCCGCGTCTTTCATGGAGAACAGGATGAAACTGGTCAGTCAGGCCCGTCGGGCCATTGTCAAATGCGGGTTTGCGTTGGCCGCTGCCGCTACGCTGGCACAGCTGCCCGCGCACGCTGCCGAAACGCCACAATCCGGTGGCGTACTCACGGCAATTTTGCATCCGGAACCGCCCAGCCTCATCCTGGCACTCCAGCAGGTGGCCGGGACGCAGATGGTCGGTGGCAAGATTTTCGAGAGCCTGCTGACCTATTCGTTTGATCTGAAGCCATTGCCCAGCCTTGCTAAATCCTGGGAGATTTCGGACGACAAGCTGACGTATACCTTCCATCTGCAGCAAGGCGTGACCTGGCACGATGGCCAGCCTTTTTCCTCGGCAGACGTCGTGTTTTCGTATGAAAAAGTGTTGTCCCAGACACCTCGTACTCGTGGCCTGATGCAAAACGTCGAGTCGATCACGGCGCCGGATGCGAACACCGTCGTGTTCAAGTTAAAGGAACCCTATGCGGCGTTCCTGTACGGACTCGACATCGGCGGCGGTGCCATCTTGCCCAAGCATCTGTACGACGTGGACACGCCCATCGGCCAAAATCCGAATAACGCGCATCCGATCGGCACCGGTCCCTTCAAGTTCAAGAAATGGGAACGCGGCTCGTATGTGGAGCTGGTCAAGAATGAGCATTACTGGAAAGCCGGCCGCCCGTACCTGGACGGTATTACTTATCGCGTGATCCCCGATGCCGCTTCGCGCCGATTGGCCATCGAGCAGGGCACAGTGATGCAGGCCTGGCTGCAAGACCTGGAGCCGATGGATGTGCCGCGCGTGGCAAAGCTGCCCAACATGACCCATACCAACAAGGGTTACGAATACTGGTCAACCATGCAATGGATCGAGTTGAACAACGCGAAAGCACCGTTCAACGACAAGCGTTTCCGCCAGGCATTGATGTACGCGATCAACCGCAAGTTCATTGCGGAAAAGATCATGGTTGGCCAAGGGATACCCGCCACCGGGCCGATCCACCACAATACGCGCTTTTACGATTCGAACGTCAAGAAGTACGACTACGATCCCAAGAAAGCCATTGCTCTGCTCGACGAAATGGGCTTGAAACCGAATGGCGATGGCGTGCGGGTCACCGTCAGCATGATCCCATTGCCCTATGGCGAGATGCCGCGGCGCGTGGCCGAATACATCAAGCAGAACTTGTCCAAAGTCGGTATCGCGTTGAACCTCGAGAGCACCGACGTAGGCGGATGGGTGTCGCGTGTCGGCAACTGGGACTACGACATGGCGGGCAACGGCGTTTTTCAATATGCCGATCCCGCCATTGGTGTGGCGCGTACCTATGTGAGCACCAATATCCGCAAGGGCGTGATGTTCAGCAACACGTCCCAGTACAAGAACCCGAAAGTCGACGAACTGTTCAACCTGGCTGCGAAAGCCGGCGACGATGCGCAACGGCAGCAGTATTACTCCGAGGTGCAAAAAATTCTGGTCGAGGACGTACCGCTGGTGTGGCTGGTGGACACCAATTACGGCACAGTCTTGAACAAGCGCGTGCATGACGCCATCACCACAGGCCTAGGCGTGGTCGACACCTACAGCGACGCCTGGTTGTCGAAAGAATGAGCAAGGTCGCCGGATTTCTGGGCAGGCGCGTGATCAAGAGCATCCTGGTGCTCTTCATGATCGCTATATTCAATTTCTTTCTCGTTCGCGCCGCACCGGGAGATCCTGCCGAAATCCTGGCAGGACAGTCCGGGGCAGCCGACGCCGAATACATCGAAAAGCTGCGCCAGGATTTTGGACTGGACAAGCCCTTGGTGGTACAGCTCGGGTCTTATCTCAAAGACGTGGCCACGTTTGACCTGGGCTATTCCCATCGGCAGCAAGCCCCCGTATCAACACTGATCCTGGCGCATTTGCCCGCCACCCTGGTGCTGGCATTAACGTCGTTTGCGTTCGCGCTTTTTGCCGGAGTGGGGTTGGGTATCCAGGCCGCACTACGCGTGGGCAAATGGGGCGATACCGTCATCACGACACTTGCCATGCTGGCCTACGCGACGCCGATATTTTGGGTGGGGTTGATGCTGGTGTTGGTGTTTTCGGTGCAACTGCAATGGTTGCCGTCCTTCGGCTACGAAAGCGTGGGCGCCAATCTGACGGGGCTGGCACGTGTCGCCGATATAGCGCGCCATTTGATCCTGCCGACGATCACGTTGGGCATGTTCTACATGGCGGTGTATGCACGGTTGACCCGCGCCTCCATGCTGGAGATCCGCCAGCTCGATTTTGTGAAGACGGCGCGCGCCAAGGGGCTGGCGGAACGCACGGTGATCATGCGGCACGTCTTGCGCAATGCCTTGCTGCCCATCATCACCTATGCGGGCATCCAGGCGGGCCACCTGATAGGCGGGTCTTTGCTGGTTGAGACCGTGTTCGCCTGGCCTGGCATAGGGCGGTTGGCGTTCGATGCCCTGGTGCAGCGCGATTACAGCGTGCTGCTTGGCGTGTTCTTCGTGGCGTCCATTGTCGTTGTCGTCGTCAATCTGTTGACCGACATTCTCTACACGATTGTCGATCCCAGGATAGAGCTGAAATGAAAAGCTTCTTTCGCGCGTTTTGCCGCAACAAGGGCGGCCTGATGGGCTTGGCTGTGCTGGCACTGGTCAGCCTGCTCGCCCTTTGTGCCAGTTGGCTATATCCCGACAGCCCATGGGACATGGTCAACGCGCCATATATGCCTCCCATGTCCGAGGATGCGCTATTGGGTACCGATACCCTGGGCCGAGATATCGCGAGCGGCATTGCCTATGGGGCTCGGGTCACATTGGTGCTGGCGCTGATTTCCACCGCGGTGTCGGTTTTGGTCGGCATCACAGTTGGGGCCATTGCCGGCTTCTATGGCGGCAAGGTGGATCAAGTCATCGTCGGATTCATCGAGCTGTTCCAGACGATTCCCGGGTTTTTTCTGGCTGTCGTGCTCGTGGCCATTTTGACCCCCAGTATCGGCACGGTGATTTTTGCGATTGCGCTGGTATCCTGGCCACCGCTGGCGCGGCTGGTCCGCGCCGAATTCATGAGCATGAAACATCGGGAATTCGTCGAGGCAGCAGTCCTGAGCGGTCAGTCCAATCTCCGCATTATTCTGACCCAGATACTGCCCAACAGTCTGTCGCCTGTCATCGTGTCCGGCTCATTGATGGTCGCCAGCGCGATCCTGCTGGAATCGGCGCTCAGTTTTCTGGGGCTGGGCGATCCCAACACCATGACATGGGGATACATCATCGGAGCATCGCGCAGCGTATTGCGCGATGCATGGTGGATGAGCGTGTTCCCGGGCATTGCCATCCTGATCACGGTTCTGGCTTTCAATTTGGTGGGCGAGGCACTCAACGATGCGCTCAATCCCAAACTGGCCCGTAAAAGGACTGGCTGATGTCTGCGCTACTGGAAATCCGCGATCTGTCTGTCTCTGTGGTGCAGGACGGTCCCTCGACGCGCGTCGTGAAGAACGTGTCCTATACCGTTAACCGAAACGAAATCCTGTGCGTGGTCGGCGAATCCGGTTCAGGCAAATCCGTGACTGCGCATGCCCTGATGGGGCTGTTGCCCGACGGCGAATTGCGGGTCGACTCGGGCAGCATTCTTTATCGCGGCCGCGAGCTGGTCGGGCTGACGCCGAAAGATTGGTACGGCTTGCGAGGCAAGTCCTTTGGCATGGTGTTCCAGGAACCCATGACGGCACTGAATCCCATCATGCGCATTGGGCGCCAGGTCGACGAAGTACTCGAACGCCATACCAGTCTTTCTGTCGAGGCGCGTCGTGCCAGGATATTGCAGCTGTTTCGCGACGTCATGCTGCCTGAGCCCGACAAGTTGATGAATGCCTATCCATTCCAGTTGTCGGGCGGCCAGCGTCAACGCGCGGTCATCGCGATGGCGCTGGCGATGGAGCCGGATATTCTCATCGCCGACGAGCCTACGACGGCGCTGGATGTCACCACGCAGGCGCAGATCCTGGCGATGATCAAAGACATCCAGGCACGGATGGGCATAGGCGTGATTTTCATCACCCACGATTTTGGCGTCGTTGCAGAGATTGCTGATCGCATCGTTGTGATGCGGCATGGCCAGGTGGTAGAGCAGGGCGCCGCCGACGACATCCTGAATCGGCCGCAAGCCGCCTATACCCGCCAGTTAATTGCTGCCGTTCCGCATAAGCCCCAGGGCAAAGCCGAGGCAGCCGTGGCGCCGCCGCTGATCGTGATCGACCAATTGCGCAAGATCTTTCGTTCGGACAAGGGACGTCAGGTACTGGCGCTGGACGATATCTCTCTGACGATTCAGCAGGGCGAAACGGTCGGGCTGGTCGGCGAATCGGGATCGGGCAAGTCCACCCTGGGCCGCACGCTCACTGGCTTGATCACTCCCGATAGCGGCAGCGTGAAGCTCGACGGGACGGAGCTCGTGGGCCTGTCTGCCCGTCAATGGCGCGAGCATCGGCGTCAGATCCAGATGGTTTTTCAGGATCCGTATGCCTCATTGAATCCGCGCCATCGCATCGTCGATGCCGTGGCGCAAGGACCTATCGCGTTTGGTGAGCCACGGCGCAAAGCGTTGGCCCACGCGCGCGAATTGCTCGAACTCGTGGGCTTGGGGGGCGATGCCGGTGATCGCTATCCACACCAGTTTTCAGGGGGGCAGCGGCAACGGGTAGGCATTGCCCGCGCATTGGCGTTACGCCCTAGGCTGCTCGTGGCCGATGAGGCGGTGTCGGCGCTCGACGTGTCCATCCAGGCGCAGGTGCTGGAACTGCTCAAGACCGTCAGCGGGCAATTCGATCTGTCGGTCCTGTTCATTACGCACGACTTGCGCGTCGCCGCCGAGATATGCGACCGCATTGCGGTGATGCGGCAAGGCGAGCTGGTCGAGCAAGGACGGGCCACCGATATTTTCTATCGCCCACAGCACGAATACACGCGTCGATTGATCGACTCCATTCCCGGTAAACAGTGGTCCAAGCCGGATCTCTCCCGAGCCGGCTCCTCAGAGGAACCTACAGCATATGCAACATGACGACTATGAATCATTGGACGGTTTGGATATGGCAGCCCGACTTCAGTCGGGGGACGTTTCCTCCGAGGAATTGATGCGCTGTGCAGTGGAGTTGGCGCGCAGTCGCGGAAAGGCACTGAATGCGCTGCGCTACGAACAGTACGAAACCTCCATCGAGTTGGCGAAAACCTGGCAACAGAGGGGAGCCTTCGGTGGTATTCCTTTTTTGTTAAAGGATTCGGGGCTGCCGTCCACGCGGTTTCCGTCAAGTGTGGGTTCGCGCCTGCTAAACGACACGACCTACGACTGCAATGGCACGCTCACGGATCGTTTCGAACAAGCGGGCCTGATTGCGTTTGCTCGTACCACCGTGCCGGAGTTCTGCATGGTGGCGACGACCGAGGCCGTGATAAACGGGGGGCCCACCCTCAACCCCTGGGACCGAAGCCGCTCGGCGGGTGGCTCTAGTGGCGGTGCGGCGGCTGCAGTGGCGGCACGTATCGTCCCGGTGGCTCATGGTAGTGATGGTGGTGGTTCGATTCGCATCCCGGCTGCGTGCTGTGGCGTGTATGGTTTAAAAGCATCCCGTGGTCGCGTACCGATGGGGCCTTTGCGTGGCGAGGGATGGGGAGGCATGGCGACCGACGGCGTGCTTAGCGTGACCGTCCGGGACACTGCCGCCGCCATGGATGCCATCTCCGGCTACGAGCCTGGTGCGCCGTACGCGGCGCCGCCCAAGACAGGGGCTTATCTGGATGCGGTGGCCGAGTCGGCCGTCAAACCATTGCGGATCGCTGTATGGCGTTCGGCGTGGAACGATATCGCGATTGCGCCAGAGCCATTGCGCGCCGTGCAGCACAGCGCTGACTTGCTGAGCAGCCTGGGGCATACGGTCATCGATTCTGCGCCGCCCGTCATCGACTATGACGCCTTTGTGTTGGCGCATGCATGTATTTTGGCCAGCAATATCGTGCTTGCGGTGGACACGCGCCTGGCATCGACGGGCAGGGCGCTGCAACGCGACGATCTGGAGCCCATCATGCTCTCGGGTTACGAACTGGGCAAGCGCCTGATGGCAAAAGAATACATCGCCAGTGTGAACCGTTTGCACGCCATCGGCCGCGCGATGGAAGCCTACATGAGTGACTTCGACCTGATTTTGACGCCGGCATTGACCGAATTGCCAGTGAAGCTCGGAGAGCTGTCCACGCAGCGCGGAGAGTTTCTCGATCTGCGTAAAAGGGTCTCGCGATATGCGACCTTTATGGCGGCATTCAATGCGTCCGGCCAGCCGGCCGCCAGCCTGCCTTTGTTCGCCACGGCAGAGGGCGTGCCTGTTGCCACGCAGCTCGTGGGACGCTTCGGGCGCGAAGACCTGATATTGAGCGTTTCAGCTCAACTTGAACGGGCAGCGCCATGGCAACACCGTAAACCTGCCTTTTAGCGTTTGTTGTTTCAGCTTTGGGGCCGTCAATACCCCCGTAAAGAATCGACGAGCCCATGAGGATCTTCACCCGCCAGTATCCGCTGTATATTGGCGACCGTCGCTGCAGCTGCGCTGTCAGCGCGCGTATGCGCGGCGATATGCGGCGTCAGCACGACCTTTGCGTGAGACCACAGCGGATGATCGGCGGGCAGCGGCTCTGGCTCGGTCACGTCGACGAACGCGGCTTCCAATTGTCCGCTATCGAGCGCTGCCAATAGCGCATCTTGGTCCATGTGCTTGCCACGACCCACTTGAACGAGCGATGCCCCGCGAGGTAATTGCGCAAAGCATTCGGCGTTCAAGATGTGGGTGGTTTCGTTGGTGAGTGGCAGCAGGCAGATAAGGATATCGGTTGCGGCCAGCATGGCCTGCAATCCATCAGCGCCATGATATGAACGGATACCCTCGATGTTTTTTGGGCTGCGGCTCCAGCCGGCGAGTTGGAATCCGAACGGCTTGAGCGCCTCGAGCGACGCACGGCCGAGCTCGCCCAGGCCCAGTACCGACACACGGCGTTGATCTGCCCAGACGAACTCGAGATTTATCCATTCATGGCGCCGCTGTTGCTCCAGATAAGCCGGCAGGCGGCGATGCAGCGCCAATACGCTCATCACGACATAGTCTCGCATCAGACTAGTCAGGCCGCTCTCTATCATGCGCACCAGCTTTGCCCCAGGCGGGATCGGCGTCTGAGCGACCTGATCGATACCCGCACCCACAGAAAAAATCACTTCGAGATTCGGATAACGGTCAGACAGATCATCTGGAAACGTCCAGGTCATCAGATAGCGCACGGCATGCGGGTCGACCTGCGCCGCGTCGCTGTAGAAGGGAACGTTGGGCAAATCATGGGCGAAAGCGCGGCGAAACACTTCGACGCGTTCGGGATAGGACAGCATGAGAAAGGCCATCAGACATCCTTGTGAAATCAAAGCAGCCGAGCACGGGCCAGGCTGGAGCCACGCAGGCAGAACGTATTCAGCGCTCGGCGCGCGCCAGCGCGAGGCGATCCTGCAGCCGATAGACCTGGATCAGTGCAGGCATAAAGTATGGCTTGCCGGCGTAGAGAGGAATGGCTGGGATAGGCCGGAAATCAAAAGCCGATTTCCGTTGATCGTCCGCCAATAGCTTGTGCGCCGCGCGGCTGCCGATCCAGGGTGCCCACACGACGCCCGAGCCGCAAAAGCCCGTGGCGTAAGTCAGCCCATTGTGTTCAAAGATTCGAGGCAGCATGTCGCGGTGCATGGCGACATTGCCAAACCAGCTGTGGCTCAGCTTCACATCCGCGAGCTCGGGGAAAAGATTGATCAATCCGTCGCGCAGTTGCACGGTTGATGCCGTGGGGTCTCCGCTTTGCGATGCATCGCGACCGCCCAGAAGGATGCGTTTTCCGTCGGGCGAGGGGCGATAGTAATAGCCAAGCACCTTGCCTTCGCCGCACATCATTCTGCGTGGCATCAGCTCTGCCATCAGTTCTGAGGGCAGTTCCTCGGTGGCGATGATGCGGCTGCGTACGGGCACCAGGCGGCGCCGCAGCCACGGATTGGCGCCATCGGTATAGCCATTGGTGCAGATCAGCACCTGACGGCCAATGATGGTGCCGGCCGCGGTCTCAACCCGAAAGCCCGCACCATTGTTCGTGATGGACTTGACTGCCGTGTCGGAATGTACGGTGACGCCGGCCGCCAGTGCCACGCGCAGAATCTCTGCATGGTATTTACCGGGATGCAGTCCGCCTATATCCATGCGGACCGAGCCGCCTCGATAGTAATCGGTGCCCACATACTGGCGCTGCTCGGCATACGGAACCGCATAGGACTCGATTCCCAGCGTTTTCTGCAGCTTTTCGGCGCTGCGGGCCATGGTCTCGTATTGCGCCTTGCCGATGGCGCCGTAAAAACGACCGGTCAAACTGAAGTCGCAGTTCAGGTTTTCGGTGCGAATAAAGTCGTAGATGAATTCGCGCGCGGCCTTGCCCTCGGCTTCGATAGCCATGGCGCGGGCTTCACCATATTTCCGCACCAGTTCGGCATAGCTCAATCGGATGTTGCCGCTGGTGATGCCGCCATTGCGCGACGATGCACCTTCGCCGGGATTCATCTTGTCCAGCACCACCACGCGGCGGCCCGCACGCGCCAGCGTCAACCCCGCTGTCAGCCCAGCGTAGCCCGCGCCCACGATCACGACATCGGCTTGTTTGTCCAACGGTTGTGTCGGCAGCGGTCGGACCGGTGCGGCTTCCCACCAAAAAGGGGTGCTCTTGTGGGCGATGGGGGGCTGTTGCATGGAGAATCTCCTTGTGCAGGAATAGGGGGCTAGAGGAAACGATCGAACTGGACTGCTCCGATGATCCACAGAACCTCAGTCGGAACATCGCTGGTGTTGCGCAGGGAATGCGGACGGTTGCTGTCAAAGACGAAGCTGTCACCGGTCTCCAACTCAGAGGCTTCATCATCGACGGTGAGAACCACCTTGCCTGACAGGACAAGGCCGCCTTTCTCTGCCGGATAGCTCAGGGCATGGCCGCCCGATTTACCGCCAGGCTCCAGCCGCAGGATCATGATCTGCAGGTTTTGCCGGTCAGGTGGCGTGAGGAGTTCTTTGTGCAGCATGCCCAGGTCGATGACTGGCCGCTGTGCACGGCGACGCACAAAAGAGGGTTCCCCCGTCTTGAGCGCCTCGCTTTTTGTTTCGCCAAATAATTCCTGCATGCTGATGTTCAGCGCCCTGCGCAGCGAGGTCAGCAGCCGCATCGAAGGGTTGGCGATACCGCGCTCGACCTGGCTGATCATTCCCATCGAGACCCCCGAGGCCTGAGCGAGGCTCTCGAGCGACATTCCCTTTTGCTTGCGCAGTTTTCGCAGATTGGCGCCGACATGAAACTCGGGCGCATCCGCATGATGGGCGGTGGCACGCTGATCTGCGTTTTTCCCGGATGCCGGCATCGAAATCCCCTATTGACAGGAAATGAGCGTTTAGCAAGATAATGAAGATATCTACCAGATTTTCAATATATCCTAAATTTTTACTAACACGCCATCACTATCACTACAGGGTAGGGGGATTTGTGGCTTCTATACCGGCAAGCAGTACAGCAGCCTCTGAGGCGACACTTTCGGTGCGCAATCTGACCGTCAGTCTGCCCGCTGGCATGGAACGCGCTCATGCCGTGGACGACATTTCATTCGATCTACTGAAAGGACAGATTCTTTGCATCATCGGGGAATCGGGCTCCGGCAAGTCCGTTACCGCCAATGCCATCATGGGCTTGCTGCCCAGGGTGATTCGTGTCACTGAGGGTTCGATCCTGCTGGGTGATACCGAGATCATCGATGCCGCACCCGAGCGGTTGCGCGACTTGCGTGGCCGCGTGGTTTCCATGATTTTTCAGGATCCGCTGTCGGCATTGAACCCTCTGATGACGGTAGGCGAGCAAATTACCGAGGCCCTGATGGCTCACGCCGTGGGCACCGCGGATAGTCGCAAGGAGCGCGCCCTCAAACTGTTGACCGAGGTCGGTTTGCCAGACCCGGCGTTGATGTTTCACCAGTATCCGTTCCGTCTGTCCGGCGGACAACGGCAACGGGTGATGATCGCGATCGCACTGGCGCTGGAGCCCGCCATCCTGATCGCGGACGAGCCGACGACTGCACTCGATGTGACCACGCAGGCGCAGATCCTGGACCTGATCCGCGATATCCAGCGTCGCAAAGGGATGAGTGTGATGTTCATCACCCATGACTTCGGTGTGGTTGCAGAGATCGCCGATAGCGTGGTGGTGATGGAAAAGGGAAAAATCGTCGAGCAAGGGCCTGCAGACCGGGTGCTAAAGACTCCAGAGCACCCCTACACCCAGCGTTTGATCGCCGCCGTCCCGCATCTGACCGGGACCGACCGCGTGCTGTCGCGCACGGCCGAAACGCCGATTCTGAAAGTCGAGAATCTGGTCAAGACCTATCGCAGTGGCAGCCGTCTGCTGCGCAGTGAACGCATCGTCAAGGCCGTCGACGATGTCTCTTTTGAGCTGAAACCCGGTCGCACGCTTGGCGTCGTGGGAGAAAGCGGTTCGGGGAAAACCTCGCTTGGGCGGTTGCTGATCAAGCTGATGGACAGCGATAGCGGCCGGATCTTCTTTGAGGGCGCGGATATCGCCCCGATGAGCGAGGACAAGTTTCGTGCGATGCGCCCAAAGATCCAGATGATTTTTCAGGATCCTTTCGCGTCGCTCAATCCGCGTTCGACCGTTGCACATATCCTGACCGTCGGACCGGTCGCGTATGGCATGCCCGTCGCGCAGGCCCGCGAACAAGCCAAAGCGCTGTTGTCGCACGTAGGCCTGGATGCGGGAGCTTTCGAGCGTTATCCGCATGAATTTTCTGGCGGTCAGCGTCAACGTATCGGCATCGCCCGCGCGTTGATGTTCAAACCCAAGCTGCTGGTGGCCGATGAGTCCGTCTCGGCACTCGATGTGTCGATTCAGGCGCAAATCCTGATGTTGCTCGATCAAGTGCAACGCGAGACCGGCGTATCGATGGTTTTTATCACCCATGATTTGCGCGTCGCCAGTCAGATTTGCGACGAGATCGTCGTGATGCAGAGGGGCAAGATCGTCGAGATGGGACCACCCTCGCAGATCTTTCTCAATCCCCAATCTGCCTATACCCGCGAGTTGGTGGCTGCCATTCCGGGCCAGGAGCCGGGCCAGCGGGAGCCGGTCACTGAAGACTTCAGCGCTAACCATGCCGTATTCCCACGGAGGAATTCCAATGACTGACACAACCACCTCGATGAGCCGTCGTTCCGCCCTGAAACTGATGGGGCTTGCTGGCGCGACGGGTTTGTTTGCAACGAATCTGCTGGGCAAGCCTGCTTTTGCCCAGACGCCGCCTGCCGCGCCGACAGGGCGAGTCATCGTTGGACTGTCGCAAGAGCCAACGGTGTTCAATCCGTTGATGTTGAAGATCGAAGTCGATGATGGTCTGCATTTTTCGGTGTTCGACGCGCTGTTTCGCACCATGCCGGATGGCTCGATTGTGCCCAACCTCGCGACAGAGGTGCCGAGCCAGGAAAACGGTGGGCTGTCTGCCGATGGTCTGCAATGGCGAGTGAAGCTGCGCGACGATGTGAAGTGGCATGACGGCACGCCCATGACAGCCGAGGATGTCAAATTCACCCTCGAGCTGATCGTCGATCCGAAATTCCGCAGTTGGCGCACCGCTGGGCACAATCTCGTGCAGGACATTACCGTCGTCTCTCCGACCGAATTGACCTGGAAGATGAAAGAGCCTTTCGCTCCGTATATGTCGTTCCTGACAGAGACGTTTATCGTTCCCAAGCATGTGCTGGAGAAAGAGGCCGACAAGAACACGGCTGCATTCAACCAAGCCCCGATCGGCACTGGCGCGTTCAAATGGGGCCGTCGCGTCGCAGGCGACCACGTCGAGTTGGTCGCTAATGCCAACTACCACGGCGAAGGGCCCTACATCGAGCAGCTGGTATTCAAATACATCCCCGATCTGACGGTGTTGTATACGCAGTTCAAGAGCGGCGATATTGATCTGGTGGGACGTCAATACATCACGCCCGATAACTACGCAGAGGCCAAAACGCTGAAAAACAGGGTCGTTGAACTGCAACCAGCGCCCACCGTTGAGCAGATCTATCTCAATCTGGAACGCCCGGTATTCAAGGAGCTCGCCGTTCGCCAGGCGATCTATGCCGCCATCGATAAACAAGCGATCATCGACGCGCTGTACTATGGCTTGCCCGAACCCGTCGAGTCTTATATGCCGCGCGGTTCGGTCTACTACAACCATGATTTGCCCAAACACGAATTCAGTCTCGATAAAGCCCGCAAGCTGCTCGATGATGCCGGCTGGGTAAAAGGCTCGGATGGCATTCGTGCCAAGAACGGCGTACGGCTCGCCTTCAGTTGCTCCACCACATCGGGCAATCACCTGCGCGAACAACTGCAGCAGTTCGTCCAGCAGACCATGAAGGAAATCGGCATCGAGATGAAGATCTCGAATCTGCCGGCGGCTGTGATCTGGGGAGATTTCTGGACGCTGTCGCAATATGACTCCGTCGTGGTGGGAATCAATTATCTGGTGGGCTCCGATCCCGATGTATTCAACCGGTTCCATACGGGTGCGATCCGCGCCAAGGGCGGGCGCGGCTCCAATACGGCGCAATACAGTAATCCGCGTGTAGACAAATTGCTGGAAGAGGGCGCCCGCACCTTTGATCAGAAGCGCCGCATTGAGATCTACAAGGAAATCCAGGCGCAGGTGCGTGCCGATCTGCCTTTTCTGCCGCTCTTCTCCGAAAACGTGGTCCGGGGACGGAAATCCGATATCCAGGGTACGGCCAGCAATAGCAATACGCGTACCGAGTCCTGGCATGCGGCTGGGTGGTTTCGGGGCGCTTGATGAGGCTCCTGGTAGTGCGTCTTTTGTAATCCGTCGTGAGGGATGAATGGCCGGATTTCTGCTTAATCGTTTGTGGCAAAGCATCATTTTGCTGTTGATCGTGTCGATCATCGGCTTTGGGGTGCTGAATATGATCCCTGGTGGCCCGCTGTCGCAATTCGCGCTCGATGCGAGTATGACGCAGGCGGATATCGATCGCCTGACGCGCCAGCTGGGCCTGGATCAGCCTTTGCCGCTGCGGTATCTCGATTGGGCTTGGCAGATGCTGCAGGGCGACTGGGGGCGCTCTTATCGTGATGGCACGCCGGTTCTGCAAGTCATCGCGCGCCATTTACCTGCGACGCTGTTGCTGATGGGAACGTCGACCGCCATTTCCATTGCCATTGGCACATGGATCGGTATCCGCGGGGCGACGCACCGCTATTCGGGCTTTGATTATGTTGCGACCATCGGCGCCATGGTGGCATTGTCGATCCCGACCTTTTGGTTCGGCTTGGTCGGGATTTATCTATTTTCGCTGAAACTCGGGTGGGTGCCCGCGGGCAATATGTACACCATCGGGGATCAGTCGTGGTTGAATTACCTGCATCACCTGGTGTTGCCGAGCCTCGTGCTGTCTCTGGTGCATGTCGCCACGTGGAGCCGCTACATGCGATCGGCCACGCTGGACGTGATCAATCAGGATTTCATTAAAACCGCTCGGGCCAAGGGGGTACCGGAGCGCCGCGTTCTGATGAAGCACGTGGTGGGCAATGCCTTGCTTCCCATGATTACGTTGGCGGGGATGCAATTGCCCACGATTCTGGGAGGCGCGTTGGTGACGGAGACGGTGTTCACCTGGCCCGGTATGGGGCGCTTGTTTCTCGATAGCCTTGGTTATAGCGATTATCCGGTCATCATGGGGCTGCTGATGCTGTCCGCCTTTTTGACCCTGCTTGGAAACCTCATCGCCGACATTATTGTCGCGACGGTTGACCCGCGTATCCGGCTTAGCTGAACCCATCCGCTCAGGACCTTGTCATGACTACTATCGCAGTCCCCTCAGACCGTACCCATTGGTGGCAGAGCCGAGCCGTGCGCAGGTTCGCGCGTCACCGGCTGGCGTTGGTGGGCATGGTAATGATTACGGTGTTGGTCCTGGCCTGCATCGTGGGGCCTCTGTTATTGCCGTATGACTCGCTCTATGTCGATCTACGCGCGCGTTTCGCACCACCTTTTTCGGGGCTGCATTTTCTGGGCACCGACCCGCTGGGACGCGATCAGACGGCCCGTTTATTGGAGGCCGGACGAATCTCGCTGCTGGTGGGATTCTCCGCAATGGTGCTGTCTACGATTATCGGCACGGCCGTGGGCGTGATCGCAGGCTATCGTGGCGGCCGGGTAGGGGCCGCGTTGATGCGGATGGTCGATGCTTTTTTGGCATTCCCGTCGATCTTTCTCGTGCTGGCGCTCGCCGCGTTGTTAAAGCCCAGCCCGACCATGATCACGGTGATCATAGCGATCACCAGTTGGATGGAAGTTGCGCGCATTGTCGAAGCCGAGGTGCGTTCGCTGCGTGAGCGGGAATTCGTGCAGGCGGGGCGGATGCTGGGCTTGAGCGGCACCCACATCATGTTTCGCGAGATCCTGCCCAACGTCGTGGGGCCGATTATTGTGGCCGCGACGCTCACCGTGGCGCGTGCGATCTTGCTTGAAGCCTATGTCAGTTTTCTCGGCTACGGGATCCAGCCGCCGTTGCCGAGTTGGGGCAACATGCTGAACGGAGCGCAACAATATCTGGCCAGTGCGCCTTGGCTGGCCATCGTGCCGGGGATAATGATCACGATGGCGGTTACCAGCTTCAACTTCATTGGCGACGGATTGCGCGACGCCTTGGACGTACGCAACGATCACATGTGAGTGTGGTCAGTTGCCACTGCCAGTGCCCGACGCCGGAGCCGTCGAAGCATCCGTGGGCGCAGGCTGCGCAGACGGGCTGGTTGCGCCGGATTTAGCAGGTTCGACTGCATTGGTATCGACAGGCGTTGTGGCCGATGGCAATGGCGATGATGTGGACGGCGTCGGGGCCGCGGGTTTTGCCGGCTGTGTCGGAGCGGGGGCGTTCGTTTGCGTTGGGGCTGTTTGGGGCGGCGTAACACGCAGACCTGGTTTGTCTATCTGCTGCTTCGCAGCTGCACCAGCCGCTTTGGGATTCTGTCCGGGCGTTGTGCCCGAATCGATTGCAGCTTTTGCTGACGTCAGATTCTGTTCCAATTGTTGAAAGAATCCTTCGTAGAACACGCCACGCGAGATGGTTTCGCTGGACGTTTTCACCAGCGAATCGTCGCTCGCGCCCAGTGGCATGGACACCGAACCCAGCACGCTCAGGCCCACGCTGGCCGAATTGCTCGACCGCTTCATCGTATACAGCTCACGCAGCGCGTTGGCATATACCGTGGCCTCGCCGGAACCGCTCGTCGTGCAATTTACGTTGAACAGAATCTGTCCATGTTGATTGTCGTTTTCTTTATCCTGGTAGTTCTTGTGCCCGCTGACCTGGTTGGGTTCGGCTTTGTCGATGATGTATCCCTGGCCCAGCAGTGCGCGCCGTCCGGCTTCGCACGCCGCTTGGCTGGACGTGCCTGCGAAGCGATGGGAATAGGTGGTTTCCTGCGTAAAGGAATCGCGCTCGTCGATGGTCGGGGTAGGCGCACAAGCTGCCAGCAGCACGACAGAGGCCAGCAAGCCCGCCCGCCCAGCGACTGACGAATATTGGGTGGATTTGAGGCGGAGAGGCGGAAAACGCATGGAGTTAAAACCCTGGCAGTGATGAAAATTCATTATTTCCGATCGCTGGACGCGCGCCTACGTCTAAAGGTGTACATGTCGCTATATTTGTTACCGCTCGCGGTGACTACCTGCGCGTCCGAAGGATGCAACGAGATGCTTAACGAGTAGTCGATTGAATCAGACCAATCCTGCCGTCTTGGGAGGGGGTTTCGATCTTGCGGGAGTCGTCAGACAGATGTATAGCCGCGATAATAGTGGGCACCGCGTGAACTTATCGAGCCGATGTTCTACAGATCAAACCCGCACCAAAACACCCGGCCGACGATACGGTCGTCGGGTTCAATCTGGATATCCGGGTAGTCGTCGGCTTGCGTGGCGTTGTGGGATCTGGCGTACCAGACACCTTTTTGTTTGATCAATTGCTTGACGTACAAGTGGCCGTCCAGCCACAGCACGTAGACTTTTTTGGATATGGGGTCGGTTTTTTTTTGATTTGCCAGAACAACTGCGCCGTCGATGATATGCAGGTCCAACATGGACGTGCCGTCAACGTGAAAGGCGAGGGTTTCTTCAGGGATGGCGTCGTGTTTTGTCAGCCAGTCGCGCCGAAACATCAGCGTCTTGGCGGCATCATCCGAAAAGACGAGTTTGCCCTTGCCGGCCGACGCCTTGGCATCCACCACCCGGATCGGTGTGTGATCGTCGGCGACAGGAGGCGGAGGATCTATATGTTTGGGTTTCGTGCCGTCAAACAACCATTTTGCACTCACGCGCATCAATGGTGCGATCTTCATGCAGGTGTCCATGTCTGCACCATTAGAGCCGTCAAACCAGAACGTGGCAGCTGCAGAAGTCATACCTGCCGCCTTCCACAAATCGGTTTTTGTCAGACGCGGTGCTTCCTCCGCTTTGCGGCGGTGGTTTTCCTCATTGAAGGCAGTTTGAATGCGGTCTTTGAACAGCAACATCTTAGTAGGCTAAACAAATTCAATCT
This sequence comes from Bordetella muralis, assembly GCF_965139205.1. GTDB lineage: Bacteria > Pseudomonadota > Gammaproteobacteria > Burkholderiales > Burkholderiaceae_B > Bordetella_A > Bordetella_A muralis. The sequence goes on from NZ_CBCSIU010000022.1 coordinate 54,171, forward strand.
TAGTTGGCTGTGATTTGGTTGCTAATACGCTATTAGTCAACTAAAATTTAAACATGGATGAACAGAAAACTGATGGTGACTTAATTGACGCGCTGGGCGGCACCAGTGAAGTTGCGCGTCTGTGCGACCTGACAACGGGGGCCGTGTCTCAATGGCGGAACAACGGTATCCCACGTGCATGGAAAAAATTCCTGAGGTTGGCAAAGCCCCGTATCTTCAAAGCGTGGGAGCGGGCTCGGTAGCATGCGTGCCAGGGTGATTGGAGGGGCTTTGTCATATGGGATCAGTCCGATTTTGTCGGTGCGATCGCGACCGAGACGAAGACGCCTGCGTCCAGGCATTATCTGCCCATTGCGAGCCACTACACGTCCGGTTTTGATCACCCAGCTGCGTGGTGGAAATCCGGTCACGGCGGCTTGCAGATTCTCTGCCGGCACGGAAAAGAAATCGGCACGATTACCCACGGCAATACCGTAGTCATTGATTCCTAACGCCTGCGCAGGAAGCCTGCTCCATGCACTACACAGCGCTGCCGTAGCGTCAGCCCAATGAAGAGCGCCCCAGCTCGAGATGAGTCTGGGGCGCTCCTACCAAGCTTCGTACGCATTGGGTATCAGAACACTTGGTGAATTCAATGTAGCGCTGCGATTTTGCGGATGCAAGCACTAAATTGTTTCCAGCGCGGGAAATCTTCTGTTGCCGGGCCGCCCCAAAACAAAAACGCCCCCTTGGGGGGCAGCAAGCCGAAGGCGCAGCGTGGGGGCCTTTTTTGGCGCAAAGGCAACAACGCATTCTGGCCGGGTTCCGGCTCGGCGCAGCGGGGCGCATGCTATCGTAGCCTCCGGTTTTGCACATCTATTCGGACACCCGTTATGCCGCGTATCAACGTTCAACAAGGCGAATTAGCCCAATGGTTACAATTCATCTCGGATGGTGAGGAGGCAGGGGTATCTCGAGATCAAATTCCGTCACATGTCGCCGAGGGTTTGTTGATTCTGCTGTGCATAAAAGAAACCGATCAGGGCAAGGTGATCCTGACCGACAAAGGGCGTCTGGCGCTACGCATGGAATCCCCCGGCGCAATACATCTCGGATAGTGCGCGCGTGCACTTTGCAATGCTTTGCATTTTTCGGCTGCAGAACTAGGGAATGTCCCAGGGGATTTGGTCACGTTTGCGACATGGTTTGAGTATCGCGGCCGACAACTAGTGGGTAAGATGAACTTGCGTGACAAAGACGTGTCCAACTTGCATCTGCATTGGATCCCGCTCTCTGTTGCGCGTGGATTCACGCGTTTGGATAACCGACTGGGAGGAAGCCATGCAGCATCAAGACCAGGAAGTGCTGATCGACGTATCCACAGCAGCCATGGATACCGGCGGGTACGGCGTACTGCTGACGGTAACGGCTGAGGGAGGCACCGAAGTCGATGCCGCCTTTTCCTATCTAGGTGTTTGTTCTTCATTGCACGAGGCGCGTGACCGCGCAGAGATCTTCGCCCAAAACTGGGTCGAGGAAAACATCGTTCGCTAACATGGGTAGGTGAAAACTTGATGCAGGTCGCGCGCGCCGAATGAGGTCGGAACGACGCCGGTTCTGGTGGTAGCATGATTCGGGTTATCGTCGTTACTTCGTCATTTTCGGCGCGCGCTGATTGCGCGCCATGTCCCGATGGCTATTTCTGTCCCTACTGATCTCGCGCGCACCGTTCAGGCGCTGCGACAGCATTTCAATGATGTGATTTTGCCCTTGTGGGCAGGCCGCGGCTTTAACGAACGCATGGATCTGCCTTACGAGGCATTGGCCGGCGATACCGGACTGCCGTTGCCCGTGCAGCGCTATCGTGCGATGGCGTGCGCGCGTCAGTTGTATGTCTATGCATGTGCCCCGGGTGCGGCGTATGCGCATCACGCGGATCGTCTATTCGATGCGCTGCTGCGGCATTTCCGCGATGACGTGCATGGCGGATGGCGCTATAGCATCGATGTCGAGGGACTGCCGTTGGATGATGCACAGGACCTGTATACACACGCGTTTGTGGTGTTTGCATGCGCCGCGTATTTCGAGCGCTCGCATCGGGCCGAGGCCAGACAAGCGATGCTGCAAACGGCGCAACAGATCGAAGCGCGATTTCGACGTGAGGATGGCCGCTATCACGCGTCGATGTCAGCGGATTGGCAGCAAGCGCTGGCCGGCCCGGCGCAAAATCCCGTCATGCATCTGACCGAAGCCTATCTGGCAGCGTCGCGCGTGGCGGAGCCCGCCTGGTTTGCGCAGACGTTGCGCGGCCTGGCGCAAAGTGTTGCGGATACTTTTTTGCATGCGCCGACCTTGTGTATTACTGAAGCGCCGTCCGGGCAAGCCGACAATCACATAGAGCCCGGACATCAGTTTGAATGGTTTGTTTTGCTCAATAGTGCACCGGCCGTGTTTGCCGATCTGGAACTGCCCCTGATGCTGCCGCGCGGTTGCGCCTGGGCACGAGAGCAAGGGGTCGCAGTCAGGACCGCTGGCGTGTGCGCCGCGCTGTACGAGGATGGCCGCATCAAGGACCCGACGGAACGCATCTGGGCGCAGGCCGAGTATGCGCGTTATCTGGCAGCGTCGGGAGAATGGGCCGAATTGACGCGGCAGTTGCAGCAGTTCCAGAGCCGCTTTCTGCATCCGGGTGGCTGGCGCGAATGTCTGGACGGCAGCGGCCGGCTCGCACGGGCGGATATGCCCTCGTCAACGCCTTATCACTTGGCTACGTGTTACGCGGCATTGCCTACCGTTTGAGGGGCAGGGGATGTTACGAGTTTGGCGTCGGCTGTCGATGGGGACGCTACAACAATGAGGTTTTTTTGCCGCAAAAACAGCCGCCAGGGCAGGATCTCCGGGGTCCAATCACGAATGAGATGTCAATAATTGGTGTAATCACTTACAATTTGCCAATTATCGTTCAGAGATTGGTCATGAGCATCATGTGTCCAGCGTGCCAGGCAATCATGCCAAGCGTACCGGGAACAGAACCCCACGGTGAGTTGGGGCATCAGGGCTTCATATACTCTACCCAAAGGGGGCGAGAGGGCAGTCGCGAGGATCGTTTCCGCTGCCTGGCTTGCGGGGCCAAGTGGCTGCGCGAGACCGACAAATGGGGCACTGATCTCGGATTCAAGCTGGCACCCTGACAGGGGCATGCAGTGTGGTCTTGACGCGATCGAGCACGATTGCGGTCCCGACCCATTTCGCGTTCGGATTATCGTGAAAGAGGCGCTGCGTTTTTGCCTTTGGCGAATCTACAGTCACTGGCGCATCGGGTTACCTGACTCTGCCGAGTCATCGTCTGCATCACCGCCTCGATCAACATCCTCCACGGCGGCGCTGCTTCCTTGGGCCTGCTGTCTGCGCCACATGGCTGCATAGATCCCATCGCGCATGAGCAGCGCCGTATGGTGGCCTTGCTCCACAATCTGCCCATCGCTCAACACAATGATCTCGTCGGCATCGGCGACCGTAGACAGCCGATGCGCAATGATCAGCGTAGTACGTCCCTGGCTGACCTCACGTAAGTTGGCCTGTATTTCCCGCTCGGTATGCGTATCCAGTGCACTGGTCGCCTCGTCAAAGAGAAAGATCGAGGGATTTTTCAGCAAGGTGCGCGCGATCGCGACGCGTTGTTTCTCACCCCCCGACAATTTCAAGCCGCGTTCGCCCACCAGCGTTTGATAACCGTCCGGCATAGCCATGATCAGTTCGTGAATATGTGCCAAGCGGCCTGCGGCATGAACGTCCGCCTCGGTTGCATCGGGACGGCCATAAGCAATGTTGTAGTGAATCGTGTCGTTAAACAGCACGGTATCTTGCGGCACGACGCCAATCGCTGCGCGCAAGCTGCTTTGTGTGACCTCTCGAATGTCTTGCCCGTCAATCAGAATGGCACCTGCCTGCGCATCATAAAAGCGGAATAGCAGTCGGGCCAACGTCGATTTTCCGGCTCCGGACGTGCCCACCACTGCCAGCGTACGGCCAGCGGGAATCGTAAAGCTGACGCCTTGCAAAATCGGGCGGCGCGGATCGTAGCCAAACGCGACGTCGCGAAACTCGATACGGGCCCCAGACAACTGCAATGTGCCAGCGTCGGGTGGATCGCTGATCTCGCGATGTTGATCCAGGAGCTCGAACATGCGCTCCATGTCGATAAGCGACTGTTTGATTTCGCGATAGACAAAGCCAAAGAAGTTCAGCGGACCATACAATTGCAATAGATAGGTATTGACCAATACGAAGTCGCCCAGCGTGTAGCGGCCGTCGGCAATGCCGCGTGCCGCCATCCACATGACAAGTGTCAGCCCCACGGAAATGATGGCCGCCTGGCCGACATTCAGAATGGAGAGACTGACTTGGCTACGCACGGCAGCCTGTTCGTAGCGTGTCAGCGATGCATCGTAGCGGCGAGCTTCGTGTTCCTCATTGCCGAAATATTTGACGGTTTCGTAGTTCAGCAGGCTTTCGACAGATTTGGTGTTGGCCTCGGAATCCGTTTCGTTCATCAAGCGGCGGAACTTGGTGCGCCATTCGGTCACGACCAAGGTATAGGCCAGGTACAGCACGATCGTCACGATAGTTGCTGTCGCGAGCCAGATATCAAAGAGTTTCCAGAGCACCCCGCAGACCAGCGCAATCTCGAAAAAGGTGGGCAGGATGTTGAATAGCGTGAAAGACAGCAGGGTCTGGATGCCCTTGGTGCCTCGCTCGATGACACGTGTCAGTCCCCCTGTCTGCCGCGACAGATGAAAGCGTAGCGAGAGAGCATGAAGATGGCGAAAAATCTGCAAACCCACGGCGCGGATCGCATGCTGGCCGACGCGGGCAAACACGGCATCGCGTAACTCGGAGAACAGCAGGGACAGCACGCGAGCGGCACCGTAGGCCAGAATAAGGCCCACCGGGACGACGACAGCGGCACCCGCCGTATTTTTGCTGAGTTCATCGATGGCCGATGCATAGAGCATCGGCACATAGACGATGGCGAGTTTGGCCGCCAGCAGGCAGAGCATGGCGACGACCACGCGCACCTTGAGCCCCGGCCGGTCTTTGGGCCACAAATAGGGCAGCAAGGTGCGCAGCGTGCTCAGGCCGCCGCGAGGCGGAGAAGCGGGAGAACCGGGTTTTACAGTGGCCATTGGGGGGCGTAGCGGGTGGCCTGGACAGGCCACGCCGATCTCAGCGCCGGGCAGTCGAGCCCGCTGGGTTTGCCGGGAAGCACCAGTACTTGACGATGACCACCAGTAGAATCGCGAGCGAGATCCACGAGGCCCAGTGCCATAGGCCGGTACCCAGCAGGGCCGCCAGCAGTCCGAAGACGCTGAGCACGCCCAGCACAATGGGCGCACCCCATACGAATAAAAAGCGGCTGCGTGAACTCATGCGGGGGTTTGTTGCGGTTTGAGTTGTTGATGACGCCGGACGAGCTCTGCGATGCGAGCGTTGTTTGCCTTGCGGCGAGCGATCCAGAGATACAGGCCGCTACCCAGCACCACGATGGTGATGAGGTCGAGCAGGGTCCACAAAATTTTCAGCGGCATGCCGCCATAGTCGCCAAAGTGCAGGGGGCGCGAGACTTCGAGGGCCGTCAGGTACCAAGGCATGCGCGCCACGGCGCTGAGATCACCGCTGACGCCGTCCACCAGCACGGGCGTATTCAGTTTCGAGGTCAGAGGGGTGTCGCCCTTTAGCCAGACAATATAATGATGCGGGCTGCCGTAGGCATTGCCGGGATAGGCGATGAACGAGACTTCGCGTCCTGGCAGGGCTTTGATTGCCGTGTCGGCGGCGTTTTGCACAGAGGCCAGGTCCTTGGGCACGCTGCGGCCCTGATAGGGCTCCAGAATGCGCGGCAGTTCGGAGGCTTGCCACATACGGAACAGGGGCGTGGACAGTTCATTGATCACGCCCGTCACGCCGACGACAAAGGCCCAGACGAGCGTGACGATACCCAATAGATTATGCAGATCCAGCCATTTCAGGCGAGTCGAGCGTGCGGCACGTACGGTGCCGAACTCCACTTTTTTCATAAAGGGGCCGTAGAGGACGACGCCTGAGACGATGGCGACCACGAAAAGCAGGCCCATGAATCCCAGGAACAATTCGCCAGGCAGCCCCGCGAACAGGTCTACGTGCAGCGCCAGCATGATGCCCATGAACGAGAAACGATCCTCGGAATAGGGCGGCGCATCATGCAGGACTTCGGCGGTGCGCAGATCGACACGCACGGCGTGGCCTTTTTCTACCGCAGTGCCCAGCTCGGGGGCAAAGCCTACGTAGACCTGGGGCTCGTGATCGTCCAGATAGACGTAGTCGACGTACTCGTCAGGATATAACGCCTTGGCCGTGGCGACGATTTTGTCCAGGCTGGCGGGCGGCGTGCCCTCGGGCAAGGTCGCGACGGGTTTGCCTTCGTCGAACAGGTGCTCGATTTCGTGATGAAAAATCAGCGGCAGCCCGGTCAGGCAGATGATCAGCAGGAATACAGTACAGACAAGGCTGGTCCATTTATGGACCAGATACCAGGTTTTGATCGTGGTGGCGGCAGTCATGGTCGTTGCGGAACAGAGTTGACCTAGTTCGCAACGATATCACGAATAATATTTATTCCTATCAATATCCTGTGGCAGGCTGGGGATTTGCCGGTGGCGGAGCCAGCGGAATGGGAATGGCCAGTGCGGCATCGTGTTGGCCTGACGAGGTGCCGCCAGGCGTGACTGGTGCGCGGTTGGCGGTCGAGCCCACTGTGTCAGGACCGGTTTGCCGGGGGGCCGGGGACGGGCTGGGGGTTGCCACGACCGGAGCACCCGGCATGGGCAGATTCCCCTGGCTCAGCGGCGCAGCCGGGCTCGCCGGAGCAGGCAGGCTGCCGCCGCCGGGGGCGTTCAGCGGACGCACTTGCGTCGGGGCGCCATCGCTGGGCCGCATGTTATTGAGGAAGTCGGTCAACTGATCGCCGGTGGGCAGATCCAGCGAAGCGATAGCCTGGCCGGGCGGGAATTCCGAGTAATAGTATTCGCCGTTATCGACCAGCAAGCCGTCGGGACGGGGGCGCTGTGGTTGTTCGGGCACGCCTTTGAGCACGGGCTGCATGTAGTCCAGCCAGGTCGACAGCGCCAGGCCGCTGCCGAACGCATTGGTGCCCAGCGACTGCGGTTGATCGAAGCCCATCCAGACGGCGGTGGCCAGTGCTGGGGTGTAGCCTGCAAACCAGACGTCGACCGCGTCATTGGTGGTGCCGGTCTTGCCCGCGACGTCGCTGCGTTTGAGTGTGCGCTTGGCACGCGCCGCCGTGCCGCTGGTGGCCACGCCACGCAACATGTCGTCCATGACCCACGCGGTACGCGGATCGATGGTGCGAGCGGCCTCGTCGCCCGCTACGACCGGTTGGGCCTGCATCAGGACATTGCCCGAGCGGTCCATGACTTTGTCGATCAGATAGGGCGGCACGTGGTATCCGCCATTGGCGAAGACTGCATAGGCGTCAGCGACCTGCAATGGCGTTGCGCCGCCTGCGCCCAAGGCCATCGGCAATACCGCAGGCCAACGATCTTTCTGGAATCCGAAACGCGTCAGGTAATCCTGGGCGTATTGCGGCGTGATGGCCTGCAGGATGCGGATGGACACCATGTTTTTGGACCGATACAGGCCCTGGCGCATGGTTTGCATCGGCTGATAGTCATTTCCGTCGTTCTTGGGCGTCCAGGGACGAGAGCCGGTCTGTTCTACCGACAGCGTAAAGGGCTGATCCGATATCTGCGTGGCGGGCGTCATACCGCGCTCGAGCGAGGCCGCGTAGATGAACGGCTTGATGGTCGAGCCAGGCTGGCGCCATGCCTGCGTTGCACGGTTGAAGCTGCCGCTATAGAAATCGAAGCCGCCGATCAGGGCGCGGATGGCGCCGTCTTTCGGGGCCAACGAGACCAACGCGGCTTGCAGCGTCGGCATATTCAGGATTTCCCATTGATCACCGTTTTTATGCAGACGCACGACCGAGCCGCGCTGAATGCGCTGCGTTTCGCTGGCCTGCGGATTGAGGGCCCGCGCCACGATGGCCAGGGCCTTTTTATCGGAGATGGTGATGATCTCTTTGGCGCTGCGCGCCACTTTGACCTCGGTGGGACTGGCCGAAAGCACCACGGCGGTCAGCAGATCGCTGCTGTCGGGCGTTTCGTCTTGGACGCCATCGAGGATTTCTTCGAAGGCTTGCGGATCCTGTTCGATGCCGGCGGGCAGGTCGATCTGGTCTTCGGGGCCCGGGTACGCGGCGCGGCGGGTGTAGTCCAGGACGCCCATGCGCACGGCCTGATAGGCCGCCTGTTGGGCTTTTGAGTCGATGGTCGTGTAGACATCGATGCCGCGTGTGTATGTGCCGTCCTGGAACAGGCCGTACATGATCTGGCGCACCAGTTCCGCCGGATATTCGCCGTGGACTGTGAAGTCGCCGCTTTGGTCGCCTGCGCCGCCGCGAATCTGCAGCGGCTGCTCGCGGGCAGCTTGGGCTTGTTCCGGGGTCAGATAGCCCAGCGCTTGCATCCGTCCCAGCACGTAATGTTGACGGACGACGGCGCGATCGAGGTTCGTGATGGGGTTGGAGCGCGAGGGGGCTTTGGGAATCCCTGCCAACAAGGCGGCCTCGGCCGGGGTGACTTCCGCCAGCGGCTTGCCCAGATACGTGCGCGAGGCGGCCTCGAAGCCATAAGCGCGGTGACCCAGGTAAATCTGGTTCATGTAGAGCTCCAGGATCTGGTCCTTGGTCAGCTCGGATTCAATCTTGAAGGTCAGCAGCAGCTCGTAGAATTTGCGCAGATAGGTCTTGTCGGACGACAGATAGAAATTGCGCGCGGCCTGCATGGTGATGGTGCTGGCGCCCTGGCTTTTCGACATATGGACCAGATTGGTCAGCATGGCGCGCGCCATACCCATCCAATCGATACCGCCGTGGGAGTAGAAGTCGTCGTCCTCGGCAGCCAGCATGGCTTGTTTCATCACCAGCGGAATGTCGTCAAAGGGCACGACGTTGCGGTGTTCCTGGCCAAATTCGCCGATCAGGACGTGATCGGCGGTGTAAATACGCAGCGGCACGCTGGGCCGGTAGTCGGTCATGGCGTGCAGCGGCGGCAGATTGGGCCAGGTCAGCGCGACGGCGAGGCCCACAAGCACCGCGCCGCACACGCCCAGGCCCGCCACGCCGACTGCCGCCTGGGCCACGATACGTTTGCGCAGAAACTGCTTGATGCCCCGACGGGGGGCCGAATTCGATTTTTCAGGGGTATTCATTTGCTGCTGATTCTAGGCCAGAACCAGATAGACACGCCCTCGGCGGATTAGGTTTCCGTAACCAATCGTGGCAAAGGGCGATTTATTCGCCCCGGGGCGGGGCGGTGTTGAGACTATTTTATCGGGGATCGTCCCTGTTTTGGATGATTCAGGGTTTGAGATGTGCGACGAAAAACGCCTCCATGGCCTCATAAAACTCGAATTTGTTCTCGTCGTTGTGGAAACCGTGGCCCTCGTTGTCCTTGACGAGGTATTGCACTTCGACACCACGTTCGCGTAGCGCTTGTACCACTTGATCGCTTTCGGCCTTGTTGACCCGCGGATCCTGGGCGCCCTGGGCGATCAAGAGCGGTGTCCGGATGCGATCGACGTGCAGCGCAGGCGAGGTCGCCGCCAGGCGTTCCTGATCGTGCTCCGGGTGGCCGACCATGTCGTACATTTTGGCCAACAGGGGTTTCCAATAGGGCGGGATGGTGTTCATGAAGGTGAACAGGTTGGACACGCCCACGTAGTCCACCGCAGCGGCATAGAGATCGGGGGTAAAGGTGATGCCGGCGAGCGTGGCATAGCCACCGTAGCTGCCGCCATAGATGCCGATGCGCGCGGGATCGGCAATACCCTGGTCGATGAGCCAGCGTACGCCGTCAGTGATGTCGTCCTGCATGGCCAGGCCCCATTGACCGAAACTGGCTTCCCAGAAATGGCGGCCATAGCCCGTGGATCCACGGAAATTCATCTGCAAGACGCAGAATCCGCGGTTAGCCAGAAACTGGATCTCGGGGTTGTAGCCCCACCCGTCGCGCGCCCACGGACCGCCGTGCGGATTGATGATGCAGGGCAGGCCTTTCGGGTCGCGGCCGGCCGGCAGCGTCAGATAGCCGTGAATTTCCAGGCCGTCGCGGCTGGTGTAGCGGATGGGCTGCACCGGCGACATCTCCGCCTCGGGAATGGACGGGTTGATATCCGCGAGCTTGTGCAGCGCGCCCGTTGCCGTCTGGAACAGATAGCGCGCGCCTGGCGTGCGGTCGTTGTAGGCCGCAACGATGAAGGTGTCCTCATTGCGATTCAGCCCCTGGATGGCCAGGTCGTAGCCGGGCAGCAGGTTTTCCAATTGCTGGTATAGCGCCTCGGTCTCCGCGTCGAAATAGTGACGGCGCGGTTTGTCGGTTTGATAGGCGGCGACAGTCAGGACGTGGCGCTTGCGGGAATAGCCGGCGGCATCGAGGTCGACCTCGTCGGTGGCGAATATCAGTTCCTCGTGATCGGGCGTGGCCGGGTCGATGATGACTAGCGCCAGCTTGTCGCGGCCACGATTGCTCAGGGCGTAGAACTTGCGATCATCAAAGGTGAAAAATGCCGGGCTGACGGTGGTGCGGTAGTCGGTGGTGATCAGCGGTTTGAAAGGCGCAGCCTCGTCGTCACGATAGAGCAGGGTCGTGTCCAGCCCATCACTGGTGATGGCCGCGCGGACTTTACCGGCGTGATCGGTTTGCCAGCCTACGACATTGCCGGGGTTTTGCGCGACGAGGACTGCTGCGCCGGTGTGGACGTTGACGCGATAGACGTCGAATACCTGCGGATCGCGCTGGTTGTGGCTGATCAGGACATGGTCCGGATCGTCGGGCAGATCGTCTTCGATGCCGGCCCGGACGTTTTCGTAGGGGGTCAGGTCGTGGGCTACACCGGTTTGCGCGTTGACGGCCAGGACGTGGAAATTTTCGTCTCCGCCGAAATCTTTCTGATACAGGACGATGTCGTCGCCTTTCCAGAAGAAATTGCTGATATCGCGGGCGGTTTCGCTGGTCAATCTGCGCGGTTCGCCCACGGGCTGGGCGTTTTGCAGGGCTTGCACAAAAATATTCATGCGGGCCGGCTGACCGTCCAGCGCCACAGGCTGCATGAACCCGAGTGTCTTGCCGTCGTCGGCCAGGCGGAAATAGCCACGGTCGGGGTTACGGAAAAAGTCTTTCAGGGGGTATTTTTGGGGCAACTGCGTGGTGTGAGGCAAAATCGGTCTCCTGGGCGGCATTCGGGCCGGCGGGGTTTACCTATTGATCATGCCATAGGGGGCAGGGTTCCGTCGAACCGTGGGACGTGTGCGCTGGTTTGCGGGATAATCGCGGCTGGTTATTGGAGTGAACATGATCAGAATTGCAGTGGCGGCGCTCGCCGTGGCCGGCCTGGCGGGCTGCTCGACCGGGATTTCATCGGGCGGAAATATGCCGTCGGATAGTTTGACGGTGCAGTCGGATTACCGTTCGACATACGAGGCGGCGACGGCGCAGGCCGAGCGGTGCCTGCGCGGGACCGGGGCGTATACCGTGCATGGCACGGTGGACGATGCGAGCCGCAGCGCATTGATGCGGGTCGAGGCGCCGTTTACGGGTGACGACGTGGCGCGGGTGAAAATCACCGGCCAGGGCGATCGTGAGTCGCAGGTGGACATCCTGATGTGGGGGCGCGGCATCTGGAACGAGAACGCTGTCCGCGCCATGCGTGCGGCGGTGATTTACCAGGTACCGTCGTGCACGACGTATATGCCCAAGGATCCGCCTGCGGAGCAAAAGTCCCGAAAATAAGGGCAGCAGGCAGTGCGACAGCGAATGATTCGCTGTCGTTTTGACTGCGGTCGTGGCTATGCTGAGGTAGAGGCCGGGTGGGCTGGCATGAGGCCATTTCACCGCTTGCCGCGTCGCTCAGCCATGCTGGTCAGTCACTGCCGGGCCGGCGTTTGATGACTTTGAAGGTAGCCGAGGCTTTGGCGACGATCTGACCCTCGGCATTGAGGATTTCGCCTTCACAGAAGGCGATCGATGTGCCCAGGCGCAGACAGCGGGCTTCGATGACCAGGTCGCTGTTGCCGGGAGACATGAAACTGGTGGTCATGTCGATGGTGGCCATGCCCAGCTCGGGGTCGCCACCACGAGCGGCGGCGCTGAGCGTGAAATCGAGCACGCTCATGAGCGTACCGCCATGAATATCGCCGCGGCTATTGGTCAGATCCTCACGCCAGGGCAGTCGCGTACGCGCATGGCCAGGGCCGATGCTTTCTGGAATCACACCCATCAGGTGCATCAAAGGAATCGTCAGGCCAAAATAGTCAGTCGTGGCAGGCGTGGTCATGGATACGAGAAGATCAGCAAAATTGTTAAAAGCGCGATGCGATAGCGCGTCATAATATTCTTTTTTTTGATTGCGCTGCCGGCGGGCGTGACGATTATCGGTCTGCTTGCCTGGGGGCACTAGCGTAATTTTGTCCGCACGGTGGTCATCCGCATGCGGTAGCCAGCGTGATACCTGCTTATTAGCGGGTCCGCGCGTTGCCGCGAGTGTGATGCCGGTTTCCCGGCAGATTGTTATCTCCATTTGTCATGCTTTCGTTTTCGCGCAAGATCGTACATGTAGACATGGATGCGTTTTATGCATCGGTGGAGCAGCGCGATAACCCATCGCTGCGCGGATTGCCCGTGGTCGTTGCGTGGGAAGGACCGCGTTCGGTGGTCTGTGCGGCCTCGTACGAGGCGCGGCGGTTCGGGGTGCATTCGGCCATGTCGGTGGCCCGCGCGCAGCGGCTTTGCCCCAATGCCATTTACGTGCCGCCCGATTTCAATCGATATCGCGAAGTCTCTCGCCAGGTGCGACAGGTTTTTGCGCGCCATACCGATTTGATCGAGCCGTTGTCGTTGGATGAGGCTTATCTGGATGTGACGGTAAACAAGCTGGGTCTGGCATCGGCGACGGAGGTTGCGCGTGTGATCCGCAGCGAGATCTTGCAGGAGACGCGTTTGACGGCCTCTGCGGGCGTTGCACCCAATAAATTCCTGGCCAAAATTGCCTCTGACTGGAATAAGCCCGACGGTCTGTTCGTGATCAAACCATCGCAGGTGCTCGCGTTTCTGCAGCCGTTGCCGGTGCGCAAAGTGCCTGGGGTGGGCAAGGTTATGCAGGGCAAGCTTGACGCGCTGGGCGTGCAGACTGTGGGCGATTTATCGCGTTTTACTGCGGTCGAGCTCGAGCATCATTTTGGGCGCTATGGGGTGCGATTGCACGAGCTGTCACAAGGCATCGACAATCGCGCTGTGCAACCTGATGCGCCATTGCAGCAGATATCGGCGGAAACGACGCTGATGGTGGATCAGCCGATCGAGGCATTGGATGAGGTGCTGGGGCGTCTGGCGATCAAGGTCTGGGATCAGGGACTGAAAAAGGGCGCGATCGGCCGCACGGTAGTCCTGAAGCTGAAGACAGATCGTTTTCGTATCGTGACGCGCACGTTGACACTGACGCGCGCGCCAACCTCGGCCCACGATCTCGCGATGGTTGCTCAGCAGCTCTGCCTGCGTGTGGATTTGCCCGGCACGACCCGATATCGCTTGGCAGGTGTGGGTATGAGCAATTTTGAGGATGTTGCCGAACAAGCCCGACAGGCAGATCTGGATTTGTTCGGCGAGGCGGCTTGCTGAACAGGGTCAGCCGTTCAGGCGCTGTTTGACCTGTTGCGATACTTCGGACATGTCGGCTTTGCCGGCCAGTGCGGGCTTGAGAATGGCCATGACCTTGCCCATGGCAGCACCGCCGCTCAGGCCCTGTGCCGCGACTTCTGCGAGGGCGGCGTCCACTGCCGCAGCGATTTCCTCGGGGGAGGCTGCTTGCGGTAGGAATTCACGCAGCACATCCAGCTCGGCGGTTTCCTGTGCCGCGGTTTCCAATCGGCCGGCTTGCTCGAACGCGGCAATCGATTCGCGGCGTTGTTTTACCTGCTTCTCGATGATCGCCGTGATGTCTGCATCGCTCAGTTCTTTGCGTTCGTCGACTTCTTTCTGTTTGACCGCGGCAACGAGAAAACGCAGCGTGGACAAGCGCTGGGCGTCACGGGCGCGCATGGCTTCTTTGACGGCGTCGGTTAGGCGGGTTTTGAGCGTAGTGGTGCTCATTGGGAAACCTTTGTTTTAGATACGGAGGGGGAGGGGTAAGTGTAAACCGGGCTTGGGG
>NZ_CBCSIU010000023.1:0-62410 GCF_965139205.1 Bordetella muralis
ACAGTGAAACGCCTTCGCGCCGATGATAGTGAACATTCGTTTGTGAAAGTAGGTCATCGTCAGGCTCTTATCCTCAAAACCCCTCCAGCTAGCGCTGCGAGGGGTTTTGTCTTTGTGGCGGCGAGCTCTTATTGCGCGTGATAGCTCGGCGAGCGTTTTTCTAGAAATGCCGCTACCGCTTCGTCGTGGTCTTTTGTATGGTGGGCCAGTGCCTGATAAGCCGCAGCAAGTTCTAATGACGATTGCAGTGATGCAAACTGGCTTTCTCGCAGCAAACGCTTCGTCAGGCGCAGCGTCAGCGGCGGTTGTTGAGCAACGCGTCGTGCGAGCGCATGCGCCTCGGTAAGCAAATCATTGCTTGCGACCACGCGTGTGATTAGGCCGATTTTTTGGGCTTCATCAGCATTGATGCGATCTCCGGTGAGCATCAGTTCCAATGCTTTAGGCGCGCCTAGCACGCGCGACAGTAGCCAGGCGCCGCCGTCGGCAGGGACTATGCCCAGCTTGATGAAGCTCGCCGCAAACAGCGCACTATCTGACCCGATGCGTATGTCACACATGCAGGCCAGGTCCAAGCCGGCACCGATGGCAGGGCCGTTGATGGCAGCAATCGTTGGAACATTCAGATGATAAAGCGCCAATGGGATTTGCTGGATACCACGGCGGTACGCATCGCAAACCTGTATCGGTGATCCTGCAGAGAAGCTTTTCTTATCGCGCATGTGTTTGACATTGCCGCCAGCAGAAAACGCAGACCCAGCACCGGTAAGCACGACAGCGCGTACCGTGTCATCGCGTTCTAGACGATGGCAGGTTTGCACAAACTCCAACATTTCGTGTTCTTCGGACAACGCATTGCGTTGTTCGGGGCGGTTCATGGTCAGGGTGACGATACCGTGCTCGTCACGTTGTTCTATCAGAAAATCTGTCATCGATAGCCTCCAGTTAGAGATTGAGTGCGAATTCATCAGACGTCGCGATGGGCCACCACGATTCGGGCGTGGCGGCACATATTGCTTGTCCTAATCTGAGTGCCCACCAGCCTTGCGAGCCGAATTCGCTGCGCCATGACCACAAGCGACGTGTGGCATATTGCAGGCTGTGCTCATAGGTAAAGCCGATCGCGCCATGGACCGCGTGAGCCAAGGACGCCGCTTTGCCTGCAGCCCGGCCAGCGCGGATTTTGGCCGCGGCAATAGCGAGATCCGCTGTGCCGTGATCGGCTCGTTCAAAGGCGTAGGCGGCTGCGCTAGCAACGGCTGCGGCTTCGCAGCCCAGTTCTGCAATGTGATGCTGGATCGCTTGAAATTTCGCCAAAGGCCTGCCGAATTGAATGCGCTCGCTGGCGTAATTGACGGTTTGATCCAGAATGCGCTCGATGGCTCCGGCCATTTGAGCTGCGCGCAGCATGGCGCCATAACGCATGGTGGCGGCACGCCCGAGGCAAGGAGCCGCACGCCATTCCTGTATGGGTAGGTTTTGTAATTGCAGGGTGTCACGAGGCTCGCGTGCGATATTCAATTCTGTCTGCGTGAGTGGGGCAGAGGTGTTCGATCCTGGCGTATTGCTCATGTCTATCCATCCTATGTAAGGCACGCCTTGGATCTCGGTGTTCAGAACGATGCGCTGAGCTTGATGTGCGAAAGGAATGTCCGTCAGCGATGCTGTGATGGTTGTCGTATTGTGTAGGGGCTTGATGGCATCGACGGGTACCGACGCAATCGTCATGACCATTTCTCCATCGGTCTCGGCACATCCCGCTGTTTCCAGAAGATAATTGGCCAACAGCGTCTCGGCTAATGGCACAGGCAACGCATATCGGCCGGCAGCGTGCAGCAGCGGATACACCTGTGCCCATGACATGGCGCTGCCCCCTCTTTGCTCGGAACACATCGCCAACGTGAACCCTTGGCTGACGACGGCGTTCCACAGCTCTTGCTGGAATTCACCCGATTCCGCGCGTTCGAGGGCAACTGCCGTGACCATGTCGTTGAACAAAGCGTTCGCGCTGTCTTGCAGCATGGATTGAATGTCGTCCATGATTATCTAGCTCCCAGTCCGCGAGCGATGATGCCGCGCAGGATTTCGCGAGTACCACCGCGTAGAGAAAAGGAAGGTGTGACTTGTGTGAGATAAGCCAGTACCTGTGCACCCTCGGAGCCACTGCCGACACGGGGTTCGATATCGAATAGGGCGTGCGCGGCTTCGGGTAGCGCTTGTTCAAACAGCGTGCCCAGGTCTTTGACGCAGGCGGCTTCGACTTGTGGATCCTCGCCGCGCTCCAGGCGGCTGGCAATCGTCAACGACATCTGACGCAGCGTTACGACATCCGCCATGAGTTTGCCTATGGTTTCCATCGCGCGTGAATCGCCGTGTTTGGCAGCCCATCCAATCATGACCGTCAACAGAGCTGCCCCGCTTAAATATCGCTCTGGACCGCTGCGTTCAAACGATAGCTCCGCCATCACCTGGGCCCATCCATCGCCAGCTGTGCCGATGAGCTGATCGTTGGCAACGAAGACATCCTGGAAGACCACTTCGTTGAAGTGTGCATCGCCTGCCAGGTCGCGGATAGGGCGAACGGTGACGCCAGGCGCCCTTAGGTCGATGATGATCTGAGACAGACCCTCGTGTCTTTCGCTTCCTGGCGTTGTTCTGACGAGGGCGATCATCCATTGGCAACGATGGGCGTTGGTCGTCCAGAGCTTGGTACCGTTGATGCGCCAACCACCCACCACCGCCTGGGCTCGTGTGCGGGTAGCCGCGAGGTCCGAGCCTGAGTCGGGTTCCGACATCCCGATGCAGAAGTACGATTCGCCTCGCGTGATGGGCGGCAGGAATCGTTGTTTTTGAGCTTCGGTGCCATACCGCAAAATCAATGGGCCGCTTTGGCGATCTGCTGTCCAGTGGGCAAGTACCGGCGCACCTGCAGCCATCAGTTCTTCGGCCAATACATAGCGGTCCAGTGCACTGCGAGCCTGTCCGCCGTATTCGCGAGGCCATGTCATGCCGATCCAGCCTTTGCGGCCCAGAGCGCGAGTGAATTCCGCATCGAAACCCATCCAGGACATCATGCGAGAGGTTGGGCGAAATTGGGCGCCCAAGGTTTCATGAAGAAACTCGCGTACTTCTTCGCGCAACGTCTCGCTTGCCGGCGGCAGGCCGATGGGCATGAATCTGTTGGACCACATGCTAGAGCACCCCTTGAGAACGAAGATGATCGACTTCGGCATTCGACATGCCCAGCACATCCATAAGTACCGCGTCGGTGTGCTGGCCCAGTAGGGGCGGGGCATCTCCATACTCGATCGGATGGGCGCGAAATCGTATGGGATTGGCAACCAGCGGGACGGTTGCCCCTACCGGATGGCGCATGTTCATACGCATGCCGCGATGCAGGACTTGCTCGTCGTTGAAGGTCTGGTCGAGCTGGTTGATGGGGCCGCACGGCACAGCATGGCGTCCGAGGATTTCACACCAGGATGCAGTCGTGCGCCCGCGCATGGCATCGGCAATTAGCGGCGCCAGTTCATCACGGTGGGTGACGCGGTCGGCATTGGTACGAAAGCGGGCGTCAGTGGCCAAATGATCGAGTCCCGCCAAGCCACAGAATCGTTGAAACTGTCCATCGTTGCCGATCGCCAGGATGATATGGCCGTCCGCGCTGGGAAAAGACTGATAGGGCACCACGTTGGGATGGGCGTTGCCATAGCGCTTGGGCACGCGTCCCGAAATCAAGTAGTTTTGCGCTTGATTCGAAAGCATGGCGACCTGGCAGTCGAGTAGCGCCATGTCGATGTGTTCGCCTGTACCCTCGCGATCGCGACGGGCAAGCGCGGCGAGAATAGCGACGCACGCGTACATGCCTGTCATCAGATCTGCTACAGGAACGCCGACTTTTTTAGGCCCGCCGCCAGGTACATCGTCAGCGTCTCCGGTGAGGCTCATCAACCCGCCCATGCCCTGGATCATGAAGTCGTAGCCTGCATGACCGCTCATTGTCCCGGTTTGCCCGAAGCCCGTGATCGAGCAGTACACGAGGTCTGGTTTGATCGCGCAAAGCGAGGCGTAATCCAACCCATAGCGTGCCAGATCGCCCACTTTGAAGTTTTCAATGACTACATCAGCTGTGGCGACCAGGCGGCGAATAATTTCCTGACCCTTGGGCGTGGCAATATCGATGGTGACTGATCGTTTGCCGCGGTTGGCGCATAGAAAATACGCGGTTTCAGAGGTGTCCCGGCCATGGTCATCCTGCAGGAAAGGCGGCCCCCATCCCCTGGTGTCATCCCCATAGCCTGGACGTTCGACCTTGATGACTTCTGCGCCGAGATCGGCCAGCGTTTGTGCGGCCCACGGGCCCGCCAGGATTCGAGAAAGATCAATGACTCGCAAATGAGAAAGCGCTCCGGACATCAAGCGGCTCCTACGAAAAAAAGATTAGAGGTCTATTGCTGAACTGCGTCGGCTTGCTTGCGATAGCGTTCTCGTTCTTCGGTGATGCGTTTTTCCCACTCGTCGCCCGGTAAGAAAGCGAGAAACGGCGCATCGACCTTGGCGGCTTGCAGATACTCGGGATCTGACATGGCTTCTTTGATGCTTTTTTGCAGGCGCGCAATGATTGCAGGAGGAACTCCCTGAGGCATGGCAAAGCCACGCTCGGCCGTCATTTCCACCTGTAGTCCGCTTTCGAACGTGGTCGGTACCTGAGGCAGCGAGCGCAGGCGTTGCGGGACGAATTGCGCCAAGAGCTGCAGGGGCACCGCCTCGGCGTCGGGCGTCTGCACTTCCGAGGCTGAAACAAAAGCCAAATCGATATGGCCGCCTCCGAGATTCACTTTTTGTTCTGCCGTGCCTTTGAAGGGAATGGCATTGAATCGCACCTCTGCGGCATCCTGCATGCTCAGCATGGCCAGATGACCATTGGTGCCGATGCCGTTATGGCCAGCCGACAATGTCCCCGGCTGTGCAGACAATTGCTGGATCATTTGTTTAAGGTCATGCGGGCCCTTGTCCTTGCGCGCGACTAGCACGGTGGGGTCGGATACGATGCGGGCGACCAACTCGATTTGATCGGGGTCGTAGGCCGCCTTCCGGTACATGGGCAGAAAGAAGTATCCAGGAAGGTTGACGACGGCCATGGTGTAGCCGTCGGGATTGGCGCGTTGCATATGGGACACCGCCAGCTCGCCCGATGCGCCTGGGCGATTGACGATCACCAGTTGGGATTTCCCGCCCAGATGTTTTTGAATATAAGGCGCCAAGGTGCGCGTCATGACATCGGTGGTTCCACCGGCAGCAAATCCCACCAAGATTTCGATCGGGCGATCATCCGGCCAGGCGGCGAGGGCCGTACTCTGAACAACCGCCAGACTCAGGGCCGCCAATAAGCAATGCCATCGGTGCTTTTTCATTTGTCTCTCCATTGTCGTTTTATGTGCCGGTGTTTCCGGCTCGCAAAGAGTAGGCAGTTGCATGTCGCAAGAAAAGCGATTATTTTTAAATTCGATATATTCAAAAACCGAATGTGTTGAGCCGGGAATGACGCTGAAACAGATCGAGGCCTTTTATTGGGCCGCCACGTTGGGCAGTTTTGGTATCGCCGCAGGCCGGTTGCATATCACCCAATCCTCTTTGTCCAAACGTATTGCGGATCTGGAAAGTGAGCTGGATCGCGACTTGTTTGACCGGAGCGCAAAAAAAGCGGTGCTGACCGAGGCTGGACAACGGCTGTTGCCGCGTTGCCGGGCCGCGTTGGATGTAATTGAGACTATCGGTCGTAGCGATGATGCGTTCGATGAGCGGGCGCTGACGGGCACATGCAAGTTCGGTATCAGCGAGCTCTCCGCCTCGACATGGCTGCCGCGCTTTGTTGATAGAGTGCGCGCGTCGTACCCTAAACTGGTGCTCGAACCTCAGGTCGTGCTGACCCGTCAGCTGGAACGCCTGGTTCAGCGCGGCGAGCTGGATTTTGCGGTCATTGCGGGCACACCGGTCAGTTCGTCCATCGATAGCCAGGTAGTCGCCCAGGTCCCGTTTTCATGGGTGGCGTCGCCAAGGTTCGTCCGGGCAGGCCAAAGGCTGGTGGGTGAGGATTTCGGCCGCCTGGATATTCTGACGCATCCTCCGGAGTCTGGATTGGCTACGGTGTTCAACAGTTGGTTGACTGTACATAACCTGAAAGTCCAACGAGCCATCGTTTGCAACAGCCTGACGACGATCACCGGTCTGACGGTGTCAAACATGGGGCTGAGTTTTCTGCCGAGCGAGTACGTGCAACCGCTCGTCGAACGCGGCAAGCTGGTCACGCTGTCTAGTGAGCCGGCGCTGCCGGCGCTGGACTACAACTTCATCTGGCTGCGTGATGATATACGCCCCATGACGCACTTAATGAAGACGCTCATCTTGCCTGCGATCGACTTTTCGATTCCGAATGAGTTGTGGCTGTAGTCCGACCAGTACAAAAGATAACCCCTGCCTGCGACTCAGTTCAGGCCTTCCTGTGCCAATGCTCTGACCAGCGGAGCAAAATGGGCGGCCGCGGCGCTCAAAGGTCTGCCCGCTGGCGTGATAAGGCTGATGGCCGGCAAGCGCATGGGCGTGTTCAGCGGCAATGCGCGCAATGCGCCGAGTCGCCCATAATGCGCGGCTAACGACGTGGGCATCACGGCCACCATGTCGGAGATCTGCAGCAAGGCCGTCGTCAAGACCGTCGACGAGGTCTCGGTGATATTGAGTTGTCGCGTGATGCCGGCCTCGCGCAGTGCCGCGTCCAAGCGGGTGCGCTGGGGTGCGCCTGGCGGCTGCATGATCCAGTTGGCAGAGATCAGTTCCTTGAGTGAGACGCTGCTCTGGGCAAGCAAGGGATGGCCTTGACGGACGACCACCACTAAGGCTTCCTCCGACAACGGGCTGACGTCATAGCCGCCGGCCACATGCTGGTCGGTGAGACGTCCTAACACCAGGTCGACTTCGCCGCGTTCCAGCAGATGCACGATAACGTTGCTGGTGTCTTCGATCACCCCTACTTGCACGTTTGGGTGCCGGCGTTTGTACTCGATCAGGGCCGGTGCCACGAGAGAGGGAACAGCCCCGGGTACGCTGCCGATGCGCAAATGACCTTTTAGCCCGGAGGTAAGGGCGGCCAGTTCCTCGCGCATGATTCCGAAATCGCTGAATAGCGTGCGCACATAGCGCACGACAACTTCGCCGGCGGTCGTGGGCAGCATGCCGCGTGCGCTTCGCTGAAATAGGCGAACGCCGAGCGTCTCTTCCGCCTGTTGCAGCAGCTTGGTGGCTGCAGGCTGGCTGATGTTCAGTGCAATGGCCGCACGGCCAAGGTGGTGTTCGACGTCCAGCAGGCGAATCAACAGCAATTGGCGGGTACGCAGACGCAGCAGCAGTTGGGCATCGGTGAGGGCAGTCATGCCCGTCATGATATACAAAAATATATGGCCAGGCGCTAAAAAGCGATTGGATTGGGAATGTTGCGGCTTGCTATTCTGCGCGGCATACCAATGACGATATCGAGACAAACATGAATGTATTCTCCCGTGCGGCGGTCGCATGTGCTGCCGTCGTGTCAATGTGGTCCTGTCATGTTGCTGCGGCAGAAAACTACCCCTCCCAACCGGTACGCATCCTGGTCGGCTCTCCCCCTGGCGGTGGCACGGATATCTTGGCTCGTCTCTTGGCCGAACGCTTTGGCAAGGATTTCGATCAGTCGGTTGTGGTGGAGAACCGTCCTGGTGCGTCTAACACCATCGCCGCCGACGTTGCCGCGCGTGCGGACAAGGATGGACTGACGTTGCTGCTGGCAACGACAACGGCGCAAGCCATTGCACCGCATATCCTCAAGCTGAAATATGACCCGCTACGAGACTTGCAACCTATCGGTTTGGTCGCCGTCATGCCGAGCGTGCTGGTGGTGTCTGCGAGTTCGCCTTATAAGAATGTCGATGGCCTGTTGCAGGCCATGCGTCAGCAGTCTCAGCCTTTTCGATATGGTTCATCGGGCATGGGCAGCACCCAGCATGTGAGTGGCGTAGCCTTTGCTGCGGCGACGGGTTTACGTCTGGACCACGTGCCTTACAAGGGCAGCGCCCAGGCTCAGATCGACCTGATAGGCGGACAGATCGAGATGATCTTCGACAGTTCATCCTCGGCAATGCCTCAGATCCGATCCGGCAAGCTGCGTCCGTTGGCTGTCAGCGCGCAGAGCCGAGCGGCCGAGTTGCCCGATGTTCCGACCCTGACCGAGCAGGGTGTTAAAGGCGCCGATGTAAGCATATGGTATGCGCTCTATACGACGGCAGGTACGCCGGCACCTATTGTCCAGAAGTTGAGCGATGCGCTGCAGGCTGTTCTTCAGACGCCCGAGGCACGCGAGCGTATTGCTGCCTTGGGCGGTGAGATCCGTCCGATGAGCATCGAGCAGTTTGCTCAGTTCAACAAAGAAGAATTCGACCGCTATGGCAAACTCGTCGCCAATGCGGGCCTCAAAGCGCAATAACCCTAAAGCCTCATTCTATGTCCGCAAATTCTATGTCTGCTGTTCCGCCTCTCGCCGTACTGCTCGGTGACCCCGCCGGTGTCGGCCCTGAGATGGCCGCTCGACTGCTATCCAATCCTGACAACCTGAATCGTTTTCCGCTGTTTATCGTCGGAGACGCATGCGTTTGGGAGGATGCGCAGCGTGTGGCTGGCGTTCGTATCGACACCACGATAGTCCGTGATATCAAAGACATCCGTCCGGTTTCGGGTCAAGTTGCACTGCTGGAAATTGACGCATTGGGCGGCCGGCTTCCCGAGCGTGGCCAGTCGACCGAGCTCGCCGGGAGAGCCGCCTTTCTGGCGTTGGAGCGTGCCATCGAGCTGGTGTCGGCCGGCCAGGCATCAGGTATTCTGTTTGCGCCGCTGAACAAGCATTCCCTGAAGTTGGGCGGGCTCGAGGCAGAGGACGAACTCCGTCATATGCAAGAGCGTTTTGGTGTTTCTGAGTTCGTCTGCGAATTCAATATTACCGATGCCTTGTGGACCTCACGCGTCACATCTCATGTTCCGTTGCGTGAGGTGGCTGATCATCTCAGTACCGAAGGGGTGATCGAAGCGATCAACCTGATTGACGATGCGTTGCGTCGCAGTGGGCTGTCCGAACCGCGTATCGCGGTGTGTGGACTGAACCCGCATGCGGGGGATGGCGGTTCTATTGGCAGAGAAGAGATCGATCTCATCGGCCCCGCAGTGAGCGAAGCGGCGGCGCGGGGTTTGATCGCATCCGGACCTTATCCGTCTGATACCGTGTTCATCCGCGCGCGGCGAGGCGATTTTGATGCTGTCGTTTGCATGTATCACGACCAGGGGCAGATCGCCATGAAGCTCATGGGCTTTGATCATGGTGTCACTTTGCATGGCGGCCTGCCTGTGCCGGTGGCGACTTCAGCTAGCGGTAGTGCTTTTGATATTGCCGGTAAAGGTGTCGCCAACGTACAGGGTTTACAGCGCGCTTTTGATTTGTGTGTGCGTATGGCCAGCGCGCCGCGATCGCTGCAATAGCATCCGCACATTCTCGGCGTTCACGTTGGATCAGCGTTTCGGTCAACATTCCTTGTATCGGGCGTGTTGACCGAAACGAACCTGATGCGGGCCCGCCATATTACGTGGATAGCGCCATGCATTACTGCGCCGGAAGGCGGCCGCTTTGTTTGAGTTCGGCTGCCAGCCGGTTCAACGAAGGTTTCGCTGCATTGATATCCTCTTGCCATGCTTGTCCGGCTTTATAGGCGAGGATGGCTGAGAACGCTTTTGCCGATTCGAGAAAACCTGGGTCTTTCAATGCCGCTTCCAATGCGGTCTGCAATTGATCCCGAATATCGGATGGCACGCCTTTATCTACGGCCAAGCCGCGATCCGAGGGAACAACGACATCGAATCCTTCTTCTTTCGCGGTAGGTACGTTTGGCAGCATGGGGGCACGGTCCTGCACGAACTGCGCCAGGATGCGCAGTTTGGTCTGCTCTCCTGCCGGATCAGGCACAGCAGTATGGCTGGCGAAAATCATGTCTACATGTTTGCCCATCAACGCGATCTTTGATTGGCCGGTGCCGCCGAATGGCACCTCGGTAAACGACGCGCCGCTTTCCAGCATCAGGACATTCAGTGCGACACCGCCGTTGCTGCCGAGTCCGTTCTGGCCGATCGAGACGCTCTCTGGTTTGGTTTTCACCGCTGCGACAAGCGCTTTGAGAGAGGTATAGGGACTGTCGTCACGTACCACTAACAATGTGGGATCACTGACGACGCGGCCGATCAATGCAAACTGGTCTGGATCGTAGGGCGTAGATTGCACCAAGGGCATGAAGTTCATCGGTGGCGTATTGACCATCGCCACTGTGTAGCCATCCTTCGGTGCGCGCTGCACGTAGGAATTCGCTATTGCTCCGGATGCACCAGGCTTGTTGACGACGACGATGTTGGCCGCATTGGACAAATGCTTTTGCATGAACGGTGCCAGCGTGCGTGCCAATACGTCCGTCTCTCCGCCCGCGGCGAAGCCTACGACGAGTTCGATGGGTTTATCGTTGGGCCATGCTGCCCAGGCAGGTGTACAGAGGCCTGCTCCGGCGAGTATTGCGACGAACAGCGTTGAGCGGCTGGGGAATGCCATGGTTATTCTCCTTTGTTTCATTTATTGTTGTTCGGGGCCCACTTCGAGGGCCCGTGATTACAGCAGGCAATCGGGCTGTTCGCGCACGATGGCATCGTAGATAGGCTGAAAGTACAGCCATGCCATAAAAGGCGTCGCCAAGTGATTTTTCGAGTGCAAGGCCGCTTCGCGATTGATCATTTTTAGCGGCTTGCCGGTGGCCTCCGCTTTGAGCTGAATTTCGCAGGCGCGCTCTGCGGCAATAAACCACCAGGCCGCTTCTTCGATCGTTTCCCGTCCCGCTGAAAAGAGACCGTGATTTTGGTGGATCGCGATTTTGGCGTTGCCGAAGGCATGCGCGACAGCATGACCCTTGGCATCCTCCACCACCACTGCGCCAGCTTCCTCGGTAATCAGGGCCTGGTCTTCGTAGAATCCGCAAGCGGTCTGAGTGATCGGGTCCAATGGCCGTCCCAACGCGGCCCATGCCATGCCGTTAGTGGTGTGGGCATGGCATGAGGCCATCACATCCGGGTTGGCTTCGTGAATGGCGGAGTGCAGGACAAAGCCCGCCCGGTTGACCGCCCATGTACCTTCCAGGACGGTGCCAGCATGGTCTACCAACATCATGTCGCTGGCGCGCACACGTCCGAAGTCCATGGCAAAGGGGTTGGTCCAATACAGGTTGGGATGTTCCGGATCTCTGACCGTGACATGGCCTGCAAAACCGTATTCGTAGCGGAACTTCGCAAATACGCGACAGACCGCAGCCAGACGCTGACGGCGGTGCCAGCGCTCTGCCTCGATGGAGTCGAATGTCGGATATTTCGGGAAATACAGGTTCTCTTGCTTGGGACGGTAGACGGTTTCCTGTGTTGAGGACATGAGGGCTCCTGGTAGGTCTGTGGCAGAGGCCGGGCAACGCGCTGTGGGTTGTGCCGTCCGTCTGCTGAGGCTGATGAATGCCTGGATTCTAGGCAGTGCTCTAAGATAGTGACCAATCACATAAATAGTGCCGGTCATAAACGTGGCTTATGGAGACGTCGGGTTCGCTATGCTTGCTCGCATTCAATTACGCCATTTAGAGGCGTTTCATGCTGTCATGATGTCCGGGTCGATCACGGGCGCGGCGGCGTTGTTACACGTGACGCAGCCTGCAGTCAGTGCGACGATCAAACACTTTGAGCAGCGCCTGGGATTCACGTTGTTTCGGCGTCAAGGAGGCCGACTGGTCCCGACTCCGGAGGCGCGCGCGCTTTTGCCGGAGGTGCAGGATATTTTCGGGCGTGTTGCCGGTTTGGAACGCTTTAGCCAGGATCTTGCCGAAGGCATTCGGGGATCGCTGTCTATCGCAGCCAGCTCGCCGATTGCCAATGCATGGTTGGCGCAGGCCGTCGTCGAGTTCGTCAAGATACGTCCAAAGGTTCGCATTTCGCTGCAATCGATGGACTCGAATCTGATTACAGAAAAGCTCATTAATGAGCAGATAGATCTCGGTGTCGCTTTCGCACCGGGAGAGCACGAGGGCGTGCAGTCGCTGCCCATGGGGCATGCGGAGCTCAGCTGTATTTTCCCTGAGACGCATCCGCTGGCCGCACTCGAGTCGATTGCTGTTGAGGATCTGTCTCCTTATCCGGTGATTACTTATGTGCCTCAAGCATTGCTGCGCCGTTGTCTGGCTGAATTCTTGAATCCGCCTCCGAACATACAGGTCGAAGTCGCGACGTCGATGACGGGCATAGTGCTGGCCTTTCACGGTGCAGGCGTCGCGCTGGTCGAATCGAGTCTGTTGAACGCGTTGCCGGTGCCGGGGCTGACAAGCCGGCCATTGACGCCTGAGGTTCAGGTGCATAGCTATCTGCTGTGGAGTACGCTGCGGCCACAGACCGAGCTCGCGCGCACGTTTATGCTGCATCTGAAAAGCTCGCCGGTCGCGTAGCGACGACGTGACGCCGGCGTTTTGGCAGGCATCTTTTTTACTTTCCCCTCATTGAGCCAGATAGTATGAGCAGACCACAACCCACCAGCCGTAACGACTATCCGGTCTTTGTCCCGATCCAGACGCGATGGATGGACAACGACGTGTATGGTCATGTCAATAACGTGACCTACTATTCATACTTCGACACGGCGGTCAATCACTACCTGATCCAGCGTGGCGTGCTCGACTTTACATCGGGCAGTACGATTGGTCTGGTCGTTGAAACTGGTTGCCAGTATTTCGCATCGGTGTCCTTTCCCGATGCGCTCGAGGCAGGCCTGCGTGTGGCGCATATTGGGCGATCGAGTGTTCGATACGAGGTTGGTATCTTTAAAGTAGGCGACACAGAGACGCGTGCGGCGGGGCACTTTGTGCATGTCTATGTCGACAAGGAAACTCGTCGGCCAGCATCGATTCCGGCTGATTTTCTGGCTGCGCTTGAGCCATTGTTGAAGGTTGGCGTTTGAGTTGGCTCACATCCATTTTCTGATTTGAATAGCGCTGCTGTTTGATCCGCCGTTTAAGTTTTTTTTACGTCACCAACCACTGGCATACGCCGGTCTGCGCGGGTCCGCCGCGCCCCATCGAATGCCTGTCTGTTGGTCATATTTCACCGCGCACATGGCGCCGGCGCGCCAACTGCGGTCCGCCCACCACTGCACGGCGTGGCCTAGCGCCGTCAGTTCATCGCCGACGCTGCGGTCCACGATGTCCTCGATCATGAGACGGCCGGGCATGGCGTTATGGGGTTCAAACGACGACGGAAAACTGAATGTTGCAAAGCGGGGGGCTTCGATAGCCTGTTGCAGTTCCATGCCGAATACTTCGATATTCAGGAAGGTTTGCAACATCGCTTGGCACTGCACATCTCCGCCGGGCGTGCCAAAGGGCATGACATATTGTCCCGGCCTGATTGCCAAGGATGGATTGGGGGTCAGGCGAGGGCGGCGTCCCGCAGCGACCTGGCAAGGGTGCTGCGGGTCTGCCCAGGACTGGCTGCCGCGGCCGGAGGCGCATAACCCTGTGCCAGGAATAATCGGTGTGTTGTACGAACCATCACTGGGTGTGGCGGAAAATGCATTGCCTTCTTTGTCTACGACGGCGACATACGATGTATCCAGTCGCGGATCGGTACGGGCCGTATCGTCCGCCGTTGCCGGCTGCATATTGATCGGACGATTGTGTGGCAGGCTGCCGGCCGCCGGCATGTCGGGGCCGGCACGATCCATTGCAATCATGGCAAGACGTTCAGCGGCATAGGCTTTGGACAGGAGGTCCTGTTGCGGCACAGTGGCGAAACGCGGGTCGGCATAATGGACTTCCCGATCTGCAAATGCCAGCTTGATGGCTTCGGTCAGCAGGTGTATGTACGGCGCCGAGTTATGACCGAGCGCCCGCAAGTCTCGCGATTCCAGGATGTTCAGCATCTGCAGCAGCGATGGGCCCTGGCACCAGAATCCACAGCTATGTATCTGCGTGCCTCGAAAATCGATGCTCAGCGCGGGGTCGACTTCGACGGAGAAGTCGCGCAAGTCCTCACGGGTCAGCCAACCGCCTTCCTGCTTGTGATAGTTCACCATCGCGGTTGCGATATCGCCTTCGTAAAAAGCGCGGCGTGCGGCTGCGAGACCTGCCAGACGCCCGTTGCCTTGGCAGGTGCGCTCTTCGTCCGCCATGTATTGGAGGCTGGCCGCGAGATCTGTCTGGCGGAAGATAGACCCGGCGACAGGAGGCTTTCCGCCAGGCAGGTAGACGGCAGCGCTCGAGGCCCAGCGGGCGTAGTTCCTGGCGTTGTCGGCTATCACCTCTGCCATCAGGGGATACATGACAAAGCCCTCACGAGCCAGCCGTATGGCGCCGGCGGCGACCTCGCCAAAGCGCATTGTGCCAAAACGCTCCAGCGCCGTGATCCACGCGTCCGGGGCGGCGGGAATGACTGTACGCAAAACGCCAGCGGGAATGGTCCCGCCGAATTTCTGCATGAATGTTTCCAGGCGGGTAGCGCGAGGCCAATATCCCAGACCGGAAATGCTCCACACTTTATTTGATTTGGCTTCGTAAACCAGGATGGGCGCCACGCCGCCAACGTTGACGATATCGCTCTGGACTACCCCTAGCGCAATGCCTGCTGCGACACCGGCATCGATGGCGTTGCCGCCTTGCTGTAGAACATCCATACCCGCCTGCGTGGCGAGATAGTGGCCGGCCGATATCATGTGGTTCAGGCCAGCCAGGGTGGGGCGCATCGATGAGGGGGCGCTGCCGGCAGTGAGGTCGGGAGCGTATGTCGTCGTGGACATGGCAATCTCTAGTAGGTAGTCAAGCGTTATCGTCTTCGGCAAGTACAGACGGTATCAATGTGCGGCTATTGCGGCGTGATGCCGAGTTTTTGCGTGACCGATTTCCAACGGTCGAATTCCGCGGTCAGGTATTTCCGAAACTCCTCTGGCGAGCTGCCCTCGATAATGACGTCACGATCCATCATTGTGCGCCGGACTTCGGGATTCTGCAGTGCACGCTTGGTGGCTTTGTACAAGGCATCGACGATTTCAGGAGGCGTGCCTTTCGTTACGAGCAGGCCGTACCACGAGCCGCCTACCAACTGTGGAAAGCCGCTTTCTTTTGCTGTCGGAATGTCTGGCGCTCGATCCAGGCGTTGTTCGCTGAATACGGCCAGCGCCTTGAGTTTGCCGTTTTTGATCAGAGGCAATGTCGTGCCCGGGGTATCCAGGGTGTATTGCACCTGACCCGCCATGGTGTCGTTCAACAGGGCTGAACTGCCTTTATAGGGAACGTGCACGGTTTGAATGCCCGCGTCCATATTCAGTTGTTCGGAAAAGAAATAATTGGCGGTCATGATGCCCGGCGAGGCGTAGTTCACCACGCCGGGATGCGCTTTGGCGTAGTCGACCAGTTCGCGCAGATTATTGGGCGGAAATTTCGGGTTCGCGACCAGGATGAATGGGCCTCCGCCGATGCGTGTGACGGGCACGAGATCATTCATCGGATCATAAGTAAGCCCTTTTACGGTCAGCGGCGCGCCTGTCAATGGCGATGCGGTGGCGAACATCACGGTATAGCCATCGGGCGCGGACCTGACGACTTGCTGGGCGGCGATGGTTCCACTGGCGCCGCCCCGGTTCTCGACCACGACGGTCTGGTTGAGCTCTTTGCCCAACTGTTGTGCCAAGACGCGCGCCACGGTGTCGGTGCCTCCACCGGGCGGGTAGCCGACGATCAGGCGTATCGGTTGCTCAGGCCAGGATTCGGCTGCCTGGATGGTGGCTGGCAGGCATGTCGTCAATAGCGCTGCAAATGCGGTGAGCCATGCGGTGCGACGGATACTGGATGGCAGTTTCAAGAACACAGCTGAACGAGTCGTCATGGTGATCTCCTGAATGCGTGGGGGGCAGGCGGCTATTTCGAAGCCAATCCCAGTTTCTGAACAATCTCGGCTTCTTGCTGATACTGCTCTTTCGCATAGGCAGCGTAATCCTCGCCATTCATATAGACCAGTTCCTGTCCATACTGCGTCAGGATTTGTTTGAAGGCATCAGATTCTGCGATGTCTTTGAATACGGCATTGAGCTTGGCGACTGTTTCGGGCGGCATGCCTTTGGGTCCTGCAATACCAAAAGGCGCATTGGCAGGCGGGGTGCCATCCAGTTCGTGCAAGGTGGGAGTCTGGGGGTATTGCGCACTGCGCTGCGTGCCCCAGGTCACCAACATACGCATTTTTCCAGCCTGCACCAAGGGCTGTACCGTTGTTGATCCGGCGTATGCAGTGACTTGGCCGCCCAGTACTGCCGTGATGACATCGGACTCGCCCTTGTATGGTATGTGACGCCACGTCAAGCTGTTGCGGGTCGCGATTTGTTCCATCATGACATTCGAGGCGCTGCCCACGCTCGCCGTGCCGTACGTGATCTCGTTCGGATGCTGTTGGGCAAAGCTGATGAATTCGCCCCATGTCTTATGAGGCGATGCCGTAGGTACCGCAACACCCAATGTATACCCGCTGAGCATCATGATATAGGTGAAGTCGCGAGTGGGGTCATAGCCCATATCCTGGATGTGCGGCATGCGATATACGGGGCTGGGCAGGATAGCGAGCGTGTAGCCGTTGGGTTCTGCAGTTTTGATGGCGCGCGCGCCGAGTGTGGCGCCTGCACCGCCCCGATTCTCGATAACGATGGATTGCCCCAGTTTGGGCGCAGCCAGCTCGGCAAATTTGCGGATGACGGTATCCGTCGATCCGCCCGCTTGATAAGGCACGATGATATGCACCGGGCGCGTGGGGTAGTTATCCGCTGCGAACCCCGTGATAGGGGCGAGTGCAGCCATAGTGGCGACCAAGGCGGCGGTAATGCTGGCGCAACGGGCGCTGGACTGTTGTGGCGCCGCATGGCGAATGCTGCTGACGAGCGATGTCATGTTGATCTCCGCAAGTTTCAGTTGGCAGCCCAGGCTTGCGCAAATGCGCGGGCGAAATTGCCGCCCAGCACGCCCAGAATCTGGCTGTCCGTCAACCCGGCCTGATGCAGCGCTTCGGTAAAGGCGGGAAACTGTGCCGGGGTAGGCATCTCGACGGGGTATCGTGCTTCCATCACATCGCCGAAGGCATCAGAGAAGTCTCCACCGGATCTGGCGTATTTGGTACGCGACATCACCATCACGTGACGCACGGCCTCATACGTGTCGACGGACGGATAGTCGGTGCCTATGCCCACATGCTCGTAGCCGACCAGGTCTCCGATATATTTGACGTTCGCGACGAAGTCCGACAGCAATGGTTGTTTTTTTGGATCGCCATTCCAATTGAGGTAGGCGTGAATGCTGCAGCCGATCACGCCGCCCGTGGATGCTACTGCCTTGATGACGTCGTCCGATTTATTGCGCGGGCGCTTGATCACTGCGTTGGCGTTGGCATGGGTCAGAAAGACGGGCCGAGTGCTGCGTGCCGCGGCGTCGAGGCAAGTCTGGGGCGCACAATGACTCAGGTCGATCGCTATGCCGACGCGGTTCATCTCGTCGACCATATTCAGTCCCAGGTCGCTCAAGCCTGCATTACGTTTTTCGAGGCATCCGTCGCCGATCAGGTTTGCCTCGTTGTAGGTCAGCTGAATGACACGAATACCGAGTGTGTGAAAAAGCGCGACACGATCGATCTGATCGCCGAGAGGCTTGGCATTTTGCCAACCCATGATCAGGCCGAGTTTGCCAGTCTGCTTGGCGCGTGCAATGTCTGCGGCATTTTCGACAAGCAGCCAGGGGCTATCAAGCGCCGCACAACGTTGCCGCCATAACATGGCGTCCTTGAGTGCCTGCTCGAAATCGGCGCCCATGTCGCTGATCGTGACATTGATGGCGCTCACGCCGCCGGTCAACATGTCGCGGGTACTGCCATCACTGAAGAAAACCAGGCCATCGACAATGGTGGCTTGACGGTGCAAATCGGCGGTGTGGCTGACCATGAACTAATTCCCTTGCTATTGAGATGATTATTTGGACTGAACGAATGAGGGCGGGGCGCCAGCATGGCGCTAAACGTATGGGCTAGTGACGGTATCGGTCATAGCGGAATGGCTTCAAGTCAACGGTGGTCTGTTTGCCTTGAATGAGCTGCGCCATGGCCTCGCCAGCGGCGGGTCCGATACCAAAGCCATGACCGGAAAACCCCGATGCCAGAAACAGGCCGGGCACATTGGGAACGGCGTCCATGACGGGCATCGCATCGGGTGTGACATCGATGTAGCCCGCCCAGGATTGCGCGATGCGAGCGTTGTGGAACGCCGGAAAGGCGTCAGTCAATTTTTTCCAGGCATGGGCGTTACCTCGCATCGACGGATGCGGGTCCAGTAGGCGATGGCGTTCGAATGGCGACTCGCGATCCGCGGGGTAACGACGAGGCAGGGACAGTTCTTCGAAAAAACGTTTGCCGAATCTCAACCGCACAAAGCTGCGATTGGCCAGCCACGTGCGCATGAAATAGCGCATCAACCTGAAACTATCGGGCACGACATCTGCCATCGACGCGCCGAATTGCGACACCGTGTAGCCGCCGTCCGCACGTTTGCGGCAGGTAAAGTCCTTGCCGTTGATCGCCGCAGTCGAACCAGTATCGATGGGTGTGGTGCGCAGTACCGAGCCGCGCACCTTTAGCTGGGGAAAGTCAGCACCGAGGTTCCCGCAAAACAACCTGGACCAGGCGCCGGCGGCGATCAATACCGTGGCGGTTTCGACGCGCCCCTTTTCGGTGAGCAGGGCGGATACTCGCCCCGCGGACTGCTCCACGCCACGCACGGCGCAGTCCTCCAGAATTTGAGCGCCTGCGGCGCGCGCCAACGCGGCGATTCCGTTGGTCGCCAGTTGGGGTTCGGCAACGCCGTCAGTGGCGCTGTACATGGCCCCGGTCCAGGCCCGGGCAGTTTGGGGCAGCAGGCGTTTGGCTGCCGCACTATCGAGCAGGCGCGCGTCGGTGCCATAGGCTCGTGCGTTGTCGATCCAGGTTTGGTGCGAGGAGGCGTCCGCCTCACTGTCCTGCAAGTACAGCATGCCTGTACGGCGAAATCCTACGTCGATTTGTTCCTGGATTTCGCCCCAAATCCGGTTCGAACGTATCGCCAGCGGGACCTCTGGCAAATCGCGTCCCAGCGTTCTGACCCATCCCCAATTGCGGGACGACTGTTCACAGCCTAGCGCCGCTTTTTCAAATACCGCTGTCCGGACGCCCGCGCGGGCGAGGGCGTAGGCGGCACTGATTCCGATGATGCCGCCGCCCACAATGGCGACCTCGACATGATCCGGAAATGCGGCTGAATGACTGCTGTTGTGCTGCAACGCTCACCCCTTGTTCTGCTGTTAATTATCGTTATTCGATAAATAAAAGCGTATAGCGATATAATGCTTGGAATTTATACTGCAAGCCCGCGGCTGCGGCAACGTCTGGGTTTCCCTAGGAAAGGCGATGGCCGGGGCTGGCTACTATCTGCGTCTCGCCATTTTTTGGAGTTTGAATGTCTGAGCCTTCCGCGCTGATGATTCAGTCATTGGAGAAAGGACTGTTGGTACTCGAGTCGTTTCGAGCCCATGCCTCGCTGAGTTTGCAGGAGATCGCCCAGATCAACGGCATCACGATGGGTTCGGCGCAGCGCGTGGCGTACACGCTGGAGCGCACAGGCTATTTATCGAAGGACGCGCGCAGCAAGCGTTACAGCGTGACCGTCAAAGGCGTCGGGCTGGGGTACAGCTATCTGTATCGGCAGCCGTTGTTCCAACACGCGCATGCCGTGTTGCATCAGCTGAATCAGGAATGCGGAGAAATCGTCAACCTGAGCGTCCCCGATGACGGGGATAACATGGTCTTTGTGATGCGGGTCGCCCCGGCTCGCCATATCCCGGAGTACATGCCCGTCGGCACGAGTATTCCTTGCATATCCTCTGCGTCGGGGCGTGCTTTATGGGCGCATTTATCGCCCGCGGAACTCGATCAGAAGCTGAGGACCGTCACACCGGTCAAGCACACGCCACGCACCACCACCGACATGGCTGCGTTGCGAGCGTTGATTGAGCAAGCTCGCCATGATCAGTATGGCTATGCGGATGAGGAGTTTTATGCGGGGGACGTGAACGTCGCGTCTGCCATCTATGACGAAACGGGTACGCCGATAGGAGCCGTGAATATTTCCGTACCCAAGCCGCGTTGGTCATTGGATCGCGCGCGGCAAGAACTGGGGCCGTTGGTCATGCGTGCGGCGAGGGTCATCAGCAAGCGCAAATAGAGCGGTGTCGCGATTGAGCGATCAAGGCGTTGCGTTTTCCTCACCGCAGGACAGCCCGATATCTGTTTATCATGCCTCGCGTTCTAGTCCGAACATGCCCTCCAGCACACGGTGTTTCGATTGCTCGATGTGCTGCATCATGTTCGCAAGCGCGCGTTCGTGATCGCCGGCAGCCAGGGCTCTCAGGAACCCCAGATGTTCTTCCATGGCGGGTACGACTTGGACGGGCCTCATCGACTGGGCGTCGTAGCGAATCAACCGCACGTGCAGGCTGTTGACCCGATAGATCTCCGAGAGGATTTCATTGCCGATGGCGTCGACCATCTGGTCGTGCAGCCCCCAGTCGACGGATTGGGCATCGCGCTCCAGTGCGTCGTCCGGTGTGGACGCAAGGGCGCGCTTGAGGATCGCCTCGTGGCTTTCGATGAGCTCGTTGATCGAGTTCTGATTCACGACTCTGCAGAAATTGATCACCGCCTCGCGCTCGATCATGGTGCGGACTTGCCAGGCATTGCGGATCAGCTTCATATCGACCGTAGCGATCTGCAGGCCTCTTTGCGGAACGGTCTTGATCAACCCCGCCGCTTCTAGACGTGGAATGAGTTCCCTGACCGCAGCAAGCGGCATTTCCAGCATTTCCATCAGTTCGCGTTGAGAGACGAACTGGCCCGGCAGGATGCGGGCGTCGATGATCTGCTGGCGAAACCCTTGGTAGGCGAGGGCGCGCTGGCTGAGCGATGGCGTGGCAGCAGTGCCGCTGGATGCCTTTGCCGGGCGGGGTTTAACAGAGGTTGTGTTCATGGTTCGAATACAGCAAGCCGGATATAAATTTGATTGTGCCTGATCTACGGGTTATTACTAACATCTAACTAACATGTTAGTTGGTGTATAGTTCGAGCTCAGCGAAGGGATAGTACCCCTATTGATTGTTTTTGCAAACGGAGTGTGTATGGGATTGGATCTCACCGGCGTTATTCCGCCGCTCGTTACCCCTTTTACGGCAGATGGCAGCATTGACGAGGCTGCATTGCGCAAGGTCATTCGGTTCAATCTCGACAAGCAGGTACATGGTGTCTGCCCTGGTGGGAGCACCGGCGAGGGCCACACGCTGACGATTGACGAGTTCAAGCGCGTGATGGAAATCACGGCTGCCGAGGTGGCCGGACAAGTGCCTGTCGTGGCGGGGATTATTTCCAATAGCACCCGGGACGCCATCAATCGCGCCAAGGCCATCGAGCATCTGTCGGTCGCTGCCTTACAGGTGACTCCGGTGCATTATCTGTTCAAGCCGGATGAGCAGGCTACGCACAATCATTTCAAAGCGTTGACGCAAGCCGTGGATACGCCGGTCATTATCTACAACGTGGTGCCGTGGAATTATCTGAATCCTGCTCAGATGATTCGGTTGATGACTGATTTGCCGGGGGTTCAAGGCATCAAGCAGAGCCAGGGCGATCTGAAGCTGATGGCTGATCTGCTGCTGGGCGTGCCCGACGGGTGCAAGGTGTATTCCGCTGTGGACGCGTTGCTTTATTCGTCGTTCGCGCTCGGTGCGCATGGCACTATCGCTGCAACGCCGGCTGCGTTGCCTGGTGTATGCGTCAATCTGTGGAACACCGTCAAGACCGGTGATCACGTGAAGGCTGTCGAGATGCATGCCGCCATGCTGGCATTTTGGAACGCGCTGGTGGGTGACAACTTGCCCGCGAATATCAAGACGTCGATTGCGCTCCAAGGCTGCGAAGCAGGGCTGCCACGTGCGCCGATGCCGGCGACGTCGCCCGAGCAACGCCAACGTATCGAAGCGGCGATGGCGGCAGTGCTGCGCTTTGACCGTTAAACCATACGCGTTCAATAAGAGAGGAGACGACAGATGAATATTCAACGCCGCAGCATGATCAAGCTCGGGGCGGGTTTATGTGTGGGCGCCGCGATTGGTCGGCCTGCCTGGGCGCAGTCTTATCCGAGCCGGCCTGTTACGCTGGTCGTGCCGTTTGCACCGGGTGGAAATACTGACATTGTGGGGCGGACGATTGCAACTGCATTGGCAAAAGTGCTTGGCCAATCTGTGGTGGTGGACAATAGGGGCGGCGCTGGCGGATCAATAGGAGCGTCGCAGGTCGCGCGCTCTGATCCGGATGGTTATACCTTGCTGTTATGCGGGGCAGGGGTCATTGTCACCGTTCCGCAGATGGTCAAGACCAGTTATAGCCGCGACAGTTTTACCCCGTTGGGCTTGGTGAACAAGAGTTCAATGGTGTTGCTGGTCCGGGGAAATGACGAGCGTTTTAAAACCCTGAAGGATTTCGCCGAATATGCCCGCGCGGAACCGCGGCGGGTCAATGCGGCGCACTCGGGGCCCGGAACGCCGAATCATTTGGCGTTGCTGCAGACCGAAAGCGCATTGAAAGCGCAGTTCACGGTACTCAGCTACAAGGGCGCGAACCCTGCATTGATCAGTCTGCTGGGCGGGCAGATCGATGCCATGTTCGATCAGGTGCCCAGCTGCTTGCCGCACATAAAGAGCGGTGCACTGAAAGCGTTGGCGGTGTTGGGCCCAGAGCGGGATCCGATTATTCCCGATGTGCCGACGATCGCCGAATTGGGATTCGGCAATGTCGATGGCACGACGTACGTGGGCATATTGGGGCCGAGCGGTATGCCCAAGGCGCTGCAGGATCAATTGGCGAATCTGATCGCGCAGGCAGTCAAAGATCCACAAGCCATCAAGAGCGCAACTGAGCTTGGCAGTGTGGCTTATTCCAGCACGCCGCAGGAATTCACCGAGGTGTTGAATGCGGAGTATGCCGTCGCGGCGCAGGCGGCAAAAGACGGCCGTCTGAAAGTCGATTGAGGTTGCGTCACATCGGCGGTGATTGAGGCAGGCTGTGTCCGCGGCCTGTCTCAAGCCGTAATCCAGCGCGATGCTGCGATCTTGCGCTCATGATTGCTGGTGCCACCCAGTGTTCACACTACATCCATATTGAATATCCCGTGAAGAAAATTCTCAACAATCCTCAACACTATGTCGACGAAATGCTGGAGGGGCTGTGTGCTGCGCATCCTGAATTGCAACGGATGGGTGAAGACGGGCGAGTGATCGCACGCAGCCAAGGCGCCGTTGACGGAAAAGTCGGTATCGTGACCGGAGGCGGCTCAGGGCATTTGCCTGTATTTCTTGGTTATGTCGGCGAGGGCTTGCTGGACAGTTGCGCTGTGGGCAATGTCTTTGCCGGTCCTCGGATGGCGGATTGCATGGAGGCAGCACGTGCTGCGGATGGGGGCGCGGGGGTCTTGCAGCTATACGGCAATTACGGTGGCGACCGTATGAATTTCGATATGGCGGCAGAGATGCTTGAGCTGGAGGGGATTGCTACGGCGTCTGTGCGTGTGACAGATGATGTGGCGAGCGCGCCAGCCGATCAGAAAGACAAGCGTCGCGGCGTGGCGGGGCTGGTGTTGGTCTACAAGGTGGTTGGCGCGAAAGCTGCCGAGGGGGCGTCGCTGGAGGAGGTAACCCGGCTTGCGCGTAAGGCAAATGAGGCTTGCCGTTCTATCGGTGTGGCGATTACGCCGTGCGTGGTGCCAGAATCGGGCAAGCCGTCGTTCACGATTCAGGATGGCGAGATGGAGTTCGGCATGGGGATCCACGGAGAGCCGGGACTCTGGCGTGGACCTCTGAAGACTGCCGATGAGCTGGCCGATGAGATGCTCAGCCGTTTGATGCCTGAGTTGGACCTTCGTCAGGGGGATCAGGTTGGCGTCGTCGTCAACAGTCTGGGTGCGACTCCTGCAGAAGAACTGTATATCTTGTTCCGGCGTGTGGCTGCCGTGATGCGACAAAAGGGGATTGATATCGTGCAGCCGTTGGTCGGCCGATATGCAACATCTATGGAAATGACGGGTGCGTCGTTGACGCTGATGAAGCTGGACGATGAGCTCGAGCGGTTATTGACGGCGCCGGCGGATTGTCCCTTCTGGAGGGTGTATTGATGATGTTGTCTCAGCCTGAGTTGAAATCGTCCATGGCCGGTTGGTGCGTCGCGATGCGTGCGGCCGCGCCGGAGTTGAATGAATTGGATGGCAGGTTGGGTGATGCCGATCTCGGGGCTACGCTGGAGAAATGTGCCGTTCTAATTGAGCAGGAACTAGGCAGTCTCCCTGATGATTTGGAGGGGGCATTTAAAAAGCTGGCGCAGGCCTGCGCGAGAGCGTCAGGCTCGAGTTTCGGGACGCTTTTGACAGTGGCGTTTATGACCGCGGCGAAATATAGCCGCAATAAAACGAGCCTGAGCCGACAAGATATCGTGGACCTGCTCAACACCGTGATTGAGACGCTGTCTGCCAGAGGAGGCGCTAGTCTGGGAGACAAAACAGTTCTGGACGGGCTCCAGGCGATTTATGTGGCCTTGCAAACATCGGCTGACGAGGGCTGTCTATTGCCGCTCGCCCGTGATGCTGTGCAGCGGGCGCTCGATGAATTCCGTGGCAAGCCGAATCGGATCGGGCGCGCTCGTATGTTTGCCGAGCGCACTGTCGGCATGGATGATCCAGGAATGGTGGCACTGTTGAGGATGGTGGAGGGGATTTGTGTAAAGCGTGATGTGCTTGGTTAAAGCACGCACGACTTTAACGCCCACGCCGTTCTTGGATGAATCCGAACTACTCGTCACCCGGCGGGCGTGCCGCGCCGCATTGCCAGCAAGTCGTGAATTGCGGCTCCAGCCATTCTCCGCAATCGTCGCACTGCCAGTTGAATCTCGCGCCGAATAGTTCGTTCTTTACAGGCCCCTCGACAATCTGCATGGCGGCTGCTTTGTCGTGCTCGTTCTCCAGCCAGATGTCTGGGCCGCACTGATCCACAGGGATTTCCCCGGCGCCGCCTTGCATGTAGCGGTTTGTGAGATGGCAGGGGATGCCGGCTTGGGTCAATAGATTGACCCAGTGTTGAGCCAGCATTAAATCGGGGGCCCGCATTAGTCGAATCATGGGTGCGTCCGGATGATGGCAGACGCGTCAATCATAAAGCAAGCGAGGTCTGATTCAAGGGGGCATGCAGACTAGGGGTGGTTCTTGCAGAATTCAGCACGGCCGGCGTCCAGCT
This sequence comes from Bordetella muralis, assembly GCF_965139205.1. GTDB lineage: Bacteria > Pseudomonadota > Gammaproteobacteria > Burkholderiales > Burkholderiaceae_B > Bordetella_A > Bordetella_A muralis. The sequence continues at coordinate 25,512 of NZ_CBCSIU010000023.1, forward strand.
CCGACAGGATGGCATCCATGGAGGTGCTGGCCTGCGTTTGTGCATCGGCATAGCAACTATTTCCGTGCGCATCTATGGCTACGGTGACTGGCCCTAGCCCTTCGACCCGTAGGCGCACTACACGGTAATGGGTCAGCATATCAGGCCAGCCGATTTCCACTACGCCGCGCAGCGCTTGAGACAGCAGCGTGCAACCTCCTCCTAGAAAGGAAAGATAAACGCAGCCGGTTTCTTTCATCGCCTCGACTGACGCCGCATCCAGCCCGCCCTTGCCGCCCACGGCATGCAAACCCAGCTGGCGGATCAGCGTAGGCATGTACGGATTGAAGCGGGTGCTCGTGGTGGGATTGATATAGAGCACCTGGAAACCGCCGTCGGCTGCCTCCTGGCTGTAGCTGCCGATGTGAAACAGGCAGCCGTCGTGCAATTCCAGCGGTAGCGGTTCGGCCCCGTCGAGCGTTTTTAGCAGGCGCTGGTGCGTGGGCAGGCCGGCCGTTACTACTATTTCGCCATCCAAGATCAATTGGTCACCGGCACGAAGCGAGCGTGCGTCCTCGGCCGACAGCGGGAAATTCATACGATGCGTGCGTATGCTCATTCTACGATTTCCACTCGGTTGTCGTTGTAGATCCGCGCGCGGGTGCGCCGGTTGATCCAGCAGTTGAAAGCCACGGCCACCGGGGTAAAACCATGGCCGGCACAGTAGTTCACGTTGACTGATAGGGCGGTACTGTCGCCGCCCGTCCCCATGGGGCCGAAACCGGTTTTGTTGATGGCTGCAGCCAATCGACGTTCCATGTCGGCGACCAGTGGTTCGGCATGGCGCTCTCCGATGGGGCGCAAAGTGGCCTCTTTTGCCATCTTGGCGGCGTAGTCGAAAGAGCCGCCCACGCCTACGCCGATGACCACTGGCGGGCAGGGCTGCGAACCCGCCTTGCAGACGGTGTCGATGACGTATCGCTCGATAGTCGCCAGATCGGGAAAACTGAAGATTTCCAACGCTTCCCACCGTCCCGAACCCAGCGCCTTGGGGCTACAGGTGATGTCCACGCAGTCGCTGCCATCGACGAGGTCAAAGGTAGTGATCGGCATGCCCTTGCCAGCATGGCCCCGCTCTAGCGTGAGCGGGTGGGTGACGTGGGGCAGCAGGGGAGGTTGGATGTTGCCTACCAGGTCCGCAAAGCCGTCGGTGATGGCCTGGCGGACATCACCCGCGAAGCGCGCCTGGGTGCCGACCCGCACAAAGAACACCGGCACACCGGCGTCCGAGCAAATGAAGTGATTGTCGCGTGCCGCCGCGTCTGCGCTTTCTACCATGATGCGCAGCGTGTGCCTGGCGGTTTCGCTGCGATCAGTGGCTTCCAGTGCGAGGAGGGCTGAACGGGTATCGGACGGAATTCCGCGCAGCGAGCGGTCGTAGAGCGTTGCTGTGACACGGCGAATGGTTTCGGGTTGGATGGACATTATGCTGCCTTGACCGAAAAAGATGGATGAGCTCGCCTCACGGCATTGACTCCTCGAGTACGGATCGATCCCACGCTGTGGGATTGATCACATGGCGCGGCATTCTGCCGGCTAGTGCGGTGATGACGCTCTCAGCCACGGACATCGCCACCCGCTCTATGGATTCGTGCGTAAAGGTGGCCATGTGGGGCGTGACGGTGATGCCTTCGACACCGATCAGGCAACTAGGACTGCCTACCCCCTGTTGCTGCAGGACATCGACGGCTACACCTGCCAGGTGGCCACTGCGGATGGCTTGCACAACGGCTTCTTCGTCCAGTAAACCGCCGCGCGAGGTGTTGATCAGATAAGCACCCCGTTTCATCTGTGCCAGCGTACGGGCGTTGATCATGTGTCGGGTGGCGTGATCGAGAGGCAGATGCAGCGTCACGATGTCTGCTTGCGCCAACGCGTCATCGAGCGAGCAGAAACGTACACCGTGTTCCCGGCCGAACTCCAGGTCCAGCCGCGGACAGACGGCGAGCACCTCCATGTCGAAGCCGCGAGCGCGTTTGACCACACCTCGGCCAATGCGGCCCAGACCCACGACGCAGATTTTCTTGCGCCAGGCCTCGGTTCCTGTGAACCGCTCCCATCCATGTGCTCGCACGCTCGTCGACGCGCGGGAAACGCCGCGCATAGCTTCCAGCATCAGGGAAAAGGTGAAATCGGCGACACTCTGGTCGTTGGTCCCGGCCGCGATGCTGACGATCACGCCTTTGCGGGTCGCGGCCTCCAGATCCACGTTGTCGTAGCCGACACCCGGCCGGGCGATCAGTTTGAGCCGGTTGGCTGCTCCGATTACGGCTGCGTCCATGGGCTCCATGGCGAACACCAGCGCGTCGATGTCCCGTACCTGTTCTACCAGCCAGGCCTGATCGATTGGGGCCGGCGTGTTTTGGACGATGACTTCATGGCCCGCTTCACGCATTAAAGCGATGGCTTTCGGGGACTGGGCCACGCTCTTGGCTGTGACGAGTACCCGGCCGGGGGCGCCATTGCCGATTTGCTTTTGCATGATCACTCCATCTTGATGTCGAGACGTTTGAGCACGGGCTTGAGACGCTGCTCTTCCGAGTCGATGTACTGGGCCAGCGCTGCCGCATCGGTCACCCGCAATTCGACGCCGGCCGCCGCCAGCCGCTCTCGACGGGCCGGGTCGGCGGCGGCAGCCTGCATGCCCTGCAGCAGCTTGGCACGGATGTCCGCAGGCGTGCCGGCGGGGACAGCCACGCCGTACCAGGACTCGGAAATGAACCCGGGCATTCCGGCCTCGGCAGTGGTGGGAACGTCAGGTAACAAGGGGGAGCGCTGGGGCGTAGACACCGCCAGGGGCCTGATCTTTCCGTTCTTCACGAAGGGCACTTGCGGCGGGATGTTGACGAACGACACCTGGACCTCGTTACTGACCAGAGCCATCACGGCCGGCGATGCCCCCTTGTACGGAATATGGGTGATGCGAGCCCCGGTGAGGTCCTTGAACATCTCGCCAGCCAGGTGTGGGCCGGTTCCCGCGCCTGCGCTCGAATAATTCAAGCTGCCAGGATTTTTCTGGGAATAGTCGATCAGTTCCTTCAGCGAATGTACGGGCGTTTCGGCATTTACAGAGACCATGCTGCCGATGACGCTCCACATGCCCACCAGCTCGAAATCCTTCTTGGCGTTGTAGGGGATCTTGGGATTGATAAGGGGCATGATCACATGTGTGGCCGGACCGATCATCAATACGGTGTAGCCGTCCGGCGCCGAATTGACCACTGCGACGGCGCCTACGATGGTGCCGCCACCTGGTTTGTTGTCGGTAATGACGGCTGCGCCGTTGAAAGCCGTCTTCAGGCCGTCAGCAAGTTCGCGAGTCAGCAGGTCGCCCGCGCCGCCTGCTGCATAAGGGTGCACGAGACGGATCACCTTGTCCGGGTATTCTGCGCGTGCCAATAATGGCGAGGCCGCCACGGCGCCACATAGCAGTGCGGCAGCGACACGCCGCACGCTGGCTGGCAAAAATGCCGAGTACTTGATTTGCATATTGTCTCCATGGATATTATTGATAGGGTCCATGCAATCGCAGATGAGAGCCTTCAGTGTTGTTGAAATTCGTTTTGAAGGGCTCGGACCAGGCCGCCTGCTCGCCAGATGGCCAGCATTCGCTCAGAAAATGGTTGCGCCGACAGTGTCGTACCGTCGGCCAGGGTGATCAGGCCACTGGCCGGATCGACCTCGATGATGTCTGCGTCGCTGACTTGAGCCGTGATGCCGGGGACGGTCAATATCGGCAAGCCTTGGGATAAGGCACGTCTGACAAACCCGGATTCGCAGGATTCCACGATAACCACTGAAATACCGGAGAGTTTGATGGCTGCACTGACTTCGATATGGTTATGGTGGGCAAAATTCTTGCCGGCCACCACGATGTCGCCCTCTTGTACTTCCGATGGAAACCGTGGATTGAGCCTGCGAAAACACATGGACCGCAGTAGTGGCGCATCGAAAGGCTTGCCAAAGCCATCACGCACAGCGGAAAAGTCAATGATCCCGTCGTCGCCGGAGACCTGATCGCCGAATTTCCAGACTCGTCCCTTCAGTTGGGTGTCTTGCATATCAGCTCACTTTCATCAGTGTGTTCGAGGGATGTGCTTCTCCCAACAAAATGCGTGGGTCTACGATTTCCCCGCAGACCGCGGAGGCGGCTACGGTCAGAGGTGAGGCCAGAAAAATGCGGGCGGTTTCCGCGCCATTTCTGCCCTGGTAGTTGAATTGATGGGTGGATATGGAGTTTTCGTTCTCGTTCAACACGCCGAGATAACCCCAGCAGGTATTACAGCCAGGGGAGAGTACGGTTGCGCCAGCGGTGGCAAACACTTCCAGCAGCCCTTCGCGGGCAGCCTGTGCGTACACGTTCTGACTACCTGGCGAGATGTACAGGGCGATTTTTCGGGCAATCGTGCGGCCGCTCAGGATGGTGGCCGCGTCACGCATGTCCTGCAGCCGATTGCCGGCGCACGATCCAATGGTTGCCTGATGGATAGGGGTACCGGCGAGCGCGGACACCGGTTGAGCTCCGGTGAGTTCGGGCGGTACAGTGACTAATGGCTGAATGCAGGACAGGTCGATGTCGATGATGCGTTCGTACTGCGCATCGGGATCGCTGAAAATGGTTTCGTAGGGGCGGCCGTTTGCGCGTTCCTCGACATAGGCGAGTGCCATATCGTCCACTTCCATGATAGCGGTGTCCGACATCGTGTGAAAGGTCGAGGCCAGAATCGTCTGGCGGTCGTCAAGCGTGAGGCCCTGCAGCCCGGGACCGCCATATTCAACACAGCATTGAAGGAATTCCCCGCTGCCATAATCTCGGATGATGGATTGAACGACATCGCGGGCAGAGACGCCGAATGCCAGCTGACCGGAAAGATTGATACGAACGGTCTTCGGAACGCGAAGCCAGTTCTCATCCTTTAGCAAGGGCACGAGAATATCGGCGGATGTCGGTATGTTCAATGCGCCGACAGCGCCAATGCTGGCGATATTTCCTTCGTCAGAGAACACCAGCGAGCCGGGTCTGGCAAATCCCCGTTCCACGAGCACCAGATGGCGCAGGCCGGTATTGGGTCCAAAGAAATTCTCGATGCCGAATTTCTCGGTGAGTTCCTTGAGCAGCTTGTGGGTTGCGGCGTGCCGAGAGCCTACGGCGGCTGCAGAGGTATGGTCGATGACGATAATGGCCTTGTCGGGTCGAGCAAATCTTTGGATGCCGATTTTTTCGAGGTTCTCTTTATGCGTGGGCCAATAAAGTTCCTGCGTTACTACATGGTCTGGAACGCAGCTGAGATACTCGCCCACCGCGACGTGGTCGCGCCCGGCATGGCGTGCGATGATTTTCTGTGCGATGGTTTGTCCGCGGCGCGCAATAGGGGCGGCAGGCGGTTCGCCGACGTGAGGGGGCATGGGGCAGTCTCCGTTATCGGCTGCGGCTGGCAGCCGGTTCCGCACAGGCGGATTTGTTCGGGAGAAAGTCTAGATATGCCCCTCAGTAAGATCAAATGAATAGTTGTGCGCTATTCATGCATACGAATCATCTTCTTTCGTTGTCAGATGCATCTTCAATAGAGCCATTGCCTGATTGCGCAGCCATTGCTCCTGTGTGCTCGGCGTATCGTTTCCGCGGGACAGCAGACACAGCGTCCGTTTGACGATCGGCGCCCTGATAGGCACGACAGCGACGCCGGAGTTGGGCGGGACGAAGAGACGCGGCACGATGGCTAGTCCCAGACCGGCGCGCACCATATCCAGGGCCATGGCGTTATGGAGCGCTTCATAACGCCAACGCAAGCGCTCACGCAGGCGGCCGAGTGCGCTGTCGATGGTCGCGCTGTTACCCGAAGTCAGGCTGATGCGAATCATGGGCTCGTTTTCCAGGGTGGAACAATCGACGTTCGGTTGTTGGGCAAACCGGTGCTGCGGCGGACACGCGAGTACGAAATGTTCGTCGCCTATCGGCTCGACCTGTAAATCACCATAGCCCTGTTGCAGCACCGACACTCCAAACGACACGACGCGTGACTCGAGTAGCTCGACTATCTCTCGGACCGAGGTATCGAAGACTCTGACGAGTGCGTCCGGCCAACGGTCTTTGGCTGCCAGGAGTAAAGGACTTACCAGTCCGTGGCTCAGGCTAGGGAGGCAAGCAAACGCCAGCCAATCGGGCGCATTTTGACCGTGTTTGCGGATGGCGTCGCAAGACATCCCAAGCTCCTTCACCGCACTGCGCGCGGTGGGAAGCAACGCGCGGCCAGCTTCGGTGAGCGTGACGTCGCGTGTCGTACGGGCAATCAACTTGACGCCGAGTGTTTCTTCCAGCTTCCGCATACGGTGGCTGACCGCTGTTTGGGACAAGCTGAGTTCTGTTGCGGCCAGTTGAAAGCTGCCAGTTTCAACAATTGCCAAGAACGCTTGAATGCCAAGGAAGTCGATATGCATATTCTTTGTCGTCCACGTGAGCCACAAGCATTGTGAATCGCTCGCAGGCGGGTCGTGAGCATCGATGGGCGGCGTTTTTGCGTACCTCGGCGTGTTGTCTTTGGGGAAAACTGCCGCCTTCTGTCTCAATTATCCGTACCTTCAACGTTAACAACTTTTTACTGTGCCTGGAATCTCGGCAGAGTCCTTATATACTGGTCAAGCTCGTTTCTTGGTATGTGATGCCGAGATTTACTCCATCAGCGCATTGTCCGGAGCCATTCATGTCCCAAAAAATCAAAATCGATTTCGTATCCGATGTCGCCTGTCCATGGTGCGCTGTAGGGCTGGGCGGGTTGTTGATCGCTATCGACCGCATTGGCTCCGAGGCGCAGTTCGACATTCATATGCAGCCGTTCGAGCTGAATCCGGATATGCCCAAGGGCGGGCAGAATACGGGCGAGCGTTTGATGAAAAAGTACGGCTTTGACCAGGCGCGTTTGCAAGAGAACCGCAAGGTGATCGCAGAGCGCGCGGCGGCGGTGGGGATGCCGATGCATCAGACCGAAGAGAGCCGTTCCTACAATACGTTCGGCGCGCACCGATTGCTGTATTGGGCAGGCACGCTGGGGCAGGAGCAGCAAGTCGCGCTCAAACGGCAACTGCTGAAGGTCTATCACTTTGATAACTACGACACCAGCGAGACCGAGGTATTGGTGCAAGCCGCACAAGACGCGGGGCTGGATGCAGAGGCCGCTCGCGATGTCGTGGCGTCTGGACGCTATACGGATGAAGTCCGTGCGGAGCAGGCGAAATGGCGGGACTTGGGGATTACCTCTGTGCCGTCAGTGATCATTAATGATAAGTATCTGGTGTCTGGCGGGCAGCCGCCCGAGGCGTTCGAGCAGGCGTTGCGCCAGGTCGCGTCGGAGACGTGAGGGCTAGCGCTTCGTCTTTAACGACGTAATACGTGATTTGATGGTGTCGTAGTCAGACCGGCTGGTATCGCTACGCGTCTGTGGTTTGCTTGCGTCAGTGTGATGTCGTGGCGCAATGCTGCTGACATTGTCAGCTCATCGTGGCGACCGTACGCCGCTGGGGGATTGCGCTATCGTAGCGATCCTTTCTGTTCCCATTTCGGTTTTTCTGATCAGGCATTTTTACTATGACCACACTATTGCGTCGTTATAAACAGGTTGCATTGGCACTTGCTCTCGGTCTGTCCGCTTTGTCCGCTCAGGCAGAGTCGGTGGACAGCTATCCGAGCAGACCCGTCACGATGATTATCGGTTGGGCGGCTGGCGGGCCGGCGGACGGCGTAGGCCGCATGGTGGCGGCCGAAATGGGCAAGCATTTGGGCCAGTCCATTGTCGTGGACAACAAAGGGGGGGCAGGCGGCAATATTGGCTCGGTGGCTGCTGCGCGCGCTCAGCCTGATGGCTACACCATCATGCTGGCGACTGTCGCCTCGCATGGACTGAATTCGGCGCTCTACGACAATATCGGGTATGACCCGATCAAGGATTTTGCGCCGGTAGGGTTGATCAATACCTCGCCTTCGACGATGTTGGTGCCGCTGGATTCCCCGTTCAAAACGGTTCAGGATTATGTGGCTTATGCGAAAGCGAATCCGGGGAAATTGACCTACGGCTCCGGCGGAGTGGGCTCGTCGCAGCATCTGGCGGGAGCGAGTTTCAAGACACGTACCGGGATCGATATTTTGCATGTACCGTTCAAGGGCACTGCGCCCGCGTTGACGGATGTGATGGCGGGCCGTATCGATATGATCATCACTACGGGTGCGATGGCGCCGATCGCCTCGGGCAAAGTGCGTCCGCTGGCGATCACAGCGAAATCGCGGATCGCCGCGTTGCCGGATGTGCCGACGTTTGATGAAGCAGGCGTCAAAGGGTTTTACATGGATTCCTGGTATGGGCTCGTGGCGCCTGCCGGGACGCCGCGTCCGGTCTTGATCAAGTTGAATGAAGCCTTGACCAAAGCGCTGCAAGATCCCGAACTGCGTAAGAAGTTCGTAGATCTAGGTTCGGTGCCGGCTGAACCTATGTCGATCGATGCGTATTGGGACATGGTGCAAAAGGGAATGGTGGAGGCAGCGGAACTGGTGCAGATTTCCGGGGCGAAAGCGGAAAAGTAATTCTGCTGCGGTTATCTGAACAAAAAATGGCCAGCCTGCGGATCGCGCAGGCTGGCCATTTTTGATTGGGACGGCTCTGATGAGGCTACGGCAGCAATATGCCCACGCGGCGCAGCAGGTTCGCCGTTTCAAATACGGGCAAGCCCATGACGCCGGTGTAGCTGCCGGAGAGATGGGCGATGAATGTGCCTGCCAGGCCCTGGATGCCGTACGCACCCGCTTTGCCAAAGGGTTCGCCGCTGTCGCAGTAGCGGGCGATATCGTCGGCGCTCAATGTCCGCATATGGACTTCGGAGATTGATACGTCTTCGTGCAGTTGGCCGTTGTGCCACAGTACGACGGCGGTATGAACGTGATGAGTGGTACCGGACAGGCGGCTCAGCATGTCGATGGCGTGGGCGCGGTCGGTGGGTTTGCCCAAGACCTCGTCGCGCAGGATGACAGTGGTATCGGCCGCCAGGATGGGCAGCGCTGGTAGTGATTGGGATGTCATCCATTGCTGTCCGCGCTCAGCTTTTTCGCGTGCCGTGCGTTTGACGTAGTCCGCTGCCGCTTCGCCGGTATGCTGCGGCTCGTCTTCCCCTGGAGGCGCGGGGACTTGTAATACTGTGTGGGCTACTCCGATCTGGGTCAACAGTTCGCGGCGGCGCGGGCTGGCCGAGGCTAGATAGATCTGCGGGGTCATGGTGTTGGGAGTCGGGCCAGGGTTGGCCATGAGTGCGTCGGATGATCTGGCGCCAGGCAATTTCAAGCTCGATGATAGGGGTGATTGGTCATGATGGCCCAGGCGCGATATAGCTGTTCTGCCAGTACGACACGTACCATGGGGTGTGGCAAGGTCAGCGAAGACAGGCGTATTTGCCCGTCGCTGGCGGCCTTGAGCGAGGCGTCCAGGCCATCCGGGCCGCCTACCAGGAACACCACGTCCCGGCCGTCACCGCGCCATTGCTCAAGGCGTTGCGACAGTGCCATGGTGGTCAGGTCGCGCCCGCGCTCATCCAGTGCGAGTTTCAGGGCGCCAGGGGGAATGGCCGCCTCGATACGGCGGGCTTCTGCCGCCATCATTTGTGCTGGCGTTTTACCCGTCGTGCGCGGCTCGGGTTTGATTTCCCGCAGTTCGAGGGCGCAGTCGGCAGGCAAGCGTTTCGCGTAGTCGTCCCAGGCGGTTTCGACCCAGTCGGGCATGCGGTTGCCGACGGCAATGACGATGAGTTTCACGTGATGGCCTCTGGCTGGAGAGAACTCACACGATGCCGTTCGACGAGCGGTGAGTTCGGGCTACGGCAGATTCAGTTTACGGCTACGGTGGGTTCGGGCACGAGCATCAGGCTGTGGCGAGGCGCGCCGTAACGAGCAGGCTAACGAGGATTTCAGCCCTCGTCGACGTCGCCGGTATCGCGGTCAGCGGCATGTACGGGGGCGCCTGACCCCGGCAGCAGTTTGACACGAACGGGCTTGTCGCCCCAGATTTCCTCGAGGTTGTAGTACTGCCGGATGGCCGGCTGCATGACGTGGATGACGATGTCGCCCAAGTCGACGACGACCCACTCGCCGGTGTCTTCGCCTTCGACGGTGATGCCGGTCAGGTCCAGGGCACGGCCGCAATTGGCTACGCTGGAGGCCAGGGCGCGGGTTTGCCGGTTGGACGTCCCGCTGGCAATAACGACACGGTCGAACAGGCTGGTCAGGTGCGTCGTGTTAAAGACTTTGATGTCTTGGGCTTTGACGTCTTCGAGGGCGTCAATGACGGCGCGTTGTAGTTTTTGAATATCCATGGATGTAAATATAACCCGCGAGGGGAACTGGTGGAGCCGGGCGAGGGCAGCAAGGAGGCTGGTTGCTGTGCCGGACTATTGGAATCAGCGATAGAGGCCGTGAGCGGCGATGTAACTGGCTACCGGCGAGGGCAGAAGGCCCTCCGTTGCGTCGCCGCGAGCCAGTCTGGCACGGATGTCAGAGGCGGAGATCGCCATGGGGGTAAAGGGCAGGGTGGTCAGCTGGCGTGTTGGGCGGTCTTGGCGGTCCTGACTGGCTAGCCAATGCGTCAGTTCGTCGGGGGGAATCAACGGCGTGCCGGGGCGTGTGGCGACGGCCAGGTCTACTCGGGCCGATATCTCTTGCCATTCATGCCACGTGCAGAAATTAGTCAGCTGATCGGCGCCGAGGATCCAGACGTAACGGGCGCCAGCCGGCAGGGCGCGTAGGGTATCGACGGTGTAGGTAGCGCCGCCGCGTTCGATTTCGATGGGATTGACGGCCATGCCGGGCTCGCCCTCGATCGCCAGCTCGATCATGCGCAGACGATGCTCGGGCGCGGCGTTAAGGGGCGCGCGCTGCCATGGGTTGGCAGCGGGGATGAATTGCACCTGTGTGAGGTGCAGTTCACGCAGGGCGGCTCTAGCCAACGCCAGGTGCGCGAGGTGAATGGGGTCGAAACTGCCGCCCAGCAGGCCAATACGGGGTTCGCGTTCTGGATGGACAGGCATGATGGACGGTGGCGCCGGGATTACACCCAGTCTCGGGGTTTCAGGAAGGCAGCGAGCTCGGATTCTGGTGTGCCGGGCTCGGGATGCCAGTCATAGCGCCACTGTGCCATGGGCGGCATCGAAAGCAAAATCGACTCGGTGCGGCCACCGGATTGGAGTCCGAATAGCGTGCCGCGGTCAAACACGAGATTGAACTCGACATACCGTCCGCGCCGATAGGCCTGAAAATCGCGTTGGGCCTGTTCGTAGGGGGTATGACGGCGGCGTTCGACGATGGGCAGGTAGGCAGGCAAAAGCGCGTCGCCAACCGAGCGCAGCAACGCGAACGAGGCGTCAAAACCAGGCTCGTTGAGGTCGTCGAAGAACACGCCGCCAATGCCGCGGCTTTCCTGGCGGTGTTTCAGGAAAAAGTACTCGTCACACCAGCGTTTGTAGCGGGGATAGTACGTATCGCCGTGGGGCGCCAGCGCATCGTGGCAGACCTGATGGAAATGCCGTGCATCGTCTTCGAACGGGTAGTAGGGCGTCAGATCCATGCCGCCGCCGAACCAGAATACGTCGTCTTCGTCTTGGCCAGGCCGTGCCGCGGCCGTGAACATGCGCACATTCATGTGTACGGTGGGCACGTAGGGGTTGCGCGGATGCAGCACCATCGACACGCCCATGGCTTGCCACGGGCGGCCAGCCAGCTCGGGGCGATGTGCGCTGGCGGAGGGGGGCAACTGGGTGCCCTCGACATGACTGAACAACACGCCGCCTCTTTCGAGCAATTGACCGCCTTCGATCAAGCGAGATACGCCGCCGCCGCCCTCGGCACGCTGCCAGGCGTCGGTGCGAAAATCCTCGCCGCCGGCTTGCTCGAGCGCTTGCACGATGCGCGCTTGCAGGCCGGTCAGGTAGTCTCGTACGTCGGAAACGGGGATATTGCTCATGCGGTGTCCAGATGGGATTCAGGCTGATTGCTGACGACGATCGTCAGCGGTGTGGGACGCGGCGGTCGCCGCGTGACCTGGATAGCTTAAGCCTGTGGGGTCACCAATGCTTTGCGTTTGATTAAGGTTTGGCCTTTTGCTGGGACGGCTTCAGTGCGCGCCAACCGATGTCCGTCCGGTATTGGCGGCCATCGAATTGCACGCCGTCCACGGCGGCATAGGCACGCTCGCGCGCCATGCGGACGGAGTCGCCCAAGGCGGTGACGCAAAGCACGCGGCCGCCGGAGGTTTTCAATTGGCCATTTTCCAGGCGGGTGCCCGCGTGGAAAACGGCGCAGTCTTCGGTCTCTGCCGGCAGCGCCGCAATGGTGTCGCCGTTACGCGGTGTGCCAGGATAGTTGTGGGCAGCCAGGACGACGCCCAGGGCGGTACGGCGATCCCAGGTGATGTCGGCCTGGTCGAGCGTGCCCTCGACGGCGTGTTCCAGCGCATCGAGCAGGTCGCTTTTGACGCGCATCATGATGGGCTGGGTTTCGGGGTCGCCCATGCGGCAATTGAATTCCAGCGTCTTGATAGCGCGATCCGGATCGTCGCCCGGAGCAATCATCAGGCCGGCGTACAGGAAACCCGTGTAGGGAATGCCGTCGCGCGCCATGCCCTGAACGGTGGGCAGAATGATTTCGCGCATGATGCGGTGATGCAGTTCCGGCGTGACGATGGGGGCGGGGGAATAGGCGCCCATGCCGCCCGTATTGGGGCCGGCATCGCCGTCTTTCAGGCGCTTGTGGTCCTGGCTGGTGGCCAGCGCCAGGACGTTGCGGCCATCGCACATGACGATGAAGCTGGCTTCTTCGCCGACCAGGCATTCTTCGATGACGACGCGGGCGCCGGCCTCGCCCATGCTGCCGTCGCCGAGCATGGCGTCAATGGCGGCGTGGGCCTCGGCCAGATCGGCGGCCACGACGACGCCTTTGCCGGCGGCCAGGCCGTCTGCCTTGATCACGATGGGGGCGCCTTCCTGGTCGACGTAGGCGTGGGCCTTGGCCGGATCAGTGAAGGTTTCGTAGCGGGCCGTAGGAATCCCGTGGCGCACCATGAAGGCCTTGGCGTAGTCTTTGGAGCTTTCCAGCTGTGCCGCGGCCTTGGTCGGGCCGAAGATTTTCAGTTTGCGTTCACGAAAAACATCGACGACGCCGGCCGCCAGGGGCGCCTCGGGGCCGACGACCGTCAGAGAAACCCCTTCGCGCTCGACGAAGTCAGCCAGATCCTTAGGGCTGGTGAGGGGCACGTTTTGCAGCAGGTCACCCTGCTCGGTGCCGCCATTGCCGGGCGCGACATAGACCTTGTGGACACGGGGCGAGCGGGCCAGGCGCCAAGCCAAGGCGTGTTCGCGGCCGCCAGAGCCGATTACCAGGAGTTTCATTTTTCGATGACTTCTTAAAGAGGCCAGGGCGTTGCCGCCACAGGCTTGGCACAAAAGGCTGACGGGTCGCCCCGTTTCGCCGGTCGGTTTTTACTGCAGACCCGCCCGGGGACGCATGTCCCTGGGGGCATGGCGGTTACTACTGGGCTTCGTCAAACACAACGGTGGTATAGACTTCCTGCACGTCGTCCAGGCCCTCCAGCGCGTCGAGCAGTTTTTGCATCTTGACGGCGTCGTCCCCGGTGAGCTCGGTCTCGTTTTGCGGCTTCATGATGATGCCGTCGACCTCGGCCTTCAGGCCGGCCGATTCGAATGCCTGGCGCACGGCAGCGTAGTCTGTCGGGGCGCAGATGACTTCGATGACGCCTTCGTCATCGGTGGTGATGTCTTCGGCGCCGGCTTCGAGGGCGGCTTCCATGACGGTGTCCTCGGGGGTGCCCGGGGCGAACACGAATTGACCGCAGTGTTTGAACATGAAGGCAACGGAGCCTTCCTGGCCGAGGTTGCCGCCGTTTTTAGAGAATGCGTGGCGGACTTCGGCAACGGTACGGGTGCGGTTGTCGGTCATGCAGTCGACGATGACGGCAGCGCCGCCGATGCCGTAGCCCTCGTAGCGGACTTCTTCGTAGTTGGCGCCATCGGCACCGCCTGCGCCGCGCTGGATGGCGCGTTGGATGTTGTCCTTGGGCATATTGGCGTCGGTGGCCTTGTCCCAGGCCATCCGCAGGCGCGGATTGCTGTCAGGATCCGGGCCGCCGGCACGTGCCGCGACGGTGATCTCACGAATGATTTTGGTCCAGAGCTTTCCGCGTTTGGCGTCTTGGCGGCCTTTGCGGTGCTGAATATTGGCCCATTTACTGTGTCCGGCCATGGTGTCCCAGATGAAAATGTCGGCAAAACCGGCATTTTACCGTGGTTGACGAACAGACGGAGCGGCCAGATGTGCCTTCTTTGCCCATGCCAGACCAATGCACGGCCGGTGATTGACAATTCCTGCCGTTTTCCCACCTCCGAAGTCCGCACAAGACGTGGCGAACGCTCTACACTTGCGTCACTGTTTTTGTGCCGCCAGCGCCCCTGCGGGCAGTGAGCCGAAGGCGCGGTGCGGTGCCCTAGTTTTGCTTGCCGGAGAGCACGGATGCCTGATCCCATTGTCATTGCAAAAAATAACGAGACTCAACTGGCCTTGTTGCCCGCGCTGGCGAATCGCCATGGTTGCATTACCGGGGCGACAGGAACGGGCAAGACCGTCACCTTGCAGGTACTGGCCGAGGCCTTTTCCCGCATGGGTACGCCGGTGTTCCTGGCTGATATCAAGGGCGATCTGACGGGGGTTTCCCAGGCAGGGGGGGCGTCGCCCAAGCTGCAGGAACGCTTGAAGAACAACGATCTGCCCGAGCCGGTCTGGGGGGCGAACCCCGCCGTGCTATGGGATGTGTTTGGCGAGCAGGGCTTGCCCGTGCGCGCCACGATCTCTGACATGGGGCCGCTGCTGTTGTCGCGCATGCTCGAGCTGAACGACACCCAAGAGGGCGTGTTGACCTTGGTGTTCCGCGTGGCCGACGACGAAGGACAGTTGCTGCTGGATCTGAAGGACCTGCGCGCCATGCTGCAAAACGTGGCCGATCGGGCCGCGGAGCTGAAGACCAAATATGGCAACGTGTCCTCGGCATCGGTGGGCGCGATCCAGCGCAGCCTGCTGACCCTGGAATCGCAAGGCGCCGAGCTGTTTTTTGGCGAACCGATGCTGGACGTGGCAGATCTGATGCGCACCGACGCGCAGGGGCGCGGCATCATCAATATTCTGGCAGCCGACAAGTTGATGCAGGCGCCACGTCTGTACAGCGTATTCCTGTTGTGGATGTTGGCCGATCTGTACGAAAAACTGCCCGAAGTCGGTGACGTGGAACAACCCAAGCTGGTGTTTTTCTTTGATGAAGCGCATTTGCTGTTTAACGATGCGCCCAAGGCGCTGTTGGACAAAATCGAGCAGGTTGTGCGTCTGGTGCGGTCCAAGGGGGTAGGCGTGTATTTCGTGACGCAGAATCCCTTGGATATTCCGGATACGGTATTGGGGCAGTTGGGCAATCGTGTGCAGCATGCGCTGCGGGCATTTACGCCACGTGACCAGAAGGCCGTCAAAACCGCGGCAGAAACCATGCGTCCGAATCCGGGACTGGATATCGAAGCGGCCATTACGGAACTGGGCGTGGGCGAAGCCCTGGTGTCGCTGCTCGATGCCAAGGGCCGGCCGGAACCCACGCAGCGCGCATGGATCATGCCGCCGGGCAGCCGTATCGGCCCGGCCACGGATGCGGAGCGTCAGGCGCTGCGTCAGGATCCCACCATGTCTGCCAAATATGCCAAAGCGATCGACCGCGAGTCGGCGTACGAGGTCTTGACGGCCCGTGCCAGCACCGATGTCGCAGATGCTGCGGCGGGATCTGCGGCGGACAAGACTGCCGGCGCTCAGAAAGGGTCGGCTGACCAGAGTGAGTCTGGCGGCGTGATGGACGGCTTGAACGAGCTGCTGTTTGGTTCTACCGGCCCACGTGGTGGCAAGCGCGACGGCGTGGTGCAGTCGGTGGTCAAGAGCACAGCACGTTCTATGGCTCGGCAGTTGGTGCGCGGGGTGCTAGGGTCGTTGCTGGGATCGAAGCGGCGTTGATTGCGGGGGCCGAGCGCTGCGCTGACGCGTGGCGCCGGCGTGATTTGTGCCCGCGGACAAGATTCGCCTGCGTGGGGATCCATGCTCAGCGGGGCCAGATTTGCCTGCGCGAGGATCCATGCTCAGCCGGGTCGTATTGCAAGACTATGGCAGCATAGAGGGTTGATGCTGATACGAGGGCCTTGCAATGAAAGTTCTGGTTGTTTCGACGAATAGTGCCGCGCAGGAAAAATGGGTCCAGCCGCTGGCTGCGGCGATGCCGCATGCCGAGGTGGCGCTGTGGCACGCCGGTTTGCCGCCACAGGATGCCGACGTTGCGGTGGTGTGGTCGCCGCCAGCCGAGTTTTTTGAGCGTGAGCGCAAACTGCGAGTGGTATTTAACCTGGGCGCGGGCGTTGATGGGCTGCTGAAACTGCCCTCGCTGCCGGCCGATCTGCCTCTCGTTCGCCTCGAAGACGCCGGCATGGCCGTGCAGATGGCAGAGTATGCCGTCTGGGCGGTGACACGTGCGAGCCGGCAGTTCGATGATTATGTCGCGCAGCAACGTGCGCTCGTGTGGCAACCGTTGCCCGAATTGCGGCGTGAAGCATGGCCGATTGGCGTGTTGGGCACCGGGGTCATGGGAACCAAGGTCGCGCAGACGCTGGCCGCGTTGGACTATCCCGTGGCAGGATGGTCGCGCAGCGGCAAAGTGCCCGCAGGAGTAGAAAGCTTTGCGGGACTGGAGCAATTGCCCGCCTTTCTGGCGCGTACGCGGGTGTTGATCAACACCTTGCCGCTGACGCCCGATACGCGAGATATCTTGCGCCGCGAGACGCTAGAGCAGTTGTTGCCGCAGGCGCACATCGTCAACATGGGGCGCGGCGATCATCTCGTCGAAGAGGATCTGCTTGAACTGCTGAAGACGGGGCATGTACAGGGAGCGACGTTGGATGTGTTCCGCCAAGAGCCTTTGCCTGCCGATCATCCGTTCTGGACGCATCCTGCAGTCACCATGACGCCGCATGTTTCGGCAATCACCTTGCAACATGAGACGCTAGCGCAGGTGGTCGACAAGATCGAGCGCTTTTTCAAGGGTCAACCATTGACGGGCTTGATTGCGCGCGAGCGCGGTTATTGACCGTAGCGTTCGTGATCGCCGCTGGGCGGTGACGATTGGAAGCCCGGACGAGGGCGATGAAACGCCTCGGGCACGTGGATGAGGTGTCCTCCGGAAATGGAACGTCATTCCAATTTCTGCGAGACGTTTTATCCACGTGCCCGAGGCGTACGCATGGCCGGATATCCGGCCTGATGCGGTTTATTTGCCAGCAGCGATGATCGCGGCGATGGCTTTGCCGACTTCTTCCGTGGACGCGGTACCCTGCATGTCGCGGGTGCGCGGGCCTTCGGCGAGTACGGTTTCAATGGCGCTGACCACGGCCTTGGAAGCGTCCGGGTAGCCCAGGAAATCGAGCATCAGCGCGCCGCTCCAGATCTGGCCGATCGGGTTGGCGATGCCTTTGCCGTAGATGTCGGGGGCCGAACCGTGCACGGGCTCGAACAAGGACGGGAATTTGCGTTCCGGGTTCAGGTTCGCTGACGGTGCGATGCCGATGGTGCCGGTGCAGGCCGGGCCCAGGTCAGACAGGATGTCGCCAAACAGATTCGAGGCGACGACCACGTCGAACCAGTCCGGGTGCTGCACGAAGTGTGCGCACAGGATGTCGATGTGATATTTGTCCCAACGCACGTCAGGGTACTGGGTAGCGATGTCTGCGACGCGCTCGTCCCACCAGGGCATGGAAATCGAAATGCCGTTGGACTTGGTGGCTGCGGTGAGGTGTTTGCCGCGCTTTTGCGCCAGGTCAAAGGCGAATTTCAAGACGCGATCGGCGCCGATGCGGGTAAAGACGCTTTCCTGGATGACGACTTCGCGCTCGGTGCCGGCAAACAGGCGGCCGCCGCTATTGGAGTATTCGCCTTCGGTGTTTTCGCGGACGATAAAGAAATCGATATCACCGGGCTTGCGATTGGCCAGGGGCGAGGGCACGCCGGGCATCAGGCGCACGGGGCGCAGGTTGATGTATTGGTCGAAATGGCGGCGGAACTGGAATAACGAGCCCCACAGCGCCTCGTGATCCGGGACAGTGGCGGGCCAGCCAATGGCGCCAAAGAAAATCGCTTCGTGCCCGCCGATCTGGGTCGCCCAGTCGTCAGGCATCATTTTGCCGTGCTTGGCGTAGTAGTCGCAGCTCCAGTCGAAATGATCCCACTGAAAATCAATGCCAAAGCGCGTTGCCACCGCGTCCAGGACACGCAATCCCTCAGGAACGACTTCTTTGCCGATGCCGTCGCCGGCGATGACTGCGATTTTGTGCTTGGTTCCTGCCACCACTGTTCTCCAGATGTTGTTCGACTGATGGGGTGTGCGAGCGGGAGTCTACAGCGGGCCAGAGGTTTCTGGCCCCGCCCGTTGTGTTCCACGTTTTATGCACACAAAGATGGCAGTTTATCGCTGTCGGGCTTCTGTGTGTCGTTCGGGACCTCAGTGAGCGCCTGCGGCCGCTTCGGCAGCCCCGCCGTCGCCACCTGCCGCGGTTTTCTTGCGGCCGTGCGCAAACCACACCAGTCCGGTCAGCAGAATGAAAATCACGCCCGAGGCGTAGAACACATCCACGGCAGACATGGTGAACGCCTGTGTATTGATCAGACCGTCCAATCGAGCGAGGGCGGCTTGATGCGACATCCCTACGCCGTTTTGCAGCGTATCGAGCGCTTGGTCAAACGGCTGATGGCCAGGGCTGGCGATTTCGGTCAAACGAGCATGGTGTTGCGTGGCGCGATTTTCCCATAGCGTCGTGGCGATCGACGTGCCGAACGCGCCGGCGGTCAGCCGGGCGAAATTCGATAGCCCGGATGCAGCAGGAATGCGCCATGGTTCCAGGCCTGACAAGGTAATCGAGGTCAATGGCACAAAGAACGCAGCCATCGCGGCCCCCTGGATGACCGTCGGAATCATCAAGGTGCGTATGTCGACATCGGTGTTGAAGTTCGAGCGCATGAAGCACACGAGCGCGAATACGATGAACGCAACGGTGACGATGAGCCGGGCATCCCGGGTCGCCAGCATTTTGCCCACGAATGGCGTCAGTAAAATCGCCAGAATACCGACGGGAGCGGTCACCAGGCCCGCGTAGGTCGCGGTATAGCCCATATTGCTTTGCAGCCAGAGCGGCAACAGCACGACGTTGCCAAAGAACACGCCATAGGCCACCGCCAGCGTCACCGCCCCGACGGTGAAGTTGCGTTCTTTGAACAAGCGTAAATCGACAATGGGGTGCGCGTCGGTGAGCTCCCAGATCAAAAAGAAGACGAATGCGACAACTGCCACTAAGGCAAGCAACTGGATGGTCTGACTGGCAAACCAATCGAGCTCTTTGCCCTTGTCCAGCATGATTTGCAGGGATCCCACCCAGATCACCAGCAACACCAGGCCGAGCTTGTCGATGGGGAGTTTTCTCGTGGGGGATTCGCGGTCGCGGTATATCCGCCAACTGATCCATGCGGCCAGCAATCCCACGGGAACGTTGATATAGAAAATCCACGGCCACGTGTAGTTATCCGAGATCCAGCCGCCCAACAGTGGCCCCGCGACAGGGGCGACGAGGGTGGTCATAGACCAGATGGCCAACGCCATGCCGGCTTTGGATTTCGGGAAACTGGACAGCATCAGCGCTTGCGACAGCGGGATCATGGGCCCGGCGACCGCGCCTTGCAATACGCGAAAGGCGATCAATGCCTCCAGTGATGGCGAGAACCCGCACAGCCATGACGAGAGTACGAACAGCAAGGTGGAAATGATGAATAAGCGGACTTGGCCGAACCGCTGCGTCAACCAACCTGTGAGTGGTACCGTGATGGCGTTGGCGACTGCGAACGAGGTAATGACCCACGTGCCCTGGCTGGAGCTGACCCCCAGATCCCCGGAAATCGTCGGGATCGAGACGTTGGCGATCGAGGTGTCCAGCACGTTCATGAACACCGCAGTCGACAGCGCGATGGAGCCAATGATGCGGGTAGCCCCCTCCAAAGGGGGCGGCGCGCTGGGCTGTCCAGAGGAACGGGGAGCGCTCATGGTTCTAGATTGGCCTTGATGATTTTGTCGATCAATGCGTCTGCACCAGCCTGGGTATCGGTGAATACATGGGTTGACCAGGCGGGTTCGTGGCGCGGCTTGGCTTGTGCGCCGGATGACGTCTCTTTCTGGCTGATGTCCACCTCTACGTCCATCGACAGTCCGACGCGCAAGGGATGGGCTTTGAGCTCCTCGGGATCGAGTTCGATACGTACCGGTACGCGTTGCACGACTTTGATCCAGTTGCCCGTGGCGTTCTGTGCGGGCAGCAGCGAGAACGCGCTGCCCGTGCCAGCATCCAGACCGACGATGGTGCCGTGATAGACGACGTCGTCACCGTACAGATCGGAGATCAGCGTGGCGCTTTGGCCTGGGTGCATGTGGCGCAATTGGCCTTCTTTGAAGTTGGCCTCAACCCAGACTTGGTCGAGGGGGACGACATTCATCAGGGTATTGCCAGGGGCGACGCGCTGGCCGACCTGGACACTGCGGCGGGCGATCAGGCCATCGACGGGGGCAGGCAGGACCGTGCGGGCGTGGGCGAGCCATGCGTCACGCAGCTTGGCAGCGGCTTGCCGGACATCTGGATGATCGGTGACGGTCGTGCCGTTGGTCAGCGCTTGGTTGGTGGCCAATCGGGCCTGAGCGGCGGCCAGTGTGGCCTGAGCTTGCGCCAGGCCGGATTGTGCGGATTTCAGTTCGGTCTGTGCGTGCAGCAGTTCTTCGCCGCTGACGCCACCCGATTTGGCCAGCGTCTGGCGTCGCTGCAGATCGCTTTGCGCGCGTTTCAGGTCAGCCTGCGCGCGCTCGATGTTGGCGCGTTGAACGTTGACATCGGCCGCCAGGGAGTCATTTTGCACGTACAGGGTGCGGACCTGGCGCACGGTCTGGGCCAGTTGGGCCTGGGCTTGTTGCAGGGCGATTTCGGCATCGGCCGGGTCCAGCCGGATCACGGCCTGGCCGGCCGAGACGTGTTCGGTGTCGCCCGCCTCGATAGCGATAACGGTTCCCGGAACCTGCGGGGTGATTTGCACCAGGTTGCCGTGCACATAGGCATCGTCGGTGCTTTCCACATGAGAGCCAAACAAGACCCACCAGATGGCATACAGAACGGCCAGCACAATGAACACGCCAGCGGCGATCAACAGCAGGCGTTTGCGGGCAGGATGAGTTACAGGAGTTGCGGTCATGACGTCGGGGTCCGGGTCGGTCAATGAGAAGAAGAGGCTGCCGGTGTGTCGGCGGTGGGCGCGTAGCCCCCACCCAGGGCATAGGCCAGGTCGGCATCGAGCTGGTAGGCGCGAAAGCGCACGTCGGTATCCAGCCGGGTCTGGGTGAGTACGCCGGTCTGAGCGATCAGCACCGTGAGGTAGTTGCCCATGCCTGCCCGGTAGCGCTGCACGGCCAGGTCATAGGCGGCATCGATGGCTTCGCGGGCCTGGTGTTGCTGGTCGATTTCGCGGTCGATCAGGCGCAGGCCATCGATAGCATTGGCGGTCTGATGCACGGCGTCCAGCACGGTCTGGTTGTAATCCGAGACCGCCACGTCCGCGTCTGCCTTGCGGCCCGCCAGGTTGGCATTGAGTTCGCCGCCATGGAAAATCGGCAACGTGATGGCAGGGCCAATGCCGGCGGTGCGGCTGCCGGCGTCCAGCAGATTGCCGGTCCCGAGGGCTTGAAATCCGGCAAAAGCCACTAGATTGATGTTCGGGTAGAACTCGGCGCGGGCGGCCTCGATCTGGCGTTGGGCCGCCTCGGCGCGCCAACGTGCAGCGGTGATGTCCGGGCGATGGCCCAGTAAGTCGAGCGGTACGTTCTCTGGTATGACACCCGCACGAGCCGACAGGACGACAGGTTGCAAGGACTGGCCACGTATCGGACCAGCGCCGGCCAGCGCGGCGACCTGGTTGCGCAGTTGGGCCAGATTGCTTTCTGTCTGCGTCAGATCGACCTTGGCTGCGGCGACCGATGATTCGGCCTGCTTGACTTCGACTTGTGTGTCCAGGCCTGCGCGTTGGCGATCGCGCGTCAGTTGCAGAACATCGGTACGTTGCTGCAGGATGCGCTGCAGGACTTGTCGCTGCGCAAATGCATTCTGCAAATTCAAATAGCTGCGCACCATAGCGCGGGCGAGCACGTTTCGCGCTGCCTGAGTGTCAGCTTCGGCGGCCGCGCGTTGTGAAATCGCGGCATTGAGCCGGGCGCGGTTTTTGCCCCAGAAATCCAGCTCATAGCTAAAGTCCAGCGCAAGCCGGTTATCCGAAACGACAGATCCCGCCATGGGCGCCTGGTAAATGTAGTTTTCGGGTAAGTGCTCGCGGCTGAGGGAGTAGTTCGCATCGACGCGCGGCATCAACGGCGCGCGTGCGCCGCGCACGACTGCATTCGCCTGAGCCAGGCGGGCCTGCGCCGATGTCATGGACGGGCTGTTGGCCAAGGCCTCATCAACCAGCGTATTCAATTGCGCATCGCCATAGCGGTGCCACCACTGGGTGTCAGGCCAAGACACAGACGCGTTCTGCAAGCCGAGCTGTGTGGCCTCGAGCGGGGCCACGGGCTCGGTGGTCGGGTCCATTGATGCGCAGCCTGCCAGGACCAGCAGCAGCGCCACGGGGAGTAGAGGTTTCATCAGTTGTCGGGAGTAGTCAATCTGACGTTTTGCTGAATATTGTTGATTAAACTGTATTTGCCTAGGCAAGTATTATGGCGTAAAAAAAACCTGGTGAGAGGAATATCCCCATTTCGATCCAGGGTTTGGTGTTGCGTGAAATCAGGGTTCGGGGGATTTTCCGTCCGAGCCGTTGGCCAGCATTCGGCAGAGCAAGTGCCGCAATTGCGAGTGCTCCTCGTTGGAAAAGCCTCGCAGATGATGGTTCAACACGCGGGCAATACAGGCAGGAATGGCTTTTGCCGTTTCATGGCCCAGTTCGGTGAGCTCGATCTTGACGACCCGGCGATCCTCGTGACTGCGTATCCGGCGCAGCAGCCCTTTGCTTTCCAGGCGGTCCAGGGTGCGAGTCATTGCGCCGGTATCGACACCGTTCAAGCGCGCCAGCTCGGCCGGCGTGTCGGCAGTGCCGCGCGCAATCAAGGCGATGGGGCGCCATTGGATGGCTGTCAGCCCCAACGGAGCGGTTTCCATGTCCAGCAGGCGGGTCAGCGAGTGATAGACCTGCTTGATCATGAAACCGACATTGTCGTCAGAGGTACAGCGCGACGTAGCGCGGTAGTGCACAGGCGTGCCGTCATCGGGGGCGGAGCGGGGGGCGTTCATGGAGCGTATTTTATTGCCTAGGCAATAATTGTCAATGCAGAAAATGGCGGCGTTAACAGGCCAAGGCGTATAAGGGTCTAATGCGCCGCCTTGCGCAGCCCCGACCACACGATCGCCGTTACGATCAGTATGGCTCCCGCGATCATGCGCAGGCTGGGTTGTTGCGAGAACAATACCCAGGCAAAGGCGATGGCGTACACCGGTTCCAGTGCAATCACGAGGCCCGCAGTGCGTGCATTGAGCTTTGTCAGGCTGGACACGAACAAATAGTGCGACAGGCCGGTGCAGAAAACGCCCAGCAAGACAATCCAGAACAGATCTATGCCGGCGAGATGCGGCAACTGGCTGGCAGCAAAAGGCAACATGGCCAGCACCACGACGATGTTCTGGCCGCAGGCGACCTGCATGGCGTCCAGCCCGACGGTGGAGCGCCGGTTGCTGAGCGCCAGTAGCGCGAACGACAGGCCGGACAGAATGCCCCAGGCCAAGCCCACCGTGCCCTGGTCAGCGAAATCGAACGACGGCGTCACCAGGACGAGCCCGAGCGTGACCAACCCGAGCACCAGCCATTCCGCCAAGCGGACTTTTTCACGAAACAGCAGGCCCTCGAACAGCGTGATGAACGCTGGAAAACTGGCAAAGCCCAACGTGGCTACCGCAATACCGCCGACCTTGACCGAGATGAAGAACGTCACCCAATGGCCCGCCAGCAGGCAGCCGGCGATAATCAACATGAATAATTGCACGGGAGTCAGCGACGTGAACAGGGGCTTGCGCTGCAACCGCGAAAAGCCGAGCAAAGCGACGACCGCAAACAAGGCGCGGCCCAGCGTAATGAGGGCAGCGCTGGCCTGGATGAGTTCGCCGAAAACGCCTGTCAGGCCGAACAGCACAGCGGCAATGTGGATATAAACTAGGGCGCGTTGACGGGTCATGCGTGAGTCGTGAGGAGCGGGGACCGGATTGGCTTGGTTGTCGCCGTTCCTAGGAACCGACGATTATAGCGGTGTGACTTCGGCCGTTTTGCTGCAGGCGCCGTGCGGGATCTGTTCGTCTTCGCCGTAATGCCGTGGCTTCTTAAAGTCTCTGATGAACCTTCCTCCTCAATTGCGCTTTACTACGATTGTTTCGCCTCGCGTCCTTGGGTTCTTCCTGGCGACGGTGGGAGCCGTGCTCTTTGCCGCCAAGGCCATCGTCGTGAAATTCACCTATCGCTACGGCATCGACGCGGTCACATTGATTGCTTTTCGCATGCTGTTTTCCTTGCCGTTCTTTGCCGCGGTGGCGTGGCGCGAGTCCCGTCGGGCCGCCCAGGGCGAACTGCCCGTTTTGACTGGGCGAGAGCGGGTTGTGCTGTGTTTGCTGGGATTGCTGGGGTATTACTTGTCCAGCTTTCTGGATTTTCTGGGCTTGCAGTACGTGACGGCCAGCCTGGAGCGTCTGATTTTGTTTTTGTCTCCTACGCTGGTGGTGCTGTTGTCGGCCTGGTGGCTCAAGCGTCCGGTTTCGCCCCGGCAATGGGTGGCCATGGTGGTTTCGTATCTGGGCGTGATCCTGGTGTTCGCGCAGGATCTGGCGCATGGCTCCGGTTCCCATGTGGCGCTTGGGGCTTTGTTTATTTTTGGCTCGGCGCTCAGCTATGCTGTGTACCTGATTTGTTCGGGCGAACTCGTCAAGCGCGTGGGGGCAACGCGGCTGGTGGCTTATGCCATGACGGTATCGTGCATCGCCTGTATCGTGCAGTTCTTTGTCGTCCACCCGCCATCCATGTTGATCCAGCCCTTGGGCGTATATGGCTACTCGTTTGTACACGCCACGTTCAACACGGTGATGCCGGTGTTCATGCTGATGTGGGCGGTCGCGCTGATTGGCGCGCCGACCGCGTCGCTGTTGGGTATGGTGGGACCGGTGTCGGTCTTGTTTCTGGCTGCGTGGTTGTTGGACGAGCCGATTACGCTATGGCAGCTGGGAGGAACCGCGCTGGTGTTATGTGGAATATTGGTACTCATGGGCGGCCGCCGTCCAGAGCCAAAGCAATGACGCGGTATGTCGCCGCAGGGCAGTTTGGAAATTCATCACAACATAGGAGGCTGGTATGACCAGCAATGTCGTCAAGGCAATCCGTATTGAGCAACATGGCGGACCCGAAGTCCTGAAACTCGTGGACGTCGAGGTCCCGCCGCCCGCTGCCAACGAGATCACGATCCGCCAACATGCGGTCGGATTGAATTTCATCGATATCTATTACCGTACGGGCTTGTATCCGCATCCCTTGCCGCATGGCCTGGGTTTTGAGGCCGCGGGCGTGGTCGAGGCCGTGGGCGCGGACGTCAAGCACCTGAAAGTCGGCGATCGCGTGGCCTATGGCCAGAGCCCGATCGGCGCCTATGCGCAAGCGCGCAACGTGCCGGCGGCACAGGTCGTCAAGCTGCCCAAGGGCGTTGATTTCGACGATGCGGCTGCGCTGATGCTCAAGGGTCTGACCGTGCAGTACCTGTTTCGCCAGACCTATCGCCTGCAGGGTAATGAAACCATCTTGTTCCACGCGGCAGCGGGCGGCGTGGGCCTGATTGCCTGCCAGTGGGCCAAGGCGCTGGGCGTCAAGCTGATCGGCACGGTGTCCAGCCCCGAAAAGGCCGAGTTGGCCCGGGCCAACGGCGCATGGGAAACCATCGATTATTCGCGTGAAAACGTGGCCGAGCGCGTGCTGGAGCTGACCAACGGCAAGAAAGTCCCGGTGGTGTATGACGGCGTGGGCAAGGATACCTGGGAAACCTCGCTGGACTGCATCGAGCCGCGCGGGCTGATGGTCAGCTTTGGCAATGCGTCGGGACCCGTGTCGGGCGTGAATCTGGCGACGCTGAATCAAAAGGGCTGCCTATATGTGACGCGTCCGTCGCTGGGGCTGCACGTCAATACGCACGAGAAACTGAATGCCGCAGCCAAGGAGATGTTCGACCTGGTCTTGAAGAAAAAGATCAAGGTACGCATCGACCAGCGCTATCGCCTGGAGGATGCAGGCGAGGCGCAGACGGCGTTGGCCGCGCGCAAGACGACTGGGGCGACGGTCCTGACCTTGGATTAAGGGGTAGGCAGTCACAGACCCTCGCGCAGCGCCTGCGGCCTGGCGCGAGGGCCGTGGGGTCTTGCAGTGCCTCATCAATAAAAAACCGGCTTGACGATTTTGACGTCAAGCCGGTTTTTTGCTGGTGGTCAGCGAGCGTTACTGACCACCTTGACGAGCCGTTTCAGGCCACGCGCATTTGCTGCAAAGCGGCGATACGGGCCTGAATGGGCGGGTGCGAGGCAAAAATAGCAGCCAGACCGCCTTTGCCGGCGATACCCGAGGCCTCGAAGCTCTTGGGCAATTCGCCTGGCTCCAGGCCCCCCAAACGGGCCAAGGCGCGCATCATGGGTTCGCGCGAGCCCATCAGTTGAGCGGAACCCGCATCGGCACGGTATTCGCGTTGGCGCGAGAACCAGGCCACGATGATCGAGGCCAGGATGCCGAAGACGATCTCACAGACAATGACGGTGACGTAATAGCCGATGCCGACGCCGCGTTCGTTTTTGAACACCACGCGGTCGATGAAATAGCCGACCAGGCGCGCCAGGAATACGACGAAGGTGTTGACCACGCCCTGGATCAGGGTCAGCGTGATCATGTCGCCGTTGGCCACGTGCGCCACTTCGTGGCCGAGGACGGCGGCGACTTCTTCTTCGGTCATGCTGTCGAGCAGCCCGGTGGACACGGCCACGAGCGAATCGTTTTTAAAGGCGCCCGTCGCAAAGGCGTTGGGCGCACCCTCGTAGATGGCGACCTCGGGCCGGCCGATACCGGCGCGGTCGGCCAACTGGTGCACCGTATCGATGAGCCACGCCTCGCGGGGGCCCCCGGGAGCATTAGGGTCGATCACCTGAGCGCCCGTGCTCCATTTGGCCATGGGCTTGCTCATCAGCAGCGAGATGATGGCGCCCGTAAAGCCCACCACCACCGAAAAAATCAGCAGCGCCTGGACGTTGAGGCCTTGGGCCGTGATCATGCGGTCCACGCCCAGGATGCGGAGCGTGGCCGATAGCACCACCATGACGGCTAAGTTGGTGACGATAAACAGAAAAATGCGTTTCATGCTTGGGGTATTCCTCTGCGAGCGATGAGGGCCTTTTGGACTGGGAAAAAGCACGGCAGTTCCCGTCCGGCCAACGTTGATTTTCCGGACCCGGAGTATAGTAGCGCTTTCCCCTATTTTTCTTCATTTTCATCGCGTAGCCCCCATGCAGGCTCTTTGGATGTTGGTGGCGTCGGCCATGTTTGCCCTCATGGGGTCATTTGTGAAAATGGCCACGGAGTACGGCGCGTCGCTGCCCCAGATCGTCCTTTTCCGTGGATTCCCGTCGGTTGTACTGCTGTTGATCTGGGCTCGTGCCGGACGCCAGTCCATTGTGCCGACCAGTTGGCGCCTGCACGTGTGGCGCAACGTGGCTGGGGTGGCGTCCATGTGGCTGGGCTTTTTTGCGATCTCGCATCTGCCGTTGGCGACCGCGACCAGCCTGAATTACACGGCGCCGCTGTTTATTGCCTGCTGGATGCTGGGATGGGGCGGATCGCAACGCGACCCGGTACGGATCCTGGCCGTGGCGCTGGGGTTTGCCGGGGTGATTTCCATATTGCGTCCCAGCATCAACCCCGACCAATGGATGGCGGCGTTGTTTGGTTTGTGCGCCGGGGCGACGTCTGCCGTGGCGATGATGCAGATCCGCCTGCTCGGCCGCGTCGGTGAGCCCGAATGGCGCACTGTCCTGTTTTTCTCGCTGGCGGTGTGCCTGAGCAGCGCGCTGGGCCTGACGCTCGAGGGTTGGGGGCAAGTCGGTTGGGAGGGCTACGCATCGCTGGTCGGGATCGGCGTGGCGGGCCTGTTCGGGCAACTGACGATGACGCGGGCCTTTGGTGTCGGCTCGGCGCTGTTGACGGCTGCCTTGCAATACACCACGATCATTTTTGCCGCCTTGCTGGGCATGGGGTTCTGGGGCGATCAACCCGACGGTCTGGCATGGGCGGGGATGGGCCTCATCATCGCCGCGGGGCTATTGTCAGTGTGGCGTACCATGCGCATGCCCGCCGGGTCGTGAGACGGGCAGTGGCGACTTTTCGTCGCCGGGCAACAAGCCGAAGGCGCAGCGTGGGGGCTTTGTTATTTTTTTAATTTGCCGGAGCGAAGACGGATGACTACGACCTTGATTTCCGCGACCGAGCTCGCTGCTCGCCTGGATTCTTCCGATCTGCGGGTGTTCGATGTGCGCCACGACCTGATGGATCATGCCGCGGGGCGGCACGCATATGAGCAGGGGCATATCCCGGGGGCGCGCTATCTGAATCACGAAACGGAACTCGCCGCGCCGCGCACGGGCAAAAATGGCCGTCATCCTTTGCCTACGCGCGAGGCGCTGGCCGCGTTGCTGAGCGCGCATGGCGTGGGGCCGGATACCTTCGTCGTCGCCTATGACGCCAGTGGCGGCATGTTTGCCGCCCATTTGTGGTGGATGCTGCGCTGGCTGGGGCACGAGCGGGTAGCCGTGCTGGACGGCGGCTGGCAGGGATGGACGGCGGCGGGCCTGCCTACGAGCACTGAGGGTCAAGCCGCCGGCAGCACCGCGTCGTCTCACGCCGAGCAGACCGAAAATGCCTCGCTGTTGGGCCAGCCATTGGCCGATACGGTTGATGCCGATGCGGTACTGGCAAACCTGGCTGCGCCGGCTTTTACCGTGCTGGATGCCCGGGCGGCGAACCGCTATCGCGGCGAAGTCGAGCCCATGGACCCCGTGGCGGGCCATATTCCGGGAGCCTTGAATCGTCCCAATGGCCAAAACCTGCAGGCAGATGGGCGGTTCAAGGACGCGGCTCAGCTGCGCGCCGAGTTCACAGCGCTGCTAGGCGATCGCGACGCCGCGACGATCGTGCATCAGTGCGGCTCGGGGATTACGGCTTGCCACAATCTGCTGGCCATGGAGGTCGCGGGATTGACCGGGTCGCGTCTGTATCCGGGCTCGTGGAGCGAGTGGTGCAGTGATTCGGCCCGCCCCGTGGCGCGCGACGTGTGACGATTCGGGGAACGGCGCGGTCTCTCAGCCCGCCGTGGGCGCCATTTCCAGAAACCGTGCAATCAATTGCACGGGCTGGCGTTCGCGCAGGCAATAGAGGTATTCATTCATCACGATGGTCGCGTCGGTAATTTCCAGCGTGACCAGGTCGGGGTGTGTCGGCGCTTCACGGGAAGGAATCAGGCTGATACCCAGGTCGCACAGAATGGCCTGGCGTATCGATTCGCGGCTGCCGATTTCCAGGATGCGGCCGACAGTGACGCCGGCGGCCTCCAGCGCGCTCTCTGTCAATTTCCGCGTCATCGAGCCCGGTTCGCGCAGCAGCAGGGCGTAGTGGGACAGGTCGGATAACTGGACCTGGCTGCGGCGGGCAAGGGGATGCTCGCGATGCGTCACGATGCGCAATGGGTCGGCGGCGATCATTCGGCGATAGAAGTGTTTTTCTTCGCTCAGATACGATGAGGTGGCAACCTCGATACGGTAATCCTGCAGGGCTTGCAACATGGCCTGCGAGTTGCCGATCGTGAGCGTCAAATCAATACCCGGGTACCGCTGGCTGTACCGTTGCACCGTATCCATGATGTAAAACGGCCCGGTGGCGCCGACGCGCAAGTGGCCTTCACGCAGCTCGCTGGCGTCACGCAGCCAAAAATCGATCTCGGTTTCCTGTTGAACCAGTTTTTCAGCCAGCGGCATCAGGCGCTGGCCGGCATCGGACAGGTGCATGCTGCGCCCATGGCGATAAAACAGCTCGATGCCATAGCGGGACTCCAGCTGGCGTAGCTGGCCGGTGACGGTAGGCTGGCTGATGCCCAGTTGCGCAGCGGCCTTGGTGACAGTGCCCCAGCGGGCGACAGCGTAAAAAGATTTGAGTTCGGCGACGAGCACAGTGTCCTGAATATCAATGAGGCAAAAGCCCGCACGTTGAGCCCGGGGGCTGCTGCCCCGCAGAGGGGAGGCAACCCGGTGGCTAAAAAGGGACGTGAGGCCAACCCCTAAGTAAACCAAAATTATTTGATATTTCTATTACGACATTTTTGCGTAGTGTCATAAACACACAATACGCGGTTCTCATACTGCCTCTGTCTTTTACGCGGAGGCACTATGCCCCAACCCGGCCAAGCATTTCTTTCTGTCAGGCACCTCGTCAAGCGATTCGGCGCGCATACGGCTTTGGCCGATGTGTCGCTCGATATCCGCGCAGGCGAGCTGGTCTGCCTGCTGGGGCCGTCGGGCTGCGGCAAAACGACCTTGCTGCGCGCCATCGCGGGCCTGGAGCGGCAGGATAGTGGCACGATCGTGTTGTCGGGGCGCGATATTTCTCACGTTCCGCCCCAGGAGCGCGATTACGGCATCCTGTTTCAGTCGTATGCCCTGTTTCCCAATCTGACTGTTGCGCAGAACGTGGCCTATGGCCTCAGCGGTAAACGCGCGCATCGCAAACACGTAGAGCACCGTGTCGAGGAGATGCTGACGCTGGTTGGGCTGGAGGGGGCGGCAAAGAAATATCCCGGGCAGATTTCAGGCGGGCAGCAACAGCGCGTCGCGATGGCTCGCGCCCTGGCGCCGTCGCCGTCGTTATTGCTGCTGGACGAGCCCATGTCCGCGCTGGATGCCCGCGTCCGTGAGCATCTGCGCGTTGAACTGCGCGCATTGCAAAAACGTTTGTCGATCACCACGCTGATGGTGACCCATGACCAGGAGGAAGCCATGGTCATGGCCGATCGTATTGCGGTCATGAATGGCGGCGTGATCGAGCAGTATGGAACGCCGCGCGATCTCTATCGCCAGCCCGGTTCGGCATTCATTGCGGATTTCGTGGGCGAGGCCAACTGGCTGCCGTTCCAGCGCGTCAATGCGCATCGTGCGAGGGTAGGGCGCCAGGAGCTGGCCGTGGAATCGGCGCTGGACTTCGAAGCCGGCAAACTCTTTGTGCGTCCAGAGGCCGTGCGCGTCAGTACGGTCCGTCCCGACGAGTCCAACGCCGTGTTGGCCCAGGTGCTGGATGGTGTGTTCCTGGGCCGCAGCTACCGTCTGGCGCTCCGTCTGGACGGCGTGCCCGGTACGACGTTGCACTCCATCGTTTCCCCTGAAATCGGAGACGCCCTGCTGGGCCCTCACGCTGCCAGCCGTTGCTGGGTGGAGCTGCCTCGCCATGCGATACGCGCCTACGCTTGAGTCTGCGACGACTGAGCCGTCTATGGCGAAGCCGCTTGCGACAGGGACGAGAGTTGTGCCTGACCATCATTTCGCTTCACAGGGAACTCTGGATGCGTTGGGCAGACGCCCCATGCCCGCATGGATTGGTACCTGGGGCCTGAACGCGGGGCAGGGAGCCCTGGTGCTTGGGCTGCTGATTTTCCTGGCACTGCCGTTGCTGGGAATTCTGGCCAAGTCAGTCATGGACAGCGAGGGCAATTGGACGGGATTGTCGGTATTGGCCGGCATCATCGGAGCCGACGGCTTCCTGGCGATGGTGGCGCGCAGTCTGGCCGTGGGCGTGGTGACGATGGCGGTGGTAGTGCCCTGCGCGTACGCGTTTGCCTATGCGCTGACTCGCACGCGCATCGTGGGCAAAAGCCTGTTGCGTACGATCGCGCTGCTGCCATTGCTGGCACCGTCGTTGTTGCCGGGAATTGCGTTGGTGTACTTGCTGGGCAACCAGGGTTTGTTGAAAGAGTTGTTGGGCGGCGTCACGATTTACGGGTTCTGGGGCATTGTCCTCGGCGAGGCGTTTTACACGTTCCCCCATGCGCTCATGATTCTGTTGACCGGCTTGGCGCTGGCCGACGGCCGGCTCTATGACGCAACCCGTGCGATGGGGGCGGGCGCGCTGCGCACGTTCTGGACGGTCACGTTGCCAGGGACGCGCTACGCGGTGTTTTCCGCCTGCTGCGTGGTTTTTACCCTGACTGTGACGGATTTTGGCGTGCCCAAGGTCGTCGGCGGTGACTATAACGTCCTCGCCATGGAGGCCTATAAAGCGGTCGTCGGTCAGCAGAATTTCCCGAAGGGCGCGGCCATCGGCATCATGCTGTTGTTGCCCGCGATCCTGACCTTTGTGCTGGATCGCCGCTTGCGTGCCCGCCAAGGGGCACAAATGAGTGGCCGTGCGCAGCCCTACGTGGCCGAAACGAATCGCAAGCGCGATACCGTGTTCTTGGCGCTGGCCGGCATTGTGGCGGCGTTCCTGCTGCTGATCATCGGTGTGGCGGTCTGGGCGTCGTTCGTCAAGATGTGGCCGTACAACTTGTCCATGTCGCTGCGTTCATATGATTTCAACAATATGGATGGAGGCGGTTGGTTGGCGTGGCGCAATAGTCTGCAGTTGGCGTTCTGCACGGCAGTCGTGGGCACCATGGTGGTTTTCGTCGGTGCGTGGATGATGGAAAAGGTCCCCGCTCGCGGCGTGGTGGCGCGCGGCTTACGCGGCCTGGCCGGCATGCTGGCGCTCATGCCGATGGCAGTGCCGGGGTTGGTGTTGGGGCTGGGCTATATCTTCTTTTTCAATAGTCCGTCGAACCCCTTGAATGTGTTGTACGGGACGATGCCGTTGCTGGTGCTGTGCACGGTGGTGCATTTCTATACCAGCGCCCACTTGACTGCGGCCACGGCGCTGAATGCGTTGGATCCTGAATTCGAGGCGGCCTCTGCATCGCTGAAAGTCCCGCGCGTCACCACCTTTTTGCGGGTGACGCTGCCGATGTGCTTGCCCGCTGCGCTGGATATTGCTCGTTATCTATTCGTGTCGTCGATGACGACCGTCTCTGCGGTGGTGTTTTTGTATAGCCCGTCTACGGTGTTGGCGGCCGTGGCGGTGTTGAACATGGATGATGCTGGATTCATAGGCCCTGCTGCGGCGATGTGCACGGTGATCATGGCCAGCTCCGCCATCGCGGCTTTGGTGATGCATGTGGCCAGCCGCACCCTGGTGGCTCGCACGCAAGCGTGGCGTCGTCCGGTCTCCGTCTAATTTTTCTGGAATAACTATCATGACAGTACCGTCATTGCCCGTCCGCCTGGAGGCGGTGATTTTTGACTGGGCCGGCACCTTGGTCGATTTCGGTTCCTTTGCGCCGACCAAGGTCTTTGTCGAAGCGTTTGCGCAGTTCGGCATGAATGTTTCGCTGGAGCAGGCGCGTGGCCCGATGGGGATGGGCAAATGGGATCACATTCGCACGCTGTGCGACGAGCCTGCAATTGCGAGCCAGTACGAGGCAACGTTTGGCCGCCTGCCCACGGACGATGATGTGACGGCCATCTACGAACGTTTCTTGCCGATGCAGTTGGAAAAGGTGGCGCAGTATTCCGCCGCCATTCCCGGTGCTGTCGAGGTGTTGAATACGTTGCGTGACCGGGGTTTGAAAATCGGTTCCTGCTCGGGCTATCCCCGCAGCGTGATGGATCGCGTCATCGAGCGCGCCGCTACAGAAGGCATCGCACCGGAATACATCGTTGCCAGCGACGAAGTGCCGCGCGCCCGTCCTGCGCCTGCGATGGCGCTGAAGAATGTCGTGGAACTGGGCCTCGCAGACGTAGCCGGCTGCATCAAAGTTGACGATACCGCGCCGGGGATCGAAGAAGGGCGTCGAGCGGGCATGTGGACGGTTGGCCTGCTGCTCTCTGGCAATGCCGCCGGTTTGACGTTGGAAGAATATCGGAATCTGGATGCAGCCGGCCGAGATGCGGCACGTGCACGCGCCAATCAAGAGCTGTCTGGCGTTGCTCCGCATTTTGTGATCGACACCATTGCCGATTTGCCGGCCATCATCACCGAAATCGAGTCGCGNCTGGCCGCAGGCCAGCGTCCCTGAGTGTCTGGGCTGCATTAGGGATGACTTAGGCGCTGTTCACAGCACCAGGCCCTGTTCAACGCGCTCAACCTGAATCAGATCAATCCTGCAGCCTCGCGGCTGCGCCTGTTTTCTGTGCGGCATGAATGCCGGAATCTATCGGAGCAAAAGATGAAACACTACACGCTACTCGCCCTGGCTGCTGCACTGACCGGTGTCATGGGCACCGCCTCGGCTGCGACCACGCTGACCGTTTACACCGCGCTTGAAGCCGACCAGATCAAGGCCTATCAAGCCGCATTCGAAAAGGCCAATCCCGATATCAAGATTCAATGGGTGCGTGATTCCACCGGCATCATCACCGCGAAATTACTGGCCGAGAAAGCCAATCCGAAAGCGGATGTAGTCTGGGGCCTGGCGGGAACGTCGCTGGGCTTGATGGACAGCCAAGGCATGTTGCTGCCGTATGCGCCCAAAGGTCTGGATCAGATCGCCGCCAACATGCGCGATGCCAAGGCCGAGCCGAGCTGGGTCGGCATGGATGGTTTCGCCGCCGCGATCTGCTTTAACACCATCGAGGCGGAAAAGCAGAAACTGCCCAAGCCCGCGTCATGGCAAGACCTGACCAAGCCTGAGTACGCCGGCAAAATCGTGATGCCGAATCCGGCCTCGTCGGGGACGGGCTTTTTGGATGTGAGCGCCTGGCTGC
Organism: Bordetella muralis; assembly: GCF_965139205.1. GTDB lineage: Bacteria > Pseudomonadota > Gammaproteobacteria > Burkholderiales > Burkholderiaceae_B > Bordetella_A > Bordetella_A muralis. The sequence continues at coordinate 60,624 of NZ_CBCSIU010000023.1, forward strand.
AGATGTTTGGCGAAGAAAAAGGCTGGGCATTCATGGATGCCTTGCACAAAAACATCGGCTCGTACACGCACTCGGGCTCCAAGCCTTGCAACATGGCGGCTGCCGGCGAATTTCCTATCGGCATCTCGTTTGACTATCGCGCCGCCAAGCTGAAAGCCGATGGCGCGCCTGTCGAGGCCGTATTCCCGTCGGAAGGCCTGGGCTGGGAAGTCGAGGCAACGGCGATCATCAAGGGCACCAAGAATCTGGATGCTGCGAAAAAACTGGCGGATTTCTCGGCCAGCCGCGAAGCCAACGAGTTGTACAAAACGAACTTTGCCGTGTTGGCGATCCCATCCGTCGCCACGGCAAATCCCAATCTGCCGGCAGACCTGAGCTCGCGCATGATCAAAAACGATTTCACGTGGGCTGCCACCAATCGCGATCGCATCATCGCGGAATGGACCAAGCGCTATGACGGCAAGTCCGAAGCCAAGAAAAAATAAGTTGGGTTCTTTAGAAATGAAAAACTTCGACGTCATCGTGGTCGGCGCCGGTATGCTCGGCGTCGCTCACGCCTGGGCCGCGGCCAAACGTGGTCTGTCTGTGGCCGTCATCGAACGCAGCCGTCAAGCGCATGGGGCCACCGTCCGCAATTTTGGCCAAGTCATCGTCACGGGGCAACCTCCCGGCATGATGTTGTCGCATGCGCAGCAGGCGCGCGAGCTCTGGTTGGAACTGGCTGCAAAGGCCGGGTTTCATGTACGTGCCAACGGTGCGCTCGTGCTGGCGCGTAATGCCGACGAGGCGGACGTATTGCAGGAATTTGCGGATACGCGATTGCACCAGGAAGGCTATCGTGCGCAGCTATTGTCCAGCCGCGAGCTCGCTCGCCTGTATGGCGGCAGGCTTGCACACCATTGCGCTGCGATACAAGGACACGACGATCTGCAGATCTATTCGCGCGAAGCGTTGCCGGCGATCACCCGCTATCTGGCGGAATCGTTGGGCGTGACGTTCATTACCGGCACGTTGGCGCGTGCAGTGCAGGGCGGTCTTGTCAGTACGACGGCGGGGGATTTTCAGGGCGGGCATGTATTTGTATGCCCGGGGCATGATTATCTGACCTTGATGCCCGAGTTGTTCGCACCGATGGACCTGGAGGTGACGCGGCTGCAAATGCTGCGTGCAGTATTCGAGTCCAATCCTATCGAGCAACTGGACCGTCCGGTGTTGACGGGGCTGTCATGTGTGCACTATGGGGCGTTTTCGGATCTGCCCTCGGCGCAGGTGCTGCGTGACATCATCCAGGAGCGTTCGCCGTATTTGCTCGAGAATGGGATTCATCTTTTGATCAGCCCTACGCCTTATGGGGAATTGATCATTGGAGACTCGCATCGCTATGGGCAGGATGCGCCGCCGTTCAATGATGAGGCAGTGGATAACGCGATGCTCGAGCTGGCCTCGCAGGCGTTGGGGGCACGGTTGCGGGTTGTCGAACGCTGGCAAGGGGTTTATGGGGCGCATGGGCCGGCGCCGTTTTCTGTGATGCCGGTTGATGAGGCTACCACTGTGGCGGTGATGCATTCGGGGGTCGGGATGACGGTGGGATTGGCGATTGGGGAACGGACTGTTGCGGGGCGTTTGGGGTAGTGGGGGTGTTGTTGGCTGTTTGCCGGTGAAGGGTAAGGTTCTTTTGGCGCCAGGCCTCGCCGTGTAAAAGGGGCACCGGGCCNNTCGCACGGACTCGGCCCATGACCAGGGGCCTCGGCCTCGCTGCGCGAGGCTGAGTCCGCGCTCTACGGCCC
>NZ_CBCSIU010000024.1:0-60918 GCF_965139205.1 Bordetella muralis
TGGCAAAACAGGTTCGGCAGGCTCTACGGGCCAGCACGCCCTTNACACGACGAGCCCCGGCTCAGAGCTTCTCGTATTCATCGATGTTGGCCAGCGATATATGAGCTCTCGCGGATTCGCTGATGCTGGCCACCTATAAGGTCTAGACTACATGCATCGATGGCAAGTCACCATTGTGAGTCCCTGTCGCGTGCCGGAGTGTGATGCCGGGCCTATCGCACGGACTCGGCCCATGACCAGGGGCCTCGGCCCGCTTCGCGGGCTAAATCCGCGCTCAACGGCCCGGCATCACACTCCGGCACGCGACAGGGACGTTTTAATAGCGATCATCTCTCATCAGACGTAGATATAACCTTGCAAACTCAGAGACCACCGCGATAGCGATAGGCATCGCTCCCGTGGCACCAGAGATCATCTTTTAGAATCGCCACATGACCTCCACACCGTTAACTTCCCAGCCGGATATAGACGCCTTCATCGACGCCGTATGGCTGGAAGACGGCCTGGCCGCAAACACGCTGGCGGCATATCGACGTGATCTGACTGCGTTTGCACAGTGGCTGGAAAATCCGGCCGAGCATGGCGGCGCCGCGATGGCCACCCAATTGCGAGAGGTTGCGGCCGGCGATATCGAGGCGTGGTTTGCCGCGCGCCACGAGGAGAGCCGCGCGACGACTGCGAATCGCCGATTGGCGGCATTGCGGCGGTTTTATGCGTGGGCGTTGCGGGAACATCGCGCAGAGAAAGATCCCTGTCTGACGCTCAGCGCTGCAAAGCAGCCGCCCCGCATGCCCAAGACGCTGTCCGAGGCGCAGGTCGAGGCGTTGTTGTCGGCGCCCGATTTGAATACCGCGCGCGGGTTGCGAGACCGCGCCATGTTGGAAACACTGTATGCCACGGGGCTGCGCGTGTCTGAGCTGGTCAACGTCAAGGTGCTTGAAGTCAGTTTGAACGAGGGCGTGGTGCGCGTTGTGATGGGCAAGGGCGGCAAAGACCGCCTGGTGCCGCTAGGGGCCGAGGCGGCGCATTGGATCGAGCGTTATATGCAGTCTGCGCGCCCAGAGCTTGCCGGTGCACGGGTGAGCGACGCTTTGTTTTTGACGGGTCGTGCGCAACCGATGTCGCGACAGGCATTCTGGCAATTGATCAAGAAGTACGCCATCATCGCAGGCGTACAGGCACCGTTGTCGCCGCATGTGCTGCGCCATGCGTTTGCCACCCATTTGCTGAATCACGGGGCTGACTTGCGTGTCGTGCAGATGCTGTTGGGACATGCGGATATTTCTACGACGCAGATCTACACGCATGTGGCACGCGAACGGCTCAAAGCGCTGCATGCGGCGCATCATCCCCGCGCTTGAATGCAAGGCACGGCAGGTGAACCGGTTTTCATCAGCGTGATGGATATAGAACACGTGTGAGAGGCGTGTCAGGCCGCTGCGCACCGTGGTATTTTGACGCGCTCTGATTGCCGTCCAGGTCTACACTAACGGGCTTCTGGATTACGCCTAATTGCTGCTTGTGCCATGAGTAAAGCCCGTCACGTTTCCGAAACGCCCGCCACCCAGCTATTGAAGAAAAACAAGGTGGACTACACCGAGCATACTTATGACTATGTCGATCATGGGGGCGCAGGCGAGGCGGCCCGCCAGTTGGGGCTGGACCCTCATGCGGTGGTCAAGACCTTGATCATGGAAGACGAGGCGGCGCGGCCTTTGATTGTGGTGATGCACGGTGACCGCGAAGTCTCGACTAAAAATCTGGCTCGCCAGGCAGGCTTGAAGAAGGTCGCTCCTTGCCATCCCGAGGTCGCGCAGCGGCATTCCGGGTACCAGGTGGGCGGAACATCGCCATTCGGTACGCGCAAGCGTATGCCTGTGTGGGTCGAGGCACAGGTGCTGGAGTATCCCGTGGTCTATATCAACGGCGGACGCCGAGGGTATTTGATCGGCATTGATCCCAAGGTGCTGGTGAGCCTGTTGGGGGCCAAGCCTGTGTCCGTTGCGCTGGAATAGTTCGTATTGTGCGCTGCCGCGGCGGCTTGCCGTGCGGCTGCAATGCGGTAGTTTTCGGTCCGGCCGTATTCCTGTCCAGGCGGTATTCGGTTACCACCTCTTGTTCCGCCTCATGCCGCACAATGTCCTTTCTCATTCAGGCGGCGCTGGACGCGTCGAGCGCCGCCTGAATGTCGCCTCGCAACCAGGAACAGGGAGACAACGATGGCCAAGAAACTCTTGATGTTGGTCGGCGATTACGCCGAAGACTACGAAACCATGGTGCCGTTTCAGACGCTGCTGGCGGTGGGGCATACCGTGCACGCGGTCTGCCCGGGCAAAAAAGCCGGTGACAGTGTCGCGACGGCGATTCACGATTTTGAGGGCGCGCAGACCTATAGTGAAAAGCGCGGGCACAATTTCGCGCTGAATCATGATTTCGAGCAGGTCGATGTGGCGTCTTATGACGGCCTGGTGATTCCAGGCGGGCGTGCGCCGGAATATCTGCGTTTGAACGAACGCGTGCTGGAAATCGTGCGGCAGTTCGATCAGGCGGGCAAGCCTATCGCGGCCGTCTGCCACGGCGCCCAGTTGCTGGCCGCGGCAGGTATTTTGAAGGGGCGCACGTGCTCGGCCTATCCCGCCTGCGCACCAGAGGTTCGCCTGGCGGGCGGCACCTACACCGAGATTGCCATCGATCAGGCACACACCGATGGCAATTTGGTGACGGCTCCTGCCTGGCCGGCTCACCCCGCCTGGTTGGCGCAATTTTTGCAGGTTCTGGGCACCAAGATCACGCATTGATTCGTCTCCAGGCCGGCCGCTGCCTGCTCATCAAGCAGGCAGCAAGGTTGGCCATTACGGCTTGTGTGATCGTGGTCAGTGCCTGCCTGCGGCGAGGGCAGCAGAGTTTGGCGGGGAGTCGCCGTGCCCCTCGGAGCGCGTGGCGTTGTGCCGCCTGGCTTGCCGTGGGAGCGTCACAATCGTACAGTGACGTTCAGCTACCAGGAACTTGCGCCATGTGTGAAATCTTTATTCGTGCCCATCCCGATTCCTACGCGCCCGAGAGCCGCTCGCTGCGGTTGCATGGGGTGGCCACTAGTGTGCGGCTCGAACGTCTGTTCTGGTCGGTGCTCGAGGAAATCGCCGCTCGTGATGGCATGCGGGTGACGCAACTCATCGAGCGGCTTTATGACGAATTGATCGAGTATCGGGGCGAGGCGGCGAATTTCACGTCGTTCCTGCGCGTGTGTTGCCTGCGATATGAGGTGCTGCAGGTGGATGGCCGTATTCCGGCCGATATGGACGTCCCGATCCGCTCGCTGGACGCCCGGGCCGTACTGGCGGGTTTGCCCGGAACGCTGCACGATGGCGCGGTGCTGCAGCGCGCTGCGGCGTGATTGTCCGCTGGTTTTGTTTGGTCCGGCGGGATCGCGCAAGCCCGTGTGGTCAGATGAGCGGCGTCAGACGCTGCGGGTGCAAATTATTCGCAGCGTTCTCGTTACAGGCCAACGGCATGCGCCCTCGGCCTAGCGCATCGACATGACATTCGACCCGGTTGCCGGGGCCAATGAGGCGACGTCGCTTTGCAGAATGCGGCGCATGCGTACGGCATCGCCGATGCGCGAATATTTGCCTTGAGAGTCCAGCAGCACAATGGCAATATCGCGGCCGTTGATGCGGGTCATCATGACCAGGCATTCGCCGGCCTCGTTGATATAACCCGTTTTTGACACCTTGATGTCCCAGTCCGCCTTGCGCACCAGCAAGTTGGTGTTGCGGAATGTCTGGGTGCGGTTGGCGACGTCGACTTCGTATTCGTCGTCGGTGGAATAGCGGTGGATGAGAGGACGCTGGGCTGCCGCGCGCAGCAGGCGCGCCAAATCGTGGGGGGATGACACGTTTTGGCTGGACAGGCCGGTGGGTTCGATGAAGTAGGTGCTGGACATGCCGAGCGCGCGAGCCTTGTCGTTCATGGCCCGGACAAAGGCAGGGATACCGCCCGGATAATTTCGTCCCAGTGCGTGGGCTGCCCGGTTTTCAGAGGACATCAATGCCAGGTGCAGCATGTCGCCGCGGCTCAAACGCGTTCCGACCTGCAGGCGCGATGTCGTGTGCTTGAGGACATCTACGTCTTCGGTGGTGATTTCCAGGACTTGGTCCATGGGCTGGTTGGCGTCCACGACGACCAGCGCCGTCATCAGCTTGGAAATCGAGGCGATCGGCCGTACGACGTTTTCGTTTTTGGCGAACAGGACCGTCGAGGTTTCCAGGTCCTGGGCGTAGGCCGTGGTCGAACGCAGGGCACGGATTTCCTCGCGGATGGAGGCTTCGGCGGTGGGCAGGGCGGCGGCGCTGGCGTGGGCGGCAGCGGTGCGCTGGCGTGCGATGATCGTGCTCTTGCGCGATTGGGTACGCGAAGCGGTTTTCTTGCTCGTGGTGCGGCTTGCGGATTTCTTGGCGCTAGTCTTGGCCGAGGTCTTTTTGGCCTGGGAACTGGACTTTGCCGTCGCCTTGGTGGATTTTTTGGCGGTAGCCTTGGTCGTGGACTTGGCGCTGCTCGTCGCGGTCGTCTTGGATTTCGCTGCCTTGCAGGCAGAGGATTTCGCGTTGGTTTTGCACGGGTCGGCCTTGGCCGCATAGGCCGCGCCAGGCAACAGACTGACCAGTGCCATGGCCAAAGGCACCAGGGTGGTTACAACGGCGCGTTTCCAGAAAAACACCATAAGACTACCGAGACAAAAGGGGTACGCGACCGGACTGGTCAGGGGCGGCTTGAGCGGAGCCGGGAAAAAGTCAGATGAATTATAGACTTACGTGCAGAATTTAAACAGTTTTTTTAACTGTGGCGCAAGCGCGCGATTGCAACAGAGCCTAAGCGTGGCTTTTTTGCCCTGACATGGGGGCAACAAAAGGGATGGCCTCGCCGGGTGGAATCGAACCACCAACTGACCCTTAGGAGGGGTCTGTTATATCCATTTAACTACGGCGAGGCAGGCTCGGAACGCGCAAGTTCCTGATAACAAAGCATATCGTTGGTACGACCATTCGCTTTGCGAGAGCCGAATTCTAGCATCTGGCCGGGTGTGCTTTGGTGCGTCGCAAGATTGCGTTCGCGGGTCTGCGTGGAATGCACTCATATGGTGCAGCCGTGCACGGGGGGCGATACCCCACTCCCGGGCAGGGACTAAACCGTTTTATTACGGCAGCTTGTATATGATGGGCACGATTTCATCACGTGCACAATCTTGGTGCTCAAGCCTGCGCTTTGCATCATGTCGGCGCCCGCGCTAATCCTCTAGGCAAATCAGATGTCTTCATCGCAATCCGTTTCACTACGTACCCTGTGGTTGGGCACGTTGATCGTGCTGCTCGCCATGGGTGTGCGCGCCACGTTTGGGCTGTTCATGCAGCCGATGGGCCTGGCGCATGGGTGGGGGCGCGATGTGTTTTCGATGGCGTTTGCGCTGCAAAACCTGGTGTGGGGCGTGGCCTGTATTTTCATGGGGATGCTGGCCGACCGATATGGTTCGGGGCGCACGATTGCGCTGGGCGCTTTGCTCTACGTCGCGGGCATGATCGGGACGCGCTTGGCGACCGACGAATTCAGCCTGTACATGACAGCGGGCGTGTTGGTGGGCTTGGGCCAGGCCGGTACGACTTTTCCTGTGATTTTGCCGGTGGTGGCGCGCTCGGTGCCACCGGAGTTTCGCAGCACGGCGATGGGTATTGCCAGCGCGGGCGGTTCGATGGGGCAATTTTTGGTGGTGCCTGCCGGACAAATGCTGATCAGCGGGCTGGATTGGACAGGGGCGCTATGGGCGCTTTCCTTGTTGGCGGCGACAGGTATTCCGTTGGCCTACTACCTGCGAGGCAAGCCCGCGACTCACGCTGGCGGCCAGTCGCTGTCTGCCGCCATCCGTCAGGCCTTGCAGCATCCGTCGTTCCACTTTTTGGCCGGCAGTTATTTCGTCTGTGGATTCCATACTGCGTTTATCACGCTGCATCTTCCCGCCTATGTGGCCGACGGCGGATTGAATGCCAGTCAAGGCGCGACGGCGATTGCGTTGATTGGTTTATTCAACGTGATCGGGTCGTTTTACGCCGGCAAACTGGGGGGACGCCATAGCAAGAAGAAACTATTGGCGGGCGTCTATGGCTTGCGCGCCTTTGGCATGTTGTTATTGCTGGCGATGCCCCTTTCGCCCTGGGTGCTGTACGCCTTTGCGGCCTGGATGGGCCTGTTCTGGCTGGGCACGGTGCCGTTGACCCAGGGACTGATCGGGCAGATCTACGGGCTGCGGTATGCCGCTACCTTGTCCGGCATCGCATTTTTGGGGCATCAGGTGGGCAGCTTCATTGGCGTGTGGCTGGGGGGCTATGTCTACTCCACCACGGGGAACTACGACCTGATGTGGTGGATTGGCATTGCGCTGGCCGTCATTGCCGCGCTGTTGTGCCTGCCGGTGCGCGAACAATCGCTGGAATCGCGGCCGGTGCCGCAAGCGGTGGCCTGACATGGCGCGCCGCTCTCTCTGGCGGGCGCTAGGCGCAGTCGCATTGGTAGCGGTCCTCGCGCTGGGGTTTCTCGGATACATGAGACCGGACTTGCAACTGAACTGGGAAACGCTGGCGGCGATGTGCGGGTTTTGAACTGCTTGGGATTGAATTTAAAAATTATTTTTCATGATCGATAGTTAAAAGCTATTTATCGTTTTATTTAGTTCAATTTCATCTCCTAACAAAGCCTGAGTAAGATGAGTGCTCCAGTAACACCAGGGAACCCTCATCGTGTCATCTGAAGCCAAGTGTCCTTTCCATCTCGTCGCCGGCAGCGGTACTACCAGTCACGACTGGTGGCCCAATCAATTGCGTGTCGATCTCCTCAATCAACACTCCAACCGCTCCAATCCGTTGGGCGAGACGTTCAACTACGCCGAAGAATTCAAGAAACTCGACTACCACGCACTGAAGAAAGATCTGCGTGCCTTGTTGACCGACTCACAGGACTGGTGGCCCGCAGACTGGGGTAGCTACGCCGGTTTGTTTATCCGCATGGCCTGGCACAGCGCTGGTACGTACCGCATGGTCGATGGCCGCGGCGGCGGTGGCCGGGGTCAGCAACGTTTTGCACCCTTGAACTCCTGGCCGGACAACGTCAGCCTGGACAAGGCACGCCGTCTGCTGTGGCCAATCAAGCGCAAGTATGGACAGGCGATTTCCTGGGCCGATTTGATGCAATTGGCTGGCAACGTGGCATTGGAAAACAGCGGCTTCCGCACGTTTGGTTTCGGTGCCGGCCGTGAGGATGTGTGGGAACCTGATCTGGATGTGAACTGGGGCAATGAAAAGGCCTGGTTGGCGCATCGCAAATCCGAGGCATTGGAGGGCAGCCCGCTCTCGGCGACAGAGATGGGTTTGATCTACGTGAACCCTGAAGGCCCGGAGGCCAGTGGCGATCCGCTGTCTGCAGCGCCGTTTATCCGTGCGACGTTCGGCAACATGGCGATGAACGACGAGGAAATCGTCGCGCTGATCGCGGGTGGTCACACGCTTGGCAAGACCCATGGCGCTTTCCCGGCCGACAAGATCGGCGAGGCGCCAGAGGCCTCGCCGCTCGAATCGCAGGGCTTGGGCTGGACTTCCGGCTATGGCACCGGCGTCGGCGCGGATACCGTGACTTCGGGTCTCGAAGTCGTGTGGACGCAGACCCCCACACAATGGAGCAACCACTTTTTCGAGAACCTGTTCAAGTACGAATGGGTGCAGACGCGCAGTCCGGCAGGTGCCATTCAATGGGAAGCCAGCGACGCCGAGGCCATCATCCCCGATCCGTTCGACCCGTCGAAAAAGCGCAAGCCGACAATGTTGACGACGGATCTGACACTGCGCTTTGACCCGGAATTCGAAAAAATTTCCCGTAGATTCCTTGAGGATCCGCAGGCGTTCAACGAAGCCTTTGCTCGTGCCTGGTTCAAACTGACCCATCGCGACATGGGGCCGAAGGCGCGCTACCTCGGACCGGAAATTCCGAAAGAAGATCTGATTTGGCAGGATCCGTTGCCCGCGCCCGTGCATGCGCCGACCCTTGCCGATATCGCCGATCTGAAGGCCCGCATCGCTGAGTCCGGATTGACCGTCGGTCAGTTGGTCTCAGTGGCCTGGGCTTCGGCGGCCACGTTCCGGGGCGGCGACAAGCGAGGCGGCGCTAATGGCGCACGCCTGGCCTTGGCGCCCCAAAAGGACTGGGCAGTCAATCAGACGGCAGTCTGTGCATTGGATACGCTCAAGGCGATCCAGCAGGCCAGCGGCAAGGCCTCATTGGCTGATGTGATTGTGCTGGCGGGTGTGGTCGGCATCGAGCAGGCTGCCAAGGCGGCCGGTGTGGCGATCGAGGTCCCGTTTGTGCCGGGCCGTGTCGACGCGACGCAGGAACAGACCGACGTGCCGACGTTTGAACTGATGGAGCCGGTCGTTGATGGTTTCCGCAACTACGGCAAAGGCGGTCAGGGTGTGCGCACGGAGGAATGGTTGATCGACCGGGCACAGTTGCTGACGCTCTCTGCGCCGGAGTTGACTGTGCTGATCGGCGGCCTGCGGGTGCTGGGCGCCAATTACGACGGCGGCACACATGGCGTGTTCACCGATCGTGTTGGTGTTCTGAGCAATGATTTCTTCATTAATCTGCTCGACATGAACACGGCGTGGACTGCCACCGATGACAGCGCCGAAGTCTTCGCAGGGCGTGATCGCAAGACAGGTGAGGTGAAGTACACCGCCACGCGCAATGACCTGGTGTTCGGCGCGAACTCGATCCTGCGCGCTTATGCAGAGGTTTACGCTGCCGAGGATGCGCGCGAGCGGTTCGTACGCGACTTTGTCGCCGCCTGGGCTCGGGTGATGAACCTGGATCGTTTCGACGTGCAGTGATCCCCGCATCGTAAGGGATAGCAGAACGCAAAACCGGTCGCCAAGGCGACCGGTTTTGCGTTCTGCGAAAGCGAGATGCGCGGGTGCGCGATCAGTCCAGCTTCAAGTTGGCTTCGCCGACCACTTTTTGCCATTTGGCGATTTCCGCTTGCCGGAATGTGTCCAGCTCGGCAGGCGTGGACCCAATGGCTTCTGCACCGATTCCTGCCAGGGTTTGAGCGACGCCGGGATCTTTCAGAACCTCGGCCAGGGCTTTGGACAGTTGATCGAGGATGGCTGGGGGCGTGCCTGCAGGGGCGAAGATCGCATTCCACTCATAGGACTCATAGCCGGGAACCCCCGATTCCGCAATCGTGGGCAGGTCTGGAGCGGATGGCGAACGTGTGGCGCCGCCTACCGCCAATGCACGCAGCTTGCCATTCTTCACGTGTTGCCAGCCAGAGCCCATCGAAGCAAACATCACGGGTACCTGGCCTGCCATGACGTCCAGCATGGCAGGGCCGCCACCTTTGTACGCGACATGTACCAGGTGCGTACCGGCCATCAGATTAAAGAGTTCGCCTGCCAAGTGTTGCGCCGATCCTGGGCCAGCCGAGGCGAAGTACACAGGATGGGCGGGATCTTTCCCTTTTGCAATGACATCGGCCACTGTTTGAAAGGGCGCGTTGGGGGTGACCACCAGCATATTCGGGACGCGCAACAACAGCGACACCGGGGCGAAATCTTTCAGCGTGTCGAACTGCATTTTGCTGTGCACTGCCGGGTTTTGGGCGTGATTGGACGCGTCGAGCATCAACGTATAGCCGTCTGGTTTCGCTTTGGCGACCACGGCGCCGCCGATCATGCCGCCTGCGCCACCTCGATTTTCGATGACGACGGGCTGGCCCAGTTTTTCAGCGAGTTTGGGGCCAATGAGCCGTGCGACCACGTCGACCGTTCCGCCGGGTGGATAGGTGACCACCATGGTGATGGGGCGTTCGGGATAGGCGGCCAGCGCGGCGGAGCAGGTCATCAACGTCGCGGCTATCGTGGCCACAGTACGGCAAGTCAAAGAAAATAACGGATTCATGGAGTGTCTCCCTCGATATCAAACAAGGCCGATGGGGTGGCGGCCAATATGGTGTGCAGGATGCTGGGGTCTGTGACCCAGTCGCGCAGCCAGGCAACGGTGCGTGGATAGTTCGCGTGATGCTGGTTTTCGGTATGAGGCCAATCGCTGCCCCACATCAGCCGGGTGGCCGTAAAGGCCTGCAAGAGCTGTTCGGTCGCCTGGTGTCCGAGCGTCGCGCTTTGTTCGGCGGGCCACAGGCGATAGGCTGCCGACAGCTTTACCCAAATCCGGCCGCTGGCTGCCTGATCGAGCAGATAGCGAAAACCGGGGTCGTCAATCCCCGCCGCAGGATCCGGCCTGCCGAAGTGGTCCACCACGATGTGGCAGCCTGCAGTGAGCAGGGATGGCAGCACGTCAGGCAGACGAGCTGCGGGAATATGCACCTCGACGTGCCAGCCCAATGGATTGATGTGCTCACACAATGCGCGCCATGCCGTGGACTGCAGGTCCGGCGCGGGCAGCCCAAACAGATTCAGCCGTATGCCACGCACACCGGCGTGATGCATTGCAGTCAGTTCTTGGGCGGTGATCTGTTCAGGATCTACGACGCTGACGCCACGCAATCGATGCTTGGCCTGGGCCAAGGCGCTCAATAGAAAGCGGTTGTCCGTGCCGAGGAAACTGGGCTGCACCAATACGCCGTGGGACAGACCGTGAGCATCCAGATGCATCAAATAGTCGGCAAGCGTGGCATCGTAGTCCGGCGTATAACGCCGGCGGGAAGCCATGGACAGACCACGCGTAAAAACGTGGGCATGTGTGTCGATGGCTACCGGGGTTGATAGCGGGGATGGGGCTGAAGTCAAACCAGCGTCTCCAATGGCACGCCGTGTTGCTTCGAGCGCTATGCGGCCATTTGTTTGTATGGGTGTGGAATGGCTCGCATTCTAGGATTCCCAGATATATTGATCTATGCTGAATAGGTTAATTATTCATATCCTTTTAATATGGAAACGAGGCATCTTCGCCATTTTTTGGCCGTCATCGACCGAGGGAGCGTCAGCGCTGCCGCCAATTGGTTGGGCATTGCACAGCCCGCGCTGTCCCAGTCTCTCGCCCGCATGGAAAAAGAATTAGGAGTGCAGTTGTTTGTACGCAGCCGGCGGGGCGCCGCACCGACCGCAGCCGCCCAGTCGATCTTGGAAGATGTCCGGATCAGCGTGGCGCGTATTGATGCCGCGGCCAGACGGGCTCAAGACATTGCCAAGGGCAGTGCCGGCCAATTGACCATCGGATTAGTGAGCTCCGCGTTGTTCGACATGTTGCCGCGAGCGTTGCGCGCCTTGCGCCGCGCCGCGCCTGGCGTGCGTGTTGTCCTGAGGGAAATGAGCAATGCCGAGCAGGCCGATGCGTTGGTGAGCGGCGAAATCGATCTTGGTCTGATGCATACGCCCGTGGCCGTTGCGGGCAAAATGCGTGAACGCCTGCTATTGCGTGATCGTCTGGTGGCGGCCGTGCCTGACGAATTCGTCGTCTCGGAGCAGGGCACGGTATCGTTGGCGCAGATCGCAGAAGCGGGACTGGTGCTGTATCCGCAAAACCAATTACCGGTTTTTTATGCAGGCATTCTGGATGCCTTGCGCAAGGCCGGCCTGACGCCGCATGTGGCCCAAGAAGCCAATCGTACGTTGACGGTGCTGGCTTGCGTGGCGGGCGGCTGCGGCGTGGCGCTACTGCCCAGCTGGATTCAGTCTATGGACTTTCGCGGAGTACGCTTTTGCCAGGTGCACGATGGCGATGAGTTGCCGAGTTTCGATCTCAGTGCCATCTGGCCCGCCAAGTCGGTACCGACCTTGGCGGATGTGTTTGCGAATCTGGATGTGACGACGTAGCACGCGTTTGTCTTGCTAATCAAATACATCAAACAGCACATCCGCGATGATCGCGGTGCCGATGGCCACCAATATCAGATCCGTGCCGGCCACTTGCCATTCGTAGCCCGGATGAACGGGTAAATGCGCCAGCATGGGGCCGGGCACCATTTTTTTGGCTATTCCCGGAGGCAGGGGCTTGCCGCGTGCCAGATTCTTGCGGATGCCGGGAGGCAATGCGGTATAGCGCGTTGCGCCATAGTCGACGGCATAACCGCGGGCCGTCGATACCGTGATGCCTGCGTAGCTGAGCGAAACGTTGACGTCGCTGTCTCCGCCGCCATGACCACCTTTGCCGTTGTTGCCGCCTTTTGAGTTGGATGATTTGTTGGAGTGGCTGCCGTTGCTCTGGCCGTTGTTTTTGCCGTTGCCATTCCCCTGGTTTTTGCTTTTTCCGTTTCCGTTTCCACCGCCTTGGCTGGACTGAGACGACTTCCCCTTGCCCTCGGGTGGTGCGGCCAGAGGCTGGCTGACGAGTGCGACCTGGCAGATCACGGCCGCAAAGAGGGTAGCTAATGAGGGTGCGCGCATGGTAAAGGACTCCCGCTTGTTTTGAGTATTCGACTGGCGAACCCAGTGTATGCCACCGTTTTTCTGCCGGGGTATCAAATGAGCCGCCGAGCGTTGCTAGTATGACAAAATGCAACAAAAAACGCCCCGCGCAGGGCAAGCGGGGCGTTTGGTGGACGGTGACAGGCCGGTCGATTAATCGTCGGTCAAATGTTCCGGATCCAGATGGCGGTGTTCTTTGCGATGCACCAGCACCGTGATCCCCCACATGACGACACCCAGGGCCAGCAACCATCCGGCTACCTGATACTGAATCGGATCGCGGCCCGTCAGTGGGGTGACCAGAAAGATGCAAGCAGCGGCGCCCACGCATGACAGCACCGTATTTGCACGGAAATGCTCGTGTTGGACGCGGTCTTTGCGCAGTACCAGTACCGCCACGTTGACAAAGGCAAACACCCCCAGCAACAGCAGCGCCGTGGTTCCGCCCAGGGCGCTGATAGCCTTGGAGTTGCTGGAAGACACCAGCACGATCAGCCCCAGGCCCAGCGCGGTCGTAAACAGAATCGCCGACCACGGGGTGTGATTGCGGGCATGCACATACGACAAAAACTTCGGCAGCACGCCTTGGCGCGACATCCCATACAGGAGCCGGCTGGCCATCATCATGTTGATCAGCGCCGAGTTCGCCACGGCAAACATCGAAATGATCGGCATGACGGTTTCCATCGGCAGACCGGGGGCGGCGCGTTGGACCACCAGCACGAGCGGGGTGGAGCTCGCGGCCAGTTCACCGACCGGAATCAAGGCGACGGCACAAATGGATACCAATACATAGATGACGGCGGTGATTCCCAGGCCGGTCAACATGACTTTAGGAAAGATACGGTGCGGGGCATGGACCTCTTCGGCCATGTTGACCGAGTCCTCGAACCCGACCATGGCAAAAAATGCCAACGCCGTCGCAGACGTGACTGCCAGGAAGACACTCTTGTTTTCCGGGGTTTCGAATGCCACGACGCGGGAGAAATCGGCTTGGCCGTTACTGATGGCATAAAAGCCCAACAGGATCACCAGCAGCAGCCCGCTCAGCTCGACCAGCGTCAGGACGACGTTGGCTTTTACGCTTTCTGACGCGCCACGGAAATTGACCACCATGATCAACAGCATGAATCCCAGCGCGCCCATCGTCACGGCTGTGGGGGCGTTTTCTAGCCCCAGCGCCACGAACAAATTGGCAGCAAACGCTCGCGAGGCCGTCGCCGCGGAGGTCAGTCCCGAGCACATCACCGTAAAGCAGACAATGAATGTCAGAAAATGAATGCCGAACGCTTTATGCACATAGAGTGCGGCGCCAGCAGCCCGCGGATATTTGGTGACCAGCTCCAGATAAGAAAACGCGGTGAGCAACGCCACGAAAAAGGCCACTAAAAAAGGAGCCCATGCCGCCCCGCCGACTTCGGCGGCGACCTGCCCTGTCAGAGCATAGATCCCGGTGCCCAGAATGTCGCCAATAATGAACAACAGCAGCAGCTTTGGCCCCATGACCCGTTTCAATTGGGGGTGTTCTGCGCTATCTTGCGTAGACATACTTCTCTCCTCTAGTTATTTCCGCCGGGTGCAAGTATGTCGCTGGCGGCTTCTGTCTCGTGATTGACTGTGTCACCGGTAATTACGAGAGGTTTCCATCGTGCGCCGATTTAATGAGATCCAAGGGGCGCAAAATGTGCGTCAATCGGTCGCATTGCTATTTATTGTGTTTTCTGTGCAAATTATGATTGCGGTCCCCGCCGGATAGGAGTATTTCTATACCTAACAGCAGTTCGTGACTAACACGCTGGTGTTTTGGTGGACCGGGGCAGCAGAAGTCCGGCCACGCTGAAGTGCCAGGCCAGTAGCTGTGCAGGCAATGTGTCTGCACAGGCGTAGAGCGAGGAGGCGCATATGGCAGTGGTATACGCGGATTTTGTACGTGAACGAGGCAAGGGTGGACGTACTGTCAAGACTTACCGTGCCAAATCACAGCGCGCAAAGGCGTATCAACGCGCGACCGCGGCAGCAGCACAACGGGCAGCAGCACCGGTTCATGTTCGCCAGGGCGGGGCCATTTTCTGGATGATCATGTTGCTGGCGCCTTTGGCAGGCTTGGCGGCGCCCTTGTTGGCAGTGCCTCTTATCGGTGAACCGCAAGGATGGATTTTGGCCGGTGCCGGATTGTTGGCCTGTGTCTTGATGCTATTGCGTTTGGCGATGCACGAGGCAGACCACGCTCAGCATAGCAAGTAGTCTTCATCGCATAGGTTTTGGATGCCGGTGTGGCCCTCGTGGGTCGCACCGGCATCGCCGTTTTGAGCGGCGATTCTTTCTTTTTATCCGTTTTTCGCCGAGGGGTTGCCTCGCGGCAGCCAGCGCCAGAATACTGCTGCCGCGCCCAGGCCAAATATTCCCATGGTACCGACGGCCAGAGCCAGCGACGCGACACCTGTCATGATCGACAGCACCACGGGCCCCAGGCTGCTGCCCATGTCGGCGACCAGCCGCCAGATCCCCAGAAATTCGGTACGCCCCTTGGTGGGGGCCGCGTCGGCGCCCAGCGTCATGACGATACCGGAACTGATGCCATTGCCCAGGCCCAGCATCATCGACACCACGATAAAGCCGATGACGCCCGTGCTGAGCGAGGTGCCAATCAGGGCGACCCCCATCAACAACGTAGAGGGTACCGCGACCCACAGGCGTCCGCGCCGATCCATCAAGGTACCGGCAGGGTAGAACACCGACATATCGATCGCTGCGACCAGGCCATAAATCAGAGACGTTGTACTGGCGCTCATGCCTAGATGGTCCGCCCAGAGCGGAATGACGACTTGCCGCGACGCGCGCACGGCACTGACCAGCAGGATGCCCAATCCCAGGGTCAAGAGCACTCGGCTGTGCGAGCGCGCGATATCGAGCAGTCGCGGTTTGGCGTGGGCCGAGCCGCCTGGTTGGCGCTCGGGCGGCGCCATGTCAGGCGCATGATAGGCAATCAGGCCGGCGCCCATCATGGCAGCGATCGCGACCCAATAGGCCCCGTCCAGGCCCATGAAATGGATCAATGCTGCACCGGCAAAGGGCCCGGCAAAGGCACCGATCCGCATCGTGCCTGCCAGTGTCGACAGTGCCCGCGCCCGCATATAGACCGGTACCGCATCGATCATGTAAGTCTGCCGGGCCAGCATGAAGATCGACGACGCCATGCCGATAAAGAACACGCCGACGGCGAGCATCCAGGCATGGCTGGCGAAGATGCACAACAACAGGGCCAGGACACTGAGCGCCGCCGCGCCGACCATGGAGTGCCGCTCGCCATAGCGCGAGGTCACGAGCGCCGCAGGGATATTGCTGACGAGCGAGCCGATGCCGATCAGCGCCACGATGAGTCCCGAGGTGGCGACGGACGCGCCCAACTCGCGGGCGCTCAGTGCCACTACCGGCAGAATGGCGCCGTTACTTACACCGTAGAGAACCGATGGGCCGAACGCCGGAACGGCTATTTTTTTTAAACTGAAAGGCGCGTCGGGGCTCTGCACGGTGAGGCCAAAAAGTAAGATCAGGCGCTATTCTAGACCTTTGCGGCTTGCTTGCCGGGGGCGTGGCGCGCTATCTTTGCCGCATGCAGCCTCTACATTTGACTGGCGACGAGCCATTTTTCATTGTGCTGAATACAGGCTCCGGCCGTGATGACGCCAGTGATGTCCAAGCGACCATCCAGAGGGTGCTGGACGAGGCGGGACGCCGCTATACCTTGATGCCGGTTCACGATGGCCGGCAGTTGCCCGCTATGGCGCAAGAGGCCGTGGCGCGTGCGCGCGAGCAGGGCGGAATCGTCGTAGCGGCGGGCGGTGATGGCACGTTGAGCGCGGTGGCTCAGGCAGTGCTGAGCAGCGGCTTGCCGTTCGGCATTTTGCCTCAGGGCACCTTCAATTATTTCGGGCGTACCTATGGGATTGCGCAGGACACCGAACTGGCTACCCGATGCCTGCTGGCGGCACAACCGCAGCCGGCCCAGGTTGGGCTGGTCAACGGCCGGCTGTTCTTGATCAATGCCAGCCTCGGTTTGTATCCCCAACTGCTCGAAGACCGCGAGGCTTACAAGCGGCGATATGGGCGCAGCCGGTTGGTCGCGGTCTGGTCGGCGCTGGTGACCCTGGCGCGGGCTCACCGCCAATTGACGGTGCACCTGGAGCATGAGGGCCAGGTGCGGACCTTGCGTACGCCAACCATCGTCGTGGGCAATAACGAGTTGCAGTTGGAGCAGGTTGGGATTGCCGAGGCTCCTGCGTTGCAGCAGGGCCAGCTTGTCGCGATGGGGGTTCGGCCGGTGGGCACATGGGCTCTGTATGGCCTGGTGCTGCGTGGCTGGCTCAGCCGTCTGGGCGATGCGGATCATGTGTTCAGTTTCGGGTTTGAACACCTGACCGTGCGCCTGTCGCGGAACAGGCGGCGCATCAAGGTCGCCCTGGATGGAGAAATCCATTGGCTCGATGCGCCGCTGGAATTTCGCGTGTCGGAGCAGCCGTTGCAATTATTGGTGCCTCCCCCGTCACTGCGCGCGGCGCGCGCCTGAGGGGTGACGGAATATCAATGACACGGATTCTGCACCTTTCAGACACGCATTTCGGTACCGAGCGCGAACCTGTCGTTCAGGCGCTGTTGAGGCTGGCGAATGAGTGGCAGCCCGATCTGGTGCTGTTGAGCGGCGATATCACACAGCGAGCGCGGGGTGCCCAGTTTGCAGCGGCGCGGCGCTTCGTGCAGGCGTTACAGCGCCCGGTACTGGCCGTACCTGGCAATCACGATATTCCGTTATTCAACGTGCTGGCGCGTTGGTTGAATCCGTACGGTGGGTATCGCCGGGCAATGGGGGCCGTGCTGGAGCCGGCGGTCGAAATGCCGGGACTTTTGGCGATCGGGGTGAATTCGACTCGGCCAAGCCGGCACAAAAACGGCCAGGTGGATCGGAGGCAGGTCGAGCGGGTCGTGCAGCGGCTCAGAAAATCGAGTCCTGATTGCCTGAGGATCGTGGTGTTGCATCATCCTGTGCGCGCTGCCGTAGAAAGCGATCAGTCCAATTTATTGATCGGACGCGAATGGGCGGTGCCGGCCTGGATCGAGGCTGGCGTGGATCTCATATTGGGCGGACATATTCATTTGCCATATGTATTGCCCGCGTCAGAGCTCTCTACCGCAGTGCCACCTGGCCTGGAGGCGGGCACAGCATCGGCGAATGCCTTCGGCATCGTCGATGTGCCGACGATGTCGGACGCAGCGGAGGCTGTCGGTGTTTTGCGCGGATCGGATCGTGCTGATGTATCCGAGGTTTCGGGTGCAGATGCATCGAGTGCTGCACATGTTTCAGGTACCGTCGGCGCCAGCCGTCGGGCCTGGGTAGTGCAGGCCGGAACCGCGGTGTCGCAGCGCGTGCGGGGCGGTATTTCAAACTCGATCAATCTGATCGAACACGAGGCCGGGCAGGGACAGCACCAGTGCGTCATCCAGCGCTGGGACTATGCTGCCGATCTCCAGGCGTTTGCGCGTGCCAATAGCCAGACCTTGGATTGGTCTCGTGGTGCGCGATAAGGTTTTGCTACGGGTTGACGGCAGTCTTTGCGTGCAACCTTTCTTATTTTTTGTTCCTCGTTGATGTTGTATGGAAACAGTCGCGCATTGGGCCGCTGCCTACCCCTTGTTGATTCTATTGGTGATATCGGCCGCCGCGGGGGGCGTGGTCGGCGGGTTGAGCCGCCGTCATGACGCCCGGTCGCCATTGTCTGGACAGGGGGCATACTGGTCCGTGGCCGGCGGGGCCGGGGTGACGTTTCTCTTGATTGCTGTCGCGATGAGTCTGGGCAGTCCTTTGGTCCGGTTTGACAATCTGCTGGCTGCGGCGCTCGGGCAGTCCATGCCATCGTGGTTGTTGTGGATGCTGTCGTGGTTCACCTTTCTGGGAAATCGCAACCTCCTCGCGTTGATCGCCAGCGCGTTGACGCTATGGCTGTGGTGGCGGGGTGAGCGCGCGACGGCGGTGCTTTGCGCGGTCGTGACCGGCGGCGGGGGGTTGCTGAATATGGCGATGAAGCACACATTTGAGCGCGTTCGCCCCGAGTATGTGCATGGTTACGTCCACGAAGTCGGCTGGAGCTTTCCCAGCGGCCACGCGTCTGCATCGATGGCCGTATATGGATTTGCGTGTTATCTGGCCGTGCGCATGATGCCGGTGCGTTGGCATCATGCGTGTCTGGCGGGCGGCGCGATGCTGATCGCGGCGATCGGCGTCAGCCGCGTGCTGCTGCAGGTGCACTATTTGAGCGATGTGATCGCCGGTTTTGCCTTGAGCCTGGCCTGGTTGTCACTATGCCTGGGCATGATGAGACGCTGGTACCGACCACGTGCTGACGATGTGGGCCACAGGCTCCGATGAGTGTTCCCCGTGCAGGAGCACTTCGCCTGCCGTCATTCTGCCGATTTTGAGCAGGCGGGCGTCGGCAATGATGGCGCCCGCCGGGCTTTTGCGTAAAAAGTTGATGGTGAGACTGGCTGTCACGGCGTTGGCCTGACCGGTGGCGCCGACTACCGCCGCATACAACACCAGATCGGCGAGTCCCATCAGCATGGGGCCCGCGACAATGCCGCCGAGTCGTTGATGGCTGTCCCGGGCGGGCAGGACTGCGCGTGCCGTGCCGTAGCCAATGTCGGTAATCTCTATGCCCAGTACTTCTGCAAAAGGGTGCTGTTCCGCCAGCAGGCATTGAAAATCAGCCACGCTGATGCGTGGCGGCTGGGTGGCGGCCGTCGGCTCCGTGTAAGCGCTCATGGTGTTCCCTGGCGAGTTGTTTCCAGTCTGTGCAGACCTGTATCCACTATTGTTTCGCGTTACTAAAATAAGGAGCGTAGCAGACCGGCCGCCAAAGCATCAGCTTGACGTCAGGTCGCGCCAATGCTGGCTCTCACAGGGGTTTAGGGTAAACACTTAGAGGAATTGGGCTGAGATCGGCGAGTGTTGCAGTATCCCAACATCTCGGGCGTCGATCTCCCTCTTTTATGGGGAGAACCGTAGCCAGTACGAGGGTTTTTTGATGCAATAGCGTCAACTTCCCTTCGCGGAGTTAGGGGGGCGCAGGTTCTTCGCAAAACCAGGCGCCCTTGTCACTCAAATCAACGGAGATTTCTTAAATGAAAAAGACTCTGCTCGCTGCCGCCCTGCTCGCTGGCTTTGCCGGCGTGGCCCAGGCAGAAACCTCGGTGACGCTGTACGGCATCATCGATACCGGTATCGGCTACAACAAGGTGAAGGGCGACGGCTGGGACAGCGGTAGCCGTGTCGGCATGATCAATGGCGTGCAGAACGGTTCGCGTTGGGGCCTGCGTGGCACCGAAGATCTGGGTGATGGCCTGCAAGCCGTCTTCCAACTGGAAAGCGGTTTCAACTCCTCCAACGGTAACTCCGCTCAAGGCGGCCGTCTGTTCGGTCGTCAAGCCACCATCGGTCTGCAAAGCGACAGCTGGGGCCGTCTGGACTTCGGTCGTCAAACCAACATCTCGTCCAAGTACTTCGGTTCGATCGATCCGTTCGGCGCTGGTTTCAACCAAGCCAACATCGGTGTGGGCCTGAGCGCTGCCAACACGGTTCGCTACGACAACCTGGTTCTGTACCAAACCCCGTCGTTCAGCGGCTTCCAAGCTGGCGTCGGTTACTCGTTCAACGCTGATGACGAGAACGATGAGCAAACCGGCTTCCGTACCGCCGACAACACCCGTGCCATCACGGCTGGTCTGCGTTACCAAAACGGTCCTCTGAACGTCGCGTTCTCGTACGATCAGTTGAACGCCTCGAACCAGATGTCGCAAGAGGCAACCGATGCTACCCCGCGTATGTACGCCATTGGCGGTTCGTACGACTTTGAAGTTGTGAAGCTGGCTCTGGCCTATGCTCGCACCACCGATGGCTGGTTTGGTGGTCAAGGCATCAACGGCGCGTCGTTCTCGCCGGATCAACGCGGTCTGGGCAGCAACCTGTTCGCCGACGGCTTCAAGGCCAACAGCTACATGGTGGGCTTGACCGCCCCCATCGGCGGCGCTTCGAAGCTGTTCGGTTCGTGGCAAATGGTTGATCCCAGCAACGATCGCCTGACCGGCGGCGACGAGAGCATGAACGTGTTCTCGCTGGGCTACACCTACGACCTGTCCAAGCGTACCAACCTGTACGCCTACGGTTCGTACATCAAGAACTACGCGTTCTTGGAAGACGTGAAGAGCACCGCTGTTGGTGTTGGTATCCGTCACCGCTTCTAATCGGCTGCGGGGCGCAAGCCTCGCTTCGATTGATTGCGTATGAGCGGACCTTGGTCCGCTTGCGAAAAAAGCCGCCTCTCGGGGCGGCTTTTTTCATGGGATTTTCTTGTTGCTGCGGTGCCTTAAAATAAAACAATGCTCCCTCGGCGAGGGCGGCAAACCGCAGGGGTGATGCGACGGGATTATTGTTCGCGCTAACTCGTTTTTGGGCGGTTGGGTTCAGCGCATCGTCACTTTGCAAATGCTACAATCTGAAGGTTTGCGCATTTGACGGACGCCAAAATGAACTTGCAACAGTATTTTCCCGTCCTGCTGTTTATCGCAGTGGCTACCCTGATCGGGTTTGCGCTGTTGACGGCGGGTTCGCTCTTGGGGCCTCGCCGCCCCTACGCTGAAAAGCTTTCAGCGTATGAGTGCGGTTTTGAGGCCTTCGAAGACGCTCGTATGAAGTTCGATGTGCGCTACTACCTGGTAGCCATCCTCTTCATCCTGTTCGATCTCGAAATCGCCTTTTTGTTCCCGTGGGCGATTGCTCATGGCACGGTTGGTCTCGTCGGTTTCTGGACTGTCATGGTCTTTCTGACGATTCTGACGGTCGGCTTCATCTACGAATGGAAAAAGGGCGCGCTGGATTGGGAATAACCCAAGGCTCTCCTGCACGCTATCAGAGACAACTATGGCTATAGACGGCATCCTTAAGCAAGGCTTTATCACCACCAGTGCCGACAAGTTCCTCAACTGGGCAAAAACCGGCTCCATGTGGCCCATGACCTTTGGTCTGGCCTGTTGTGCGGTGGAAATGATGCACGCCGGTGCGGCGCGCTACGACCTGGATCAGTTCGGCATCATTTTCCGCCCCAGCCCCCGTCAGTCCGATCTGATGATCGTGGCCGGCACGCTGTGTAACAAAATGGCGCCCGCGCTGCGCAAGGTCTACGACCAGATGCCCGAGCCGCGCTGGGTGGTTTCCATGGGATCGTGTGCGAACGGCGGTGGTTATTACCACTATTCGTACTCGGTGGTGCGTGGTTGTGATCGTATTGTGCCGGTCGATGTTTACGTGCCGGGCTGTCCGCCTACGGCCGAAGCATTGGTCTATGGTCTGCTGCAAATGCAGAACAAGATCCGACTGACCAACACTATTGCCCGCTGATCGCATTTCGCCGCGCCATGTAGTGCGCCGGCGGTGCTCGTCAGCATATCGGTTTACCTAAGCGACATGACGATGACCAGGCTCGAAACCCTGAAACATAACCTGCAGGCTGCGTTGGGGGCGGATATCGCCCTGACCGAGGCATACGGCGAGCTCACGCTCGAGGTGCCGGCCGATCAATGGATCACGGTCTGCAACAAGCTGCGTACGGATGCCAGCCTGCACTTCGAAACCTGTATCGATCTGTGCGGCGTTGATTACCTGACCTGGGGTAACGGCAGCCGTCAACTCGAGACGGAAAATACGGCCGGCGGCGCGCCGAGCCTGCGCTATGCAGTGGTGGTGCACTTGCTGTCCGTCACGCACAACTGGCGCCTGCGGGTGCGTACGTTTGCGCCCGATGACGAATTCCCCATCGTGACCTCGCTGCTAGGGTGCTGGCCCGGGGTTAACTGGTTCGAACGAGAGGCGTTTGATTTGTATGGCATCGTTTTCGAAGGCCATCCCGATCTGCGCCGCATTCTGACCGACTACGGTTTCATCGGTCATCCTTTCCGCAAAGACTTCCCCCTGTCGGGCAACGTCGAAATGCGCTACGACCCGGAACAGCGCCGCGTGGTGTACCAGCCGGTCACCATCGATCCGCGCGAAATCACCCCGCGTGTCGTGCGCGAAGACTCCTACGGCATGGGGCGTTAAATCATGGCAGAAATCAAGAACTACACTCTGAACTTCGGTCCTCAACACCCGGCCGCGCACGGTGTGCTGCGTCTGGTGTTGGAGCTCGATGGCGAAGTGATTCAGCGCGCCGATCCTCACATTGGGTTGTTGCATCGCGCCACGGAAAAACTCGCTGAACACAAGACTTTCATCCAGGCGCTGCCCTATATGGATCGCCTGGACTATGTGTCCATGATGTGCAACGAGCACGCCTATGTCATGGCCATCGAAAAGCTCCTGGGTGTCGAAGCGCCCCTGCGCGCGCAGTACATCCGCGTCATGTTCGATGAGATCACGCGTCTGCTCAATCACCTGATGTCCCTGGGCTCGCACGCCCTGGACGTGGGCGCCATGGCCGTGTTCCTGTATGCCTTCCGCGAACGCGAAGACCTGATGGACTGCTACGAGGCGGTCTCGGGGGCACGCATGCACGCGGCCTATTACCGGCCGGGCGGTGTGTATCGTGATTTGCCGGACACCATGCCGCAATACGGTGACAGCAGCAAATACCGCGGTGAAAAAGACCTGCGCATCATGAACGATGCGCGCTCGGGTTCGCTGCTGGATTTTATCGAGGACTTCACCAACCGGTTCCCGGCGTGCGTCGATGAATACGAAACGTTGCTGACCGACAACCGTATCTGGAAACAGCGTCTGGTCGGCATTGGTGTGGTCGACCCTGATCGCGCCAAGGCTCTGGGTTTTACCGGCCCGATGTTGCGTGGTTCGGGCGTGGCCTGGGATCTGCGCAAGATGCAGCCGTACGAGGTTTACGATCTGCTCGAGTTCGACATCCCGGTGGGGGTGAACGGCGACTGCTATGACCGTTATCTGGTACGCGTGGCCGAAATGCGCGAAAGCAACCGCATCATTCGCCAATGCGTGGAATGGCTGCGCAACAACCCCGGTCCGGTCATGATCGAGAACCACAAGGTCGCGCCGCCCAGCCGTACCAACATGAAAACCAACATGGAAGAGCTGATTCACCACTTCAAGCTCTTCACCGAAGGTTTCCACGTTCCTCCTGGCGAAGCTTACGCCTCGGTGGAGCACCCCAAAGGCGAATTCGGCATTTATCTCGTGTCCGACGGCGCCAACAAGCCTTACCGCCTGAAGATTCGGGCACCAGGATTTGCCCATTTGCAATCGCTCGATGAGATGGCCCGCGGTCACATGATCGCCGACGCCGTCACCATCATCGGCACGCAGGATATCGTTTTCGGCGAAATCGACCGCTGAACCCTCAGCCCGACCGCCCCGCATAACCCGGATTCAAACTATGCTGCTTTCCGCACAGGCCTATCAGAAAATCGATCGGGAACTTGCCAAGTTCCCGGGCGACCAGCGCCAGTCGGCCATCATGGCTTCGCTTGCCATCGCGCAAGAAGAAAAAGGCTGGCTCCCTCCCGAGGTGCTCGAAGATGTGGCCAATTACATTGGCGTGCCTCCTATCGCAGTGCAGGAAGTCGCCACGTTCTACAACATGTTCGACACCCGGCCCGTAGGCAAGCACAAGATCTCCGTGTGCACGAATTTGCCCTGTGCCTTGCGCGATGGCGAAAAGGCGGGCGATTTCCTCAAGCGCAAGCTGGGTATCGAGTTCCGTGAGACCACCCCCGACGGCCTGTTCACGCTGGTCGAAGGTGAATGCATGGGGGCTTGCGGTGATTCGCCCGTGCTGCTGGTCAACAACAAACATATGTGTGTGCGTATGACCGAAGAAAAACTCGACGCGCTGGTCCAAGGCCTGAAAGCGCAAGGAGAATCGGCATGAACGCGCCCGATCTGTACCAACGTTTGGCTCAGGGCTTGGATCCCAACCCGCTGAACGATCTGTCGAATTCCATGTGTCTGCATGGCCGTCATATTGCGCCGCAAATCATGGCGGACGTCGACGGCAGCAACTGGCACCTGCAAGACTACGTCAAGCGCGGCGGCTACGAGGCGTTGCGCAAGATCCTGACCACGGGCATGAAGCCCGAGGACGTGATTGCCGAGGTCAAGGCCTCCGGCCTGCGCGGCCGTGGCGGCGCGGGTTTCCCGACGGGCCTGAAATGGAGCTTCATGCCGCGCGCATTCCCGGGTCAAAAATACCTGGTGTGCAACTCCGACGAAGGCGAGCCCGGCACGTTCAAGGATCGCGACATCCTGCGCTTTAACCCGCATATCGTGATCGAAGGCATGGCGATTGCCGCCTATGCCATGGGCATCAGCGTGGGTTACAACTACATCCACGGCGAGATCTTCGAGGTGTATCAGCGCTTCGAAGAGGCTCTCGAAGAAGCCCGCGCCGGCGGTTTCCTTGGCGACAAGATCTTCGGTTCCGATTTCAGCTTCCAGCTGCATGCCTTCCATGGCTACGGTGCCTACATCTGCGGCGAAGAAACCGCGCTGCTCGAGTCCCTCGAAGGCAAAAAGGGCCAGCCGCGTTTCAAGCCGCCGTTCCCGGCCAGTTTTGGTTTGTACGGCAAGCCCACCACCATCAACAACACCGAGACTTTCGCGGCGGTGCCCTGGATCATCCGCAATGGCGGCCAGGCCTATCTCGAAGTCGGCAAGCCCAATAACGGTGGCACCAAATTGTTCTCGATCTCGGGCGACGTTGAGCGTCCGGGCAACTACGAGATCCCGATGGGTACGCCGTTCCCCAAGCTGCTGGAATTGGCTGGCGGCATGCGTGGCGGCAAGAAACTCAAGGCCGTGATCCCCGGCGGTTCGAGCGCACCCGTGCTGCCCGCCGACATCATGATGGACACCACCATGGACTACGACTCGATCTCCAAGGCCGGGTCCATGCTGGGTTCGGGTGCGGTCATCGTCATGGACGAAACCCGCTGCATGGTGAAGTCGCTGTTACGGTTGTCGTATTTCTACTTCGAAGAAAGCTGCGGTCAATGCACGCCGTGCCGTGAGGGCACGGGCTGGCTGTACCGCATGGTGCACCGTATCGAGCATGGCCAAGGTCGCAAAGAAGACCTCGATCTGCTCGACAACGTGGCCGGCAACATCATGGGTCGCACCATTTGCGCACTGGGTGACGCTGCCGCTATGCCGGTACGCGGCTTTCTCAAGCACTATCGCGACGAATTCGCGCACCACATCGAGCACAAGTCGTGTGTGGTTCCGCATTATCTGTAGGTCTCAGGAACAGCAATGGTTGAATTAACCGTCGACGGCAATCAGGTCGAAGTCCCCGAGGGCAGCATGGTGATGCATGCGGCCCAGAAGATCGGCTTGTATGTGCCCCATTTCTGCTACCACAAGAAACTGTCCATCGCGGCCAACTGCCGCATGTGCCTGGTTGAAGTGGAAAAAGCGCCCAAGGCGCTGCCCGCCTGCGCTACGCCGGCCACGAATGGCATGGTGGTGCACACCTGCTCAGAAAAAGCCAAGGCCGCGCAGAAGTCGGTCATGGAATTTCTGCTGATCAATCACCCGCTCGATTGCCCGATCTGCGATCAGGGCGGTGAGTGCCAGTTGCAGGATCTGGCCGTGGGCTATGGCGGCTCTGCCTCGCGTTACCGCGAAGAAAAGCGCGTGGTCTTTCACAAGGATCTCGGCCCGCTGGTATCGGCCGAGGAAATGTCCCGTTGTATCCACTGCACCCGTTGCGTGCGCTTTGGCCAGGAAATCGCCGGCGTCATGGAACTGGGCATGCTGGGCCGCGGCGAGCATTCCGAGATCACGACTTTCGTGGGCCGCTCGGTCGAGTCGGAGCTCTCCGGCAACATGATCGATCTCTGTCCCGTCGGCGCGTTGACCTCCAAACCGTTCCGCTATACCGCCCGCACCTGGGAATTGGCGCGCCGCCGTACGGTCAGCCCGCACGATAGCCTGGGCGCCAATCTGGTGGTGCAGGTCAAGGGCGAACGCGCCATGCGCGTCGTGCCTTTCGAGGACGAGGCCATCAACGAATGCTGGATCAGCGACCGCGATCGCTTTTCCTACGAGGGTCTGAACAGTGGCGATCGTCTGACCGCTCCGATGATCAAGGGCGCGGACGGCAAGTGGCAGGAGGCCTCCTGGGCCGATGCGCTGCAAGCCGTCGCCCAGGGCCTGTCGCGCGTGCGTGATAGCCACGGCGCGGGCCAGATCGGCGCCTTGGCTGCCGAGTACGCCACGACCGAAGAATTCGCCTTGCTGGGCCGTCTCGTGCGCGCCCTGGGTTCGGAAAACATCGATTTCCGCCTGCGTCAGACCGACGCGAGCTTCGACGCTGCCTTGTCGGGCGCGCCGTGGCTGGGCATGCCGATTGCCGATCTGGATTCGCTGGATCGTGTGCTGGTGGTCGGTTCGTTCCTGCGCAAAGATCATCCGCTGATGGCGCAGCGCCTGCGTCAGGCTGCCAAGCGCGGCACGCAAGTATTGCTGGTTGACAGCGCCGCGGATGATCCTCTGCTGCCGGTGGCTGGCCGTATCACGGTTGCGCCGTCGGGCTTGCCGCTGGCTCTGGCCCAAGTCGCAGTAGCGCTGGCCCAAGCTAAAGAGCAATCCGTTCCCGCCGAGTTCGCCTCGGTGACGCCGGACGAAAACGCCAAGCGTATCGCCGCCAGCCTGGCCTCGGGCAGCAACGTCGCTGTGTTGATGGGCAATCTGGCCGTCGCATCGCCGCAGGCTTCGCTCCTGGCTGCCAACGCACGCAGCATCGCCGATATCGCCGGTGCGCGCTTCGGGTTCCTGACCGCCGGTGGCAATACGGTGGGCGGTTATCTGGCCGGCGCCGTGCCGGGGCAGGGCGGCAAAACTGCTGCTGCCATGTTGGCCGAGCCGCTCAAGGCCTATATCGTGCTGCACGCCGAGCCCTCGCTGGATGCCGACAACGGTCCCCAGGCCGTGGCTGCGTTGCGCGCCGCTGAGTTCGCTGTGGCGCTCACGCCGTATGCATCGTCCGCCGAGGATTGGGCCGACGTCATGCTGCCCGTGTCGCCGTTTACCGAAACCTCGGGCACCTTTGTCAACGCCCAGGGCCTGCCGCAGAGTTTCAAGGGCACCGTTACCCCCTTGGGTCAGACGCGTCCCGGTTGGAAAGTCCTGCGCGTGCTGGGCAATGTGTTGCAACTGCCGGGCTTTGACGACGAGACCTCCGAATCCGTGCGCGACACCGCGCTGGCCGGTGGCATCGAGAGCCGTCTGTCCAACGAGATCAAGGCCCCGCGTGGCCTGGGCCAGGTGGCCACATCGCTCGAACGAGTGACCGATGTGCCGATCTATCGCACCGATGCCATCGTGCGTCGTTCGTGGCCCCTGCAAGACGCACCCGCGTCGCAGGCCCCCGCGGCACGCATGAACGGCGCCACCTTGGCTGGGCTGGGCCTGGCTGCAGGCGTCAAGGTTCGCGTGAGCGGTGCGGCCGGTTCGGTCGAGCTTGAAACCGTCCAGGATGATGCTGTGGCCGATCGTTCGGTCCGCATTGCGGCGGCCTTCGAACAAACTGCCGCCCTGGGTGGCGCATTCGGTGAAATCAGCGTGGAGCGTGCCTGACATGGAATGGCTCAATACTCTTGAAAGCCACGGTCAGGCCTTGCTGGGCCCGACGGCCTGGCTGGTGATCTGGACGATCGTCAAGATCGTCGTCATCGCGGTTCCCATCATTTTGTGCGTGGCTTACCTCACGTACTGGGAACGCAAGATGATTGGCTGGATGCACGTGCGTCTGGGACCGACCCGTGTCGGTTTCCGGGGCTTGCTGCAGCCGTTTGCCGACGTGTTCAAGCTGCTCACCAAAGAAGTCGTCGTTCCCACGCAGGCCAACAAGATCCTGTTCGTCGTGGCGCCGGTTGTCACGCTGATGCCGGCCTTGGCCGCCTGGGCCGTGGTGCCGTTCGGTCCCGAGATCGTGCTGGCCAACGTCAATGCGGGTCTGCTCTACGTGATGGCGATCACCTCCATCGGCGTGTATGGCGTGATCGTTGCAGGTTGGGCGTCGAACTCCAAGTACGCCTTCCTGGGCGCGCTGCGGGCTTCGGCACAAATGGTGTCTTACGAGTTGGCCATCGGTTTCGTGCTGGTGACGGTGTTGCTGGTTTCCGGCAGCCTGAACATGTCCGAGATCGTGATGGGGCAGGGCCGCGGTTGGTTTGCCGAGCGTGGCCTGACGTTCCTGTCGTGGAACTGGCTGCCGCTGTTGCCGCTGTTCGTGATCTATGTGATTTCGGCCGTGGCCGAAACCAACCGTCACCCGTTTGACGTCGTCGAAGGCGAATCCGAAATCGTGGCCGGCCACATGGTCGAATACTCGGGTATGGCGTTTGCCCTGTTCTTCCTGGGCGAATACGCCAACATGATTCTGTTGTCAGCCATGGCAGCGATCATGTTCCTGGGAGGCTGGATGCCGCCGATCGATATCGCGCCGTTGACCTGGATTCCGGGTTGGTTGTGGCTGGGTCTGAAGACATTCTGCGTGGTGTCGTTGTTTGTGTGGTTCCGCGCGTCGTTCCCTCGTTACCGCTATGACCAGATCATGCGGTTGGGCTGGAAAATTTTCATCCCGCTGACCGGCGTTTGGCTGGTCGTGGTGGCGATCTGGATGCAGACGCCCTGGAACATTTGGCGTTAACGCGTCAAGCAGAGGCAGGATATGGAAGCGATCAAAGATTTCTTCGGCAGCCTGATGCTGGCCGAGTTGCTCAAGGGCATGCGCCTGACGGGCAAGTACTTTTTCAAGCGCAAGGTCACCTTGCGTTATCCGATGGAAAAAACGCCGACGTCGGCGCGTTTCCGTGGCTTGCACGCGTTGCGCCGCTATCCCAATGGGGAAGAGCGCTGTATCGCGTGCAAACTATGCGAAGCCGTATGTCCGGCCTTGGCCATCACGATCGAATCGGACGTGCGTGACGACGGCACTCGCCGCACTACGCGCTACGACATCGATCTGACCAAGTGCATTTTCTGCGGTTTCTGTGAAGAAAGCTGCCCTGTGGATTCGATCGTGGAAACCCACATTCACGAATACCACGGTGAAAAGCGCGGCGACCTTTATTTCACCAAAGACATGCTGCTCGCCGTCGGCGACCGCTACGAAGCCGAAATCGCCCGCCGCCGGGCCGAAGACGCGCCATACCGTTGACGCCCAAGGTCTGACTCATGACTTTTACCACTGTCCTGTTCTACATATTGTCTGCGGTCCTGGTGATCGCCGCGTTCCGCGTCATCACGGCGCGCAGCCCGGTGACTGCCGTACTGCATTTGATCCTGGCGTTCGCCAACGCCGCCATGCTGTGGATGCTGCTCGGGGCCGAGTTCCTGGCGCTGCTGCTGGTGTTGGTGTACGTCGGCGCTGTCATGGTCCTGTTCCTGTTCGTGGTCATGATGCTCGATATCCGTATCGACGCCTTGCGCGGCGGACTCAAGACCTATCTGCCGCTGGGGCTGATCATCGGTGTTGTGCTGGTGCTTGAAATGTCGTTCGTGCTGGCCAGCACCTGGTATGGCGCGGGCCCGCAGGCCGTGACTGCCGGCGACTACAACAACAGCCGTGCCCTGGGTGAGGTGATGTACACGCAATATGTGTACGCCGTCGAAGTCGGCGCCGCATTGCTGCTGGTCGGTATGGTTGCCGCCATCTCGCTGACTCTGCGCCGCCGTCGCGACGCCAAGTACAACGATCCCGCCGCCGCCGTGCGTGTGCGCGCCAAAGACCGTTTCCGCCTGGTCAGCATGCCTGCACAGAGCGATCGTGCCCAGGGCCGCGTCGCCACGCCGGCCGACGGTGCCCAAGGAGAAAAACAATGACGTTGACGCTGGCTCATTATCTGGTGCTGGGGGCGATCATGTTCGCCATCGGTATCTTTGGCATTTTCCTGAACCGCCGCAATCTGATCATCCTGCTGATGTCCATCGAGCTGGTGCTCCTGGCTGTCAACATGAACTTCGTGGCGTTTTCCAGCTGGTTTGGCGATACCGCCGGCCAGGTGTTCGTGTTCTTCATCCTGACGGTGGCTGCTGCCGAAGCCGCCATCGGTCTGGCGATTTTGGTGCTGCTGTTCCGTAACCTGAACACGATCAACGTTGACGAACTCGATCGCCTGAAGGGCTGACGGGGTATTGGAAGAAAATGTCTAGTTCACCCAATCTGTACTTGCTGATTGCGCTGGCCCCCTTGGCCGGTGCGATCCTCGCCGGGCTGTTCGGCACCGGGTTCCTGGGCCGGCCGATCGGCCGCCGCGGTTCCCACATCATCACCATCCTGGGGGTGTTGATCTCCGCGATCGGCTCGGTGATCGTGCTGCGCGACGTGCTCAACGGCCACACCTTTGACGGCGCCGTCTACACCTGGAGCCTGATCGGCCAGACCAAACTCGAGATCGGTTTCCTGATCGATCCGCTGTCGGCCATGATGATGGTGGTGGTCACCTCGGTGTCGTTGATGGTGCACATCTACACCATCGGCTACATGGCGGATGATCCTGGCTATCAACGCTTTTTCGCCTACATCTCGCTGTTCACCTTCTCGATGTTGATGCTGGTCATGTCCAACAACATGGTTCAGCTGTTCTTCGGTTGGGAAGCCGTGGGCCTGGTGTCGTACCTGCTGATCGGTTTCTGGTACACCCGTCCGACGGCGATTTTCGCCAACATGAAGGCCTTTCTGATCAACCGCGTCGGTGACTTCGGTTTCGTGTTGGGGATCGGCCTGCTGTTCGCCTACGCTGGCACCATGCACTACGGCGAGGTGTTTGCCCAGGCCGATACGCTGGCTGCTCAAACGCTGCCCGGCACGGACTGGATGCTGTTGACGGTGGCATGTATCTGCCTGTTCATCGGTGCGATGGGTAAATCCGCCCAGGTGCCGTTGCATGCCTGGCTGCCCGACTCGATGGAAGGTCCGACCCCGATCTCGGCGCTGATCCACGCGGCCACCATGGTGACCGCCGGTATCTTCATGGTGGCGCGTTTCTCGCCACTGTTCGAACTGTCGGATACGGCGCTGTCGTTCATCATCGTGATCGGTGCGATCGGCGCATTGTTCCTGGGTATCCTGGGTATCATCCAGAACGACATCAAGCGCGTGGTGGCATATTCCACACTGTCGCAGCTCGGTTACATGACGGTGGCGCTGGGCGCCTCGGCCTACTCGGTCGCGATCTTCCACTTGATGACGCACGCGTTCTTCAAGGCGCTGCTGTTCCTGGGGGCGGGCTCGGTCATCATCGGCATGCACCACGATCAGGACATCCGCAACATGGGCGGCCTGCGCAAGTACATGCCCATTACCTGGATCACGTTCCTGCTGGGCACGCTGGCGCTGGTGGGGACCCCGTTCTTCTCTGGTTTCTATTCCAAGGAACACATCATTGAGGCTGCGGGTGCCGCCAACGTGTGGGGCGCGACCTTCGCTTATTACGCAACCCTGATCGGCGTGTTCGTGACCTCGCTGTACTCGTTCCGCGTGTACTTCCTGGTATTCCATGGCAAGGAACGCTTTGATACCAGCGGTGGCCACGCGCACGGCCATGGTCATGACGACCACGGTCACGACGATCATGGCCATCACGGCGGCACGCCGCACGAGTCCCCATGGGTCGTGACGCTGCCCCTGGTGTTGCTGGCTATTCCGTCGGTGCTGATCGGCGCCTGGGTGGTCGATCCGATGCTGTTCGGCGGTTTCTTCGACGGCGTGATCAAGGTGCTGCCGCAGCATCCCGCCATGCACGAACTGCACGAAGAATGGCACGGCTGGGTGGCCTTCGGGATGCATGCATTCCAGACCCTGCCGTTCTGGCTGGTGGTCGCCGGCGCAGTGATTTCCTGGTACTGCTACCTGATCAACCCCAAGGTCCCGGCTGCGATCAAGTCCAGCTTGTCGGGCGTGAACAAAGTGCTTGAGAACAAGTACTTCGTCGACTGGGTCAACGAACAGATCATCGCGCGTGGCGCGCGCTGCCTGGGCTACGGCCTGTGGCAACGCGGCGACCGCGGCTTGATCGATGGCTTGCTGGTCAACGGCAGCGCTCGTGTGGTCGGCTGGGTGGCTGCAATCAGCCGTCATCTGCAGTCCGGCTATATCTATCACTACGCGTTCGCGATGATCATCGGCATCATGGCTCTGATTACTTTCTTTGTGCTGATTCCCCAATGATGGCAAGCGACATGGCATCCAACACTTTTCCCTGGCTAACGCTTGCGATCTTTGTTCCGATCGTATTCGGCCTGCTGGTGCTGGCCCTGGGCCGCGATGACCGGCCTGGGCTGACACGTGGCTTGTCTTTGATTGGCGCGATTGCGGGCTTTCTGGTCACGATTCCGCTGTACACCGGTTTTGATTCCTCGACGGCTGCCATGCAGTTCGTCGAAAAAGCCCCCTGGATCGAAGCCTTCAACGTCAACTATCACCTCGGTATCGACGGTATCTCGCTTTGGTTCGTGCTGCTGACCGCCTTCATCACCATCATCGTGGTGCTGGCAGGCTGGGAGGTCATCACCAGCCGCGTATCGCAGTACATGGCCGCCTTCCTGATCCTTTCGGGTCTGATGGTGGGCGTGTTCGTGGCGCTGGACGGCATGCTGTTCTACGTGTTCTTCGAAGCCACGCTGATCCCGATGTACATCATCGTCGGGGTGTGGGGCGGTCCGAATCGCGTCTACGCTGCGTTCAAGTTCTTCTTGTACACCTTGATGGGCTCGTTGCTGACGCTGGTGGCATTCGTCTACCTGTGGAATGTTTCGGGCGGCTCGTTCGATATCCTGACCTGGCACCAAGTCAAACTGGGCCACACGCCGCAGATCCTGATCTTTGTGGCCTTGCTCGCAGCGTTCGCGGTCAAGGTGCCGATGTGGCCGGTGCACACCTGGTTGCCGGATGCCCACGTCGAGGCGCCTACCGGCGGTTCGATCGTGCTGGCGGCC
Source organism: Bordetella muralis (assembly GCF_965139205.1). Taxonomy (GTDB): domain Bacteria; phylum Pseudomonadota; class Gammaproteobacteria; order Burkholderiales; family Burkholderiaceae_B; genus Bordetella_A; species Bordetella_A muralis. Next base: position 33,469 of record NZ_CBCSIU010000024.1, read on the forward strand.
ATCATGCTCAAGCTCGGCGCCTATGGCTTCCTGCGTTTTTCGTTGCCGATTGCACCGGATGCCTCGCATAGCCTGGCTGGCCTGATGATCGCGTTGTCGCTGATTGCCGTGATCTATATCGGTCTCGTTGCCATCGTGCAAGACGACATGAAAAAGCTGGTCGCGTATTCGTCCGTGGCTCACATGGGTTTTGTGACCCTGGGCTTTTTCATCTTCAACACCGCCGGTGTCGAGGGTGCGATCGTTCAGATGATCTCGCACGGTTTCGTGTCGGGTGCGATGTTTATGTGTATCGGTGTGCTGTATGACCGCATGCACTCGCGGCGCATTGCCGATTATGGCGGTGTGATCAACGTCATGCCGCGCTTTACGACGTTCTTTGTGCTGTTCTCCATGGCCAATAGCGGCTTGCCCGCCACGAGCGGTTTCGTGGGCGAGTTCATGGTCATCATGGGTGCGGTCGAGCACAACTTCTGGATCGGTCTGTTGGCTGCGACGGCGCTGATTCTGGGGGCCTCGTACTCGCTGTGGATGGTCAAGCGCGTGGCCTTTGGTGATATCGCCAACGATCATGTGCGTGAACTCACCGATATCAACGGCCGTGAATTCCTGATTCTTGGCGTGATGGCTATCGCTGTGTTGTACATGGGTATCTATCCCAAGCCCTTTACCGACGTCATGCACGTTTCGGTCGAGGCCCTGCTGCAACACGTTGCCATCTCGAAACTGTAAGACTGACTCATGATGCAATCTCACATTGATTTCGCCTTGGCTACGCCCGAGATTCTGTTGCTGATTTTCGGTCTGGCGATTCTGCTGATCGATGCGATCAGCACTCATCCCGAGCGCAAGCCCACTTTTGTGCTGACGCTGCTGGCGTTGGGTGTGGTGACCGTCGTCTCGTTGCTGCAATGGAAAAACGGCACGGTGGGTCGTACGTTCAATGGCCTGTATGTGGCCGACAATCTGTCGCACCTGCTCAAGGTCGCGTCGTACATTGCCGTTGCGGTGACGCTGATTTACGGCCGTGCTTACGCACAAGTCCGCGACATGCTGCGCGGCGGTGAACTGTATGTGTTATCGCTGATGGCGCTGTTAGGCCAGATGGTGATGATCTCGGCAGGTAACCTGATCAGCGTGTATCTGGGCCTGGAACTGATGTCTCTGGCGCTGTATGCCTTGATCGCGTTGCGTCGTGATGATGTGGTCGCCACCGAAGCCGCCATGAAGTATTTCGTGCTGGGCGCATTGGCCTCGGGTTTCCTGCTGTACGGTATGTCCATGGTGTACGGGGCGACTGGCCATCTGGATATCGTCGAGATTTCCAATGTCATCGCGGCTGGCAAGCAGGAAAATATGGCGCTGGTATTCGGCGTGGTGTTCCTGGTGGCGGGTCTGGCGTTCAAGCTGGGCGCGGTGCCGTTCCATATGTGGGTGCCTGACGTTTACCAGGGTTCCCCGACTGCTGTGACGCTGATCCTGGGCGCTGCGCCGAAGCTGGCCGCGTTTGCGATTACGCTGCGTTTGCTGGTGGAAGGCCTTCATGGTCTGGCTGCCGATTGGCAACCGATGCTGATGATCCTGGCGATTCTGTCGCTGGCCATTGGTAACCTGACTGCGATCGCGCAGACGAACTTCAAGCGCATGCTGGCGTACTCCACGATTTCGCATGTGGGTTTCGTGCTGTTGGGGCTGATGTCGGGTGTCGTGGCAGGTAAACCTGATGCGTCGGCGAATGCCTACGGTGCGTCGTTGTTTTACATGCTGATCTATGTGCTGACCACGCTGGGCACTTTCGGCATGGTTCTGTTGTTGTCGCGTCAGGGTTTTGAGTGCGAGCAGATCGATGACCTCAAGGGCCTGAACCGCCGCAGCCCGTGGCATGCTGCATTGCTGCTGCTGTTGATGTTCTCGCTGACGGGTATTCCTCCGATGGTGGGCTTCTACGCCAAGCTGGCTGTGCTGCAAGTGCTGGTGGATGCCGGCTACGTGTGGCTGGCGGTGGTGGCCGTGGTGTTTTCGCTGATCGGCGCGTTCTACTACCTGCGTGTGGTCAAGGTGGTGTACTTCGACGAGCCGGCTGCTGACGCTGGCAAGATCGCGGCACCTTCCAGCCATTGCGGTGTGTTGTCGGTCAATAGCGCATTGATCCTCGTCCTGGGTATTCTGCCTGGTGGCTTGATGGCATTGTGCGTGCACGCGATTCAGACCTCTCTGGGTCTGTGAGGTAGGCGATACCTGTGCGTAATAGGGCGATGACGCGGTCGAACACGATAGGGGGATGGTCATGAACCAGACCTTGGCTGTTTGGCTGCTCATCGCTCTTGCTTTAGTCAGCGCGAATTTGCCGTTCTTGACTGAGCGAGTGTTGACGGTGCTGCCGTGGAAACGGGGCACCGTGGTCAAGCCGTTCTGGCTGCGTATGGTTGAGCTCTTGCTGTATTACGCAATGGTGATGGGCCTGGGGTTTGCTTTTGAAGCGGCCTTGGGGAATCCGTTTGCTCAGCGGTGGGAGTTTTACGCGATCACCTTTAGTCTGTATCTGGTGCTGGGGTATCCGGGGTTTGTGTTTCGGTATCTGTTTAAGCGGCATCCTGTGGCTAGAGGGTGAGAGTTGTTCGGGCGCATCTCTGTATGAGGTGCGTTTTTTTTGGGCTGAATCGGGGGGCAGGGTTCTGTTGGTCGTCGAGCCGAGGCAATCGGCCCGGCCGGGCTTCACAAAGTCGGTCCGGCGCGCGGGCCCCTACGGGCCTCCCTACGGTGGCTGCTCGCTCGACTTTGAGGCGCCCGGCCGGGCCGATTGCCTCGGCTCGACTGGCAGCAATTAGAATTCTCTGCATCGCCGGCACGACTTTCTTGCTTGGCGTTTTTCTGCAGCCGCAATGGAAGAGAGAAAGATCTTACGGTGCTGCTTTCGGCGGACGCCCTGCGCGTCCCCCTCAAGCGATCGGTCCGGGCATGCGACGGGGTGGCGTGGTGCCAGTTGGAAGATCTGCTTGGCTGCGATCGAGGCTTGCGACGATGATGCGTGGCGCACTGCTTTGATGGTGCATCTATTGCATGTGAGCGCCTCGTGGTCGAGCGGAGCGGACACCGTAGGGAGCGCGAACGCGCGGACGAGGTGAGCGAACGCGATGTCCGGCGCGCAGGGCGCCGGACCGGCCACGTGAAGCCCCCACGCAGCCACTGCCCCGCATCGACGTCCATAAGTACTACTAAACCACCCGCAGCAAAATCACTTCCCTTGGGCAGCCAACGACAACGCCGCAGCATTCACCACAGCCGCAATCCGCCCCACATCCCGCAGTTGCTCCACACTGAATCCATCTTTCTTCAGATTCTCATAGTGCGACTGCACGCAGAAATGGCATTTACCGATGATGGAAGCCGCCAAGGCAAACAGCTCGAAGCGTTTCTTATCCACCCCGCCATGCGTCGCATATGCATTCATCCGCAACTGCGCCGGCAGGCTTTTGAGCTGATCGTCGCCGGTCATCTCCACGTAGGGATACCAGACATTGTTCATGCCCATCAACGCCGAGGCCGTCAGCGCGGCATTGGCGTCGGTTTCCGACAGGCCGCTTTTGAATGCCTCGATCAGCACGGGGCTGCGAGCTGCAAAGGCGGCCGACAGGGCGGCGCCTACGGCGTCTTCGGGGGCCAGCGTCGAACGGGCAATCACACCGTCCAGATTCAGGCGAATGTCTTTGGCCCAATCCGGCAGTTGCTCCTTGATGGCTGAGATGAATTCCATAGTTTTTACCTATAATCTGGATCAGGAAAAGCCCGGCAGGGCCGGGCTGAGAAATTACAGCGTTGCGCCGCCAACCGTACGGTTGCAGGGGCACAGCTCATCGGTTTGCAGACCGTCGAGCAAGCGCAGGATTTCTTCGGGGTTGCGACCCACGTTCAGGTTGTTGACCGACACGTGCTGGATGGTGTTGTCCGGATCGACGATGAAGGTAGCGCGCAGAGCGACGCCAGCTTCTTTGTCACGGATGCCCAGTTGGTCGATCAGCGAGCCGGTGACGTCGCCGAATTGGTAGTGACCCAGCTTGTTCAGGTCCGGGTGCTCACGGCGCCATGCCAGCTTCACGAATTCGTTGTCCACGGAACCGCCCAGCAGGACAGCGTCGCGGTCTGCGAAGTCATTGGCCAGCTTGTTGAAGCCGACGATTTCGGTCGGGCACACGAAAGTGAAGTCTTTCGGGTAGAAGTAGATGATTTTCCACTTGCCGGGAAAGGAGCTTTCGGTGATGTCTTCGAACGCCGAAACACCGTTTTCTTCGTGCTGATTGAAGCCAGGCTTGACACCGGCAACCTTGAAGGGCTCGAGTTTATCGCCAACAGTTTTCATGAATGCTCCCGTAAGTTGTTGGGTGGAATGAAGGCACACAGTATCGCGTGCTAAGACCCAAATTTTACGCTATTGGCTATCGCTGTCTAATTGATAATTTCTAAATCGAGCTTTGGGAATCTCTATCCTTGCGGTTAATCCGCCGCCCGCCCGTTCCAGCATTTTCAGTGAGCCGCCCACGTGCTTGAGCAACCGTTCGACAATGGCCAAGCCCAAGCCTGCTCCGCTGACGCCTGTGCGCGCTGCCTCGCCCCGAGAAAAGGGGCGGAGCAGGCGATCGACGTCATCGGGGGCGATGCCCGGCCCACGATCAGAGACTTCGATGATCAGCGAACTGCCTTCACCATGCAGACTCATGATCAGATGAGCCTGGCCATCGGCAGAACGGCCGTAGCGGCGGGCATTTTCGATGAGGTTGCTGACAACGCGTTTCAGGTCCAGGGCCGTGACGCGGGCGTGCAGGTCGGGTTCGATGAACGCGTCCAGATTGCCGCCTAAAGAGGCGGTATGGCTGCGTTCGCGCTCGTATAGCTCTGCGAGGATTTCGGAGATATTCGTGGCGACTTGGGGCAGGGAGCCCGCGGGGCGAGCGTATTCCATCAGCTGGCCGATGCTGTGATCGATTTGCCCCAGGTCATCGTCGATCGCCTGGCGCGCATCCTCGGACACGCCGCTCATCTCGATCTCGAGCCGCATGCGGGCCAGCGGAGTGCGTAAATCGTGCGAAATCCCCGCCAGCATCAGTTCGCGATCGGCTTCGGCTTGCCGGAGGTCTTTTGCCATCCGGTTAAACGAGGCGTTGAGATCCCGGATCTCCAGCGGGCCGTTTTCGGGCAGGGAGGCAGGTGTTTCGCCACGGGACAGTACCTGTGCCGCCCGGGCCAGGCGGGAGAGCGGCCGATTGACAAAGCCCACGCTGACCGCAGCCCCCACGAGAGAGAGCAACAGGGCAGTGGCGCCCCAGCCCAGCCATTCAATGCCGCCCGTCAGGCCGATTTGTTCGCGTTCGAAGACGAGCCAATACAAGTCCTGGTTGATCTGGAAACTGACCCAGAAGCCCGGAACCTGATTGACGCCCCACATGATCTGGGTCTCGGGCCCAAAGCGGGTGCGTATATGCTGGGCGACACGTTGCCAGTAGTCGTCTTCGGGCAACGCCTCGGTGAAATCCGTGACTTCGCGGGGATAGACCTGGATCCCCTCGTTGGTGGCCAGGTCCAGCAGCAGCTTGCTGCGCTCGGTGTCGTCGGAATAGATCAGCGCGGTGCGGGTGATATTGACGGCCGTGATGACCCGTTGCGCCATTTGGTTGGCGCGCGGGCCGAGTTCCATGCTGAAGAAAACCTGCAGCCATGCCCCGAGGCTCACGAGCATCAGGGCTGCCAGCAGCAGAAATGTGCGGCCGAACAGCCCTAACCTGAGTCGTGAGGTCAGGTTGCGAAGGATCCTGCGTACACCGGGCACAAGACGTCGTGCTTGTCGAGATCCTTTGGGACGATCAGCTGCCACCATCCGGAACGAAGACGTAGCCCAGACCCCAGACCGTCTGGATGAAGACCGGCTTGGACGGGTTGGGTTCGATCAGTTTGCGCAAACGCGAGATTTGCACGTCCAGACTGCGATCGAAGGCTTCGTATTCGCGGCCGCGGGCCAATTCCATCAGCTTGTCACGCGACAGCGGGATCTTGGGGTGACGCGCAAAGACCTTGAGCACGGAGAATTCGCCCGTGGTGATGGGGACTTGTTCGTTGTTGCGCGTGAGGGTACGGGTCGACAGATTGAGGGTATACGGTCCAAACGCGATGGACTCGTTTTCCTGGCTGGGAGCACCGGGATGCTCTTCGGTGCCCCGGCGGCGCAGGATGGCGTTGATACGGGCCAGCAGTTCGCGGGGGTTGAAGGGCTTGGACAGATAGTCGTCGGCGCCCATTTCGAGGCCAACGATGCGGTCGATTTCCTCGGCCTTGGCTGTCAGCATAATGATGGGGGTATTGTCGTGACCACCACGCAGGCGGCGGCAGATCGACAAACCGTCCTCACCGGGCAGCATCAAATCCAGAACGAGCAGGTCAAAATGCTCGCGCTGCCAGAGCTTGCCCATTTCCTTGGCGTCTTCGGCGACAAAGACGTTGAATCCTTGTTCCGACAAGTACCTGCGCAGCAGATCGCGCAGGCGAGGATCGTCATCGACGACGAGAATTTTGCGGACGGGATTGGTGTTTTGCGTATTCATGGCCGGAAATGTAACAGTGACAAGAATCAACGGCTAGTGGGTATTCACAAGATATTACACATTGCGCATTAAGGTTGAAATCCCCCCGTTGGTCCTAGGGGAGGGTTCTTTGGATTTCGTACAATCTCTCCCTATGAATTTGAACCTGCTGGCCCTCGAAACCTCCTCCTCGCGTTGCGGGGTGGCCCTTTTGCGCGAAACCGATGCGGGTTGCACGGTTTCCGTGCTGGAGCACGAAGGTGCCCAGGAACACGCCGAGCGATTGCTGCCGATGGCGGGACAGCTCCTGGAGCAGGCAGGGCTGACGCCAGGGGACCTGGACGCGATCGCGTTTGGTCAGGGGCCAGGGGGCTTTACGGGCTTGCGAGTCGCCTGCGGCGTCGCTCAGGGGATGGGCTTGGCGCTGGGGATACCCGTGGTGCCCATTGTGTCTCATCTGGCGGTGGCGCACGAAATCGGCGCGCAACCGGGGGGCATGGTCCTGGTGGCGCTGGATGCCCGCATGAACGAGGTCTATCTGGCCGCCTACGCCTATCGGACGGACAGCGAGCGTCCTTGGCTGACCTTGCAGGCGCCTATGCTGATCGCCGCGGACGAGGCGGTGCCCTGGGCCGAGCATCATCTGCCGTTATGGGCGGCCAATGACCAGGCCGAACGGTTGGGCCATGGTTTGGCCGGTGGGCTGGTCGATGGCTTGGCAGGCGGCTTGGTCGGCGGAGTGATTGCCCCGTCCGCGGGGACAACCCTGCGTTTGGCCGGGGACGCGTGGGATGTTTACGCGGCTGAGATGGCGCCGCCCGCAAATTGGCGGCGCCATGCTGCCGCACGGCCTCAGGCCAGCGCTGTGGCGCATTTGGCGCGCCAGGCATGGTTGCGAGGCGAGGCGGCAGCTCCCGAGTTGGCCGCGCCCTTGTATGTGCGAGACAAAATCGCCTTTACGACGGCGGAACGCGAGCGCGGTTTGGGGGGCAACCCCAAGGCCGTACCTGCCTGGCCCGCGCCAGTACTCGAGCCCATGGCCGAGCCGGATGTGGATGCCGTAGCCGAATTGGAGGCCAGCTTGCAGGCATTTCCCTGGACGCGAGGCAATTTTGCGGATGCATTGGCCTCGGGATACGAGGCTTGCGTACTGCGTCAGGGCGGCAAGGTCGTCGGGTTCTGCCTGGTGATGCTGGCGCCCGACGTGGCGCATTTGCTAGTGATAGGCGTGCCTCGCGAGCATCATCGCCAAGGTCTGGGCAGTGTGCTGTTGGCGTGGTGCGAGCAAATCGCCCGGCAACAGGATTTGCCTGCTGTGATGCTTGAGGTGCGGCCGTCCAATACGTCTGCGCTGGCATTCTACGAAAAAAGCGGTTTTAAGCGTATCGGCGTGCGTCGCGGCTATTATCCTACGGGTAAGGGACAGCGCGAGGACGCCTTGGTGATGCAGAAAATGCTGGTGAGCGAGGGATCGTCGCAATGACGCCGGTGCTTGACGACATGGCGGCTCCTCGCATCAATGCGCTGCAAAAACTCTGGCTGCGCGAAATCGGTATCGAGAAAACCTGGCTAAAGGCTGCGGATCCGCAGCCGCTGCCGGCGGCATCGGTGCTTTCGGCGCAGGCGCCTGCCTCGGACGCTGATGCCGGTGCACGCCAGGATCCGGCGGCCCAGGCAAGAGACGCGCTGCGGGCAGGGGGACATCCCATTGCCGGCGATGGCGCAATGATGCGTTCGAATGCCGCGGGCGGTGCCGGACATTCTGATGCAGGCGGTGGCGCGGATTCGCTCGGCATAGAAGGCCGCCGCGCGGAGGCTCCGCCTGCGGCAGGGGCGTCCGCCCAGGGCGAACGTGCAGGCGCGCCCGTGCGGCCTGCGTCGACGCAGCCCCGCCCACCAGCAGGCGTCGCGCCCGCGGCGCCTGCGCCGGCCCCTACGATAGAGCCCGTTGTCGCCGCGACCGATTTCGATGCTTTGCGCGAACAGGTCCAGCAGTGCACGGCCTGTGGCCTGTGCCAGGGGCGCCGCCATGCCGTTTTCGGCATGGGCGCTCGTCCTGCGCGCTGGATGGTCGTGGGGGAGGCGCCGGGCGAGCAAGAAGACCGTCAGGGCCTACCGTTCGTTGGGCGCTCCGGCCAACTGCTGGACGCGATGTTGAGCGCCGTGGGGATGAGCCGCGAAAAAGACGTCTTTATCGCCAACGTGATCAAGTGCAGGCCGCCGGGCAATCGCAACCCCAAGCCCGAGGAAATTGCCGCGTGCAGTCCATACCTGAAGCGGCAGATTGAGCTGATTCGACCCGAGCGGATCCTGGTGCTGGGCCGTTTTGCCGCCCAGACCCTGTTGGGAACGGATGCCACCATAGGCAGTCTGCGCGGACGCCAGCATGTGTGGACCATGGACGACGGGCATCGGATTCCCGTGGTGGTCAGTTATCACCCGGCGTATTTGCTGCGCAGCCCGGTCGAAAAGGCGCGCGCATGGCAAGATCTGCAACTCGCAATGGCCTTGACCTGAACGCTGACAGGCTCCCTGGCCTGGGGTAATGATCAGCCAAGGCTGCAGAGGCCGGCGTCAGGCCAAATGTCAGGTCACGCAGGCGCAGCCACCCAGGATAATCGCCGTGACACTTGAATGAGCGCTCAGCAACTGGCGTTCATCGCCCGGGCGCTCAATGCTGCTTGATCGCGTGGCCGTGTCCTTCCTGGCCGATTTGCTCGTGCAGTGCGGGATCCGCGTTGAGGTTGCGGCGGCTCCAGCGCATGAACAACACCATCAGGATCGCGACCAGCACGCCAAACAGCACGATCACGACGTTGATCGGCATTTCCAGCCACAGCATCAGCGTATAAACCGCCACCATCAACAAGATGTTGAGCTGTTCGTTGAAGTTTTGCACGGCGATGGAGTGCCCGGCCGACAGTAGGACATGTCCCCGGTGCTGCAGCAGCGCATTCATCGGTACGACAAAGAACCCGGCTAGCCCGCCCGTCAGGAGCAGGACGCCGTAAACCGCCCACGTGCTGTGCACCAGCGGCATGAGCAGTACCACCAGACCCATCAGGGCCCCGACGGGCAAGACGCATAAGGCTTTGCGCAGGGGAATGCGTCCCGCCAGAATGGAGCCCACGACGGTGCCTACGGCTGCGACGCCCATCAGCATCGAGGCCTCGTCGAGCCTATAGCCCAGATGCTGCCGTCCCCACTCGATCACGATCAATTGCAGGACCGCGCCGGCTCCCCAGAACAGGGTGGTGACGGCGAGGGAAATCTGTCCCAGCTTGTCCTGCCACAGGACGCGGACATAGCTGGCAAAGACGCGTGTCAGCTTGATGGGATTTTTCTGTTGCGGCGGATAGCGCACATGGGTGTTGGGGATCAGCAGATTGCAGAGCGCGGCCAGCAGATAGACGCAGGCAATGACGAGAATGGCGGCTTCGGCCGGGGTGTGCACCCATTTGCCGATGATGTGGTGATCAAGCAGCAGGGTCGAGGTGGCCGGAGAGATCAGTACGCCTCCCAATACCGTCCCCAGAATGATGGAGAACACGGTCAGGCCTTCGATCCAGCTATTGCCCTTGACCAGCATTTCCGGGGGCAGCATTTCGGTCACGATGCCGTATTTCGCAGGCGAGTAGGCGGCAGCGCCGACGCCTACCAGGCCATAGGCCACACAGACCAGATAGGTCTGGTATTCCTCGGGAACGCCCAGGTTGGCATAGAGGAACATCAACAGGCAGCCGGAGACCTTGAGGGCGTTGGTGGCGAACATCACCCGCCCTTTGGGGAACGAGTCAGCGACTGCGCCGACAAATGCCGCGAGCACCACGTACGACAGTGCGAACGACCATTTCATCAGCGGCGCCATCCAGTCTGGGCCATGCAATTCCAGAATCAAGGCGATCGCCGCAATGAACAGTGCATTGTCCGCCAGAGACGAGAAGGCCTGAGCGGCCATGACCAGATAAAACCCGCGTTTCAAAAGAGAGTCCCCGGTGGCTGCCGGCAAATCGGCAGCGGTGAAAAATCTGTTTCGGATGAAAAAAAAGTGTCAGCGAGTATAGCGTCTGACGTGTGGATGATGGGATTAGCGTCGTTTTCAGCGTGGGCCGGCAACAGCCTGGGGTATCATACGAGCCACACTAGATTCGCCATTCTACGGTCCCCGAGGGGCCGGTTCGCTATTCGTAGGGCAGGTCTGTTCAACGCGTTTCGTTCAACCCCACCCGTCCATCCATCGTACTGTGCGCCTGACTCAACTAAAACTCGCCGGATTCAAATCGTTCGTCGATCCCACTGTGATCCCCGTACCCAGCCAGCTGGTGGGGGTCGTGGGACCCAATGGCTGCGGCAAATCTAACATTATTGATGCGGTCCGCTGGGTGTTGGGCGAGGCCAAGGCCTCCGAGTTGCGTGGCGAATCCATGCAGGACGTGATTTTCAACGGCTCGGGCCATCGTAAACCTGCCGCGCGGGCGTCTGTCGAAATGGTATTCGACAACAGCGAAGGCCGCGCTGCAGGCCAATGGAGCGCTTATTCCGAGATCGCGGTGCGCCGCGTGCTCACGCGCGACGGCACCAGCAGTTACTACGTCAACAACCAGCAGGTACGCCGGCGCGATATTCACGATATTTTCCTGGGCACCGGCCTGGGCGCGCGTGGCTACGCCATTATCGGTCAGGGCATGATCAACCGCCTGATCGAGGCGCGTCCCGAGGAATTGCGTGTCTTCCTCGAAGAAGCCGCCGGCGTCTCGCGCTACAAAGAACGTCGCCGCGAAACGGAAAATCGCCTTTCCGATACTAGGGAAAACCTGACCCGCGTCGAAGACATTCTGCGCGAATTGGGATCGCAGTTGGAAAAGCTCGAGGCGCAGGCCGAGGTGGCCCGCCAATACCGCGAGTTGCAGGCCGACGGCGAGAAAAAACAATTTGCCCTCTGGCTCCTGAAAGAAACCGGCGCGCGCGATGAACGCCAGCGCAAGAACCAGGACATGGCGCAGGCCCAGACCAACCTCGAGGCGGCCATCGCGGGGCTGCGTGCTGGCGAACTCGAGCTGGAGTCGCGCCGCCAGGCCCACTATGCCGCCAGCGACGCCGTGCACACTGCCCAGGGACAGCTTTACGAGGCCAACGCGCAGGTCAGCCGCCTCGAGGCGGAGATCCGCCACGTGGTCGATTCTCGTAACCGCCTGCAGGCGCGGCGTGATCAACTGCAGCAGCAGATCGCCGAATGGGAAACCCAACAGGCCCACTGTGTCGAGCAGATCGCCCAGGCCGAAGAAGACCTCGCCGCCAGCGCCGCTCGTACCGAAGAAGCGCGTGCGCAGGCCGAAGAAGCCCAGGCCAGCCTGCCTGCGACGGAATCCCGGGTGCGCGATGCCGCGGCTTCGCGTGACGAGATGCGCGGGGCCTTGGCTCGTGTCGAACAGAATCTGGCCCTGGTCGCACAGACACAACGCGATGCCGACCGCCAACTGCAAAACTTGGAGCAACGCCGCGAGCGCCTGCAGCAGGAATTACGCGAATTGCACACCCCGGATCTCGCCAGGCTGGAGCAATTGGCGGGCGACCGTGCGGTGGGCGAGGACCAGCTCGAAGAAGCCCAGCAACAGCTCGCTGACCTGGAAGCCCGGGTCCCAGAGGCTGACGCCGAACGCAGCCGCGCACAGACAGCCGCCCAACAGGACGCGCAGACACTGGCCCGCCTGGAGGCTCGCTTGGCCGCATTGGTCAAGCTGCAGGAAGACGTCCAGAAGCAAGGCGCGCTAGAGCCTTGGCTCGCCAAGCATGAGCTGACCGGCCTGGCACGGCTGTGGCAAAAGCTGCATATCGAGCCTGGCTGGGAAAACGCCCTGGAAGCCGTCCTGCGCGAGCGCATGGCCGCCATGGAGGTGCGCAACCTGGACTGGTCGCGAGCCTTTGCCGAGGACGCTCCGCCCGCGCGCCTGGCGTTTTATCAGGTTCCGGCTGCGGCGCCGGCACCGGCTGCGCCCGCGGGGTTGACGCCCTTGGCGAGCTTGTTGCGCATTACCGATCCAGACCTGCGCACGTTGCTGAACGACTGGCTGCGCAACGTCTATACCGCTGCCGACATGGGCCAGGCACTGGCGGCTCGTGCGACACTGCCGCCTGGCGCCGCATGCGTGGTGCAGGCCGGGCATCTGGTCGATGCGCATAGCGTGCGGTTCTATGCTCCCGATTCCGAGCAGGCAGGCATGCTCGCTCGCCAGCAGGAAATCGAAAACCTGCAGCGCGAGATCAAGGCGCATCAGCTGATTGCGGACCAGGCGCGAGCCGCCGTGGCGCGCGCCGAGAGCGCATGGCAGCAGGTGTCGCAGGCCATTACGCCAGCACGCCAGCGCGTCGCTGAAGTGACGCGCCGGGTGCACGACATTCAGCTCGAACACTCGCGTTTGCAGCAGCAGGCCGAACAATCGGGCGAACGGGCGACTCGCCTGCGCCAGGACCTAGAGGAAATCGCAGCCCACGAGGAAGACCTGCGTGCCACACGCGAAGAGGCCGAGGCGCGTTTCGAAACGCTGGACCAGGAATTGGGCGAGCATCAGTCGCGTTTTGCTGATGCCGAGATGGCAGGCGAAGACCTCGCCGCGCAAGCCGAGGCTGCTCGTGCCAAATTGCGCGAACTCGAGCGCGCGGCCCAGGAGGCCGAGTTTGCCGAGCGCGGCGTGCAATCGCGTATCGCGGATCTGCAACGCAATCGCCAGTTGGCCATCGATCAAAGCCAACGCGGGGCCGTCGAGCTCGAACAATTGCAGGCCGAGTTGGCTGAGTTCGATGCGTCTGCGTCGCAAGCCGGCTTGCAAGACGCGCTGGAGGCGCGAGCCGAGCGCGAAGAAGCCCTGACCCGGGCGCGCCAAGAGCTCGACAACCTGTCGGCCCTGCTGCGCGGCGCCGACGAAGAACGCATGCAACAAGAGCGTGCGCTGGAACCGCTGCGCGCGCGCATCACCGAACTGCAATTGCAAGAGCAGGCTGCTCGTCTGGCCGAGGAGCAATTCACCGAGCAGTTGAATGCTCGTGAGGTAGACCGTGAGACCCTGGCTCGGGAACTGGCCGATCGCCCCGATGAATGGCGCCGGGCCAACTGGCTGCAATCCGAAGTCGGCCGTATTTCCCGTCAGATCGATTCGCTGGGCTCCGTGAACCTGGCCGCATTGGATGAGCTCAATGCCTCGCGCGAACGCAAGGAGTTCCTCGATTCCCAGCAACAGGATTTGCTGACGGCGATCGATACCCTCGAAGACGCCATCCGCAAAATCGATCGCGAAACGCGCGAGCTGCTGCAGGCGACGTTCGATACGGTTAACGGCCACTTTGGCGAGCTGTTCCCCCGGCTGTTTGGCGGCGGTGAAGCCAAGCTCACGATGACCGGCGACGAAATCCTGGACGCAGGCGTGCAGGTCATGGCGCAGCCGCCTGGCAAACGAAACAGCACGATTCATTTGTTATCAGGTGGTGAGAAAGCGTTGACCGCCACGGCACTGGTGTTCGCATTGTTCAAACTGAACCCTGCGCCATTCTGCTTGCTGGACGAGGTGGATGCCCCGTTGGATGACGCCAATACCGAGCGCTACGCCAACCTGGTGAGCAGCATGAGCGAGCAAACGCAGTTCCTGTTCATCTCGCATAACAAGATCGCGATGCAAATGGCCAAACAATTGGTCGGCGTTACCATGCAAGAACAAGGGGTTTCGCGTATCGTTGCTGTTGATATTGATTCGGCCGTGCAAATGGCCTCCGAAGCCGCATAACCACTACAACGGAAGGGCGCTGCCTCGCAGCGCAGGATTGACACATGAGCGACTTGCAGATTGGGCTGATTGCCCTGGGTGTACTGCTGATACTGCTGGTATTGGGATTCAACTGGTGGCAGGACCGCCGTGCGCGCAGTCGTATGCAGGCGCGTTTTCCTGCTTCCGAGCAAGATCCTCTATTCGGCGCGAACGAGGCGGCCGGACGCCCCGCTGCGCCCGAGGCACAGCGCCGTGAGCCTGGCATGGGCGGCGGGCAGGCGACCGCTCATGCTGCGGCGGCAGCGGCACCAAGCAATGATCTGGATGACACCGAAGAGCCCGATCCCGCGTGTGAAATCGTGATCGAGGTCCAATTCGGCGAGCCTGTGCGTGGAGCCGATTTATTGGCCGCGGTGCAGGGACTGGATCAGGTCGGGCGTAAACCGGTGCGCCTATTTGCGTCCACCGATCGTGGCCGTCATCGTGCCCGCATTCATCCCGAAGAGTCTTATGCATCGTTGCAGTTGGCTGTGTTGCTCGCCAATCGCAGCGGCCCCTTGACTGCCATCGAATGGTCGCAGGCCTGGGCGCGTGCGCAGGACCTCGCCGATCGTTTCGAAGCGACAATCGAAGGCCCGGACCAGCAAGTGGTGCTGGACCGTGCCGGCAAGCTCGATACCCTTTGCGCCTCGCTCGATGCGCAAGTTGGTTTGACGTTGTTGATGGGGGCCCCGCGAGCCACAGCCGAAGTCATCGGTGTAGCGCGTGAGTTGGGCTTTGCGGTGGATGGCGCACGTTTGGCATGGCTGGCCGATAACGGCGTAGCGCGCTTTACGTTGTCGCGCAGCGATGGCGCAGGCTTTGACGACGGTATGGCGGTGGTGGATCGTCTGGTGCTGTTATTGGACGTTCCGTGCAGCCCCGAAGACCCGCGCGCATTTGGCCGCATGGTCGATGTGGGTCGCGACCTGGCCCGGCGTTTACAGGCAGAACTGGTCGACGATCAAGGCAAATCCGTGGTCGATGGCATGGAAACAGGTATCGACGAACAATTGCAGAAGCTGTTCCAGCAGTTGGACCAGGCCGGCTTGCCCGCCGGCAGTGAGCGCGCACAAAGGGTGTTTGCCTGATGGTTGAGCACGCCAGCGCCACCGAAGCGGCGCAGCGGGCCGCCGAGCTGCGCCACGAGATCGAACAGCACAATGTGCACTACTACGTGCAGGATGCGCCCACGATTTCAGATGCCGACTACGACGCGCTCATGCGTGAACTGGTCAAACTGGAAACCGAGCATCCCGAGCTGATCACACCCGAGTCGCCTACCCAACGGGTGGGGGCGGCACCTTTGGCCGCATTTGGCAGCGTGCAACACGCCGTGCCAATGTTGTCCTTGGGCAATGCCTTCGAGGCCGAGGATGTCCAGGCGTTCGATCGTCGCGTTTCCGACACCCTGCGCGGGGCGGGTCTGTTGCGCCTCGATCAATCTCCAGAATACTTCTGCGAGTTGAAATTCGACGGCTTGGCCATCAGCTTGCGCTATGAGGACGGCGTGCTCGTCCAGGCGGCGACACGCGGAGACGGTCAGACCGGCGAGGACGTGACGGCCAACGTGCGTACGATTCGCGTCGTCCCTCTGCGTTTGAAAGGCGCAGCCCCTCGTGTGCTGGAGGTGCGGGGCGAGGTCCTGATGAATCGCGCCGACTTCGAACGTCTGAATCGTACTCAGGCCGCGCGCGGTGAAAAGGTTTTCGTCAATCCGCGTAATGCGGCGGCAGGGAGCTTGCGCCAATTGGATCCGCGCATCACGGCTCAGCGTCCACTACGGTTTTTTGCCTATAGCTGGGGCGAAGTGCACGGCTTGCCGGGCACGCAATCGGGCTTGTTCCAGGAGCCCACGGGCAATGCACGCCAGCAATCCACGCTGCCGCATGACTCGCACGGCGCCATGTTGAGCTGGCTGGCTGAATTGGGTCTGCCCGTCAACACGCAATACAACAAGCGCGTCCTCGGCGCCGAAGGGCTGCTGGCATTTTACGAACAAGTCGGTCGCGAACGGCCGGGCTTGCCGTATGACATCGATGGTGTGGTCTACAAGGTCGATTCCCTGGCAGCGCAAAAAGTGCTGGGTTTCGTCGCACGTGCGCCGCGCTTTGCGGTAGCGCACAAGTTTCCCGCCGAAGAAGCCACGACGCGATTACTGGACATCGAGGTGCAGGTGGGACGTACCGGCGCCATCACGCCGGTGGCGCGACTGCAGCCTATCTTTGTGGGCGGCGTCACGGTCACCAATGCGACACTGCATAACGAGGACGAAATCCGCCGCAAAGATGTCCGTATCGGCGACACCGTCATCGTGCGCCGCGCTGGCGACGTGATTCCCGAGGTTGTGGGGCCCGTCTTGAGCCAACGGCCGCAGGACGCGCGCGAGTTCGTCATGCCGACTCGCTGCCCCATCTGCGATTCGGCGATCGAGCGCACAGAAGACGAGGCGATTGCACGATGCACGGGGGGACTTTTCTGTGCGGCCCAGCGCAAACAAACTCTCTGGCATGCGGCGGGACGCAAAGCGCTGGACATCGATGGCCTGGGTGAAAAGCTGGTCGATCAATTAGTCGAAAGCGGGCGCGTCAAATCGTTGGCTGATTTGTACAGCCTGACGGCATTTGAATTGGCTGCTCTCGATCGCATGGGCAAGAAGTCCGCCGAGAACCTCGTGGCGGCAATCGACAAGGCACGTACGCCGACTTTAGGGCGTCTGTTGTTTGCGCTGGGCATTCGCCATGTAGGCGAGACCACGGCTCGCGATGTGGCCCGTCATTTCGGCAGCATTGAGGCCATCATGGATGCGGACGAGGAAGCCTTGTCCGGTGCGCCCGATGTCGGCCCTGTCGTTGCGGGTTCGATTCGGCGCTTTTTCGCCGAGCCGCATAATCGTGAAATCATCGAGTTGCTCAAGGCCCAAGGTGTACATGCGGTTGCTGAAGCAGGGCCTGAGGGCAATGCGCTGGCAGGCAAGACGTTTGTCTTGACCGGGACCATGCCTACCTGGACGCGTGACGAGGCTACTCGGTACATCCTGGCGGCGGGGGGCAAGGTCAGTGGTTCGGTCTCCAAGAAAACCGCTTATGTGGTGGCGGGGGAAGAGGCTGGCAGCAAGCTCACCAAGGCGCAGGAATTAGGTGTGACGGTGTTGGATGAGGATGGGTTGAAGGCTCTGTTGGGCGTTTGATCTTGTTCTGATGGTCCGGTTGCTATGGTTATGTTGAGGTGAAGTCATGGCCGTGTGCTCATGCGTCGGATGGAGTTCTTTTGGCGCAGGAGCTCGGCGTGTAAAAGCCCCGCCGGGCCTATCGCATTAGCAAAGACAGCTTAAAAAAATGCTGATGGCAATCAGCCCTCGTTGCATTCCCTCATCATCAGTCCCTGTCGCGTGCCTGGGCGTGGCGCCGGGCCGTTGAGCGCGGATTTAGTCCGCGCAGCGGACCGAGGCCCCTGGTCATGGGCCGAGTCCGTGCGATAGGCCCGGCGCCACGCCCAGGCACGCGGCAGGGACGCCTTCATAGAGACAATCAAGAGCAGCAAATGCCTCCACAACACCAACAGCGATAAAAAAAGCCCCAGTTCAAAACCAGGGCTCTTCTTCACAATCATCATGCAACGGCCAGCTAGCAAGATCCGTTAACAAACGCGTCCTGCCAAACCTGACCACAGTACTAAACCGCAGCCAGGCGCACCATCAACATTACTTGATCGTAGCTTTCGCGCGCAGTTGCTTCTGGTATTCACCCAGCGCCTGCTGACGCAGCATTTCCTCGAGTTGCGGACGGACCTGATCCAGCGGGGGGAATTCCACCGGACGGGTGTCCTCGACCTCGATGATGTGCCAGCCGAATTGCGTCTGCACCGGCTTGTCGGCCAACTGGCCTTTCTTCAGGCTGCTGACGGTGTCGGCAAACGGCTTGACGTAGTTGGTGGGAGCAGCCCAGCCCAGGTCGCCGCCATTGGCGCCGCTACCAGGATCCTTGGAGTTTTTCTTGGCCAGATCGGCGAACTTGCTTTTGTCTTTCTTGATCTGCGCGAGCAAGTCGTTGGCGGTTTTCTCGTCTTCGACCAGGATGTGGCGGACCTTGTATTCCTGTTGGCCAGCTTGTTGCTGCTTGGCCTTGTTGTACTCGTCCTGAATCTGCTTGTCGGTGACGGGATGCTTTTTCAGGTAGTCGGCCATCAGCGCGCGAACCAGGATGCCTTCGCGGGCCAGCGAGATTTCGGTCTGGACGTCGGCTTGTTTGGCGATGCCGTCTTTTTCGGCCGCCTGGACGAAGATCTGGCGGTTGATCATTTCCTGCTTGACCTGTTCGCGCAGTTGCGGCGAATCGGTTGCGCCCTGGCTGACCAGCAGTTTGACGAATTGATCCAGGCTTTGCTGAGAGATCGCCTTGCCATTGACGGTGGCGACGTTCTGAGCAAATGCAGGTACCGCGACCGCGCAAGCAGCGGCCAGCATCACGATGCGTTTCATGGATTTCCTTTAGGATTTTGTCAGAGGGGCTTGGGCGTCAAGCGCAAGCGCATGGATAGGATGAGGGATCAGGTCTTGCAAAAGATCATACACCAGACGATGCCGGGCAACCGGCGTCAAACCGGCAAAGCGCGAGGCCACGATACGTACATGGTAATGGCCAGCACCACCTTGTGCGCCCGCGTGTCCGGCATGCAGGTGCGAGTCGTCTCGGATGTCCAGGGCGGTCGGCTCCAGGGCAGCCAGGCGAGTGCGTATCAGCGCGATGCGGTCAGTGGTGTCGGGCATGAGTAAAACAATGAACGATGGGTAAAACGATCAGACCTTAAACAGAGAATACAAGCAGATGACTCAAACGGATGAAAATCGGACGATGAGTCCTCGCTGAGCATCACTCTTTGCCTATTTCGCGTTGGGGATCATTGGCCTCTGGTTGGCTGGGATGCTGCATGTGCTTGCCGAGCCACAACGACTGGCCAATCACAAATACCAGTAGCAACCCCATCAGCCCGAAGACCTTGAAATTCACCCATTGCGATTCCGTGAAATGGCCGGAAAACGCCACGTACAGATTAATGGCGCCGGCGGCCAGGAAAAACAAGGCCCAGCTCAGGTTGAGTTTGTCCCAGGCTGTATCGGAAAGTTCAATTTGGGTACCGAGCAGCCGGCGCATCAGGTTGCGGCCGAACAGGAAACGAGAACCGAGCAGGGCGCCGCCAAACAGCCAATACAGGACCGTGGGCTTCCATTTGATGAACACGTCGCTGTGCAACCATAAGGTCGCGCCGCCGAAAATCACAATGACCGACAGGTTGATCCAGTGTGTCATTTCGATACGTTTGCCTGTTGCCCGTAACCAGACAAACTGGGCAACCGAGGCGGCGATCGCCACCGCTGTTGCGGTATAAATATCGGCAAACCGGTACGCGATGAAGAAAAGGATCAGCGGGAACAGGTCAAACAGGAATTTCTTCATTCGTTCTCGAGGGGTTCGAATTTGAGCGATACCGAATTGATGCAATAACGCAGCCCGGTGGGCTCCGGCCCGTCGGGGAATACGTGGCCCAGATGGGAGTCGCAGATATTGCACAGGACTTCGGTGCGCACCATACCGTGAGAGGTATCGCGTTCTTCGCGCACGCGCGCTGGATCGATAGGCTCGAAATAGCTGGGCCAGCCACAGCCGGCGTCGAACTTGGTGTCCGACGCAAACAGCGGGGTGCCACAGCCGATGCAACGGTAAATGCCCAACTGCGTCGTGTCCCAATAACGGCCGGTAAAGGCGCGCTCGGTGCCTTTTTGGCGCGCTACCGCGTATTCTTGTGGCGTCAGTTGGGCGCGCCATTCCTCGTCGGTTTTACGTACTTTTTCCATATAACCTCTTGGAGCCCGGATGATTGAAATGGTTCAAGCATGGGGTTCGGGCATAATTCCGCCCCATGTTAATCGAGTTTGAACACGCCGTCGTTGCCACGCCGCATTCTCAGGCATTGCGGGGGGTGAGTTTGACCGTCGATCAGCGCCGGGTAGGCGTGGTCGGCCCGAATGGCGCCGGCAAGAGCACCTTTGCCAAGCTGCTCAATGGTCTGGTGCTGCCGACGGCCGGCCGGGTGACCCTCGATGGCCTGGATACCCGGCACGATATCAAGGCGATTCGCCGCCAGGTAGGGTTCGTGTTCCAGAACCCCGAAAATCAAATCGTATACCCTATTGTGCGCGAAGACATGGCTTTTGGCCTGAAAGCGCAGCGTCTGCCCGCGCAAGAGTCGGCAGAGCGCATTCAAGCCAGCCTGGACGGCTTGGGGGTCGGGCATCTGGCGGACCGGGCGAGCCACACCTTATCTGGCGGTGAATGCCAACTGGTGGCGTTGGCATCGGTACTGGTGATGCGCCCGGCCCTGGTGGTATTTGACGAGCCTACGACACAACTGGACCTGCGCAATCGTAATCGGGTCGCCGGCGCGATTGCCGGGCTGGAGCAGCAAGCCGTCGTCGTCAGCCATGATCTGGAATTGTTGCAGGACTTTGATCGTGTCCTGGTGGTCGTCGACGGCCAGATCGCTGCGGACGACAGTCCCGGCCCTGCGTTGCGCTGGTATCGGGAGCACTGCGCGTGATGATCGAGCCCCTCTATATAAAGGGTGATCGCTGGCTGCATCGGCTGCCTGCCGGCTATAAGTTGGCAGCGCTGGTGATTGCGGGCATCGGCTTGTTTCTGGTGCAGAATGTCTGGGCGTTGACGGCGGCATTCGCAGTGTCCTGCTTGTTGGTGTGGTCTACCGGCGTGGGGGCGGCGGCTTGCTGGCGTCAGGTGCGTGGCCTGGTTTGGGTGCTGGCGGCAATTGGTGTGTTCGCCGTGGTGTTCCAGGGCTGGCTGCCGGCGGCTATTGTGCTGCTGCGCATCGCGACCTTGGTCGGCCTGGCTTTGGCGGTGACGCTGTCGACGAGGAGTTCGGACCTGATCGCCGTCTGCGAACGCGCTTTATCCCCGCTGGACCGGCTAGGATGGGTGGACGCAGGCAAGGTGGCACTTGCCCTGGCCTTGACCTTGCGTTTCGTACCGGAAATCTGGCGTCATTATCAGGAAATCCGCGAGGCCCAGGCGGCACGCGGTTTGGCCCGACATCCCCTGGCCTTGCTGGTGCCGTTGGTGGTGCGGACATTGAAACGGGCCCAGCAAGTCGCTCAGGCCATTGATGCGCGTGGTGAATAGTGAAAACTCAAGATACCGTGTTGATTGCGCTGTTTGCAGCGCTGATTGTGGTGCTGAGTCTGGTGCCGCCGATCCCCCTGCCGGCTATTCCTGTGCCAGTGACTTTGCAGAGCCTGGGCGTCATGCTGACTGGCGCCATGTTGGGGCCGGTGCGCGGCGGGTTGGCCTGCTCGCTATATTTGCTGCTGGCCGCAATTGGACTGCCCGTGCTGCCCGGCGGCCGTGGCGGGCTGGGCGTGTTTTTCGGCCCGACCGGCGGTTTTCTGTTCGGCATGGCGCTAGGCGCCTTCGTGACGGGTTGGCTGGCGCGTAGCTGGGTCCGTGCCCCGGGCCAGAGCGTCAGGACCGTACTGGCTTATGGCTTGGCGTGCATCGCTGGCGGTATTGGCGCCGTGTATCTGATCGGCGTGCCATGGCTCGCCTGGGTGACGCAGATGGGCTTGGGCAAAGCGATGATGGCGATGTTGGTATTCATCCCGGGTGATCTGGTCAAGGTTGCCGTTGCCTCTTGGGTGGCGTGGCGTGTCGAACGCGTATGGCCGATTCTGCGGGAATCCCCTTAATGACGCCGTTCCCGGTCAGAGGCAACATTCGCTATTGTTGAATGCATTTGATTTTTTGGTGTGCCCATCTGACCGTGGGGAACGGGGAGGGCAGCCTTCGCCAATCGCGGCGGGCTCGTCGTCCGCGCGGCCGACGGCAGGCTGCATGTGGGGTCACTTCTACACCGAGATGCTTGCACGCATTCGAAGGCAGACTAGGGAAGTCACGGGGTTCTATTTGAAGGCTATTTGATACACTTCTGGCTCAAATATCTGAATTTCTGTATAACGTCAACCGGGCTCACTTTCCCGATTTCGGGGCCATAACAAGAGCCCACACAGGAGACAACAACATGACGCGCAAGTATTTCGGCTTGTCCGCGGCCGCCGCGGCTGTGGCGCTGAGCCTGCCGCTACTGGCCAGTGCCCAGGTCAAGGTGGGAGTCACCCTCGCCAGTACCGGCCCGGCAGCATCGCTGGGGATTCCTGAGCGCAACACGGTGGCATTGCTGCCCACCGAAGTCGCAGGTCAAAAAATCGAGTGGATTGTGCTGGATGATGCGACCGACACGACTCAGGCCGTGAAAAACTCGCGCAAACTCGTCTCTGACGACAAGGTCGACGTATTGGTCGGGACCTCTGTCACCCCAGGCTCGCTCGCCATGGTGGACGTTGCCGCCGAAGCCAAAGTCCCTATGATCAGTGTCGCTGCCAGCGCCAAGATCGTTGAGCCGGTTGATGACAAACGTCGCTGGGTCTTCAAGACGCCGCAAAACGATGCCTTGATGGCCAGTGCCTTGGCCGATGCCTTGGTCAAGTCCAAGGTGAAAACCTTGGGCTTTATCGGTTTTGCCGATGCCTATGGTGATGGTTGGTTGGCAGTGATGCGCGAGGCCGTCAAGGGCAAGGGCATCGAGATCACGGCGGTCGAAAAATACGGCCGCACGGACACGAGCGTCACGGGCCAGGTACTGAAATTGGTCAGCGCCAAGCCCGATGCGATTCTCATCGCAGGCGCCGGTACGCCCTCGGCACTGCCGCAAAAAGAACTGCGCGCGCGCAATTACCGAGGCACGATTTATCAAACGCACGGTGCGGCCAACAATGACGTGTTGCGCGTTTGCGGCGCAGATTGCGACGGCATGCTGCTGCCTGCGGGCCCGTTGCTGGTTGCGGCGCAATTACCTGACAGCAATCCGGTGAAAAAATCGGCCCTGGCCTACACCACCGCCTACGAAGGCAAGTATGGCGCCGGCACCACCAATACCTTTGGCGGCCATATGTGGGACGCAGGTCAGTTGATCGTTGCGGCCTTGCCCGAGGCGCTAAAGAGCGGCGCCAAGCCTGGCACCCCCGAGTTTCGTGCCGCGATGCGCGATGCGCTGGAGGGCATCAAGAATCTGCCCGCCTCGCAAGGTGTGTTCAACATGAGCCCCACCGATCATGCCGGTTTTGACGATCGCTCGCGCGTCATGGTCAAAGTCGAAAAAGGCAAGTGGGTGTACCAGCCTGACCTGTGAGGCAGCCAACGCCCGACGTGGCGCTGACGTCTGCTGGGTTTTCAATACACCGGCCTGAGGGCCGGTGTGTCATATCCGCGATAATCCACGTCAACCCTGATGGCATATCCGTGCCATCAGGCAGTCTTGTCAGAATCCCATAAGGCAGTTTCATGGATTTTTCAATTGCCCTCATCCTGTTGCAGGACGGTATCGTCAACGGTGCCATCTATGCATTGCTGGGTATGGCGCTGGTCCTGGTGTTCACCGTGACGCGCGTCATCTTTATTCCTCAGGGCGAGTTCGTCGCGTTTGGCGCGTTGACCTTGGCCATGTTGGTCAATGGCCGCGTGCCGGGTACCGCTTATCTGTTGCCGCTGTTGGGCGCCGTGGTGCTGGTGCTGGAACTGTTGCGCGCCGTGCGTACAGGCAGCTGGACCGCATTGCCCAAAGTCGTATTGACGTGTGTGATCCTGCCGCTGGCGTTGTTATGGTTGGCCTCGGTCTATGCCGCGCCGGATAACTCGCTGTGGTTGAATATGTTGCTCGCCTTGGTGCTGATCATTCCGATGGGTTCGATGATCTATCGCATTGTGTATCAGCCGCTGGCCGAGGCGTCGGTGCTGGTTCTATTGATTGTTTCCGTGGCTGTGCACTTTGCGCTGACGGGACTGGCGTTGGTGTTTTTTGGCGCAGAGGGATGGCGAACGCCGGCCTTTGTCAGCGGGCAGGTGAATCTGGGGCCTGCCACGTGGTCGGCGCAGAGCCTCTTTGTCGTCGGGACCTGCGCGCTGTTGATTGTTGCGCTGTGGTTGTTCTTTGGCAAAACCCTGTATGGCCGTGCGTTGCGTGCGACGGCGGTGAATCGCCGCGGTGCGCGGCTGGTCGGCATCAGCACCACGATGTCAGGCAGCTTGACCTTTACATTGGCGGTCGCGATCGGCGCCATGTCGGGCATGCTGATCGCGCCGATCACGACGGTGTACTACGACACGGGCTTTCTGATCGGCCTGAAAGGCTTTGTGGGCGCCATCATTGGCGGCTTGGCCAGTTATCCGGTGGCGGCCGCAGGGGCGATCCTGGTGGGCGTGCTCGAGGCGTTTTCTTCATTTTGGGCCAGCGCCTACAAAGAAGTCATTGTGTTCACGCTGATCATTCCTGTGCTCGTGTGGCGATCGTTCAGCAGCCACCATACGGATGACGAGGAGTGATCGCCATGAGCAACCGTATTCTGTTAATCGTGTTCATTGCCTTGGTGGCAATATTGCCCATGGTGCCTGCGACGCCCGAGTTCTGGATTACGCAGCTCAATTACATCGGACTGGCTGCCATGGTGGCGCTGGGGCTGGTGTTGTTGACGGGCGTGGGCGGCTTGACCTCGTTTGGCCAGGCAGCCTTTGTCGGGTTGGGGGCATACACCACCGCCGTGTTGACCAGTCATTACGACACCTCGCCGTGGCTGGCCTTGCTGGCCGGGCTATTGTTGACCGCGGTCATCGCCTATTTGCTGGGCCTGATCACCTTGCGTCTGTCGGGCCATTATTTGCCATTGGGCACCATTGCCTGGGGCCTGTCGCTCTATTTCTTGTTCGGCAATCTGGATTGGCTAGGCAAGCATGACGGGATCGCGGGTCTGGAACCGATCAGCCTGTTTGGCTTTTCATTGGCCAATGGCCGCCATATTTACTACCTGATCTGGGTGTTCCTGCTGTTGTCGTTGTGGGCGACCAGCAACTTGCTCAGCTCCCGTCCGGGCCGCGCCATCCGTGCACTGAAAAGCGGTGCGGGCATGGCCGAGTCCATGGGGGTGAACACCGGTTCATACAAAATCATTATTTTTGTCTGGGCCGCCTTGCTGGCCTGCTTGTCGGGCTGGATCTACGCGCACATGCAGCGTGCCGTCAGTCCCAGTCCGTTCGGCTTGAACTACGGTATCGAATACCTGTTCATGGCTGTCGTGGGCGGCGCGGGTCACGTCTGGGGCGCCTTGGTGGGCTCGGCCGTGATTCTGGGTTTGAAAGATCAACTGCAGAATCTGCTGCCAAAATTGCTGGACACGGATGCCAATTTCGAACTCATCGTTTTTGGCGTGCTGCTCATTTTGGTGCTGCAGTATGCCGCGAATGGCTTATGGCCGATTCTGTCTGCGGGCTGGGCTCGTTTGACGGGCAGCGAGGGATCGCGTCGCCATCGGGCGCCTCCCCCCGACGCGGAGGCCTTGCCACATCGCGATCGTCCAGGGCGCGGTGAACTGGTGCTTGACGTCGAAGGCATACGCAAAGAGTTTGGCGGCCTGGTTGCGGTCAATGATATTTCGTTCAAAGTCCGCGCTGGCGAGATTGTGGGCCTGATCGGTCCCAACGGCGCGGGCAAAAGCACGACCTTCAATTTGATCAGCGGCGTGTTGCCGGCGACGCGCGGTGAGGTTCGTTTCCTGGGCGAATCCATCAACGGCCGCAGCGCGCGCGATATCGCGCGCCGTGGCGTAGGACGTACCTTTCAGCACGTGCAGCTCTTGCCGGGGATGTCTGTCCTCGAAAACGTCGCGCTGGGTGCGCACATGCGTGCGGATGTCGGTGTCGTGGCGGGCGCGCTGCATGCCGACCGGGCCAAGGAAGCCCGCTTGTTGCACGAGGCCGCCACGCAGCTCAAGCGCGTAGGCCTGGGCGATTATCTCTACGAGCAGGCGGGCAACCTGGCTTTGGGTCAACAACGCATTCTGGAAATCGCGCGCGCGTTGGCGAGCGATCCGATCTTGCTGTTGTTGGACGAGCCTGCAGCGGGCTTGCGCTACAAGGAAAAGCAGGAATTGGCACAAGTGCTTGAGCAATTGCGCGCCGAGGGCATGAGCATTTTGCTGGTCGAGCACGATATGGATTTTGTGATGCGTTTGACCAATCATCTGGTCGTCATGGACTTTGGCACCAAGTTGGCCGAGGGCATTCCGGCGGAAGTTCAGCAGAATCCTGCCGTGCTGGAGGCCTATCTGGGAGGCATCGACGATGACCTGCCCGAAGCCGATCAAGGTGCACCGGTAACGGGGAGTGTGCAATGACGCAAGCTCAAAATGTGATCCTCGATGTGCGGGGACTCAGTGCTCGCTATGGCAAAGTCGGTGCGCTGAACGAGGCCTCGTTGACGGTGGCTCCGGGCAGCATCGTGACGGTGATTGGCGCGAACGGCGCAGGCAAATCCACGTTATTGAATGCGATGATGGGAGCCTTGCCGACGACGGGGCATGCTTCGGGTGTGGTGCATTACGCTGGAGCGGATGTGTCCGGGTGGGGTGTGGAGCGCCGTGTTGGGGCGGGCATGTCCCTGGTTCCCGAACGTCGCGAATTGTTCGGCAGCATGTCGGTCGAGGACAACCTCTTGTTGGGCGGCTTTCGTCGTTATCGTGCGCGCGAAAGCGGTTGGCGAGATACGCTGGAAGAAGTGTTCACCTTATTTCCCCGGTTGAAGGAGCGCCGTCGCCAAGAGGCGGGTACGCTGTCGGGCGGCGAGCGCCAGATGCTGGCCGTGGGCCGTGCCTTGATGGCCAAACCGCGTTTGCTGATGCTGGATGAGCCCAGCCTGGGGCTGGCACCTCGCATCGTTCGCGAGATTTTTCACATCATTGCTCGATTGCGTGAGACCGGTGTGGCGATCTTGCTGGTCGAGCAGAATGCGCGGGCGGCGTTGCAGGTGGCCGATTATGGGTATGTGTTGGAAACAGGTGAAGTGATCCTGCATGGTCCCGCGCGGGAATTGGCTGGGAATCCTCGGGTGATTGAGAGTTATCTGGGACTGGGGAAGGGGGCGGCTGAGGGGTGATCAGTGTTCTATTGGACGTNGAGCCGAGGCAATCGGCC
>NZ_CBCSIU010000024.1:60949-61595 GCF_965139205.1 Bordetella muralis
CACCTCGTCCGCGCCTTCGCGCTCCCTACGGTGGCTGCTCGCTCGACTTTGAGGCGCCCGGCCGGGCCGATTGCCTCGGCTCGACTGGCAGCAACTAGAATTCTCTGCATCGCTGGCACGACTTTCTTGCTTGGCGTTTTTTCGCAGCCGCATTGGCAAAGAAGAAAATCTTACAGTGCTGCTTTCGGCGGACGCCCAGCGCGTCCCCCTCAAGCGATCGGTCCGGGCATGCGGAAGGGGTGGCATGGTGCCTGGTTGGAAGATCTGCTTGGCTACGTTTGATGCTTGCGGCGATGATGCGTAGGGCACTTTTTCCGGCGGCGTATCCATAGCATGCCCGTGCTCTGGATCAGAGTTCATCGCCGCGGACATGATTTGCGCTCACCACGATCGCGCTATAACGAGTGCCATGCGTGGCATTACGTCAATGTGACTCGAGAGATCTTTTGCCCAGCAACGGTGCCACAGCCTGTGCATGCCGATTCCGAACGCGATTTTCGGGNGTGCAGGGCNCCCGAAAATGGCAGCCCTGCAAGATCNTTCTCTTTACCCAGNCTGATACAGAAAAANGCCAAGCAAGAAACTCGTGCCAGCGATGTGATGAGCTTGAGATACTGCGAGTCGATGCGGGGCAGTGGCTGCGTGG
>NZ_CBCSIU010000025.1:0-57538 GCF_965139205.1 Bordetella muralis
CCCCCACTGCCCTTCACCTGCCTCGCCAGGCGGGGCGGCTGGGCAAACTCGCTCCGCTNCGCTCCACTCAAACATGCCCAGCCGACTGNCNCACTTGGTTCGGCGGACNCTACGGGCCGGCGTGGCCTTTATATGGCGGCCCCCTGCGACTTAAGAACTCCATCCCCAACCGTAAAACACAGCCCCCAAGAGACCCCTCATGAGCAAAGTCTTCACCTGGCGCTCCATGCTTTTCGTCCCCATCGTCAACGACCGCTTCATCCAAAGCGCCCTGAAACAACCCACCGACGCCATCCAGCTGGACCTCGAAGACAGCATCGCCCTCGACCAAAAAGAGCAAGCCCGCGAACGCGTCGCCAGCGTCGCCAAGCTATGCCGTGAGCAAGGAGGCAAAGACGTCATCGTGCGCGTCAATCGCCCCTGGCGTCAGCTGATACGCGACATCGAAGCCAGCATCGGCCCGCACGTACAGGCATTGACCCTGCCCAAAGTCCCCAACGCCGCCTTCGTGCAATCCGTCGCAGAAATCATCGATGAGCTGGAAACCGAACGGGGCATGCCGTTGGGCACCACCCGCCTGATCGTCATGGTCGAAGACGCCGAAGGCCTGCACAACATGCACGACATCGCCGCCGCGCACCCACGCATCTGCGGCCTCATCGTCGGCGCCGAAGACCTCGCCGTCTCCTTGCAAATGGCCGTCACCGCCGACACCCTATACGTACCGAACGTCATGGCCGTGGCCGCATGCCGGCGCGCAGGCATCGCCCCCATTGGCTTCGTCGGCTCCGTCGCGGACTTTGCCGACCGCGACGCCTTCCAGAAAACCGTCGAGCGCGGCGCAGCATTAGGATTCGAAGGCGCCTTTTGCATCCATCCCGCCCAAGTCGCCATCGCCAACGCCGCATTTGCCCCCAGCCCCGAGGCCGTCGCACGCGCCCGCCGCCTCATCGCGGCGTTCAAAGAAGAAGAAGCCAAGGGCCGCTCGGCCTGCACCTTCGAAGGCCGCATGGTTGACGCCCCCGTCGTCAAACAGGCGCAACGCGTCGTAGAAAAAGGCGAAGCATTCGGGATTTGAATACGGCCTGGGCACAGGCGAACGGACTTGCCATATGCCCAGGCCTCGTATTTCAAACAGTCGGCAGCGCATAACCGCCACCCGGCAACCGCCGTACGACTACAACAGCAACGGCTCGCCCTTCATACGAATCTCGGCCACGATCTTGTCCGCACGCTGTTCCAGCGAAAAACTGTGCCGATCCGGGTAACGCAACGCCAGGCGGCGGCACAGATTCCCCAGTCCGCCGCCGCTGCGCGCCAAATCATACGGGGCATGCAACTGCCCCGGATTGTCCACCTCGACAATCAACTCATCTCCCTGCACACGCGTCCTGACATTAATCAGAAAATGATCATATTCAGAACGCATGCCATGCTTGATCGCATTTTCCACCAGCCCCTGCATCGTCATATGCGGCACCAGTAATTCCAGCGACGCTGGATCGACCTGGCAGCGATACTCCAGCCGCTTATCAAAGCGCAGCGCTTGAATGCGGATATACGTTTCCGCTGCTTCGATCTCCTCTTCCAGCCGGCACATCCCGCGCCCGCGCCGATCCAGCGAATAGCGCAGATAGGCCGCCAACCGGCGCGTCATTTCCTCGGCAATCGCCGGACGATCCGTGATTTCCGCCACAATCGTATTCAACGCATTGAATAGAAAATGCGGCTCGATCTGCAGTTTCAGGTATTCCAGTTCCAGCCGCAGCGCCCGAGTCTCGGCCTTCATCTTCGAAATACGCTCAGTGCGCACCGCCAGCTCCGCCGACACGCCAAAGTAGATCAGCGTCCAGATCGACAAGATACCCATGTAGTAGATAAAGCCCAACCGATACTGGTCGACCGGCATCACATACCGGATCTCCGGGCCGAACATCTGATGTATCCCATAAGCGATTCCCGCCAACACCGCCGACGTTGCCAGGCACAGCAACACCGCACTGGCCAGCACCTGGATCGATGCATTCGGCTTGGGATGACGGCCATGAAAAACCGCCACGGCGCTCGTGATCGCAAACGCCAGCGGCTCCACCCCCACAGTCAGCCAAAACGCGACCGTCGCATTGGCAAACACCACCAGCCGTATACAAAAGCCAATGATCGCCAGCACGCACCACCCAACCACCTGGGCGCGCCAGAATGCTACCGACGACTCCCCCAGGCTCAATGCCTGACCGATGGGCACAAAAATCATGAAAACATCCCCTTACACCCTATTGGACGTACCGACTACGGGCCGTTACGGATTTCCGACACGCTGAACATGACCTATATTCAGGCCCTGCTGTGCAGGCGCTGCCCATTTTCGCGCCCTACCCATCCGGTCGCTCGCTGTCCACGCTCAGCTGGCTCGCCATCATCAGGCTCCCAAGGAGAACCAATGTTACGCGTGCTGATCATCGATGACGAAGCGCCCGCGCGCCGCTATCTGCGTCGATTGCTCGAACAATTCCCCACGGTTCAAATCGAGGGAGAAGCCTCCACCGCCGATCAAGCGCAGGCGATGATCCGCGAATTCCGCCCCGATGTCCTGTTCCTGGATATCGAACTGTCCAGCGGCACGGGATTCGATCTGCTGGCCGGGCTGGACCCCGTGCCGGCCGTGGTTTTTGTCACGGCGCACGACGACTACGGTGCGCAGGCCTTCGATATTGCCGCCGTAGACTATCTGCTCAAGCCCGTCAGTCCCGAACGCCTGGCTCAGACACTGACCCGTCTGCAGTCGCGCAGCAGCAGTAGCAACTACCTGACCACCAAGACCAAAAACGGCACGCGGATCATCAAAATCCAGGACCTGACCATCGCCCAGGCACAAGGAGACTACGTCCTGCTGTGCAGCGCCGCGCATGCCAACGAACTGATGCACATCACACTCAAGCGCCTGGTGCCACAATTGCCCACACCCCCATTCTGCGCGGTCTCCCGGTCGATGATCATCAATCTGGACCATATTGCCCACGTCTCCCAACGGCCCGGCGAACAGGCCGAAATCACCTTCACTCACAACAACGTTGCCCCCATCATCCTGGGCCGCACCGCGTCCCTGCGCCTGCGCCGCGCGATGGTGTGACATGGAGGCCATCGTCCCCACGTTCAGGTTGCGCCACGATCTGAGGTTGCGGCCAGATTGACAGTATGCTCAGTGGCAAAAGCCAGCTACTGTTTTTCGACGAATGTGCATAAACCCTCGACGAACTCATGGTCGGACCGGCTTGTGCGCCGCCGTTTCTTTCCCGGGGGGCGCACAAAAATTACAAAATGACACATAAAATCCGGCAAAATTTATCTCGGAAGATCGCGACACGTTAACGAACTCCCACGTGCAACGCACCGCGAACCTCCACCTACTACCGCCAAGACCCTCTCAATTCCAGCCAAAACCCAGGCATTGCCATTCCCGGACGCCGTTCTTACGATCCGCCGCTATTGCTCAGGCTGCCGCCCTTTCCGCGGCAACGTTATCGCTGGAGGATCGTCTTGCAAGTCACTACTGTTCCCGTTTCCGACATCGCCAAACCGCTGCCTGCTCCCACCGAGGTAGCGTGGCCCCACCAAGACATCCTGGCACTGTTCGAATTGCCGTTCATGGACCTGCTCTACCAGGCCCAGCAGATTCATCGCCAACATTTCGACGCCAACGCGATCCAGCTTTCCAGCCTGCTCTCGATCAAGACCGGCGGCTGCCCAGAGGACTGCGCCTACTGCCCCCAATCGGCACACTACGACACCGGCCTCACCGCCGACAAACTGATCCCCTTGGACGATGTCCTGCAGGCCGCCCGTGCCGCCCAGGCGGGCGGTGCGCAGCGGTTTTGCATGGGCGCCGCCTGGCGCAGTCCGAAGCCGCACCACCTGGACCAAGTCGCCGAAATGATCCGCGCAGTCAAAGCCCTGGGGCTGGAAACCTGCGTCACCCTCGGCATGCTGCGAGAGGGCCAGGCAGAGCAACTCAAAGCGGCCGGACTGGACTACTACAACCACAACCTCGATACCTCGCCCGAGTTCTATGGCCAGATCATTTCGACCCGCACCTATCAGGATCGCCTCGACACACTGGACCGTGTGCGCCATGCCGGATTGAACATTTGCTGTGGCGGTATCGTCGGCCTGGGTGAGTCGCGCAACGAACGCGCAGGCCTCATTGCCCAACTCGCGAACTTGACGCCCTACCCCGAATCCGTGCCCATCAACAACCTCGTACAAGTCGAAGGCACTCCACTGGCCGGCACCGACGCCTTGGACCCATTCGAATTCGTGCGCACCATCGCCGTCGCCCGCATCACCATGCCGCGCGCGCACGTGCGCCTGTCCGCCGGACGCGAAACCATGAGCGACACCTTGCAAGCCCTGTGCTTTCTGGCCGGCGCAAATTCGCTTTTCTGCGGCGACATGCTGCTGACGACCGGCAACCCGCAGGTGCAGGCCGACCAGCGCCTGATGGAACGCCTGGGCCTGCATGCCGAGGTCGCTTGATGGCTTATCCCCGAGCTCCCGACCAAGACGCCTGACTCATCTCTCCGGATATCCATCTGACTCTGGAATCGCAGCCTATGCCTCATCTCACATCCGGATTGCTGTATCTGATTGCCAGCGTCGCTTGCAGCGTCAGCGTTGCCGTCCTGCTCAAATTGGCTCGACGATACGACATCGACATACGCCAGGCCATCGCTGCCAACTACGCCGTCACGGCAACACTCAGCGCAATCGTGCTGGGCCCCACGGCGGCCCAAGTCGAATCCGCCATCCGGTCCTGGCCCCTGCTACTGGCGCTGGGCATCATCCTGCCCACCGGCTTCATCGCCATGGCGCAATCCGTGCGCCATGCCGGCATCGTCCGCAGCGACGCCGCACAGCGTTTATCGTTATTCCTGCCTTTGCTGGCGGCCTTCCTGCTATTCGGCGAAAACCTCACCTGGCATAAAGCCGCCGCCATCGCATTAGCCTTTACTGCCCTGTTTTGCGTCCTGCGCCGCCGCGACCTTGCAAACCACGCCGCCGCCGGCCCACATATCTGGATATGGCCATTAAGCGTCTGGACCACCTACGGTCTCGTCGACATCCTATTCAAACAAGTCGCAAAAACCGGTACCGCCTTTGCCGGCGCACTGCTCATCGCCTTCATTCTGGCCGGCATCGCCATGACCGCCTATCTGCTCATCCGCCGCATCACCTGGCACCGCCGTCACCTGCTCGTCGGCGTCATTCTGGGCCTGCTGAACTTCGGCAACATCGTCACCTACATCCGCGCCCATCAATCCCTGCCAGACAACCCCGCCCTGGTCTTCGCCTCCATGAACATGGGCGTCATCGCAGTAGGCACACTAGTTGGGGCGCTCGCCTTTCGCGAGCCACTCAGCCGCATCAACATATTGGGACTATTGATCGCGGCAGCGGCCATTTTCCTGATGATGCCCGCTTGAGCCACGATCGTCTCTTGTCTGCGCGTGTGCCGCCGGTCGATCAACGCATGGGAGAATAATCGGTCGGCACGAGAATGTTGTTTTCGACGCGCTCCACGATGGGCTTCTCGGCTTCGCTGGCGGCCCGTTTGGCGATCCACTCGGGATCGGCTTGAAAGGCATTCCACTTGCGCTCTCGCTCTTCGAGGCTTTCCCATTCCAACAAGTAGGTCAGCGCGTGGTTGCTGGGACCGATCAGCGTTGTCCAGAACCCGATGGGCTTGATACCGTATTTCTTGAAGAAATCCAGCGTCGTCTTGGTAAAGCGCTCGTGCAGCGCTGGCAGACGACCAGGCAAACAATGGTAAATACGCGTTTCGATGATCATGAGGTCTCCTTGTGGTATCGAATGTGACTCAGCGGTGCGCTGCAGGGTACTCGGACTGGAGCAATTCCTCCTGCCAATCGGCCTTGCCCAGCGAAATGGCCAAATGCGTCATAAACGTGTCGGCGGCCGCACCATGCCAATGACGTTCGTTGGGCCGAATCCAGACCACATCGCCCTGGCGGATTTCCTGCGGCTCGTCACCATCGGAACATATCCAGCCGCGGCCGGATGTCACATGCAACACCTGGCCGTACTCATGTGTATGCCAGAACGTGCGCGCGCCCGGCGAAAAAAATACGTGATTGATGCCAACGTTGTCTTCCGGAGGCATGACCGGATCAGCCCACACAACCCCTGTGAACGTCGCACCGCGTTGCTCCGAGGGCTTGCCCTGATCCCTGCCGTGAAATACTTGCATGACCTTTTACTCCTCTGTTGACGCGCTTTTCAAACGAACGCCACCCGACACGTCGCCGATGGCGTCCACCACACGATTGCTGATCTGGTCACCATAACCCAACGCAGTGGCCAGGCCAAAGCAGGCGGCAGGACCTGCGGCGTTCAGCGACGCTACGCCCAGCTCGCGCACCATGTCCACATACAGCACCACGTCCTTGGTCATCAGTTTGCTGGTCAAACCGCCTTCGAGGTAGTTGCCATCGATGATGAATGGAAAGCGATTCAGCGAAGCAAAATTCACGCCGCTGCTGCTGTTGATCACCTCGAGCAGACGATGCAGATCGAGGCCCGCTTTCTTGCCGGCGACCATGACTTCGGCGGTCGCCGCCAGACTGACGGCGTTCAGGAAATTGTTGAGCAGCTTGGTAGTATGGCCAGCCCCACTGCCACCCATGGTCACGACCTTGGCGCTGATGGGCGCGAACACCCAGGCGATGGCATCGATAGTGGCACGGTCCCCTCCCAACATCAACGTCAGTTTGCCCTGTTCCGCAGCGGCCGCTCCGCCCGATATGCCGGCGTCGACGTATTGCACACCGCGTTGCGCGAAGCGCGCATTCAGGCGCACAGTGGAGCTGGCAGCCGCCGTGCTCAGATCGACCACGACCTGACCGGGACGACAATGCTCCAAGATACCTCCGGCCCCTTCAATCACGGCCTCTATTACCTTGCTGTCGGGCAGCGATAACAGTACGACGTCAACGCCATCGATGGCCTCGGCAATGGTCGCGGCAGTCTGAGCGCCAGCCGCCATGGCGCGCGCCGGGTCTGTGTCATAGCCCTGCACCGCGATGCCGGCATCGACCAGGCGGCGCGTCATGCGCGCGCCCATATTGCCCAGGCCGATAAAGCCTACTCGCGTCCGGATCATTGCTTGTCCCCCTTGGCCTGCGCCGCGGTCTCCGCCTCGTATGCCCGTATGGCCTCGGAGGCTACCCGGAATGCCGCCAATCCCAGGGGCGCTCCACAATAAACCGCCGCCTGCGTCAGCACAGCGCGAATTTCCTCCGTGGTGACACCGTTGCGCAGAGCCCCTCGCACATGCACGGCCAGTTCGTGATGCTGGCTCATGGCGGTGAGCATGGCCAGATTGACCATACTGCGCACCTTGAACGACAACGTATCGTCCCCCCATACCTCACCCCAACAATACTCCGTCACCAGGCGCTGCATGGGCCGATTGAACTCATCGGCGGCTGACCACGATTTCTCGACATGATCCGCGCCGAGGACCGTTTTGCGATTCTCGAAACCCTCGAAAAACCGATCTGATTGCTGCATGAAATACCCTCCAACGTCATCAATGCGCAGTTATGCGCCGCCCTAGCGAGAACCTGTTATTTGCCGGGCCAAATGGGCTGGGCGACGGCCTGTTCCTGCGGGAATACGGTCACCGGCACACCGTCCTGCCACTGAATCACGGTGAGCGTCGCGCCGACGCGGTGGCCCGCCTCATCAAACTTGATCTCACCCCCAGGAAAATACCGGCTGGGACCTTCATCCAGGGTGTGCATCGCCTGCCCGACTGCCTCGCGATCGGCCTTGCCAGCGCGTTCCAAGGCCGCCTTCATGATCCACATATCACCATAGGTCGAAATGGCGTTCTGCGTCATCCACGGCTCTTTGTATTCGGTCTTCATCCGCTGGATCAGCGCTTCCTGGCCCTTGGCTCCCCAATTACCCACGGCCGACATAACGCCATTGAGCAACGCCGGACTAACGGTGTTCAGCACTTCGGGCTCGGCGATGGCGATGCCAAAAGAAATCACCGGCACCTTTACATTGGTCTCGTTCATCTTTTCAAGGATGAGCTTGGCATCGGAGATCACGGTGGGCAGGAAAAACAGCAGATCGGGACGCCGCGAACGCACGCGCTGGATCAAGGACGATGCATCCGCCAGTGGCGGCGTGAAGGTCTCGTCGACAACGAGCTCCAAGCCATTCTTTTTCAACAGACCGTCTTTCAGGGCCTTGACCGTCGACAGCGAGGCGGCGGTATTGTCGGTCACGATGGCCACCGTCTTGGGCCGCTTGCCCGAGGCCTGCTGCGCCAGGTCCAGGATGCTGGGCAGCGCGATCTCGGCCTGCTTGCCGGCAGGCGCCGAAGTCTGAAACACGTACTTGAATCCGCGCGAGGTGATCAGGTCGGAATACGACAAGGTCAGCATCGGCAGCTCGGCACGCTCGGTCACCTCGGTTGCTGCCAAAGTGAATGAGCTCAGGTAGGCGCCCGTCGCAGCGACCAGGCCGGGATAATCGGCCACCATTCGTTCCGCCGCGCTTTTGGCCTTTTCGGTGGAGTCGCCAGAATCCACCACTATCAGCTTCAGTTTGGCGCCGCCCAGCGCCTTGATTCCGCCCTGGTCGTTAATGTCTTTGACGCCCATTTCAGCGCCCATACGCATGACTTGGCCATAACGCGCATAAATGCCCGACATGGGTGCGATCAGTCCGACGCTCACGGGGGCCGGTTCGGCCAGGGCGCCGCCGCCGAGCAACAAACTGGCGCCCAAGGCCATGCTCACGACACTGGCCACCATGGATTGCTTTTTCATGTTGATCTCCTCGCTTTTATTCCGCCGTGGTTCGGGCGGCATGTGTGCTACATCCCAAGATAGGCGCGACGCACCCGGTCATCAGCCTGCAATGTTTGATGCGTGCCTTCCAACACCACGCATCCGGTTTCCAGCACATAGCCCCGGTCGGCATATTGCAGCGCTTCCGCTACACGCTGCTCCACTAACAGGAGGGTCAGATTCGCCTCTCGGCGAATGTCGATCAGGCGCTCAAAAATAAAATCGGCGATGGCGGGCGACAGCCCCATCGACGGCTCATCAAGCATCAACAAGCGTGGCGACGATGCCAGTCCGCGGCCGATGGCCACCATTTGCTGCTCGCCTCCCGACAGCGTGCCCGCCAATTGCCGGCTGCGCTGTTTGAGCACGGGAAACCACGCATAGATGCGCTCCAGGTTGCTTTCCCAATCGCGCCGGCCGGCCTCGGTATAAGCACCCATTTCCAGGTTTTCCAACACACTCATCGAGGCGAACACTTGCCGTCCCTCGGGCACATGGGCGATGCCCAAGTGAGGCCGCCGATCGCTGGGCACGGTCAGCAGATCCCGTCCATCGAAGCGAATGCTCCCCGAACGGGCCGACACACTGCCGGAAATGGTCTTGAACAAGGTGCTTTTGCCCGCACCGTTTGGGCCGACAACGGAGACGAACTGCCCCTCGCCAACCACCACCGACACCCCTTTGAGCACCGGCACCGCGGAATAGCCGGCCGTCAATTCATTGATTTCAAGCAGCATGTTGCGCGCTCCACTTCTTGCCCAGATAGGCCTGCACCACCTGCGGATCCTGCGTGATCGATTGTGGATCGCCACGGGTCAGCACCTGCCCATGATCCAGCACCAGGAACTCATCGACCAGATGCACCATGGTCTGCATGGTGTGCTCGATGATGACAATCGTGACGCCCTCGGCCGCGAGCGCGTGGATCGCATCGACAATGTCATCGACCTCGCCGTGTCCCAGGCCCGCCAGGGTTTCATCCAACAGCAACAACTCGGGTTGCCCGGCCACCGCGCGAGCCAGCTCCATCAGTCGCAATTCACGGGTAGTCAGCAGTGCGGCGATCTTGCCGGCGCAATCGGACAGGCCGACCCGCGCGATGGCCTGCGCCGCGAACGCCTCGGCCTGCGCCTCATTTTTGGCGCGCACGTAGGCGCCCACCTTGACGTTCTGCGCCACCGTCAGCCGCATAAAAGGCCGCATTATCTGGAAAGTGCGCCCCACCCCGGCCGCACACAATACATGCGGTTTGCGGCCCGCCATATCCACACCATTGACGATCACCTTGCCCGTATCCGGCTGCAGAAAGCCATTGAGCAGATTAAACAGCGTGGTCTTTCCCGCGCCATTGGGGCCGATAATGCCCAGGATCATGCCTCGGCGCACCGAAAAGCTGACATCCTGCACGGCCTTGAGCCCGCCAAAGCTGCGCGACACAGACTGCACGTCGAGGATAATGTCGTCGGCCGATATCGTCGGCCGCACCGGCCGCGGCGGCTTGGCGGGCCGTTGCGCAGACGCGGTCTGTTCTAACGGCGTAGCCGGCGTTGGCGCGCGATGGCGCCGTTGCAACATGTCGCGCAACTTCCAGAACACGCCTTCCGGCGCTACCAGAATCACCGCGATGATGGCTACGCCCAGGATCACGCCCTGAATACCCGGATAACTCGAGCCCAGCTCGGCATGCAGGATCTCGCCCAAGGGGACCAGAATGGCGGCACCGATGATTGGCCCCCACACAGACCCCACACCACCGAACATCGATACGGTAAGCGCCTGCGCCGACACCAGCATGCCAAACACCGATACCGGCGTGACCACCAACAGCACCACGGCGTAAAACGCCCCCGTGATGCCGGCAATAGCGCCGCTCAATGTGATGGCGCGCAATTTCCAGCGCAGCGTGTCGATACCGGCGGCTTCAGCTGCTGCTTCGTTTTGCTTGATGGCGATGAGCGCCATACCAAATCGCGTTCGCTCCACATACAGGGTGACCTGCACGAATACCAGCAGCATGATCAGGCCAACCACCGTGTAGTAACGCCGGTCAGCAAACTGCATATACAGCCCGGGATGCTCGCGTTGCATCGGAAAGGTCACTTCCTGCAACCCCAGCCACTCGAACACATATAACAATGCCAGTGGATACGCCAACATCGCCAGCGCGAAATAATGACCGCGCAAGCGGAACGTCGGCAGCCCCACCAGAATTCCGGCCACCGCGCCGATCACACCTGCCAGCGGCAACATCACCCACGGCGACAGGCCCAGATAGACTTGTCCCAATACCGCCGCGTAGGCCCCCAGACCAAAAAATGCGGCATGGCCAAACGAGACCAGGCCCGTATAACCGCTCAGCATGTTCCACGACAAGCCAAAGCACGCCCACACCAGCACCAGCGTAAAAATCAGTTGATGGTACGCATTGCTCGCCAGCAACGCGGCGGCCAAGTAGATCGCGGCAACCAGCAGCAACGTCAAGGAAGTCGGCAATCGTTTCATCAGGTCCGCTCCGACACGCGGCCGAATAGTCCTTGCGGCCGCAACATCACGATCAACAGAAAGAACACGAAAATCGCCGCGTTCTGCAATTGCGTGGGCAACACCAGCGACGACAACTGCTGCACCAGTCCGATCACCATGCCTCCCCAGAACGCGCCAAAGATGCTGCCTATGCCGCCCAGCACCACGCCGGCGTACATGATGATCACGTACTCCAGGCCGACAAAAGGATGAAACGGAAAGTTTGTCGCCAAGAGTCCACCGGCCAGCGCGGTCACGCAGGTGCCCAACGCAAAAGCGATGCGGTACGAACGGTTGACGTCGATGCCCATGTAGGAGGCGGCGACCGGATTGTCGGCCGAGGCGCGCAAGGCCTTGCCAAGCCGGCTGCGCGTAATCAATGCGCCGAGCACCACAATGGCGGCCACAGAAATCAACGCCGCCACTGCCCGGCCCTTGTTGGCGAACACGCTGACGTAGTCTCCCCACAGCGGTCCGATTTCCCAGGCACTGCTCGACAGCGGCGTGCGCAACGACACCAGTTGCGGACCGAACACCATCATGCCGCCGTTTTGTAAAATCAGGGCGATGCCCAGCGTCAGCACCAGTTGAGCGTAGTGACCATCGCCATCCAGCGCCGCACCGCGCCGGCCCGTGACGCGCGAAATCAAGAGCCGGTGCGCCAGATAGCCCACCCCGAACATCACGGGCACCGCGAGCAACACCGAGATATAGGGCCCCAGCACAGAGCCCGCCATCCAGTGCGAGCCCAACAGAATGAAAAAGTAGTACGTCACATACATCCCGAGCATCATGAAATCGCCCTGGGCGAAATTGATGACCCGCATGATGCCGAAGATCATTGCCAATCCGACGCACATCAATCCATATAGCCCTCCCACCAGCACGCCAGCGGTGAGCGCCTGCAAGAATGCTTCGAGATGAATTTGCAGTTCTGTCATGTCCATCATGTCAGGCCTCGTTCCAGGTCTGTGTCGTATCCAGCCGCAAAGCGCACAAACGCGCCAGCAGACCCGCATCGGGCTCACGCTCGTAGCCATCGACCATGGCCTCGATACGCTCAGCCCTCTCGTCCCCCAGCACCGCTTGTGCGGCGCGGCGCAAGCGCGCGCGGATGAGCGCCTCATCGGCTGCCACCACGTCGTCCAGTTCAGCTCGCGCGTGCGCCCCATCATCCAGGAGCAGGACGACGCGAGCCCCCTGCCGAGCCGGAAAAGCCGCCGTATAAGCATCGTCCGGCACGAGTTCGGTGTGTGCGATCAAGCGCGCGATCTCGGCGTCATCAAGCCGGTGGTAGTTGTCCTCCTCGATCGCGCCTCGGGCCAGCACCGCCGCCACACCGAAAGCGATACTCATCTTGGCTTGCAGTGCATGGTCAAACGGCCCCTTGGCACTACACCCCGGATACGCCAACGCGGCCCGCGTGGTCTCGACTCGCACCGCGACGATGCGTCGGCCGCGGGGCACCGTCCGCCACGCTAGCAAGGCTGCCTGGCACGGCGATTGGGCAAAATTGCAGGCTGGCGCCGGCTTGTTGAAAACGTTCAGGATGTCGGCCTCGCCCCGCGGGAACAAAGTAATCCGTCCCGGCATGGGCGCACGCGCATAGGCCTGGAACAAGCCCGCCTCCCCTTCCAGAATGGACGGCGAGGCGTGCGCGCCCTGACGCGCCAGTTCGAGACAGGTCATCGCATTGCGGACCACAAAACCCGGATGGAAGTACATCTCGCTGCCACCCGTATGCGCCCATTCGTTCAATCCCACGCAGGCATTGCCCGCCAGCGCAAAAGCGTTCAGCGCCTGATCCTCGTCCAGACCCAAAAGGTGCGCGCCGGCCATGGCGCTGGCGAAAGGCCCCACCAACCCGGTGGGCCGAAACAAACGCGCCAAAGACGGCGTAATCAACGCCCGGCCAATACGCGCGCCTACCTCGTAACCGACGACAGCCGCGCTCAACACCCGCGCGCCCGGCACCGCATGACGCTCGGCCAGCGCCAACACGGTAGGCCACACCACGACCCCGAGGTGTGCCACGCTCGCCGCGTGCATGTCTTCCCGTACGAGACCATGGCCCGCGACGGCATTGGCAAAGGCCGCGTCGGCCGGCACATACGTACCGGCTCGCCCGATCTGATGTGCGCCACGTGCGTCGGGCGCGGCCAACCGGGCGGCCTGTTCGCTCCATGGCAACGACCGTGCCTCGAATGCGCATGAAAGATAATCGAGCAGACATCGCTTGGCCGACGCCAACACCACATCCGCTAGTGGTAACTCGCTCAACGCGGCGCGCACGATTGCCCGCGCTGCGCCCGCGCCTTGTCTGTCAGGATGCGTCATCCTGCTCCCCTTGGGAACCTGCGAATCCGCGTTAGTAGCCGAGAACGGTCATCGCGCCGTCCACTTTGAGCGTGACCCCCGCCACCGTCGCGCTGGCCGGCGAAGCCAGAAACACGGCGACTTCGCCAATATCCTCGCCGGTCGACAACCGATTCAGCGGCGTGCGGCGGCGACGCGTGGCCCAGCCTTCCTCGGAAATCACCGAACTTGCTCCCGGCGTGATCACGGGCCCGGGCGCCAGCGCATTGACGCGAATACCGTAGCCGCCCAATTCGACGGCCTGCTGCCGGGTCAGGGTGTCCAGAGCACCCTTGATAGCGCTATAGACCGCCGCGTTCTTGATCGACACCGACACGGCCACCGATGAAAGATTGATGACAGAACCCCCGCCCCGTGCGATCAGGTGCGGCGTGGCCGCCTGCAACGACCACAGCGCACCCTTCAGTCCCACGTCGATCATCTTGCAGACCTGATCCTCGGGCATTTCCACCAGCGGCGCGTAGTAGAAATAGGCCGCGTTGTTCACCAAAATATCCAACCCGCCCGATTGATCTGCATAGGCATCGATCACGCGCTGCACTTGCGCGCGATCAGATACATCGCAAGGCAGCGCCTGGACGTTCGCGAGCTCCTGCTCGGCCTCGGCCAGCAATTCCGCGTTGATATCCAGTAATCCCACTTTGGCGCCCTCGCGGGCATAGGCTCGCGCGATAGCTCGGCCGATGCCGCCCCCGCCACCGGTGATGATCGCGACTTTTCCTTCCAGCACTCCCATACCATCGTCTCCTTTTTCCGCGCGCCGGCCACAACGTGGGCGACATATCGTGGGCTTCATATATTTTTGTATTCTTGTACTATAGACTGATTGTATGATTGAATGGCAAATAAATTACAATTTTGCTTTAGGATTTACCCTGACCCGCTCGACGCGGCCCGATCCCGGCAAACCACCTCACGAGAGGAGACAACAGTGATCAACATTCCCAACCTCGAACCATTCGAGGTCTATGCCATCCGCTACGCGCATCACGCCAATCGGCGAGCCTCGGACAACTATCTGGGCACGGTCGATTTCCATGATGCCGAATCCGGCCTGGACTACTTCGTATGGGTCCTGCGCCGTGACCAGGAGGTTTATCTCGTCGATACCGGGTTCGGCGAAGAGGCCGCCACCCAGCGCGGACGCCAGTTGCTGCTGCGCCCAGCGCAGGGGCTGGCGCTGCTGGACATCGACGCAGCCTCGATACGCGACATCATCATCACGCATTTGCACTATGACCATGCCGGCACGCTGGGCGATTTCCCTGCCGCCACCCTGCATGTGCAGGACGCGGAAGCCGCCTATGCGACCGGCCGCTGCATGTGTCACGCAGCGATGCGCCACCCTTACGACATCGAGGACGTCGTCACCTTTGTCCGCAAGGTTTATGCCGAGCGCGTGAAATTTCATCGTGGCACCGTTGAGCTGACGCCCGGGCTGACGCTGCACCTGGTGGGTGGCCACACCGCAGGTCTGCAGATCGTGCGCGTCTGGACGCAGCGGGGGTGGGTCGTACTGGCGTCGGACGCCTCGCACCTGTACGGCAACATCGGGCGCAACGCGCCTTTTCCGTTAGTACACAACGTGGCCGATATGCTGGAGGGCTATGCCATCGTTCGCGCCATGGCAGACTCCGAGGCGCATATCGTGCCGGGCCACGACCCCATGGTGATGCAACGCTATCCCGCCCCCAGTGCGGACCTGGAAGGCAAGATCGTGCGGCTGGACGTCGCGCCTACTGCCTAGGATTTCGCACGCACTTTCACGCCGGCCCAATCCTCCACGACGCGGGCCACATCGGTATAGTCCGCGTCGTGGCCGCAGATAGCGGTAGTCATCACCAGCATCTCGCGCACCGATGAACCCACTACCATCGGCACGCCGTGGCGCTCGGCCTCTTCCAGGCACAGGCGCACATCCTTGTGTGCCAAGCGGACCGCAAAGCCCACGTTGAACGTGCCGGTCAGCACCGCCTTGGGGAATTTTTCCATGGTGGCAGAGTTGCGGCCGGAGCCCGCATTGATTACGTCGATCATGACGCTCGGATCCAAGCCCGCCTTGACGCCCAGCGCCATGGCCTCCGACGTAATGGCAACGGCGGTCGCCGACAGCAGATTGTTCGCCAACTTCATCACCTGAGCCTGACCCGCCTCGGCGCCGAGATAAAACGGCTTGCCGAAATGGCCCAACACCTGCGTCAACGCCTCGTAGCGCGCCGGCGCGCAAGCGACCATGACTGCCAGCGTGCCGCGTTCGGCTCCAGTTGGGCCGCCGCTGATGGGCGCATCGACGTACTCGATGCCCTGCGCGGCCAGAATGTCGAAAGCACGCTGCGCCGCCACGGGGCCAATGGTCGACAAATCCACCACGCACTTGACGCGATTCGCCCGCGCCAATCCCTGCTCGCCACTCAGCACGCTCTCGACCACCTTGCCATCGGGCAAGCTCAGGAATACCACATCGGCCGCGCGGCCCACGTCCTGCGCGTTGTCGTGGGCCACGGCGCCGCAGGCCGCCAGGCGGTGCATCACCGCCGGGTCGCTATCGGTC
The DNA here is from genome assembly GCF_965139205.1 of Bordetella muralis. Lineage (GTDB taxonomy): Bacteria > Pseudomonadota > Gammaproteobacteria > Burkholderiales > Burkholderiaceae_B > Bordetella_A > Bordetella_A muralis. The sequence goes on from NZ_CBCSIU010000025.1 coordinate 16,333, forward strand.
ACGTGAAGCACGTTGCCCGCCTCGAGCAAGCGTCTCGCCATGGGGCCACCCATATTTCCCAATCCGATGAATCCGTAAATCGTCTCACTCATGTCTGTTCTCCAATTGTGGGACGCGGAAAGCCGCGTCCACGCTATGCCGTCGAGTTGCTGCGCCGTCGCGGGGATTGGATCAGCGAGGTTCCAGGCCGATCTGCTTGGCCAGCTCGGCGAATTGCTTCTGGTCGCGTTGCAGGGTGCGCGCAAACCCCGCGGGACTGCGTTCGTCATCCGCGGGAATCTGCGCGGCGAGCGTATCGATACGCTCGCGGAACGCTGGTGTCTGCACCGCCTTGGTCACTGCCTCGGAAAGTTTCTCGACCACATCCTTGGGCATATCCTTGGGCCCGACCAAGCCGTTCCATATCTGCAGATCGAACTGTGGCAGACCGCCCTCGGCAAAAGTCGGCACGTCCGGCATCTGCGGCAAACGCTCCTTGGACGCCACAGCGATGGCCTTGATCTGTTTGCCTTTGTGCAGCGGCAGCATGGTGACTGTCTGATCCAGCACTGACTGAATGGTGCCGCCCATCAAATCGGTAATCGCCGGCCCCGAACCGCGATACTGCAGCAGTTCGGCCTGCACATTGGCCATGCGCAAGAACAACGCCTCAGCCAGATGCGCGGTCGTGCCCGGGCCGCCCGAACCAAAATACAGCTTGAGCGCACCACTACGCATGCCCGCCAACATCGAAGGTAGATCCTGGATACCACTCTGATTGCTCACACTGAGCACCATGGGAACATTGGCGACTGTGCCGATCGCTGTCGTGTCCTTGACGATGTTCAAACCGGCCTTGGGATAAAGCAAAGGGATCAGGACCATGGATTGATTACTGAACATCAGCGTGTAGCCATCAGGCGCCGATCGAACCAGCCGCTGAAAACCCAACAGCCCGCCCGCGCCGGTGACGTTTTCCACCACAAAGGTGTTATTCGTGACTTTTCCAAGCTCTGTGGCCAACAACCGGGCCAGGGCGTCCAGGCTACCGCCGGGAGCCACGCCCACGATGATAGTGACCGGTTTGGAAGGAAAGGCGTCATCGGCCAGGGCCGCGTGACTCACGCCAAGGCACAAAGCAATACTGGCAAGCGCGGATGCGATGCGTCGTTTCATGTTGTTGTCTCCTTGCATGATGGCCTTTGCGGCCTTCTTCAAAAAAAAACCTCAACGCCTGCTTAGCAAGCGCGTCAGCGAATGGACCGCGTCGGCGCGCTCCAGATGCGCGATCGCTTCCAGGCAGGTCTCGGCCGCGTCCGTGGGCATTCCCGCACGCGGGAACAGCTGAAAAAACTTGTCTTCTACATCTCGCCAATCGAGGCCACGCACGCCGGCGCCACGCGGCGCTACGCAGGTGGCGTGACGCATAGCGCCGTCCTTCATATGTATCGTGACACTGCCGCCATGCCGATGAGGAAAGCGATCCGGCAGTGGCGGCGGGTCGGGATCAAACTCGACTTTGTCCTGCAACGCTGCGATCACGGGATCAGCCATCTTGGCCGCGTCCATGTGTTGCCAAGCAAAGCCGTCATCGGCAATGGCCGCGGCGACGAAATAATGCAGACTGTGAGCGGCGTCGACCAGATTACGAGGATGGGGTTTTCCCTTGAAATCGGTCCACTGCACTGCCGCCGACACAACGATGCGCGCAACGTCGTCAGGACTGACGCGGCCGCCAGCCCGTGCGGCCTCGGCCGCGGCTTCGGCGGTTGCATGAAAAGGATGTGCGCCCGGCATCAGTTTGATGGCCATGTCGGTCACAATGTCCCAAGACATCCCCCAGTCGCGCACGATGTCCTCGCGCGCCTGCCCACCCAACGCATCGAGAAACCCGCGCGGCTGCTCGAACACAGCCAACTCACCCTCGAAACCTGACTGTGCCGCCAACGCAGCTCGGATGCCCGTGCTGGCGGCCAGCCCGGCGTGATACTCCCGCGCGCAACTGGTATCGGCCGCGATCGCCATACCACCGATCGAGGTCGCCGAAAGCGCGATAGCGTGAGCGAGCCGATGCGCATCCAGCCGCAACAACAGGCCGGCGGCCACACAGGCGCCAAACACCGTGGAAAACGAACCGTGAAACCCACGCTGCATGCGGCCGGGGGTCAGTGACTCGTCAATGCGTCCGGCGATCTCATAGCCCAGCACCATAGCGGTCAGCACATCCTGGCCACTCGATCCCTCACGTTCGCCCACGGCCAACGCCGCACTGGAGACAATGGTGCCGATGTGCGCGATGCTACGCATATCGCTATCATCTGACGCGGCCGCATCGCTGGCCACTGCGTTCACACGTGCCGCGCTCGCCAGTGGCAACCGGGCATTGTCAAACCACACAGTCGCCATCGGCGTGCCGCTATCTGCCAGATCCAGCTCGCGGATAATGCGGGCCGATTCGATACCGTACCCCGCGGCGGCACTGGCAAGCGTGCTGGCCAGGCTCATCTTGGCATGTTCGAGAGCCAAAGCCGGGAGGTCGCCATCACGGGTCGACAGGACGAGGTCGGCCAGTTGACGCGCCAAAGGCGGCGTCACTAAAAGGGATCGCACAGTAGGAGTTTCCTTCGTAAGTTACCGCGGCGTCACTGCGCCGACGTGCCCAATTTCTGCAGGACCGGGATCCAGGTGGCGAGATCCTGGCGCACCAGCGCTTCGAAAGCGGCGGGCTGGGGAAGAGGCGTATCGGGCAAAGTGAACCCCAGGCCGATCAGCTTCTCACGCAACGCCGGATTGCTCATGACCTTGTCCAGCGCGGCATACAGATGCGCGGAAATGTCGGGCGGCAGTTGGGCCGGACCCACCAGACCCCACCAGAGCGTGATCGAATAGCCTTGCAGACCGCTCTCGTCCAGCGTAGGGACGTCAGGCAACAAACTCGAGCGCTTGGGCCCGGTGACGGCGAGCGGCCGCAGCTTGCCCGATTTCACCAGGCCCATGGCCGCGGGCATGTTGTAGAGGCCCATGTCCACATCACCGCTCAGGATCGCGCTCAAGCCTTGCGGCGCGCCGGTATAGGGCACATGCATGAGCGGCTTGTCGAGATACTGCGCGACGGTAGCGCCGGCGATATGGTGACTGGTGCCCACACCGCTGGATGAGTAGCGGAAAGTCTCCGGCGGCTTGGCCTTGATCGCTTCCAGCAGCGCCGGCGCGCTCTGATAAGGCGATTTCTCGGACACGACCAACAGATTCTGCACATCAGCGATCACGCTGATGAAACTGAAATCCTTGATGGAGTCGTACCCTGGCGAACTGTAGAGCACTTGGTTGTTGACAAAAGTCCCCTGCGCGGCGATACCCAGCGTGTAGCCATCGGGCTTGGAACGCGCAATGTCCACCGTGCCGATCGTGCCGCCCGCCCCACCTTTGTTGTCTACCACCAGAGGCTGGCCGAGTTGCTCGCTCAAGGCCGTGGCCACCACGCGCGACAACGTATCGGCCGCACTGCCCGCGGCAAACGGCACAATGAGTTTGATGGGACGCTCGGGATAAGCCGCCTCGGCGCGCAAGCCCCCAAAAAGTGCGACGCAGGCAAACGGGATCAGTACGCGGGCGATTGCCCGGCGTCGATGAAACTTGGTCATTCTGTCTCCTCGTGGCAGGATGGCCAGCGGCGATACCGCAGCGCTAACACCAATCCGACACTTGATTTGGTTTTATTGGATAGGACAGACTGTAGGCCGCTTCCTCTCTGATGTCTGTGGAAACTTATTTCTCAATCATTGAATCCATCTCAACAATGCACAAACTGAGAAACCGCCTCGGCCCACTGCGCGTACTAGATGCCGTGCATCGCGGCGGCGGCGTGGGCCGGGCCGCCGAACTCCTGCACATCACACCGAGCGCAGTCAGCCATCAGTTGCGCCGGCTGGAAGCAGACCTGGGCGTGCGATTGGTGCAAAAAAGCGGTCGCGACATTGGTTTCACGACAGCAGGTACCGAACTGGCCATACAGGCCGCCCACTTGTTCGATCAGCTCGAGTCGGTGCTGGCCAAGGCCGGCGAGGCCGGCGCCAACCCCCGCATTCGGGTCAAAGTCATTCCCAGCCTCGCCATCAAATGGCTCATGCCCCGGCTGGGCTCGCTATACGCGCAACACGACAATATCGACATTGAGGTTGCCACGGTCGCTCGCGCCGATGACACTGACCTGCACAACGCCGATTTCGTCGTGCGGCGGGGCAATGGCAACTGGCCGGGACTGCGCGCCGATTTGCTGTTTCCCGACGAGCTGGTATTGGCCTGCGCACCATCGCTGGCCAAGCGCCTGCGCACGCCCGAGGACGTGTTGGGTGAAACCTTGTTGAATTCGATGATTGCGCCGGACTGTTGGGATCGCTGGTTGCTATCGATCGGCCTGGCCGCAAACAGCGACACGCGCTTTATCTCGCTGGCCAACGCGGTGCTGTGCCTACAGGCCGCCGCCGAGGGTCTGGGCATCGCCGTGACGCAGCGCGCCTATATCACCCAGGACTTTGCCACCGGCCAATTGGTACAGCCCCTGGCGCACAGTGCGCGCAGCGGCGACGGCTATTACCTGGTCAGCGATCCGGCACGAGCGGCCACGCTGCCGTTCAGCACCTTTGCCAACTGGATGATTGACCAGAAGTAGGCAACGAAGGCTCTGCCCGGCGCCTCAAGACCGCCCGCCAGCCTGCGCTGAGCGTTCGTCGTCAGCCTCTGCCGCGGCCGTGACCTCATTGAGCACCGGGTCAGCCGCAGCGGTCTCCGTGACATCCGCAGAAGCCGGCACCTGCACCACATCCGGCTCCGGCGACACCATCTCCATCGCCGCATCCGCCTCGATATCCACCCGAGGATCCAACGTCACCGAGGCCGGCGAACTCTGCAAACTATCCGGCATCGGCACAAAATGCACCGGCGCCTCATCCACCTGATGCGCTCCCGTCACCCGTGCCGGCCGCACTCGCCACACCAGAATCAATGCGCAGGCCGACACAAACACATAGAACATATTCGGCCCGCCCACCGACATCAACGCCCCCGCCACGAGCGGGCCGAGACAAGCCCCCACCCCATAAGTCATCAACAACACCGCGCTCAGGCTCACGCGCCGGTCCGACTCCACATGATCGTTGGCAAACGCCGCCCCCAGCGGATACAGCGTGAACTGCAACACCCCGAACACACATGACAGCAACACCAACGCCCAGAACGGAAACGTCAACCACCCCCACAGCACCGCTGGCAACAACACCAATAGACACGCATTAAAACGAATCAACCCCGCGCGATTGATCCGATCCGACAACCACCCCATCGGCCATTGCGACAACAAGCCTGCGGTCACCCCCGCCGCCACAAACAGTGCCGACTGCGACGTCGTCATCCCGTACTTCGATGCAAAAACGGGGGCCAGGCCATAAAATGCCCCCGACAGATTCCCCGCAACAAACAACACCGTCAACGACAACGGCACCCGTTCGCGGAAAAACGGAAAGTCCAGAGGCGCCGGCACAGGCGTCGGCGGGTGAGAACGCGCCGTCACCGCAATCGGCACCAGGCACAGCACCATACAAACCGCCACCAACACCAACGGCTGCTCATCCAGCGAGCCATACGCGGTCAGCACCAATTGCCCCAGCACCGTGCCCAACCCGGACACCACCATATAGACCGAAAACNCACGGCCGCGTTGATGATTTTCTGTTTGTTCGTTGAGCCAGCTTTCGATGACCATCAACTCGGTCACCATGACGATCCCGGCGACCAGGCGAAACACCAGCCAGACCGGCATGTAGTCGACCACGATCTGCGCCAGAATCATGCAAGTCGAAATCGCCGCACAGGCCACAAAAGCCCGGATATGCCCCACCCGGATGATCAGCTTGTGTCCCAGCCGCGCGCCGCACACCAGCCCCAGGTAATACCCGGCAATCAACGTACCGATCCAGATCTCACTGACTGACTGCGCAGTCAGCCGCAACCCCATGTAAGTATTGAACAGACCGCCGCCGATCAACATCAGCAGCGTCGCCAGATAAAGCGACGAAAAAGAAGAAATCGTGGTCAACATGGGATGCAGGAACGTGCCATCACACTACGCGGTGCGCAAGCCGCTCAAATTTGCCGGGCGCAAAGCCGCCCGCAAGGACTGTGCCTGTGTCCAGGCTCACCGCCAAGGAAATTGCCCTGGGGCTGCCCGGTGACAGGGATAGCCCCGGGCGGAAAAAATTAAAGCTGCGACAACATCGTGCCCGCGTCGCTGACCTCGAATTTGCCAGGCGCTTCGACGTTCAATTGCGTCACAACGCCGTCTTTCAACAACGCCGAATAACGCTGCGAACGAATGCCCATCCCACGCGCATCCAGATCCAGCTCCAGACCCAACGCACGCGTCCAGTGAGCTGCGCCATCGGCCAGCATGCGGACCTTGCCTTCGGTGTGCTGTTCGCGGCCCCATGCGCCCATCACAAACGCATCATTGACCGACACGCACCAGATTTCGTCCACGCCCTTGGCCTTCAGGGCTGCCGCTTGCTCGACGTAGCCTGGCAGGTGTTTAGCCGAACACGTCGGCGTAAAAGCGCCCGGCACGGCGAACAGGGCAATCGTCTTGCCCTTGACCAGATCTGCGACCTGAAAAGCGTTGGGTCCCAGGGAGCAACCATTGGCTTCGGTCTCGAAAAACTCAGTCAGGGTGCCATCAGGCACGCGATCGCCGACTTTGATCGTCATTTACATCTCCAAGTGAACGCAGAAACGCGGACGCGAGCCGTCCGCCAAACCCTCATCATAGTGCCAAGTCGAGGGCTTGCGTTTGATGACAACGAAAGAACCACATTGACTGCCGTGCATCATTGCAACGAAAACTCCACACGTGAGGGCAGAGCCTCGCCCTCGCCTGCGCCGCCCTCGAGATTAGGCGTCACAATGAAAATACGGTCGGCCGGTCCGATCTCCTGCAGCTTTTCATAGACGGCCTGCGCACGCGCCTGCGCCAATCGTTCCAGCGACTGCTCATTGATCGGTGCGGCCTTGCGCAGCAAAGACTCCATCTGATCAGCTGGAATCGATTTGGCCATGCCAATGAAATTGCGCGGTTTTTCCTCGATATCGGTATCGTCGTAGACTTCTTCGAGATACTTGGCTCGTTCGGCGCTCGATACCGTGACCGTAGAGAGATCAGGCTTTTTACCTTTGCCCGAGGTGTCCTCAGCCTTGGCGCGGCGAATCTGACGATCGACCCAGGCTTGGCGCAAGCCCTCCTCATCCGTCGTCGGATCTGCGCGGCCGATGATATCCAGCTTCAGGGCTGGCCGATCATTCAGCGCCTTGGCCAGGGTCGAAATCCGTTCGTCCGCATCTGTGGCCAACACCGCGCTGCCAGGCTCGAAATTGATATACGACAGCTCTTCGCCACCGCCAAACGCCGACGCCAGCAACGAGAACGGCGAGGTCACTGCCTTGACCAGCAAATTGCCCAACACCCGCAGAATAATTCCGCCGACCGAAAACTCAGGATCGTCCAGCGAGCCTGAAATCGGCAGATTGATATCGATGTTGCCCTTGCTGTCTTTCAACAGGGATACGGCCAGCATCACAGGCAAGGTCGTCGCATCCGGGCTGTTCGTCTTGTCGCCGAACGTCAATTGATTCAGCACCACATGATTCGTGGCCTGCAACGCGCGGTCTTCCAACTTGTATTGCAAGTCCACCGATAACTTGCCACGCTTGATGGGATAGCCCACATATTTCGAGGAATACGTCGTAAAGCGGGGTAAATCAACTCCCTTGGCCGAGACCTTCAAATCCAGGGATAGAAACTCGGCAAAAGGCTGCACCGTCCCACCGATCGACAAGGGTGCTGTGTCGTAAACACGCCCCGTCACATTGACCTTGGCAGGTTTGGGTGCACGCGACGACACTGCCGACAAACCGCCTTCGATACGAGAAAGCTGGGCCGTATAGTTCGGTTTGACGAAGTGATCGGTGAACGTCATGCGGCCATTTTTCAGCGTGACGCTGTTCAGGGCGATATCCGGCAGTTTGCCGGTCTTGGCGGCCTGGGCCTCGCGTGCCGAGCGTCCGCGCGTCTGGGTATCCTGAGTAATCGACCCGCCGGCCTGCCCCGGCTCGGCCACCAGATCCATCACGTTCAAACGACCGTCAGCACTGAGCAGAATACGGCCGTAAAAATCATCCAACGTGATGTCGCCCAGATTGGCGGCAAACTGATCGCCGTTGACCGACACCTGCATGCCGCTCAGATCCAGGGTTTTCCAGCGCAGAAAGTCATCGCGGTTCACGCGATCCGCCAGATGCAGATCGGTGATGTCCACGCCGCCTTTCCAATTGGCCTTCATCGGCGCATTTCCCGCCGCCGCCGTGAATGCCGCTTCGCCATTAGCGCCCACGACCAACGAGCGCACCGTCGCATTCAGACTCGACGCGCCATAAGCCGCCAACGATGCCGCGTTGAAATTCTGCAGATCCACTTTGGTTTGCAACGCCAAAGGCTGCGTGATCAAGGTACCCTGCAGTGCCAGACTGCCATCGCCCTGCACACCCGCGGCCTGCAGCGTGAACGGCGTCGGCGTGGCATCGAGCGCCACCCGATCGGCCGCCAGGCTGAGCTGTTTCACACCCAGATCCACCGCCGGTTTCTGTGATTCGTCACGCGCGGCCAATTGAGACAAATCAACTTTGACGCCCGTCGCCGCGACTTGCGTCGCATTGCCCTGTTGGGCCACGGTGATCAATCCTTGCACGCCGAGCAAACCATCCAGTACCTGGATCGGCGACAGGCTGCGCACTGCCGGCGCATATTGAGCCAGCCCCAGATGGCCAGCGCGAAAATCGAGCTTCAGGCTCAATGGGCTGAGCATCAGCGGACCTTTCGAGCGTATCCAGCCGCCGTCTCCTGGGTTATCCATCGTCAGCCACAAATTGATGGGCTGCTTCGCCGGCTGCGGAAACTGCACGCTTTCCACCGTGACCGCCACGCCCGCAAAGGTGGTGTTGAGTTTGGTCACCGCGTCCTGCACACGCAGTTCAGCATCGTGAATATTGATCGCATCGACCGCGATCTGCCACTCGTCCGGCGCCTTGGCAGCAGGTGTGGCGGCTTCGTCCTGCGCGGCGGGTGCATTTCCCGACGCCACGGCGGCATTCCCGTCAGTGGTATTCGACTTCGGTACGCTCGATGCAGGCGCAACAGCGGCCGTCGTCGTTGCCGCGACGGCTTGCAGCGGGGCGACGCCATTGTGTCCCGATGCCTTGGCCTCAACAGTCGCCTTATCACTGACCGGCTTGCCATCAGCGGCTTGCGCCGCAGCAGGTTTATCAGTGGCCGATTTACCTTCCGCCGATCGAACTGCAGCCGGCTTATCAGCTTTCGCCGTCGCAGTAGTCGCCGGTCCTCCCAAGGCCTTGAGCTTGTCGACCACGCGCAGCCAATTCAGCTGTTGATTCGCATCCCGGCTGGTCTGCAGCACCGGCGACCACATGTCCACCTGGCCGATCGAAAACTGCTTGGCCAGCATATCGAGCCTGACCCGCTGCACCTCCAGCGTGCTCCATTGGACCAACGACGCGCCCGAGGCCTCGCGCAGATCCAATTGCCGTAGTCCCACATCCCCTGTCACCAGGATCTTTGCCGCCGCGTCGCGCGGCTGCTCGAACACGACCTTCAGATTCGAATCCAGTAATGCCCGTTCGACCTTGATCGGCAGAGCCATGGGCCACACATCTGCCCATTTTTCCAGCTCCAGCCCCCGAAAATCCACATTCAACGTCGACGAGGGCACGGCCTCGAACGGCCGGGCCACGCCCCGCATATCGAGCGGACTGCCGTTAATACGCAAATGCACCAGCGGCTCGACATCGATATCCGTCGCATAGCCAAACGAGGAAATAAAAGGCACGCCGAGCGTGATCTCGTCGATCTGTTGTTTACGGCCGGTCACCTTGTCATCCAGGGTGATCGCGCCGCCTTCCAGCACCAGGTTATTCAAAGAAAAACGCGGCAGCCCGGCGTCCTCGTCTTTCTTTTCGGGCTCGGGCTGAGCCGCCGCCATATCGGCCAGTTTTTTCTGGATATCCGAGAAATTGAATGTGGTCTTGTCCTCACGCACCAACGCGATCTGCGGCCGCTGCACTCGCACAGAGTCCACCACCGGCGCAAACCAGAACAATGACGCCCACGAGGCGCTGGCCTCCATCTGCCCGACCTGCAGCAGCGGTGTCGCGCCGTCCGGCTGTTCGATCGCCAGGTCCTGCGCTCGCACAGTCAGCGTAAAAGGATTAAAACTGATATCACCGACCTGCACCGGCCGGCCCAACAACTGGGCGACATCGCCAGTCAGCGCTGAACGCAGCACCTTGGGCACCTGCCAGGCAGCCACGCCGAACAGAATAAGAATAATGGCCACTATCCACAGAAGGATTTTTGCAAGACGCCGAGTGAATCTCAACCTGGGCATCGTAAGGGCCATGCGTAATCTCCTGGTGTGAACAGCCGGGCATAGGCAAGGGCAATTATCCCCTCGGAACCATAGCTCGTCTATCATAGGGTGTAGCCAAGCCTGGCTCGGGCGAAAACCCGCTTTCGTTTTCAATCGTTAACATTTTTTCTACCCCATGTCCTCTTCATCTCCTACGCTTAGCCATCTGGACGAATCCGGCCAGATCCGCATGGTTGACGTTGGCGCCAAGACCGAAACCGACCGCATCGCCATTGCGGCTGGCCGCGTACGCATGAACGCCGTGGCCTACGGCCTGTTGACCCAACCGGGCCAGGGAAAGGGCGAAGTGCTCAACACGGCCCGCGTCGCCGCCGTCCTGGCGGCCAAGCGCTGCGCAGAGCTGATCCCGCTCTGTCACAGCCTGCCATTGGCCTTTGTCGGGGTAGAGTTCGCCCTGAACGACGACACCCATACTGTCGAGATCCGGGCTACGTGCCGCACCCGCTACAAAACCGGCGTCGAAATGGAAGCCATGACCGCCTGCAGCGTTGCGGCGCTCACCATTTACGATATGTGCAAGGCTGCCGACAAAGGCATCCTGATTGAACAAATACACCTTGAATACAAGGCAGGAGGAAAAAGCGGTGAGTGGCGCAACCATTAATCTGCTGTATTTTGCGCGGGTCGCCGAACTGGTAGGCAAGCGCAACGAAGCCTGGCCGCTGGCCGAGCCGACAACGGGCGCCGAACTGCTGCAGGCCCTGCAGGCCCAGTATCCGGACCTGGCGCCGGCGGCACGCCTGAAACTGGCGATCAACCAGAACCACGCCAAAGCCACCGCCTCGATCCAGCCGGGCGACGAGGTCGCGATTTTCGAACCCGTCACGGGAGGCTGACACCATGATCATCGTTCAGGAAGCCGACTTCGACAGCACGGCATTGCTGGCGGGTCTGCGCGAGCAGGTCGGCGCCCAGGCAGGTGCGATCGTCACGTTCACAGGCTATGTGCGCGACTTTTCCTCGGATCAAGCGACCGAGACACTGTTCCTGGAGCACTATCCCGGCATGTGCGAACGCCAGTTGCATGAAATCGCAGATACGGCGCGCGAGCGTTGGAATCTGGCCGGTACCGTCATCGCCCATCGTGTCGGCGCCCTGCCCCGCAGCGCCCAGATCGTCTTCGTGGCGGCCGCCAGCGCCCATCGCGGCGACGCGTTCCGGGGCTGCGAATACATGATCGACGCGTTGAAAACCCGCGCACCGTTCTGGAAACGGGAAACCCTGTCCGACGGCAGCAGTTTCTGGGTCGAGTCCCGCCAATCCGACCAGGAGCGCACCGAGGCCTGGAACGACTCGCATGCCCCCAATTCCCTTCGCCGCTAGCCCCATACTGTCCTGTCCGACGTACATCGCATGAATAACGATCTGCTAGATTTCGAGAGTGCTCAAACCCTGCTGGCCCAGGCGGCCGCGCCGGTCACTCGCCACGAAACCGTATCCTTGGCCCACGCCGTGGGCCGTGTCCTGGCGGTCAATCTGGCAGCCACGCTGGATCTGCCTCCCGCCGATAACAGCGCCATGGATGGCTATGCCATCCGCTACGCGGATTACCAGCCTGATGCCGTCCTGCCTGTACAGCAACGGACCTATGCAGGCGAAATGCCGGCCGCGCTGATTCCGGGTCAGGCCACGCGGCTGTTCACGGGCAGTTTGATCCCCGACGGCGCCGACACCATCGTCATCCAGGAAAACACCCGCGAATCCGACGGACAGGTCCACATCCTGCAAGCTCCAAAGGCCGGAGAATTCGTACGCAAACGCGGTATGGACACCACCGCCGGCCNGCCCCTGCTGGCCNCCGGCACCGTGCTGGAGGCCGCGCATATCGCGCTCCTGGCCTCTCAAGGGCTGACGCAGGTTCAAGTATTTGCGCCATTACGCGTGGGCATCCTGACCACCGGCGACGAACTGGTTCATCCCGGCGAAACACGCGCCGCGCAGCAGATCTACAACTGCAATGGCCCCATGCTGGCCGCCCTGGTGCAGAAAACGGGCGCGCAGGCGATACACGTGCTGCATGCCCGCGACAACGAACCCGACCTGCGCGCCGCCATCACCACCATCCTGGCCGACTGCGATCTGCTGTTGAGCATCGGCGGCGTGTCCGTTGGTGAAAAGGATCTCGTCAAACCCGTACTGGAGTCCCTGGGCGGCAAACTGGCGCTCTGGAAAGTCCGTATGAAACCGGGCAAGCCGGTCGCCTTGGCCCATATCGACGGCAAACCCGTTGTCTGCCTGCCGGGCAATCCCGTCTCGGTCTATGCGGTATACGCCATGCTGGTCTCGCCGCTGGTGCGGCGCATGCAAGGGCGGACCAACCTATTTCCGCAAGTCAGCGCCGCAGCGCTGCGCCTGTCGCGCCCGCACAAAGACAGCCGCGAGGAATTTCTGCGTGTGCAATGGCGCCAAACCGCCGAAGGCGCACCAGAACTCGTGCCTTACGCAAACCAGGACTCATCAGTGATCAGCTCCATGCCCTGGGCAAGCGGGCTGGCGCGTACCCCGGCAGGAGAAACCGTCAACGATGGCGATATCGTGAAGTACTACGACGTGGCGCATTGGCTGGCGTAACCCGTCAAATCAGCATGAAAAAAGGCGGCTATTTCACAGCCGCCTTTTTTGTGCATCGATTGAAATCGAGTCACCCGCCGATATAGCTCATCTCTACCTTGCGCTCACCCTGCGGCACAATCGGCACGCCGCGTCCCCGCAGTTCAGAGTATCGATCATCGCGCTGCGCCCAAATCCCGGCCATCGCACGCGCGACCTGCTCATCGTCTGCGCCGCTGCGTAACAGCGTACGCAGATCGTGCCCCTGCGATGCAAACAAACACAGAAAGATTTTGCCTTCCGGCGACAACCGTGCACGTGTGCATCCGCTGCAAAATGCATGCGTGACGCTGGAGATCACGCCGATTTCGCCGCCGCCATCGGTATAGGCCCAACGCTCTGCCACACGGCCCATCACCTCGGCATCCAGTGCCCGCAACGGGTACTGCTCCGAAATGCTGCGCAGTACCTCATCGCTGGGCACGACCTCCTGCAAATTCCATCCGTTGGTGTTGCCCACATCCATATATTCGATGAATCGCAGCACATGGCCGGTATGCCGGAAATGCCTTGCCATCGGCACTATCTGGTCATCGTTCAGTCCGCGGCGCACCACCATGTTGACCTTGACAGGCGCCAGTCCCGCCTCGGCCGCCGCATCGATGCCGCGCAACACGTCATCCGGCGTGAACGTACTGTCGCTCAGCCGAGCAAACATCTCGGCATCCAGCGCATCCAGGCTCACCGTCACCCGCGTCAACCCCGCCTGTTTCAACGCCGCTGCTTTACGGCCTAACAAGGTGCCGTTAGTCGTCAAGGTCAATTCCAGCGGCCTGCCCTCTGGCGTGCGCAATTCGGCCAGCATACCGATGAGGATTTCGATATTTTTACGCAGCAGCGGTTCGCCGCCCGTCAGCCGGATTTTCTGGACACCCAGTTGTACGCCCAATCGCGCCACACGAGTGATTTCCTCGAACGACAGCATCGCCGAATGCGGCATGAACGCATAGTTGCCGTCGAACACCTCGCGCGGCATGCAGTACGTACAGCGGAAATTACAGCGATCCGTGACCGAAATCCGCAAATCGCGCATCGGCCTGGCAAACTTATCCTGCGCCGGCTGCCCTGGTGGCGGCAATGCTGACTGCGGCAGCTGGGCGGCTCGCGACGCAGTGTGATCGGTCAGGAAAATAACTTTGCTCATTGAAATATCATATCGCGCAATGGCGCGGAACTCTTTCTATCGGCCGAATGCCTCGTGCAAAGTCTGTAACTGCCCCGTATTCGTCGTATCGTAGCCCACCAATTGGCGCACGTACGACAGGTACTCATGGCCTCGCATGATGCTCAGCAGGTCCTGCATGGCGGGCGTTTCCAGCGACTCGCGGCGTATGGCAAAGAAATATCGCTCCAGCACCAGCGGGATGAAATCCAATCCGAACCGTCCGGCGGCCGTTTCAACGCCAACACCCGTATCGGCCATCCCGCTGGCAATATGTGCCGCGATCGCCATATGGGTGAACTCGTTGGTCTCGTACCCCTGCACCTCGCTGACCGATACGCCTGCTTCCTCCAGCATCAATCCCACCAGATAACGGGTGCTGGAGCCGATCTGCCGATTTACAAAACGTACATCCGGCCGCGCCAGGTCCGCCATACCGCGAATATGCTTCGGATTACCGGGCATCACAAACAAGCCCGTGTTGCGCACCGCCAGATGAATCAACAGATAATCATCCGGCGACAACCATTGCGCGTAACGCGCCAGGATAGGCCCCTCGAACGCACCGCTCGGCACCTGGAAACCCGCCAGATCGCATTCGTTGCGCTCCAGCGCAGCCAGCGCCTCGATCGCCGTGCGATAACGCAGTTCCAGGCCGGACTGCCGTCCGCTCATGTGCTGCATCAACGCTTCTACCGCGAAACCATGGCTCGCGTGCAGGCGCAGGTGCGGCATCGTCTCGGGCAGCAGTTTTTCCAGTTCTTCCTGCAGCTCGGATGCCTGGCTCTCCAGTGTGGGCATCAACCGGGCCTCGATACGGCGGTTGGCCCACAACAAGCGCTGTGCAAACGGCGACAGCTTCGTGCCCTGACGACGATTGGTGATCAACAGCGGCGTGCCGAATAGGGCCTCGAATCGACGCAACACCCCCCAGGCGTGCCGGTACGACAGACTGCAGGCGCGGCAGGCGCCGGCGATATTGCCTGTCGCATCGATCGCGGACAGCAACGCCAACATGTCATGCAGCGCCTGAGGCGGGTGCTCGGCGTCTCCCTCCAGTACCCATTGCGGGCGCAGCCCGATTCGGAACTTATATGTCATTAATTTCCTATTGAACACCGTAAGTTAGGTGTTTACAGTACGGCCAATGAGCACGTTGCGTTCATTTTATATGCTTTACAAAGCATATTATCAATGCAAGCAGCTAGCAATAAGAAACCGACGCGGCACGATCACAAAGCCGCCTCCAGGAGATCTGCATGTCCACCCCTCAGGCAACGCCGAATCCCCCCGGCAGCGCCGGTGCACGCGGCGGTGAGTCGGCCCTCTCGGCCGCTCGTCAGTCAGCCACGCCGGCCGTCAAAGCCGCTGCGCAGGCCGCCACGCAGTGGCGAGGCCAACCCGGCGCACTGTTGCCGATCTTGCACGACGTGCAAGACCAGCTCGGCTGTATTCCGGCCGACGCGGTTCCCACCATCGCCGAGGCCCTGAACCTGTCCCGCGCCGAAGTCCATGGCGTCGTGAGTTTTTATCCCCATTTCCGTACCGAACCCGCTGGCCAGCACGTACTGGAAGTCTGCCGCGCAGAATCCTGCCAAGCCATGGGCGCCGAGGGCTTGGCCGACCATGCACGGCAGGCCCTGGGCTGTGATTTTCATGGCACGACGAGCGATGGCACCGTCACCCTTGAGCCCGTGTATTGCCTGGGGCTATGTGCGCAATCCCCCGCGGTCATGCTGGATGGCAAACCTCATGCGCGCGTCACGCCCGACAAGCTTGACCGCATTCTGGATCGCGCGATGCAACGCACTCAGGAGGCAACAGCTTGAACACCGCTCCCTCACAGCCCACCGTCGCATCCGTTGACGCCACTGTGACGACTGATGGCGTCAACGCCGCATCGTCGACAGGCGTTTCAGCCAAACCTGACATCATCACCATCTACCTGCCCCGCGATGCAGCGGCACTGGCCATGGACGCCGACGCCGTCGCGCTGGCCATCGAACAAGAAGCCCGCCGCCGCAATCTCACGATCCAGCTAGTGCGCAACGGATCGCGCGGCATGCTTTGGCTGGAGCCACTGGCCGAAATCGTGACGCCGGCGGGCCGCATCGCCTATGGCCCTGTCCAGGTCGAAGACGTCGCCAGCCTGTTCGAAGCCGATTGGCTGCATGGCGGCGCGCATCCCCTGAATCTGGGATTGACCGAAGCGATTCCCTATCTCAAAAACCAGCAGCGCCTGACGTTTTCCCGAGTCGGCATCACCGATCCGTTGTCCACGGACCACTACCTCGCTCACGACGGGTTGCAAGGCTTACGGCGGGCACTGACGATGACGCCGGAGCAGATCGTCGAGGAAGTCACGACGTCCGGATTGCGCGGGCGAGGCGGTGCCGCCTTTCCGACGGGCATCAAGTGGAAAACCGTCCTGACCACACCCGCGCCGCAGAAATACATCGTCTGCAATGCGGACGAAGGCGACTCCGGTACTTTCTCCGATAGGCTCATCATGGAGGGCGATCCCTTTCTGTTGATCGAAGGCATGACCATCGCCGGCCTGGCGGTCGGCGCGACCTACGGCTATATCTATGTCCGTTCGGAATACCCCCAAGCCATCGACACGCTCAATGCAGCCATCGCCCGGGCTCACCATGCAGGCTGGCTGGGTGACGATATACAAGGCAGCGGCAAACGTTTTGACCTCGAGGTCCGCAAAGGCGCCGGCGCCTATATCTGCGGCGAGGAAACGTCGCTGCTCGAAAGCCTGGAGGGCAAACGTGGTGTCGTGCGCGCCAAGCCTCCGTTACCCGCGATCTCCGGATTGTTCGGCCAACCCACCGTCATCAACAACCTGATTTCGCTCGCCACGGTGCCCGTGATTCTGGCGCGCGGGGCTGCGTATTACCGCGACTATGGCATGGGCCGTTCACAAGGCACGCTGCCCTTCCAACTGGCGGGCAATCTGAAACACGGCGGCCTGGTCGAAGTCGCATTCGGCATCACACTGCGCGAGTTGCTGTACGACTACGGCGGCGGCAGTGCCTCGGGCAGGCCTCTGCGCGCAGTACAAGTCGGTGGTCCGCTAGGCGCCTACCTCCCTGAATCCCAATGGGATGTACCGTTGGACTACGAGGCATACGTCAAGATCTCGGCCATGGTAGGCCATGGCGGCATTGTCGCCTTTGACGATACGGTCGACATGAGCCGCATGGCGCGTTATGCCATGGAGTTCTGCGCCGTCGAGTCCTGTGGCAAATGCACGCCCTGCCGCATCGGTGCGGTACGCGGACAGGAAACGCTGGACAAAATCCGTGCCCGCGGCCCGCAACACGAGCAGCACATTCATCTGCTGCGCGATCTGTGCGACACCATGCTGGGCGGCTCGCTCTGTGCATTGGGCGGCATGACGCCCTACCCGGTGCTATCCGCGCTGAACCATTTCCCTGAAGACTTCGGCATCGCAGCGCCTGCCACGTCCGGCAACCCAACCGCCTCTCATCAGGCCTGATTCGAACGAGACCCGCCATGCTCGAAACCGTCATCAAACGCGACCGCGATCTGGGCACGCCCGCCCGCGGCACACAAGCGGATGCCCGCCTCGTTACCCTGACTATCGACGGCCAGGAAATCTCCGTCCCCGAAGGCACCTCCGTCATGCGTGCCGCGGCCGAGGCCGGTATCAACATCCCGAAACTCTGCGCCACCGACAGCCTGGAGCCTTTTGGCTCGTGCCGTTTGTGCCTGGTGCAGATCGAGGGCCGGCGCGGCTATCCCGCCTCATGCACCACGCCCGTCGAAGACGGCATGGTAGTCGCCACCGAAACGCCCAAACTACATGATCTGCGGCGCGGCGTCATGGAGCTTTATATCTCCGACCACCCGCTCGACTGTCTGACCTGCCCTGCCAACGGCGACTGCGAGCTGCAGGACATGGCAGGCGTAGTGGGATTGCGCGCGGTGCGTTATGGCTACGACGGCGCCAATCATCTGAAAGACGAAACCGACGCGTCCAATCCATACTTTTCCTACGATCCGTCCAAATGCATCGTCTGCAACCGTTGCGTGCGCGCCTGTGAGGAAACCCAGGGCACATTCGCGTTGACGATTTCCGGTAAGGGCTTTGCCTCGCGCGTGACCGCCGGCCAGAACCAATCGTTCCTGGAAAGCGATTGCGTTTCCTGCGGCGCCTGTGTCCAGGCATGCCCGACATCTACCCTGCAAGAAAAATCCGTCATCATGATGGGCCAGGCCGAACACTCGGTCATCACGACCTGCGCCTATTGCGGTGTCGGTTGCGGTTTCAAGGCCGAAATGAAAGGCCAGGAAGTCGTGCGCATGGTGCCCTGGAAAGACGGCCAGGCCAATCGCGGCCATGCCTGCGTCAAGGGCCGATTCGCCTGGGGCTACACCACGCACAAGGAACGCGTGCTCAAGCCCATGATCCGAAAACACATCACGGATCCCTGGCGCGAGGTCTCGTGGGAAGAAGCCATCGCCTACACCGCGTCGGAATTCCGCCGCCTGCAGGCCACGTATGGCCGCGATTCCATCGGGGGCATCACATCCTCGCGCTGTACCAACGAAGAAACCTGGCTCGTACAGAAACTCGTTCGTGCGGCCTTTGGCACCAACAACGTCGACACCTGCGCCCGCGTCTGCCATTCGCCGACCGGCTATGGCCTGAAGCAGACCCTGGGTGAATCCGCGGGCACGCAGACATTTGATTCGGTCATGCATACCGATGTGGTCGTCCTGATGGGCTCGAATCCCAGCAGCGCGCATCCGGTCTTTGCGTCGCGCCTGAAGCGCCGTCTGCGCCAGGGCGCGCGCTTGATCGTCATCGATCCGCGCCGCATCGAGCTGGTGAACTCGGCGCATATCAAGGCCGACTATCACCTGCCCGTGCGTCCCGGCACCAACGTCGCTTTGTTGACCGCGCTGGCGCATGTCATCGTCACGGAAAACCTGGTCGCCGAGGACTTCGTGGCACAACGTTGCGAAGCCAAAGCCTTTAACGAATGGCGCGACTTTGTGGCGCGCCCCGAAAATTCGCCAGAAGCCACTGCAGACATCACAGGCGTGCCTGCGACGGATGTGCGCGGCGCGGCCCGACTCTACGCCACAGGCGGCAATGGATCGATCTATTACGGCCTGGGCGTCACGGAACACAGCCAAGGCTCGACCGCCGTCATGGCCATCGCCAACCTGGCCATGGCCACGGGCAACATCGGCCGCGAAGGCGTAGGCGTGAACCCCATGCGCGGCCAGAACAACGTGCAAGGCTCCTGCGACATGGGCTCGTTCCCGCATGAGCTGCCGGGTTACCGTCACGTCTCCGATAACGCAGCACGTGCGCAATTCGAGGCCGACTGGGGCGTCACCCTGCAACCCGAGCCGGGCCTGCGCATCCCCAACATGTTCGAGGCCGCGTTGGGCGGCAGTTTCAAGGGACTGTACTGCCAGGGCGAGGACATCGTGCAGTCCGATCCCAATACGCAGCACGTGGCTGCCTCGCTGGCGGCAATGGAATGCATCGTGGTCCAGGACCTGTTCCTGAACGAAACGGCCAAATACGCGCACGTCTTCCTGCCCGGCTCATCGTTCCTGGAAAAAGACGGCACCTTCACCAATGCCGAACGCCGCATCTCGCGCGTGCGCAAAGTCATGGAGCCTCGCAACGGCATGGCCGATTGGGAAGTCACCGTCGCACTCTCGAATGCGCTGGGCTATCCCATGAACTACGCGCACCCCAGCGAAATCATGGACGAGATCGCCCGGCTCACGCCTACGTTCACCGGTGTGACCTACGCCAAACTCGATCAAATGGGCAGCCTGCAATGGCCCTGCAACGAGGCTGCGCCCGATGGCACGCCCATCATGCATATTGATGAATTCGTCCGGGGCAAAGGCAAATTCATGATCACCAAATACGTCCCGTCGGATGAGCGCAGCACACGCAAGTTCCCGCTGCTACTGACGACGGGGCGCATTCTGTCTCAGTACAACGTGGGCGCCCAGACCCGCCGCACGCACAATGTGGCCTGGCACAGCGAAGACGTGCTGGAAATGCATCCCCAGGACGCCGAAGACCGCGGCGTATCCGAAGGCGATTGGGTCGGCGTGCAAAGCCGCTCGGGCGAAACGGTGCTGCGCGCCACCCTGACCGACCGCGTGCAGCCGGGCGTGGTGTACACCACCTTCCATTTTCCCGAGTCCGGCGCCAACGTAGTGACCACAGACAATTCCGACTGGGCAACCAACTGCCCGGAATACAAGGTCACCGCGGTGCAACTGATGCGTGTCTCGCAACCGTCTGAATGGCAACGCCAATGGTCGCGCTTCACCGACATTCAGCACAAACTGCTGAGCGAGCGTGCCCGTGACAACGAAGCTGCCGTCGTCAGTAAATAGATCGTCTCCTTCGATACAAGTATTGATTTCATGGATCGTCAACCTTCGTTCATCCGGCATCGCGCAGACTGCGCGCAGACCTCTGTCGTGCGCGTGCGAGGCGGCACGACAGAGTCTGTCACGCAAGTCGATCGCGTCGCCGAGGAAACGCCCATCGCATTGGAATACAACGGCATCAGCCACGCGACGATGCTCGCCTCGCCTGCCGATCTGGAAGACTTTGCACTGGGCTTTTCCTTGACGGAGGGCATCATCGATCGGCCCACCGACGTGCGTGGCATCGATGTCGTCCCGCAGCACGACGGCATCGTTGTGCAGATCGAGATTTCGAGCGCCTGCGAGGTCCGCCTGAAAGAACGCCGGCGCGCGATGGCAGGCCGCACAGGTTGCGGGCTGTGCGGTGTTGAAACCCTGCCGGAGGTGTTGCGGGCAGTCGCACCTGCTCCCGATGCGTCGCCTGTCGCGATATCGGCGATTCTGCGGGCGATGCGGGCAATGCGGGCGAGCCAGACTTTGCACGACATCACTGGGGCGACTCATGCCGCGGCATGGGCCGATACCGATGGCCAGGTTCACATGGTGCGCGAGGACGTTGGACGTCATAACGCCTTGGACAAGCTGATCGGTGCGCTGGCCCGTCGTGATGAACCGTTCCAGCAGGGCTTGGCCCTGGTGTCGAGCCGCGCCAGTTTCGAAATGGTGCAAAAGTGCGCGGCTGCCGGGATCGGCATCCTGGCGGCGGTCTCGGCACCGACTGCGCTGGCGATTCGGCTGGCACAAAACACTAACGTGGCATTGCTTGGTTTCGTACGCAATGCCGACGCCACCATTTACTCACATGCTGAACGCATCCAGAGCTGAACCGTCATGGATATTGCCAACTTGATCCGCATGGCCAATCGCATCGGCGATTACTTCGATGCCCTGCCCGACCGCGAAGAAGCCCTCGAAGGCGCCGCCACACATATTCAAAAATCCTGGGAACCCCGCATGCGCATTGCGTTGCTGGATTTCCTGGCTCAGCACGCGGATGGCCAGGGTGATGAGGTCCGCCTGCATGCGTTGATGGTCGAGGCGGTTACGCGATACCGGACGCGGCTGGTTCCGGTGCGAGCTGTTTGATCGCTCCTGTGGGTTTAGGCTGGTGCTGCAGGTTTCGGGCTGCTTTTGCGGGTCGTGTTTTCGTTTGCTGTCGTTAGAAATGAGTTCTTTTGGCGTCGGTGCGGGGCAGTGGCCGTGTTGGGGCTTCGCGNNGTCGGTCGGCCGCCTGCGCGGCCGACATCGCTTCGTCAACCTCGTCGCTGCGCTCCTTCGGTTTCCCTCGCTCGACCACGAGGCGCCCCCACACCGTGATTGCCCCTGCTCGACTCGCGATGTCTCAGGCTTCCCGCATCGCCGGGACGGGTGTCTTGCTTAGGCTTCGTGGGGCGGGCTTTTTTTATAAACGGTCGGCGATGGCGGAGCGGGCTTGTTTGGAGATTTCCAATCGGGTGACTGGGGTGCCATCGGGGGCCTGTGTGGCCAGCGGGGCGACGAATTCGACTTCGACTGAGAGGCCTGTGGCGCCCAGGACGCGCCAGAGATTGGTGGCAAGGGTTTCTTCGCCGACGAAGGCGGCCAAAGGACTGCGCTGGCCGTGTTGCAGAAAGCGCAGGACGACAGGCTGGATCGGGATACAGGCTACGCGGGCAGGCTCGAAGAGGCTGGCGTGGAAGGGACGGACGGTGTCGCCTTCGCTGGTAGTGCCTTCGGGGAATAGGCCAACGGCCTCGCCTTGTTTAAAACGGGCCTGGACGGCTTCGCCGACGGCATGGACGGCATGACGTTGGCCTCGTTCGATAAATAGGGTGCCGGCGCCTGCAGCAAGCCAGCCTATGACAGGCCAGCTGCGGATCTCGCTTTTGGCCACGAACGAGGTGGCGCGAACGGAGTTGACGACAAAGATGTCGATCCAGGAGACGTGGTTGGCGACCCACAGGACTGCACCGGTCAGCAGGGGTTGACCGCTGACAACCACGCGGATGCCGCAAAACGACATCAGCCAGCGTGACCAGAAGCGATTTAGCCGCGCACGTGCGGACAGCCCCAGAAAGGGATAGACAAGGCCTACGCAGAGCAAGCCAAAAATGATCCACAGCACCACGAGGATCAAACGCAGAACGATGCGTGGAAACTTGAGCAAAGACAAGTTCAGGACTCCCTGGCCATCAGCGTGCCCTCCCGTGGGGCGGTCGGCCGGCCAGCATCATACCTGTGATTGCTTGCTGGCATCTCATTACCGTTGGGACGGCACCTCGCTGCACGAGCGGATAGGGGTCAAGGCAAGGCATCGAGATAGCGTTGCAGGATGACCGAGGCGGCCATCGCGTCATCGGGCTCGTTCGTGCCCAGCAATTGCTGGGCCTCCATGCTGGAGCCGCGCTCGTCGACGAGCTCGACCGTCAAGCCGAAACGGCCGTGAAGCTGATTGGCAAACCGGCGACAGCGGGCGGTGGCGGGTTGTTCTCCGCCGTCAGGGGCCAATGCCAGCCCCACGATCACGCGTTGGGGCTGCCATTCTTCGAGCAATTGGGCAATGCGCCCAAACCGGGCATCGCGCACTTCGGAGAAAATGATTTCCAGCGGCCGCGCTTGCCGGGTCAAGGTGTTCCCGATGGCGATACCGATTTTCTTTTCCCCGAAATCGAAGGCCAGCAGGGTTTCCTCAGGCATGCCCCGCACCGCCGGACAGCATGACGGGATCGACGCCCAGCAGTTTCAACGCCGCGGGGTAGCGGTCTTCGGGCGGCACATCGAAGATGACCTTGGCGTCAGCACCTACGCTCAGCCAAGCGTTCTGGGCCATTTCGCTTTCGAGTTGGCCAGCGCCCCACCCGGCATAACCGAGCGTCACCAAGATGCGCGCGGGCCCGTTACCATCGGCAACAGCTTGCAGCACATCGCGCGAGGTTGTCAGGGCCAGATCGCCCAACTTGATGCTCGAGCTGTAGTCCCCGGCAGGCGCATGCAGGACAAATCCGCGATCTGTCTGCACCGGGCCGCCAAAGAAGACCGGCGCATCGTTCACCGGCTGGATTTCGAGTTTCAGGTCAATACGCTCGAACAAACCGGACAAGGTCAGGTCGGTAGGGCGATTGATCACCAACCCCAACGCCCCGCGCTGGGTATGCTCGCAAATATAAATGACCGACCCAGCCAGATTGCCCTCGACCATCTGCGGCATGGCGATCAGGAACTGGTTGGAAAAATCGGTGGCCGGTGCCTGGGACGTATCGTCGTCCGCGTCATCAGCATGCGTATCGTAATGCTCGTCGGTCATAACATCCCCTTGTTGGGGCTGGACGGGGACAGCCAGGCTGCCCGCACGTTCAGATTTCCATCAATTCAAAGTCTTCTTTCCGGGCGCCGCACTCGGGACAGACCCAGTTCGGCGGGACGTCTTCCCAGCGGGTGCCCGGCGCAATGCCTTCTTCTGGCAGGCCAGACTCTTCATCGTATACCCAGCCACAAATCAAACACATCCAAGTACGCATAGTTCTCTTTTCTCTGTTACATCAATTGCGGCCGACCCGCCCGCGACGGGCAAAGCGTAAGCCGCATCCATTAGAATGGGGCAATCTTACCGAAACCCAATAGGGGTTGCCCGATTTGCCGTCGTGCGATCGGACAAAATCCCGCCTTTCACGCAGCATTTGACCTCTGTGACTCCCCCTCTCATCCTGATTTTCGGGCCGGTTGACCCCTCTGGCGCCGACGGACTCCCCGCTGACGCCGTGACCAGCGCCCGCCTGGGCTGCCACGGGCTGGCCGCGGCGACGGCCCTTACCGTGCAGGATACTGCCGGAATCGAAGACATCCAGCCCATTTCACCCGAATTGCTCGACGATCAGGCACGCTGCCTCCTCGAAGACATGCCGGTACACGCAATTAAAGTCGGCGGACTTTACAGTGCCGAGACGGCCAGCGTGGTAGCCCAGATCGCCGCAGACTATAGCCAGGTGCCGCTGGTGCTGCACCTGGGCCAACGCGGTGTGCTGGCCCAGGACGTGGCCGCCGAGGACGACGCCCAAGACCTGCTGGCCGCCACCCTGGAGCTGGTGCTGCCTCAAACCGATCTGGTGGTGGTCGAGCACATACGCCTGGCGCAATGGCATGCAGATGGCGAAATCAACATCGGTGACGCGGCCAGCCCCATGCATGCGCTGGTCGCGGGTGGGGCGCAGTGGGCGCTGGTACTGGGCGCCCCCGTGCGTCCTGGACATAATGGCAATGTACTGCTGGGCCCCGAGGGACAAACCGTCACGTTGCCATGGCAGGCTCCTCCCGAGCGCAATGCCGATACAGGCGGCGTCGCTGCCACAGCGGCTGCCGCCATGCTGGCGCAGGGGCTGGACATGCCCAAAGCGGTCGAGCAAGCCCTCCACCACGCCGACCAGACCCTGGCAGCCGCCTTTTTGGCGGGAATGGGCCGACGGATTCCAAATCGGATAGGCACTCCATGACCACATTACGCTTTCCGTCGGGCCTCTACGGTGTTACCCCTGAATGGGACGACACGGATCGATTGCTGGATGCCGTGCGTGCCGCGGCCGCGGGCGGCATGCGTGCCCTGCAACTACGGCGCAAGAACGCCACCCCTGAGCAGCGTGCGGCCCAGGCTCGCGCCCTGGCGCCACTATGCCGCGAGCTCGGTGTCGTATTTTTGATCAATGACCATTGGCGTCTGGCGCTGGACGTCGGCGCCGATGGCGCACACCTGGGCCGTGACGACGGTGATCTGGCGCAGGCGCGTGCGGATGCCGGACCCAACCTGATCCTGGGCGCGTCCTGCTACAACGAATTGGATCGGGCGCGTCAGTTGCTCGATGCAGGCGCAGACTACATCGCGTTCGGGGCCGTATTTTCCTCGCCCACCAAGCCGCAAGCGGTGCAAGCGCCCTTGAGCCTGCTCGCGCAGGCTCGTGAACTGGCGACTCGTCATGCCGCTGAGCAAGGCGCGACCGCATTCGCGGCGGGCACATCGGCGCAGCCCTCCTCTACCGTGGCACGTGCTGCTGTGGTTGCCATCGGCGGCATTACGCCTGCTCTGGCCCCGCAGGTCGCTCAAGCAGGTGCAGACAGTATCGCGGTGATCACGGGGCTTTTCGAAGCGCCTGATATTAAAGCGGCGGCCCAGGCCTGCGCTGCGCCGTTTCCCTCATCATGCCGCGACGCGGACGCGTCGTTTTTTTCATAGAAACATCATGTCCACCAACGCCCAACTTTTTGATCGTGCTTGCCGCAGCATCCCTGGCGGCGTCAACTCTCCTGTACGCGCCTTCCGCTCGGTGGGCGGCACACCGCGCTTTATCAAGCGCGCCCAAGGGCCCTACGTGTGGGACGAGGAAGACACCCGTTACATCGACTATGTCGGCTCCTGGGGTCCGGCCATCCTGGGCCACGCCCATCCCGAAGTCGTCGAGGCCGTGCGCGAAGCTGCGCTGGGCGGCTTGTCGTTCGGCGCACCGACCCAAGCCGAGATCGAGCTGGCGGAAACCTTGATCGAACGCCTGCCCTCTCTGGACAAAGTTCGCCTGGTGAGCTCGGGCACCGAGGCTACGATGACGGCTATCCGTCTGGCTCGCGGCGCAACCGGCCGTGCCAAGATCGTCAAATTCGAGGGCTGTTATCACGGCCATTCAGACAGCCTGCTAGTCAAAGCCGGCTCGGGCCTGTTGACGCTGGGCAATCCCAGTTCTGCTGGCGTGCCGCCTGAGTTTGTCTCGCACACGCTGACCCTGGAATACAACAACCTCACCGCCGTCGAAGCCGCGTTTGCGCAGCACGGCACCGACATTGCCTGCGTCATCGTAGAACCTGTCGCCGGCAACATGAACCTGATCAAACCCGCCGATGGATTCCTGCAGGGCCTGCGGGATCTGTGCACGCGACATGGCGCCGTTCTGATTTTCGACGAAGTCATGACAGGCTTTCGTGTGGGCCCTCAAGGCGTCCAAGGTCTGACCGGCATCAAACCCGATCTGACGACCTTGGCGAAAGTCATCGGTGGCGGCATGCCCGTCGGTGCATTGGGTGGCCGTGCCGATTTGATGGAACATCTGGCTCCGCTGGGCGCTGTCTACCAGGCAGGCACACTGTCGGGCAACCCCGTTGCGGTCGCCGCCGGTCTGGCCACCTTGCGCCTGATTGGCGAGCCGGGTTTCTATGATCGCCTGGCAGCCCAGACGACGCGCCTGGTCGACGGTCTGCGCCAGCGCGCCCAAGCCGCCAATATCGCTTTCTCGGCCGATTCCGTCGGCGGCATGTTCGGCCTGTACTTCCGGGACACGGTACCCAACTCGTTCACCGAGGTTTCCGCCAGCGACGGCGAAGCGTTCAAGCATTTCTTCCACGCCATGCTGGATCGCGGCGTACATTTTGCGCCGTCGGCCTTTGAGGCCGGTTTCGTCTCGGCCACGCATGATGACGCAGTCATCGATGCGACGCTGGACGCAGCCGAGGCAGTTTTTGCGGGAATGCGTGCCTAACGGCCTGACCGCCCAAGGAAACATCGCAACATCATCAGGCCGTCTACTGACCGTAGATGGCCTGATGACATCGTACTCAGGCCAAGGCCGCAGCTGGGGCCACAGCAGCCCCCTGGATGCCATGACGTTTCAGCGCATCCTCAACAAATCCACTGCGCTTCATCTCTTCGACAAAGCTTGCCAGCACTTTCGCAGCGGCCTCTCCTCGCCCGCGCGGCAGCCCCATCGCTTGGCGAATCGTCATAAAGCTTCCTTCAAGCAAACGCAATCCACCATGGTGGCGCGCATCCGACTCAAGCTGTTGCTTGACCCCTGCGGCCACCTCGGTCCCATCAGCCAAAAAGGTTGCCACAACCGTCGGAGAAGTCGCTGCCCGCGTGATAGACGCGTGTTTTAACTCGCGAGACAAGAACAGATCGTAGGCACTGCCTTGGCCTACCGTCACGCGATGTCCCGCGCGATCGACTTCGTCCATGTGCTGCAACGGCGAGTCATCACGGACCAGATAGGCCCCCTCAATCAGCACATAGGCATCGGTAAAACATATCCCTGCCGCACGTTTCGGATCGATGGCGAAAAAACCGATATCGGCTCGTTCTTGTGTCACCGTGTCCACCGACTTGCCAGCGCTATCAAGCACCACCAGCTCCAGCTCCACACCGAGGCGCCGGGCAAAAGCATCCGCGAGGTCTACAGACACACCGGCCGGTTCACCCGCCGCATTTCGATTCGCGAGAATGGGATTACCGAGATTGATAGATGCTCGTAAACGGCCAGTAGGGGTGAAGGAAGAAACGACATTCGGATCAATAGTCATAGAGAAAATTGCCAAGTGATAATTCAAACGGAAAATCGTTGTAGTCGCGGCTGACAGCAAAGATCGATCTGCATAGGCTCCAGATCATCACCGAACCACGCGTTAATGGCCGCGTGGCGTTCGCTCACGTATTCGGGCAAGCCCTGATCATTCAAAACCATTCCCACATCATGCCCCGGGACGAGCAACGTATTAGGCCGACGGCGCCACAGCGCCCAGATCTGTTCCACGCTTGCCTGACTCGCAGCGACGTCCCCTGTATCCACGACACGGCCGGATATCAACTCCGCGCGATTCTTTGCCGCGTCTCCGGTAAACAGCACGGGCTGGCGTTCGTCGTCCATATAAAACAGGAGGTGGCCCGGCGTATGTCCCGGCGCGGCGATGGCTGTAATACCGGGAATAAACATTTCGTTATGACGCAGACGCTTGACGCGGGCCAACTGCGTCAGCTCTCGTACATACAGCTCGGGCAAGGGATTGAAACCGGGAGGTTGTTTTGATGCCCAGTCGAGTTCCAGTTCCCCTATCCAAACGGTGGCATTGGGGAAAAGCGTGAAATTCACGGCATGATCGTAATGGGCGTGCGTCAGCACCACATCCGTGATCTCTGACGCATCGACACCACAAGCATGCAATTGCTTGTTGAGCAGATGGCGTATACCGAAAGCCCCTACATCAACCAGGATCTTGCGATCCGCTGCCCGCAATAACGTGCTGGTGCTCCAACCCAGTCCCCCGTGACAGACGGCACGCCCGGGGTATCCCTGCACAAGAATATCGATCTGATACATCGCTTACTCCGCTTTCACATGAGCATCTTGAATCAGCTGCCGATAGCGCAGCAGATCCTCGCGTATTTGCTGCGCAAACGCTTCGGGCGTCCCGGCGATGATCTCGTTGCCACCCTCGGTCTCCAGCTTGCGAACCACATCAGGATGTTTTGCAGCGCGCACGGCGGCGGCGTGCAGCTTCGCAATGATCTTGGGGCCCGTTCCGGCCGGCGCCAAGAGACCTTGAAACTGTGTCACGACGAAATCCTTGTAGCCTAACTCCTGCATCGTGGGAATGTCCGGAAGCCCTTCTGCCCGGCGAGGACCGGATACCGCGTACCCGCGCAGTTTTCCCGTACGCAGATAGGGCGTGGCAGTAACCACCGTATCAAAGGTGAAAGAGAGTTGGCCACCCAGGACATCCGTCAACGCCTGCGCATTGCCTTTGTAGGGAATGTGCGAGAGTTCGGTCTTGGTCTGCATCGCCAACAGTTCCCCGGCCAAATGTCCGCCGGCACCGATACCGGCGGAGCCATAAGTCACCTCACCGGGTTTCTCCTTTGCGGCTGCAATGAGTTCATCAAGACCGTGAATCGATGATTGCTCAGGCACGACCAGCACGTACTGGTAGCTCGCGATCTGACTGATAGGAGCAAAATCCTTGACAGGATCGTATGGCGTTTTTTTGTAAAGCGAAGGGTTGACGACGAGCGGACCGCTCGCATCGAGCAGCAAGGTATAGCCGTCCGGCGCAGACTTGGCGACCATATCGGTGCCAATCATGCCATTGGCTCCTGGCTTGTTCTCCACAACAATCGTGCCGCCGAGCTCATGAGACATCTGTGCGGCCAACACGCGCGCGGTGATATCGGCGGCACCGCCCGCGACGTAGGGCACAATCATCCGGATAGGTTTATCCGGGTAATCGGCCATGGCGGCACCGGAAGCCCCCATCAATCCCGCGATTAATGCCACGCTCAAGCACAGCCTTTTTTTCTTCATCGCCTGTCTCCTCTATACGCCGCAACACTCAGGCGGGCTGCTCACCCGCATGCTTGCGCAATAACGCCAACACCTCTGGCTCAATGGCGATACCCTCCCTTCGTTGCACGTTCAATCTGGACAGTTCAATGTCGCCGGGTTGAATGACTGGCCGCTCGGCATCTGCAGCAGGACTGTCGTGCAAAATAGAGGCGAAATCATTCATTCTGTCAGTGAGCCACTGCGTCGAGCCCAGTTTCCTGGTATCAATCAATAGAAAGAAATGCCCTAGATTCTGGGGCTCGTCCGGTGCATCTACCCATGATTTCACGTGCGTCAGATAGGCCGCCCCGGATAGCAATCCGGCAAAAAGATCCACCATCAGCGCAAGCCCGTAACCTTTATGTCCGCCGATAGGCAACAGGAAACCATCGAGCGCCTGCTTGGGATCGGTCGTCGGCCGGCCTGCGGCATCCGTCGCCCATGTGTCGGGAATCGACGTGCCGGCTTTCAGAGCATTGCGAATCTTCGCTCTGGCGACAACGCTCATGGCCATATCCAACAGGAAAGGGTTCCCTCCTGGATTGGGAACGGCAAAGCCAATCGGACTATTGCCCACGCGAGCATCCGTTCCCCCCCAAGGGGCTATGGTCGTGGTCGCGTTGCTGCCTATGATGCTGGCAAACCCGGCCTCTGCCGCGATCAAGCCATAAGGCGAAATCGGCCCGAAATGATTACTCTGCCGTGCAAACGCGATACCAACGCCACACTGCTCTGCCGCCTGCATGGCAGCCCGTAACGCATGCATTCCAACCAGAGGGCCAACGGCGTTATCTCCCGCCACCAATCGCAGCCCGGGTGCGGGGCTCGTCACGTGAATATTTGGACGGGCATTGATTCCGCGAACCTGCAGGCGTTCACCATAGGACTCGATGCGCGACAAGCCGTGTGTGGACAATCCAAACAAGTCTGCAAGCACGAGAATTCGAACCACATCCACCGCATCTTGATGAGGCAATCCCAGCCCTTCGAAGGCGCGGATGCCGAGCTCCGTTAACTGCGCTTCCGGTACAACGATCTTTTCTCGTGCTTGAGTCATGCTGAATATTCCTGGATGGTATGGTGTCTTGATTTATTCAATAGAGAGATGTGCGTCTTTCACGACCCGGCCCCACCGCAGTTCTTCTGCGTCGATAAAAGTCGCGAATTCAGCGGGCCCCGCGCCGGACGGTTCGCTCGCATCGTGGGCCAGACGGTTTCGGACAGCATCGGTGTTAAGCGCATGCACCGCCGCCTGGTGCAGTCGTTTGATAACCGGTTCAGGGGTTCCAGCTGGCGCCAAAAGGCCAAACCACTGCGAACTTTCAAAGCCTGGATACCCCTGTTCAGCAACAGTGGGCACATCAGGCAACACAGAAAGCCGAGCTGCTGATCCCACTGCCACGATTCGGATCTTGCCCGCCAGGGCATGCGGCAGCAGCCCTGGCGTTCCCGCTGCGGCAGCGTCGATATTGCCAGCCAACAAGTCGTTGACCTGTGCGCCGGTACCTCGATAAGGCACATGAACCACGTCGATCTTTGCCGCCGTTTTCAACATCTCGAATGCGAGATGCCCGGCACTGCCGTTACCTGCAGACCCGTAATTGATCTCGCCAGGTTTAGACCTCGCCAACTGAACGAACTCGGGCAAAGTCTTTGCCTGTACATTGCCGCCAACGGCGAAGACCATAGGCAGTTTGGCCAGCAAAACGATCGGAGCGAAATCGCGGCGCGGGTCGTAGTTCAGTTTCGGCATCATGGTGGGATTGACCGCCAACGTTCCCACATGTCCCAGAATCAAGGTATATCCATCCGGATTGGCCCTGGCAACCTCGGTCGTGGCAATCGTTCCCTGGCCACCGCCCTTGTTTTCCACGATGACTTGCTGTCCCAAGTCACGCGACATTTCTGCGGCAACTGCCCGCGCGACCACGTCCGAACTGCCGCCAGGCCCATAAGGGACGAGCAATCGAATAGGCCGCTCGGGCCACTCGCCCGCGTTTGCCGCCGCCGCCGCACCGATCAATAGGGAAATCCAGGCAAGCCGCGCCCATCGGCGCAGAGGGTTTCTGCGTAAA
This sequence comes from Bordetella muralis, assembly GCF_965139205.1. Classification (GTDB taxonomy): domain Bacteria; phylum Pseudomonadota; class Gammaproteobacteria; order Burkholderiales; family Burkholderiaceae_B; genus Bordetella_A; species Bordetella_A muralis. The sequence goes on from NZ_CBCSIU010000025.1 coordinate 48,257, forward strand.
AGCATCATTGGTTTGTCTCCTCGCTCGCAGACCGTTCTCTGCGATGGGAGCTATCGTCTCCCAGGCTGCAGAATGGAGTAAAGTGCAAAAATTCGATCTATTCTTGTCCAAAACGCATGAAATTCGATCTTGCCGATCTGCGCGCTTTCTTGGCCGTTGCCGATTTAGGAAGCTTTCGAGCAGCATCCGAGGCGTTGCATCTCTCACAATCGGCGCTATCGCGACGCGCCGACAAACTGGAGGACGCGCTTGGCGTCCAACTGTTTACGAGGACCACAAGAAAAGTCGAACTGACCACGATAGGACGCGGTTTTGTTCCCAGGGCCAGGAACGTTCTGAACGAACTGGAAAATGCGTTGGTCGGCATTCAAGACGTGGCCGAGCGGCTATCGGGAATGGTGACCATCGCCTGCGTACCATCAGCTGTCGGATATTTTCTGCCAGACGTGATTCGTGAATACCATGCACGCTATCCACGTATCAGGATACGCATCATCGACGAATCCTCGTCGCAGGTATTAACGGCAGTGTCTCGTGGCGATGCCGATTTCGGCTTGACTTACATCGGTACCAACGATGCAGAGATCGAGTTCAAGCCATTGCTCGAGGAACCTTTTGTCGCAGCAGTCAGCCGCACACATCCCTTGGCCAGGCGGCGATCCGTCAATTGGGCAGACCTGGCCCATCACGCCTATATCACGCTGGCCCAAGGCAGCGGCAACCGCTTTCTGATTGACCAGGCGCTCGCGCGCAGTGAGCAGCGGCCACGCCATTTCTGTGAGGTACAACACGTACCGGCGCTGGTCAGCATGGTCGAAGCGGGCCTGGGAATCGGCGTCGTCCCGCGCCTGGCCATGCCATCCAAGGGCCATGACACCTTGGTCAGCATCACGCTGCGTAATCCCACAATCACGCGAACAATTGGACTGATACATCCCCGGGGCAAGGACCTCAACCCCGTCGCGCGGCTGCTGTACGACCTGCTGGCCGAAAGGGTGGAGTCCAGGCGTTAACCGGCAATCAAGCGCAAGGGCCACATGCCGTCCGTGCGCCACTCGATCTGCGCAATGTTGCAGGTGCTGGTGCGTCCACCCTGCCGATAGAGGTTGATCAGCCCGGAATCACCGCTGTCACCTCGATCTCTACCTTGGCCCGATCCTCGACCAGATCGGCGACCTCGACCGCACTCATCGGCGGGAAATGCCGTCCGACGATCTCTCGATAGTGCTTGCCGATCTCTGGATAGGACGCCACATATTCGCGCTTATTCTTCACATACCACGTCATGCGTACGATGTGCTCTGGCTTGCCGCCGCCTTCGGCCAATATCGCCATCACGTTCAGCAGTGCCTGCCGCACTTGTCCGGCAAAGTCATCCGTCTCGAATTGCTGCTGACCATTCCAGCCCACCTGGCCCCCGACGAACACCAGCCGGTCCCCGACCGCGACTTGCGTCATCACTCCGTTCGAATAGCCGCGCGGCGGCAGCCAGTCAGGCGGTTGCAAAATCTTCATGGAATCATCCTTTTATTAAAAACCTCGAACGCCGCCCCTATGGCTGGCGGCTTTCATCGAAGGCACGATTGCCTTGCTGCGGCGGCTCCGCGATTAAAAACTCCCGCATCCGCAGGCGCAAATCATCGGGAATCGCGGTAGACCGCATACGATCCAGATCCACCGTGACGATGGTGAGCATTGCCTTCAGCCGCACACCGCCATCTGGCCCGAAGAACGTCACTTCGGCGCTGAACGACGCGCCGCCGATACGGTGCACAACCAGTTCCTGGCGCAAGGTCTCATGCCAACGGCTCGGCGCGGAAAAATCACATTGCACCGATGCCAGCGGCGTTCCGATGCGGCGCCCGACATGCAGCGTGTGAAACGGCAGACCCATCCCTTTATCGAACCATTCCTCGACGAAATCATTGATCATCTCGAAATAGCGCGGGTAAAACACGATCCCGGCCGGGTCACAATGCCGAAAACGTACGTCGACTTCGCTGATAAAGGGCTGTCCTGACATGGCCGTCGATCCTATGGGTGAAACCTGCTCCATATCCTGTCTCAGGCTCTTTGCCTCAACGCAAAGCGTTGCAGTTTCCCGGTTTCGGTGCGCGGCAGGGCCTCCACGAACTCAATCGCACGCGGATACTTATAGGGAGCCACCGTCGCTTTTACAAAAGCCTGCAAAGCCTTTACCAGCTCGGCACTCGCTTCGTAGCCGGGTTTGAGCACCACGAACGCTTTCACGATCTGGCCGCGTTCGTCATCCGGCACGCCGACAACGCCGCACTCGGCCACGGCTTCATGATGCAGCAGCGCATCCTCGACCTCGGGTCCGGCAATGTTGTACCCCGCCGAGACGATCATGTCGTCATTGCGCGCCTGGTAAAAGAAATAGCCGTCGTCGTCTTGTACAAAGGTATCGCCCGGCAGATTCCATCCCTGCTGCACAAAGCGGCCTTGACGGTCATCTGCCAGGTAACGGCATCCCGTCGGCCCCTTGATCGCCAAACGTCCTGCGGTGCCATTAGGCACCGGCTGCATGTCTTCGTCCACGACGCAGGCCACATAGCCTGGCACGACCTTGCCTATGGCTCCCGGGCGGACCTCATCGGGCGGGCTGGAGACGAACACATGAATCATCTCGGTGCCACCGATCCCGTCGATCATCTCGATTCCGGTCGCGTTCCTCCATAGCTCACGAGTGGCATCGGGCAAGGCCTCGCCTGCAGACACGCTTTTCTTTAACGAGCTGATGTCGTATTTGCCGACCAAACCAGCCATCTGACGATAGAAGGTCGGCGCGGTGAACACGATCGTCGCGCGAAAATCCTGGATCAAGGCCATCAACGCATCGGGATTGAGTTTTTCTGCCAACGCCACACTGGCGCCTACGCGCAGCGGAAAACACAGCAGGCCGCCCAAACCGAAAGTGAACGCCAAGGGCGGCGTACCGCAGAAAATATCGTCGGGCCCGGGCTTGATGACATGGCGAGGAAACAGGTCGCACATGGCCAGCACGTCGCGATGGAAATGCATGCATCCTTTAGGCATGCCCGTCGTGCCGCTGGTAAACGCAATCAGGCACACATCATCGGCAGCCGTATCGCACACAGTGAAATCATCGGATTTGGCCTGCGCCCGCACGTCCAGCGAATTCGGCTCGCTATCATTAAACAGCACGATCTGACGGAGCGGCTCGCAATAATGCTCATGATCCTGCTGCAGGCAATGCTCAGCCTCGCCGCGCAACTGCGCGTCGCACAGCATGGCCGTCACCTGCGCTTTCTCGATGATCTGTTTCAGTTCCTTCGAGCGCAGCAACGGCATCGTCGGCACCGTGACCAGGCCGGCCTTGATGGCGGCCAGCCATGAGGCGGCCATCATCGGGTTATTCGGACCACGCAATAGCAAACGATTTCCGGGGACCAACTGCATATCTTCGGTCAATACGTGAGCGATCCGATTGCTCAGCGCTCGCAACTCGGCATACGTCATGGTCTTGAGCTGGTCGCCCTGACGCCAGCGCAGTGCAATACGGTCGCCACGTCCCGCCATCACCGCTGCATCGACGAGTTCCGCGGCGCAATTCATGCGTTCGGGATAGTTCACATCGGGGCTATCAAGCAGAAATTCGGGCCATTCCTCAGGAGGAGGCAGATGATCTCTTGCGAAAGTATCCTGATGAGCGGAGCGTTCCATGGTGTTCCCCTTGCGATGCGATGATGGGCTGCCGTTGCTAGTGGGCTAGTCTTTAAGCAGCTCTCTGGCGATGATGAGTTTTTGGACTTCCGTCGCGCCCTCGTAAATACGCAAGGCGCGGATCTCTCGATACAACTTTTCGACGGGCACGCCCGACACCACGCCGGCCCCCCCGAACATTTGCAAAGCGCGATCGATGACCGTCTGCGCCGACTCGGTAGCGGCCATCTTGGCCATCGCGGCCTCTCGTGTCGTGCGCACCCCTTTGACGTCACGCAGCCAGGCGGCGCGATACGTCAACAGCGCAGCAGAATCGATTGCCGTCGCCATGTCGCCCAGGGCCGCCTGCGTCAACTGCAAATCCGCCAGAGTCTGGCCGAACATGCGGCGCTCGCGCGCGCGTGACAAGCCCTCGTCCAACGCCCGGCGCGCAAAGCCCAACGCCGCGGCCGCCACCGATGCGCGGAAAATATCCAGCGTCATCATGGCGAGCTTGAATCCCTGCCCCGGTTCGCCCAATCGTTGCGCCACAGGAATACGGCAGTTATCGAACGTCAGTGTCGCCAACGGATGCGGCGCGATGACATCAATGCGTTCGGAAACGCTGAATCCCGGCGTGTCGGCATCCACCACAAACGCGGAGATGCCTCGCGCTCCCGGCGCCTCGCCCGTCCTGGCAAAGACGCAATAAAAGTCCGCGATGCCGCCGTTGGAAATCCAGGTCTTGGCGCCATCGAGTACATAGTGATCACCGTCGAGACGCGCCGAGCAAGACAGTGCGGCCACATCGGAGCCGGCCTCCGGCTCCGACAGCGCAAACGCAGCAATCGCCTGCCCGCTGGCCACTCTGGGCAAATAACGCTGACGCAGCGCATCTGAGCCCATCAGCGCAATCGCCCCACTGCCCAATCCCTGCATCGCCGCTGCAAAATCCGCCAATCCCTCGTGCCGTGCGAGCGTCTCGCGCAAAATGCACACCATGCGCGAGTCAACCTGAGGCAACGCGCCGCCCCAGGTATTGTCGGGCCCTGCCGGCACGCAGTAACGCAACCAGCCTGCCTGCCCCAACGCAGCGACTAATCGGCGGCACGCTTGGTCCGTATCATGATGATCGATATCGGCCAAGGCGTCGACGCACCACGCCTCGAGCTCGGCAGCCATCTCGCGATGACGGTCCTCAAAAAAAGGCCAATCCAGCCATGACGTGTCCGCCATCTCAATCCCCTTCGAAGACCGGTTTTTGCTTGGCCACGAACGCCTCATAGGCCCGATGAAAATCGCGCGTCTGCATGCAGATGGCCTGGGCTTCGGCTTCCGCCTCGATCGCCTCGTCCACGCCCATGTTCCATTCCTGATGCAGCAGTTTTTTCGTCATGCCATGCGCAAACGTCGGGCCGGCGGCCAACTGCGCGGCCAGCGTCTGCGCCGCCGTCAACACCTGCGCACTATCATGCAGGCTATTGAAGAACCCCCATTGCGAACCTTCCTCAGCGTTCATGGAACGTCCGGTATAGAGCAGCTCGGATGCGCGCCCCTGGCCGATCATCCGAGGCAGCAACGTGCATGCCCCCATGTCCGCCCCGGCCAGCCCTACCCGCGTGAACAGGAACGCGGTCTTCGCCACCGGCGTCCCCAGACGCATATCCGATGCCAAGGCGATCATTGCCCCCGCACCTGCACATACACCGTCCACAGCCGCCACAATCGGCTGCGGGCACGCCCGCATCGCCTTGACCAGATCGCCCGTCATCCGGGTGAAATCCAACAGCTCGGGCATACTCATTTTGGTCAACGGCCCGATGATCTCGTGTACGTCGCCGCCCGAGCAGAAATTGCCGCCAGCCCCGGTCACCACGACCACTTTGATATCCGTGGCATAGCACAGACTACGAAACAGATCCCGCAGTTCGGCATACGAGTCAAACGTCAACGGATTCTTGCGTTCGGGGCGATTCAAGGTGATCGTCGCAACCTTGCCATCCGCTGACACCTCCCACAGGAAAGTCCGCGCCGCATAGTTTGCATACGGACGGCGATGATGTTTCATGGTGTGCTCTGTGGATGCTTCGGTCATGATGTCTCCTGCTGATCCGCGACGTGCCGCTGGGATCGAAATAAGGTTGAAAATTTCAGCCTGGCATGACTTCGCCGCCATCGACGGCAATGGCCTGGCCATTGATGGATGACGATGACGGCAGGGCCAGCCAGGCGACCGTCTCGGCAACCTCTGCGGGTTGCACCAGACGGCCCTGGGGATTGCGGGCAGCCAGCTCGTCACGCGCGGCGTCAGCCGAGCGGCCGGTCTTGCTGACAATATTGCTCACGGCATCGCGCACGATGTCGGTCTCGGTAAAACCCGGGCAAACCGCGTTGACAGTAATGCCCTTGCGCGCCAATTCCAGCGCTAATGCACGAGTCAGTCCGACCACACCATGCTTGGCTGCACAATAGGCACTGACGTAGGGATAGCCGATCAAGCCTGCCGTGCTGGCGACATTGATGATTCGTCCCCATCCGGCGGCCAACATGCCTGGCAGCGCGGCCTGCGTGCAGTGATAGGTGCCGGTCAAGTTCACCGCCAACATGGACTGCCATGTTGCTGCGTCGGTGCGATCGAATCGCTGACTGACCGCCTGGCCTGCATTGTTGACCAGAATATCCACGGCACCGCCATACTGTGCGGCCTGTTCGAAGGCGGTTCGCACTGAGGCTTCGTCGGCAATATCAGCGACTACGGCATGGACCTTGCCGTGTTTGCTCAAGGCAGTCACGGCGGCATCCAGCGCTGCCCGGTCACGCCCCAGCAAGGTCAGCGTTGCGCCACGTTGCTGCAAGGCCTGCGCGCAGGCCAGGCCTATGCCGCGTGCACCACCCGTCACCAGGGCATGGCGGCCATCCAATACGCCGATAGACGTGTTCATTTCGCATCCAATTGCGCCATCAGTGCGGCGCGTTCAAAGTTGGTTTCGAGTTGGCGCTTGCCTGCCGCATACTGTTTCGGCCACGCCGTATCACGGTAACCGACGCGCGCGGCCTCTCGCAATGTCCATGCCGCATCGGCCAGATGCGGGCGAGCCAGCGCGCACAGATCCGCACGGCCCGAGGCAATGATGCCGTTGACATGATCGGCCTCGAAAATCGCGCCGACTGCGATTGTGGGGATGCCCGCCTCGTTACGCACCCGATCCGCAAAGGGAGTCTGATACATGCGGCCGTATACCGGATGTTGATCCGGGCTGACCTGGCCCGACGAGCAATCGATCATGTCTGCGCCTGCCGCCTTGAAGTGTCGCGCGATCGCTACCGCATCGTCCGCGGTGATCCCTCCTTCCACCCAATCGTGGGCGGAAATACGCACGGATATTGGCAAATCCTGAGGCCACACTTCGCGCACCGCGTTAAATACCTCCAACGGATAGCGCAATCGATTTTCCAGGCTGCCGCCGTACTCATCATCGCGCTGGTTGGTCAAAGGCGAAATAAAGCTGGACAGCAAATAACCGTGGGCGCAGTGCAATTCCAGCCAATCGAACCCGGCCTGCGCCGCACGGCGCGCCGATGCCACGAAATCATCGCGCACGCGGTCCATATCCTCACGCGTCATTGCTCGCGGCGTTTGAGAAATGCCCGGCAAATAAGGCAATGCGGAGGCCGACAACAGTGGCCAGTTGCCGTCTGGCAACGGATGATCCATCTGCTGCCAGCCTAACTGCGTAGAGCCTTTGCGGCCCGCATGGCCAAGCTGCATGCCGATACGCGCATCGCTGTTGGCGTGCACGAAATCCACGATACGGCCAAACGCCTGCGCCTGCTCGTCGTTCCATAGTCCCGGACATCCCGGTGTGATGCGTGCATCGGGCGAAGGGCATGTCATCTCGACCATGACCAGGCCTGCGCCGCCCATCGCGCGGGCACCCAGATGCACCAGGTGGAATTCGCCGGGAACGCCATCCACGCATGAATACATGGCCATTGGAGAGACGACAATGCGGTTCTTCAGCGTCGTACCGCGCACGCGATACGGCGTCAGCATCGGCAAAGGCGCGGCGGTGGCAGAAACGTTGTCCAATGCAGCGTCGGCCTGAGGAGCTGCAGTCGCAGTGCCAGAGGCGCGCGTTGCGTTTTTCAGGCCCGCTGCCTCAGTGACATCGCCCACCTGCATTGCTGCGCGCTGGGCCAGACGGCTCTCGTAGCCATTTAACCAGGCAGGATCGCGCAAGCGCAGATTTTCGTGCGAGATCCGTTGCGAACGCGTCAACAGCGAATATGCAAACTGCTCGGGGTCCAGGTCCGCATAACGCTGCACGTTTTCAAACCATTCGGTGGAGTTGCGGGCAGCGTTTTGAATCTTCAGCACCTCGACGCTACGCACGTCTTCGTAATGTTGCAGGCCCTGCTCCAGCCCGCCCTCTGCGCCTCCCAGGCAGCGCGCCAACTCAATCGCGTCCTCTAACGCCAATTTGGTGCCCGACCCGATCGAGAAATGCGCGGTATGTGCGGCGTCGCCCATCAGCACCACCGGCACGCGGCGCTGGCCGCGAGGCGTATCAAGCGTATTCCATTGGACCCAGGTGTTGCAGATCACTCGCGGAAAGCGAATCCAGATCGCCGCACCGCGCAAATGCGCTGCATTGCTGATCAATTTATGCCCGTCCAGCCAGGGCGCAAACAGCTTTTCGCAGAATGCTATGCCTTCCTCTTGGCTCATCTCGCCTATCCCGGCGGCCTGCCAGGTTTCCTCGGGCGTCTCGACGATGAACGTCGACAGTCCGTCCTCGAACCGATAGGCATGCGCTTGGAACCAGCCGTGTTCCGTTTGCACGAAGGCAAAAGTAAACGCGTCAAAGACTTTGGTCGTTCCCAGCCACACGAACCGGCAACGGCGCGTGTCGATATCCGGCTTGAACGTGTCTGCGTAGCGGGTGCGCACGACGCTATTCAACCCATCGGAGGCGATCACCAGATCGGCGTCGTATTGCTGCGCCGCGGCTTGGTCATCCTGCACGAACGTTTCGAATACCAGCTTTACGCCGACGTCTTCGCAGCGCTGTTGCAGGATATTCAACAATTTCTTTCGACCAATCCCAATAAATCCGTGCCCGCTGGTACGGATGCTCTGTCCCTGGAAATTGATCTCGATGTCGTCCCAATGATTGAACGCATCGCCAATCGTCTGCGCCGACACGGGATCGGCCTGCCGGAGGTTATCCATGGTGGCGTCGGAAAACACCACGCCCCAGCCAAACGTGTCATACGGCCGGTTACGTTCAATCACTGTCACTTCGTTGGCAGGGTTCTGCAATTTCATGAGCAACCCGAAATACAGGCCCGCGGGGCCGCCCCCTAGGCAGACAATCTTCATGACACATGACTCCGTGAAACGGCTCTCTGCCAGGGGGGTACTGCTATTTCCTGGCGATTAATTAGTTTAGGTTTCAACTATATAGCTGGGGAGGGTTTCGTGCAAGGGGCTTTTGCTTGCGGGTTTTCGTTAGTGATGGAGGGTTTTAGTGCTATTGGACGTCGATGCGGGGCAGTGGCTGCGTGGGGGCTTCACGTGGCCGGTCCGGCGCCCTG
>NZ_CBCSIU010000026.1:0-21556 GCF_965139205.1 Bordetella muralis
GCCAGGCGGGGCGGCTGGGCAAACTCGCTCCGCTNCGCTCCNCTCAAACATGNCCAGCCGACTGCCCCCCGCCTGACAAGGGCGGTTCGGCGGACTCAACGGGCCAGCACCGCCTTTACATGACGGCCCCCGGCTCGCAACGTCTATTATTGGCGGATGCTAATGTCTATTGGCAGCTCTAATGTCTATTGGCTGATCTAATGTCTATTGACGGATGCCAAGAGCAAGCTGTGTCCGTAATGGGTGCCGTAGGTGGCAACCAACATCCGCGGCCAGCCACGGCTGTGNGTCCCTGCCGGGTGTCGGGCAGTTCTCCACCGGGCCGTAGAGCGCGGATTCAGTCCGCGCAGCGGACCGAGGCCCCTGGTCATGGGCCGAGTCCGTGCGATAGGCCCGGTGGAGAACTGCCCGACACCCGGCAGGGACGTCTCAATCGAGACACCCGATGCTGAGAGGCGACTCCCCTCCGGAGCACATCACAACGACAACCGTCACAACAAACAAAGAGGCGCGCCCTACCCCAGCAACAACGCATCATCCGAGAGTTTCTCCCCCCGAACCCGCTCAAACATCGCCAGCAGATCCGGCACATCCATCCCTTTGCGCTCGTCCCCCGAAACATCAAGCACTACCTGTCCTTGATGCAACATGACAGTACGATCGCCCACATCGAGCGCCTGCCGCATGCTGTGAGTCACCATCATCGTCGTGAGCTTGCTCTCTGCCACGATGCGAGCGGTCAATTGCAGAACAAAATCCGCCGTGCGCGGATCCAGCGCGGCCGTATGCTCATCCAGCAGCAGAATCTGCGACGGCTGCAATGCCGCCATCAACAGGCTGACTGCCTGACGCTGCCCACCCGAGAGCAAACCGATACGATCGGACAAGCGGTTTTCCAGCCCTAGCCCCAGCGTGGCGAGACGTTCCCGAAATCCCTCGCGCATGCTGACTTTGACCGCGCGGCCAAAGCCTCGGCGTGCGCCGCGCATCTGAGCGAGCGCCATGTTTTCCTCGATGGTGAGATCCTCGCAAGTGCCTGCCATCGGGTCCTGGAATACGCGTGCGACACGGCCAGCGCGTTCCCAGACGGGTTTGCGGGTGACGTCTTCGCCGTTGATTTCGATCCGGCCGGAGTCGACGGGCAAGTCGCCGGAAACGGCATTCAGGAACGTCGACTTGCCTGCCCCGTTTGAACCGATGACGGTCACGAACTGGCCACTGGGGATCTCGAGCGACAACCCACGCAACGCGCGGGTTTCGATCGGGGTTCCCGCGTTGAAAGTCATTTTCAGATCTTGTGCGCGCAACATGATCAGGCTCCTTTCTTGCCGATCAAGCGGCGCTTCAACATCGGAATCACCAGAGCGATGGTGACCAATACGGCAGTGACGAGATTCAGGTCTTGGGCCTGCAGGCCAATGAAATCGCTATTGAGCGCCAAGGCGATAAAGAAACGGTACACCAATGCACCGATGATGACCGCCAAGGTGGCCAATACGAGCTTGCGAGACGGCAGGATGCTTTCGCCGACGATCACAGCCGCCAAGCCGATCACGATGGTCCCGATCCCCATGGAGATATCCGAGCCGCCTTGTGTCTGCGCGAACAAGGCGCCAGCCAGGCCCACGAGGGCGTTGGACAGGGCCATGCCTGCCAGGATCATGCCGCCGGTGTTCACGCCCTGGGCGCGGGCCATGCGGCCGTTGGAGCCCGTCGCGCGCATCGCGAGACCGGACTGCGTGGACAGGAACCAGTCGAGCAGCAGCTTGACGATCAGGACGACGCCGACCAGGATCAGCGGACGCGCCACATAGTCGCTCAGCCATTCAGGCTGCAAAATGGTAAAGACGGTGGGCTCGGTGATGAGCGGCACATTGGGCTTGCCCATGATGCGCAGGTTCACGGAATACAACGCAATCATCATCAGGATGCTGGCCAGCAGATCCATGATGCGCAGCTTGACGTTCAGCCAGCCGGTGATGAGTCCCGCCACCGCCCCGGCCGCTGTTGCAGCGAGCGTGGCGGTAAAGGGATCCACGCCCCCGGAAATCAATGTCGCGGCGACCGCGCCGCCCAAGGGAAAGCTGCCGTCCACGGTCAGATCGGGAAAACGCAGCAGCCGAAAGGAAATAAAGACGCCTAGCGCGACCAGGCTGAAAATCAAGCCAATTTCCAGTGCGCCAAGCAAAGAGAATAAGGACATGAATAGAATCTGACCCGCCAGGTCTTGTGAACCCGGCTGGCACTACCTTGAATTATGTTCAGTGAAAACAAACTGCTGGCCCAGCGGGCCAGCAGTGACTGTCATTATTTGATGATCTCTGCCGCCGATTTCACCAGCGCATCCGGCAGCGTAACACCTTGTTTGGTAGCCGCGCCCGGATTCACAAACAGGCGGAGGTTCGAGCTGGTTTCCGAGGCGATTGCGCCCGGTTTTTCGCCCTTGAGGATGCGTACCACGATCTTGCCCGTTTGCACGCCCAGATCATGATAGTCGATGCCCAACGCCGCAATGGCGCCACGCTTTACGCTATCGGTGTCCGAGGCCACCAAGGGAATCTTGGCGTCGTTGCCGACCTTGACCAGAGACTCGTAGGCCGACACCACGTTATTGTCGGTATTGGTATAGATCACATCGACTTTGCCGATCAGGCTGCGCGCGGCGGAGGCCACATCGACGGTGCGCGGCGCGGCCGCCTCGACCAGCGTCAAGCCAGCCTTGGGCAGCAGTTCCTGCAACCGTTTGACCACCACCACCGAGTTGGCCTCGCCGGGGTTGTAGACCATGCCGACGCGCTTGGCGTTGGGCACGACCTTTTTGATCAGCTCGACCTGTTTGTCCAAGGCCAGCAGGTCGGACACGCCGGTCACGTTGGTACCCGAGGGCTCCATGCTGGGCACTAATTGCGCAGCAACAGGGTCGGTCACCGCCGAGTACACCACCGGCACGTCTTTGGTCGCAGCGACGACCGACTGGGCCGACGGCGTCGCGATGGCCACAATGGCGTCAGGACGGTCGCCGACGAACTTGCGCGCGATCTGCGCGGCGGTGCCGGTATTGCCCTGCGCGCTCTGGTATTGCCATTTCAGATTCTTACCCGGCTCGTAGCCGGCTTTTTTCAGGGCGTCCTGGACGCCATCACGTACGGCATCCAGGGCGGGATGCTCGACGATGGCCGTCACGGCCACCGATTTTTGTTGCGCCGCAACGGCCGGGACAGCGTGGATAGCCAACGCCACCGCCACTGCGCCCACCGTCAGAAAATGTTTTTTTCCGATCAGCATCGGGTCTACTCCTTGCACCGTTTGGGTGTTGGTTTACTTATCAGCGTGTGAGCCTGTCAACTGACTGCCAAGCCCACATACCAGTGAAACCGCTAAGTCTAACGTGTCGCGGCGGACTTGGTGGCGGGGGTAATCCCTGAAAAATGCTGTCGCCACGACAGTTGGCCTCACGTCACGCCCCAAACACGGCTGACACCCGTTATTGCACGACTCATTCAAGGCAGTGCAGCGGCTCGCTCCAAGACCGGGCAAACCGCTGCAGCACGCCTGGCATGCGTGCCAGCCGTTTGCCTGTCATCAATCCAGCGTCACCCCCGAATCCTTGACGACCTTGCCCCATCGGACGATTTCACTATCGACAAAGGCGCCGAATTTTTCGCCGGTGAGATCCGGCGTGGCCGAACCGTTGCCTGCCCATGTTTCTTTGACCTTGGGAGTATTCAAGGCTTTCGTCACCTCGGCGATCATCTTGTCGACGATGGGCTTCGGCGTGCCCGCCGGCGCCCACAAGGCATACCAGGTCGACACTTCATAGTTCGGCACGCCTGCCTCGGCGGCCGTCGGCACATCGGGGAACGATGGCGAACGCTTGGCGGCAGCCACCGCCAGAGGCTTGATACTGCCGGCTCGAATATGGCCTGCCGACGAGCCCAAGCCGTCAAATGCCAGATCGACCTGCCCACCGATCAAGGCTGACAGCATCGGGCCCGCACCCTGATAGGGCACATCGATCAGCTTGATCCCCGTCTGCATCGCGAACAGCTCGCCAGCCAGATGGTGTGTGCTGCCCTTGCCTGCCGTGCCGAAATTGATTTCGCCCGGGCGTTTGCGCGCATACTCAATGAACTCCTGCAAGGTTTTCACCGGCAATTTGGATGTGTTGATCACCACCACCTGGGGCGGCTGCGCCAGCAGCGCTACCGGGATGAAATCTTTCTGAATGTTGTACGTCAGGTTCTTGTAGAGCGCAGGCGCCACGACATGGTGGGCGCCGCCCATAAAGAACGTGTAGCCGTCGCCTTTGGCTTTTGCGGCCACGGAGGCTCCGACAGTGCCGCCGGCCCCGCCTTTGTTGTCAACCACGACGGTCTGCCCCAACTGTGTGCTCAGTTGCTGAGCCAACGGCCGCGCAAACGTGTCCGTGCCGCCGCCAGCGGGAAACGGCACGATCAAGTTGATGGGATGCTCAGGCCAATCGGCCAAGGCAGCGGTCGGTGCCAAAGCCGCGCTGACCCCTAGCGCGGCTGCCAAGCTCAATGCACGAATCATGGAATGCTTCATTTCGTCTCCTCGATTGATACAGCATGAAAATGCTGCCCGTATTTGGTTTTATATGAATGCATCAGTGTGTCGCCGGACAACCCGCGCCGCGGTCCAGCGGCCACGGGACTGTCTCGGATTTCCATCGTCTCGCAGACCGGAATCGAATCCGGCCCAGGCCTGCGAATCTGTCAGTGCGACGGACGTGGGTCCAATAAAAATGAGCTGGTGAGCGAGCCTCCTGTCTGGGGCGGTTAATAGAAGGTTACGCAGTCTTGTATGACTCGCGCAGAACGTTCTTTTGTACTTTTCCCATCGTGTTGCGCGGCAACTGATCGATCAGATGCAATTGCTTGGGCACTTTGAAATTGGCAATCCGGCTTTTCAGCTCTGCCTGCATCGCGGAGATGTCCAGGGCAGCGCCCTCACGGGGGACGACCACGGCAACTACGGCTTCGCCGAAATCCGGATGGGGCACACCGATGACGGCCGACTCCAATACGCCGGACATTTCATCAATGATCAGTTCGATTTCTTTGGGATAGACGTTGTAGCCGCCCGAGATGATCAGGTCTTTGCTGCGGCCTACGATGGACAGGTAATCGTCCGGCACCGCTGCGCCGCCCGATTCGCCGCCCCAGCGGCCCACATCGCCCGTGCGGAACCAACCATCCGAGGTGAACTCTTCGCGCGTTTTTTCCGGCATGCGCCAGTAGCCCGAGAACACGTTCGGGCCACGCACCTGCACATTGCCAATCTCGCCTGTGCCCAGCTCGGACCCATTATCATCGACCACACGGACTTGCACACCCGGCAAGGCTTTGCCCACGGTGCCGCCACGGCGTTCGCCGTCGGCCGCATCATAGGGATTGGAGGTCAGCATCACGGTCTCGCTCATGCCATAACGCTCGAGAATGGTTTGCCCTGTGCGTTCGCGGAAATCGTCGAAGGTCTCCATCAACAGCGGCGCCGACCCGGAAATGAACAAACGCATGCGCGCACATACCTTGCGGTTAAAGCGCGCCTCGGCCAGGAGACGGACGTAATAGGTGGGCACACCCATCATCACCGTACAGCGCGGCAGGTAATGCAATGCTTGTTCGACGTCCAGCTTGGGCAGCCAAATCATGCGAGCACCAGCCAACAGCGCGCCGTGAGAGGCCACAAACAAACCATGCACGTGAAAGATCGGCAGCATATGCAGCAGCACGTCGTCCGAACGCCAGCCCCAATACCGATGCAACACCTGCGCATTGGAGGCCAGGTTGCCGTGGGACAGCATGGCGCCCTTGCTACGGCCCGTGGTCCCCGACGTGTACAGGATCGCAGCCAAATCGTCCGCGTTACGCACGACGTCCTTGAACGACTGGCTTTGGCCCGCGGCCGCATCCAGCAAGGTACCTGTGCGATCCTCATCGAGCGTAAAGACATGAGCGGTACCGGCCTGCGCGGCGGCCTTGCTCACCCAGCCCAGATTTTTGCTGGAGCACACCACCACCGCGGGCTCCGCATCGCCCAGGAAATACGAAATTTCCGACTCGCGATAAGCCGTATTCAAAGGCAAGTACACCAGTCCGGCCCGCAACGTGGCCAGGTAAAGCAACAGCGCCTCGGGGGATTTTTCAACTTGTACCGCGACGCGCGATCCCTCGGGTAAATTCAGCGAGGTCAACAAATTAGCCAGGCACGCACTGGCGTGATCGATATCGTCCCAGGTGTACAGCAGCTCAGGCGTTTCCAGGGCGATTTGACTGCGATCTGCGGGAAAGCCGCTAGCCAGCACGGTATACAGATTGGCGTTGCTCACCTTATTTAGTCTCCAGTGAATACCGGCGTCCGGCCAGCCAGAAAGGCGTCGACGCCTTCGCGATGGTCATGACTCTCGGCATAAGAAAAAAAGTCCTGATAATGGGATTCGTCCAGCGGCGCGCCTTGCTGCAAATGGCGAGACTGCCGCTTGTTGATACGTGCGGCCAACGGCGCGCCACGCATAATACGCTCGGCACAGGCGTGCGTCTGGCCGGCAACCTCGGCATCCGGCACGACACGGGTCAACAGCCCTAACGACAGCGCTTCGGCCGCATCGAATACGCGCCCCTCAAGCAGAATCGCCATGGTCGTCGCACGGCCGACCAACGCCAGCAAGCCCCGCATTTCGTCGGGCGCCATCGGGAACCCCAGCTTGTTGATCGGCACCCCGAAACGCGTCGACGCCCCCGCGATACGCAGATCTGCCTGACAGGCGATTTCCAACCCGCCCCCCACGCAGACGCCCTCCAACTGTGCGACGACGGGATGCGGGCAATCCGCCACTGCCTGTAGCGCTGGCGCGAGAATATGCTGGTGATAGTGGCGCACTTGAGATAAATCGCCCCGTACCTCGGGAAACTCGCGAATGTCCGCTCCCGCGGCAAACTGACCGCCCTCGCCGCGGACGATCACGCAGCGCACGGTGTCATCTGCGGACAGCGTGTCGAACACCGCGCGCAACTGATTCCACATCGACACGGTAATGGCGTTCAACCGCCCGGGATGCGATAACGTCACGCACGCCAAAGCGCCCTCGCGTGTCAGTTGTACGCTGCCCTGCCCACGCGCTACAGATGATGCGTCATGCTCGTTCATTGTTGTGTCCACTCACTATGCAATCCGCGCAATACCGCGACTGACACGCGGCTTGCCCTGCCCTAATTGTTCGAGATTGGCGTCCAGGTCATCCAAGTCGTACAGATAATTCACCATCATGCCGCAGGATTGGCCCAGCCCTTTGGCCGACGTATCTGCCGCCCAATTCAGTCGCTCGATACGCGCACCGTTGCCCAGGTGAAAACGCGCGACAGGATCGATGGGCTGATTGTTTTTCATCGTCATCAAATAGTGCGCCACCAGCTTCATGCCAGCCCGCTGCACTACCTCGGACGACTTGCCTGTCGCCGCTTTGGACAGTCTGGCCACCCAGCGGGCGCCATCGGGTGCGCCGGCTCTCGTACGGCCTTTGTCGCGCACAACCGCCTCGACTTCCGCCGCACTCAGACGCGACAGCCAGTCGACCAAACCGGGAATCGGCGACAAGGTGGCAAAGAAACGCAATTTGGGCAGCTCCTCGACCAGGCGCTCGATCACACGCTTGAGCAGAAAATTGCCAAAACTGATCCCGCGCAACCCGGGCTGCGTATTCGAGATGGAATAGAAAATCGCCCAGCGGGCCTTGTCCAGATCGGCTGGCGGTGCGGCCGTATCCAGCACGACCTGTACGTTGTCTGCCATCTGCGTGGCAAAAGCCACCTCGACAAAGATCAACGGCACATCCGGCATTTGCGGATGGAAATAGGCATAGCAGCGCCGATCCGGCGCGACGCGATGGCGCAAATCATCCCATGACCGGATTTCGTGCACGGCCTCATAGATGATCAGTTTTTCCAGCAACGACGCCGGCGAGTCCCACGTCAAGGGACGCAGCTCCAGCAGCCCCACGTCAAACCAGGCCGACAGCAGGCTTTCCAGATCCTTGTCCAGAGCCTGCAGGCCTGCCACCTGTTTACGCCAGCGCAGCATATCCGCACGCAACGCCACCAGGAAACGCAAACCATCGGGCAATGCATTCAGACGCTTGAAGAACGCCAGCCCACGATCGCCACGCGGCTGTAAACCGGCATCGACTTGCGCCAGGCCCGTCAGCAATTCGCGCCGACGCTTACCGTCCGCCGCCGTGTACGCAGCACACCAGGTGCGTGCCAATCTGTTCGCGGCCACATCCGTCAGGCGTGCCTGGAACAGGGGCAGGATTTCCGTGGCAGTAGGCGGGCGGTCGCGATCCCACAGGCGGCCAAGCCGGGCCATCAGCCCTGCGCTCTCTGCAACCGCTTTTTCATCTGACACGGTATCGCCCTCAGGCGGCCGAGCGCCGCGTGCGAGCGGACTGGAGTCTAGGGCTGTCATGGGAAACCTCCTGGATAGCAGACGTATTTGAGGATGACGGTGATGATGAACGGGCTGTTGCCGTCAGGGGCGCGGCCTCGGCCCGCCGGGCCAGCAGACGCAAGGCGTCCAGCTGACGCAGCAAATGTTTACGGGCCAGCGCCTCGGCGGCTTCCGGGTCACGGGCTTTCAGCGCGGCAAAAATGGCCATGTGTTCGGCGCAGGACTCGGTGATTCGTCCGGGCACGGTCAGGCTTTTGTGACGAAAGAGGCTCAGCACCTTGCGTAAATTCCCCACCATGTCCGACAGCCAGCGATTGTTCGCCAGCGCCTGAACGGCCTCGTGGATCTGCGCATTGGTGTCGTAATAGGCATCCACTTCGCCTGCCGCAGCATGCGTTTGCAGTGCTCGATGCAGCGATTCCAGCCCTGCGAGTTCCGCGTCGGAGGCTTTCAATGCCGCCTCGTGCGCGCAGCGCCCCTCCAGCATGGCCATCAAGGGAAAGATGTCTTCCAGGTCCTGCAACGACAACTCGTTGACGAAACACCCGCGGCGCGGCTCCAACCGCACCAGTCCTTCGGTCGCCAGGACTTTCAGCGCCTCGCGCAACGGCGTGCGGGAAATGCCGAGCACGCCCGTCAGGTACACCTCGTCTATCCACTCGCCGCTGGCCAACGTCCGCGAGCGAATCATGTCCCGCAATCGGTCGGCGACCTCGAGGTATAGCGCTTGACGAACAATAGGTGCGGTCATGGCAGGCCTGTGGGGAATCCTGTAATTCATAATTATAGGAATCTTGATCATAGCCATTACGGCGCTAAAGCGATAGCCCCCGTCCCCTGGGAAATCCCTTGGCACCTGGTTTCGCCCCGTTGCGCCGCCAGGCGCGCAACATCCTGTCAGGAAATTTCGCGTATGCTTTCCAGGCACAGACTACCTCTCAACTCACAAGCTTCTCTTTCCAGTGCCGCATTCTCACTACCGCGCTCACGCTGAACCCCATCGTACGGGGCGTATTGGATGGCTGCGCGCCTCGGTGCTAGGCGCCAATGACGGCATCATTTCCACTGCCAGCCTGATTGCGGGCGTCGCGGCGGCCAATGCCAGCCACGCCAGCGTCCTGACCACCGCCATTGCCGCACTGGCTGCCGGCGCCATGTCGATGGCAGCCGGCGAGTTCGTATCCGTCCATTCGCAGGCGGATACTGAAAAGGCAGACCTCGCGCAGGAACGTCGGGAATTGTTGGCCAATCCGGCGGGCGAGCATAGGGAATTGACAGGGATTTACGTCCGGCGTGGGCTGGATCCTGAACTGGCGGCCGAAGTCGCAACACAGTTGATGGAACATGATGCGCTGGGCTCTCACGCTCGCGACGAGATAGGCATCACTGAAACCCTGCGCGCGCGCCCGTTGCAGGCAGCGGTGGCCTCCGCCGCCAGCTTTGCGGTGGGCGCGGCGCTGCCGCTGGCCGTGGTCGTACTAGCCCCGCCACAGTCATTGCTGACATGGACCGTGGCCACCAGCATTTTCTTTTTGGCCTTGCTCGGCGCAATCGCCGCCATGATCGGTGGCGCATCCGTTGTCAAAAGCGCACTGCGTGTGGCCTTCTGGGGCACGTTGGCCATGGCCGTGACAGCCAGCATCGGTGCCCTGTTTGGCACCCCACCCTAACGTTTTCGGGCTAGAGACTGAAGGCGGGGACGCATACCCGCCTCGCTTTAAAAGTACAGCATTCCATCAACGGCGTAGCTCGTCAGCGCCCGAGCCCAACGGCGAGCCGGTAACCCATATTGGCTTTCCACGATTTCCGCCCGGGCCAGCAATTGCGCCGGCGTAATGGCCAGCGATGGCCCACTGAACGCCAGCACGATCTGATTCCCGGCATCGATCTCGGGCAACAGCACAATGCGGTCATCAAATGCCTGGCGTATATTTTCGATATTGCGGTCAAAACTCTCGTGCCGGCCGAATAGATTGACCGACAACACACCGACCTCGCCCAGCACGCGGCGGCAGGCGCGGTAGAACGAAACGGAATCCCGCACCGGCCCGCGCGCGGCGGCATCGTACAGGTCCACCATCAGCACCGGGCAATTTCCCGCATTCTGCGCATCCGCCACCCACACCGCAGCATCCTCGTGATGCACGGTCAGGCGCGGTGATGCCGGCAGGCGGAAAAACATCTGGCACACGGCCGTGACCTGGGGATTCCATTCCACGACCGTCAGCGGGCTACGCGTGTGTTTCAGGCAGAACCGCGTCAAAGATCCCGCCCCCAGTCCCAACAGGCCGATCGACTCCTCTTTGGGCGGCTCCAGAAACAGCAGCCAGGCCAACATCTGCGAGGTGTATTCCAGGACCAGTTCCGCGGGTGCCTTGATGCGCATGGCGCCCTGGATCCATTCTGTGCCGAAATGCAGATAACGAATGCCGTCGGATTCGGAAAGCGTAGGCTGATCGGCGGCAGCGGGGCGGGTAAGGGCAGGCATCGGAAAGTCTCAGCGAATAATCGCGTGATTGTAGCGAGCCTGCCCGTCGAAGTGCTTGTGCGAAATTACACGCGCTCAAAGATCGCGGCGATCCCCTGCCCGCCGCCGATGCACATCGTCACCAGAGCATAACGGCCCTGTATGCGTTGCAACTCATACAGCGCCTTGACCGTGATGATGGCCCCCGTCGCGCCAATCGGATGACCCAGGCCGATCCCGCTGCCGTTCGGGTTCACCTTGGCCGGATCCAGGCCCAACTCGCGCGATACCGCGCACGCCTGTGCAGCAAAGGCTTCGTTGGCCTCGATGACGTCCAACTGGTCCACCGTCAGGCCTGCACGCTTGAGTACCGCCTGCGTTGCCGGCACGGGGCCAATACCCATGATGGACGGCTCGACGCCTGCATGCGCATAGGCCACGAGCCGCGCCAACGGTTTGACGCCGCGCTTTTCAGCGACCGAGGCGTTCATCAGCACGACCGCAGCTGCGCCGTCGTTCAAGCCCGAGGCATTGCCCGCCGTCACTGTCCCGTTCTCTTTTTTGAACACGGTCTTGAGCCCGGCCAACCCTTCGACCGTCACGTCGCGCCGAACGTGCTCGTCGGTATCAAAGACGACGTCGCCTTTACGGGTTTTCTGGACGATGGGCACGATCTGATCCCGGAAATAACCCGCGTCGATCGCAGCCGCAGCGCGGCGGTGCGATTCCGCCGCCAACGCATCCTGGTCGGCGCGGCTGATACCGAATTTCGCCGCCACGTTTTCAGCCGTCACACCCATGTGAATGCGTTCGAAAGGATCCGACAGCGCGCCGGTCATCATGTCCAGCAACGCGGCATCACCCATCCGCGCGCCCCAGCGCTGCGCCGGCGCGATGTAGGGCGCACGGCTCATGCTTTCCGCACCCGCGCCGATGGCGATGTCGGTATCGCCCAGCAACACGGTCTGCGCGGCCGACACAATGGCCTGCAGGCCGGAGCCGCACAGACGGTTGACGTTAAAGGCGGGCGTTTCTTTGGCAATGCCGGCATTCATGGCCGCCACACGCGACAGATACATATCGCGCGGTTCGGTGTTGATCACATGCCCGACGGCGACGTGTCCTACCTCGTCGCCCCCAACGCCTGCGCGGGCCAATGCCTCTTTGATGACTGCCGCGCCCAGATCGATGGGCGGCACATCTTTCAACGCACCGCCGAAATCGCCGATAGCGGTACGGGCGGCTGCGGCAATGATGACTTCATTCATGCAATATCTCCTGGAGCACGACATGCCGGCACCATACCGGCAGCAACCCCCTCATCATACTGCGCTGCGGCAAACCGGACCTGGCGCTGCCCGATACGAAATATGTATCGGCCCGCCAAAAAAAAATATTAGACAAGGACCCGCCTCCAGAGGGATAGTCCGACACCAAGGAGCCGCTAATCCACAATATGATAGATACGCTTGAACTGACCGCCATTCCCACCGAAGACGAATCTCTGCGTGCAGACATACGGGCCTTTCTGAACGACGCGTTGGCCGATATGCCGCCCGATCAGCGCGCTCGATCCTGGATGGGCTTCGATGCCGAATTCAGTCAGGCCTTGGCTGCCCGCGGTTGGTTGGGCATGACCTTGCCCCGCGAATACGGCGGCGCCGCACGTGGGCATTTTGCGCGATTCGTCCTGTCCGAGGAACTGCTGTGCGCCGGTGCGCCGGTATCGGCCCATTGGATTGCCGACCGCCAAAGCGCCCCGTTGATTCTGAAGTACGGCACGCAAGCGCAGCGCCAGTTTTACCTGCCTCGCATCTGCCGCGCAGAGGCGTTTTTCTGCATCGGCATGAGCGAACCGAACTCAGGCTCGGATCTCGCCAGCATTCGTACGCGGGCCGAGTCCAAAGATGGGGGCTGGCTGCTCAATGGCAGCAAGATCTGGACCACCAACGCCCATCGGTCCCATTACATGATTGCGCTGGTGCGCACCTCGGGCACGGCAGCCGACCGGCATCAGGGGCTTTCGCAACTGATCATCGATCTGTCGCTGCCGGGCATCACCATACGCCCCATCGAAGACCTGGCAGGAGACGCCCATTTTTCCGAAGTGTTCTTCGACAATGTCGCGCTCGATGCGTCGGCATTGATCGGCACCGAGGGCGATGGATGGCAGCAAGTCAATGCAGAACTCGCGTTTGAACGCAGCGGGCCCGAGCGCATCTATTCCAGCATGGCGCTGGTGCAATGCTGGCTGTCGCATTGCCGTGCCAACCAGATCAACGACGCCCACACCACCGCTGCGCTCGGTGAAATCCTCACGCAACTCGCCACGCTGCGCGCCATGTCGCTGGCCATCGCAGGGCAACTCGCCTGCGGCCGCAGCCCCGCCATCGAGGCCGCCCTGGTCAAAGACCTGGGCACAGAACTGGAACAACGCATCCCCGATCTGCTGGCACAAATCTTAAGCCAAACGCCTGATCACGCGATACCACCCGAACTGCTGCGCACCTTGGCTTACGTAGAACAAGTCAGCCCGACCTACTCGCTGCGTGGCGGCACGCGCGAAATCCTGCGCGGCATCATCGCGCGAGGGCTGGGGCTCAGGTCAAATTAACGCTGCGGTCTTGCTGCAGCATGTTTTGTTATCTCGGCATCGGCGCCGAGGTTTTTCGAAGCGACTGATGATGGATACCTTATTCGGCGATGCCGCCCAGCGCTTGTTTGCACAAGCCTATTCCACAGAGGTTCTACATGCCATCGAGCGCGGCCAGTCGGCCACCGCAGCCTGGCAAGCGGTGGAAGACTCCGGTTTTCTGGATGCGCTATTACCCGAGGACGCCGGCGGGGCCGGCCTGCGCCTGGCCGACATCGTGCCATTAGCCCAATCGGCGGGGAGGCACGCCGTGGGCGCGCCAGTGATTCAAACCCTGCTGGCGCGCGCCTGGCTGCATCACGCCGGCCATCAACCGCCGTCAGGCCCCATCGCCCTCGCTCCCTTTCAGGTGCACCACACCACTGCCGGCATCCAGGCCCATGCCGTCGGCGCCGCTCGCGTCGCGCAATGGGTGTTGGCGGCGACACCGGACGGGGCTCGTTTGCTACCAGTCGCACAAGCCGAGATCGCGCCCTCGGGTGGCCATGGCAGCCTCGATGCGGACTTACACTGGCCACCCGCCGTACTGCCGGACAGCGCCCTGCTGAACATCGCCGACGTCAGCTTGGCGGATTTGGCGGCTGTCGCCTACGCCGGCCTGATCGCTGGTGCACTGGAACAGATCCTGGCGTTGACCATAGACTATGCCAACCAACGCACCCAGTTTGGCAAACCCATCGGGCGTTTTCAGGCGGTGCAGCAACAGATCAGCGTCCTGGCCGAGCAGGTATGGGCGGTGCGCACGGCGGCACAACTGGCGTATCAAAGCCCGGACTGGCGCCCCGCCCCCTTGTTGGCCGCGCTGGGCAAAGCGCGCGCCAGCGCCGCCGTGACGCGGGCTGCGGACATTGCGCATGCGGTGCATGGCGCAATCGGTGTGACGGCAGAGTACGAGCTGCAATATTGCACGCGCCGATTACGCGAATGGCGTCGCGCCGCTGGCGGCGAGCCGTATTGGAACGCCCGCATCGGGGCGGACGCGCTGGCAGCGTCTACGTCCGCATTGGACTACGTGCGCAAGCATCTCTTTGCCGTCATTGAGTGATCGCATCCTCGCCTGCCAAGATTGCTATGATGCAACTCATCTCAACCCCAGCGAGCCACAGGCTCGCCTGACTCGCCAGGAATCGCCATGCCCATCCTGAACATGCAAATCATGCAAGGCCATAGCACCGCTCAAAAAGCGCAATTGCTGCAGAATTGCTCGCAGGCTGTCGTCGACAGCATCGCAGCGCCCCTGCCCTCCATCCGTATCGTGCTGGAGGAAGTCGCCGCCGAACATGTCATCGTCGCAGGCGAAATCGGCAAGCCCATGGCTCTGGTCATCGCACGCCTCATCGAAGGCCGCACGCCCGAGAAAAAAGCCGCACTCATCGCCGCGGTCAGCCGCGCTGTCCACCACAGCCTCGACATTTCAGAACAAGACGTGCGCGTCATTGTCACCGATGTGCCCAAGACCGACATGGGCGTCGCAGGCGGGATCACCGCCCTGGCTGCGGGACGCTAAAGCAGCCCCTCTGCCGCTCCATCATTTTCAATAGCGCATCATTGCGCCGACAGCATGGAGTCGCGCAGCCGCAATACCGGCGCACACGAGGTATCTCGGTGCGCCACCAACGACAACGCCAGCGCGTCATGGGCATCGGCGTCCAGCAAATCCACGAATTTCACATGCGGTGTGGAATACGCGCGCGTCACTCCCGGCACCAAGGCCACACCCAGACCGCTGGCCACCAGACTCACGAGCGTCTGCACCTGGATCGCCTCCTGACTGATTTGCGGTGAAAAACCGGCTTTGCGGCAAAGTGCTTGAGCAACGCCGTGCAACCCCGGGACCTTGTCGGGCGCATACATCACGAATGGCTCTGCCCGCAGTGCTTGCAGCGTGATAGGCCCGCCATCGGCCAAGGGATGCGTCGCGGGCAACGCCAGGATCAAGCTATCGCGCTCGACTACCCAGGCCGATAACGACGCGTCTTCGGCCAATGGGCCACGCACCAGACCCGCATCGATCTCGTTGGCGCGCAACATTTCCGCCAAGCGCTTCGTACTGTCTTCGCGCAACTCCAACGCGACATCGGGATAACGGCGCCGGAACTCAGGCAAGCAACGCGGCAGCAGCATGTACGTGGCCGAGCCGACAAACCCCAGACGCAAGCGTCCGAGCTCGCCCAACGCCACACGCCGCGCCGACTGCCGCGCCTGATCAGCATGGAACAAGGCGCGTTGGGCATCAGCCATCAACGCTTGCCCGGCAGGGGTCAACGACACCCCTTTTGCGCCACGTTCCAATAACAACACGCCTACGCTGTGCTCCAGCTTTTGTATCGAGACCGACAGCGCAGGCTGCGCAATGTGCAGCGCCTCGGCGGCACGCCGATAGCTGCCGAGCTCGGCGATCGTGACGAACTGGCGTAACTGCCTCAAGTCCACAGCCATAACAAATTCCATATCGCGTCATACCAACGCCATATTAGACGGTTATCTGCCGGGTGATTAGGATGACATGCATCAGATGTCCCCTATCGCAGAGCAGCAATCGAGATGACAAAGAGCCCCTCCGAGCGCAGCGCCTTGGCCGGTGTACGCATCCTGGACCTGACGGCCGTGGTATTCGGTCCCTATGCCTCGCAGATCCTGGCCGACTACGGCGCGGATGTCGTCAAGGTCGAACCGCCAGAGGGCGACTCGACGCGCCGCACCGGGCCTAAACAAGAGGACGATCTCGCCGCGATTTTCCTGGGTATCAACCGGAACAAGCGCAGCATCGTCCTGGATCTGAAACAAGCCGATGCGCGCGAAGCCCTGCTGGCCCTGGTTGATAGCGCAGATGTCCTCATGCACAGCATGCGCCCGGCGAAAATGGCGCGGCTGGGCTTGGACCCGCAAACGCTGTGCGCCCGCAATCCACGACTGATCTACGCCGGCCTGTATGGTTTTGGTGCAGGCGGCGCCTATGCCGATCAGCCCGCCTATGACGACATCGTGCAGGGCCTGACAGGCATCGCGGATATCACGCAGCGCCAAAGCGGCGAACCGCGTTATCTGCCCACCATAGCCGCCGACAAAACTTGCGGCCTGGTCGCGGCCCACGCCATTCTGGCGGCGCTGTTTCAACGCGAACGCACAGGCCTGGGACAGCAACTCGAAGTCCCGATGTTCGAATCCATGGCGTCCTATCTGCTGGTGGAGCATTTTTACGGCCGCCACCTGCAAGACAGCCCTGGTACCGCCGGCTATCCGCGCGTATTGGCCCCATGGCGACGCCCGTATCAAACCACCGACGGCTATTTGTGCATGATGCCCTACACCGATGCCCATTGGCGTCGCTTCTTTAACGAAACAGGCCACGAAGCGTTGGCCGATGATCCACGCTTTGCCGACATCGCAGCACGCACCCAGCACATCGAAGACCTCTATGCCCTGGTAGGCCGCATCGTCGCGGATCATCCTACGGCCCACTGGCTCGCCTTGTGCCAGCGCCTGGAAATCCCGGCTGCGCCCGTCAACCGCCTGGAAGACCTGGAACAAGATCCGCATCTGCGCAGCGTGGATTTCTTCGTACCGCTGACCAGCGCTGCCGGACACCACTATCGCTTTACGCGCAATCCTGTTCGCCT
The DNA here is from genome assembly GCF_965139205.1 of Bordetella muralis. Classification (GTDB taxonomy): domain Bacteria; phylum Pseudomonadota; class Gammaproteobacteria; order Burkholderiales; family Burkholderiaceae_B; genus Bordetella_A; species Bordetella_A muralis. Next base: position 17,207 of record NZ_CBCSIU010000026.1, read on the forward strand.
GCAACGCTCGCACGTGCCACCTGCCATGCCGCCTCGGCTGGGCGAACACACCTGCCAGGTGCTGCAACAAGCAGGGCTGTCGGCCGAACGCATCGAGCAGCTGCTGGCGAGCGGCAGTGCTCGCGACAGCTCACTCTCCATTTCCCTTTCCACGCCACCCGAGGTTGAGCAATGACAACTCCCCAAACCCCTACCGTGCTAGGACGAGGCTACTACTGGCAGGACCTGCAAGTCGGCCAGCGCTTTCATACATTCCGCCGCACCATTACCGAAACCGATATCGTCAACTTCATCAGCGCTACCGGCATGCTGGAGACGATCTTTATCGATGCCACCTTCGAACACGGCGCCATCCGCGGCCGCCCCGCACCGGGCGCACTGACTTACGGCTTGATCGAGGGGTTGCTGATGCAAGGCATGGTCCAGGGCACGGGCCTCGCATTGCTGGAGGTACATAAAAAAATGCTGGCGCCGGTCATTGCGGGCGACACCATCTGGGCAGAAGTCGAAGTCACCGGCATACGCCCCACCTCTAAAAGCAATCGCGCCGTGGTGAACTCATCGATCGAAGTTCGCAACCAACACGGACAACCCGTGATGACTTACACAGCGACGCGTTTGCTCGCTGGCAAGCCTGATTGAATCGCCAACCCGGCGCATTCAGCCAGGTGCGCCGGAAATAAAAACAGGCGCTAAACGCCAGACAACAACAACAACAACAACAACAACAACAACAACGCAGTGCTGCCCGCCCGAGACAAAAGCAACAACAGCGCACCACCTTCGCGTTGCCAAACAAAAAACAACTCAAGGAGACAAACTCATGAAACGCATTCACCGCCTGTTCGCTGCCCTGGTGGCCTTGGCAGGCATCGGTCTTTCCTGCTCAGCACTGGCCGCCTGGCCTGAACGCCCGGTCACCATGGTGGTACCTTTCCCGCCCGGCGGCCCCACGGACCTGGTCGCCCGGGTACTGGCCAAGCAACTATCCGACCAAACGGGTCAGACCTTCGTCGTCGAAAACAAAGGTGGCGCCAACGGCAACATCGGCATGCAGTATGCGGCAGCGGCCAAACCAGATGGCTATACCGTGCTGTACAACACCTCGTCCATTGCGTTAAGCCCCAATCTATACCGCAACCTGTCGTTCGATCCCGTCAAGGATTTCGATGCGGTCTCGTCGACGGCGGTGATCCCTCTCGTGTTGTTGACGCATCCCTCGGTGCCTGTCCGCAACGTCAAAGAATTCGTCGACTATGCCCAATCTCGTCCAGGCAAACTGTCTTATGCCTCAGCAGGCGCGGGCAATGTGACCCATCTGGGCGCGCTGCTATTCCTGCGCTCGGTCGACATAGAGGCCGCCCATATCCCTTATCGCGGCAGCGCGCCGGCCATGACAGATCTGGTCGGCGGCCAAGTGCAATTCATGACCAACACTCTGAACGACTCATTGGGTTTTATCCGCGAAGGAAAACTACGCGCCTTGGCTGTCAGCAGCAAAACGCGCAGCCCTCAATTACCCGATACGCCGACCCTGGCCGAGACCGTCGTTCCCGATTTCGAAATGGGCGCATGGCAAGGCATCGTCGTCCCGGCGGGCACGCCGCCGGAGATCATCAACAGCCTCAACGCACAGATCCGCAAAGCCCTGCAATCACCCGACGTCCTGAAACAGTTAGCTGCTCAAGGTGCGCAACCACTGGGCGCCTCACCACAGGAATACGAACAATACATTCGCGACGAGATTCAGCGTTGGCACGAAGTCGTCAAGGCCGCCAACGTACGGCTGGATTAAATGCAGCCAGAAACGAATCGGGGCGACCTAAGTCGCCCCAAATTCATCAAGGTGTCCAGGATTCAATCCAGAACCCCCAAAGGCTCGCCGCGCTAAGCAGACTCGGTCGTCTTGACAGTATTCTGATTCGGCTCGTCATCAGCCGTTGACGACGCTGCCGCCTCAGGCGCGGCCTCTTGCAATGCCGGCGTGACCAGATCCACGACCTTCTTACGTGACAGCATACCGATGAACTCGTCATCCTCGCCCGTCACAGCGACCGGTTGATCACTGTGCACCAGGCGAGCCAACACCTCGTCCAGACCAGCCGTGGCAGGCACCGACGCCAGATCCTCGACATAGGCCGACACATCGCGCACACCCGCTTCGACTGCGCGCTGCGCTGCTGCGCTCGTGAGCACGCCCGCCAATCGCTTGCCATCAAGCACCGGCGCATACTCGAAACTCAACGCATGCATACGGTCCAATGCATGCGCCGGACGAGAACGCATGGTCAACGTCAACCGCGGCGGATTCACAGCATGCGCCGCATTGAGAACCTTCGTGCGGTTGACGTCCTGCAAGAACGCCTGCACGTAGTCATTCGCCGGATTCAGCAAGATGTCTTCCGGCGTGCCCTCCTGCACCAACTCCCCGTCCTTCAGAATCGCAATGCGATTACCCAGACGCAAAGCCTCGTCCAGATCGTGCGTAATGAACACGATGGTCTTGTTCAGTTTGGCCTGCAACTGCAACAGATGATCCTGCATTTCCCGGCGAATCAGCGGATCCAGTGCCGAAAATGCCTCGTCCATCAACAAAATCTCGGCATCGGTCGCCAAGGCGCGAGCCAAGCCCACGCGCTGCTGCATCCCACCCGACAACTGATGAGGATACTGCGCTTCAAACCCATTCAACCCGACCTGGTCCAGCCAATGGCGCGCCCGCTCCTCGCGTTCAGCCTTGGATACACCTTGCACTGTCAAGCCGTACGCCGCGTTATCCAGCACTGTGCGATGCGGAAACAAGCCAAAGCGCTGGAACACCATGCTCATTTTCTTTTGGCGAAACGTCTCCAGCTCACGCTTGCCCAGACTGACAACATCCACACCGTCGACCAGAATGTGGCCGGCGCTGGGCTCGATCAAACGATTGAAATGGCGGATCAACGTCGACTTGCCCGAACCGGACAAGCCCATGATGACGTAAATGCTGCCCTCTTCGATCGACAGGCTGATATCACGTAACCCCAGCGTATGACCGCTCTTGGCCAACAGGTCTTCCTTGCTGATGCCGCTCTGCGCAGCAGACAACCACTTTTGCGGATGCGGGCCAAAGACCTTATAAATGTTTTTGACTTCGATCTTGCTCATCGTTGGCCTCCTTGACGACGTACGCGGTGTCCATAAGATTGCGTAATACGGTCAAACAGCACCGCCAACACCACAATCCCCAGGCCTGCGAGCAGGCCACGGCCAACCTCCAGACGATTGATACCCAACAACACTTCGTAACCCAGGCCGCGCGCCCCGATCATCGAGGCAATCACCACCATCGACAACGCCATCATCGTGGTCTGGTTGATACCAGCCATGATATTGGGCAGCGCCAGCGGTAACTGCACGCCAAACAACTGCTGGCGCGCATTCGCGCCAAACGCACGCGACGCCTCGAGCACCTCGCGATCGACCAGGCGAATGCCCAAATCCGTCAAGCGAATCAGCGGCGGCACCGCATAAATCACTGTAGCAATAATCGCGGGAATCTTGCCCAGACCAAACAACATCACCACCGGAATCAGATAAACGAAACTCGGCATCGTCTGCATGACGTCCAAAATCGGCAGCATGATGGAGCGCAGCCAATTGATCCGCGCCATCAGCACTCCTACTGGGATACCAATAATCACCGACAGCCCTGCCGCCATGATCATCAGCGCCAGCGTCTGCATCCCCGCATCCCACAGCCCCAGCAGCCCGATCACGCACAACAGCGCGCCCATGGCAATGCTCAGGCCGATACGGCGGCTGACGCCCCATGCAATCGCGATCGTGACCAACACGACCAGCCACCATGGCGTGCTGCGCAAGACCTGTTCCAGCCACACCAACGCGCTCAGGAACGGCTGCGACATCGACTCCAACGTGTCCGCATACTGCGTCACCAAGTGATCGACGAACGAATCAATAGCGCCACGCACAGCGCGTGGCGGAATAATTTCTGGAAACATAAAACCTCCTTACGGGCATGCCGTAGAGCGATGCAGCCGATAAACAGATAAAGCAATCAGCTGCATGACCCTAGTCACGCAATGCGCTTCTCGTACGGGAACCAACGACCGCAACAGCCATTCGCCCCTGCCCATGAACATGCCGTACGAACATTCACACAACACGTCTCATGCTCACACCCAACGTAGCAGGCGCCGCACACACATGTCGCCGGACGCACGCCACATACGTAACACATACGAGAACCACAGAAAAACCCAATCAATGCCGCGGCCAGCCCCTACTGCGAGTCCCTGCTGGGTGCCGGGCAGTTGCCCGCCCGCCCGTAGAGCCGCGATGTAGCCT
>NZ_CBCSIU010000026.1:21573-56769 GCF_965139205.1 Bordetella muralis
GGCCGAGTCGCGGCGATAGGGCCGGCGGGCAACTGCCCGGCACCCAGCAGGGACGCCAAAGCAGAGACACCCGCCGCATTAAACAGCACCACTGTGCCCTCGAAAACCCAGCCGCCGTCGACATGACAAACAGCCCCGAGCAAATCTCGGCAACAGCCCCATGCCACTCTCGAACCGGCGAGCCCTAAAAGCCCTCGCCACAGCAGAGCAGCCTAGCAGCTCACACCGCCAAGCCAGGCTTACAGCGCAGCCTTAACCCGCGTCGCGACCTCTGCAGGCACCCATTTGCTCCATACATCAGACTTATTCTTCAGGAACCATTGGGCAACATCAGACGACTCATCCCCCGACTCCTCCATATAGGCCAGCGTCGCATCCATCTCGGGCAGCGGCACGGAAACCTTGGACAAGAACTCGGTCAACTTCGGTGCTTTCTCTGCAAAACCAGAATTTACAGCTGTAAAGACGGGGTTTTCCGGATAAGCGCTAGGCTGAGGATCCTTGCACTGCGGCGACGTCAGGCACTTATGCTTTTCCGCGTCATATGCCGGCAATTCCAGCTTGACCAGATCCAGTGCTCCCACCAGCGGCGTGGGGTACCAGTAATAGAAAACCACGTTCTGCTTGCGCTTGTAGGCCGATGTCAATGCGGCCTTTTGGGCAGCGCCGGTGCCCGGCGAATACAGCGTGTACGAATCGTCCAACTTCAAAGCATGAAACAGATTCGTGCTGACGACTTCGCAACCCCAGCCTGCCGGACATCCATAGAAACGCCCCTTGGAGGGCTCTTCCGGATCTTTGAACTCATCCTTGAACTTCGGCAGGTCCGCCGCCGACTTCAGCTCGGGCAGACGTTCTGCGGTATAGCGGGGGATAAACCAGGCCTCGCCGCCCATATACACATCACCGATGCGCTTGACCTTGCCGGTTTTCTCGGCTTTTTCCCAAGGCTCGGCCACACTATTGAGCCAAATCTCGGTATTGATATCCAGATCGCCGCGCTCCAGGGCGGCCAACGCCGGCAGCGTTTCCGTAGGCAGAGTTTCGGTTTTGCAACCAAAGCCCTTTTCCATGATGAATCGTTGGACATCGACCAGGACCAGATTGGATTCCCAATTCATGCCGCCAAACTTGACGGGACGGTCGATTTCGCATTGTGCGTCAGCTGCTTGAGCAGTACCGGCAAACGCGAGGAACACCGCTGCAGCGGACAGGGTTTTGACAGGATTGAAACGCATTGGCTTTTGCCTCCATAGGTTCAAGGACACCCCGCTGACCCAATCAGGTTGCGTGATGCCGTGGAGCTAAGGGGGTTGTGCGGAAGACGGGCAGAACCGCCAATACAAACCGACACTAGCAGCGAGACGTGGCGTCGCAGGGGACGTCAGCCTCATCAGACAGCAAACCCAAACAGCAGCCTACGAAAGGCCCCTGTCGGGATGACAGAAATTTGAATACAACTAAATGAAGAAGCCAGCATCTTAGCTGATTTTGACTATCCGACCAACCGCCGCGCCGAATCATTTTGATACAAAAAACCAAAAAATAGCTAGGGAAACCACGCATCGATCAGGCGCAAAGCCCCTGTCTACGCGGTGTTGCACTGCAATATAAATAAGACACTTTTAGTTTCTTCGAGTTTCTAATAGTTATTATTGAGCGAAAAATTTGCCGGCCGCCAGGAGCTTTCGGTCAATTTTTCCGCCGATTTTTCACGAAACGGAACTCGGGGCCGCCACTCTGGCCGCCCCGTACACGACTTGTCCGCCCATGCCAGCGATGAGACAGGCGGACAGGCATCAACCTCACGTGTCGGTATACATATAGGTTCGTCGCCACGGATAGGCGAGATCTGCCGGGTTATCCAACTCGTCCGGCCGCCCCGTCGCCGGCGTCGCGGCCAGCACCTGGTGCAAGGCAATCCACCCATGCTCGAACGCCATCGCGCAACCTGCCAAATACAGCCGGTAGGCCCGCAGCGAACGGGCGCCCTGGTCACCTTGCAAGAGTTGGACGGCGTCGGGCAGACGCGCCTCCAGCGCATCGCTCCATGCCCACAGGGTACGTGCGTAATGAGGGCGCAGATTTTCCACGTCCACGCCTTCCAGGCCACCGTTGGTCATGGCCTCCATCACGCTGCTGATGTGGGTTAGCTCACCACCCGGGAAGATGTATTTTTCAATGAATTCACCCATCCCACTGCCCAGCTCGGCGTTATATAAGCCGGCCGCGGTAATGCCATGATTCATGATCAACCCACCCGGTTTGACCAGGCGGCGCAGCTTGGCAAAATACCCCGGCAGTTGCGCGCGCCCCACGTGCTCGAACATCCCGACTGACGCCAATTTGTCGTAGGGCTGAGACTCGTCGAGTTTGCGGTAGTCCAGCAGCTCCATCCGGACCCGGCCCGACAGGCCCTTCTCCTGGATCAATTTATTGACATAGGCATGTTGATTGCGCGACAACGTGATGCCCGTCGCATCGACGCCGTAGTTCTCCGCGGCCCACAGCAACAGTCCGCCCCAACCTGCTCCCACATCCAGAAAACGCTCGCCCGCCTTCAAACGCAGCTTGCGGCAAATGTGGTCCAGCTTGGCCTCTTGAGCCTGGGCCAGATTCATCTCGGGCGTACGGTAATACGCGCAGGAATAAACGCGGCGCGGGTCCAGCCACAGCGCATAAAACTCGTCGGATAAATCGTAGTGAAACTCGATCTGCTTGGCGTCACGCTCGACGGAGTGGCGCCACACCGAGATCACCTTGCGCACCAGATCCGTCAACCAGCCCCCCCGAGCCGCATCGACCGGAGAACCCGGCAACAGCGCCGCCGCGGCGGCCATGACATCGCGCATATTGCCCTGGATATCGATGCGCCCCTCGACGTAATCCTGGCCCAACACCCCGACCGCCCCTTCGGCCAAGTGAGCCAACGCCGATTTATCTCGCGCAACGAACCGTACCTTTGGATCGGCGGGCCCGACGACGGTGCCATCAGGCAACTCTAACTGTACGGTGACTGGCAATGCATGCAACTTGCGTTCTACAGCAGACAGCATAGGATTCACAGCTTCTCCCCTACATGAAAGAACTGAGCAACTCTAGCCGAAAATCCCCACTCACTGCCAGTCCTGCACGCATGCTAGAATAGTTAGCTTGCTATCTAATTCAGCGAAACGTCAATTTTCCTATCCATGCGCCGTGTTTCTGTGCGGCACGCGCATTATCAGTAGCACAGCCCCTCCCCCAAGCATTCATGCCATCGCAGTCTTTACCTCGCAGTATGCCCGGCTGGCTCATTTTGATGGGCGTGCTCACCGCCATCGGGCCATTCTCCGTTGATATGTATTTGCCGGCTTTTCCGGCAATCTCCGCTGGGCTGCAGGTGCCGCGCGGCGACGTCGAGCGCACGTTGGCAGCCTATCTGGTTGGCTTGGCCCTGGCTCAAATTGTCTACGGCCCTCTCGCCGACCGCTACGGCCGCAAACTCCCCATGCTGGCGGGACTGGGCATATACACCCTCGCTTCGTTGGGCTGCGCGTTGGCCAGCACTATCGAGATGCTGACGCTATGCCGCGTACTGCAAGCCTTGGGCAGCGCGGCCGGCATTGTTATTCCCCGCGCAGTGATTCGCGACCACTACGAAACCCAGGACGCGGCACGCGCCATGTCCATGCTGATGCTGATCATGGGCCTGGCACCGATTCTGGCGCCGCTGGTCGGTGGACAATTGCTTTTCTTCGTCGGCTGGCGCAGCCTGTTTTGGCTGATGGCGGCCGTCTCGCTGGCCATGATCATCGCCACCATGCGGATCATGAAGGAATCCCTGCCCCCGGCGCGCGTACAACCGCTACGCGCCAGCGTCATCGCTGAGAACTATCTGGCTCTGCTCAGGCACCGACGCTTTATCGCACACAGCCTGGCCGGCGGGCTGGGCTCCGCCGGCATGTTTGCCTACATCATTTGTTCCCCTCGGGTATTTATCGAGTACTACGGTATCGCGCCCGAGCACTACGGGCTGCTGTTCGGCGCCAACGCCGCCGGGCTTATCATCGGCTCGCAAGTCAGCGCCCGGCTGCTACGCAAACGTTCCCCCATACAATTACAGCGCGTCGCCCAAAATGCCTTGGCTGTCGCCAGTCTCGTGGCCCTGGTCCTGGCTGTGACCGGATGGATGACATTACCGCTGCTGATGGCGTGCCTGATCGGTTATATGTTCAGCCAGGGGTTCGTCAATCCCAACTCGGCCGCGCTGGCCTTGTCGGAACAAGGCATGCGCCTCGGCGCCGCATCGGCTTTGCTCGGCACGCTGCAAATGTCCTGTGGCGCGATCGCCGGCGTGGTTGTGAGTACTTGGCAGGCAGACGGGCCATTGCCGCTGGCCACTGTCCTGGCCTGTTGCGCCACGCTGTCCTGGCTATCCGGCCGCATCGCCCGCCGGGGCCCGCCCCTCTCGCTGTAGAGCCAGCCTGCGCGCAGGGAAACTGGGATGTTTTCCCCTTTGACCAACACTCCTTGGCCTAGCTATTGATTTTTCTCGCCTTTTCGTATTAGAATGGCGAGCTTCGTATGAAGTTTTCCCGTGAGTAGCCTACTATGCTTTGTAGCTACCACTTTCGACCAGCACCCCGTGTATAGGTACAGCGGGCGGCGGGTAGCGGGTATAAGCACAGGCGTAAAGCCTATCTACCTGTCTTTCCTTCCCCAGCTTCGCCATACGCGGCCAGAATACTTAGAGGTAAAATCATGGCACGCGTATGCCAAGTAACTGGCAAAGGCCCGATGACGGGCAACAACGTTTCCCACGCTAACAACAAGACCAAGCGTCGCTTCCTGCCCAACCTGCAATCGCGCCGGTTCTGGGTCGAGAGCGAAAACCGCTGGGTTCGCCTGCGTGTTTCCACCAAGGCCATCCGCATCATCGACAAGAACGGCATCGACGCTGTCCTGGCCGACCTGCGCGCCCGTGGCGAACTGGCCTGATCCGGCCCCATCACAATCTAGGAGCAAGACATGGCCAAAGGTATCCGCGAAAAGATCAAGCTCGAGTCGACTGCCGGCACGGGCCACTTTTACACGACCACCAAAAACAAGCGCAACATGCCCGAAAAGATGCTGATCAAGAAATTTGATCCCGTCGCTCGCAAGCACGTTGACTACAAAGAAACCAAGCTGAAGTAATCCAGCCTGTTTTCGACGTCGTAAAAAAGGCCTCGCACCATCGCGAGGCCTTTTTCATTGCGGATCATGCATCATTGCCGCCGACATCGCCAGTGGGCCTGAACGGCCGTTGATTGCACTCTCGGAAAATACGCGCCGTACAGCCCGCACAGATATCGGGATCCAAACGCTGGAAAATCTGTGCGATCGCGGTCGCCTTGTCCGGAAAGATATGGTCCTCGCCCAGATAGTCGACAAACCCCATGCGGTGCCACATTTGCATCACCTCGGGCCGGGGTCGATGAAAATACAGGTCGCCCCCCATTTCGCGCCGCTTACGCAGCTCGTATTCCCACACCAGCGCCCCTGCATGATCGATGAAATTCATGCTTTTCGTCATCACCAGCAGATGGCGCTGCGCATTGGACTGGCTACGCAACGCCTGCAGCCGATCAGCGACGTGAGCCACAGCACCAAAATAGACCGAGCCCTCCATGCGCAGCAATTTCAATTGCGGACATTCGGGCATCTCGTCCGAGTTCCCTTCGAGCACGGCAAAATGACGATCGGGATCGCTCGCCCTGAATCCCATCGTGCGCATGGCAGGGTGCGAGGTACGATGCAGATATGTCATGAGCGACAGCAAGGTCCCCAGCAAAATCGCGATCTCCATACGGATCGTCACCGTCGCCACCATGGTCGCCAGCGCAATCAAGAACTCGTTGCGCTGCACACCCGCGATACGCCGCCAGTGCGGCAACTCCAATAAATTCCACGCCACCAGCAACAGCAGCCCTGCAATCGCCGCATACGGAATTTGTGCCAGCAAAGGCGAGCTCACCGTCACCAGCAACATCAACAACACCGCGGCAAATACCGCAGCCATGGGGGTACGCGCCCCTGATTCGAAGTTGGGAATCGAGCGATTCAGCGAGCCGCAGGACAAATAGGACGAGAAAAAACCGCCCACGATATTCGAGAGCCCCTGCCCCATGAATTCGCGATTGGCGTCGATCGCCTGCCCCGACCGCGACGCTACCACCTTGGCAATCGAAATCGATTGCGCCAGCGCCACAATGGATAAGGCAAAGGCCAGGCCCAGCAAATCCGGCAAGGAACTCCACGGGACCTCAGGCACATGAAATGGCGGGATAGGCTGAGACAGCTTGCCCAACACCCGAATGCCGCTGCCCGGCTCGGAAAACACCCAGGCATTCAGTGCAGCAGCCACTGCGGTTCCCGCTGCGAGGCCGATCAGCATATGCGGCTTGCGACGATCCCAACGGCGCGCTACCAATGACACGCCGATCGTCACCAGCGCCACCAGCAGCGCCCCCCAATGCAGCTCGCCAAGCCCCCTCGCCACGCCCAGTAATACAGCCCCCGCGCCATGCGCGTGAATACCGTCCAGGCCCAACGCGTCTTTCAACGCATGCACCGCGATCAACAAGGCTGCGCCGCTGGTAAAGCCGAACAGCGCAGAAGGCGAAATGAAATTCGCCAATGCCCCCAACCGCAGCGCGCCGACCAACAACTGCAGAATCCCCACCAGAATCGTGACCGCCAGCGCCATCTGGATATAGTCGTGACTGCCGGCCATTGCCAATGGCGCCAGCACGGCATACAGCGCCAGTGAATTGGCATTCGTCGGGCCCGACATCACATGGCGGCTGGAACCAAACAACGCAGCCACCACACAGGGCACTATGGCCGAATACAGCCCATACTCGGGCGGCAAGCCCGCCAAGGTGGCAAACGCCACCCCTTGCGGCAGCACCAGCAACGCCCCCAGCAGCCCGGCAAAAGCATCGGCCCGCAGCGAGGCAGGTCCGACATCATGAATCCACGTACCAAATATGCGATTTGCCAACTTAGCCACGCGCTGCATCTTCCTATTGTGATGAGGATTGTCGGCCGGGTCCGATTCAACGCCACGAGTTCATATTAATGGGCAGGCGATAGACCAGCGACAACGCACCGCTTATAACCAGCGGGCATATAGGGTAATCCCATGCATTGATGCGTGCAATGCACAGTGGCAATCACATGGACATTCTTACGGGCGGGTACCCGCTACCATCCAATGAGCGGCCCGATTTTGTTGCAGGACACGGCATATCCGCACCTAGCTCGTCCCGCCACCGCGCCTCGCCCGCATCGCCTGACTGATATCTGACAGCGCCAGATCGTCCAGCAATCGCGCAGCCATGGGCAACAATTCGTCTTCCTCGCGCTGAATATGCTCGGCATACTGCGCACAAAACTGCTCGACACCGGCCTCGTCGAGTTCGGCAGGCTGCCCCGCACTGACGGCCTCCAGGGGATCATGCAAACGGCGCCACAGGGCCTCCAATTGACGGTGTTCCTGCGTCAAGCCATCCACCATCTCATGCAGACATCTCGCGTCCGAACCGGCCATGGAATCGATCAGCGCGGGAAAGAGATCGGCTTCTTCGTCACGGTGATGCAGCACGGCCGCCGTATCGAAGTATCTCAGCACGCTGGCGGNCGCCGTCTGCGCCACGGCATCGGAACCATGTTGGGCCACATGCGCAGCCAACCGCCGCAGCGTGGCGCATTGGCGGCCCATACGATCATGGCACGCCGAAAGCAATTCCAACGGCGCATCCAGCCCAACGGCCGGTGACGAAAATCCAGGAATATCGACGGTCATGATCGCTCCTTTCCTGTTATTGTGCCGCGCGGCTCACGACCTTTCTGTCATGGCAGCGCACCGCTCAAACCGGCCGTCCTCGCTATTGAACGGCGCCGCTCGCATCTACCCCATGGCCTGCCGCCACCACAGCCGCACCGTATCCCAGGTGCGTACCATGATCCCGGCCTGCGGCACCGCATCCAGCGCCACGACCGGCCACTGCCCGGCGGGCTGGCCGTCAACCAACACTTGCAACGATCCTACCTCAGCCTGCGCGGCAATCGGCGCGATCAACGGCTGCTGTTGCGTCACGACCGGTTTGACCTCCGATGCCCGCGGAACCGTCACGTAAGCATCGCGCGCCAGTCCGATACGCACAGCATCCAGTTCGCCTTTCCAGACCTGCGGCGTGTCCATCGCCTCACCCTTAGCATACAGCTTGACGGTCTTGAAGCTCTGGAACCCCCAGTTCAACAACACCTGACTGTCCTGGGTACGCAGTTTGTCAGAGCCCGTGCCCAGCACCACGCTGATCAAACGCCGGCGCATCTGGCCATCGGGCCGCTCCGCCGAGGCTATCAGACAGTATCCCGCCGAGTCAGTATGGCCGGTTTTCAAGCCATCTACACTCGGATCCAACCACAACAGGCGATTGCGATTCGACTGCGAAATATTGTTATAGGTAAAGGTCCGCACCGAATCATAGGTCTTATACAGATCGGGAAAATCGCTAACCAGACGCTGCGCCAACACCGACAGATCGCGAGCTGTCGAGTAGGTCGCCGGATCGGGCAGGCCATGCGGACTCGCAAAACGCGTTCCGTGCAGCCCCATCTGCCCAGCCTGCTCGTTCATCCGCTGCACGAACGCCTCGACCGAACCCGAGGTCGCCTCGGCCAACGCGATCGCCGCATCGTTGCCCGACTGCACCAACAAGCCATACAGCAAGTCATTGATCGACACGCGCTTGCCTGGCTCGAGAAACATCTTGGAGCTGCCCGGCGCGACTTTCCAGGCTCGTGTCGAAACTGTCACCTGCTGTTGTGCCGACAGCCGTCCATCGCGCAACGCTTGAAACACCAGATAAGCCGTCATGACCTTGGTCAACGACGCCGGCTCGATTCGCGTATCAGGATTGAATGACGCGATTTCCTGACCGCTCGTGGCATCGAGCAACAACCACGCTTTGGCCGTCACCGGCGGTGGCACAACAGCCGCGGCTTGCGCAGGCACACCCGCCACGCAGGCTGCAACGAGCAGCCAGCTGGCACATACTTTCTTGAACAAGAGAACTCCTACTGGGAATCAACCGGACGCCGGCGCACACTACGCCAACGGAAATAGGCGGTACGCTCACGCTCGTCGCGCAGCCGGCCAGCCCGCACACGCAGCAGGTCTTTGCGGCCCACCAATCCCACCAAGCGTCCGGTCGCACGCTCGACAATCGGCACGCGGCCAACCCCTGTCAACGCCATACGATCAGCCACTTGGCTGGCAAGTTCGTCAGGATAACCCAGGAAAAGTTCACGCTCGGCCATCATGTCGCCCAACGGACGTGCGCTGTCTTCGTCCTCCATGGTGCATGCCAGGCTATCGGCGCGCGTCATTTCCCCCACCACTTTGCCTTGTGCATCCACCACAGGATAAGCGGTATGGCGCCGCTGCGATGTCGTGAAATGTGCAATGGCATCGGCCACGCTCATTGAGGCCGGCAGCGTCTGTACCGTGGTCGTCATCACCGCTGACACACGCACCAGATCGAAAGGATCCACGTGATATTCACGCGTGACGTGGTGGCCGCGGCGTGCAATTTTCTCAGTCAGGATCGAACGCTTCAGCAGTAGTACGGTCAGGCCATAAGCAAACGCGCAGGCTGTCAGCACAGGCAACAGCACACTGAAATTACCCGTCAGCTCCACGGCGAATAATGTGGCCGTCAACGGTGCGCGCATCGTGCCGCCCATCATGGCCGCCATTCCCAGCAAGGCCCAGAATCCCGGGCTCGCCTCAGGCAGCAATGGCGTCATCAATGCCCCCAGCGCACCGCCAAAGATCAACAACGGCGCCAACACACCACCCGAAGTCCCTGAACCCAACGCGACAGACCAGATCACCACTTTCACGACCAACAGCAGCAATACGGCTTGAATCGCCAGTTTGCCGGCCAGCAAATCCGTGATGTTGTCGTATCCCACGCCTAACGCAGAGGGCTCGATCATGCCGCCGATGCCGATGACCAAACCGCCCAAGGCCGGCCACCACATCCAATGAACAGGCAGTTTTTCGAACCAGTCTTCAAATAGATACACCAATGAGGTCAGTACGCCAGACCCCAATCCCGCCAGCACACCAAGGCCCGCCCACGCCACCACATGGGGCAACGACGGCTCGCCCACACCTGCATACGGAAAAATCGGAGCACTGTGCAACAACAAAGGCCGTGCCGCTGCCGACACGATGGCTGCCACAGCCACCGGCAAAAAACTGCGCGGCTTCCATTCAAACAGCAGCAGTTCAACCGCCAGCAAAATCGCGGCAACAGGCGTGCCAAACACCGCTGTCATACCGGCCGCGGCACCGGCCACCAGCAGCGTCTTGCGCTCGCCGGAACTCATATGCACCATCTGCGCCAGCAACGAACCGATCGCGCCGCCAGTCATGATGATGGGACCCTCGGCGCCAAAGGGGCCACCCGTACCGATAGAGATGGCCGACGATACGGGCTTGAGCACTGCGACCTTGGGCTGAATGCGGCTTTTGCCAATCAGGATTGCTTCCATGGCCTCAGGAATACCATGACCGCGAATTTTCTCTGAACCGTAGCGCGCCATGAAGCCGATGATGATGCAACCCACCACCGGTACGGCAACGGCCCACCACCCCAAGGCATGACTCGCAATCGGCAGCTCCTCCAACGACAGGCGGCCGAAATAGGCCAGGTTGGTACACAGCGTAATCAAGCGCAGCAACAGCCACGCGGCACCCACGCCAGCCAAACCAACCAGCACCGCCATCAACATTAATAAAAGGACCCGGCGGTCCGTCGTGAAATCACCTAAGCGCGACGTGCCAGGCGTACGCGCAGAAGACATAGAAGCAAGAGGAGCCATATGAGAAACGCAGGATTAAAGAACAGAGATCGCAGCGACAAAAGCAAACAGGATCGGCCGCCAAACCGATCCCGAAAAATATCGTATCACGATATAAATTACAGCTAACTGAGATTGCAATCGGCCGTGTCTTTGTCACGAAAACAACATGTTTTAAGGGGTCAACGCAAAGAAATACGCACACAGCGCCTGAAGTTCCGCTATCATCGGGCGCGAGGTGCCACGTGCCGATCTTCGGTACCGAGCTCACTCGCGTTCTCAACATACGGATTTCGACCATGGCTACCAAAGCAAAAGCTCCCGCCAAGAAAGTCAGCAAGACCGCTGCCAAAGCCCCTGCCACCAAGGCTGCGGCTAAGAAAGCACCTGCCAAAAAGGCAACCGCTGCCAAGACCGCTGCAGTAAAAACGGTTGCGGCTCCCGTCATCAAAGAAGCGCTGAACAAGTCGCAGTTGGTTGCTCACCTGGTCGCACAGACCGGCGTGGAAGCCAAATCGGTCAAGGCCGTTCTGGCCGGACTGGAAAACGCTGCACTGGGTTCGGTAAACAAAAAAGGCGTTGGCGAGTTCTCTCTGCCTGGCCTGCTCAAAGTCACCGTGCAAAAGGTTCCTGCCAAGGCCAAGCGCTTCGGCAAAGACCCGTTCACCGGCCAAGAGCGCTGGTTCCCGGCCAAGCCCGCTTCGGTCAAGGTCAAGGTCCGTCCTCTGAAAAAACTGAAAGACGCCGCTCAGTAAATCTGCGCATAGTCCCTACAGTTTGATCGGCAAGGCCCGNCTCGCAAGAGGCGGGCCTTGCCGTTTTTGCGCCCGGCGTTTGACATTCAAAGCCAGTCCTTTTATCTTTATATCAAAATACTTCATGTAAAGATAACCATGCGCGATCACGTCGATTTCGTACTCGGCCAATGGCACGAGCAATGCCCCGAACTGAACGTTTCCAGCATGGCAGTCTTCAGCCGGCTGTTTCGCCTGCATACGCTGGCTGCCCGCGAGGTGGACACCACTTTTCGCGAATATGGCCTGCATCAAGGTGAATTCGACGTGCTGGCCACGCTGTATCGCGCGGGCCCGCCACATGCATTGAACCCGCAGGCCTTGGTCGGCGCCCTCTTGCTGTCTTCCGGCGCCATGACGCATCGTCTGGATAGTTTGCAACAAGCCGGTCTGCTGATCCGTGCGCCGAACCCCGACGATCGCCGCAGCGTCATGGTGTCTCTGACACCTCAGGGATTGCGCGTCATCAAAGCCGTGCTGGATGACTACCTGATCAAGCTAGAGGAGCTATTGAGCCCCCTATCTGCAGCCGATCGCAAGCATCTCGCGACGCTGCTGCGCCAACTGCTCAGCGCGCATGACGCCAACGCCCATTCTTCTTGACTGCAGTCCCTCCCATGTCTCACGCCCCCTCCGTCCGCGCCCCCACATTGACCACGCCCATCATTTTGTTGATGTCCGCGGCCACCGGGCTGATCGTCGCCAGCAATTACTACGCACAGCCCTTGCTGCATACCATCAGTCAGCAATTCGGCTTGAACGAAACCGCTGCCGGCAGCATCGTCATGACGGCCCAGCTATCGTATGCCGCCGGTCTGATGCTGCTGGTTCCCCTGGGCGACATGCTTGAACGCCGCGCATTGATCGTGTCCATGACCCTGCTGAGTGCGCTGGGCTTGTTGATTTCAGGCTTTGCCAACAGCTTTCCGATGCTGCTGGCAGGCACCGCCGCCACAGGGATTGTGTCCGTAGTCGCCCAGGTCCTCGTGCCATTCGCCGCCACATTGGCTGCCCCTCACCAGCGCGGCAAGGCCGTGGGCACAGTCATGAGCGGCCTGTTGCTCGGCATTCTGCTGGCACGCACGGTAGCAGGAGGGCTCGCTGAACTGGGCAGTTGGCGCACGGTCTACTGGGTCGCTTCAGGATTGCTGCTCATCATGGCGGCGGCGTTGTGGCGCGTATTGCCGCGTTATAAGGCCAGCACGCATCTCAGCTACACAAGCTTGCTGGCCTCTATTTTTCATCTCTACGCACGTGAGCCCCTGTTTCGGGCACGCTCGCTGCTGGGGGCGTTGATCTTCGCCTCTTTCAGCATGTTCTGGACGCCACTGACGTTCCTGCTGGCCAATCCCCCCTATTCGTACAGTGACAGCACCATTGGCCTATTTGGCCTGGCGGGCGCGGCAGGCGCTTTTGCCGCCAATCGATTCGGCCGTCTCAACGATCGTGGACGCGGCAATCTGGCGACGAGGATCGGACTGATACTGTTGGCGGCCTCGTGGATCCTGCTCGCACTGGGAGCACACTCGCTGGCAGCGCTGCTGATCGGTGTCGTCATGCTGGACATGATGATCCAAGGCGTTCATGTCACCAACCAGACCTCCATCTATCGACTGCAACCCGACGCCCGCAGCCGACTCACCGCTGGTTACATGACGTCTTATTTTATCGGCGGCGCAGCCGGCTCACTGATATCGTCGTTCCTGTACGCTGCTGGCGGATGGCTGGCGGTCTCGGCCGGGGGACTGGCTGTGAGCCTGGCCGGCCTGGCCTATGCCGCCTGGTCCCCGTCGGCTCGCATCCCCGAAAACCCGCCCCCGGCCCCTCGCGGCTAGGGACTCTCTATAATCAGGGGTTTGACCGTCGTTGCGTTACGCAACGGCGGCCCACTTTCTTTCTATAGATACGCGCACGAGCCCATGCAGGAACGTTACAGCCCCACCGCCGTCGAAGCAGCCGCCCACCAAGACTGGCAGGCCCGCGACGCTTACCGTGTCACCGAGCACGCCCAGAACGCCGACGGCTCCGAAAAGCCAAAGTTCTACGCGTGTTCCATGCTGCCGTACCCCAGCGGCAAGCTTCACATGGGTCACGTCCGCAACTACACCATCAACGACATGATGGCGCGCCAGCTGCGCATGCGCGGTTACAACGTACTGATGCCGATGGGCTGGGACGCATTCGGCATGCCCGCCGAAAACGCCGCCATCAAGTCCAAAGTTCCGCCGGCCAAATGGACCTACGACAACATCGCTTACATGAAAAAGCAGATGAAATCGATGGGTCTGGCGATCGACTGGTCGCGCGAAATGTGCGCCTGCGACCCCAAATACTACAAATGGAACCAATGGCTGTTCCTGAAGATGCTCGAAAAAGGCATCGCCTATCGCAAGACGCAGGTCGTCAACTGGGATCCGGTCGATCAGACCGTGCTGGCCAACGAACAAGTCATTGACGGACGCGGCTGGCGCTCGGGCGCCCTCGTGGAAAAACGCGAGATCCCCGGCTACTACCTGCGCATCACCGACTACGCCGACGAGCTGCTGGAACAAGTCCGCTCCGGCCTGCCCGGCTGGCCGGAGCGCGTGCGGATCATGCAGGAAAACTGGATCGGCAAATCCGAGGGCCTGCGCTTTGCGTTCCCGCACCAGATCGCCGGCACGGACGGCCAACTCATCCAGGATGGCAAGCTGTACGTCTTTACCACGCGTGCCGACACCATCATGGGCGTCACGTTCTGCGCCGTTGCGCCTGAACACCCGTTGGCCACACACGCTGCGCAATCCAATCCAGAGCTCGCCGCGTTTATCGAACAATGCAAGCTCGGCGGCACGACCGAAGCTGAAATCGCCACCCGCGAAAAATCCGGGATGCCTACGGGCTTGACCGTCACTCACCCTCTGACAGGCGAGCAAGTTGACGTCTGGGTAGGCAACTACGTGCTCATGAGCTACGGCGACGGCGCAGTCATGGGCGTGCCCGCACACGACGAGCGCGATTTCGCCTTTGCTCAGAAATACCAATTGCCCATCAAGCAAGTCGTCGCGCTGGAGGGCAAGACCTATTCCACCGATGCCTGGCAAGAATGGTACGGCGACAAACAAAGCGGCCGTACCGTCAATTCCGGCAAATATGATGGCCTGACCTTCCGCGAAGCCGTGGACGCGATTGCGGCCGACCTGACGGCCCAGGACCTCGGTGAAAAACAAACCACCTGGCGCCTGCGCGACTGGGGAATTTCGCGCCAGCGTTACTGGGGCACCCCCATCCCCATCATCCACTGCCCCGACTGCGGTCCGGTCCCCGTGCCCGAAAAAGACCTGCCAGTCGTTCTGCCCGATGATCTGATTCCCGACGGCAGCGGCAACCCGCTGGCCAAAAACGAGGCATTTCTGTCGTGCTCGTGCCCCAGCTGCGGCAAGCCCGCGCGGCGCGAAACCGACACGATGGACACCTTTGTGGACTCGTCGTGGTATTTCATGCGCTACACCTCGCCGGGCAACGACGAGGCCATGGTCGACACCCGCAACGATTACTGGATGCCCATGGACCAGTACATCGGCGGCATCGAACACGCCGTGCTGCACCTGTTATACGCCCGGTTCTGGACGCGCGTCATGCGCGACATGGGCCTGCTGAACTTTGACGAGCCCTTCACCAAGCTGCTGTGCCAGGGCATGGTGTTGAACCACATCTACTCGCGTAAAAACGCCCAGGGCGGCATCGAGTATTTCTGGCCCGAAGAAGTCGAAAATCAGTACGACGCCAAGGGCGCCATCATCGGCGCCAAGCTCAAGGCCGACGGTTCCGACGTGCAGTATGGCGGCGTGGGCACCATGTCCAAGTCGAAAAACAACGGCGTGGATCCGCAGGCGCTCATCGATACCCTGGGCGCCGATACCGCGCGCCTGTTTGTCATGTTCGCCAGCCCGCCCGAGCAAACGCTGGAGTGGTCTGATTCTGGTGTAGACGGCTCGAATCGATTCTTGCGCCGCCTGTGGGCGCTGTGCCATGGCCAACACGAGGCCATTGCCCGCGGCCTGGCTGCCGGCAGCGATTGGACGCAAGCCCCCGCCCCCGTCAAGGATCTGCGCCGCGAGGTCTACAGCCTGCTCAAGCAAGCCGACTACGATTACCAGCGTATCCAATACAACACGGTGGTGTCTGCCTGCATGAAAATGCTCAACGCCATCGACAGCGCCAAGCTCCCCGACGGAACCCATGCCGATGCCGCTCGCGCCGAAACCATCGGCATCCTGCTGCGCGTGCTGTATCCGGTCGTACCGCACATCACGTGGCATCTGTGGCGTGATCTGGGTTACGCAGCTCCGCTGGGCGATCTGCTGGATGCGCCTTGGCCGCACGTCGACGAGGCCGCGCTGGTAGCCGACGAGATCGAGCTCATGCTGCAAGTCAATGGCAAACTGCGTGGCTCGATCCGCGTCGCCGCACAGGCCTCGAAAGCAGAAATCGAACAACTCGCCGCCAGTCAGGAGGAAGTCTCCCGCTTCCTCGAAGGCCGCCCGCCCAAGCGCGTGATTGTCGTGCCGGGCAAGCTCGTCAACGTCGTTGGTTAAGAGGTCACGCATGCACTTTGCTCCGCCCCGTCTGCAACATTTCCGCTCACGCTGGTGGCTGCGCGCGGCCAGCCTGGCGACCGTCATGCTGCTGGCGGCGTGCGGCTTCGCCATGCGTGGCGTAACGCCATTGCCGTTCAGCACGCTTTATGTCGGCATTCCCGAAAACACGCGCTTCGGTGCCGACGTCCGGCGGGCAGTACGCGCAGCATCACCGAACACGCGCCTGGTAGAGCAAACCAAAGAAGCGGACGCCGTGTTGCAAGTGGTCGACAATAGCCGCTCACTGCGCGAGGTATCGCTCAATGCACAAGGCCGTGTCGAGGAATACGAACTCGGCATCAACTTCACATTTCGCCTGATCACCAATAAGGGTGTGGCCATCCTGCCCGACACCACGCTCTCGATCTATCGCGAAATGCCGTACGACGATCAAGTCGTCCAGGCCAAAGAAGCGCAAATGGAGACCCTGTACCAATCCATGCAGCAAGCCCTGGTCAGCCGCTTGCTCCGACGCTTGACGGCGCCAGACGTACATAATGCGTACGAGGCCGCCCAGCGTGGCGAAAGCGATCCCGAATCGCCGGTCTACGATCCGAATGCCGTGCCGTCCGACAATCGACCGGAAACATGGCAAACACCTGGAACGCCCGGCACGGGCACGTGGTGACGCATGGGGCAGTCGCTAGACGCTGACCGATTGGCAGAGCATCTGCAACGCGCCGGGCAGCGCCTGGCGCCGCTGTACACCATATCTGGCGACGAACCTCTGCTCGTCATAGAAGCCACTGACGCCCTGCGAGCCGCTGCACGCCAGGCCGGGTACACCGATCGCACGTCCATGATCATGGATGCGCGCAGTGACTGGAGCGCGGTTTTCGCCGCAACACAAAGCGTCTCGCTCTTTGGTGACAAGCGCATTCTGGAAATCAAGCTTCCCACCGGCAAACCTGGAAAAACTGGCGCGGACACACTGACGAAACTGGCGACGCAAGCCGCAGCGCAACCCGATCACGACACTCTGATCGTCGTGGCCCTACCCCGCCTGGACAAGGCGACGCGCGAGTCCAAGTGGGTCCAGGCGCTGGCGCAGAGCGGCATGATGATAGACATCGCCTCGATCGAACGCAGCCGCCTGCCCGCCTGGGTCGGCGCCCGCCTGGCGCGCCAGAACCAGCGTGCCGACGCCGCCACAATGCAATGGATGGCTGACAAAGTCGAAGGCAACCTCCTGGCCGCCCACCAGGAAATCCAGAAACTGGGCCTGCTCTATCCAGAGGGCCAATTGGCCGCTGAGGACGTCGAACGTGCCGTGCTCAACGTCGCCCGTTACGATGTTTTCGGCCTGCGCGATGCCATGCTGGCGGGCGACGCACCGCGCACCATCCGCATGCTGGAGGGCCTGCGCGCCGAAGGCGAGGCCCTGCCCTTGGTCCTGTGGGCCGTTGGCGACGAGATCCGCCTGCTGGCACGAGTTGCCGAAGCCCGCGCCACGGGCCAGGACGCCGGCGCACTGATGCGCCGGCTGAGGATATTTGGCGCTCACGAGAAACTGGCCCTGCAAGCCCTGGGCCGCATCCCCGCCAAAGCCTGGCCGGCGGCGGTCCAGCATGCGCACGAGGTAGACCGGCTGATCAAGGGCCTGACCGTCCCCGGACGCCTCGCAGACGCGTGGGAAGAAATGACCCGACTGGCGCTGCGCGTCGCGGCCGCCGGCAGCCGTGCCCGATGACGGTCAGGTCTTGCGGCTCGCGGCCCAGGCTGCTGCATGCTGTGCCGTCCAGCCGCCACACCGCGCTGCCGCTCCCTGCGGTTGCACTCTCCCATAGCGGCCTGGCGCCGTGCACTGGTGGACCTGGTGCCGCGCAGCGGCGGCCCTCCCTTCACTGCCGCCCAGCACGATACACTTAGGGCTATCTGCCGGTGCATGCTGCACCGTCTTCCGAATCATGCCAGACACTCTCATGTCCTCTTCCGATATCGATAACGCCATGCAGGCCTTGGGCGAAAACGCCCGGCGCGCCTCGCGGGCCATGATGCGTGCCAGTGGCGCGGCCAAGAACCAGGCGCTGCTCGCCATGGCCGACGCGCTCCTGGAAAATCGCGCTCCCCTGAAGGCCGCCAACGCCAAAGACCTCGCGGCCGCACGCGCCAACGGCCTGGAGCCCGCACTGCTCGACCGCCTGACCCTATCGGACAACGCCATCGGCAAAATGGCAGAAGGCTTGCGTCAGATCGCCAATCTGCCAGACCCAATTGGCAGCACCACGGCAGGCACCGTCCGCCCCAATGGCATGCGCGTAGCTCAAATGCGCGTGCCGCTGGGCGTGATCGGCATCATTTACGAATCGCGCCCCAACGTCACCATCGATGCGGCGGCGCTGTGCCTGAAATCCGGCAATGCCACCATCCTGCGCGGTGGCAGCGAAGCCTTTCATTCCAATGTCGCGCTCGGACAGATCGTACAAACCGGCCTGCAAGCCGCCAATCTGCCCCCCGAAGCCGTCCAGGTCGTCGGCACGACCGACCGCGCCGCCGTGGGCAAGCTCATCACCATGACGGAGCACATCGACGTCATCGTTCCCCGAGGCGGCAAAGGCCTGATCGCCCGGCTGGCGCGCGAAGCCCGCGTGCCCTTGATCAAACATCTGGACGGCAATTGCCACGTCTACATCGATGCCGCCGCCGATCCACAAAAGGCCCACACCATTGCCTTTAACGCCAAGACCTATCGCTACGGCATTTGCGGCGCCATGGAGACTCTGCTGATCGACGCCGGCGCCGCCATCTCGATCCTGCCGCGCCTGGCGACCGCGTTTACCGCACACGGCGTCGAGCTGCGTGGCTGCCCTCGCACATGCGAGATCGTGCCCGCCGCCAAGCCCGCCACCGACGAAGACTGGGCCACTGAATACCTGGGCCCGATTCTGGCCGTGCGCATCGTCGACTCGCTGGACCAGGCCATCGAACACATCGCTCGCTGGGGTTCCGGACATACCGACGCCATCGTGACCGAAGACCTCTCGGCCGCCCAGCGCTTTCAACGCGAGGTCGACTCCAGCTCAGTCTATGTCAATCTGCCCACCTGTTTCGCAGACGGGTTCGAATATGGCCTGGGCGCTGAAATCGGCATATCGACCAACCGGCTGCACGCACGCGGCCCTGTCGGCCTCGAAGGCCTGACCACCCTGAAATGGGTACTTAGCGGCGAAGGACAGACACGCGGGTAGCTCCCGCCTCACCGCCCAGCACGCCTAGCCATCCATTACTGCATTACTGCACTGCATCTCATGTCCACTCCCGTTCTCGCCTACGCATTCAGTCTCGTCACGTTGTGCTTCCTTGTCTGCTCGATCTGCGGCGTTTTGCTGTTCTTTATACAAACGGACAGAATCAACGCGACGTTGAAACATCCCTTGCTGAAGCACGGATCGTTTCGGCAATTCCCATTGGTCATCAAGACCTCCATCTTGCAGGACTATTTCTTTCGCCTGGCCTTTCCGGGATTCAATTTCGGCCTGTTTGCCCACGCCAACAAGCAACTCAGCCACGTTGAGCCCAAACGCGTGCCGTTCAGTGTAAAAGTCCCCATCGTAGGCTTCTGGGTGTCGTGCTGGGTGGGCCTTGCCGCCATGATCGCAGTCTGGGTTATCCTGTTCCTGTATCGTTGATCTGCATATCGCGGCCGGTTCGCCGGTCATCGCAAACCGGCTTGTCTTCCTGGCTTTACGACCATGTCCGACACCACGCTCATCATTGATCATAACGAGCCGCAAGGCCGCTTCCAAACCCGCGTCGACGGCCACGCCTGCGTCCTGGATTATCAGTTGCGCGACAACACCATGATCATCCAGCACACCGGTGTCCCCAGTGCCGTCGGCGGCCGGGGCATCGCAGCGGCACTGACTCGCCATGCCCTGGACACGGCTCGCCAACGCGGCTGGCGCGTCCTGCCCTTGTGTTCCTATGCCGTAGCCTATATTGCCCGGCACCCCGACTATCAGGATCTGGTGGCCTGAACGATGCCCGCTTGTCCGTGCGAAAGCGGCCTGGCCTATGCGCGTTGCTGCGAGCGATGGCATCGCGGCCCGCAACGCCTGCTCGCCCCTGATGCCCTCGCCTTGATGCGCTCGCGCTACAGCGCCTTTGTGCTGGACGACTTGCCATACCTGCTGGACACCTGGCACCCCGACACACGTCCCGCTCAACTAGAGCGCAACCCCTCCGATCTGAAATGGCTAGGCTTGCAGATCAAGCAACACCACCAGCCAGACGCCGATCACGCCACAGTCGAATTCGTGGCTCGCTGCCGTCAGGCCGGCCGTGCGACGCGCCTGCACGAACTCAGTCGATTTCTGCGCGTTGGCGGACATTGGCTCTATGTGGACGGCGAACATCGCTGATTGGCCTACACTAGGCATGGTTTGATACCGGGCGTTTGCCACGGCCAGAGACCCGGCGCGCTGCCCCCGGGCAGCACCGCCTTCCGGCTGACAAAAATGTCAGCGTATCGTCAGCGCGATGACCTACGGGCCTGCGTAAACTGATTCCCTGCTGTACGAGCCATTTTTCCCCTGGTACAAAAGCCACATTCCACCATGCGAGTACTTGTCGTCGAGGACGAAGCGAAAACGTCTTCCTACATTCTGCGAGGACTGACCGAACTCGGCTATACCGTCGATGTCGCCGACACGGGTGTCGATGGGCTGCATCTGGCACTCGAGTTCGACTATGACGCCATCGTCCTGGACCTGATGCTCCCTGGCCTGGATGGCTATGGGGTGCTGACTCAGTTACGCCGCCAGAAATCCACGCCCGTCATCATGCTATCGGCTCGCGGCGCCGTCGACGACCGCGTGACCGGATTGCGCAAAGGCGCCGACGACTATCTGCCCAAACCCTTTTCGTTCACAGAGCTGGTAGCCCGCCTGCAAGCCCAGACGCGACGCCGCACCGAGGGCCACGAGGTCACCACGCTGCAAATCGACAATCTGACGATCGATCTCCTCGCGCGTAAAGTCACCCGTGCAGGCCAGCGCCTGGATCTCACCGCCAAAGAGTTTTCGCTGCTCAGCCTGCTCGCCCGCCATCAGGGGGAAGTCCTCTCCAAACTCATGATCGCCGAGCAGATCTGGGACATGAATTTCGATAGCGACATCAACGTCGTCGAAGTCGCCGTCAAACGCCTGCGCGCCAAGGTCGATGCCCCCTATGGCCGCAAATTGCTGCACACCGTTCGCGGCATGGGCTACGTACTCGAAAACCGGCATAGCGATCAATCGGACGACGCCGCATGATACGGCCCAGACGCAGCCTGCCCATTGCATGGCGATTGGCGACGATGTTCGCCATCACCGCCGCAGTGGTCTTTTCCGGCGTGGCTTTTTTTCTGTACTGCGTACTGACCGACTCCGTACGCGAACAGGTGCGCGGTGAGCTTGAATATCACCATACGTTGCTGGATCCCTACATCCACTCGCGCGCTACCGAACCCGAATGGGAGACCGTACGCCGCAAACTCGACGGTTTTTCCCAAGAAGGTGCGCGGGTTCGTTACTGGATACGCTCCTCGGACGAGCGCTTTGCATACGGCGCCCCCTTGTTGCTCGAGGACGGCTGGAAAATGCCCGACGAACCGTTCGGATTCATCAAAGTCCGCGAGCCGTCCAACATCTGGGCAACGTTGAGCCGCATCATTCCCGCCTCCGGTGACCGGCCCGAAGTGGAATTCATCGTCGCACTCGACTGCTCGGCCTACATCCACACCAAAGAAAAATTCACCCGGGTCATGAGCATCGCCTCAGCCCTGGGCATCTTGCTGGTCGCCATACTGGGATACTGGATCGCAAAACTGGGCCTAAGCCCCGTGCGCCGGCTCAGCCGGCAGGCCAACCGCCTGCCGCCCAATAATCCGCGGCAGCGGCTGGACGTCGTCGGCCTGCCACCGGAAATCCGCGAGCTCGCCGTGTCGTTCAATAACGCGCTCGAACGCCGCGAGGCCGCGTGGTTGCAGCTTGAGGGATTCAACGCCGACGTCGCCCACGAACTGCGTACACCGCTGACCAATCTCATAGGTCAGACGCAAGTCGCCCTTGTCCGCGAACGTGATCTCGGCGCACTTCAAGACCTGCTCGAATCCAATCTGGAAGAGCTCGAGCGAATGAGCAGCATCGTCAACGACATGCTGTTCCTATCCAGCGCCGAGAACGGACATCGTGCCGCGGAACTCAGCGATATCTCACTGTTGACCGAGTCTCGTAAAACCGTGGAATACGTCGAGGACACCTTCTTCGAGCGCGATCTCACTGTCCGCGTCGATGGCGATGCGCACATACACGCCGACAAACGCCTGTTCCATCGCGCACTGGCCAACCTGCTCTCGAACAGCGTGCGCTATGCGTATGCCGGCACCGAAGTCGTTGTCGCCATTGAAATGCGCGGCGACTATGCATGGGTTTCCGTTTCCAATCACGGCGACCCGATCCCGCCTGAACAACAGGCTCGTCTATTCGAACGCTTTTACCGTGGCGATGCCGCACGCACCCATAGCGGCGTCCATCACGGCCTCGGTCTATCCATCGTGCGTGCCATCGCTTCCATGCATGGCGGGTCTGTCTGTATCCGTAGCGAACACGGCATCAACACCTTCGGCTTTTCCCTGTTGAAGTCCGTTTAATTCCCGCAGTTCCGCCCCGCCACGCTGGCGGCTTATTGTCCTGAAGCTTACAAACTCATGAACAATCCACACCAGCATAGTACGGACTCTCTCGCGCTCTCCGGTAATGTTCGTCATGCGGGGCCGAAGCCCACCCAAGACGCTCATCACATCGAGGCAAAGCCTGCGGCTCTGCTCTCGGTCTTCGACGCCGTCGTCATTCTCGTAGGCTTGGTCATCGGCATCGGTATTTTCAGGACACCATCCATCGTCGCGGCGAATGTCGACTCTGAATGGGCATTCATCATGGTCTGGGTGGCGGGTGGCGTGGTCACGCTGATCGGCGCGCTGTGTTATGCCGAACTCTCTGCGGCGCATCCTCATGCAGGAGGTGAATATCACTTTCTCTCGCGCGCTTATGGACGTCCTGTCGCCATGCTGTTCGGCTGGGCACGAGGCACCGTCATCCAGACTGGCGCTATCGCAGGCGTCGCTTTCATGTTGGGCGATTATGTTGCTCAACTATTTCCGTTAGGTCCCTATGGCCCGGCACTCTACGCCGCCCTCTCGGTCATCCTGTTCACGGGTATCAACATCATCGGCACGGCGCAAAGCAAAACGCTGCAGGTCGTCGTGACGCTCGTCGAGGTGGGCGCTCTCGCTGCCGTCATTCTCTTTGGACTATTCGGCACGCCGGCGGAGGTCGCTGCATCCACAACACCCATCCCACCCGACACCGCCGCGATAGGGCTGGCGATGATTTTTGTACTGCTCACTTTTGGCGGCTGGAACGAGGCGTCCTATCTGACCGGCGAACTCAAAGACGCGCCGCGCAACATCGCGAAAGTCCTCGTCACAGGCACACTCATTCTGATTCTCCTGTATGTGCTGGCCAATCTCGCCCTCGTTTCCATTCTGGGCCTGGACGGTTTACGCGCCTCGGATGCCGTGGCCTCCGACATGATGCGGCAAGTCGCCGGCCCCACGGGCGAAACCATCGTCACGCTGGCCATTATCGTCGCCGCCATATCCACGCTGAACGCCACCATCTTTACCGGAGCCCGCGTCTTTTATGCCATGGCACAAGACCTCTCGGTCATGCATTGGATGGGCGTCTGGGACGGCCGCGGCAAAACACCCGCCAACGGGCAATTGGTGCAAGGCGCCATCGCACTGGCCCTGATAGGCATGGGCGCCATTACCCGCGATGGCTTCAAAGCCATGGTGGACTACACCGCACCGGTGTTCTGGGGATTCCTGCTTTTGATCGGGCTCGCCGTATTCGTGCTGCGTTGGCGGCACCCTGAACGCCAACTGCCCTACCGCGTCCCGCTCTATCCGCTCACGCCGATCGTGTTCTGCCTGACGTGCCTGTACATGCTGCACGCGAGCATTCTGCACACTGGTGCTGCGGCCTGGATCGGACTGGCCGTACTGGCCGCAGGCACTCCGCTCTTGTTGCTCAGAAACAAAGCTGTAGACCCCGTCGCCACCGCCCAACCGCGGGACGATGCCGCCCTCTGACTTGCCCTCTCAACAAGGAGAACGTCAATGCAAACGCTGCAAAAATCCCTAGTATCTGCCGTGCTGTGCGCCATGGCCTGGCATGCCAGCGTAGCCGCTCAAACGACGGCCGACAAGGCCTCGACCTACGAGCCCACCGTAGGTCAATCGGGTAAAGACGTGGTGTGGGTGCCCACTCCTCAAGCACTCGTCGACCGCATGCTGGAAATGGCCGAGCTCACCCCCAAAGACCGCCTGGTCGATCTGGGCTCGGGCGATGGCCGCACCGTCATCACCGCCGCCAAACGTGGCGCTACGGCACGCGGCATCGAATTCAATCCCGACATGGTAGCCCTGGCGCAACGCGCGGCAAAAGCCGAGGGCGTCGCAGACAAAGCGACATTCGAACAAGCGGATATTTTCAAATCGGATTTCTCCGAAGCCACCGTACTGACCTTGTTCCTGCTGCCCAGCCTGAACGAACGTCTACGCCCCATCATCCTGGAGATGAAACCCGGCACACGAGTCGTCTCGAACTCATTCACCATGGGCGACTGGCAACCCGACGAATCCGCGCAAGTCAGCGAAAACTGCACCGCTTACTGCAACGCCCACAAATGGATCGTTCCCGCCAAAGTCGCTGGCACCTGGAAACTCGGCGACAAAGAGCTGGTGCTGGAACAAACCTATCAAATGCTCAACGGATCACTACGCGACGGGGATAACGTCACGCCGATCACCGATGCTAGGCTCGAGGGAGAGACGATTCAATTTACGGCGGGAGATCAGCAATACACCGGTCGAGTGTCAGGCAAACGCATGAGTGGCAACACACAAGACAATGCCCCATGGCAAGCGTCGTTGAGTACGCTATAGATTGCCCCGGCACTGGTCGCACATATCTGGTCTGTCAAACATTTCCGCTCGAAGGAGCCCTCCCGGTAGCAGGCGGAACCGGCCTCACGCGATTCCCACCGGGGCCACGGGCTCAGTCTGCTCCATCAAGTCGTGCAATTGAGCAGCCAGGGCGACATGACCGTGCGCCGCCGCGTACTCCACGGCGGTGCGACCTAAATTATCCGTGGCATGGATATCCGCCCCTGCCTGTATCAATCTGACTGCGACTTGAGTGTTCCCGACTCGGGCAGCGGCCATCACGCCGTTTTCTCCCTCGTGGTTTGCGGCATGGATATCCGCATGAGTACAGATCAATGCCCCTACGATCCTTTGCGGCCGCAAACGCATATCCGCGGCCAGAGCGTCCCAAACGCAGGCGCTGTCATAGTCGTGCGGCTTTGGCAAGGCCTGTATCGCGGCATTCCGGTCAAATCTGCTGGCAAGAATCAATGCCGTGTCTCCCGCCAGATTTGCAACGTTGACCGCGGCATGGGCTGCTATCAACGCGTGCACCGCACGCTCGCGCCCATGTGCAGCGCCAATGAGAAGCGCCGTGTCCCCCGCGTAATTGGTTGCGTTGACCTTGGCACCCGCTTGTACCAACGCCGTGATCATCTTTTTCGTGCCGTAACGCGCCGCCACCATCAGAGGGCTGTTCCCTTCGCCGTCGGTGGCATTCACGCCCACATTGGCAGCTATTAAAGCGTTCATGACACGATCGCTGCTATAGCGGGCGGCTGCCGATAACAGGGTGAATTCAGGCGGCTCCACGTTATCCACCCACGCCCCCTTCTTTAGCAGCAAATCGACGACGTCAGGCTTATTCAGGCAGACGGCGAGCATCAACACCGAGTATTGCTGGCTGGTAACGGCATTAATATTCGCCCCAGCCTCGATCAACGCCAGCACAGCGTCCCTATGGCCGCCTTTGATAGCAAGGATCAACGGCGTCACGTCGGTGGACGCAGGCGCGCTCGTCCCAGCACGAGTCGCGCGGACATCGACATCCAGCTTGCCCGTACGCAACAGCGCCTCGATTGCCTCACGATTACCATCGGCCGCCGCCACATGCAACAGCGTTTCGCCTTCGTCATTGCACTGCGTGAGGTCCATATCGGCATGCATAGAGAGGACATACTCGAATGTCTCGACGTCGGCATGCTGCAGCACATCGAACAGCTTGTCCATCGACAACGGCAGTCTGTCACCGGCTTGGGCAGCAGCACCCGTACCGACGAGATATGACCAAGCGGCACTAATAGCGGAGAGCGAAGAGGAAATCATGGAGGCACTTCCTGAACAGGAAATTAGAGGGCCCCGGCATGTCCACCAGCGTAGCCACCCAGGTTTCTATGTTCGTGAGTGCCTTTCGTCTCGCATTGGTTCCATCCAACCTTGCCGTCAAGGTAACAACGATGGCTCCGTATCCAATTAGTGCCATTGCAGCGGCAAAGCGAAAAGTGGGGGGTATACCCTGATTCAGTCCAACACACTCAAGAGATCTTCGGCGGCTCCTCGATCCCCTGCAAGAACATCGTCACAAAACTGTCCATGATCTCTGTCGCCGTCTTTTCGCCATCGGGGCGATACCAACGAGACAACTGATTCAGCGATGACAGCAGAAATTTGCTGGCCAAACTGACGTTGGTGTCGGGTCGAAATACCCCCGTCGCAATGCCATCGCGAATCGCTGCTTTCAACAGCTCCTCATAAGCGTCGCGCCACTTCAGCACCAGGGCTCGGGTTTCCTCGTTCTCGGCGGACCAAAAAAGTTGCGAGCCGGACACCCAGCTATCGTGGGACTGCTCGTAGTACTGAATCGACGCTCTCATGAAACCATACAAGCGCTGCGCCGCGCCACTTTCCGCAGAGGGCATCCGGTCACGCACATACTCGAACAATACCTGCATGCCGCTGGCAACCAGGTTTCGATACAGCGTCTCTTTATCCGGAAAATGGTGATAGAGCGCCGACTTCGACACCCCGACCTCGGCCGCGATCATGTTCAACGACGTACCGCGATAACCGTGGCGGGCAAACAACCGGCGGGCAACGTCAATGATCTGATTATTACGTTCGGGCTCACGTGTGGTCATAGCTGACGATCTGTCCTGGAAAACACGAAATGGATGATACGGGAATTCAATGACTTGAATTTCTGAAGAAACGATCTATCATATCCGAACTTACCGACCGGTCGGTCAGTTCGCGTAATACCTAGCAGCATACGCCTAAAGCACAAGTTTTTCTCAGATAAAACAAGTAGATAGGTGGAGACAACATGAATAGCAATGTCCGCGTTCCGCTGACTTTGTGGTTGATGCTCGCAGTATTCACGGCCATGCCACAGGCCCAGGCAGCAGACGCTTTTCCGCAGCGCCCGATCCATTTGATTGTTCCTTTTGCGCCGGGCGGCGGCGCCGACAACAACGCCCGCCAAATCGCCGAGCCTTGGTCCAGGGCGCTGGGCCAGACGATCGTGATTGAAAACAAGCCCGGAGCAGGCGGCACCGTCGGTGCGAGCTACGTCGCCCACGCGACCGCCGATGGCTACACCCTGCTCTACACCACTCCCGGGCAACAGATGACCGCGCCCTATCTGTTAAAGGATTTATCCTATCGGCCTTTTGACGATCTCGTCTCTGTCGGCAAAGTCACCGAGGGCGCAAACGTCCTGGTGGTGTCCAAAGATTTGCCCGTCCGCGACGTAAAGTCGTTGATCGACTACGCCCGTGCGCACCCCGGCAAGCTGGGGTTTGCTAGCTCGGGGGTCGGCTCCAGCAGCCACTTGGCGGGTGAACTCTTCAAGAAAGAAGCGGCCGTCGATATCTTTCACGTTCCCTACCGAGGCACGGGGCCGGCACGCACTGATGTCCTGGGCGGACGAGTACCGATGACGATAGACACGCTCAGCGTCTATCTGCCCGATATCCGATCAGGCGCTGTACGCGCTCTGGGCGTGTCCACCTTGGCACGCAATCCCACTGCCCCCGACATCCCGGCCATTTCGGAGACCCTGCACGGGTTTGAGGCCTACCCCATCAACTACATCACGGCCCCTGCCGGCACGCCTGAAGCCATCATCAAAAAGCTCAACACCACGCTGAACCAGGCATTGCGCGACCCCGCGTTGCGCGCGAACTTGATCGCCGTGGGCACGACACCGCAAGGCAGTACCCCCGAACAGATGGATGCTCTGGTCCGTTCGGAAAGCAAGAAATGGAAAGCCCTCATTGAAAGCGCCAATATAAAAATCGAATAGGCGCCACCCCTCAAGCAGGACGGAGACAAACCATGAAAAAACTGCTGCATCTATGTGCCGCTATCTTTAGTGCATCCGCAATCACGGCAACGGCCGCCGCGGCCCAGGACTATCCCGATCAACCGGTAACGATCATCGTTCCATATGCTCCGGGCGGCGTCACCGATGTCTATGGCCGCGTCATCGCGGACTATCTGGGACGCCAATGGAAAGTGCCGGTCATCGTCAAGAACGAAGCGGGAGGCGGCACCATGATCGGCACCTCGGCTGCGGCGCGGGCCGCCCCCGACGGCAACACGATTCTACTGACGAGCTATGCGTACACATCCAACCCCATCTTGCGCACAGATCTTTCGTACGACCAGAATGCATTGCGCCCGGTGATGCTATTGGGCAATAGCCGCAACATGCTGGTGGTATCGGCCCGCAGCGATCTGCATACGCTGGCCGATGTCGTCGCCAAAGCAAAGAAATCCCCGGGAAACTTACGATTGGCCTCGTCGGGGATTGCGTCCAGCCCGCATATTGCCGCTGAACTATGGGCCCGCGAAGTCGGTGTTCAGATTACGCACGTACCTTATCGCGGCACGTCACCGGCAATGAATGATGTCTTTGCCGGAGAAGTCGACGGGATTTTCGATGGCCCGTCGGCCATGCCCAACGTCAAGGCGGGCAAGCTCAGGGCAATTGCCATCGCCAGCGAAAACCCGCATCCCTTTGCCCCCGGTGTTCCTACCTTCCGGGAGTTGGGTATCGATTTGGTCTTTGGCAGCTGGTTCGGATTTCTCGTCCCGAAAGACACGCCTGATGCGATCGTCGACAAGATCAATGCCGACCTGCGCCGCGCCGTAGAAGACCCCACCGTGAAAGCCGCCATCGACAAAACGGGGCTGCTGTTATCCGCCGGATCACCCCAACAATTTTCCGATTTCCTGAACTACGAATCGGAACGTCTGCAAAAACTCGCCAAGACGAGCGCCGACCTGCGCCTGCAATAACGCCTGTCGGCAACACGAATGCCGTACTGACCCTGAACGAGGAGTAAAGCATGACCTATGAATGCCTGGAAGTCGAACGCGACGGTCACGTTGCCATCGTGTATTTGAACCGCCCGCCCGTCAATGCACAGAATGCGCAGATGCGTGCGGAAATCGTGGAGGTCTTCGATAGCTTCAACGATGATGATAATGTCCGCTGCGTCGTATTGGCCAGCAAGACAGCCGTGTTCTCCGCCGGTGCGGACGTATCGGAAAGGCCGGCGATCAAACAAAAGGGCCCTGGCGCCTACTGGCGGCACAACCGCCTGGTGCGTGAATCGTCGCTGGCGATACAAGAATGCAACAAGCCCGTGATTGCCGCCGTCAATGGCCCTGCACTGGGCGCTGGCTTTGGCTTGATGACCTCGTGCGACATCTGGGTCGCGTCCAACAATGCCTACGTCTCCATGCCGGAAATCAACGTTGGACTGGCCGGCGGCACTGCGCTGCTGCAGCGCGTATTCGGCAAATCGCGCGCACGCCGCATGTTCTTTACCGGCATGAAAGTCTCGGCCGACGAGCTCTATCGCTTGGGGTTGATCGAGGCCAGCCTGCCCCCGGAAGAACTCATGCCTTACGTCATGGCACTCGCACAGGAGATCGCCAGCAAAGCACCCATCGCCTTGCGCTACGCCAAGGAGGCCTCGCAGGTCACCTCGTCCATGCCACCGCGGGAAGGTTACCGCTTCGAACAAAACATCACCGTCGCACTATCAAAAACCGAAGACGCCAACGAAGCACAACGCGCGTTTCTGGAAAAGCGTACTCCCGTCTACAAAGGCCGTTGATATGCCACCAGAGCTGAATTCCCGATATTTCTCGCTCTTGTCCGACGGTCATCGCGAAAGCGGGCAAGACGCCGCTTTCCGTGCAGAACTGCGCCAATTCGCTCAGGCTCACTGCCCCGACGAGATCCGGCAAATCGTCGCGTCCGGCGAAAAAATCACACGCCCTGTCTACAGCAAATGGCAAGCGATTCTCTATCAGCGCGGCTGGGCTGCGCCAAACTGGCCCGTCGAGTATGGCGGTACGGGCTGGAGCCTGCGTCAACGCATGATCTTTGAAGAGGTCATGGCCGACCTGGACTGCCCGCCGCTGTATCACCATGGCCTGGGCCACATTGGCCCTGTCATCATGCAGTTCGGCACCGACGCGCAGAAGTCGTATTTCCTGCCGCGCATTCTGGACACCACCGACTGGTGGTGCCAAGGCTATTCCGAACCTGGCTCGGGCTCGGATCTCGCCTCGTTGAGCACACCGGCGGTACGTGATGGCGATCACTACGTCATCAATGGCCAAAAGATCTGGACGTCGCATGCCCACGAAGCGGACCGTATTTATCTATTGGCCCGCACATCGCGCGAGGCTAAAAAACAAGAAGGCATTTCGCTTTTCCTGATCGACATGAATACGCCTGGCATCACCGTGCGACCAATACGCACGATAGACGGCTGGCATCATGTCAACGAGACCTTTCTGGACAATGTCCGTGTTCCTGCGGACAGGCTCCTCGGCACAGAGGGTCAAGGATGGGCCTGCGCCAAATATCTGTTGGAGCGCGAGCGGCTACCGCCGGCCAGTGTTTCGCAATTGATACGACAATGGCGACGCGTGGCGCGCCTGCTCGCAGAGCACCAAGCTAAACAGCCTCTGCGCGATTTCTCCTCGCTCGAGCATCAAATGGCCATGCTGTCGGCGCAGATAAAAGGCGCACGCGAAATGTTGGCCTCGGCTATTGATGCCATGATGCGCCGCGAACCGCTAGGCGCCAAACCTTCCGCATTGAAACAGGCATGCAGCGCCGTTGCGCAATCGTTGACGAAAATCGCCTTGCTCGTCGCTGGACCCATCGGTGCACAACAGCTCGTGCGTAATGACGAAGCATCAACAACCGACGGACTATGGGTGCAAAACTACCTGTTTTCACGATCCAAAACGATCGCAGGAGGCACGACCGAGATCCAGCTGAACGTCATCGCAAAATCGTTGTTTGGAGCATGAGATATGCCGTTTGAACCGAACACATTGTTCCCGGGATTGTTATCGGAAAGCGCTACCCGCGTCGCGCAGGACGCTGCCAATCATCCTGGCGGCCACCCTGCTGCCGCGCTCATCAGTGAAATGGGATGGAACGCGGTACTCATTCCAGAGGCACAAGGCGGCGCCGGCGGCGATCTTCAAGACCTGGCGGCGATCATCGAGGGCCTCGCGACGCATGCTGTTAACCTCCCCGTCGTGACGCGATGCGGCGTGATACCTGCCATATTGAGCGCATTGCCCAAACAGCCTTCTGTCCAGACCATGCAAACCGGTATCGCCGAAGGCGCTTTGGTCGTTGAACTAGGAGGGCCGCTTCATCCCGGCGATCCGACTCCCGCTCTATCAGCGAGCAAAGGCAAAGACAGCTGGCTGCTATCGGGAACAACCACCGGCATCGAGCTGACAGATGATTGCACCCATGTGCTATTGATCGGCCGAGATGCCATCGACAACAAAGCCATTCTGATATGCGTCGCCACAGAGCACTTGAGCTGCAGCAACACCGTCTATCGCACGATGGATGACCGCCAGATTGCCGTCTTTGATCTGGATAAGTTTCCCGTGCGTGACGATGATATTCTCGCCAGCGGCGCAGCCGCAGCACACTCCATCCATGCGGGGTGGCGCATCGCAGCCGCGGCCACGGCCACCGACTCGGTATGCAGCATGGGCAGCGCCCTGAGCCGCACCATTTCGTATTTGCTGGAGCGCAAACAGTTCGGCCATGCGCTTGCCGATTTCCAGGCGCTGCGCCATGACGTGGCTCGGCTATATGTCACCTACGAACTTTGCCGTAGCTTGCTGCAAGCCACCCTGAGAACCTTGGAACAAACGCAAGCAAACGACGCTGATACGTCAGCGCTAGATCTGCTGGGTCTGTACATAGGGCAGGAAGCCATTCGATTTGCGGAAACGGTTATCCAGCTGCACGGCGGTATGGGCATGACCCGGGAAATGCCGGCTGCACAACTGGCGACTCGGCTATTGGCCAACGCATTGCGCTATGGAGACCCGCTGACTTACGAGCAGAAAATTCATCATCTGCGGTCTGCCGAGCACAACTCTTTTTCCCATGGTGTAAATACCCAGGTCTCTTGAGGCGACAGATGACTGCGATCGCACATCCTTTGCAATGTTTCTTTGATCCGACATCCGTCGCCATCATCGGCGCTTCGTCGGACCCCGATAAGCTCGGCGGGCGACCGATTCGTTTCCTGCGCGAGGCTGGCTATGAAGGAAAAATCTTTCCCATCAACCCGCGATACGACACGATCCAGGGCCTGAAAGCCTATCCCGCACTGAACGATGTCCCCGATGCGATAGATCACGCCATGATCATTGTTCCTGCGACGGGCGCGTACGACGCTCTGCAGGCCTGTATCGACAAAGGGATACGTCACGTACAAATCCTCAGTTCGGGCTTTGCCGAAGACGGTCCCAACGGGAAAGTGCTGCAGGATGCGCTGGTTGCCTTGGCAGCCAGACACGGCGTGCGGCTGCTGGGCCCCAACTGCCTGGGCATCGTCAGCACCAGCAACCGCTTCTATGCCACGTTTTCCACGGCCCTGGAAGCCCTCTCCCCTCAACCCGGCGGCATTAGTTTTGCGACGCAAAGCGGCGCATTTGGCTCGTGCGCCTATGCTCAGGCTATCCAGCGAAACCTGGGTATCTCACGCATTGTCGCCACCGGCAACGAGGCGGATGTCGACGTTGCTCAGTGCATCGATTTTCTGGCTTCCGATCCCGCCACACACATTATCTGCGCTGCGATCGAAGGATGCAGAGACGGCGCTATGCTCCGCCAAGCCTTGTTAAAGGCCGCCGCTGCCAACAAGCCGGTCATCTTAATGAAGGTAGGCACCTCGTCTCGCGGACAGCTTGCGGCAGCCACTCACACGGGCGCGGTCGCAGGCAATGATCGCATCTTTGACGCAGTCATACGCGAGTGCGGCGCATATAGGGCGAACACCATCGAACAAATGCTGGATATCGCCTACCTGTGTACCCATCTGCCTCTGCCCACGAACCCTCAGGCCGGCATCCTGACCGTCTCGGGCGGTATCGGCGTACTCATGACTGATGATGCGGAACGTCATGGCATTGATATTCCGTCTATCCCGCCAGCGCTACAAGACCGTATACACGGACTCGTTCCGTTTGCCATCGGCGACAACCCGCTGGACACCACAGCGCAAGTCAGCACAGTCAAGCAAGGCGTCCCGGGGCTGGCCGAGATGCTTCTGCAGGACACCGATTGGTCCATTCTGTGTATTTATCTGGCGCAGATTCCCTGCGACGAACGTCGTTTTCCCGACATGCTCGAATCGCTGGGGAAATTGCGCCGCGACTATCCAGACAAACTCATCGTTCTGGTCGGGCCGCACAGCGAAAAAATGCGTGCAGAGATAGAAGCCCGCCATTTGGTTATCTTTGCAGACCCCGGGCGTGCCATGGCCGCATTGGGAGGGTTGGCTGCATTGGTGGAACGTCGGCGTCATCTGGTTCGTCATCAGGAAATAGATCGCGTCCCTCTCGTTGCTGCCCCTGTTATCGGTACGCAACTTGATGAAGCCCAAGCAAAGCATATCCTCGCGCAATACGGATTGCCTATGCTGCGCGAAACGTTGTGCACGACTGCCGAACAAGCCGTGCAGGCCGCCAACACGATCGGCTATCCTGTCGTCGCAAAGATCGTATCGCCGGACATTCTGCATAAAACCGAGATGGGCGGTGTCCTGCTGGAGCTGCCGGATGATCAATCCGTCCGGGATGCCTATGCCACTCTGCAACAGCGCGCCGCAAGCGTGCCGGGCAATCCGCACATCTCCGGCGTATTGATTTCCCCGATGAGCAAAGGCGGCACCGAAACCATACTGGGAGTGCATGTAGATCCCTGGTTCGGCCCCATGGTGATGTTTGGCCTGGGCGGCGTGTCAGTTGAGCTCTTCAAAGACGTCGCGTTCGCCAGCGCACCGCTCACGACGCAACGAGCCCTCGCGCTGATCCAGTCTGTACAGTCGTACAAACTGTTGAACGGCTGGCGCGGAAAGCCCCCACTCGATATCCCAGTACTGGCGAACGCCTTGGTCGCGCTGTCCCACCTGGCCAATGACTGGCGGGTCGTTCTATCGGGGATAGACATCAACCCCTTCATCCTGAGGCAGGATGGCGCCGTTTGCCTAGATGCCTTGATCACACTGAAATCGGCAATCAGATAAGTCTGCCGGGCGGAACCGTTTATAAAGGATTAGCCACTACCAGGACGTTTGGGACGACTGCACCGAAACGCGAGATGCTCGTTTTCAGGTGTTTCCTGGCAGCTGCAAACTCATATAGGTTCCGCCTTTTATCTGATAGGCCCAGCCCGATATCGGGCCTGGATCAAGTCGTTGTGGGGCCGGGACGCTGACTGAATTACAGAAGATGCGGGACGCAGGGATTATTTATTTGGTCGCGCAAAGACGAAGGCACAAAGACAAAACCCCTCGCAGCGCTAGCTGGAGGGGTTTTGAGGATAAGAGCCTGACGA
>NZ_CBCSIU010000027.1:0-51994 GCF_965139205.1 Bordetella muralis
GGCNCAAACTCGCTNCGCTCAAACATGCCCAGCCGACTGCCCCCCGCCTGACAAGGCAGGTTCGGCGGGCTCTACGGGCCGGCATGGCCTTTGTCCAGCGATGCCCGGCTCGCGTAATGTTCCACGCTCAAGACAGCAGCATCCAAGGATAGGCGCTCCTGCTACTGTGAGTCGTGAACGAAACCCTGAATAATTTATCCTGCGTGTTTCTCGGTTACCCCGAAATCTGCACGCCGATCCAGAATAACGCCGCCGCCAACAGCATCGAAGCCGGCAAGGTCAGCACCCAGGCCAGCAGGATATTGCGCACGGTACTGCCCTGCAGGCCGCTTCTGTTGGCAATCATCGTCCCCGCTACCCCGGACGACAGCACATGTGTTGTGGAAACGGGCAAACTGAATACGTTAGCCATACCGATGGCCGCCACGGCCGTGAGCTGTGCCGACATGCCTTGTGCGTAGGTCATGCCTTGTTTGCCGATCTTTTCGCCGACGGTCAGCACGACGCGACGCCAGCCCACCATTGTGCCGATCCCCAGGGCCAGGGCGACTGCCACGATGACCCAGAGCGGTGCGTATTCCGTAGTGGCCGTGAGGTCCGCGCGCAGTCGATGCAGGTCTGCGCGATCGCGGCTTTCCAGACCATCGAGGGCCGCGACTTTCTTGGCCGTGTCGTCCAGGCACAGCAGATAGCGGCGCACCGTGATGCGTTTTTCGGGTGAGAGTTCGTCGTAGTGTGTGACACCCTGCAGATCGTTTTGCAAAGCGTCAATCGTGGCCAGCGTCAACTGCGGATGGCAGTGAAACTGTTCGGGCAGATCCGTGCTTTCGTTCTTGTTCTTGGAGATGGCCAGGAAGTCATCCAGGGTGGGTTGATGCCGTAGATAAAACGCGCTGAGGTGGGTTGCGGCATCGCGCGTACGGTCGATCTGATAGGACGTGCTGTTTTCGTTCAGCACAAACTGCGCGGGCACGATGCCGATCAGCACCAGCATGATCAGGCCTATCCCTTTTTGGCCGTCATTCGATCCGTGGACAAAACTCACCCCCATGGCCGACAGCACCAAAATCAGACGATTCCAGAAGGGAGGGTGCTTTTTTGAGTCGAGTTCGCGGCGCTGCTCCGGCGTTTTGTGCATTTTGGAGGCAGGCCACCAGCGCTTGAATAGCAGCAGCAGGCAACCCGCGACCAGAAAACCCGCGATGGGCGAGGCGACGAGCGACAGGCCGATGTCGATGGCCTTGCCCCAATTGACGCCTGCGGCGATCGGCAGATCGGTCAT
This sequence comes from Bordetella muralis, assembly GCF_965139205.1. Lineage (GTDB taxonomy): Bacteria > Pseudomonadota > Gammaproteobacteria > Burkholderiales > Burkholderiaceae_B > Bordetella_A > Bordetella_A muralis. The sequence goes on from NZ_CBCSIU010000027.1 coordinate 1,283, forward strand.
CAGGGCATTGGCCAGGCCTACCCCCAGGATCGAGCCGATCAAGGTATGCGAGCTGGACGCCGGGATGCCGAAATACCACGTGCCCAGATTCCAGGCGATGGCAGCTGCCAGCATGGCAAACACCATGGCGAGCCCGCGGCCGGTGTCGACATTGATCAGCAGTTCGACCGGCAGCAAGTGGACGATGGCATAGGCAACGCCGACGCCACCCAGTAATACGCCTAGAAAATTGAAAATCCCCGACAGCATCACAGCCAGATGCGGCGGCATGGCCTTGGTGTAGATGACGGTGGCGACGGCATTGGCGGTGTCGTGAAAGCCATTGATGAATTCGAAGGCCAGTACGAACGTCAGGGCCAGCACCAGGCTGACGCCAATCCAGAAATCCAGACCAGAGAAGAGATGAAACATGGGAGGGGGGTAGTTGGGGCGGTGAGCGTAGGCGCAATTATTGCAGATTTGTGACCAGCAACTGACTGCACCTCTGAATGGGCGAAGGGGACCAGATTTGTTGTAACAGGGGGGCGGTCTCCATAATGCGATAGCATCGCTCTTTCTTCCTTTTTTCCCTGCCTGCTGCCATGTCCACCTCTGCCCAGCCTCTCGCCCGCCGCCATTCCGACGACCTCCTGGTGGGCTTGGTCTCGATTTCCGATCGCGCCTCGTCCGGTGTTTATCAGGACGAGGGCCTGCCTGCCTTGCGGGATTGGCTCGGGACGGCGCTGTCTTCGTCCTGGCAGGCGTCCGAACGCCTGGTTCCTGACGATGCCGCAGCCATTTCCGCCGCGTTGATTGAGTTGGTGGATGTGGTGGGCTGCGATCTGGTCTTGACGACGGGCGGCACCGGTCCGGCCCGCCGCGATGTCACGCCAGAGGCCACGCTGGCGGTGGCCACCAAGGAAATGCCGGGTTTTGGTGAGCAAATGCGCCAGGTCAGCCTGAAATTCGTTCCCACTGCGATTTTGTCGCGGCAGGTCGCTGTGATCCGGGAAACGGCGGACCATGCCGCACTCATCATCAACCTGCCCGGCCAGCCCAAAGCCATTCGCGAAACCCTCGAAGGCCTTCGCGATGCGTCGGGTGGCGTGGTGGTGCAGGGCGTTTTTGCCGCCGTACCCTATTGCATCGATCTGATTGGCGGGCCGTATTCGGAAGCGCATGAATCCGTGGTGAAAGTCTTTCGACCCAAGTCGGCATTGCGCAAGCCCGTTGCCTGAGTCCGCTCGCAAAGCGAGGCGGTTCGCGATCGGTGGCGCTGTGAGCCCCGGCCGGGCCGCCTGCCTTGCGGCTCGACGATTGCCGGTCGGTGCGATACGCCATGACCTTGCGGGCATACCCGACGCGTCATGTGTCGACTGCGTGCAGACCGTGCGGCATGTGTTGCGCTATAGTTGCCCGGGTCCTGTTTTTTCTTGGAATACTGTGTCATGAATGTGAAAGTCCCTGTGCTCCTGGCTTGTGTCGGTGCCCTCGCGGGTTGTGCTTCGGTCAAAGACATCACTGCACGCGACCCCGTGTTTTATGGATCGACAGCGCGTCCGGCAGAGGAGTATGTGCAATGCGTGGAGTCCGCCTGGAAGGGGCAGGGCACGAACGCCGAGCGGCAGCCGGTGCGTAATGGCTACGAGCTGGTCGTGCAGGGCTCCATGGGCGTTGAGGCTGTGCTGACGGCGACGACATGGAAAGGCAAGACCGACGCGAGTCTCTCGACGCGCATTCAACGCGCGAGCACCGCGTTGGCCGAGGCTGCGAACCTGTGCCTGTAAACATGGTGAATTACCGCACGATGATGCAAGGGGTGGTTCGGCATAGGAAGAGCCGCACAACGCAGGCAGGGGCGACTCGTCAGTTGCCTGGCCGCCGCACTATCCTGCAACGGTTTGCTCGTCTGGCTAGCCAGGTGGCGTTGTTGGCTGCGGTTTGCAGCGCGTCGGTGGCTCAGGCGCAGGGCTACATCAGCCGCACGCTCAATGTGCCTGTGCCAGGCGGCGTGGCTGTGGTGCCCTTGGGGACTGCAGATCAAGCCCCTCAGGCCAGCTTCAATGGCCATCGTGTCATGGTCATTCGCGACAGCGATCAACAATGGATCGCCGTGGTCGGGATTCCTCTGGGCACCAAAACCGGGACACAAACGTTGCAAGTGCAGGGCCGCCCTGCGGCTCAGTTCAATGTCGGGACCAAGGAATACGCCGCGCAGCATATCACGCTGAAAAACAAACGGCAGGTATCTCCCAATCCCGATGATCTGAAACGCATTGAACGCGAGCTTGAGGAGCAAGTTTCCGCCTATCGCATCTATCGCGATGGCGTGACGCCCAGCAATGTGATTCTGGATCGTCCGGTGGCCGGGGGCCGTTTGTCCAGCCCCTTTGGATTGCGGCGGTTTTTCAATGGCGAAGAGCGCAATCCCCACTCCGGCCTGGATTTCGCCGTGCCTACCGGAACGCCGGTGAAAGCACCGGCAGCCGGGCGTGTCGTTCTGGTCGGGAATTTTTTCTTTAACGGCAACACGGTTTTTGTCGATCACGGGCAGGGCTTTATCAGCATGTTCTGCCACTTGTCGGCGATCGACGTCAAAGTCGGCGACGAGGTCGCACGCGGCGCCGTGGTTGGTAAAGTCGGCTCTACGGGGCGCGCCACAGGGCCCCATTTGCACTGGAACGTCAGTCTGAACGATGCACGGGTAGATCCGGCAATCTTCATCGGCGCGTCGTCGTCCGCCCGATAGTTTTGAATTGATGGCGGCGCAGGAGCACCTGTGGGAATACTACACGCGCGTGGCATTGCAGCGTGGTGCGCAGGCCTCGCGGAACTCGGACCGGAAGATCCGCTATGCCGAGGCCTATCAGCGCGTGTTCCCTCAGGTGACTGGGGAACTGGCCTGAGCGGTGGGCACAGGGACGCGCCGCCGCATGAGTGAGGCGCCATCACAGGGGTGATGGCAAGTGTGATGCGCGCTAGGGACGAGCATCACTGAGTCCACCAGCGATCAAGATCACGTCGAGGGAACGAACAAGTCGTCAACCTGGACGCAATGGTGATCGGTGATGCTTAACGGTGATAATTGCGTTGCGGAGGACGGGGCGTGCTGGGCGCGCGCTCGTCTTTATGACGGAAATTGATGCGGCCCTTGGTCAGGTCGTAGGGCGACATTTCCAGGGTGACTCGGTCGCCTGCCAGGATACGGATACGGTGTTTGCGAATACGGCCGGAGGCGTAAGCGCCGACTTCGATGCCGTTGTCCAGGGTGACGCGATAGCGGCTGTCAGGCAGCACTTCGTCAACAATGCCGTCTAGTTCGATCAGTTCTTCTTTTGCCATGTATGACTCTCCTAGGTCGATGCGCACGCAGGTCGGGTCACGACATACGCGCCGCCCGCAGGCGGCAAACGCGGGGGCCCAAGCAGGCTTGGGCCGCGATGGAACATAAACATGTCCCGGCGGGTTCGGGTACAGGCCGGATTTCCTGGCGGAACCCGGGATGGGTACTCATGCCACTGGGGCAACATGCGCGCGAGGCGCGGCTTGGTCGCGATGCCGTGCAACATGCGCGTCACCGGAAGAAGCGGGGTAGTGCGGGCTGTGCTTGATAATACCGATGCCTCGTCGGGGATTATGCCTTGGCAGGGACTTTATACACAGAACAACTAGACATAATACGCCAATCCTGGCTATTTGACCAGGGTTTTCCCGTATTTCGTTTCCGGCTAGGCAGGGCCGGCTTCCGGGTATTGGGGCAAATCGTCCTTGATGTCGTGCCACGGCGCCTTGCTGGCGACGTACACATGGCTCGTGGCCTTGATGCCGGGATCGTCATCCAGCGCGCCCAGCGGCAAGCCATAGATTTCCGGAGTCTGGTCAAAGCGCGACAGCAGCGGCGTGCCGCAAGCGCTGCAAAATCCTCGATAGCTGCCGGGCGATGAGCTATACCAGGTGACATGGTTCTCCCCGCGCGTCCAGGCAAAGTCTTTGGCTTGCACGGTGGCGCGGGTGCGAAAGGCCGAGCCATGAGCCTTGCGGCACATGACGCAGTGGCAATTCACGGCTTGAGTCAGCGGGCCGGTGATTTCGTAGGCGACACGGCTGCACAAGCAGGAACCTTTCAACATGGAACGCTCCGGGATGAGTAGGAACCCTAATATATACCTGGGCTTGGGTCAGGACGCCAGAGGCGCGGTCATTGCTACATGACGGTTTGGTTGCAAAAGCCCTCTACGTCACTGTTTTCGGGGCGTCGGCAGTCTTTCTTCAGTCATCACCCTGTCACCGCCGCTGCACAGAATGCCGCCAATGGTTCGATAAGGGGATTTCCTATGACCTATGCGATCGAGGTGCGCGGCCTCAGCAAGTCTTTCCGCGAGGGCGTCAAGGCGTTGGACGACGTCAATCTGACCGTCGCGCCTGGCGAAATGGTGGCATTACTGGGGGCCTCCGGCTCGGGCAAATCGACATTGCTGCGCCATATGGCGGGTTTTGTGGCGGCTGATCGTGGCCACAACCATGTCATCGTCAATGGGCAGGCCGTACAGCGCGATGGCCGGATCAATACGCGGGTGCGCAGCGTGCGTGCTGGGATCGGGTTTGTTTTCCAGCAGTTCAATCTGGTGGGCCGCTTGCCGGTGATTACCAATGTGTTGACCGGTATGTTGCCGCGCGTGCCGACGTGGCGCAGTCTGTTGCGTTATTTTCGCCGCGATGAAGTGCAGGCCGGGCTCGATGCATTGGCCCAAGTTGGTATAGACGACTATGCCTTTCAGCGTGCATCGACCCTGTCTGGCGGACAGCAGCAGCGCGCCGCGATCGCCCGCACTTTGGTGCAAAACGCCCGCATCATCCTGGCCGATGAGCCGATTGCTTCGCTCGATCCGGAGTCTTCGCGCCGTGTGATGGACACGCTCGCGCATATCAATCGCACCCGCAAAGTGGCGGTGGTGGTGTCGTTGCATCAGGTCGATGTGGCGTTGCGTTATTGCCCGCGGGTGGTGGCGCTGCGCCACGGCCGCGTTGTGTACGACGGCCCCGCTGCGGCACTGACGGAAACCATGTTGCATCAGTTGTATGGCGCCGACGCTGCGGAATTGCTGCCCCAAGAAAACGAGCGTCCAGTTGCGCAGCCCGCTTTGATTACGCCACGGCCCTTGGCGGCCGCGGCCTGAGTTGCATCCTATTCCCTCACGGAGTTTTTACTCATGCTACGCAGAACTTTTCTTGCTCTCGCCGCGACGGCGGCATTGTCGTCCGGCGCGTGGGCACAAGACGTCAAGCCGCTGAACTTCGGTTTTATTTCCACCGAATCGTCCACCAATCTGAAAGCCGCCTGGCAGCCGTTGATCGATGATCTGAGCAAGGCGATCGGCGTGCCCGTCAAACCGTTTTTCGCTTCGGATTACGCAGGCATCATCGAAGGCATGCGCTTTAACAAAGTGCAGCTGGGCTGGTTCGGCAACAAGTCGGCCATGGAGGCGGTAGACCGCGCGCAGGGCGAGGTATTCGCCTCCGTCGTCGACAAAGACGGCAACCCGGGTTACTGGTCTTTGCTGCTGGTCAACAAAGACAGCAACCTGCAGACGCTGGACGACGTGCTGAAAAACGGCAAACAGCTGAGCTACGGCGCAGGTGATCCCAACTCGACCTCGGGTACGCTGGTGCCGGGTTATTTCTTGTGGGGCGCCAATCACATCGAGCCCAAGACGTTCTTCAAATCGGTGCGCGCTGCCAACCACGAAGCCAACCTGCTGTCTGTGATCAACAAGCAAGTCGATGTGGCCATCAACAACACCGAGATGCTGGAGCGTTATCGCCGCAATACCGGCAAAGACGCGACCGAGTCGGTGCGTATCCTGTGGAAGTCGCCGTTGATTCCCGCCGATCCCATGGTCGTGCGCAGCGACGTCCCCGCGGACATCAAACAGCGGATTCAGGCGTTCTTTGTGAACTACGGCACGGGCCCCGACGCCGAGCGCCAGCAGAAGATTCTGGCCAACCTGACCTACAAGGGTTTCCGCTCATCCAGCAATGCGCAACTGGTGCCGATCCGTCAGATGGAGTTGGCTAAAACCAAGCTCGGCATCGAGCGCGACACCACGCTGAGCGAGGCCGACAAGAAAGCCAAGGTAGCCGAGTTGGATCGTCAATTGGCTGAACTGGACAAGCTGGTTGCTAAACAACAGTAATGGGTATCACGTGCACCGGCCTGCACGTGCAGGCACGGTGCGCGCGAAGAAGTATGGCGATGCGGTCTGATGGCATTGCGCAGGTGGACGATGTGCCTGCTTCGCGGACTTCGCGAATAGATGTTGAGGCGAACCTGCCTATAAGAGTCGATTGACTCGATTTTCTCGTGTACGGATTTTTTACCGGATATTCTTCTTATGAGCGCTGTCTTGTCCTCTGCCCGTCATCGCGCTGCCGCGCGGTCTTCTTTGCCCAGTTTGTTGGTGTGGGCGGTGGTGTTGGCGCTATTGATGCTGTCATGGCGCGGCGCGGACATGCGTCCGATGGACCTGGTGACGCAATCCAGCAATATGGCGGCCTATGCCGCGGATTTCTTTCCGCCGAATTTCCGCGATTGGCGCATGTATTTGAGCGAGATGCTGGTCACGGTGCAAATCGCCTTGTGGGGGACTTTTCTCGCCATCGTGGTCGCGGTGCCGCTCGGTCTGCTGTGTTCGGCGAATATTGTGCCGGCCTGGGTTTATCAGCCTATGCGACGCTTGATGGATGCTTGCCGCGCGATCAACGAAATGGTGTTCGCCATGCTGTTCATCGTGGCGGTGGGACTGGGGCCTTTCGCCGGGGTGCTGGCGTTGTGGGTGCATACGACGGGCGTGTTGGCAAAGCTGTTTGCAGAAGCCGTGGAGGCTATTGATCCGCGTCCTGTGGAAGGCGTGCGCGCGACGGGCGCCAATGCGGTCGAAGAAGTTGTCTACGGCGTCATCCCCCAGGTCTTGCCGCTGTGGATTTCATTTGCGTTATACCGCTTTGAGTCGAATGTGCGTTCGGCTTCGGTGGTCGGTATCGTTGGTGCAGGCGGCATCGGCACGGTATTGTGGGAAATCATCCGCAGTTTTCAATATGCCGAAACCTGCGCGGTGATGATCATCATCGTGGCCTTTGTCGTGGTGATCGATCTGCTGTCGGCGCGTATCCGCAAGGCGTTGATTTAGTTCGAGTGGGGGGCACGCCCCCTACGCGTTAAAGCCGATCCTTGTCAATAAAGGAATTGGTCAAAATACCCGTATCCCGCTGGCGTCCGCCCTGTGCGCATCCCAGCGGGATATGTTTTTGTAAATAGGACGGAACTACAGCTCACCCCATTGTTACCTATGCTCACGGAACGGAGAACGGATCTCCCGTGCCGTACTGTGCAACTGGAGACGACATAATGGGTGCTAAGTTCCCCGCTGGCCTGCGTATGCGGCCGCTTGCTGTATTGATCGGTGTGGCTTTGGCCAGTGGCATGTTCAGCCGGCAGGCGAATGCCAACTGTGACGTGAATGGAAATGATGTAAATTGCACCGGCACCACGACGACGACGGTCCAGGTCGGGGCCGGCGGCAACTTGAGCATCGCGACCGGGGCGAGTGTTTCGGTGACGGGGCAGCAGACAAAAGCGGTCAACGTGATCGGCGGTGGTAATACCATCACCAATAGCGGCACGCTCTCCAGCGATCAGATGCCGGCGATCTGGTTTGATACTGGGTCAGGCTCGACAAAGAACGTAATCAACAATAACGGCACCATAACGACGGGCGTTATCAACAGCGATGGCTCTCTCGGAAGCGTTATCGGCAGCGCGCACGATATCGACGTGGAGTTCAATAACAATTTCACTGGGGTCATCAATGGCAGCGTGATCTTCGCAGGGGGCAACGACAATCTCGATCTCGATCCGGGCTCGAAAATCACCGGCGATATAGACGGAGGCCAGGGCAACAATCAGTTGTTTCTAGGCTCGGATATCAACTCCCAAGACACCTTGACGAGCAACGTCAAGAATTTTCAAACGCTCTTCGCCAAGGGACCAGGCACGTGGACGATGTCCGGAAACATCGCCGAGAATGATGATGGCTCTCTGATATCGATCCAGGTGGGTCCTGGCACGCTGGTGCTGACGGGGGACAGCAAAGCCATCGGCTCGGTGCAAATCATCGCAGACGCCACCTTCGAAACAAGCGCACAAGGCCTGTTGGGTGACATTGCTATGGTCGCCGACGATGGCGCTACTGGCGGCAAAATGGTCTTTGCGCAGCCAGACGACGCCACCTATTCAGGCACGGTGAGCGGCGCCGGATCGGTGACCAAAACCGGGGCCGGCACGCTCACGCTGACGGGGGACAACACCCATACCGGCGGCACGACGGTCTCAGGCGGCACGCTTGCCGTCAATAAAGATAGCGCGCTGGGCGCTAACAACGGCGCTCTCACGCTAGACGGTGGCACCCTGCAATTAACCAGCAGTGTCGACTTGTCGCCAAGCCGTGCGATCAACGTTACCGCGAACACCGGCACGATTGAAACAGTGGCCGGCGTAACCAGCACGATCGGTCAAGGCATCGGCGGTGGTGGCGCGTTGACTAAAAGCGGCGCAGGCACGCTGACGCTTACCGGCAATAGCACCTATATGGGGGGCACAACGATCGCTGGCGGCACGCTGCAACTCGGCGACGGCGGAAATACGGGTGACATCCAGGGCGGCGTCCACGTCCAAGCAGGCGGGGAGCTCGCTTTCAACCGATCCGATACGGTTACTTATTATCGTGTGATCAGCGGTGAAGGCTCTGTGACTCAACAGGGTACCGGCACGACAATTCTGACGAATACGAATTCCTATACTGGCGGAACGCTCATCTCCGACGGCACGCTTCAGCTGGGCGACGGCACCGAGGCGGCGGGTGGCATTGCCGGCGACGTGACCAATAACAGCAAGCTGGTCTTCAACCGATCCAGTGCCGTCACGTTTGACGGCGCCATCAGCGGCAGCGGCTCGGTGACGCAACTGGGCGGTGGTACCACGACGCTGACCGGCAACAATAGCTATCGCGGCGGTACGATCATCTCGAACGGTGCGATTGCCATCAGCGCAGACAGCGCGCTGGGCGACGCCGGGGGAGCGCTCACGTTGGACGGCGGCGCGCTCGCGCTAAACAGCAGTATCGATCTGTCGCCGACTCGCGCGATCAGCATCACCACGCGCAACGGTACGATTTCGACAGCGGCGGGCACGACCAGCACTGTGGGGCAGGCGATCACGGGCGCGGGCACGCTCACGAAAAGCGGTGCGGGTGCGCTTATCCTTGCCGGCGATAACCAATATAAGGGCACCACAATTACCGGCGGCGTACTGCAGGTGGGCAACGGCAACGCGACGGGGCATATCAAAGGCTACGTGGACATCAGCGCCGGCAGTGTGCTTGCTCTCAATCGATCCGATGATGCATTCCAGTTTGATGGCGTGATCAGCGGCGACGGTATGTTGGTCCAGCAGGGCAGCGGTACCGCTACCCTGACCGGCGCCAATACCTATACCGGCGGAACGGCGATCAATGTCGGCACACTGAGCGTCACGGCCGATTACAATCTCGGCGCGGCGTCGGGCGGGCTGACATTCGACCGCGGGACGTTATTGAATACAGCCGGCTTTACGACAGCGCGCGACGTCACCCTGTCGGCCGGAGGCGGTACGTTCAACACCGCTGCGGCGCTCGTCCATACCGGCTCGCTTTCCGGCAGCGGTCCATTGACCAAAGCCGGCGCTGGCGTTCTCACCTTGGCCGGCAATAACGACTACAGCGGCGACACACAAGTACAGGCGGGAACGCTGATGGTCAACAGCACGCTGGGTGGAACGGCCACCGTCGCCTCTGGCGGCTCGCTGGGCGGTGTGGGGACGGTGCTGGGTGCGGTCACCATTAACTCGAATGGCACGCTGCTCGGACACCAGGGACAAGTGTTGACGTTCGGCAGCGATCTTACGCTTGATGATGGCGCCTTTATTAATGTCGCCCTGGGTGCGCCCGAGGCTGCCGGTCTGTTCGAGGTAAAGGGGGACCTCGTGCTCGACGGCCAGTTGAACGTTTCTGATCTCGGTGGTTTCGGCGCGGGCGTTTATCGGCTGATGAACTACGACGGTGCGTTGACCGACAACGTATTGACCGTCAGCACAGTTCCTACCGGCGCGGATGCCGCAAAGATTCAAGTGCAGACAGCCGTGGCTAACCAAGTCAATTTGATCAACGACACCGGGGTGACGCTCAACTTCTGGGATGGCGCAGCGGACTCTAACAAGAACAACGGCGCGGTCGATGGCGGTGACGGGACGTGGAATAGTTCGAATCTGAACTGGACCGCGGCGGATGGCGTCGTTAACGGATCTTGGGTAAACGGCCAATTCGCGATATTCCAAGGCGAACCCGGCACCGTCACGGTCGACAGCAATAGCGGTATCGGGGTGTCGGGTATGCAGTTTGCAACTGACGGCTATCGTATCCAGGGCGGGGCGATCAACATTGACGGTGCGCCGGCCACTATCCGCGTCGGGGATGGCAGCGCTCAAGGGGCCACCTTCACAGCTATCATAGATTCCGCGTTGTCAGGATCCGGCACCTTGACCAAAACTGACTTAGGCACCTTGGTGCTGACGGGCAACAATACCTATGTCGGTGGAACGACCATCTCGAGCGGCACGCTGCAACTGGGCAATGGCGGTGCAACGGACGCCATTGCAGGCGACGTGACCAATAACGGCGTGTTGGCTTTCAACCGTTCCGATAATGTCACGTTCGACGGTGTCATCAGCGGCAGCGGCTCGGTGGCGCAGCTGGGAAGCGGCACTACAACCCTGACGGGCGGCAATAGCTATCTCGGCGGTACGACCATTTCCAATGGCGCGATCGCGATCAGCATAGACGCAGAAAACACCGACAGCGCGCTGGGCGACGACCGAGGAGCGCTTACCCTGGACGGCGGCACGCTCCAGTTCAACAGCGGGATCACGCTATCGCCGAATCGCGCTGTCAGCATTACCGCACGCAACGGTACGATTGCGACCGAGGAGGGCACCATCAGCACGGTGACGCAGGCGATTAAAGGCGCCGGCGCACTGACCAAAAGCGGGGCAGGCACGCTTACACTTGGAGGCGCAAACACCTATAGCGGCGGCACGACGATTTCGAGCGGCACGCTGCAACTCGGCACAGGTGGGGCGACGGGCAGCATCGCGGGCAATGTCGTCAATAATGGCGTACTGATGTTCAACCGTTCCGATAACGTCGCTTTTGATGGTGAAATCAGCGGCGCGGGCTCGGTGGTCTTGCAGGGCACCGGTATCACGACTCTGTCGGGCGCAAACACCTATAGCGGCGGTACGACCGTCAATGCGGGCACGCTGGCCGTTGGCGCAGACGATAATCTGGGTGCGCCTGCCGGCACGCTGACATTGAACAACGGGACCTTCGTCAATACAGCCAGTTTTACGATGGCGCGCGACGTGATGCTCGCACCGGGTGGCGGTACGTTCAATACCGCTCATGCTCTGACGCTTAACGGCACGCTGTCCGGCAGCGGTCTGCTGACCAAGGCCGGCGCTGGCGTCCTCACGCTGAACGGGAATAGCGGCTACGGCCAGCCCATAGGCGTTCTAGCGGGCACGCTGATGGCCAATGGCACACACGGCGTGATCACGGTCGACGCGGGCGCCACGCTAGGCGGCACGGGGGTCATACGCGCGGCGGTCTTCTCCGGAGACGGCATTCTGTTGGGGCGGCAAGGCCAGGTACTGACATTCGAGGACAGCCTGTTGTTTGGCGGTCGTGCGATGATTAACGTCGAGCTCGGCGCGCCCGAGAGCGCGGGGCTATTCGATGTAAAAGGCCATCTGGAACTGAACGGCCAACTGAATATTTCCGATCTGGGCGGCTTCGGCCCCGGTATCTATCGATTGTTCAATTACGGAACCATGGTCTACCACGGCCTGGACATCGGCACCGTTCCGGCTGGGATAGATCCCGCCGGCCTCACTGTGCAAACGGCTCAGGCCAATGAAGTGAATCTGATCAACACGACAGGGGTTACGCTGCATTTTTGGGATGGCGCAGATCCGGCGAATCAAGACAACAACGTCGTAGATGGTGGCAATGGTACGTGGAGCACCGGCAACTCGGCGTGGACCAACGGGGACGGCAGCGAGAACGGTCAGTGGATCAACGGCAATTTCGCAGTGTTCCAAGGCCAAGCCGGCACGGTGACGGTGAACAACGACGGCGTTTCGGTTTCCGGCATGCAGTTCGCCAACGACGGGTATCAAATCCAGGGCGGTCCGATCGGGCTGGCGCACCAGGAGACGATCATACGTACCGGGGCAGGCGGTATTCAGGGCGCAGACGTGACGGCCACGATCGCGTCGGCGCTGACCGGAACGGGCGGCTTGACGAAAACCGATCGCGGCACATTGGTGCTGACTGGCACCAATACTTATGCCGGCAACACCACGATACGAGGAGGCACGCTGCAGCTGGGCGATGGCGGCGCGGCCGGCAGCATTACGGGCAACGTAGCGACCGCCCACGATGCCAGACTGGTTTTCAATCGTTCCGATGACGCGTTTGTGCTGGGCGGCACGATCAGCGGTGCGGGATCGGTGACACAGCAGGGCAGCGGCACGACGACGCTCACAGGCGAGAACACCTATAGCGGCGGCACCTACATTTCCAAGGGCGTCTTGCAACTCGGCGACGGTGGTGAGCGCGGCAGCCTCACCGGCAAAGTGACGACTGCCGAGGATGGGGCGCTTGCCTTTAACCGGTCCAATAACGCGACGTTCAATGGCGCGATTACTGGCGCCGGGTCGGTCATCCAGCGCGGAAGCGGCACGACCATTCTGACGGGCGGGAATACCTACAGTGGAGGGACGAGCATCACGCATGGCACGTTGCAGCTGGGCGATGGCGGCACCACTGGCAGCATTCTGGGGAATGTCGACATTGCCGATCGCGCGGCGCTGGCTTTCAATCGTTCAGATACGCAGCGGTTTGACGGCTTGATCGCTGGTTCGGGGCAAATCCGGCACATCGGTTCAGGCCAGACCACACTGACGGCAAACAGCTCTGGATTCACGGGCACGACCATCATCGAGCGCGGCACGCTGGCGGTCAACGGCAGCCTTTGTGGCGGCATGAACGTCGGCGCGGACGGACGGCTGCAAGGGACCGGCACGGTGTGCGACACGACCAACAACGGCACGGTGGCCCCAGGCAATTCGATCGGCACCTTGACGATTGCAGGGAACTACGTGGGCGCTGGCGGCACGCTGGAGATGGAAGCGGCGTTGGGTGGTGACAACTCGCCAACGGATAGATTGGTGATCACCGGCGACACCTCGGGCACCACCAACGTGCGTGTAATCAATGACGGCGGCGTCGGTGCGCAGACGGTCGAGGGTATCAAGCTGATCGATGTAGGCGGAAACTCCGCTGGCGATTTCTCGCTGACGGGAGACTACGTCATACAGGGGCAGCAAGCCGTCGTTGCCGGCGCGTATGCCTACACCTTGCAGAAAGACGGGATAAGCACGCCTGATGATGGCGACTGGTACCTGCGCTCGTCACTGCTGCCCTCCGGGGGCGGCAACAATCCGCAACCCCCCTCATCGGGCCCGCTGTATCAGCCCGGTGTGCCCGTCTACGAGGCATATCCGTCCGTGCTACTCGGCCTGAATGGCTTGCCGACTCTGCAGGAGCGCGTGGGCAATCAGTATGGGCATTCGGGTGACAGTACGACGCCGTCCGAGGCTGCAGGCCAGTACACGCGGTCTGGTCCCGTAGACGGTGCGTGGGCACGCGTGGAGGGCGTGAACAGCCGCTTCGAGCCCAAACACTCCGCTACCGGTATCACTACCCACACCGACCAGTACAAAATTCAGGTGGGCGTGGATCACTCCTTGGCCGAGAGCCAGGGTGGACGTCTGGTCGGTGGCGTCAATGCGCAGTATGGCAATGCGTCGTCCAGTGTCGATTCGTTCTACGGCAAGGGCCGGATCAACGCCGATGCCTACAGTTTAGGCACGTCGCTCACGTGGTACGATGACAACGGCGTTTACGTGGACGGTCAGGCGAAACTGAGCTGGTTCAGCAGCACCTTGTCATCCCGCACCTTGGGCCGCGGCCTGGCCAAGGATAACGACGGCTTTGGCTACGCGTTGGGCGTGGAGACCGGCAAACGTATTGGGTTCGGCAACGGATGGGGCGTGACGCCGCAAGCGCAATTGCAGTATTCGTCGGTAGACTTCGACAGCTTTACCGATCCCTACGGTGCGCGGGTTTCGCTGGAGAGCGGCGACAGCTTGCTGGGACGTGTAGGCGTGGCGGCAGATCATCAGGATGTGGTGCGAGACGCGATGGGCAAGGTCGTCCATCGACGCAGCGTCTACGGCATTGCCAACCTGTACTACGAAATGCTCGACGGTACGGCCGTCCGGGTGGCAGGTGGCCGGATCGCCAGTTCCGATGATCGAGCCGCTGCGGGGCTCGGGGCAGGCGCCACGTATAGTTGGGCCGACGACAAGTATGCTGTGTATGGAGAAGTGATGGCCAAGACCAGCTTGGAAAATTTCGGCGAAAGCTACAGCTATAGCGGTACCGTCGGTCTGCGGATGCGATATTGATCCGATAGGGTTGGCTGTCGTGGCCCGCATGTCATTCGACATGCGGGTTTTTTTCGCCAGTGCGTCTCGCATCGGCGTACTGATGCAGTCTCAGGCCGGCAGCAGACTGCGCGCGATTTTCAGTAATTGCCTGGCGGCGTCTTCCGGCGCGGTATTGTTGGGCAGCGAGCTGACGGAGCAGGTGGCCGGGATGGGGTAGGGCTGCACCGCTTTTTCCAGGCGCGCCTGGATCTGCGCCAGCGTTTCGCGGCCACGTTGGCGCAGACGCGCGGCCAAGACGTCGGGATGGGTCGTGACCTCGATGGCTGTCAGATGGGGATAGCGCGCGTGAGCCAAGGCCAGATGCGCGCGCGAACCGTTGATGATGACGACGGCGTTACCCGCCAACCACGTATCGATCTCGATGCCGATCCCGTAATGCAAACCATGGCTATGCCAGTGCAGTGCGAAACAACCCAGATCGATGCGGCGTTGGAACTCGGCGTTGCTCAATGCGACCGAGGATTCGTCCGCACTGCTGGGCCGAGTGATATAACGGTGCGCGACCAGTACAGGCTCGTCAGGTTGCAGTGTGGTGCGCAGATGGCGCAGCAACGTGTCTTTTCCGCTGCCGGAAGCGCCCATGAGGTAAAGCAGCCGTTGTCCGCGCTGTGCCTCCTTGGTGACTGAGGGTGCGGCCGCTGGTGCGATGAAGATAGGGTCCATGCTTGTTCGTGTTGGCTAGGGGCGGAGTACGCATTTCGTGCCTGTGGGTGAGCAGGTGCGGATGCGCTGTGGCAGAGTCGTCGCACTCACGCGTACTGAGCATCAACCTGCGTCTCGAGGAGCGGTGCGCCAGCCCCGTCACGCGTTGTGCCATCAAAACCGTAGTGGCGCGCCACCACAAAGTCTGCGCCCCGTTCGGGCTCTACGTAGAGGCTGACAGCATTGACGGGCATAGGGCATCGCAAGGCAGCATTTTCCAGAACATCGAGCTGGGCTTGCGCTTCACGCATTGCCGTGTCGTCCAATTGCCCCGTCAACGTGATGTGAAAGGTAAACGTATCGAATGCATAGGGATAGCCCCAGCGATCGAGCATCTCGCGTTGTGCGGGGCTGAGGCGTTGCGGTTGGCGGCGTGCCAGATCGGCAGGCTCGGGCGGTGCACGAAACGCATCGAGGTCGGCAACGGCGGCACTGGCCAGCGCGTTCATTCGGGATAGGGCATGTTTATCGTCGATGCACCAGGCCAGAAAACCGCGCAGGGATTCGCGTCGCAACGGGATGCCGAAAGGCGTTTGTTTTGCAGCGAATGCGCGCACCGCCTGGTCCAACGCGGCAGCGTTTTGCCCATCGCGCAATCGAAACGGAGCCTTTAGCGTAGCGTGCAGCCCATAGCGGCGTGGCGCGCGGGTCCATTCATCCACGCGCGGATCGGCGCTCTGCACGCGAGGCAGGAGTGCGCCGGTGTCTTCGCAACGACCGAGCCAACGACGACCTAAATCGCGCCACGCGCCCACTGGGGCCAGATATAAGGCATAACGATAAGCAGGGCTCATGACTATGTTCGTGTTCGAATGGTGAAGCGCCGGTTGTCTACGTGCATCGAATGAACCTGATTTACAAGTATTGCCTTTGCATGGCTGATCTTATTTACGCCGCGAGGCGCTCAGCCTCGGTCGAGTCAAAGCGACGTGCCGCATAACGCAACACGCCGCCGACAATCGCCGCGCAGACGCGGGGCAGGCCCGGTACGCTGTCATCCACGATGATGGCGTCGGCCGCTTGTCCCGCCGCCAGCGATCCTCGATCAGTCAGTCCCGCCGCGCGGGCTGGGTTGGCGGAGACGAGGTCCCAGGCTTTTTCCAGCGGAAGAATGTTCTGTTCAACCAGACGCAGCGCTGCGGTCAAGGGCGCGGGGTAGTAGTAGTCAGACGTGAGAATGTCGCACAGGCCAGCGCGGATCATCTCGGTGGCATTGGGCGCGTTGGTATGGCTGCGGCCACGCACGACGTTGGGCGCGCCGAATACCGTGGCATCACCCAGGTCACGCGCCAGGCGTGCGACATCGGTTGTGAGCGGGAACTCAGCGACGCGGCAACCCAGTTGATGGTAATAGCGACGAGTGGTCGGGTCGGGGTCATCATGAGAGGCCACACTCAAGCCCGCCGAGCGCGCGCACTGCGTCAGATCGCGCATCGCGTCGGCCACCTCATTGGCGCACGACAGTGCCTGGCGAATACGCGCCTGAAACGTATCCAGGTCGCACTCCGCGCGGTCGGCATATTGCAGAAGCTTGCGATCATCTCCCAGACGGCGCGCCATGCCGGGCAGGTGATCATTGAGCGCCAGAAACTGGACGAGGCCGGCACGTATCCATTGCTGCGCGATCTCGACGCCACCAATATGATGCGTCTCAAAACGCAAGTGCACGTGGTGCCGAGCCCCCATCGCGGCCTGCATGCGTTCCAACGATTCAAACATCCGCTCGGCATAAGTTTCGCCGCGCAAACCGCCTTCCCACGACAGGGTGACACCATGAAACTCGGTCGTGATACCGTTGGCCAGCAATTGCCGGTCTACGTCGTGGAGCGCAGCATCATAAGGAAAAGTCACGCCGGGCCGGGGCATGATGGCGCGCTCAAAAGCATCGCCGTGCAGATCGATGATGCCGGGCAAAACCAATAAATTGCCGGCATCCAGCCACGACGCGCCCGTGGCGGGCGAGCCGCTCGTGTCAGCGATACGGCCGTCGTGAAAAGTGAGTCGGCCACGGGCCAAGCCGGCGGGTGTCAGTAAACGCTGTCCGGAAATGCCCGTCAGCGCTGCGCAAGAGGTGGGTATCGAGTTCATGCTCATACCTTATCGAGCGACTATGACAACTGGATGTCTAGATGAATTTTTGTGGGCGATGATCGTGGTATTTGGCGGACGAGGTTCAAGCCGTGTCGTTGGCGATGACCAGTTGCACCGAGTCGCCGCCAAAACGTGTGAGGCTGTACTGCAATGGCGTGCCGTCGCTGTCCACATTCAACGATTCGACTTGCAGGATCGGGCGGGTTTTGGGCTGGCTCAGCAGCCGCGCGACCTCGGCAGACGGCAGTATCGCGGTAATGCGCGACCATTTGCGTGTGTAATCGGTCACCCCGTAATGGGCGTACGCGCGCGAGATGGATCGCAGCGTGCGCAGCCGATCGGCAAAATCGGGGAAACGGTTTTCGTCGATGTAGTGGTCCGAGACGTCAATACAACGATTTTCGGCTTTACCCAGCGATTGCACGCGCAGCAGCGGGGCGGTGCGCGCCAGTTCCAGGTGCCGGGCGATGTCCGCGGCGCGCAGGCTCTGGCAGCCTATGACCTCGATATGGCCGAGCACGCCTTGATTCAACAGGTTCTCGGAAAAACGCGTACGGCGGCCGATGGCATAGTCGATCGCATGCTCTTGCACAAAGGTCCCGCGGCCTTGTTCAATGCGCACTAATCCGCCTTGCTCCAATTCGCTCATGGCGCGTCGGATGGTATGGCGGTTGACCGAAAATTTGGCGGCCAGCTCTGGCTCGGTCGGCAGGCGCTCACCCGGAGCATAGAGTTTTTTGCGGATGTCTTCCGCCAGCAGTTCGCCGATTTGTCGCCAGACAGCGACGCCAGAGCCTCGTTCGACCATATTAAAAATCCGTTCCCGTAATGGCAGCTTCATGTTGCACGGCCATGATTGTGCATCAGCCGCGAGCCGATGTAATGCCAGCGTCGCATCGGGGCCGCGTGTCATAAAAAATTCACGCGCCGGTGTTTTACTGAGCGCTGTTCCAGATTATATTTCATCCAGTCGTCTAGACGTATAGATAACAAGCGCACGCCATTTCGCCTTTTCTATTCGTTATCTCGACCCGTCTGCTCTCACTGGAAACCCTACCTATGTCTGCATTGACTCAATCTTCTACGACTTCTTCGCCGCCCGACGCGGCTGGCAGCCGCGCTGCCTGGATGCGGGTCCTGGCGCTGGCTGAGCCCGCCGCGTTGGACCAGGCCGTCAAAACACTGGGGCCGTTGCCTGCGCACCGAGCACTACGGGCACCGGAGCGCGGCATGGCGATGGTCCGTGCGCGCAGTGGCGGCACTGGCGCGCAATTCAATCTGGGTGAAATGAGCATCACGCGCTGTGCCGTCACGCTCGAGGGCGGCATCATGGGCGTGGCGTATGTCCAGGGACGCGAACGCCAGCATGCCGAGCAGGCAGCGATTCTGGATGCCTTGCTGCAGCGAGACGATTGGCATGATCGCATCCAGTCGCAGGTGATTGCGCCGTTGGCCCAGGCGCATCATGAGCGCGCGCAGCATCGCGCGCGTGTCGCCGCGCAAACGCAAGTGGAGTTCTTCACGATGGTGCGGGGGGAAGACTGACATGTTGACGATACCGACTCCTGTACCGAGCGCGCCGCCTGCGGCCGGCTTCGCCGATACGGTGATGCAGTCGCAGCAGACATTCCGTGCGGCCCTGCAGGCTCTGGCTCATCCCGGCAGCATTCACGATATTGCCGTCGAATGCGGCGTGCCGCCTGGGCTATCGCTGGGGATGACGGCCATGTTGCTGGCGCTGGCCGATGTGGACACTCCTGTATGGCTGCCGGCCGAGACAGATGAAGCTGTACGCCACTATTTGCGGTTTCATTGTGGATGTCCGCTGGTGAACGAGCCGATGCAGGCGCGTTTCGCCGTGGTGCCTGCGGGTCACATGGCCCCCAGCCTGGCGCAATGCGATCCCGGTGACCCTGCTTATCCCGATGCGTCTACGACGTTGCTGTTCGAGGTCGAGTCGCTGAGCCATGATCCGGGCGCGGCCTCGGTCGTGTTGAGCGGTCCCGGTATTGCGGGTCAGCGGACATTGGCGGTGACCGGTTTGCCGACAGATTTCTGGATGCAATGGCGGGCCAATCACCAGTTGTTCCCGTTGGGCGTGGATGCATTTTTGATTCGGGGCAGCCAGTTGTGTGGCCTGCCTCGTACTGTAATAGCGGAGGGCTGACATGTACGTCGCTGTCAAAGGAGGCGAACGCGCCATCCTGAATTCCTATCGCATGCTCGATGCCTATCGGCGAGGCGATACGAGTATTCCCGAACTGAGTCTGGCGCAGATCCGCGAGCAGATGCCTCTGGCCGTGTCGCGGGTGATGGCCGAAGGTGCGCTTTACGATCCACACTTGGCCGCGTTGGCGATCAAGCAGGCCGCCGGCGATGTGCTCGAGGCCGTATTTCTGCTCAGAGCCTATCGCACTACGTTGCCGCGCTTTGGTTATACGCAGCCGGCAGATACCGCACGCATGCGTTTATCGCGGCGGATATCCTCCACGTTCAAGGATGTGCCAGGCGGGCAGATTCTCGGGCCCACTTATGACTACACCCAACGGTTGCTGGATTTTTCCTTGGAAGCAGACGGTGACGATGCGCGTGATGAGCCCTTGCTTCCCGCGGCACAGCCTGTCGCGGCCTCCATGCCGCGTGTGACGGATCTGCTGCAGCACGACGATCTGATTGATCAAGAGCCTGTTCCGTCCGGTGATCCGGCGCCGTTCGATTTGACGCGGCAGCCCTTGAGTTTCCCCGCTGGCCGCGATGCGCGTTTGCAGAATCTGGCTCGCGCGGATGAGGGGTTCCTGTTGTCGATGGGGTATTCCACGCAACGCGGTTACGGCAATACGCATCCCTTTGCCGCCGAGATCCGCTACGGGTCGCTGGAAGTCGACATGTTCATCGAAGAACTGGGATTCGCCGTCACGATAGGCGAAATCGAATTGACCGAATGCCAGATGGTCAGCCAGTTCAGCGGCAATGCCCAGGAGGCGCCCAAATTCACCCGTGGGTATGGGTTGACCTTTGGCTATGGCGAACGCAAAGCGATGTCGATGGCCTTGGTCGATCGCGCACTCAAGGCCGAAGAACTCGGCGAGGCCGCTACTGCGCCTGCCAACGATCACGAATTTGTGCTGTATCACAGCGATAACGTCGAGGCGTCGGGTTTCGTTCAACACTTGAAACTGCCGCATTACGTAGATTTTCAAGCCAATCTCGAGTTGCTGCGTCACATGCGCGACGAGCAGGCCACGGCGCAGGCTGCCGAGATGTCCCATGTTCTGGCCGATGAGGCGGTTTCATCATGAACGCAGTCAACACCACGGTCGCCCGCGACGACCATTACAACTTCGCGTATCTGGACGAATCCACCAAGCGCATGCTGCGCCGGGCTTTGCTCAAAGCAGTTGCCATTCCGGGTTACCAAGTGCCATTTGGCAGCCGCGAGATGCCGTTGCCGTATGGCTGGGGCACGGGCGGTATTCAGGTGACTGCGGCCATCATCGGCACGGACGATGTGTTGAAAGTCATTGACCAGGGCTCTGACGACACGACCAACGCGATCAACATCCGCCGATTCTTCGGCCGCGTGACAGGCGTGCGTACAACCGAGTCCACGCGCGAGGCCACTATCGTGCAGACGCGCCACCGTATTCCCGAGACGCCGTTGAGCGAAGGTCAGATCATGGTGTATCAAGTGCCGATCCCCGAGCCTCTGCGCTGGCTGGAGCCCAGCGAAACCGAAACACGCACCATGCATGCGTTGGCGGAGTATGGCGGTATGCATGTGAAGCTGTACGAAGACATTGCGCAGCATGGGCATATCGCGACGACATACGATTATCCCGTAATCGTCAACGGCCGCTACATGATGCGTCCTTCGCCGATTCCGAAATTCGATAATCCCAAACTCGATAACAATCCGGCGTTGATGTTGTTTGGCGCGGGCCGTGAAAAACGCGTTTATGCGGTGCCGCCTTATACCCGCGTGAAAAGCCTGGATTTTGAGGATCATCCCTTTCGTGTCGAGCAATGGGATCAGTGTTGTGATCTCTGCGGTTCCACGCATAGCTACCTGGATGAAATCATTCTGGATGATCAGGGCACGCGGCGCTTCGTTTGCTCAGACACTGAGTATTGTGCCGATCGTCAGGCCAACGGCCACAAGGGACCGGCCTTGACTGTAGACGCGGAGGCCTCGGTATGAATCCCCAACCTTTGCTTTCCGTACGTGACATGACATGCACCTGGGACGGCGTGCATGGTTGCCGCGATATCAGTTTTGACCTGCACCCCGGTGAGGTGCTGTGCGTAGTGGGCGAGTCGGGCTCGGGCAAGAGCACCTTGCTGCAAGCCGTGTCGTGGCAGATGCAACCCGAATCCGGCAGTGTCTGGTACGACATGCGCAATCGTGGCTTCGTCGATCTGGCGTCTCTGTCTGCCGCGCATTTGCGACTGCTCGCGCGCACGGACTGGGGGTTTGTTCGTCAAAACGCCCGTGATGGCCTGCGCATGCAGGTCAGTGCAGGCGCCAATATTGCCGAGCGCCTGATGGCAGTGGGCGAACGCCACTACGGCGACTTGCGCAGCACGGCAGGTGCCTGGCTGGAAAAGATGGAAATCGATGCCGGCCGATTGGATGATGCGCCCGCCGCATTTTCGGGCGGGATGCAGCAACGCCTGCAGATTGCCCGCAACCTGGTTACGTATCCGCGCATGGTCTTTATGGACGAGCCGACGGCGTCGCTGGACGTTTCGGTGCAGGCGCGATTGCTGGATTTGCTACGTCAACTCGTCGCTGACCTGAAGCTTGCCGCGATTGTCGTGACGCACGATCTGGCAGTGGCGCGTTTGCTCGCGCATCGCACGCTGGTCATGCGGGGCGGCCGTGTCGTCGAAAGCGGGCTGACCGACCAGATTCTGGATGACCCGCAGCATCCGTATACGCAGTTGCTGGTGTCCTCGATTTTGCAGAGCTGATTCACTATGAACACATCACATGTACTGTCGTCCGCATCAGCGGTAGCGCAATCGGAGTCGAATGCCTCAGCCGCAACGTTGGCAGGCAATTCGGAGACCGCTGAACAGGAGGGCTGGCGGACACAATCGGATTCGCCGGATACGGCTCTCGTCCAGGTTCGCGGGCTGGGCAAAATGTTCACCCTGCATAACCAGGGAGGCGTGCGTCTGCCGGTCCTGCAAAACGTCGATTTCGATGCCGGTCCTGGAGACTGCCTGGTGTTATCCGGCCCATCTGGCACGGGAAAAAGCACGTTGCTGCGTTGTCTCTACGGCAATTACCTGGCCACCGAGGGCAGCATCCGTATGCGCGACGGCGAACGCTGGGTCGAACTGACTCGTGCACCCGAGCAGCAGATCCTGAAACTGCGGCGCGACATCATTGGTTATGTCAGCCAGTTTTTGCGGGTGATTCCACGGGTGCCCACATTGGACGTCGTGGCTGAGCCTCTGCGCGAGCGTGGTGAGGATGTCGAGACGGCTCGCGAGCAGGCGGCAGCATTGTTGCACCGTTTGAACGTGCCGCAGCGTTTGTGGGGCTTGCCTCCCGCGACCTTTTCCGGCGGAGAGCAGCAGCGCGTGAACATCGCACGTGGTTTTATCGGCGGCCACCCGGTATTGCTGCTCGATGAGCCGACCGCTTCACTGGATGCGGACAATCGTGCCGTCGTTGTGGCGCTGATCCGCGAAGCCGTTGCCGCAGGCCGGTGTCTCATTGGCATCTTTCACGACGAAGCGGTACGCGACGAAGTCGCGACGCGCATTTTGCCCATTCAGCCGGCCGTGCCTGTCGGCGCCTCGGAGTAATCCATGTCAGCCCAGTATCTCACCCATGCCCGCATCGTATTGCCGGACGCTGTACTGACGGACAGCGCCATTTTGATCAAAGACGGCATCATCGCCGCCATCGAGCCTCAGGGCGTGCGCGATGCCGAGGTGGTCGATTTGCAGGGCCAGACCCTGCTGCCCGGGTTGATCGATGTACATTGCGATGCCATCGAGAAAGAGGCCGAGCCTCGCTCGCGCGTGCTGTTCCCTCTGGATTTTGCGGTGGCGCAGGTGGANCGCCGCAATGCGGCGGCAGGCATCACGACCCCATACCACGCCTTGTCATTCTCCAATAGCGAATGGGGCGTGCGCAATAACGAGACGGCGTCCAGGCTGGCGCGCACGGTGCAGGCATTCCGTACGCACAGCCTGGTCGACAACCGGGTGCACTGCCGTTACGAAATCACCGATGCCGCCGCCATGCCCGTGTTGCAGGCGCTGCTGGAGGAGGGCGCGGTCGACCTGCTTTCCGTGATGGACCATTCGCCAGGGCAGGGGCAGTTCAAAACCCTGGAGGCCTATCTGCAATACATGATGGGCAACCACGCGATGAGCCGCGACGAAGCCGAAGAAGTGGCGCGCGCCAAGCTCCAGGCGCGAGACGGCGCTGCGCATCGTGTCGAGACCCTGCTGGCGCAGGCGCATCGTCTCGGTATCCCCACGGCCAGCCATGATGACGATTCGGTGCAACGTATTGCGACCATGCGCAATCTGGGCGTGTCGATGAGCGAGTTCCCGATCAACCTGGACACGGCCACGGCGGCGGTGTCTTGCGGCCTGCCCACGATTCTGGGGGCGCCCAATATCTTGCGTGGCCAAAGCCAGAGCGGGTCCATGCGGGCCATAGATGCGGTGCGCGCGGGCGTAGCAGGGTGTTTGTGCTCCGATTACCAGCCGTCGACCTTGATCGCCGCCGCCTTTGCGGTCGCGGCACAGACTGACCTGACCTTGCCGCAGGCGATTGCCCTGGTGACTGCCAATCCGGCAGATGCCTGCAAACTGAGCGACCGCGGCCGCTTGGTCGAGGGCCTGCGCGCGGATATGGTGGCGGTGACGCTGCTGGGCGATTTACCGATGGTGACACATGCCTGGTCTGCGGGGCGGCTGGTATTCTCGTCGCATTATCGTGTCACCTCGCCCCGGTACGAGCGTGAAGCGGTCGCAGCCTGAGGAAACGATGCCTAATCGGCAACAAATTGAAAGGTTTGGGGCGGTCTGACACCTCCCGTGACACGCGTCACACAGTGCTTGCCATAATCCCAGCTAAAATCCCGGTATTCAGCAAGGCTCCAACCTATCATTCATCACTCAGGAGGACCACCTCATGGCCCTAGTCTCCATGCGCCAGCTGCTCGACCACGCTGCTGAGCACGGTTACGGCATTCCCGCTTTTAACGTCAATAACCTGGAACAAGTCCAGGCCATCATGGAAGCCGCTGCCGAAACCGACAGCCCGGTGATCATGCAGGCCTCGGCTGGCGCGCGGAAATACGCGGGCGAGGGCTTCCTGAAATACCTGATCCAGGCTGCGGTCGAGTCGTACCCCCAAATCCCTGTGGTCATGCACCAGGATCACGGCCAATCCCCCAAGATCTGCCAAGGCGCGATCGACCTGGGATTCTCCAGCGTCATGATGGACGGCTCCTTGAAAGAAGACGGCAAGACCATCGCTGACTACGACTACAACGTCAACGTCACCAAAACCGTCGTCGACGCCGCGCACAAGCTGGGCGTGACCGTCGAAGGCGAGCTGGGCTGCCTGGGCTCGCTCGAAACCATGATGGGCGACAAGGAAGACGGTCACGGCGCCGAGGGCACCATGACCCGCGATCAGTTGCTGACCGATCCCGAGCAAGCCGCCGATTTCGTGCGCAAGACCCAGCTCGACGCCCTGGCCATCGCCATCGGCACCAGCCACGGCGCATACAAGTTCACCCGCAAGCCCACCGGCGACATCCTGTCGATCTCCCGCATCAAGGAAATCCACGCTCGCCTGCCGAACACCCACCTGGTGATGCACGGCAGCTCCAGCGTGCCGCAAGACCTGTTGGCCGAAATCCGCGAATTCGGTGGCGACATGAAGGAAACCTACGGCGTGCCCGTCGAGGAAATCCAGGAAGCCATCAAGTACGGCGTGCGCAAGATCAACATCGACACCGACATCCGTCTGGCCATGACCGGTGCGATCCGTCGTTTCTTTGCTGAAAACCCCAGCAAATTCGACCCGCGCGAATACCTGAAGCCGGCCCGTGCCGCTGCCAAGGCGATCTGCGTCCAGCGCTACACCGAATTCGGTACCGCCGGTAACGCCAGCAAGATCAAGGCCATCCCCTTGACCGACATCGCCCAGCAGTACGCCTCGGGCAAGCTGACGCAAGTCGTACAATAAGGCCTGCTTCTTATTGTCCGTTGTAGANGCCGCCCNCCGGGGCGGCGTCTGCATTTGCAGTAATCTATGCTTCTTTTGCGATAGGCCGATCCGTGACTTCCGCTCTGCACCAATCCAGCATCAAATCTCTGCCGCTACTGGGTCGCGGCAAGGTCCGCGACATGTACGCCGTGGGTGACGACAAATTGTTGATCGTCGCGTCTGACCGCATTTCCGCGTTCGATGTCATTCTCGACGACCCCATCCCCGGCAAAGGCCAGGTCCTGACCGAGCTGACGGAATTTTGGCTGAGCAAGCTCGCGCACATTCTGCCGAACCATTCCACGGGCGTGAAACCCGAGGACGTGGTCGCGCCCGACGAGCTGGACCAGGTGCGTGGCCGCGCCGTCGTGGTCAAGCGTCTGAAACCCATCCTGGTCGAGGCGGTAGCGCGTGGCTATTTGATCGGATCGGGCTGGAAAGACTACCAGGCCACTGGCGCCGTATGCGGCATCAAGCTGCCGGCCGGCCTGAATCAGGCCAGCAAGCTGCCCGAGCCGATTTTCACGCCGGCGGCCAAGGCCGAGTTCGGTACGCACGACGAAAACGTCGATTTTGCCCACGTGGTGAACGAAGTCGGCCAGGAAATGGCCGAGCGTATTCGTGACGTGACGCTGCGTCTGTACGCCGAGGCATCTGCTTTTGCGGCGACCAAGGGCATCATCATTGCCGACACCAAATTCGAATTCGGCCTGGACGATGACGGCCAGCTGTACCTGATGGACGAGGTCCTGACGCCTGATTCGTCGCGTTTCTGGCCCGCCGACGGCTATCGCGAAGGCATCAGCCCCCCGTCGTTCGACAAGCAATTTGTGCGCGACTGGCTGGAAACCCAAACCTGGGACAAAACCCCGCCGGCCCCGCGCCTGCCCCAAGAAGTCCTGGAAAAAACCGCCGCGAAATACCGCGAGGCGCTGGATCGCTTGATGGCGTAATCCCGGTTTCATGCGGCGTCACGGCGCCGCATGGCCAGCGGTATCGCAAAAGCAGGGCCCGTTCTCAACGGCCTGGCGTAGGTCTTTGGGTGAGGCAAGCTCCTGCGCGCGTTGCTCAATCTTGGCGCGGCGCTGGGTAGGCAGGGACGCTATGACGTCATCAAGTTTTTTGGCCATGTTTGCGCTCCTTTTCCTTTTGCCTGCATATCGATTTCTCGGCGTTTGGGAGGCTGAATCCTACTTCGACTGATTATCGGAGTTGAGCTTGTGTCAGTATTCGGACAAATGTCAGACCAAGCGCTGTTCGATCTTGCGAAGCAAGTGAGAAGCGGAAACTGGCGACTCCAGCGTTGTCAGTTCAAACCGATGCTGACGGCATGCGTGTTGGCGTCGATTTGACGTTGCCACCTAGGGCTCCAGGCTGTCCTGGGCAGTCTGCGGGCAAGGCCGGGTAAAATACCAGGTTTTCCGCCCGTCGCGCCCCGGCGCGGCGCCTTCTTGCCTTGCGATTTAGCTATGACGACGACTTCTTCCGCCTCTGCGCCGGCTACCCCTGTGGTGGGCGTGATCATGGGTTCTTCCAGTGACTGGGACATCATGAAAAACGCCGTAGACATGCTGGAGGCCTTTGGCGTGCCCTACGAGGCGCGCGTCATCTCCGCGCATCGCATGCCGCAGGACATGGCGGAATACGGCGCTGCGGCGCGGTCCCGCGGCCTACGCGGCATTATTGCCGGGGCAGGGGGCGCGGCCCATCTGCCGGGCATGATGGCCGCGCTGACCGAGGTTCCCGTATTCGGTGTCCCTGTCCCATCGCGCTACTTGCGCGGTGAGGACTCCCTCTTGTCCATCGTGCAAATGCCCAAGGGCGTACCGGTCGCGACCTTCGCCATTGGCGAGGCCGGTGCCGCGAACGCCGCCTTGCACGTGATCGCCACCTTGGCCACGACCGACGACGCCTTGCACCGCCAACTGACGGCATTCCGTGCCCGCCAGACCGAAGCGGCACGCAACATGATCGTTCCCCCGCAGCCCTGACCTTGCCACGAGCCCGCGTGGCGGGCCGCTCATGCGTATGACTTCCTCTACTGATTCTTTCACGATTGCCCCCGGCGGTTGGCTGGGTATGCTGGGCGGCGGCCAATTGGGCCGGATGTTCTGCCACGCCGCGCAAAGCCTGGGTTATCGCGTCGTCGTGCTGGACCCGGACGCTGATGGTCCTGCTGCCGTCGTGGCGGATCGTCATATCCAGGCGGCCTATGACGATGCGGCGGGTTTGGCTGAGCTCGCCCGTAGCTGCCGTGCGGTGACGACCGAGTTCGAAAACGTGCCGGCAGACAGCCTGCGTGCACTGGCTGCAGCGCAATGCCGCGTCAGCCCCGCCGGTGATGCCGTGGCCGTTGTCCAGGATCGCATCGCGGAAAAAACCTTCATCGCGTCGCAGGGCATTCCTGTCGCGCCGCACGCTGCGATTCACGCACAACAGGATTTGATCGATGCTCCCGATACACTGTTTCCGGGCATCCTGAAAGTCGCCCGCTTGGGTTATGACGGTAAAGGCCAGGCACGGGTAACCACGCGTGCCGAGGCGCAAGCCGCCTTTGCCGAGTTCGACGGTGTGCCGTGCGTACTTGAAGCATTGATGCCGCTGGACTACGAAATTTCCGTCGTCCTGGCGCGCGGTTTTGATGGCTCGGACGTCGTGTTCCCGGTCGCACGTAATCTACATCGCGATGGGATTTTGGCTGTATCGACGGTGGCGGCTACGGATAGCGATCCTGCACACGCTCAACGGCAAGCCAAGGCCACCGAGGCTGCACGCGCCATTGCGCAGGGGTTGGGTTACCACGGCGTATTGTGCGTCGAGTTTTTCGTATTGACCGACGGCAGTCTGGTCGTCAACGAAATCGCGCCGCGCCCGCATAACAGCGGCCACTACACCATCGACGCCTGTGTCAGCAGCCAATTCGAGCAGCAAGCGCGTGTCATGGCGGGTTTGCCCCTGGGCAGCACTGCATTGCTGGCGCCCGCTGTCATGTTGAACATCCTGGGCGATATCTGGTTCGAGCCTGGCGCGACGACGCCTCGTGAGCCCGATTGGTCGGCTGCGCTGGCAGTGCCGTCCGCCAAGCTGCACCTGTACGGCAAACACGAAGCCCGCCGGGGCCGCAAAATGGGTCACGTGACGGTAGTCGCCGCCACCTTGGATCAAGCGCGTGCCGATGCGGCGCGCGTTGCCGCGGCGCTGGGCATGGCTGCGCCCGAATAACATCATGTCAACGCCATCGTCTGTTTCGTCCGAAACGTCTGCCGGTGCAAGTGGCAGGCGCGATGCGGGCACCGGCAGTCCTGTCGACGCCATATCGATTTCCCGTGCCGCGGATCGGCTGTTGGCAGGCGAACTGGTCGCGTTTCCCACAGAAACGGTTTACGGCCTGGGCGCCGATGCTGAAAACGCGCAGGCCGTCGCGCGCATTTATGCCGCGAAAGGACGTCCCTCCAATCATCCCGTTATCGTGCATGTCGCGCCTGG
Source organism: Bordetella muralis (assembly GCF_965139205.1). GTDB lineage: Bacteria > Pseudomonadota > Gammaproteobacteria > Burkholderiales > Burkholderiaceae_B > Bordetella_A > Bordetella_A muralis. The sequence continues at coordinate 30,511 of NZ_CBCSIU010000027.1, forward strand.
CGCGGATCTGCATTATTGGGCTCGCGAGATTCCGCCGCAGGCCCAGCGATTGATCGAGGCATTCTGGCCCGGCCCATTGACGCTGATCCTGCCGCGAGTCCGGGATCGCGGCGAGGTCGTCAGCGGCGGGCAAGACAGCATCGGGCTGCGTTGTCCCTCGCATCCGGTCGCACAGGCCTTGCTGAGCGCCTTTGCCGCAGGCAAGCCCAATGGACAAGGCGGTGTGGCGGCGCCATCGGCCAATAAATTCGGCCAGGTGTCGCCCACGCATGCGGATCATGTCCGTAGCGAATTTCCATCCGAAATGGCGCAGGGCATGATGGTGCTGGACGGCGGACCATCCGAGGTGGGGATCGAGTCCACGATTCTGGATCTTTCCCGATTGGAACAGGGCGTAGGTCCGGTTTTGCTGCGTCCCGGGCATATTACGCCCGCGCAGATCGAGGCTGTTCTCGGTGAACCAGTCGGCATGCCCGATGCCGCTGCGCCACGCGCGTCCGGCACGTTAAAGGCACATTACGCCCCGCATACTCCGCTGGAACTGGTCACGCCGCAACGTCTGGCCGAGGCGGCGAGTGGCCAGAGCCTGCCTGCCGGCCAGGTGGCCGTCGTCGCGTTTGACGCGGCCCCTGAGGCGTTGGACGACCGCATCGTCTGGCGTACCGTGGCTAATGATCCGGCCAGTTACGCGCAATCTCTGTACTCCATGTTGCGCGAGCTCGATAGCGGCCGTTATGTTCGCATTTTGGTCCAGACACCGCCACAGGATGACTCATGGCGCGCCGTCAATGATCGCATTGGCCGTGCAGCAGCGGCATTTTCGCTTGATACGACAGATCTATCTGAAATGTGATGTTGCAGGCAGGGCGTGGGGGTGATCGTTCGCTGATGCTTGCAGCCCCTCGCCACCCTGATATCCGACCGTCGCCGTCATCCTTTCGCCGATAGCAACGGCAACTGCAGCAACTGCTGCTGCTGCGCTTGCCGGCAACGCTGCACAGCAGTCGTCACCTTGCTCAATACCCAACTCAGTTGACGGTGATGTGGGCTTCTTTAATGATTTTCGCGTAGCGCTCCGAGTCGGTTCGCATCAGTTCCGCAAAAGCCTTTGGCGTGCTGCCAGTCGGTAAAAAGCCGGCATCCAGGAATTTCTGTGTGACATCAGGCTCGTGGACAATCTCGCTGATCTCCTTGGCCATGCGGGCAATAATGGGCTGGGGCGTGCCGGTCGGAGCCAATAATCCCGCCCATGACCCTGTCACGAAGCCAGGGATGCCTGCCTCTTCCATGGTGGGCACATCGGGCTCGGTGGGCCAGCGTTTTTTTCCAGTGAATGCCAGCACCTTGAGCTTGTCCTGCTTCACGTACTGCATGGGGACCAGGATCGGATCGAACACCATGGATACCCGGCCGGCCAGCAGATCGGTCAAGATCGGCGCACTGCCCTTGTAGGCGACATGCGTCATTTTGATCTTGGATTGCAGGGCAAAATCCGCTCCTGTCAGATGGGCGCTGGACCCTGTTCCACTGGACGCATAGGTCAACGCATCGGGATGGGCGCGTCCGTATTCGATCAATTCGGCCAGTGTGTTGACCGGCAAATCCTTGCTGACAAACAGGAATAGCGGCAGGTCGGCCATGTGGACGACGGGTTCGAGCTGCTTGGGGGAAAACGTGAGCTGGTACAGATGGGTGTTGATGACGTAAGCCGGCAGAATGCTCAAAAAGGTATAGCCATCTGGCTCGGCTTTGGCGGCGAGGGCAGATCCCAACGTACTGTTGGCGCCCGGCCGGTTCTCGATGATGATGGCTTGGCCCAGTCGCGACGAGAGCTTTTCCATCACAATGCGCGTGACGGTATCGGTAGCGCCGCCCGGGGTATACGGCACGATGATTTTGATCTGCTTGTCGGGCCAGGCATCTGCCGCCTGGACAGGGTGGCTATGCCAGGCAGTGCCGGCGACGATCACCGACAGCAGCGTCGTCAGGAGGGCGCGGCGCACCGGCCGTTTACCGCCGCTGCGGGAAAAATGAAATGCCATAAGCTTGTCTCCGCCAGTGAGGTTGGTCTAAGTGTTATGGGTCGTGGACCCCGCACAGAGTGCCTGGAAAGCGGCGCGCGCACGACCGGGGTTTCCCCTGAGTGGCTCACACGCCCAGGTAGCGCGCCAACTGTTCGGGCTCTGATGCCAGGGCTGGGCTGGCGCCCTGGTACACGATACGGCCTTTTTCCATGACCAGGCATCGATCGGTGTGCGCCAGTACGGCCCGGTAGTTACGATCGACGATCAAGGTCGACATGCCAGTGGCGCGAATCGCGGCAACGATCCTCCAGATTTCGGCCACGATCAACGGCGCGAGTCCCTCTGTCGCTTCGTCCAGGATCAACAGATCGGGGTTGGTCGTCAAGGCGCGGCCGATGGCCAGCATCTGTTGTTCGCCGCCGGACAATTGCTGTCCGCCATGATGCAGGCGCTCGGCCAGGCGCGGGAATGTGGCAAGTACGCGGTCATAGGTCCAGTCCGTTTGCCCCCGCGTGCCGGGTCGCGCCGCGACGAGCAGATTTTCGCGCACGCTGAGATTCGCGAACACACCGCGGCCCTCCGGCACATAAGCCAGACCTAGTCGCGCAATCGCGTGCGGTTGTGCGCGGGTGCAGTCGCGGCCGGCCACCGCGAATTGTCCCTGCCGGCTGCGTACGTGTCCCATCAGGGTGCGAATGAGGGTAGTCTTGCCCATGCCATTACGGCCCACCAGACCGACCGATTCGCCCGCACTGATGTGCAGATCAATACCACGCAGTACGTGGCTTGCGCCGTAGTAACTATGCAGGCCGCTGGCGTCGATCAGTGCGTGCATGAGCCGTCTCCCAGATAGGCGTCCTGCACTAGCGGATTGGCCCGAATCTCTGTGGGGCTGCCGCAGGCGATGACGCAGCCATTGACCATCACCGTAATGCGGTCGGCGTTACCGAATACCGCATCCATGTCGTGTTCCACCAGCAAAATCGCGTGCTCGGTCTTCAGGCTTTGCAGCAAGGCGAGGATGCGTTCGGTTTCTTCGGGGCCCATGCCTGCCAGTGGCTCGTCCAGCAACAGCACTTGCGGTTCGCCAGCCAGACACATGGCGATTTCCAATTGACGCTTGTGGCCGTGCGGCAGCAGGCCAGCAGGGGTGCTGCTGCGGCCGGCCAGACCTGTGCGCTCCAGTGCATGGCGGGCGAGCTCCCGGCTGCGGGTGCAGCCATCGGCTCGCCGCCACCAGTGCCAGAACCGCGGATTGCCGGCCTGCGCCGCGAGCCTGCAGTTCTCGAACACACTGAGCGTGGGGAAAATCGTTGAGCGTTGATAGCTGCGTCCCAGCCCTTGGCGTGCCCGCTGAGGCTGTGCCCAGGCGGTGATGTCCTCGCCGTTCATCAAGACCTGGCCCGCGCTGGCAGGCAACTCGCCGGACAGAATATTGATGAGCGTGGATTTGCCTGCGCCATTGGTTCCGATCACAGCGTGTACGGTGCCGCGATGCAAATCCAACGACACCTCATTGACGGCGACCAATCCACCAAAACGCCGCGTGATGCCGCGCGCGGCCAACATGGTCTCAGGCATGAGGGCCTCCAGAAATGGATAGGGACTGCGCTGCAGCCGCGTTGTTCGACGTGCTTGTTGGTGAGCCGGCAGCAAACGAGGAGTTCGCCGAGCGAGAGGTTGAGGCTTCAGCGCGGGAGCCTGCGTTGGTATTGGCCAGGGAGGGCCCCGTAGACCCAATGGAATGGGGGCCGCCTGACGCGCCGGCGAGACGCGCCGCACGGTGTTCGCGCCATTGCGCAGGCAGCCCGGCCAAGCCATTGGGCAACAGCGCCACCAGCGCGATGATGGCCAGTCCCAGGGGCAGATGCCAGTGCTTTGCATAATCGCCAAACAGGGCTTGCGATTGAAAGAGCTCCTGCAAGAGGATCAGCGTCACGGTGCCCAGCACCGCGCCGCCGAGTCGATGCATCCCTCCCAGAATGACCATCAGCAACACCAATCCGGATTGCTCCCAGGTCAGGAGCTCAGGCGTAACGAACCCGTCCTTCAATGCGTAGAGAAACCCCGCCAGTCCCGCCAACGTGGCGCCGATGACATAAGCCGTCAACTTGTACGGAAAGGTGGAATAACCGGCGGCGCGCATGCGTTGTTCATTCAAGCGAATACCGGTGAGCGCAGCGCCGAAAGGCGAACGTCCGAGCATGGCCAGAAAGCCCCACGTCAATGCCAGGCAGATCAGGACAAACAGGTAATAGACACCAGGGTTTTCGAGATCAAAAGGCATCCAGTCTGCCCATGACATCTGCGGACGGAAATACAGATAAATCCCGTCGCTGCCACCTCCGATGTCCGTGTCATGAAACACGTAATAGGCCATTTGCGAAAAGGCCAAGGTCACCATGATGAAATAGACCCCACGCGTGCGCAACGCGAGAGTCCCCGTGATCAATGCATAGATCGCCGCGCTGCCCAGCGCTGCCGCCAGCAGCCACAACAGTCCGCCGGCCTCTGATTCCGGCGACAGCAATGCGGCGGCATAAGCGCCAATGCCAAAGAATGCCGCGTGTCCCAGACTGATCAGTCCCGCACCGCCCACCAGCACCTGCAGGCTGAGTGCAAAGATCGCGTAGATCATGATCTTGATCGCCAGTCCGATGTAGTACTCATTGCCCGACAGCGGAAAGACCGCGAGTACGAGCAATACGGCAACAGGGATCAGTTTGCGTGCAGTGTTCATCAGTTGCCCCATGCTCAACCCTGCTTGAACAGCCCTTCGGGCTTGCACAGGAGAATGACGGCCATCAGCACGTACACCAGGATTCCGGCGGCGGACGGAAATAACACTTGGCCGAAAGTCTCTACCGTTCCCACCAGCATGGCCGCCAGAAACGCCCCGCGTATCGAGCCTATGCCACCGATCACCACCACGACAAAGCACATGATCAACACGCTATTACCCATGCCGGGATAGACCGACGACACCGGTGCGGCAATCGTGCCCGCCAGGGCGGCCAGTGCGACGCCTGCTGCAAATACGATGCGGTACAGACGGTTGATGTCGATGCCCAACGAGCCGATCATTTCCCGGTTGCTCGCGCCTGCCCGCACCATCATGCCCAGGCGAGTGCGCGTCAGAACCCAGTAAAGCAATATCGCCACGCCGATGCCGATCGCCGAGATGAACAAGCGATAGACGGGATACGTGAGAATGTCGTCCAACGGCACGCTGCCGGCGAGCCAGGGGGGTACGGACACGCCATGTACATCATTGCCTACCAGCAGGCTGCGGATTTCCTCGAACACCAGGATCAGCCCATAGGTCATCAAGACTTGCTGCAGGTGGTCGCGCCGATATAAATAGCTGAAAAAAGCCGCCTCCAACACGTAACCGAGCACGGTGGCCAATACGATGCACAGCACGAGCGTGGTGACAAAGCCACCGCCCAGCCAGCGCTCGACCAGCGGATTCAACGCGAACGCCATGTAGGCGCCGATCATGTAAAAACTGCCATGCGCCAGATTGATGATACCCATGATGCCGAAGATCAAGGTCAGGCCGCTGGCGACCAGAAACAGCAGCAGACCGTGCTGCAGGGCATTGAGGCACTGGATGAGAAAGGTGCTGGTATCCATGATGGCATTCGCGTCCGGTCGTCAAAGCTTGCAGCCCTGAGCGGGATCGGCCAATTGCTTGACTGCGACATCAATGACTTTGTTTTCTTTGCCGGAGACTTCGCGCAGATAGAAATCCTGCACCGGATTGCCGGCTGCAGATAGCGTGAATTTGCCGCGCGGGCTGTCTATCGTGGCGCTGCGTATGGCATCGCGGAACTTGGCCTTGTCCGTGATGTTGCCCTGTACGGCGGTCAGGCCGCTTTGCATCAGTTGCGCGGCATCGTAGCCTTGCACTGCATAGACATCGGGTTGCAGGTTGTTATAGGCCTTGGCATAGGCCGCACGGAAAGCGTTGTCGCGCGGCGTGTTCAGGCCATCGGCATAATGCAGCGTGGTGAGCAGGCCTTGTGCGGCATCACCCTGGGCGGGCAGCGTGCCATCGGTGAGAAAGCCCGTCCCATAGAGCGGGATGGACTTCTGCAGGCCGGACGCGTGGTAGTCCTGCACGAACTTTACCGCGCCGCCGCCGGCAAAAAAGGCAAACACCATGTCGGGCTTGATCGATGCGATTTCCGTCAAGAGCGATTGGAATTCCACATTGGGAAAAGGCAGCGTCAGGTTCTTGACGATCGTGCCGCCGGCTTTTTCAAAGCTCTCGCGAAATCCCGCCATTTGTTCTTCGCCGGAGGCGTATTTCCATGTAATCGTCACCGCCTTCTTGTAGCCCTTGGCAGCCGCCACCGGGCCCATGGCATACCCTGGCTGCCAGTTCGAAAACGAGGTGCGGAAAATGCCAGGGCCGCACATCGCGCCGGTGATCGCGTCAGCGCCGGCGTTCGTCACGATCAGGGTGGTATCGCTGCTCTTGGCCGCTTTGGCCAGCGCCATGGCGACACCTGAATGCACTGTGCCGATCACCACATCGACCTGGTCTCGCTTGATCAGGCGATTGGCATTTTCAGAGGCCTTGGCTGGATTGGACTCGTCATCGACCTTGAAATATTCCAACTCTCGCCCACCGAGTTTGCCGCCCTGTTCGGCGACATAGAGCTTGAATCCATTTTCAATGGCGGTGCCCAGCGCGGCATAGGTGCCGCTATAGGGCAGCATGAATCCCACTTTGATTTTGTCCGCGGCCAGCACCTGGCTGGCGGTCAACGCGAGTGCACTGGCAATCAGGGCACGATTCAGGGCGCGATGCATCATGGTTTGTCTCCTGGTTATTGTTGGCAGGCTCGCGAGCTCAGCCGTGCTTGTTCAGGCCGCCGATGAAATCAGCGACAGCCCTGATGACTACATCGGGTTGGTCTATGTGCGGGGAATGACGGCAGTCAGGAATTTTCAACAACCGGGTCTGTGCGGCTGCCTCACGAATGCTGTGAATCTGCGCCATCGTGCCGTACTCATCGTCCGCGCCCTGTATCGCTAATACGGGGCATTCGATCCGCGGCAAATACTCCTGGATATTCCAGGCGCGAAATGCGGGATTCAGCCAGATATCGTTCCATCCCCAGAATGCCGAGTCTGCATCGGCGTGATAGCGCGCCAGTTTGGCGGGCAGGTCTGTGTGTAAATAGGCCTGTCGCGCTTGTTCGATATGGGTGATAGTGACGTCTTCGACGAACACATGAGGGGCGGCGACAACGAGGCCGGCAATCGACCGGGGATGCATGGCGGCGTAGAGCAATGCAATCGAACCGCCATCGCTGTGACCAAACAGGATGGGACGATCGCGTTCGGCATCGATATGCAATGCCTTCAAGAACGCGGGCAAGATTTCGCCCGCCTGTTCGTGCATGAAAGTCACAGGCCATTTTTCTGTTGCGGGACGCGGTGTGGACTGCCCGTAGCCATAACGTGAAAACACCAGGCCACGGCAGGCCGCTGCATCGCACACGCGTTGCGGCCAGTCCTTCCACATGGTGACCGAGCCCAGCCCTTCGTGCAGGAATATCAATAGCGGGGCATCCTGCCTATCGGATGACAGCCAGCGATATTCCAGGCGCATCGTGCGTCCCTGCACATTCAGATTCGCCCAGGCAGTCTCCGTATCTTGTGTGTCGAGGGCCTTGATGGTGGCGGCCGTATTCATGAAATGCCCCGGGAAATCTCGCTGCTTTCCAATTGCCGCAACCGGAAGCGCTGTATTTTTCCTGTCGCCGTTTTCGGCAAGTCCTCGGTGAAGTTGATTTGCCTCGGATATTTGAACGGCGCCAGATGCTGCTTCACATACTGCTGCAGCGCCTCGCCGGTATCGGCATTGGGTTGAAAGCCCGGGCGCAGCACCACATAGGCTTTGGTTTTGATCAGGCCGTCATGATCGGGAACGCCGATCACTGCGGCCTCCAGCACGGCTTCGTGTTGAATCAACACGTTCTCGACTTCTACCGGCGAAACATACTGGCCGCTGACCTTTATCATGTCGTCGCTGCGGCCCGCATAGGTGTAATAGCCGTCCGCATCGCACAGGTACTTGTCGCCGCTTTTCAGCCATTCTCCCTGAAAGCACTGGCGCGTTTTATCGCGGTTGTTCCAGTACATCAATGCCGTGCTGGGCCCTTTGATATACAGATCACCGATCGTATTGGCTGCAACGATCCGGCCGTCCTCGTCGCGTAATTGCACCTCGTATCCCGGTACCGGTTTGCCTGTGGTGCCATAGCGCAAACTGCCCGGCTGATTGGACAAGAAAATATGCAGCATTTCGGTCGAGCCGATCCCGTCCAGGATCTCGCAACCAAAATGACGAGTGAAACGTTCGCCGATATCGCGCGGCAGGGCCTCGCCGGCAGAGGTACAGACGCGTATGGCGACTTGTTCGCGCGCCGGCAGGTCGGGGCAGGCGAGCATACTGGCGTAGAGCGTGGGCACACCGTAAAACACCGTGGGACGATGTTCGGTCAGCCGCTTGAATACTGCCTGGGGCGTGGGGCGTTCACTCATGACGACCACTGTGGCGCCGACTGCCAACGGAAAGCTCAGCCCGTTGCCCAACCCATAGGCGAAAAACAATTTAGCCGCTGAAAATACGATATCGTCTTCACGTATGCCCAACACCGGTTTGGCATAGAGCTCTACCGTGTGCCAGAGATTGCCATGGGTATGAACCACGCCTTTTGGCTTGCCGGTCGATCCCGACGAGTACAGCCAGAAGGCAATCTCATCCGACAGGGTGCGTACGGCAGGCGCCAGCGGCGCATCAGCCAGCCATTGCTCGAACTCGATGCTGCGCGCCGGCAACGCGCCCGCGGGGCGGGATACGATGATGTGTTCGATCTCGTGCGGACCTTTGCCTAACGCGGTTTGCAAGGTACCCAGCAGCTCGCCGGACACCAATGCCGCCCGCGCACGGCAGTGCCCCGCAATGTAGGCGTAATCCTCGGGCGTCAGCAGCGTGTTGACCGCGACTGGCACGACGCCTGCATGCAATGCCCCCAGAAATGCGACAGGCCAGTCCACGCTGTCATGCATCAACAGCAGCACGCGCTCTTCGCGGCGCAATCCCAGTTCTTGCAATGCGCCCGCACATCGAGCGACACGCTCGGCCAATTCGCCATAGGTGATACGCCGCGTGTCGTCGATATAGGCCAATTTGGCAGCGCGCGGGGCGTTCAATGCGGCCAGGTGGCTGGCAAAGTTCAACTCGGTGGGGCAGGGGTTCATGGGGCGTCTCCGTATTTTTATGGGCAGTTCTGACGTTGTCGCGTAGCTGGCCTTGCCTGCACGGCATGCATCAGCGCAGCGCGCCGCAGGGCGATCAAGCCGCCGTGAATTCAATCTCGCCATTGGGCAACAGGTACAGCACGAGCGCCTGCCCATCGCTGACCGTGGGTCGATGGGCGCTGCCCGGGCCATAGACCAGCCAGCCGGCACCATGTCCGTCGAATTTCGCGCTGTTATCGAGCGGCATGATCAGATCGATCTCGCCTTGCGGATGGGTGTGGTGCGGGCCCGCCAGGCGGTTCATGTCCACCACATCCACCGAGAACCCGTCCAGTCCGGCATCGGGCTTGATCACGCGGCCATAGCGGATGCCGCCACCCTCGCGGCTGCACATCCAGCCGTCGGCCACGCCCTGCCTACAGGCGGCAAAGACGGCTTGATACAGCTCGCTGTCCGGGCCCATCTCCTGATTCAAGCGGGCCTGCAGGGCGCCGTCCAGCGGCAGGCCTGCAATGGGGGAGGTAATGCGGCGCATCAAATCGTGGAAGGATGCTGGCGTACTCATGCTTTGTCTCGTCCTTTACACTGTGGCGCTTCGGCCGCAGCGTATGCAATGAATTGCTTTTTTTGGCGGGCATGCGTGCCGGTTGCGAGCCGGGTTAATGGAAAAATAGTGCTTCACACTAGTCAAGTCAAGCACTATAGTGCATAAAATTGCAGATATCAGGGTTTCCTCGGAGCTCAATCAATATGGTTCACCCGCTAGACAAGGAATCCTCGGAGTTGCGCCGAGAACCGTTTTTGATCGCGTTGGGCGAGAGAGTGCGGCGCCTGCGCGCCATCCGTGGCATGACGCGCAAAAGCCTGTCGCAAGTCACAGGCGTATCCGAGCGCCATCTGGCGAACCTGGAGCACGGCGTCGGCAACGCGTCGATCCTGGTGCTGCTGCAAATCGCCAAGGCGTTTAATTGCGCCTTGGCCGAATTGGTGGGCGACGTCACCACCGAGTCGCCGGATTGGTTGTTGATCCGCGAATTGCTCAGTGGCCGTACCGAGTCCGATTTGCAGCGGGCTCGCGAGGCGCTCGCGCAACTGTTCGGTGTGGGCGAGGGCGCGCAACGCCCCAATCGTTTTCAGCGTGTGGCTTTGATCGGCTTGCGCGGCGCGGGCAAGTCCACGCTGGGGCCGATGCTGGCCGACGACCTGGGTTATCCGTTTGTGGAGCTCAATCGCGAAATCGAGCGTGTTGCCGGTTGCGGCATTCTCGAGATTCACAACCTCTATGGCCCGAATGCGTATCGCCGCTATGAGCGCCGGGCGCTGGAGGAAGCCGTGCAGCTTTATCCGGAAATGGTGCTCGCCACGCCCGGGGGGCTGGTGTCCGAGCCGGCGACCCTGAATCTATTGCTGACGCATTGCTACACCGTCTGGCTGCGTGCGACGCCGGACGAGCACATGTCACGCGTCATGGCGCAGGGCGATTTCCGCCCTATGTCGGGCAACAGCGAGGCCATGGCGGATTTGAAACGCATCCTGGCGGGGCGCGAGGCCTTTTATGCCAAGGCAGACATGACCTGGATGACGAGTGGCCTGAGTCTGCAAGAAAGCTTTGGGGGCCTGCGCGCGCAGGTGCGCAAGGCTTGCGGGTTACCGCTTTAAGGCGCGATGCTCACTTTGGTGAGCACGCCTCACCATGCCGCTTTTACTGGCTGTTAACCCCGAGGCGAGAAGGCAGATGTTTCGGGGGAGAGGGTGGTTTGCGCACACAAGTTGGTCTATGGATGGGCCCTCCAGTGGGCATGAAAACTGCATTTTTGTGCATCTTTCGCTTGACGCGATTTTTTTTGTGCACTAATCTGCATTTTAATGCATCTGATGCAGTATTATTCCTATCAGGCCCCTCAGGAGACAGAACCATGAGCAGCCCCGAATCCCGCGTGGATTTTCAGACAGATCCCACCCAATACCGTCACTGGAAACTCAGCTTCGAGGGGGCGGTGGCCACCCTGGCCATGGATGTGGCCGAGGACGGCGGGCTGCGGCCAGGCTACAAACTCAAGCTCAATTCCTATGACCTCGGGGTCGATATCGAATTACACGACGCCTTGCAGCGCATTCGCTTCGAGCACCCCGAGGTGCGCACCGTCGTGGTCACCAGCATGAAAGACCGGATTTTCTGTTCCGGTGCCAACATCTTCATGCTGGGCTTGTCGTCTCATGCCTGGAAAGTGAATTTCTGCAAATTCACCAACGAGACACGCAACGGTATCGAAGACTCCAGCCGCCATAGCGGCTTGAAATTCATCGCGGCGCTCAATGGCGCATGCGCCGGGGGCGGGTATGAATTGGCCTTGGCGTGCGACGAGATTTTCCTGGTGGATGACCGTTCCTCGGCCGTGGCATTGCCCGAGGTGCCTTTGCTCGGTGTGCTGCCCGGCACAGGCGGGCTGACCCGCGTGACGGATAAGCGCAAGGTGCGGCACGATCATGCCGACATTTTTTGCACCTTGGTCGAAGGCGTACGCGGTCAACGTGCAAAAGACTGGCGCCTGGTCGATCAGGTCATCAAACCTGCGCAATTCCAGGATGCGGTACAAGCACGTGCCGCTGAGTTGGCCGCGGCGAGCGACCGTCCTGCGCAAGCGCAAGGCATCGCCTTGACACCGCTGTCGCGTACCGAAACGGCAAACCGGATGTCCTATCAATACGTGGACGTCGCCTACGACCGTGAAAAACGCCTGGCCACCTGGACCATCCGCGGCCCGCAGGCATCTGTCGAGCAGGAAATCGATGCCATCCTGGCCGCGGGCGCCTCCTGGTGGCCGCTGCAGATGGCTCGCGAACTGGATGATGCGATTCTCAATCTGCGCACCAACGAACCCGACCTGGGTACATGGGTGCTGAAAACCGAGGGCGATATTGCCTCGGTGCTCGCTGCCGACGCCGCCTTGCAACAGCATGCGGATCACTGGTTCGTGCGCGAAACCTCGGGCATGCTGCGACGTACTCTGGCACGCCTGGATGTGACGTCGCGGTCGCTTTTTGCGTTGGTTGAACCGGGCTCGTGCTTTGCCGGCACCTTGTTTGAATTGGCCTTGGCTGCCGACCGCATCTATATGCTGGATGACGAAGATGCCGATGTGCCTGCCCAGATCGTTGTGGGCGAACGAAATTTCGGCGCGTATCCGCTGGTCAACGGCCAAAGCCGCTTGCAGCGACGCTTTTACGAGGAAACCCTGCCGCTCGAGGCTGTGCGTGCAGTAGGAGGGCAGTTGCTGCCCGCCACACGTGCCTTGGAACTAGGGCTGGTGACGTTTGCGCCCGATAGCATTGATTGGGATGACGAGGTCCGGCTGGCGCTCGAGGAACGCCGCGCCTTGTCTCCCGATGCATTGACGGGGCTGGAGGCGAACCTGCGCTTTGGCGGCCATGAAACGATGGAGACCCGCATATTCGGTCGCCTCACTGCCTGGCAGAACTGGATTTTCAATCGCCCCAATGCCGCGGGCGAAAAGGGCGCGCTGAAACTCTACGGCAAAGGCGAGCAGGCGTCGTTCGATTGGAATCGCGTATAGCAGCAAGGAATGCAGGCTCGGACCATCCTGATTCAACCGCAACATACATAGAACTATTCGGCAGCAGTGATGCCGCCGATCTGGAGAGCAGACATGTCAGGCATCAATTACGGTGAAAAAATCCCCAACAACGTCAACCTGTCCGGCGACCGTGCGCTGCAACGCGCACTCGAACACTGGCAGCCCAACTACCTGCAATGGTGGCAGGACATGGGCCCGGACGGTTCGCATGGTTTTGACGTGTACCTGCGCACAGCAGTCAGCGTCGAGCCCGATGGCTGGGCGCACTTCGATCATGTAAAGATGCCTGACTATCGCTGGGGGATTTTCCTCGCGCCGCAAGACGGTCAGCGCAAGATTCATTTCGGTGAAAACCTCGGTCGCGATGTCTGGCAAGACGTGCCGGGTGAACATCGCGCCAACCTGCGCCGCATCATCGTGACCCAGGGCGATACCGAGCCGGCATCGATCGAACAGCAACGCCATCTGGGTATGACCGCACCGTCGCAATACGACCTGCGTAATCTATTTCAGATCAACGTCGAAGAGGGCCGCCACCTGTGGGCAATGGTGTATCTGCTGCATCGCTATTTCGGCCGCGATGGCCGCGAAGAAGCCGATGCCTTGTTGCAACGCAGTTCCGGCGATGCGGACAATCCGCGCATTCTCGGTGCGTTCAACGAAAAGACGCCTGATTGGCTGGCCTTTTATATGTTCACCTATTTCACCGACCGCGATGGGAAATTCCAGTTGTGCGCGTTGGCGGAATCCGGCTTTGATCCCTTGGCCCGCACGACCAAATTCATGCTGACCGAAGAAGCCCATCACATGTTTGTCGGCGAGTCGGGCGTCTCGCGCATCATTCAGCGCACCTGCGAAGTCATGCGCGAGTTGAAAACCGATGATCCCGCCACGATACGCGCCGCCGGTGTGATCGATCTGCCTACCATTCAGCGCTATCTCAATTTCCACTACAGCGTCACCATCGATTTGTTCGGCGCGGATCAGTCCTCGAACGCAGCCATCTTTTACAGCGCAGGTCTGAAAGGGCGCTACGAAGAAGGCAAGCGCACCGACGATCATCAACTGAAGAACGATACCTATCGTGTGTTGACGGTCGACGGAGGAAAACTGCGCGAAATCGAAGTGCCGATGTTGAACGCTCTGAATGAGGTCTTGCGTGATGATTTCATCAAGGACTCGATGGCGGGTGTAGGGCGCTGGAATAAGGTCATCGAAAAAAGCGGACTGCCGTTCCGTCTGTCCGTGCCGCACAAGGCATTCAACCGCCAGATCGGTACGCTGGCTGGCATCCGCGTCGCGCCCGATGGCGAGGTCCTGTCCGAGGCCCAATGGCAGGCCAATCAACACAAATGGCTGCCCACGCCAGAGGACCGTGCGTTCGTGGCCTCGTTGATGGGGCGCGTCGTCGAGACCGGCAAGTTCGCCAACTGGATTGCGCCGCCTGTGATGGGCGTGAATCGACAGGCCGTGAACTTCGAGTACGTCCGTTTTAACTGAACCCCGGCGCCCGGCATTCACGCCGGGATATCTCGGAGCAAAAGATGAATGCACCTTTGCCGCCCGAGGTGTTGAAGCAGCACTTGATCGATCCCGAGATCTGCATACGCTGCAACACCTGCGAAGAAACTTGCCCTATTGACGCCATCACTCACGACGGCACCAACTATGTGGTGGATCCCGCCATCTGTAATGGCTGCATGGCTTGTGTGCCACCTTGCCCAACGGGATCGATCGATAACTGGCGGCTGGTGCTGAAAACCGAGGCCTATAGTGTCGAGGAGCAATTCGGCTGGGATGAGTTGCCTGGCGAAAAAGCGTTGCCCGACACGGTGTCCACGGATGCTGCATCCCAAGGCGAGGAGGCAGCGTTCCAGGCATCCAGCGATGGCGAGGATACCGATGCCGCCAGCGCGCCCGCCGCCTTTTCACCCTCGGGCGCCACGATTCCTCCGTGGTCTGCGGCGCATCCCTATGTCAATCTCTATGGCCACAAGACGCCTGCTGTCGCGACGGTCGTCGGCAATTATCGTGTGACCGACGATGATACCGACAGCGATATTCATCACATCGTGCTGGACTTCGGCAATGTGCCGTTTCCTGTATTGGAAGGTCAGTCCATTGGGATATTGCCGCCCGGCACTGATGCGCAGGGCCGTCCGCATCACGCGCGTCAATATTCGTTGGCGAGTCCACGCGACGGCGAGCGCGCGGGCTACAACAATTTATCGTTGACCGTAAAGCGCGTTACCGAGGACCATCAAGGGCAGCCGGCGCGCGGCATCTGTTCGAATTATCTGTGCGACCTGGCCAAGAACGATACGGTGCAAGTCATCGGGCCGTTTGGGAATACCTTTTTGATGCCCAATCACGCGCAGGCCAATCTGATGATGATCTGCACGGGCACGGGATCGGCACCTATGCGCGCCATGACCGAGCGTTACCGTCGCCGGATTGCACGCGGCACGAATGGCCGCCTGATGTTGTTCTTCGGCGCACGTACGCAACGCGAACTGCCATATTTTGGTCCATTAATGAAACTCCCGCGCGATTTCATTGACATCAACCTGGCCCTGTCGCGCGATGCGGAACAACCGCGGCGCTACGTCCAAGACTTGATCCGCGAGCGGGCCGCCGATGTGTTGACGTTGTTGCAGGATACGAATACCTGTATTTACGTTTGTGGACTAAAAGGAATGGAAACCGGCGTTTTGGACGCTTTGCGTGATGTGGTCGTGCAATCCGGCCAGGATTGGACTATCCTGCATGATGTGTTGCGCCGCGAGGGGCGGCTGCATTTCGAGACGTACTAGCTGGCAGGGGCTTGGGGCACATCATAGGGTGCTCTGCATCGCGTCATTTGGCGTAGGCACTTTGCCTGTCTTGTACCCAAACTACCGGCGTACTCAGGTGCGCCGGTTTTTGCTGAAGACGCCAAAAAAATGAAATTCGCAGAATTCAAGGAAGGCATGGTGATCCATGGTGGTCCGGTGACAGTCACCGAGGCCGAGATCCTGACATTTGCCCGCCAGTACGATCCTCAATGGTTTCACACCGATGTGGAAAGAGCCGCTCAAGGGCGCTGGGGTGGTTTGATCGCCAGCGGCTGGCATACGTGTGCGCTCGCGATGCGTATGGCGGTTGAGGCGGCATTGCATGATTCCGAATCGTTTGGTTCGCCCGGGCTGGGAGAGGTCCGTTGGCGAGTGCCGGTGCGGCCGGGAGATACGTTGAGGTTGGATGCGCGTGTACAAGCTGTGAGGCGGTCTACTTCTCGGGATGATCTGGGGATTATTACGTGGAACTGGACGATTCTGAATCAGCACGATGAGGCGGTGCTGGAGTTGGATGCGACTAGCTTGTTTGATTTGGGGCAGGTTGGTTAGCGGTTGCCGCAGAGTGGTTTTCTCGCTGGTGCTGGATGGTGTTGGCTTGGGTGAGGTTTGATGACGTCCGGCGGGTTCTGTTTCTGCTGGCCTTGAGCGTCTCTATTTAGGCGTCCCGGCCGCGCGCCCGAGGGGTGTGCCGGGCCTATCGCACGGACTCGGCCCATGACCAGGGGCCTCGGTCCGCTGCGCGGACTGAATCCGCGCTCTACGGCCCGGCACACCCCTCGGGCGCGCGGCCGGGACTCGCACTTGTTATAGGCGTCGGGCTCTAGTGCGATGGGTGTTGGGTCACATGTTGGTGCTTGTGCGCCGTCGTGCGAGGCACTGTTGTTGTGAGCCGCGTGGAAGGGGGCCGCTCGCCTCCATCTTGATGCATGACGGGGCCGTGGTCACTCATTACGGCGTGAGGCACCACGCCGCCTTGTGGGCGCGGCAAGGTCGTCGTCGAGATGGTTGCCCAGGCCGACGAAGAAGCCAGCAGCGGCGGCGTACGTCAGATGAGCCTGTGCGGGTTTGTCTGGACGGAAGGTAGTCGTGGCGGCTGCTGAGGCGAGGGGCATGGCCCACCCGTATGTGTCTATGGATTTCGCCAAGGACATCGGTGTACCTGTCATCAATTCGCCAGTGATACGGCCCAGGGTATTCGCCGCAGCGCCCACGGCGATGGCTGCCAAATGGACACCGGAAGCACCGCTGACACTCGCGATCTCGTGTAAAAAAAGTTCACGCATCGTTTCTCCAAATCTTGAATATGAGAAGAATCGAATCCCAAAGCATCGAGGGATGCTGAGACGCTGCACTGCTTAAACAACCTGCAGCTAATTCGGAGCCAGGAGCGTAGCGGTAATGATCGGTCGAGCATCCTAATGCTGACGTCGCCGAAAAAAATAAGACGTTGTTCCCCGATGGCCACATGCGCCAAAAGAACCAACAATGTCACTTCCAAAGAAAACGCCTCAACATCCAAAGATGCTGAGGCGAATTCTAGAAGGAACTAAACAGCGCAGAGAAAAAGGTCAACTGAACGCCTGAATCCCGGTCTGAGCACGACCCAGAATCAACGCATGCACGTCGTGCGTACCTTCGTAGGTATTAACCACCTCGAGGTTGACCAAATGACGCGCCACACCGAACTCGTCAGAGATCCCGTTGCCGCCCAACATATCGCGAGCCAGACGCGCGATATCCAGCGCCTTGCCGCACGAGTTGCGCTTCATGATCGAGGTGATTTCGACAGCGGCGGTGCCTTCGTCTTTCATGCGGCCCAGGCGCAGGCAGCCTTGCAGACCCAGCGTGATCTCCGTTTGCATGTCGGCCAGTTTTTTCTGGATCAACTGATTGGCAGCCAGGGGGCGGCCAAACTGTTTGCGGTCCAGCGTGTATTGGCGGGCAGTGTGCCAGCAGGCTTCGGCTGCACCCAGCGCACCCCAGGCAATGCCAAAGCGAGCCGAGTTCAGGCAGGTAAAGGGACCACGCAGGCCGGACACGCCAGGCATCATCTGGTCGGCCGGGACGTCGACTTCGTCCATCACGATTTCACCGGTGATCGACGCACGCAGGCCGACCTTGCCGTGAATAGCGGGAGCGGACAGGCCTTTCATGCCTTTTTCCAGGATAAAGCCGCGGATCTTGCCATCGAACTCGCCGCCCACGCATTTGGCCCACACCACGAACACATCAGCGATAGGCGAGTTGGTGATCCACATCTTGCCGCCGCTCAGCTTGTAGCGGTCGCCAGTCAGCACGGCGCGGGTTTCCATGCCATTGGGGTCGGAACCGTGGTTGGGTTCCGTCAGGCCAAAGCAGCCGATCCATTCACCGCTGGCCAGCTTGGGCAAATACTTTTTCTTTTGCGCTTCGCTGCCGAATTCATTGATCGGCACCATCACCAGCGACGATTGCACGCTCATCATCGAACGGTAGCCCGAATCCACACGCTCGACTTCGCGGGCGATCAGGCCATAGCTGACGTAGTTCAGGCCGGCGCCGCCGTATTCAACGGGGATCGTCGCGCCCAGCAGGCCCAGTTCGCCCATCTCGGCAAAGATCTTCGGATCAGTCTGTTCGTTGCGAAATGCGTCGAGTACGCGCGGCGCCAGCTTGTCTTGCGCATAAGCCGCGGCAGCGTCGCGCACCATGCGCTCTTCATCAGTCAGTTGCTGGTCGAGCAACAGCGGGTCTTGCCAGTGAAAGGAAGGATTCGAGGACATGCGGGTCTCCGGTATAGAGCGAAATACGGGGAATGCGTATATCGGGTTAATACGTTGATTCGGTTTGCGCAGCGATAGGGCGTTGCGAGAGTCCGGATCGATATTAATGCTTTAAGTCTAAATGATCTTGAAGTGCCGGCGNGTCAACCCGGTTGACGGGTTGACGCAGGGTTTATTGCTGCGCCTTCAGCGCGGCATCGCGGATCTTGTCCAGCGTGGTCGACGGCGTGATGGTCTGCGGGTCGATCAGGCAATGCAGGATGGCGGGCTTGCCGCTGGCCAGGGCGCGTTCAAACGCCGGCGCGAATTGTTCTGTCGTTTCGACACGCTCGCCATAGCCGCCAAAGGCCTGCGCGTACGCGGCAAAGTCGGGGTTCTGCAACTGGGTGGCGGAAATGCGGCCGGGATAGTGTTTTTCCTGGTGCATGCGGATCGTGCCGTACATCCCGTTATCGATCAGCAAGACGAGGATGGGCAGGCCGTATTGCACGGCCGTCGCGAATTCCTGGCCATGCATCATGAAGCACCCATCGCCTGCAAAACACACGACGGTCTTTTCGGGTTGGACGCGTTTGGCGCCGACGGCCGCCGGCAGGCCATAGCCCATGGATCCGGACGTCGGGGCCAACTGCGTACCGTAGCGCGTAAAGCGGTGGAAACGATGCAGCCACGTGGCATAGTTGCCGGCGCCGTTGGTCATGATGGCGTCGGCAGGCAGCGTTTTTTCCAGATAGGCCATGACTTCGCCCAACTGCAGCTGACCCGGTGTGTGCACCGAGGTGGGGTCGCTCCAGGCCAGATACGACTGGCGGGCGGTCTCTGTGTCGGCGGACCAGGCGGGTTGCGCAGGGCCTTTGACGCTAGCCAGGGCCTGGGCAAAGGCGGCGGGCGAGGTGTTGATGGACAGGGTCGGACGGTACACGCGGCCGAGTTCGGCGCTGTCCGGATGCACATGTACCAGTTTCTGGGCCGGCACCGGGATGTTGAGCAGGGTATAGGCCTGGCTGGGGTTTTCCGACATCCGGCCGCCGACCAGCAAAATCAGATCGGCATCGGCCACGCGTTTGAGCAGCGCCGGGTTGATTCCCAGGCCCACGTCACCGATAAAGCAGGGGTGATCCGCCGGGAACAGCATCTGGCGGCGGAACGATACCGCCGTGGGCAGCGCCAGGCGCTCGGCAAAGGCGGTGAACTGCTCGACAGCCTCGGCGCTCCAGCGGGTGCCGCCCAGGATGGCCACGGGAGAGCGTGCCTGAGACAGCAGTTGTTCCAGATCGCTCAGTTGGCCTGCCGTCGGGGCGCTCTCGATCACCTCGTAATGCGGCGCATCGTCCACCGTGGCGGTTTCGGTCAGCATGTCCTCGGGCAGCGCAATCACGACCGGGCCCGGGCGGCCCGAGGTGGCGATATGAAAGGCGCGGGAGATCAGTTCAGGAATACGTTCGACCTGATCGATCTCGGTGACCCATTTTGCCTGCGTGCCAAACACGGCACGGTAATCCATTTCCTGAAAAGCCTCGCGCTCGCGCATGCCGCGCTCGATCTGGCCGACAAACAGGATCATCGGCGTGGAGTCTTGCTTGGCGATGTGCACGCCTGCCATGGCGTTGGTGGCGCCGGGGCCGCGGGTGACCATGCAGATGCCGGGCTCGCCGGTGAGTTTGCCGTGCGCGTCGGCCATCATGGCCGCACCGCCCTCCTGGCGGCAGACCGTGACGTCGATCTGGGCGTCATGCAGGCCGTCCAGCACGGCCAGATAGCTTTCGCCGGGGACACAGAATACGTGTTTGACGCCGTGGGCGGCCAGTTGATCGACCAGAATATGTCCGCCCAGGCGGGCACGGGAAGGAGTCGTCGCGATAGTCATAGGTAAGCCGGTAATTAAATAAGCGGGCAGGCAAAATCAGCCGGATAGCAAGCTATTGAGCATAATGTTCCTCGCTTGCACAATGCAATTGATAAAATTGCACAATATAGTGACTTGTCAGCACGTAGTGTTCAACCTTGCGATGTTTCTTTATGCGTAATGGCATTCCTAATCTGAGCGCCTTGCAGGCTTTCGAGGCATCGGCCCGGCTGGGGAGCTTTTCCCGCGCGGCGGAGGAGCTCGCACTGACGCATAGCGCTGTCTATCGTCAGGTAGCCAGCCTGGAGGCTCGCCTGGGCGTGCAACTATTCACGCGCGTGCGCCGGCGTATTGTGCTGACCGAGCATGGCGCCGAATATGCGGGCCGCATCCGCCATCATCTGGATCAGATCGAAAAGGACACGTTCGGCCTGGTCAGCCGCACCGGGATGGGGCGCAGCATTCACATTGCGGTGGTGCCGACGTTGGCCACGACGTGGCTGATTCCGCGTTTGCCGGGTTTTCAACAGCAGTATCCCGACATTAGCGTGAGCCTGTCGGTGCGCACGCTGCCATTTCAGTTCAAGGACCAGCCATTCGACGGGGCGCTGTATCACGCCACGAGTCTCTGGCCGGGGACTCAAGGCGTGCTGCTGTTTCCGGAAAAGGAACTCGTCCCGGTCTGCGCCCCGCATTTGCCACGTCGCGAAGAGGACGGCCTGGCTGGGTTGACTCATCTGCACTTGAGCTCCCGGCCGGATGCCTGGCGGCTCTGGTATGCGGCTAATGGTCAATCTTATGGGCCTCAAGCGGCGGGTGGGCCGCGTTACGAGCTTTTCACCATGATGCTGGCGGCTGCGGAGGCCGGCTTAGGCGTGGGGCTGGTGCCGCATTTTCTGGCTTATCCGGCGTTGGAGGAGGGGAGGCTTGTGCAGCCGGTGCCGCAGGTGTTGACGGTGGGGCAGGGGTATTACTTCGGGTATTCGCAGCGGGATGAGAGGTCTGAGGCGTTGCGGGCGTTTGAGCGGTGGCTGCGGTCGGTGGCTTAGGGGGTTGCTTGCATGCGGGAATCGGGGTTCTTTNGNCGCCGGGGCTCGTCGTGTNAAGGGCGCGCTGGCCCGATCGCCTGGTCTGGCCG
>NZ_CBCSIU010000028.1:0-48652 GCF_965139205.1 Bordetella muralis
TCCCCCTACATTTCCCCAAAGCCCCCGCCATGCTGTACCTCTGGGTCAAAGCCTTCCACATCGTATTCATCGCCTCCTGGTTCGCAGGTCTCTTTTACCTGCCCAGGATCTACGTGAACCTGGCCCAGACCTCCGACCCCTCGGTACAAGCCTGTCTGATCGGCATGGCGCGCCGGCTATTCAGATTCACCACCATCCTGGCCATCATCGCCATCGCACTCGGCCTATGGCTCTACATCGGCTTCGGTATCGGCATGGGCCCCGGCAACGGCTGGATGCACGCCAAATTGTTCTTTGTCCTGCTCATCATCGGCTACCATCACGCCTGTAGCGTCATGTTGCGCAAGTTCGAACAAGGCCGCAACACCCGCTCGCACAAGTTCTACCGCTGGTTCAACGAAGTTCCCGTCTTACTGCTCGTGGCGGTGGTACTGCTGGTGGTGCTCAAACCCTTCTGACCACACTGCCCGGCCTTAGGCCAGGATTCGAATGTCCTCTGATGATCAAGACCGCCGTAAAACACTGACGGTCAAAAAAACGGCGCGTGACGCCCATGCCGCCGCTGGCGATACCAAACGCAAGCGCAGCGGCGCGCGTGCACGCACGGCTGCCCTGATTGAACGATCGAAAGATCAAGCACAACGTCTACGGCGAGACACCGAAGACACGCCCGCCGCGCCACGCGGCGACGCATCGACCGAGCGCGGCAAACCCGCGTCGCGTTCACGTGCATCCGGCGGATTCGACGCCCCCAGACCTGAATCGTCGCGGACAAACTCTGGCCCGCGACGCGGATCGGCAACGGGCGACCGTGGGGAGTCCCCGCGCCGTTCGCCTGGTACCTCGCGTGCGCCTGCGTATGCTCGCCGTGGTGCGAGTGAATCGGACACGTTTGATGCTCCACGGCGGCCGCGTACACCGCGCGCTCGTGATGAGGACAGATGGTCTGATTCAGCCTCGGCCAATTCCGCGCGCGATGAGGATACTTGGGCCGATTCAACGCCGGCCGCTGCTGACGATCATGATGCCTTCCCCTCAGATATCGAATGGGCGGCAGAACCCGAAGTTCGCCACTACGCACCGCGTGCACTGCGCGACGCAGAGACGTTCGAGATCTTTGCGCCCTGCCCCCAAGGATTGGAAGAAGCCCTGACCGCAGAAATGCAGGCGCTGGGGTTCGAGGATGCTCAGGTGGGACGTGCAGGCTGCCATTTCAGCGCCGATTGGCCGGGCATACAGCGCGCCAACTTGTATTCCCGTCTGGCCACGCGCATTCTGGTGCAGGTCGCGCACGAGGAAATCTCGCACGAGGACGATATCCTCGATCTGGCCTACAGCGTGCCCTGGGAACGCTGGTTTGGTGCAGAACACACGTTGCGCGTGGACACCTCGGCGATCAAAAGCCCGGTGCAAAGCCTGCAATACTGCAACCTGCGAGCGAAAGACGGGATCTGTGACCGCCTGCGCGATCGCGAGGGCGCGCGTCCCAGCATCGACACGGTGCGACCGGACGCCCGCGTGCATCTGTTCCTGACGGGACATACCGCGACGCTGTATCTGGACACTTCGGGCGAATCGCTGTTCAAGCGCGGTTGGCGCCTGGACAAAGGAGATGCGCCGCTGCGCGAGAACCTCGCTGCCGGGATGTTGGCCCTGGCTGGCTGGGACCCTGCCGCACCACTGCTGGATCCGTTCTGCGGGAGCGGCACGATTTTGATCGAAGCAGCCTGGATTGCGTTGGGCGTGCCGGCGGGGATTTCGCGGCCTCTGGGATTTGAGCGGCTGCGCGGTCACGATCCGCGACGCTGGCGCGATCTGAAAGAAGACGCGCGCGCTCGTATCTTGCCCAAGCTGGACGCGCCGCTGGTCGGCTACGACCTGGATCCCCAGGTCGTGGAATATGCCCGCAATAACGCAGAACGCGCCTGGCTGACGGCCGACACAATTCGATTCGAGGTGGGTGATGCCCGCGAGGTGCCTCCTCCCGCCGAACAGGGCTGGATTGTCACGAACCCTCCCTACGGCGAACGCCTGCCCACGGACGACATCGAGCTCTGGCGAGCCTGGTCGGCCAACCTGAAGCGTGCCTATTCGGGCTGGCAACTGCATGTGATCTCCAGCGACCTGGATCTGCCTCAACGTCTGCGGCTCAAACCTCTGCGCCGGATTCCCTTACACAATGGCTCGCTGGATTGCCGCCTGTTCGGGTTTGAACTGGTGGCAGCCGGGTATCGGAATCCCAAGTAATAGTTGTTGTAAAAACACCGCAACAATGCGCCATTATTGTGGCAATAGGATCACAAGGCTCAAAACTGGCGCATTATCAGCACCAGGAGCACGCATGATGCACTAGACGCTTGCGTAAATTCAGGGTTAACCCTAAAATACGGGTTATCCCCAGGTTGCTAGGTAGACACTCACCTCACCGTGATGATGACACCAGGTAGCCGGGATGCAATGACTGCATACGAATACACGCAAGTTCTGGATTTATCGTGCCCCACATTAACCCGTATACCCGGCTGACCGACGAACTCGAACGCCAGCTGATGTTGCAAGCGATTGAAGAGCAGTTCCGCCCCCGTCCATTTCGTGCTCTGGCTCGTAGCCTGGGCAAACTGGGCAAAGGCATCAAGACACTGATTACCCGCCAAGCTGAGACAAAAACCGCTCACTCGGCCGCCTGAAGTAAACGACAGGCAAAGTAACGATTTTCCCCTTGGGGGCTGCTACAGCCCCTTTTAAGACCCACCGTTAACCCGGTGGGTTTTTTTTGCCTGGTCGCCGGGCCTGCCGGTACTGCCATCAATGCAGCGGGGGAATTTACCTTCCTGGCCGGGCAGCCCGTCATCGGCATCCAGGACACCATGTTGGCGGTTCGGCTTGAATCCGAATTGGGGACATTGCTATAGCCAAGGACCAGGATGCCCGGGATAATAGCGCCCCTTGGCCATGCCACATTCCAGATGTATGTGGCTTCCCTCTTTGTGCAGCCTATGGCGTTGCGTACCCGTAGGTTTCCCGGAGCTCTGATGACCGATGCGCTCTCGCTGACGCCCAGCCGGCTACGCCGGTTTGCCTGCATGATGTACGAAGCCGTTCTATTGTTCGGCGTCGTATTTCTGGCGGGCTATTTGTTTGACACACTGACGCAGAGTAAACATGCGTTGATGCTCAGGCATGCGCGTCAGGCGTGGCTATTTGTCGTCATCGGCATTTATTTTGTGTTGTGCTGGCGCCGCAATGGGCAGACGCTGCCCATGAAGACCTGGAATATCCGGCTGGTGGATCGCGATGGTCTGCCGCCCTCGGTCCCGAGGCTGGTCTTGCGCTATATCCTTGTCTGGCCGCTCGTATTGGCCGCTGCGGGCCTGGTCGCTGCTGCGTCGTCAGCCACGGGTTGGAAATCCGTGGATATGTTCATCGTCGTAGCACCATTCGCGATTTTCATCTGGTCGTGGTTCGATCCGGATGGGCAGTTCCTGCACGACCGGCTGCTGGGGACACGTTTACGCAACGCGCCGCCGCGCAACAAGCGGCGATAGAGGGGAAAGGGCCTCACGCTGTGCCTCCGGCTTGCTGCCCTCACCGTCACAACTGCGTCATGTTTTGGTCACGTAGGCGTCACGGGGTCATGGTTACATTCTGGGCATCTTCACAGCCAGAGGGATGCTCCCGTGAACGAGACCCGACCGACGCATTGGCGCACGCTTTGGATTTCCGATCTTCACCTAGGTACGGCCGGGTGCAAGGCGGATTTCCTATTGGATTTCCTCGATCAAAACGAATCCGATACGCTGTATTTGGTGGGTGACATTGTTGACGGCTGGCAATTGCGCAAACATTGGCATTGGCCTCGCGCTCACAATGATGTGATTCAACGCATCCTGCGCAAGGCCCGCAACGGCACGCGGGTGGTGTTTGTTCCCGGCAATCATGACGAATTTGCGCGGGAATTCGTGGGCTATGCCTTTGGGGATATCGAAGTCCTGGACGAAGACGTCCACGTCACGGCCACCGGACAGCGGCTGCTGGTGCTGCATGGCGACCGATTCGACGGCGTCATTCAACACAGCAAATGGCTGGCTCGCCTGGGCGATACGCTGTACCAGAGCGCCCTCTGGCTGAATCACCATTTCAACCGCCTGCGCCATCGCCTGGGCCTGCATTACTGGTCCCTGTCGCAATACCTGAAGCACAAGGTGAAGAACGCGGTGTCGTTCATTACCGATTTCGAGGAAACCCTGGCAGGTGAAGCCCGGCGCCGGGGCCTGGACGGCGTGGTGTGCGGCCACATCCATAAACCGGAAATGCGCGAGGTCGGCGGCATCTTGTACTGCAATGACGGCGACTGGGTAGAGAGTCTCTCGGCGTTGGCAGAAAACCACGATGGAAAACTGGTCCTGTTGAACTGGGCAGAACAATACGCGCAGCGTGAGGCGGGATCTCCCTCGACGCGCCCCCGTCGCCCCCTGTCTTTGCCCGCCCTGCCCTCGGCCCTGCGCCGGCAAAGTAAGCATCCGTAATAACCCGTATACGTCCCCTTTACCGGCACAGGGATATTGCAGTTCGCGGCCCTCTAGGTCATGCTTGCACCTGTTGGGGGCATTCCGGCCCCCGGGCGGCACCCTGCGGGGTGATCGCCAGCGCGCTTACAAAATAGGGCCATGAACGACCAATATCAGTCGCTCTACCAATCATTCCGCTGGCTGGTTCCGACCCAATTCAATATTGCGGAAGCCTGCTGCCACCGCTGGGCGGCAAGTTCGTCGGACGCCCGGCGTATTGCCATTTACTACGAAGACGAGGCGGGCAATCGCGAAGTCTGGACGTACGCACGACTGGGCGAGGCCGCCAATCAATTGGCAAATGGCCTGATCAAGATGGGCGTCGAGCGCGGCGACCGGGTCGGTGTGGTTTTAGGACAACGGCCGGAAACGGTGGTGGCCCATATGGCCATCTACAGTGTCGGCGCGATCGTCGTACCGCTGTCGCCACTGTTTGGTCCGGAGGCGCTGGAAACCCGGCTGCGCGACTCCGATGCCCGGGTCGCTGTGGTCGACTACGCTTCCAGCGCTAACTTGCTGGCTATTAGCGACAACTGCCCGAATCTGAATCAAATCATCGGGATCGGTTTTGTCGATGAGCGCGTGCTGCCTTGGCGCAGCCTGCTGGCACGTCAGCCCGGTGAATTCAAGCAGGTGATGACGCGCGCCGCGGACCCCGCCATTTTGCTGTACACCTCGGGGACCACCGGTGCCCCAAAGGGCGCCTTGCTGCCGCATAGCGTCCTGATCGGCAATCTGCCCGGTTTTGTCGCCTCGCAAAACTGGTTCCCCAAAGCAAATGACGTGTTCTGGTCGCCTGCGGACTGGGCCTGGACGGGCGGCATGATGGACGCCCTGTTGCCCACGCTGTATTTCGGCCACCCTATCGTCGGCACGCGCGGACGTTTCTCGCCCGAACGGGCCTTTGAGCTGATGGAGCGCTATCAGGTCACGAATACCTTCCTGTTCCCCACCGCGCTCAAAATGATGATGAAGACGGTGCCCGAGCCAGCCAGCCAATACCGGCTGGCGTTGCGCGCCATCATGAGCGCCGGGGAAAGCGTGGGCGAAACGGTATTCGAGTGGTGCCAGACCGCATTGGGAATTACGCCCAATGAAATGTTCGGTCAGACTGAACTGAATTACGTGGTGGGCAATAGCCATCTGCGCTGGCCCGCGAAGCCCGGCAGCATGGGACGCCCCTACCCGGGCCACCAAGTCGCGGTGATCGATGATGATGGTCAACCCGTGGCCGCTGGCGAAACCGGCGAGATCGCGTTGAATCGTTACGATATCAGCGGTTTTCCCGACCCTATTCTGTTTTTGGGCTACTGGCGCAACGAGGCGGCCACCCAGGCAAAATTCACCGGCGACTGGTGCCGCACCGGGGATCTGGCGCGCATCGATGAGGACGGCTACCTCTGGTATGCCGGCCGGGCCGACGATGTGTTCAAGTCCGCCGGTTACCGTATCGGTCCGGGCGAAATCGAAAACTGCCTGCTGGGTCACGATGCCGTGGCTAACGCCGCCGTCGTTCCCAAGCCCGATGCCGAGCGAGGGGCGCTGGTGAAAGCCTATGTGGTCCTGACGCCAGAATATGCCGAGCGCGATCCCGCCGAGCTGATTCAGGCGCTGCAAGAACATGTACGGGACCGTTTGGCGCCCTACGAATACCCGAAAGAAATCGAGTTCATTGATGAACTCCCTATGACGACAACAGGCAAGATTCAACGCCGCGTGCTGCGCCTGCGCGAGGAAACCCGCGCCGCAAATCCTGCCTGACACTGCCAGAGACAACTGCTGTATGCCTATTTACCAACTCGATGACCTGACCCCGACCATTGATCCTAGTGTTTATGTGGCTGATAGCGCCGATATCATCGGCAACGTCACGCTGCAAGCCGGTGTCAGTATCTGGTCGCACGTCTCGATCCGCGGCGACAACGCCCCCATCGTGATCGAGACCGGCAGCAATATCCAGGAATCCTCCGTCCTGCATGTCGACGAGGGCTGCCCGATGACCATAGGCCCTGGCGTGACGGTAGGCCACCAGGCCATGCTGCACGGCTGTACGATCCGCGAGGGCGCCCTGATCGGCATGCAGGCCATTGTGCTGAATAACGCCGTGGTAGGACGCAATTGCCTGATCGGCGCGGGCGCGATCATCCCCGAGGGCAAAATCATTCCCGACAACTCCCTCGTGATCGGCGTGGGCAAGGTCGTGCGAGAGCTGTCCGAGGAAGAAATTGCCACCATGCACAAGAACAACGTCCACTATCAGACTCGAGCCCAGCATTACAAGCAGGCGCTCAAGCGGATCGGCTGACCGGTTTTACCCCGGCACACGGCCGGGGAAATAGCTCTGAATCGGGTTGATCGGCTAACATTCATGCATGACTGATCAACTCAAGAAATACCTCTTCGAAGACCGCTCGGTGCGCATCCAGGCCGTGCGGTTACACGATACGTGGCTGCATGCCCAGGAACACCATCAGTACCCCCCCGCCGTACAACGGCTGCTGGGAGAATTGATGGCGGCCGCGGCATTGCTAGCGGCGAATATCAAGTTCGAAGGATCGCTGGTGCTGCAGATCCAGGGAGCCGGGCCCATTGCGCTGCTGGTGGTGGAATGTCAGTCGGACTTGAGCCTGCGCGCCACGGTCAAGATTCGCGACGGCCACGAGGTTCCAGAGGACGGCACCATGCAAAGCCTGCTCAATACGAATGACGAGGGGCGATTCATCGTGGTGCTGGATCCGCGGCGCAAGGTGCCGGGCCAGCAGACGTATCAAGGCATTGTGCCGCTGGAAGGCGACACAGTGGCCGAGGCTTTGCAGCACTATATGAAAGCCTCGGAGCAACTGGATACCCGATTGTGGCTGCAGGCCGATGGGCAATATGCTGCCGGATTGCTGGTGCAGAGCCTGCCTGGCGAGGGCGGCAAGACGCATGAATCCGATACTTCAGATTCCCTGGCGCGCGCAGTTGTGCTGGCCGAAACGCTGGAGCCCGGCGAGCTGCTGGCCGCAGAGATCGATACCGTGATTCATCGCCTGTATTGGGAAGAAACGCTGATTGCGTTCGACCCGTCGACGGTACGCTGGCATTGCCCCTGCACGCGCGAACGCGTGGCAAATATGCTGCGGTCGCTCGGTGAAACCGAGCTAAACGACGTTCTGGCAGAACGTGGCCAAGTCGAAGTCACTTGTGATTTCTGCGGCAAACCTTATACGTTCGATGCTGTGGATTGCTCGGGGCTATTTGCCGCGGCCAAACCAATGCCAGAGCAGGATCCGCCTACGGTGCATTGATCGGAACCCGGCATCAGCCAATGACTGGTTGAATAGGGCCTGCCCTCCTCGCCTCGCGTGGATCGTCGTAGTTGCCGCAGTCGTAGTTCCCACAATCGACGTTGCAGCATGAGCCAGGCACACTGCCTGGCCATGCCCCACTGTTCTTATTTTTCCCCGCACACCGAGCCGCCTGCCAACACCTGCTCGACATCAGGCAGGTATGCAGCACGCCGAGCCTCACCGTGGCGCCAACGCGGGGCGGCAATGGTTGAATTCGGCCTTGTTGCCATCTCGTTACTGTCATTGAGCCTGCTGACTATCGAAGCGGCCCATTGGCAAATCACGCGGCAACTGGCGTATGTAGCGTTGCTGGATAGCGCCCGGGCAGGCGCGACTCAGCATGGCCGCCGGGACGTGATTGAGCAGGCGTTTACGCAATCATTTTTGCCGCGGTTCGTTTATGCCGGCAGCAATGCACGCACAGCGCAGCAGCGCACCTGGCATCGCGTACAGCAAATGACCGGTCTGCCGGCGTGGCGGATCGAAATATTGCCGCCCGGTCCTACGCCTACGCTGCATGCGCGGCTGACCTATCTGCACGAGCCGTTGACGCCGTTGATACGGCCGCTATTGCGCCGCGTCGCGCCTGTCGCAGGCGATTGTGCTGCCCGCGCCGCTTTAGCCTATGGATTCCTGGCAATCCGATTGGATCTGCACATTGAAATGCACTCGCATCCGATGCAATGGGGAACCACACCGCCCGCGCGCCACGACAGAGTCGTCTACGGCGCATGGAATTGCGGTGGTTAGCGATCTATCGGCACAACGCTCGGAATATCCTCGTCAGCGATTACATCGAGACGATGCGTGAAAAGCCACCGCAAGCCGATCATTGACGCGGAGTATTGGCTCGCGCAGGATTCGACGCAGGACGATTTGCCGTGGCGCCAGCAGGCGTAGTCGCGGTGGTACCGCTTGGCGGAGGATTATTGACGGCCGGGCTACCCGGCGGCACGATCTGCACAAAGACCTCGCCCTCACGCATCATGCCCAGTTCGTTGCGGGCGCGCTCTTCGATCGCGCCCGAGCCTGTTTCCAGGTCACGCACCTCGGCTTCCAACGCCGCATTGCGCGCGCGCAGGCCCTCATTGGTTTCGTGTTGCGCGGCGATCTGTTTCTGCGAGTCCCAGACAGTGAACCAGCCGCCCTTGCCCAGCCAGAGCGGATACTGGATCAAGGCCAGTAGAACCAGCAGCACCAGGAACAACAGGCGCATATGCAAAAACCCTTATGGGAATACCGTGACGAAGGTCAACTCAACAAAAGGGCCAGACACCCCAACTAGCGATGTCCGGCCTACATCAATCAACGCAGGTTGTAGAACGCATCCAGGCCAGGATACGAAGCGACCTCGGCGAGTTCTTCTTCGATACGCAGCAACTGGTTGTACTTGGCCATGCGATCCGAGCGCGACAGCGAGCCGGTCTTGATTTGCATGGCGTTGGTAGCCACCGCGATGTCGGCGATGGTGGAGTCTTCGGTTTCGCCCGAGCGGTGCGACACGACGGCGGTGTAGCCGGCGCGCTTGGCCATCTCGATGGCGGCAAAGGTCTCGGTCAACGTACCGATCTGGTTGATCTTGATCAGGATCGAGTTGGCGATGCCCTTCTGGATGCCTTCGCGCAGGATGCGGGTGTTGGTGACGAACAGGTCATCGCCCACCAATTGCACTTTCTTGCCCAATTGCTCGGTCAGCAGCTTCCAGCCGTCCCAGTCGTTTTCGGCCATGCCGTCCTCGATGCTGATGATCGGGTACTTGTCGCACCAAGTGGCCAGCAGGTTGGCAAACTCTTGCGAGGACAGCGACAGGCCGCCTTCGCCTTGCAAGGTGTACTTGCCGTCACGGAAGAATTCCGAGCTGGCGCAATCCAGGCCCAGCGCGATCTGCGAGCCCGGCTCGTAGCCGGCTTCGGTGATGGCCTTGAGGATCAACTGAATGGCAGCCTCGTGATTAGGCACGTTGGGGGCAAAACCGCCCTCATCGCCCACGGCGGTGGACATGCCTTGGCCGTGAATGATTTTCTTCAGGCTGTGGAACACCTCGGCGCCCCAGCGCAGGGCCTCGCGGAAACTCGTCGCGCCCACCGGCAGGATCATCAGCTCTTGCAGATCGAGCGTGTTGTTGGCGTGCGCGCCGCCGTTGATGACGTTCATCATCGGCACGGGCATGCTCATCGGACCGCTGCCACCGAAATAACGATACAGCGACAGGCCGGACTCGTCGGCTGCGGCACGAGCCACTGCCATACTGGCCGCCAACAAGGCATTGGCGCCCAGGCGCTCTTTGCTGTCGGTGCCGTCCAGCTCGATCAGAGTGCGATCGACAAAGGTCTGCTCTTGGGCGTCCAAGCCCATCAGGGCCTCGGAAATCTCGGTATTGAGGTTTTCCACGGCGCGCAGCACGCCTTTGCCCAGATAGCGGGACTTGTCACCGTCGCGCAGCTCGATGGCTTCGCGTTGGCCGGTGGACGCGCCCGACGGAACGGCAGCGCGGCCCATGGCGCCGGATTCCAGTAACACGTCGCATTCGACAGTGGGGTTACCACGCGAATCGAGAATTTCGCGACCGATGATATCGACGATTGCACTCATGATTTTTTGATTCCCTGAACGATAAACAAATTCATGCCGGCTGCATCGGCCCAGTTCATACGAACTGATTTTCGATGAAGCCGTTGCGTTTGGTCACGCGATCGAGCTCGACCAGCGACGTGAGCAGCGCAGACATCAAATCCAGCGGCACCGCATTCGGGCCATCGGACAATGCGCAAGCCGGGTTGGGGTGGGTCTCCATAAAGAGGCCCGATATCCCGACAGATACTGCTGCACGCGCCAGCACAGGCACGAACTCGCGTTGCCCGCCCGAAGACGTGCCCTGCCCGCCCGGCAACTGTACCGAATGGGTGGCATCGAAAACGACGGGACAACCGGTTTCTCGCATGATAGCCAGCGAACGCATGTCGGACACTAAGTTGTTGTATCCGAAAGAAGCACCGCGTTCACAGACCAGGATGTTGCTGCCGTCGCCACCGGCCTCGATGGCGGCGTCGCGCGCCTTTTGTGCCACCTGCACCATATCGTGTGGCGCCAGGAACTGGCCCTTTTTGATATTGACAGGCTTGAGCGAGGCCGCGCAAGCGCGGATGAAATCCGTTTGCCGGCACAGAAAGGCCGGCGTTTGCAACATATCGACCACCGCGGCCACTGGCTCGACCTGCTCGGTCTCGTGGACGTCAGTCAGGATGGGCACGCCCACCTGATCCCGCACATCCGCCAGGATCTTGAGCCCCTCGTCCATCCCCAGGCCACGAAACGACTTGCCGGAACTGCGATTGGCCTTGTCGAACGAGCTTTTATAAATGAACGGGATACCCAGCGCCGAGGTGATTTCTTTCAATCGCCCCGCGGTGTCGAAGGCCAGTTCGCGCGACTCGATGACGCACGGGCCCGCAATGAGAAAAAACGGGTGATCCAGACCAATATCGAAACCGCAGGCTTTCATCAGACTTCCTTGCGTGCGCCGTGGTGAGCGATGGCTGCCTCGATGAAGCTCGAGAACAGCGGATGGCCATCACGCGGCGTGGAGGTGAACTCCGGGTGGAACTGTACGCCGACGAACCACGGATGATTCGGCAACTCCATGATTTCCGGCAGATTTTCGGTGGGCGTACGCGCACTGATCACCATACCGGCTTCTTCGAGGCGAGGCACGTAGACGTTGTTGACCTCGTAACGGTGACGGTGGCGTTCGTTGACGTCGTCGCCGTAGATGGCCTGGGCACGCGTGCCCGGCTTGATGGGGCAACGCTGCGCGCCCTTGCGCATGGTGCCGCCCAGATCAGAACTGTTGTCGCGTTTTTCGACCTTGCCTTCGCGGTCCATCCACTCGGTGATCAGCGCCACGACGGGATGCGGCGCCGAGGGATCGAATTCGGTGCTGTTGGCGCCGCCCAGGCCCGCGACATGGCGCGCGAACTCAATGACGGCCAATTGCATGCCGAGACAGATCCCCAGGTACGGAACGCCGTTCTCGCGAGCGTAGCGGATCGCGGCGATCTTGCCTTCGGTGCCGCGCTTGCCAAAACCGCCCGGCACCAGAATGGCGTCCAGATGTTTTAGCTGATCGGTGCCGCGCGTTTCCAGATCCTCGGAATCGATGTATTCGATTTTGATCTTCGAACGCGTGTGAATGCCGGCGTGGACCAGCGCCTCGGACAGCGACTTGTACGACTCGGTCAGATCGACATATTTGCCGACCATGCCGACAGTGATTTCGTGCTGCGGGTGTTCCAGCGCGTCGACCAGGTTGTCCCACATGGACAGGTCGGCGGGCGGCGGGGTCAGCCCCAGGGCCTCGCACACGATGTTATCCACGCCCTGCGCGTGCAGCATGGCAGGGATTTTGTAAATCGAGTCGGCATCCCACACCGAAATGACCGCGTCCAGCGGCACATTCGAGAACATGGAGATCTTGGCGCGCTCGTCGTCGGGAATGCGGCGATCGGCGCGGCACAGCAGCACGTTGGGATAAATCCCGATCTCGCGCAGTTTCTGCACCGAGTGCTGGGTGGGCTTGGTCTTGAGTTCGCCGGCCGAGGCGATGAACGGCACCAGCGTCAGGTGCACAAAGGCGGCGTTATTGCGGCCCAGGCGCAGGCTCATCTGGCGGGCGGCCTCGAGAAACGGCAGCGATTCGATATCACCGACCGTACCGCCGATCTCGACGATCGCCACATCGGTGGCGCCTTTCCAGGCGGCATCGGCGCCACGGGCGACGAAGTCCTGGATCTCGTTGGTGATGTGCGGGATCACCTGCACGGTCTTGCCCAGATAGTCTCCGCGGCGCTCTTTGCGCAGCACGGATTCGTAAATCTGGCCGGTGGTGAAGTTGTTCACCTTGTGCATCTTGGCCGAGATGAAGCGCTCGTAGTGGCCCAGATCCAGGTCGGTTTCGGCACCGTCTTCCGTGACGAACACCTCGCCGTGCTGGAACGGGCTCATCGTGCCGGGGTCGACGTTGATGTAGGGGTCAAGCTTGAGCAGAGTGACTTGCAGGCCGCGCGATTCCAGGATCGCGGCGAGGGACGCGGCGGCGATCCCTTTGCCCAGGGATGACACCACACCGCCGGTGACAAATACGTATTTGGTCATCGTAATAGGCGCCCGGGCGAAGGGGCGCATGCGGGAAATTTGGATTATAGCCGGGCGCGGACCAGATCAGGGGTTTTCCCTGACCGTTGTCACGTAACAACTCGAAAAAACACCTTGCCCGGCACTGCCGTCACCGCATGGCATTGCGATCTGCGCTCGAAGAGCAGCCCTACGCCGGCCGACAAAACCGCAAGATGCGCTGGGCAACCTCCTGCGCCGCCTCCCTTTGCGGGAAATGCCCCACACCATCCAGTACCTGCCGTTCGTAAGCTCCGCGGAAGAATGCCTCCCGCCCCTTCGAGCTGTCGGGATGGTTGCACGTATCAGCCCCTCCGTGCAGGACCAGGGTAGGCACTGATAGCACAGGGGCCGGGTGCAGGCGCGCCTCGTCTTGCGCGTAGGCCGGATCACCGTCGGCGAAGCCCCAGCGGTGACGATACGAGTGCAGCACGACCTCGGGCCAATCGTCCCCCTGGAACGCGCGCGCTGCCTCGCTGAAATCCGCGGGCTCGTACCAGCCAGGCGGTGCCCAGGTGTCCCACATCATGCGGGCGAACGCCTCACGTTCCTCTCGGACCACATGGGCGCCGCGCGGAGTCGCCATATACCAGTGATACCAGTAGTTGCGCGCCTGCGGCAGTGCCAATGACTGGTTCGGGTCATTGGTGCCGTAGCCGACCGATAGCAGGACCAGGTGTGAGGCCACGTCATCGTGCAGGCCGCACGCGTTGGCCGCGGCACGGGCGCCCCAATCATGACCGATCAGTACCGGACGCGCCAGCCCAAGGATCTGGATAAAGTCCAGCAGATCACGGCCCAGCGCCGACAACTGGCCGCTGCGCGGCGTGGATGCATCACGGAATCGCGTAGGCGCAAAACCACGTAACGCCGGCGCCAGTACACGGTAGCCGGCATTGGCCAGGACGGGGGCAACGTCCTTCCAGCACTCGGGGCTGTCCGGCCATCCATGCAGCAGGATGGCCGTTGGACTGCCTGACGGGTTCCACTCGAGATAGGCAATGTCGAGTCGTTCGGTGGAGGCGTACAGATATGAACTCATGGAATGGTCTCGCATCAGGGAAGAGGAATCAGCGTAGCTGGACTATTCAACTCGATTAACAAATAATCGCCATTAATTAATGATTTTTTGCGCTTAATCAGAATGAACTATCCTCTCCTGGCCGACGGACCGCCGCTGGACACAGTGTTACTGCGCACGTTTCTGGAAGTAGTGGACAGCGGCAGCTTCGCCGCGGCAGCCGAACGTCTGGCGTTGACACCGTCGGCCGTCAGCGGACATATGCGCCGACTGGAACAGATCGCGGGCGCGAGCCTCCTGGCCCGCACGACGCGCCGCATGGAACTGACCCAGGCGGGCAACACCTTGTATGCCTACGGCCGCAATATTCTCGATCTGGAACGCGAGGCGCGCGCCAAACTGCGAGGCGTACCGCTGCGTGGACGGCTGCGTGTCGGCGCCTCCGAGGACTTCGCCGGAGCCTGGTTGCCCCACGTACTGCAGCGTTTTCGCCAATGGCACCCCGACGCAACGATCGAACTGAAAGTCGGCATCACCGCTGATCTGTTGCGCCAGCAGGAGCGCGGCCGCCTGGACCTCGTCTTTGGCAAGCAGTGCAGCCGTGTCGAGGACCACGGCACCTTGTTATGGGAAGAGCCGCTAGTCTGGGTTTTTGCGACGGATCAGCCCTTGTCGACGGCCGGCCCGCTGCCGCTGGCCGTCTTTCCGGAACCATGCGTCTATCGAGAGGCAGCCGTCACCGCGTTGGGCAGCACGGATCGCACGTGGCGTATCGTTTTTGAAAGCAGCAGTATGGCTGGGTGCTTGTCAGCGGCGCGCTCGGGCTTTGCCGTGACCGTGGTCGCCGATAGCCAGCGCAGCGCAAGCTTGCGCGTGCTGGGCGTCGAAGACGGGCTGCCGGAACTGCCTGAGGCGCGATTCTATGCCTTTGCCGGCGAAAGCACTCCCGACAGCACGGCGCTGATCGAAGCGGCCCGCCGCATGGGGCAGCAAGGACGCTTCGGCCAGCAGGGGTTTCGCTCACGCAGCTGACAGCGGCTGCGTGCTGGACTGCAACCAGTCCAGGGCGGCGCCCTCGACTAGCGGAGCCAGGCGTTCACGGACGGTGCGATGATAAT
This sequence comes from Bordetella muralis, assembly GCF_965139205.1. GTDB lineage: Bacteria > Pseudomonadota > Gammaproteobacteria > Burkholderiales > Burkholderiaceae_B > Bordetella_A > Bordetella_A muralis. The sequence goes on from NZ_CBCSIU010000028.1 coordinate 15,209, forward strand.
CGTCCAGCCAGGCGATTTCGTCGTCGCGCAGCAGCGAGACCTCGATGCAACGGGTATCGATGGGACACAGCGTCAAGGTCTCGAAGCACAAGAACTCGCCGAACTCGCCCTCCAGCCAACTGCGGTTGGCGACCAGGTTTTCGATGCGTACGCCCCAACGGCCTGCTCGGTAAAGTCCGGGCTCATTGGAGGTAATCATCCCAGGCTCCATGGCCGTATGCGGCCCCGGAGCAGCCCGATAGGAAATGACCTGCGGCCCCTCGTGCACGTTCAGGAAATATCCCACACCGTGGCCGGTGCCGTGGCCATATTCCACACCGCCTTGCCAGATGGGTGCGCGGGCAATGGCATCCAGCATCGGCGACGGCGTGCCGCGCGGGAATGCCGCGCGAGAGAGCGCGATCATGCCCTTGAGTACCAGCGTGAAATCGACTTTCTGGTCGGCGCTCGGCGTGCCCACCGCCACCACGCGGGTGATATCGGTGGTGCCGCCGAGGTACTGGCCGCCCGAATCGATCAACAACAGGCCGTCGCCTTCGATGACGGCGTGTGACTCGGGCGTGGCGCGGTAGTGCGGCATGGCGCCGTTGGCGTTGAAGCCCGCAATCGTGCCAAAACTGGGGCAGACGTATCCCGGCCGGCGAGCGCGGGCCGCGGTGATTTGTTCATCGATGGTCAACTCGGTGACCGGTGCGAGCGCTGTCCCACCACGCGTCGTGGCGGCAGACTGGCTGGCGTCATCCGCGCGATCTGCATTGTCGTCTGTGCGCACAGCATCACGACTGCCGTTGACCGTCTGCTCGAACCACGCAAAAAACTCGCACAGCGCCGCGCCGTCCTGCTCCATGGCCTGACGGACCTGGGCGAGCTCGGCCTCGGTCTTGCGCGACTTGAACAAAGTCGACGGATTGATCGCCTCGACGCGTGGCACCGCAGGGTCCATGGCATGAAACACGCCGCAGGTCACGCGTGCAGGATCGATCAGCAGGGTTTGATCGAGCGCGATGGATCCCAATGCCTCTGCCGCTTGGTCGTAGGGCGCAACGTCCACGCCGTCGGCGGCCAATACGGCGCGCAGGGACTCGTCGATTTTGCCATCGGCCACGAACAGCGTGGCATAGTCTGCCCCGATCAATGCGTGCGCCAGGAACACGGGGTTATACGATACATCCGCGCCACGCAGATTAAACAGCCAGGCGATATCGTCCAGCGTACATAACAGATGCACGTCGGCCCCTTTGGCTTGCATGACGCTGCGGACCTGGGCCAGTTTGTCGGCGCGCGTGACACATGCCTGCGGCGCCGTGTGTTCATAGACCGGCGCATCCGGCAAGCCGGGACGATCCTGCCAGATCTCGGCAAGCGGGTCGGCCTGGATGTCCAGATGCACGCCCACCGGCGACAAGGCGGCGGACAAGGCCCGGAACGACGCCAGGCCTAGTACGTGGCCATCTACACCGACGCATTGCCCCGCCGTCAGATTGCTGGCCAACCAGTCGATATGACTCGGCGTCGATGCCGTCGCAATTTTCATCAGCTGTACACACGTACCAGCCAATTGGGCTTCTGCCTGCACCCAATAGCGGCTATCGACCCACAGCCCTGCGAAATCTGCGGTCACCACGAGCGTCGCCACCGAGCCCGTAAAACCACTGAGCCATTGACGGCCTTGCCAACGCGCAGGCAGGTATTCCGACAGATGGGGATCGGCAGACGGTACGATGCAAGCATCCAGACCTAGGCGGCGCATGGCCTGCCGCAACTGGGCAATGCGGGTATCAGTGAAAGACATGAAATTCCTTAACGCAACGTGAATGTTTGTCTGCCGGCATTTTATCGAGCCGGTGATGCGACGGCGACCGTATCGCCGGAGTCATCAAAGGCAACCGATACTACGCTTGTTTCAATATGCGTCAACGCATCAAGATGAGATAGGCGAGCCGGACACGGGCCTCAATCGGAAAATTCTTGTTTGCCAGGATGACGATACCCTTGCGCTGAGCAGGCAAAAACGCGACATAAGCCCCAAACCCGTTGGTCGATCCGGTCTTGTTGACCCAAGCCGCTTGCAGGGGCGGACGAGGCGGCGCGATGGCCTGGACGGGATGGGTTTCATACGCAATCCTGGCGGAGTTTCCGTCGAGCAAGTCCTTGAGCTCGACGGATTCCTCGTACTGCTCCCAGACGAGGTCCTGTGTCATGGCGCCAAGCGTGAAATACCCGACACGGGTGTTGCGCAGCGCCTTGTCGAGATCGCTCCCGCCTCGGGACGAATCGATATTCAACTGCACGAAGCGGATCAGATCTCTGGCGGTGGTTTTGACGCCGTAAGCCTCGTCCGCGAGGATGCCCGGGTTCACGCGCACTGGCGCGTCGGCTTTGTTGTAACCCTGGGCATAGTTTTCCAGTTTTGCCGGTGGCACGTCGATATAGGTGTCATGCAGCCCCAACAGCGGAAAGAGCTGTCGTTCCATAGCCGTCTTGAACGGCAGACCTGACGCCTTGGCGGCAACGACGCCCAGCAAACCGATACTTGGATTGGCATAGGTCCGCGCGGTGCCTGCCGCGTACTGCGGCGTCCACGCTACGAAATAACGCATCAACTGTTTTTCGTTGGTAATGGCGTCCGGCACCTGTAGCGGAAAGCCTCCGGCAGTGTGAGTGCCGAGATGAGCGAGGCTGACGTTGTCCAGACTGCTGCCGCGCAGATAAGGCAGATGCCGGGCAGGACTATCATCTAAAGAAAGGCGTCCGAGCGTCTGAGCGTAGGTTGCCAGTGTCGCAGTGAACGTCTTGCTGACAGAACCGATCTCGAACAGCGTATCGCTGGTGACTGGCTGGCGCGTCGTCTTTGACGCGACCCCGAAGTTATAAAACGTTTGCTTCCCATGGTCGGTCACGGAAATCGCCATGCCCGGCACGTTGTACTCTCGCATGACTTGCTCGGCCGCCTGACTGATATTGACAGGAGATTCGGGCACCGCTGCGCCAGCCGCCGCGGGACTCATGATTGCGGCCAGGCATGCACACCAAAGGGGTTGAAGCCATCGTTTATTGACGGAATACATAGGCGATTCAATCTCGAAAGTACTTCGTGGGGACGAACGATCTGCAGTCAGCCTGGACGGCCAAGGCCCCTTAACGGAGCATGGACGACATGGCCGACAAGCTATTGAGCGTGCGTACCGCTGCTTGCATGCTATCGGCCGTAAACCGCACCGTCACACCGTCCACGCGCTCGAGCGTGGGCCACATGCAGAACAGATCGGCCAACGCCGTAGTCTGGGTCTGCAACCGGCATTCTATAGGCGCCGCGATCTGCAGGGGAGCGGTACCGCCCGTGTGGTCCACGACGGCGCGCACTGCCGTTTCCGCCGCGGCCGCAATTGCCTGGCGGGCGGCCTCGGGCGACAAGGTCACTCCACTGCCCTGCCCGTGCGCGACTTTGGTTTGCACCCATTGGGCATTCGGATACAGCGGCCGCGTTTCTTCGATGAAAACATCATCGCCGCTGGCCATGATGACCGGCACGCCCAGCTCGCCCGCGAGCGCGCCGTACAAACCGGCCTCGCCCAGCTCCAATCCGTTGATCAGCACGCGGGCAAACGCGAAACTGTTGATCGTGTGTGCGAGGATCCCACGCCCCTGTGCACGCGAGTGATAGCCGATCATGATCACGGCATCGCAGGGTTCCTCGAGACCACCCATCATGCCCAGATAGCGGGGTTTGCCCAACACCAGACGCGCACGCGGGTCCAGCAGATCGGGCAGCAGATTACGAAAACCGCCGTGCGAATCATTGACCAGCACTTCCGTCGCACCACCCGCAAACGCGCCTATCACCGCGGCGTTGGCTTCTTTGGTCATCCAGGCACGCGCCCGCTCGTACTCGCCATTGCCGGCACGAACCTGTTCAGGATGAAAGACGCCGGCAATGCCTTCAATGTCGGTGGAAATCAAGATCTTCATAGAATGCTCAAACAAAAACATTTAGCTGGAAACTCGCCTGCCGGTCTCTAACGACGTATCGAATCACACGGCACAGCACATCAAGCACAACCAATCGCCAGTCACGCATTACGGCTCACCGCAGCGGTCAAACACTGCCTCACGCAATACGCTCAATGATCAGCGTCTGTCAGCCATTGCCGCCAATCGGGAATAGCTTCGGTAATCGCCTGGCGCACATGGCCATCTCGGCCCTGCACGGTTTCGGCGCGCCACAGCGCGGCCACAATGGCTTGCTCGCAGGCTTCGGCGGCAGCCTCAAACAGCTTGTCGATGCGGGCCTCATGCAGCACGGCTTGCGCCGGCATCGCGCGCTCGGCTTGATGCGGCACGGTATAGGCCGTGGAAAACGCCATCGAGATATCCCCGCTGCCGTGACCGTATACCGAGCCGGTGCGCGCCAATCCTGCCGCGGCACGCAATGACAGCCGGCCGAGTTGGCGCGCATCCAATGGTGCATCCGTGGCCAGCAATAAAATGATCGAACCCTTTTCAGGCCCCGTTTCACCCGCCTGTTGTTCGGCAAAACGCTTGCCAAAGGGCCGCCCTGCAATCGTCAGCAGTGGCAGACGACCGAAGTTCGACAGCACCAGCGCGCCGACGGTATAACGCTGGCCGGGCTGAATCTCGGCGATGCGCGATGCAGAACCGATGCCGCCTTTGAAAGAAAAACTGGACATGCCGCGCCCGGCGCCGACCGCCCCTTGCGCGAACTCGACATCCGCTGCCTCATACGCCGCCAGGTAGTCGGCCTCTGACACCGCCAGTGTCTGGATGTCGTTCAAATAGCCGTCATTGCACTCGAATACCAACGAGTTCACCGTTGCCCAGTCGCGGCCGATCTGAGGATTGGCCGCAATCGCCTGGTGTATCTGCGCATTGGCCACGGTACCCACGCCAAACGTATTGGTCAACGCGATCGGCGTTTCCAACACACCCAATTCGCTGACTTGCACCAGGCCTATGCTTTTGCCAAAGCCATTGATGACGCTGGCGGCTGCCGGTACTTTGTCGGTATAGACGTTACCCGCATGCGGGCGCACCACCGTCACGCCGGTCTGGCAATCGCCATCGGCCAATGTCACATGGCCCACGGTCACCCCGGCGACATCGCTGATCGCGTCACGCGCGCCGCTAGGCAATCGGCCGACGCGCGGCATGGGGAAAGCAGGATCAATTGTTGTCATGGCATCACCGCTCAGGGGCGGCCTCCTTATTCATGCCTGGTGTTGCTTGGGCAACGTAAAAAAACACAGCAGCCCGAACGGAGCGTCAACCCCAGGAAAAAAGGGCGCAGCCTGCGCCGCACCCTTTTTTTCGATTCACTGCCGATCACACGCGCGGTTCAACGGCGATCGATCTTGGGGTCCAACGCATCGCGCAAGCCATCACCCAACAGGTTGAACGCCAACACGGTCAGGAAAATCGCCAGCGCCGGGAAAATCGCCACGTGCGGGGCCAGCACCATATCGGCACGGGCCTCGTTCAGCATGGCGCCCCATTCCGGCGTGGGCGGTTGCGCCCCCATGCCCAGGAACGACAGGCTGGCGGCCGTGATGATCGACGTGCCGATACGCATCGTGCCATAGACCACGATCGGAGAGATCGTGCCAGGCAAGATATGGCGCATGATGATGGTCCAGTCCGATGCACCGATACTGCGCACGGCCTCGACGTACGTCATCTGTTTGATGGCGAGCGTATTGCCGCGCACCAGTCGCGCAAATGCCGGCACGCTGAACACGGCCACGGCGACAATCACGTTGACCATGCTCGAGCCCAGAATGGCTACCACGCCAATCGCCAGCAGCATGCCGGGAAATGCCAACAGCACGTCGGAAATACGCATGGTGATGCGTTCCCACCAGCCCTCGTAGTACCCTGCCATCAGGCCCATCAAGGTGCCAACCACGGCACCCATGGCGACCGACAGGAAGCCTGCGGCCAACGAGATCTGCGCACCCGCAATGATGCGGCTGAAAATATCCCGGCCCAGTGAGTCCACGCCTAGCCAATGGGTCGCAGAGGGCCCCGCATTCAGCGCGTCATAGTCAAAGAAATTTTCCGGATCGAAAGGAACAATCCAGCGCGCAAAAATCGCCACCAGGACCAGCAGCAGGACGAAAATCCCTGCGCCTACGGCGAGTTTCTGCTTTTTGAATTTGCGCCAGAACTCGGTCAGCGGCGTGCGCACCGCGTTCTGTTTGGCAGCCTGCACGGTAGTGGCGGTAGTCGTATTGCTCATGCCCGCCTCACTTATAACGGATACTGGGATTGATGACGCCATACAGCACGTCGACAATCAAGTTGATCAAAATGAATTCCAGCGAGAACAGCAACACCAGGCCCTGAATCACGGGATAGTCGCGCTGCGTCACTGCGTCAACCAGCAGCCGGCCCAGGCCCGGCCAGTTGAACACCGTCTCGACCACGATCGAGCCGCCCAGCAGAAAGCCGAACTGCAGGCCCATCATGGTGACCACGGGAATCAGCGCGTTACGCAGCGTGTGCTTGATGACCACGCGGGTTTCCGCCAGGCCCTTGGCCCGCGCCGTACGCACGAAGTCCTCTTGAATGACCTCAACGAACGATGCCCGCGTGAATCGCGCCATCACTGCCGCCACGGCGGCGCCCAGCGTGATGGACGGCAGAATATAGTGTTTCCAGCTCGAGGCGCCCACGGTAGGCAGCCATCCCAGATTCACCGAGAAGACTTGCATCAGCATCATGCCCAACGCAAAGGCCGGGAACGAAATCCCCGACACGGCCAGCGTCATGAGGACACGGTCAGGCCAGCGATTGCGCCAGACGGCAGAGACAATCCCGAAGACCATCCCGAACCCGACTGACCAGATCATACTGGCGATCGTCAACCACATTGTGGGCATAAAGCGCTCGGCGATTTCAGTGGACACCGGCCGCTTGGTACGCAGCGAGTTCCCCAGATCACCTTGCAGCATATGGCTGAAGTAGCGCACGAATTGCTGCGGCAAGGGCAGATCCAGGCCGAGCTCCTGGCGCACGAGCTCGACCGTGGCCTGGTCGGCATCCTGGCCCGCGGCCAAGCGCGCCGGATCGCCCGGGAGCATGTGCACAAACAAGAACACGACCACCGAGACCAACAACAGGGTCGGGATCATGCCCAATAAACGTTTGACGATATAGGTCAGCATTGAAATTCCTGAGACGTNGGNGGATGCCCCATGCATCCGCCGAGCCTTGCTTGCGATTACTGCTTGAGATCGATGTCACCGAACCAGAACGAGGTGTCGGGTTCGACATACACACCGCTCAGGTTCTTCGATTTCACGTACACATTGTTCTGGGTCACCAGGAAGGCCCAGGGGGCGTCATTCCAGATGGTTTCCTGAACTTTGTTGTAGATCTCGGTCTTTTTCGCACGATCCGTCGTGGCGAGGGCTTCTTGAATGCCATCGTCCACAGACTTGTTGGAGTAGTACGACACGTTGTTCAGCACGGGCGGGAACGCACCGGTGCTCAGCAAGGGACGCAGGCCCCAGTCGGCTTCGCCGGTCGAGGACGACCAGCCCGCGTAGTAGAGGCGAACCTTGGCGTCTTCGGGTTTTTGCACTTGCTGTACGCGTTGCACGCGTTGGCCCGACTCCAATACCTCTACCGAAGTCTTGATGCCGACCTGAGCAAGCTGTTGCTGCAGGAACTGGACCACCTTGACCGACGTGCCGTCGTTATACGCCGACCACAACTGCGTCTCGAAGCCCTTTTCGTAGCCTGCTTCCTTCAGCAGTTGACGTGCCTTGGCGGGATCGTAGGGCCACGGACCGGTCTTGTGGGCGTAGTCCACACCTGTGGGCACAACGCCATCGACGATGGTGGCATAACCATTGAACGCCACTTTTGCCAACGCTTGTTTGTTGATGGCGTAGTTGATGGCTTGGCGAACCTTGGGATCATTGAACGGCTTGACCTGCGTGTTCATCGACAGGTAGCGCGCCATGATCGAGTTCTGGTGATCGACCACGTCCAGCTTTTCGTTCTTGGCCAGGATGGCGGCTTGCTCGAACGGCACGGGGAACGCGAAGTGGGCTTCGCCCGTCTGCACCACGGCAGCACGCGTGTTGTTGTCGGTCACGGTGCGGAAAGTGATCGAATCAACTTTCGGCTTGCCCTGGTTCCAATAGCCGTCGAATTTCTTGACCTTCAGGTATTCGGCGGGTTTCCACTCGACGAATTCGAACGGGCCGGTGCCCACGGGATGAAAGCCGATTTCCTTGCCGTATTTTTTCAACGCGGCAGGCGAAATCATCATGGCAGCCGGGTGAGCCAATGCGTTCAAGAAAGCCGAGAACGGCTTCTTCAACGTGATCTTGACCGTCAAAGGATCCACCACATCGATGTGATCGATCACGCTGAACTGGATGTAGCGCGACAGGCGGTTGTCCGGATTGGCAGGACGGTCAAAGTTGATCTTGACGGCCTCGGCGTTGAAATCGGTACCGTCCTGGAATTTCACACCGGGACGCAGCTTGAACGTATAGACCAGGCCGTCTTCGCTGACAGTGTAGTCAGTGGCCAGGACTTTCTGGATCTTCAGGTCTTTGTCGAACTCAAACAGACCCTCGTAATAGGCCTTGCCGACAGCCTGGTTCAGGGTGCTGTTCGTGTTGTACGGATCGAGCGTTTCCAGCGCGATCGATACCGCGAAGGTAACGTCCTTGCTGGCATGAGCCAGCGGCGAAGCGAGCACGCCAAAGGCCAGCGCGGCGGCGGCCATCAGCTTAGTGGGGCGCAGTACTTTCATCATTGCAGCTCCTGAAATCAAAAAGGAGAGACGGTTTAGTGAACAAAACAGACCGGCGGCATGCCGCCGCCGGCAACATCAATACGCGCCACCCACTGCATGACGCGCAACAAAATGCCCCGGGCCGACCTGCACCAGCGACTCGACGACGGGCTCGTCGCCGACCTTGCGGATCGGGCTCGGGATTTCATCGGACAACAAGGTGCGTTTGAGATGGCGGCGCGCCGGATCGGCGATCGGCACGGCCGACATCAGCTTCTTGGTGTAGGGATGTTGGGGGTTCTCGAAAATGGCGCGGCGCGGACCGATCTCGACGATCTGTCCCAGGTACATCACCGCGACACGATGGCTGATGCGTTCGACCACGGCCATATCGTGCGAAATAAACAGGAACGACACGCCCAGGTCGCGCTGCAAATCGATCAGCAGGTTGACGATTTGCGCCTGGATGGACACGTCCAAGGCCGACACGGATTCGTCGGCGATCACGACCTTGGGGTTCAATGCCAGCGCCCGTGCGATACACACGCGTTGACGTTGGCCGCCGGAGAATTCATGCGGATAGCGTTGAGCCACCTCGGCGGGCAAACCGACACGCTCAAGCAACTCGGCCACACGCGCTTCGGCCTCGCGGCCCGAGGCCACGCCGTGCACCAACAGCGGCTCCATGATGGAAAAGCCGACCGTCACACGCGGGTCCAGCGAGGCGAACGGATCCTGGAATACGAACTGAATATCGCGGCGCAATGCCTGCAGTTCGGTATTTTTCAGTTTGACGATATCGCGGCCACCAAACAGAATCTCGCCACTCTGGCTCTGGACCAGGCGCAACAGCGAACGGCCCGTCGTAGATTTCCCGCAACCGGACTCGCCCACCAGCGACAGCGTCTCGCCGGGGTACAGATCAAAACTCACTTTCTCAACGGCATGTACACGACGTTGCACGCGGCTGAATATGCCACCGCGCAGATCGAAACGCGTCACGAGATCGCGCACGCTGAGGACGGGGTCTTGCTTTGCGCGCGGCACTTCCTGCGTGCTGGCGTCGCCGTCCTTTGCCACAGGTTTTGCCTGGCCATCGACTTGCAACAGCGGAAAACGCGCCGGCAGATCCGTGCCTTGCATCGCACCCAATCGCGGTACCGCAGAGAGCAAGGCCTTGGTGTATTGGTGCTGAGGCGCCGCAAACACCTGATCGGCCGAACCTTCTTCGACTTTGTCGCCGCGGAACATGACCAACACGCGATCGGCTACCTCGGCCACGACACCCATGTCGTGTGTGATGAAGACCACGCCCATCTGCATCTCGTCTTGCAACTGACGGATGAGTTGCAGGATCTGGGCCTGGATGGTCACGTCCAGCGCCGTGGTCGGCTCGTCCGCAATCAACAATGCAGGCTTGCAGGCCAACGCCATCGCGATCATCACGCGCTGACGCATGCCGCCGGACAGTTGATGCGGGTGACGGTCGAGTACCGATTTGGCTTCGGGGATACGGACCTGTTCCAGCATGCGCAAGGCTTCGGCACGAGCCGCAGCAGCGTCCATGCCCTGGTGCAGACGGATCGTTTCCGCGATCTGATCGCCCGCCGTGAACACCGGATTCAACGACGTCATCGGCTCTTGGAAAATCATCGCCATGTCGGCGCCGCGCACACTGCGCATCATGCGCTGCGAGGCGCCGGCCAGATTCACGATCTCGTTATTGCGACGGCGCAGCGCCATGCGGCCCTGAGCGATGCGCCCACCGCCATGCTCGACCAGGCGCATCAACGACAGCGACGTCACGGATTTACCCGAGCCCGACTCGCCGACGATAGCCAAGGTCTCGCCACGATCGACATGGAACGACAGATTGCGCACCGCCTCCACCGTTCGTTCAGAGGTCACAAAACGCACCGTCAGGTCATCGACCTGGACCACGCGGTTTTCCGGCATCGCCAGCGTCTGAGCGCGATCAACCATATTGAATTCCGTTCCTAACTAAATGCTTGATGACGCCAGTGTCATCGATAAATGGCGACGACAGCGTCTTCGCCCACTCGGCCGTAGCCTCGATACATACCTTCGGTATTGAACGGCAGGGTCACATTGCCCTGCCCGTCCACGGCAATCAAACCGCCCTTGCCCTCGATGGTGGGCAATTTTTCATGCACCACGCGACTGGCCGCTGCCTCGAGCGAAGCGCCCTGATATTCCATCAACGCCGACACGTCATAGGCCGCGACCATGCGGATGAACATCTCGCCCGTGCCGGTCGTGGACACTGCGCAGGTGCGGTTATTCGCGTAGCAGCCTGCTCCAATCATCGGTGCATCGCCTACGCGGCCAACCTGCTTGTTGGTGATACCGCCGGTCGACGTTGCGGCAGCGACATTGCCCTGCGCATCGACGGCGACGGCGCCCACCGTACCGAATTTCTTGTCGGCATCCAGCGGGTCTGCCGGGGCCGGCTGGCCACGCGCCACCAGCGCCTGACCATCGTGATCCAACACGGCAGCCTCGGGGTTCTCGCGCTGCACGCGCAACAATTGTTCGCGACGCGCTTCGGTCGAGAAATACGACGGATCGACGATTTCCAGGCCTTCGCTGCGAGCGAAATCGACGGCGCCGTCACCGACAAAAAATACGTGCTTGCTGTTTTCCATGACCTTGCGTGCGGCCAACACAGGGTTGCGCACACAATTGACATTGGCGATCGCGCCGGAGCGCAACGTCGCGCCATCCATGATCGAGGCGTCCAGCTCGTGCGTACCGGTACTGGTGAACACCGCGCCGTGGCCCGCATTGAACAAGGGACAGTCCTCGAGCAAACGCACTGCCTCAGTCACGGCATCCAACGCGCTGCCGCCCTGTGCCAACACAGCCTGGCCAGCCTGAACGATGCTGCGCAACGCCTGCAGATACTCTTGCTCTTTCTCGGGCGACATAGCGGCCCGCGACATGGCCCCTGCCCCGCCGTGAATGGCGATCACCGGCTGAATCATCTTTTTCCTGCTCCTGCACCATGAAATAGCCACGGCATGACGGACTGCGTCACGCCTGCAGCGGCCTGAATTGAATTCTTGGAACGATGGGCTACCGCGGCGGACAGACCCTCTATCAGCCCCAATGCAGCCGTCTCCGAATTGGACGACAACTGGCGCGCGGTATGGGCGTATAACGCCACGGTTGCCAACGGCGCCAACGGCGAGGTTGCCTTGTCCGTCAACACCAGCACCGGCACACCGGCCTGCTGCGCCGCCTGGCTCAGGGTCACGGTATCGGCCAGATAACGCGGAAAGCCAATCGCGATGACCAGGTCACGCGATGTCATACGAACCATCTGGCGGGCGGCATGCGACACGCCGCCAGGACCGGCCAGCGACTCACAGGCATGCAAATGCATATACAGGCCGCGTTGCAGAAGCCCCGCCAAAAAGCCGCTGGACCCAAAACCAATAATGAACACGCGCTCGGCAGCCAACACCATATCCACCGCGCGCTCACAGGCCTGCGGATCCAATTCCTGCAGGGTGCGCTGCGCATTGCGAATGTCTTCTTCCAGCGCGGAGGCCATGACTTGCGCCGCCGTGGCGGAATGAGCCAGCTCAACGCGCATTTTCTCTACCGGCTCGAGAGCGGACTCGAACCCGCGCGCCAACTCAGCGCGGAATTGCGGATAGCCCGGTAAATCCAGAGCGCGGGCGAAACGGTTGGCCGAAGCCACCGACACCCCGGCCGCTGCCGCAAACTCGTCGATCGTCATGGTCGCCACACGAAACTGATGCGCGAGCACGTATTCCGCCATCTGATGCTGGATGCGGCTGAACGAGGGCTGCGCACGGGCTATCCGCGCGGCAACAGACAAAGGCGCCTGAGTCATGAATCGGGAGGTGCTACGTAGGGAATACGGCGACGAGCCGGCGTGTGTAAATTAATTTACATTGTAATTGTATTCAAGAAAATTAATTTTCATACCGAGGGATTACCCCAAATACGGCCGCATCAGGTGCTCGAACCACTCCAGAAACACAGCCAGCCGCCGGGAGCGCTGGCGGCGATGGGGATAAAGCAAGGCCACGGGCATGGCTGCGGCGCGATAGCCGGGCAGAACCTCGCACAACGCGCCCGTGTCCAGCAAGTGCTGCACGTCGAAACGGGGAATTTGTATCAATCCCATCCCTGCCAGGCAGCAGGCGATGTAGCTCTCGGCATTGTTTACGATCACCCGGCTGGGCAATACCAGCGCATGCTCCTCCCCGTCCGGGCCGACATACTCCCATGGCATTTCGCGCCCCGTGGTCGCGGACGCATAGCCTACCGCCCAATGGCCAGCAGCCAGATCATCCGGATGGGCAGGCTCACCCTGCTCTCGCAGATACGCGGGGCTGGCGCAATTAATCAATGCGATGCGCCCCAAAGGCCGCACCACGAGGCTGCTATCGTGCAGCGTGCCGATACGTACGGCACAATCGACCCCTTCCTGAATCAAGTCAATTACACGGTCCGAAGACCCCAGCGCCAATTGCAAGCGAGGGTGGCGGCGCAACAAGGTGGGTAGCGCCGGGGCTATCAACCGCCTGGCGATGCGGCTCGGCACGTCGATATTCAGGCGGCCCGACACCTGACGTTCGCTGAGCTCGAACAACTGATCGATGCTTTCGATTTCACTCAGCAAGGGCCGCACGCGTTCGAGCAACTGCTCGCCGTCGGCCGTCAACCGCACATGCCGCGTCGTCCGGTGCAGCAGGCGGGCCCCCATTCGCGTCTCCAGCTGTTGAACGGCCGCAGAGACGGAGGCTCTCGGTAAATCAAGCGCGTGGGCCGCCTTGATAAAGCTGCCCATTTCCGCGACCTGGACAAACACACGATATTGATCGAATTTATCCACGTAGCTCGCCTATGGGCGTTAGAAAATCCCCCCACGCCGCGCCTTCGGCTTGCTGCCCCCCGAGGGGGCTTTTTACCTTGGTACGACCCAGCGGTAAAAAATCAAGGAGGTCAGCCAGTGAAGCCGCCCGCATCGAGAAAAGCCTGTTCCTGCGCTGTCGTACTGCGCCCCAGCAGAGGATTGCGATGAGGAAAACGGCCAAAGCGTTCAATGATGTCGGCATGTCCCAACGCATGTGTTAACCACGGCTGTCCCAAGCGCTGATTCCGCTCGACCCCGCGACGTTGATCCTGGATATTTTCGGAATGGGAAAATGGCAGATAAAAGAAAACGCGTAGCGCCTTTTCTACCTGGTCATCCAGACCATTGTCGACGGCCTGGTGCGCGATCATTCTGGCTCGCGCGTCGGTCTCGTACATGCGAGCCGTCCCCCTGAAGGCATTGCGCGGGAACTGATCCAGCAATATCAGCAGCGCCAATGCCCCCTCGGCCGTCTGTGCCCAGCCATCAAGCTCGCCACGTGCGGCCGCCTCATGCAGAGACAGAAAGCGCCCGCGGAACTCATCGTCAAACGCCGCTGATTTGTTGAACCAGCGATCAGCACCGGCGTCGCGCCAAAATCGCACTACCGCCACCGCCTCGTCAGGCAGATCGTGCGCATCGGCCCGTCCTGTATTTAACGTCGTAACCACCACCATACCCCCCAGGCCATTGCAACAGGAATACCAAAGAGCGCCACGTGAATGGGCAATTCTTCGGCCAAGGTGTATCCGTGTGACAAGCCTGTGCGCAAATTCCAGGCCGACACACCAAACCAGCCCGCGGTAAACACGCCCGCAGCCCAGGTCCGATATGGTACGGGGACCCAACGCAGCAGCGCTGCCGCCACGACCAGCCCCACCACGATAAAAATCACCGTACGCATAGTGTCCTCACTTGGTGGTATAGCCACCGTTGATCAAGATCGTCTGCCCTGTGATCCACCAGCCGTCACTGACCAAATGACGGATAAAGGGTACGACATCCTCGATATCCGTCAAGCCCGTTTTCGACAACGGCGACAGCGCGGCGGCTGTCTTGTGGTAAGCCACGGCATCAGCGCCTTCGGCAGGATAAAAGAATGGCGTGTCCATCGGGCCCGGCCCGACGGCCGTGACAGAGATGCCTCGGGCACCGAATTCCTTTGCCGCGGCTCGCGTAAAGTGTTCAACCGGCGCCTTGGTACCGGCATACGCAGCATAGAACGGCGTGAACGCACCCAAGAGCGACGTCACCAGCGTCACGACCTTGCCATTGTCGTTGACGTGTTTTCCCGCTTCTTTCAAAAAGAAGAAGGCGGACTTGGCATTCACCGCCGTCATGTCGTCGTATTCGGCCTCAGTGATCTCGGTGAATGGCTTTTTCAGAACCTTGCCCACCGTATTGATCGCGATATCGGGCTTGCCCACCGCAGCGATCGCATCGGCAAAGAGCTTTTCGACAGCACCGGCCGTTGTCAAATCTGCCTGGATCGCGACCGCCTTGGCCCCCGCGGCCTGAATTGCGGCCACCGTGGCGTCGGCATCGGCTTTGCTCGCTGCGCTGTTGTAGTGAATGGCCACGGCCTTGGCGCCCTGTTCAGCCAGATCACGCGCGATCAAGCCGCCCAGGTTCTTTGCGCCGCCCGCGATCAACGCGACTTTACCTTTGATGGAATGGTCTGCCATGGAAAAACTCCTGATCGGATGGAAAGGAGTTTCAGCATATACACGAAGGCAACGTCGATAAATCCGTCGCAGCTGGATGGATTATCCAGAAAAACTGCCCAATCGAACATACTGGGACAAACAATCAAACGCCAACAGACCTTGAGAAATAGTAGCGAAACACTGCGGCCATTGCACCAGCTCAGGCACGTACTGCGGCCCTCAAACCCGAACACGCCAATGCTGCTGTGAGCTACCTTGTCGGACCGACCGCTGCCTGCACCGCCCGCACGGTCAAAACAATCCCACAATCTGACTCAAAGTGACTGACCACCGGAAACTTCGATGCGCTGACCATTGATCCAGCGGTTGTCTGGGCCCAACAGGCTGGCGATCATCGGACCGATGTCGTCGGGTACACCTACTCGCCCAAGAGCAGTCATGTCGGCAAACGCCTTGTTGTAATCGGGAATGTCACGCACCGCGCCACCAAGAAAGTCAGTTTCGATCGCACCGGGGGCTACCGCATTCACGGTGATGCCACGGCTGCCTAGCTCTTTGGCCATGTAGATGGTCAATGTTTCGACGGCGCCCTTGGCGGCTGAGTAGGCCGAGAAGCCAGGAAAGGACGCACGGGTCAGGCCCGAGGAAAAATTGACGATGCGCCCACCATCTGCCAGTACCGGCAACAGCGCCTGGGTCAGAAAGAAAACGCCTTTAACGTGCACGTTGAATAGTGCGTCGAACTGCGCTTCAGTGGTAGCGGCAAAGTCTGCCATTTCGCCGTGACCAGCGTTGTTGATCAGATGGTCAAGCGTGTCGCGCTGCCAGTTCTGGCGTAGTGTGGTGCGCACTGCGTTCACGAAAGTAGAGAAACTGGCAATCTCGGCAGCATCCAGTTGCAGGGCCACGGCCTTGCGACCCAACGCCTGGATTTCCGCGACGACCGCCTCGGCAGCATCCTTGCCACTACGGTAGGTGACGATCACGTCGCCGCCGTGACGGGCGATGCTGAGGGCCGTATTACGGCCAAGGCCACGGCTGGCGCCAGTGACAAGAGAAATAGTGCTCATGACGAAGGAACTCCGCATAGATTGAAGGAGTCGTCATGGTAGGTTGGCAGTATCCCTATGGGTTGCGCAATCCTGTGAAATTTTTGCCTAAAAATTTAATACTCATCACGAAGTATTGAATTAGCGCAGAGATGTATAGTGAAATACATCAACATAGAATTGCCTGATTATTTTTGTCGCGTAGGTGATAGCCCCCTGCTTTTCCAATTGAACATGACGCCTCCTAAAACCCTGCTTGAGCATGTTCGACGATATGCGGATCTGCACGTTGATAATGCCTATGGCGTCGCGGCCACGCCCGTGTCCGGCATCGTGATTTTGCGCGAAACAGCGCCGGGCCCACTGCAATACGCTATTTCAAAGCCGCTGGTGGCAATGGTGCTCCAAGGGAGCAAACGGGTCAGCATGGGCGAGCACAGCCTGGATTTCGGGGCGGGGGAATCATTGCTCATCAGCAACCATGTGCCCACCGTCAGCCAGATTATTCAGGCCAGTCAAGCAGTGCCGTATTACTCGCTGGTGATGGAGTTGGATACCACAGTGATTGCTGATCTGATCAGCGAGATTGGTGCCATGCCATTAGCGGTACAAGAACCACTGCGGGTGGCACCGACCGAGGTCGAATTCGCCGACACAGTCTTGCGACTACTGCGACTGCTAGACCAACCGCACCATTTGGCTGTGCTGGAACGTTCCTTGGTACGTGAGCTGCATTTTTGGCTACTCTCAGGACGCCATGGCGGCGCCATGCGTGCGCTGGGCGTCGCTGACAGTCACGCCCAACGAATTGCACGTGCCGTGGCGATCCTGCGCGAAAAGTATGCCCAGCCGATACGGATCGAAACGTTAGCCCATGCGGCAAGTATGAGCATATCGGCATTTCACACTCACTTTCGTAGCATCACCTCGCTCACCCCTTTGCAGTTCCAAAAGCAACTGCGCCTGATTGAAGCCCGTCGCCGAATGCTGCACGAAGGCGTATCGATAACACATGCCTCAGATGCGGTCGGCTATGAAAGCGTTCCGCAATTTACACGCGAGTACGCCCGTCTGTTCGGCCAACCGCCCGCACGCAGTATTCGACAGGCTCGTGCCGAGGCTGAATCAGCCATAGCATCTGCAGCCAAGACGATGTAGGGGGTTCACTACGTGCACGCAGCATCTCTACCTGCGACTGCGCTACGGGCGTGGCCTTCGCACAGCTGAGGGTCGCAAGGCATCAGCGGAACCGCAGCAGTTGGTCCAGAGGAATACGTTTATAGGCCAGCAGCGGATGCCGGGTCAGGTTTCAGAAAGCACCGGCATATGATGAGCTGGAGTCATGGTGAAATAAAAAACCCCGCCGAGGCAGGGTTTTTTGCCGTCACCAATAACTAGGTTTACACGCCGGAGACGTCCAGTTTGGCCTGGGTCTTGCTCTGGATTTCATCCACCGTCACGCCAGGAGCCAGCTCCAGCAGTTTCAAACCGTTGTCCGTGACTTCCATCACGCCCAGATCGGTGATGATCAGGTTGACCACGCCGACGCCGGTCAACGGCAAATTGCACTCAGGCAACAGCTTGATGTCCTCGGTGCCGTCTTTTTTCTTGGCCACGTGCTCCATCAGGACCACAACCTTGCCGACGCCAGCAACCAGATCCATGGCGCCGCCCATGCCCTTGACCATTTTGCCGGGGATCATCCAGTTGGCCAGATCGCCCTTTTCCGAGACCTGCATCGCGCCCAGAATCGCCAGGTTGATCTTGCCGCCGCGGATCATCGCAAAGGAATCAGCCGAGGAAAAAATCGACGAGCCGGGCAAGGTCGTGACCGTTTGCTTGCCAGCATTGATCAGATCAGGATCGACCTGATCGTCAGTCGGAAATGGGCCGATGCCCAACAGACCGTTCTCGGATTGCAGCCATACCTCGATGCCCGCGGGCACGTGGTTGGCGACCAGGGTAGGCAGACCAATGCCCAGGTTCACATAAAAGCCGTCTTGCAGCTCGCGCGCGGCGCGTGCCGCCATTTCATCGCGGGACCATGCCATGTCGTCTTCTCCTTAGGCCGGGCGAGTGGTGCGTTGTTCGATGCGCTTTTCCGGATTCGCATTTACCACGATGCGATGCACGTAAATGCCCGGAAGATGGATCTGATCGGGGTCGAGCGATCCGGTGTCGACGATTTTCTCGACTTCGACCACGGTGATCTTGCCCGCCATCGCCACGTTGGGATTGAAATTGCGCGCGGTCTTGCGGAACACCAGGTTGCCGCTGCGGTCGGCGATGTGCGCCTTGACCAGCGACACATCGGGCACCAAGGAACGCTCCATGACGTATTGCTGGCCGTCAAACTCGCGCAACTCTTTGCCATCGGCCACGATCGTGCCCACGCCCGTGCGAGTGAAAAACGCCGGAATACCGGCACCGCCGGCACGCAGTTTTTCTGCCAGCGTGCCCTGCGGCGTGAATTCCAGCTCGAGTTCGCCTGCCAGGTACTGGCGTTCGAATTCCTTGTTTTCGCCCACATATGAGGCGATCATTTTGCGCACCTGGCGGGTGTTGAGCAACTGGCCCAAACCAAACCCATCCACCCCGGCGTTGTTGCTGATGCAGGTCAGGTTTTTCACACCCGAATCACGCAGCGCAGCGATCAACGCCTCGGGAATGCCGCACAGGCCGAAACCGCCCACGGCAATCATCTGGTCGTCTTTGACGACACCTGCCAGCGCCTCGGCGGCGCTTGCATACACTTTGTCCATCTCTCCAACTCCTAATGACATTCCAAATTGGATAGGCGCGGCTGCAAGGGGTGGCACGCCCGGTCGAATATTGACTGCTTTTGATGTTTGCGTTGATTGTAGCGGCTTGGCGACGTGAATCGTCCTAGGCTTGCGCCGCGGGCACGCACGCTGCAGCCAATGCCCGCAGCACCTGATCCGGCAACGGCGCAGAGCGATTGGTGCCATAGTCGATCCAGACCATCACCGTGCGCCCCTGCGCATAGGGTCCTGTGTCGTCGTCGGACTTACCCAGGATCAAGTCTGTTTCCAGGCTGGAGCGGCCGATGCGGGTAACTTTGTGCGTGACACGCACATCGCAGGGGTACGTGAAAGATCGGACAAAATCACAGGATGCGTGCGCCAGGATAAAGCCTTGATCGGATGGCAGCACCATGGCGCTGCCATAGAGCATCTGCATACGCGCCTCTTCCATCATACGAAAGTAGACGGTGTTGTTCATATGATTGAGCGGGTCGGCATCGCCCCAACGCATGGGCAAATCGACATGATGGCAATCGCCCACCTGAAGGGTGCGCGAGCCGTAAAGCTCCTGACTCACGGAGAACTCCTAAAAACGCCCCCACGCCGCGCCTACGGCTTGCTGCCCCCCGAGGGGGCGTTTTTGCCTTGGGGCGGCCCGGCGGCAAAAATTCCTGCACCGCAGCATTGCAATACAATCAATGATAATACTTCCTTGCAACATCAGAAGGCACCATTAGAGGGGATTGGAGTAATGTCCGAACGCGAGTCGATGGAATATGACGTGGTCATTGTGGGTGGCGGGCCGGCTGGCTTGGCTGCTGCGCTACGTCTAAAGCAGCTGGCCACCCAGAAAAATCACGAACTGAGCGTGTGCGTATTGGAGAAAGGCGCCGAGCTCGGTGCTCACATCCTCTCTGGCGCGGTGATGGACCCGCAGGCACTGACGGAGTTGATTCCAGACTGGAAAGACAAGGGCGCACCGCTGAATGTGCCCGTCACCGAGGACCGGTTCCTGTTCCTGAGCCAGACGGGCGCGCGCAGCACGCCTAATTGGCTCTTGCCAGCCTGTTTTCAGAATCACGGCAATTACATCGTCCGTTTGGGCGACGTCGTGAAATGGATGGGCGAGCAGGCGGAAGCCGCCGGCGTCGATATTTTCCCCGGCTTTGCCGCTGCTGAAGTCCTGTACGACGAAAACGGCGCGGTGCGTGGCGTGGCCACGGGCGACATGGGCGTGGCGCGCGACGGTTCGCACACCGAACACTACCAGCCCGGCATGGAGCTCCTGGCGCGCTACACCATCTTTGCCGAAGGCGCGCGAGGCCAGTTGGGACGCCAGTTGATCGAGCGCTACAAGCTCGACGAGGGCCGCGACCCGCAGGCTTACGGGATCGGGTTGAAAGAAATGTGGGAAATCGACCCCGCGCAATCGCGGCCCGGCCTCGTCGTGCACACGGCTGGCTGGCCGCTGGACGCCGACACCTACGGCGGCTCGTTCCTCTATCACCTCGATAACAACCTGGTCGCGGTCGGCATGGTCGTGGGCCTGGACTACGCCAACCCCTGGCTCTCGCCTTTTGACGAGTTCCAACGCTACAAGACACATCCCGCCATTCGTCCGACGTTCGAAGGCGGCAAACGCATCGCATACGGCGCACGGGCCATTACGGCGGGTGGGTTGCTGTCCTTGCCCAAACTCACGTTCCCGGGCGGCGTGCTGGTCGGCTGCGAAGCGGGCTTCTTGAACGCATCGCGCATCAAGGGAAGCCACGCCGCGATCAAGACCGGCATGCTGGCAGCCGACGCCACCTTTGACGCCGTCGTCGCCGACCGCAAACAGGACGAACTCTCGGCCTACCCGGCTGCGTTCGAGTCGTCGTGGCTGCACACCGAATTGAACAAGGCGCGCAATTTCAAACAATGGTTCAAAAAGGGCCGCACGATCGCCACCATCATGACGGGCATCGAGCAATTCGTCCTCAAGGGCAATATTCCCTGGACCATCCACCGCACCAAACCCGACCATGCCTGCCTGCAGCCTGCCTCGGAATGTGCGCGCATCGACTATCCGAAGCCGGACGGCAAGCTGACGTTCGACAAACTCAGCTCGGTTTTCATCTCGAACACCAATCACGATGAAAACGAACCCGTCCACCTGACGCTGAAAGACCCGACCATTCCGGTGTCGGTCAACCTGGCCAAATACGGCGGTCCGGAATCCCGCTACTGTCCGGCCGGGGTGTACGAATTCGTCAAAGACGACCATGGCGACGATCGTCTGCAGATCAATGCGCAAAACTGCGTGCATTGCAAGACCTGCGACATCAAAGATCCGACGCAGAACATCGTCTGGGTGGCGCCCCAGGGCGGCGAAGGCCCCGTCTATAGCGGGATGTAATCCATGACAGAGCGCGTGTTGCTGGCAGGCTGCGGAGATCTGGGCTTGCGCGTAGCACAGCACTTGTCGGCACGCGGCGCCGAAGTCTGGGCGCTGCGCCGCCGGCCGCCGCGCGATGATGGGCGCGAGCCCGCCATACGCTGGCTGCAAGGGGATTTGACGCGTCCGGAAACACTCGCCACATTACCGGCGGGCATCACGCATGTCGCCTATCTGCCCGCACCGGATTCGCGCGATCCCGATGTCTATCGCGCGGTGTTTCAAGAGGGGCTGCCCGCACTGTTGACTGCGCTGGATCACACGGCCTTGCAACGGGTCTTGTTCGTATCATCGACTGCCGTGTATGGAGAACACCATGGCGAGTGGATCGACGAGTCGACACCTACTGATCCAGCAGGCTTTAATGGCCGCATTTTGCTTGACACGGAACGCTGGCTGGCCGCGCAGTCCGTATCCTCCATCAGCCTGCGTCTGGCTGGGCTGTATGGCCCTGGCCGTCTGCAGTTGATCGAACGGCTCCGCGCCGGATCCGCGCGCGCTCCCCGGCACCCGCCGCATTGGGCCAATCGAATTCACATCGACGATGCGGCGGCGGCGGCGGTGCATCTGCTGGCATTGCCACATCCGGATGCGCTCTATCTGGGCGGCGACGATACGCCTTTGCCACTGCACACGCTTTACGAATATCTGGCAGCGCTGATCCACGCACAGCCCCCTGGCGAAGGCCCCGCGCCCGCCAATGTAGGCAGTAAAAAACTCAGCAATGCACGGCTGCGAGCCAGCGGCTGGACACCAGCGTGGCCTGATTCGCGCGCTGGCTACGCCGCACTATTGCGCTAGTTGCGGTGCGCGGCATTTTCTGCGACACGCACACACCTATCGCGTCAACCGAAATACGCCCGAACAGCGTCGACCACTTTGCGGATGTCGTCTTGCGACACATCCAAGTGCGTCACCATACGCGTCGGGCCACGATAGACCGCACGGAGGATGATGTCCTGTGCCTGCAAGGCTTGGGACAGCTTTTCAGTATGCTCAGGCGCGAATTCGGCAAACACCATGTTGGTGTTCTGGGCCAGCACCTGCACACCGTCAATGCCACGCAGCCCCTCTGCCAGCAACGCGGCATTCTCGTGGTCTTGTGCCAGACGCTCGACATGATGGTCCAGGGCATGCAAACACGCCGCCGCCAGAAAACCTGATTGCCGCATGCCGCCGCCCAACACTTTGCGCCAACGGCGTGCCTCGTCAATCAGGGCTTTGCTGCCAACCAGCACAGACCCCACTGGCGCGCCCAGCCCCTTGGAAAAGCAGATTGAGACGCTATCGAAAGGCGCACACACCTCATGTGCCGTACGGCCTGACGCGACCGCCGCATTGAACACACGAGCGCCATCCAGGTGCAAGCCCAGCCCATGCTCTCGCGCAAACTGGGCGGCCTGATCGATATAGGCCGCTGGAATCACTTTGCCTTGAAAGGTGTTTTCCAGCGCCAACAGACGCGTACGCGCGTAGTGCGGGTCACCTTTGGGTTTGACGGCTGCTGCCAACTTTTCCAACGGCAGGCTGCCATCGTCGGCGTGTTCGACCGGCTGCGGCTGGATACTGCCCAGCACCGCCGCCCCACCGCCCTCGTATTTATAGGTGTGCGCCAACTGGCCCACCAAATATTCGTCGCCTCGCCCGCAATGCGCCATCAGCGCCGCCAGATTGCTTTGCGTGCCGGATGGGAAAAACAATCCCGCTTCTTTACCTACGCGCTCGGCCAGCGTTTGCTGCAGCCGCTGAACGGTAGGATCCGCCCCCATCACATCATCGCCCACAGGTGCATTGGCCATCGCCTGCAACATGGCGGCAGTCGGCCGAGTGACGGTATCGCTACGCAGATCAATCATCAAAAGCTCCCGATATACCCCAGCATCATCGACACCGGGAAAAAAGAGGCGCGGCCATCAGGCCGCCGATCGTTTACTTGGTTTTACTACGAGGCGCTCGGCTCACTACGACCAATCCCACCATGACCAGCGCCATTCCCATTATTTCCACAGTCGCCGGCTGCTCGCCCNGCAGCNGCCACGCCAGCAGTGTTGCCATGATGGGCACACCCAAACTGGACAACCCCGCGATCGATGCAGGCACACGGCGCACCACTGACAACCACAGCAGCCATCCCGCCGCCGTGGCAATCAGGCCGGAATAAAGCAGCCCCAAAGTGACCTCCCATCCCCACACCACGGGCGCATGGGGCACCCAGATCGCGGCAGGTACCGTCAACAATCCGCCCAGCAACATCTGCCAGGTGGTGAAGGTCATCAAATCCGGCGCGTGCAGATCGAACATGCGTTTGGACAGCACCGTTCCCAATCCCCAGCTCAGGCCTCCGGCGAGCGCGAGAACAGCCGAAGCCCAATCCCCCATCCCGCTCCACGGTTGCAGAAAACAGACCAAGCCCGCCGCGGCCACAGCGATTGCAACGCCATGACGCGCCGTCGGCCGCTCCTTCAGAATAAGCCAGGCAAACGGGATTACCCAGAACGGCATGGTGTACGCCAATACCGAAACCTTGCCTACACCGCCGCTGAGCAAGGCCAGTTGAACCAGTGTCTGAAACCCAGCCGTTTGCGTCAAACCCGTGAGCAAGGTCAATTTCCAAGGCGTCATCGCCAGCGGCCGCCGCAACACGATCAGCAATGCGAACAACACTGCTGCGCCAATCAAATATCGTGCGGCCACGACTTGAAATGGCCCCATGTACGCGACCAGCAGCTTCATCGATATCCAACTTCCTGCCCACACCACAATCGTGGTGAACATCAAAATCAGGCCGGTCCTATCGAAATTGCTGCTACTCACTGAAAAACTCGTCAAAGAAAAGAAAAAGCGCTCGATCCGACATCAGTCGGATCGAGCGCACTCGATGATACTCCTGTCGCCGACCGACCCGCTCCGCCCCTGTTCGGGAATCGGAACGGTAGATCATGCTGACGTCATCGATATGACATCGCTGGTGATCATGACCGGCACATCGCGTTCGTCAGCCGGGGATTCCCCTGACGGATCGAATAGAACAGCACCTGGTTCAGAGCCGGCGTCACACCGATTTCGCCAGTTGATCCAGAATGGCGGGGTTCTCCAATGTGGACACGTCCTGCGTGATTTCCTCGCCCTTGGCGACGACACGCAACAAACGGCGCATGATCTTGCCCGAGCGGGTCTTGGGCAGGTTGTCGCCGAAACGGATGTCTTTCGGTTTGGCGATGGGGCCGATTTCCTTGCCGACCCAGTCGCGCAATTGCTTGGCAATCGCTTGTGCCTGATCACCCTCGGGGCGAGCCCCCTTGAGCACCACAAAGGCCACCACGGCCTCGCCGGTCGTGTCGTCGGGACGGCCCACGACAGCGGCCTCGGCCACCAACTCATGCGCGACCAGGGCGGACTCGACCTCCATCGTTCCCAAACGATGGCCGGACACGTTGAGCACGTCATCGATACGGCCCATGATCCAGAAATAGCCATCGGCATCGCGCTGTGCGCCATCACCGGCCAGATAGCAGCCGTTGAGTTCCGGCGGGAAATAGCTTTTCTTGAAGCGCTCCGGGTCGCCCCAGATCGTGCGGATCATCGACGGCCACGGGCGTTTGATCGCCAGGAACCCGCCATTGCCCGGCTCGACGTCCTTGCCCGTTTCGTCCACGATCGCCGCCGCAATCCCCGGCAAAGGCAAGGTGCACGAGCCCGGCTTGGTCGGCGTGGCGCCCGGCAAGGGATTGATCATGTGGCCGCCAGTCTCGGTCTGCCACCAGGTGTCCACGATGGGGCAACGTTCCTGGCCCACGTTCTTGTGGTACCACATCCAGGCCTCGGGATTGATGGGCTCGCCGACTGTTCCGATGATGCGCAGGCTGTTCAAATCGTAGTTGCCCGGATGCGTGGACGGCGTGGCCTCGGAGGCCTTGATCAGCGAACGGATGGCCGTCGGCGCCGTGTAGAACGTCGTGACCTTGTGCCGTGCAATCATGTCCCAGAAACGGCCCGCATCCGGATAGGTAGGCACGCCCTCGAAGACGATTTGCGTCAGGCCTGCGGCCAACGGCCCATAGGTAATGTAGGTGTGGCCCGTGACCCAGCCCACATCGGCGGTGCACCAATAGACGTCGTCTTTACGCGCGTCGAAAGTCCATTTGACCGTCAGCAAGGCCCACAACAGATAACCGGCCGACGAGTGCTGCACGCCCTTGGGTTTGCCAGTAGAACCGGAGGTATACAGGATGAAGAGCGGGTGCTCGGCGTTGACCGGCACGGGCTCGCAGGTATCGGACTGGCCGGATTCGACATCATGCATCCACAGGTCGCGCCCTTCGGTCCAGGGAATGTTGCCACCGGTGCGGCGATAGACGACGATCTTGGTCACGGCATCGCAGCCGCCCATGGCAATGGCATCATCGACGGCAGGCTTGAGCGGGATAGTCTTGCCGCCGCGCACTTGTTCGTCGGCGGTGATCACGACCGATGCGCCCACATCGCCGATGCGTTCTTGCAGGCTCTTGGCGGAGAAACCACCGAACACGACGGAATGGGTGACGCCCAGGCGTGCGCAGGCCTGCATGGCGACGACGGCCTCGATCGACATGGGCATGTAGATGATGGCGCGGTCGCCTGTTTTGTATCCCAGGGATTTCAGGCCATTGGCAAAACGGCTGACTCGCGCCAGCAATTCGCGATAGGTGACTTTGGCGACTTTGCCGTCGTCGGCCTCGAAAATGATGGCGGTTTTGTCAGCGTTGCCATTGGTCAGATGCACGTCGAGGCAGTTGGCGGACACGTTGAGTTCGCCGTCGCCGAACCAGCGGTAAAACGGTGCGTTGGACTCGTCCAGGACCTCGGTAAAAGGTTTGGTCCAGGTCAGATGCTCGCGCGCATGGCGGGTCCAGAAACCGTCGAAATCCTGTTCGACCTCCTGGCACAGGGCGCGATAGGCATCGAGGCTGTCGATGCGGGCGCCTTTTGTTGCCCGCTCAGGCGGCGGGAATACGCGCGTTTCGACCAGGACGGACTCGATAGTGTTGGACATGGTTCTGTCTCCGAATGCGTGGTGTTTTAGGTATGGCAATGCTGGCTATACCTAACCGTATCGCCGTGCTCTTACGGGCACCTTACGATGGTGCAGATCGCTTGGGGCTTTCGGGCCTGCGCGAGGCGTGGGTCACGGCTGTTGGTGTAAGGATAACAGTCTGGGAAGGGGTGTTTTATGGCGGTGCAGCATGGGACGAGGATGCGTGGGTTGGACTCAGGGGCGGTTTGGGCATTGCATGACTGCGGCCTGTAGAGTTCTTTTGGCGCCAGCGGCCGNCGTGTAAAAGCCCCGCCGGNCCTATCGCGGCGACTCGGCCCGTGAGCAGGGGCCTCGGCCTCGCTGCGCGAGGCTGAATCGCCGCTCTACGGGCCGACGGAGCTTTTACTCGGCGGCCGCTGGCTCGCGATTTCTGTTGTTCGCGGATACTTGGTCGTGACGATCTACGCGGGCTCTTGGGCGCGGCGTGCCAGGCCGCGGCGTACGTCGACGCGGGTCAGTAGCAACAGGCCGCCGACAAAGAAGATGCCCGTGACCAGGATGGCCAGGCGATGATTGCCCATCGTCAACCAGGTGACCAGGCCATAGGTCAATGGCCCGACGACGGCGGCCAGTTGTACGGCGAAGGTCCAGAGGGCGAAGAATTCGGCCAGGCGTTTGCCGGGCGCGAGCGCACCCACCATCGCGCGGCCGGCGCTCTGGCTTGTGCCCATGCACAGGCCTGCCAGGATGGCAGCGACCCAGAATACCGCCACGGTCACGGCAGCATAGGCCACCAACACCATGATGATCCAGCCAACGAGGGTGATGGCCAAGGCTCGTTTATGGCCAATACGGTCTTGTACGTAGCCAAAACTGAATGCGCCAACGGCCGCACCGATGTTGACGGTGAACACCAGCAGCATGATCTGCGGCATGGTAAAGCCCATGACCTGATCTGCATACACGGCAGCCAGGGTGACGACGACGGCAATGCCGGCCTGATAGCAGGCGCCACACATCAGCAATCGACGAAATTCGGGATAGTGGGTGCCGGTATCGCGCCACACGGCAGCCAGTTGGCTCAGCATCCCCGACGCATTGAGCGCCATGCCTTGCGGCCTGGCCCGCTCGCGCAACAGGAAAAACGAGGGCAAGGCAGCCAGGGCAAAGACGGCAGCAGTGATGACGATGACCCACGGCACATACTCGGACGCAGTCAATCCGCGCGATTCGCCTACGGTGACTGCAGCCAGAGACAAGCCCAGCGTAAGCATGCCGCCGCAATAGCCAAAGCTCCAGCCCCAGCCCGATACGCGGCCCAGCGCATCGGGTCGCGCCAGCTCGGGCAAGAAGGCCGCCACGACCGACTCGCCGATGCAATAGCAGTAGTTGGACACGGCCAGCGCAGCGAGTGCCAGCCACACATCGCCCGGCCCGGCCTGTGTCAGCACCAGTGTGGCGACGACGCAGCCTATGGTGCTGGTATAGAGCAATCGCCGCTTGGCGGCCCGTGCATCGGCACGTGCGCCCAGCCGCGGCATGGTCAACATGATCAACAGATATGACAGCGACAACGCGGCCGTCCACGCCAGCGTGGCCCAATGGGCGCGCTGGCCCACCACGCTGACGAAATACGTACTGAACACCGTGGTCAATATCACGGTGGTATAGCCCGAATTGGCGAAGTCATACATCGCCCAGGCCCAGACCTCGCGCCGAGCCACGCCAGGATTCAGCGCGCTCGAGACGTTGCCCGGCGTGCTCTCGGTTGCGCCAGCCGGTGGCGGCAAAGGCTGTGTCACAGCCCTAGCGCGGCGATGCCTGCACGAGCAATTTCGACGTCTTCGGAGGATTTCACCCCGGACACGCCTACCGCCCCCACGACTTCGCCGTCGACGATCACGGGCACACCGCCCTCCAACAGGCCTTCGAGCTGCGGAACCGACAGAAAGGCATAACGGCCATTGTTGATGATGTCCTCGTAGCCGGCGGACTCACGGCGGCCCAATGCGGCGGTTTTGCCCTTGGCCGGCGAGATGTAGCTGGAAATCGGTGCGGCCCCGTCCAGACGCAGCAGACCCAATGTATGCCCACCGTCGTCCACCACAGAGATGGTCACGGCCCAGCCGTTCTTGACGGCGTGTGCTTCGGCGGCCGCCAGGATTTTCTTGACGTCTTCGGCGGTCAATACGGGTTTGCTTTTCATTGCAACGAATCCTTTATTTGTTCAAGTGAGGTAGGGTCTTCGATCGTAGTGAGATCCCCCGGGTCCCTGCCCTCGCACACGGCGACGATCGCGCGGCGCAGGACTTTGCCTGAGCGCGTTTTCGGCAAGGCGGACACGAACCGAATACGGGCTGGGCGCGCCACCGCGCCCAACTGATCCTCCACTACGCGCATGATATCGCCTTCCAGCGCGCGCGCATCGTCGGGCCGTTCCGCCGCCGCGGGATTTTTCAGCACGGCAAAGGCCATCGCCACCTGGCCTTTCAAGGAATCGGCCACGCCTACGACTGCGCATTCGGCAATCCCCGCGTGGCTGTTGACGGACTCTTCGATTTCGCGCGTCCCCAGGCGATGACCCGCCACGTTGATCACATCGTCGGTACGGCCCAGGATGAACCAATAGCCGTCCTCATCGACCCTCCCCCAATCGAAGGTCGAATACAACTGCCGGCCAGGAATCGACGTGAAATAGGTCTGTACGAACCGTTCGTCGTCGCCCCAGATCGTCGACATCGCGCCGGGCGGCAGAGGCGGCGCTATCGCGACCACGCCCTTTTCGCCAGGCCCGAGATCCTCGCCGGTGTGCTCGCTGACAATGCGGGCATCAAAGCCGTACACGGGGAATGAAGGGCTGCCAAAACGCGTCGGTACCCGCTCGACCCCAGGCTGGGCCGAGAGAATCGGCCACCCCGATTCCGTCTGCCAATAATTGTCGATGATAGGCTTGCCCAGCCCTTGCGAAATCCATTGTGCCGTGGGTTCATCAAGCGGCTCGCCGGCCAGATAGACTGCACGCAGCGATGACAGATCATGCCGCGAGAGCAGCTCCGGCGCCTGGCGTTTGAGCACGCGCACGGCGGTCGGTGCCGAAAACAAGGTATTGACGCCAAAGCGTTCGACCAGCTTCCACAATATTGCCCCATCGGGGCGTACCGGTGTGCCTTCGTACAGGATCGTCGCCTGTCCACCGATCAAGGGACCATAGACAATATAAGAATGGCCGACGACCCAGCCTATGTCACTGGTGCAAAAATAGGTGTCGCCCGGCTTGCCGTCGAACAGATACTCCATGGACGACGCCAGCGCCACGGCATAACCGCCCACATCGCGTTGCACGCCTTTAGGCTTGCCGGTCGTGCCGGAGGTGTACAGGATATAGCTGGGTTCGGAAGACTCCAGCCACTGCACAGGTACCTGACTGCCGTCGTGACGCTGGCGCAGCTCGGCATAGTCCAGGTCCCGACCCGGTTGGCGATCGCACGGCGCCAGGCCGCGATCCAGCACGATCACAGCGCCCGGCGGACGCGTGCAGAGGCTGAGCGCCTTGTCGAGCAAGGGCTTGTACGGCACGACCTTGCCTGCACGCGAGCCGGCATCGGTCGAGACGATGACCTTGGGTGTCGCATCATCGATGCGCTGCGCCAGATTCACCGAAGCGAATCCGCCAAACACCACCGAATGCACCGCCCCCAGACGCGCACAGGCGAGCATCGTAAACACGGCCTCGGGCACCATCGGCATATAAAGCAGCACGCGGTCGCCGCGGCCCACACCCTGCTCGCGCAGCATGGCAGCCACGGCATTGACCTCGTCATACAGTTGCCGGCGCGTGTACGTGATCTCTTGATCGACTTCGGTAGATACCCAGATCAATGCAGGCTGGTCGGCCTGCTGCGGCACCCAGCGGTCAACGGCGTTGTAGCAAAGATTGGTCTGCCCCCCGACAAACCAGCGGGCAAAAGGCGGACGGGAAAAATCCAGCACTTGTTCGAAGGGCGTTTCCCAATGGATACGCTCAGCCTCGGCGCGCCAAAAAGCATCGCGGTCGTCAATCGAACGGCGGTGAAAATCGCGGGTTCTTTGCATACCTGTCTCCGGTGATATGCGGACGCTGTGGTCTCGTTTGCGCTATTGTCGCGGGCAAAGCTTGCATCAGACTTGCCGCTGAACCTGGGGTATTCCCGTAGTTATCGAGCTGGTTTTGCGCAGATGGGGCGAAAATAAAAAATAAATAAGCGATTGGTGTAAGCATTTACCCAATTTGCAACCAAGCATTTGCTAGAATCCCCGCATCCCACATTTTTACGGCGTCCCTCTGCGGGGCAGCCTCCACCGGCACTCATGACGCGCGCGCACCATACGCAAAGCGACCGCTTTACTTATCGTATTCCGGGTTTACTGATTGCCGCCCTCTGCGTGGTACTGGCGGGCTGCGCAGGCACCAATCGCCATAGTGCCGACGCAGGCGTCCTGGACGAACAGGACATCGAACTCGCCTCATTGTCCAGCGATCCCATCGGGGCACTGGCCACTACCACCGCCACTCGCCGTACGATCAGCGCCGAACGGCGGCAGGCCATTACCAATCCATTAATCGACGCAGCGCTCGATCAACTCGGCATACGCTATCGCTATGGTGGATCGTCGCCTGACACGGGCTTTGATTGCAGTGGCCTGGTGGCCTACAGTGCCGAACAAGGTTTGGGACTGAAACTACCTCGCAATGCATCGGCCATCGCATTGGTAGGCACGTCGATCGACAAGCCCGAGTTGCGTCCTGGTGATCTGGTGTTTTTCAATACTCTGGGACGGCGTTATTCGCACGTCGGAATCTATCTGGGCGACGATCGCTTCGTGCATTCGCCCAGTGCGGGCGGTGTGGTTCGTATCGAAAAAATCACCATGAAGTACTGGGCCAAACGCTATAACGGCGCCCGGCGTCTCGATGGCAATCTGTTGGCATCGGCCAGCAACACGCGGCGTTAAACGAAAACAGGCCCGATCAGCAACAGCTGACATCGGGCCCGAGCAGGCGCGCCATCAATGCAGGCCGCACAGGCCGCATTGCTGCAAAGCCTGCTGCATGCTGCATACCGAACGGCGGCATGCCACGACCCGGATACCACCGCGCTGGGCCGCATTCCGGAAGGTCTTCATCACGTTGTGGCCCAAAAAATCCGTCAGCAAAATGACCAGCTGAGTGCCCGAGGGCAATTGCAGGGTTTTTTTCTGATGAGACGGATCACGCCCACTGATGTGATGCGTGATCGATATGTTGTGCCCTTTCAGCAGGTCTGGAATATTGCCCAGCCTGTCGGCGCCTACTACCACTGCGCTAAGCGCTGATGTCATGATGTGTACTCCAGATCGTTGAGGAAGTGGAGTTAATGATAATGATTCCTATTTTTTAGTCAACACAAATGAGATCGGTTCTTATTTAATATATTTATCGGGTTTTGATCTGGCATAGCAAGGCTCTCAAACGCGATAAGAAGTCACATAAATCGGTAATAAGCTAAGCCGGAAATGACAGGAAATGCGATAAAAAAACCCGGCATGAAGCCGGGCCGGTATATCGGCAATAGCAGGAAATCCGCGATTATTCACGCCTGCCCTGCACTGCATCGGTGACGACCTGACGAGTCAGCGCAGGCGCCATCATTTCCAGGAACGTGTAGACGTAATCACGCAGGAACACGCCCGCCTTGACTCCCACGCGCGTGGTGTGTGTGCCAAACAGATGCCCTACCGGCAGGCCGACCAGATTGCCGTCGCGGCGGGGATCGTAGGCCACTCCGGCAATGATACCTATGCCCAGGCCGACGTCGACGTAGGTCTTGATCACGTCGGCATCGATGGCCTCGAGCACGATATCGGGATGGATGCTTTGGCTGGCGAACACTTCGTCGATCGTGCTGCGGCCGGTAAAGGCGCGATCGTAGGTCACGATGGGATATTCGGCCAATTGCGCCAGGGTCAGGTTCTTTGCAGCGCTGGAGGTCAGTTCGGCCAGGGGATGATCCGGCCGGACTACGACAGTGTGCTCCCAGGCGTAGACGGGCAAGGTCGCCAAGCCTGGGGTCAGCGCGAGCGATTCGGTCGCCAGTGCCAGGTCGGCTTGTTCGTGCAACACCATTTCGGCCAATTGGGCGGGGCTGCCCTCGGCCAAGGACAGGTGCACTTTGGGGAATTGCTTGCGAAAGTCCGGGATGACGCGCGGCAACAGATAGCGTGCCTGGGTATGAGTGCATGCAATGACCAGGCCGCCTTCGTCGCGGCGGGCAAACTCGTCGCTGACTTTTTTCAGGTTGTCGACTTCGCGCATGATGCGGTCGATCACCTGGGACACTGCCAAGCCCGGCTTGGTCAGGCCTTTGATGCGCTTGCCGTGGCGTTCGAAGATCTTGATGCCGAGTTCGTCTTCGAACTCGATGATGGCCTTTGATACCCCCGGCTGGGAGGTGTATAGCATCCGGGCGGCTTCGGTCAGGTTGAAGTCGCGGCGAATGGTCTCGCGGACGAAACGGAATTGTTGCAGGTTCATAATGGCCCCGGATAGATTGGGGCATTATAGGTTATATAGAAGGTTGTTTATATTACTTATATTTATAAACTTAGAGGGGGCTGTGTCCCTGAATTGGTGCATGGGTTGGGGGGNGCTAGAGGGAACGTACGGAGTTCTTGAGACGTTTGCCACAGTCGGGCAGGAGGGGCGGNCAGGCCNGGTCGGCTGACTCGTCCCCTGAACGGGGACTCGGCCTGCGTCCGTGAAGGATCGGCGGGCCGGGGGCCAAACTCGCTTCGCTCAAACATGGCCCCCGGAC
>NZ_CBCSIU010000029.1:0-48331 GCF_965139205.1 Bordetella muralis
GGATTGGCGGGGGAAGTCCGGGGGCCATGTTTGAGCGAAGCGAGTTTGGCCCCCGGCCCGCCGATGGTTCGCGGACGTAGGCCGAGTCCCCGTTGAGGGGACGAGTCAGCCGACCAGGCCTGTCCGCCACTGCGCCCCGGCTGCGGCAAACGGCTCAAGAACTCGCTTTTCCCGCCGCACCGAGGGCGTCAAAACCTATGTGCCGAGGGCCAAGAGCTCAAGCATCTCGCGCCCGAACGGATTTCAATCGATTTTGCCCAACAACAGGAATTCCATCAGGGCTTTCTGCACGTGCAGTCGGTTCTCTGCCTCGTCCCAGACGACGCTTTGCGGGCCGTCGATGACTTCACCGGTGACTTCTTCGCCGCGGTGAGCGGGCAGGCAGTGCATGAATACGGCCTGGGGATCGGCGGCAGCCATCATTTCCGCGTCGACGCACCAGTCGGCAAAGGCGGCGCGGCGGGCGTCGTTTTCGGCCTCGTAGCCCATGCTGGTCCAGACGTCGGTCGTCACCAGGTGAGCGCCCCGGCAGGCCTCGATGGGATCGGCAAACTGGCGCAAGACGCCCTCGGGCGGGGTGCCAATGCGATTGGGCTCGAGCTCATAGCCCGACGGCGTGGACACATGCAGCGTAAAGCCCAGCATTTCGGCCGCCTGCAGCCAGGTGTACGACATGTTGTTGGCATCACCGATCCAGGCAACGGTCTTGCCGGCGATCGGGCCACGATGCTCGATGTAGGTGAAGATGTCGGCCAGAATCTGGCAAGGGTGGAATTCGTTGGTCAGCCCGTTGATGACCGGCACGCGCGAATGCGAGGCAAAACGCTCGATGCGGGTCTGCTCGAACGTGCGGATCATGACGATGTCGACCATGCGGGAAATCACGCGGGCCGTGTCTTCGATGGGCTCGGAGCGGCCCAGTTGCGAATCGTTGGACGTCAGGTTGATGACAGAGCCGCCCATTTGGTACATCCCGGCCTCGAAGGAGACGCGAGTGCGGGTGCTGGCTTTCTCGAACACCATGGCCAGAGTGCGGTCGTGCAGCGGCATATGGGGCTCGTAGCGCTTGAACTTGTCTTTGATCAAGCGGGCACGGTCGAGAACATAGGCGATTTCACTGGGGGAAAAGTCCCGGAACTGCAGGAAGTGCCGCAACGGGCCAGTCTGGTGCGCAGGAGGTGTCATGATGAAAAGGGCGAAGCCAAAACATCAATCATATACAATTCGCGGCGCGGGCCGCATCTTTGTCGTTTGTCCGATCCGGACGCAGCGCACGCCGCCCGTGGTGAAAAATTCATGACAAATCGCGTCAAACAATTCGTTATTCACGGTGTCACCGAGAGTGGCTCCCGTTTTCGTCCCAGTGATTGGGCCGAGCGCCTGGCCGGCGTGATGGCCCAGTTCCGGCCGCCCGGCTCGGCTGGCAGCCATCTGACTTATTCGCCCTATGTTTTACCGATGTTGATCGATGGAGTGCGGGGCGTGGTGGTGGATCTGCGGCTGCGGGACCTGGAGCCGCTGGCCTACAAATTCGTGGTGGACTTCGCCCGCGACAATAACCTCAGGACCGAGGAGCGCGAGGTGTGACGCCTCGGCCTAATATTGGTACCCCAGTGTCAGCATGGCGGTGCGGCCGTCTCCCAGCGCGACGGCGTTACGCAAGCCGCCGGTGAAGTAGTCCTTGTCGAACAGGTTTCGCACGGTCAGCGCCGCTCGCCAATGTGCCGCGTGATACGCGACACCGACGTCTGCCACGGCGTAACCGGGAATTTCGTACCCGTAGGCATGACGGGGGCTTTCTCCCCGTACGGCGCCGTTGAGTTCCCAGCCTAGCAGCCGGTCCTGCAGGCGATATCGCGCCGTCAGATTGAAACTGTGCCGCGGCACGTTGTCCAGCCAATCTCCCTCTGTGGAAGGCGATTGACCGCCGTCGTCGGTGATGATGGCAGCGGTATAGGCATAGCCTCCCATCAGGCTCAAGCCGTTGCCCAGATCGGAGGCAAAGCCGATTTCCGCACCCCGGGTACGTTGTTCACCTACGGCGATACTGAAGCCGTCGTTGAAGGGGTCGGATTGCAGGACGCTGCGACGGCGCAAATCGAAGGCGGCCAACGTCAAGCTGGTGGCCCCATCATCCAGATCGAATTTCACGCCGATTTCCCATTGCGATCCTTTTTCGGGATCAAACACATTGCCATCGACGTCGGTTCCGCTGTTGGGATAGAACGAGGTCGCATAGCTGATATAGGGACGCACGCCTGGCCACATTTCGTACATGATGGCTGCAGAGCCGGTGGTGGCTTGAGACGGATTGTCTGCGCGCTCGCCGTTCAAATGGTTGGTGGAGTAGGTCGCGGCTTGGTCGCGCCTCAGGCCTGCTACGAATTGCCAGCGCTCGCCGAACTCCATCTGGTCGCGTAGATAGACGCCCAGTGTGCGTAATGTCGACGTGGTATCGGTTCGGGGATTGGCGGGGCAGGTGATATCGCTGCCGTAGACGGGGTCATAAACATCCAGCGTGCCTACGCTGCAGGTGTACGACAACGCGTTTTCCCGTGACCGTAGATAGTCGATCCCGACGGTGACGGTATGGCGGCCCAGCGGGGTGTCGAAAAGGCGCTGGGCATTGGTGTCGAGGGAAAAGGTGTCGCCGTCCCAGGCCTGGTCTGTCGCCGTGCGCCGCAGCGTTCGATTGTCCGCATTCAGCGTGCCGTTGGCGATCAACTGACCCGTGACCGAGAACTGTTGCCAGCGCAGATTTTGATTGAGAGTCCAACCATTGGCAAAGCGATGGGTGAGGGCATAGCCGATGCGGCTCTGGAATGCCCGATAAGGGTCCTGGTCCGGTTCGCCGATGAATCGGCTGCGGGCGATGCTGCCCAAGGGGTTGGGCAATACGGAGCCCGCCAGTGGTAGACCCTGCTGGCGGATGTAGCGGCGTTCCTGGTAGCTGGCCAAAATCGTAAAGTCGGTGGCGGCGCCCAGGTCCAGCGATAACGAGGGGGCGATCCAGCGATTTTTGAACCACACATAGTCGGTCGCGTCGTGGGAGTTCATCGCGAGTGCGTTCAAACGAAACGCTGCCTTGCCGTTGTCGGAGAGCGGAGTCCCCATGTCCAGCGTGCCCTGGTAGAAATCATGGCTGGCCACCGTGACATCGGCGCGGGCAAAGGCCTCGGCTTGTGGACGTTTGCTCACCATGTTTACCAGTCCGCCCGGCAACACCAAGCCATACAGCAATGACGCGGGCCCTTTGAGGACTTCGACTTGGTCGACGCCGAACAATTCTTGTGCGACACGGTTGCTGTCTGAGACGCGCAGGCCGTCCAGAAAAATGGAATCCGATGCCACTTGACCGCGAATGATCAGATCGTCCCAGCCGCGGCGACCAAATTGATTGCTGACCACGTCCGGCACATTATGCAGGGCATCGGCCAGGGTCTGCGCCTGTTGGCTGTCGAGCACGGCGCGTGGTACTACGGTGATGGATTGCGGTGTCGCCGATAGCGGAATAGAGGATTTATTGACTTGTGGCGGGGTGACCGGATTGAATGCCTCGGTATCGTCATTGCCGGTTATCTGTACTGCCGGCATTTGCGCGATGTCATTATCGGGATGGCCTGTAGTGGTGGACTGCGCGATGGCGAGGGCGGGGACGAGTACGATCAGGCAAGCAAGGGGACGTTGCGGCAACGGCGAGGGCATGGCGTGATTTGAAAGGCAGCGAGGTGAGGGGGGCGAGGCGAGAGCAGAGGTCGATATCTACTCGGGAATAATAATTATTGCACTAATAACGATAATCGTTTTTATTTAGCATTTTGACCCATCGTCGATGAGGTGTAATGATGTTGGACGGTCTTTGAGGGACGCGCCTGAGTCCGTAAGGAAAGAGACCGGATTCAGGTGCAATAGCGGGCGTTGCACCCGCTTGGCAGACCAGTGCCGGCACGAGAGTGAGCCGTTGCACGGCTCACTGTGCGGCTGAGGTGTTATTCGACCGGCGTGACCAGTTTGCCGTTCTGGAAATACGATGCCAGGTTTTCCAGCATCAGGTCTTCCATGGCAAGACGGGTTTCGTAGGTGGCGCTGCCAATGTGAGGCAGCAAGACCGTGTTATCGCTGTCGATGAGGGCCTCGGGCACTTTGGGTTCGTATTCGAACACGTCCAGGGCGGCGCAACCGAGTTTGCCGTTCTCGAGGGCGGTTGTCAGGGCTTGTTCGTCAATGACGGGACCGCGCGCGATGTTGACGATGATGCCTTTGGGACCCAATGCCTCGATGACCTGCTGATTGACCAGATGGCGGGTTTCCGGGCCGCCGACGGTCGCAACGACCAAGAAATCGGCCCAGGTAGCGAGATCGATCAGCGAGGCTTCGTAGCCGTACGGCACATCAGTCCGTGCACGGCGGTTGTGATAGCGGACTTCCATGTCGAAACCGTCACCGCGGCGGGCGATGGCCTGGCCGATGCGGCCCAGGCCGATCACACCCAGTTTTTTGCCGCTGACGCGGGTGCCCAGCGGGATGTTGCCATGGACCTGGCCCCAGCGGCCGGCGCGTACAAAACGGTCGCCCAGGCTCATGCGGCGCGCCCCGGCGATCATCAGCCCCCAGGCCAGATCGGCCACGCAGTCGGTCAGGACGTCGGGCGTGTTGCTGACGAGGACACCACGGGCACGGGCGGCTTGTACGTCGATGGTTTCGTAGCCCACCCCCCAACTGCAAATGGCTTTCAGATCAGGCAGCGCATTGATCAGGTCGGCGTCGGCGCCCATGGTTGCCGAGGTGACCACGGCGGTGATGCCTTTGCCGTGGTCGGTGAGGGCGGCTTTGCGATCCCCGTGTTTCCAGAGCTCGAAGACGTCGTAGTCGTTGGCGAGCCGTTGGTTGGCAGAAGGAGAGCCGGACAGAGAGCCGACCTGAAGAATGCGTGGCTTGGTGGTCATGTCGTTGATGATTGGGGTGGGAAAAAGCAAATGCTACTTGATTTATTGCAACTCAATGCCGCCTTCTTTGATGACCTGTTTCCAACGGGCGACCTCGGCTTTTTGGAAGGCGGCGAACTCTTCGGGTGTGTTGGCCACGACCTCAAAGCCCAGGCCTTGCAGCGTTTTCGTCACGCCGGGATCACGCAGCGTGGTGCGCAGTGCGTCGGAGAGGGTTTTCACGACAGGGGCGGGAGTGTCTTTGGGCACGGCAAAACCTTGCCACGAGTACACCACCATGTCTTTGATGCCGGCCTCGGCCAGCGTGGGCACGTTGGGCAATTCCGGTGAGCGGGTGTCGCCGGTGATGGCCAGGGCCTTCAGTTTGCCAGCCTGTACATGTTTCTGTACTGCGCCGAGGTTCTGGAACGAGACGTTGACCTGGGCGCCCAAAAGGTCGGCAATGGCCGCGCCGCCGCCGCGGTAGGGGACGTCTACACCGGTCGTGCCGGTGCGCTGACGAAACAGGATGGCAGACAGGTGGTCCGAGGATCCTGTGCCGGATGAGGCGTACGAGACTTTGCCGGGATTTTTCTTGGCGTATTCCACCAGTTCGGCGACGGTGTTGGGCGGGAACGAGGGCGGTGCAACCAGGATGTTGGGGTTGCGCACGGCCTGAGTCAGATAGGTAAAGTCCTTGCTCGGGTTGTACGAGAGTTCTTTGTACAAGGCCTCGTTAATGGCAAAGGTGCCGATAGAACCGACCATCATGGTGTAGCCGTCTGGCGTGGAGCGTGCGAGAGCCTGTGCGCCGATGGCGCTGTTTGCGCCGGGTTTGTTTTCGGCTACGAAGGTCTGGCCCAGGAGCTTTTGCATCCCCGGCAGGACCGAACGCGCCGTGATGTCGGATGAGCCGCCAGGGACAAAGGGCACGATGACGGTGACGGGCTTGTCGGGATACGAAGCCGCATGGGCAGCAGTGCCGCCGAGCAGGGTGAGGCTGGCGGTTGCGATGGCGCTAATCAGTTTCTTCACGATGTCTCCTGTGCGCGTTGGGCGCATCTTGTGAGAAGGGAGTCTTGTAAAACAAGACCAAGCGTTGAGAGTATGCTTGTCAAACAAGTATACTTTCCGAGGCCGTATCGTACGGTGATAAGCACGGCATTTTTAGCAGTAGATACCCTAGTGTGAGCATGCTCGCACTGCGAAGATAACGATAAGCCGGAGACAACTTTATGCGTGATATTCCTGCTCCACAGTCCACTGCCGTATCCGAATCAAAGCAGACGAATCCTGAAGCCGAGACATTGGCCAGTAATGGGCGTCGCCGTTGGTTGGCGGGGGTCGGCGCAGCGGCGGTGACGTTGCCCGCATGGGCGCGTGCCTGGGAGCCTGCTGCAGCGTATCCCGACCCTTCGGTACAGGTGCTGGACGCTACGTTTGAGCCCTATCGGTTGTTCAATGCGGGCGTGGAGCGCATTGCGACAGGCATGCGCTGGAATGAGGGGCCGGTGTGGTTTGGCGATGGGCGGTTTTTGCTGTGGAGCGATATTCCCAACGACCGCATCATGAAATGGGATGAGTCCACGGGCGCGGTCAGCGAGTTTCGCAAACCCTCGAATTACTCCAATGGCAATACGCGCGATCGGCAGGGCCGTCTGGTCACGTGCGAGCATCTGACGCGCCGCGTCACTCGTACGGAATATGACGGTTCGATCACGGTGCTGATGGATAGTTACGAGGGCAAGCCGCTGAATTCGCCCAATGATGTGATCTGCCATTCGGATGGCTCGATCTGGTTTTCGGATCCTCCGTTCGGGATTGGCGGTAATTACGAGGGCCGCAAGGCCAAGGCTGAATTGCCGCATACGGTCTATCGTATCGATGCGCAGACGGGCAAGGGCGAGGCCATGATCACCAATCTGAAGGGAACCAATGGTCTGTGTTTTTCCCCTGATGAGTCGCTGTTGTATGTGGTAGAAGGGCGCGCTACGCCAAATCGCTTGATCCATGTGTATGACGTGACCGAGGGCGGCAAAAAGCTGTCTGATGGCCGGGTGTTCCTGGATGCCCAAGGTGGCA
Organism: Bordetella muralis; assembly: GCF_965139205.1. Lineage (GTDB taxonomy): Bacteria > Pseudomonadota > Gammaproteobacteria > Burkholderiales > Burkholderiaceae_B > Bordetella_A > Bordetella_A muralis. The sequence continues at coordinate 7,008 of NZ_CBCSIU010000029.1, forward strand.
CCATCGACGGGATGCGCTGCGATGTGGACGGCAATCTGTGGCTGGGTTGGGGCATGGGCGAGGGCAAGGACGGCGTGATGGTCGTCTCGTCTCAAGGCAAACGCCTGGGCCATATTCATTTGCCCGAGCGCTGCGCCAATCTGTGCTTTGGCGGTGCGCAGCGCAATCGCCTGTTCATGGCCTCGTCGCACTCCATTTATGCCTTGTATGTGAATACGCAAGGGGCGGTTGGCGGTTAGTGCGTCATGTCGCCTACACGTAAACGAACAGCGAGGCCGGGGGCGGGCACAACGAATGCCAGCTCCTTGATTCCAGCCGCGCAGGCGGGGGTCGGTGCACTCGCTGACGAGGCGAACGCACCCGCGGCTGAGAAGCAGGGCAGCGGTGCCTTGGTCCTGGAGCGAGGCCAGCGCGTGCGTCTGGCAGACCAGCTGTATGGCCAGATCTTTGAGCAGATTGTCGAGGGCGGGCTGAATGTCGGCGACAAGCTGCCATCGGAGCACGAGATCTGCGAGCGTTTTGGCGTCTCGCGGCCGGTGGTGCGCGAGGCGCTGCTGCGCTTGCGTGCTGATGGGTTGGTGACAGCGCACCAGGGTTTGGGGACGTTTGTCAGTCATCAGCCCGCACCGCGTTTAAAGACGTTCAGCGATGTGCGGAATGTGGGAGCGTATCTACGTGCCCAAGAGATCCGTGTTGCGCTGGAGGGCGACGCCGCACGTCTGGCCGCCATGCGGCGCACGGACGAGGAATTGCATCAGATCGAACAGGCGCATGCAGCGTTCGTGGATGAACTGGAGCGTGGCCGTATTTCGGCTGAGGCGGACCTGGCCTTTCATGCCTGTATTGCACAGGCGACGGGTAATGATTATTACCTGGGGGTGCTGGAATCGATTCACGAGTCGATCAGCGGTTTCATGCGCCTGACATTGAGCCTGACGCGTACCGGGTCGCGTCAACGTGCACAACGTGTTGTGGACGAGCACGCCGCCATTTTGTCGGCGATACGCGAGCAGGACGGAGAGCGGGCGCGGGTGGCGATGCAGTTTCATCTAGGTCAGGCGCGTCATCGACTGGTGGATCGTGAACGGGATCAATGAGAATCGAATGGCTGGGCGCGGCTCAGCGTGGTTCAACGCATGTATGGTGGCAATACGAGTGGAATGCCTGTTGAGAACAAGGGTGTGAAGCCCGAAGGAGAGCGGCAGTGAAGGGTGGTAGTAGCCAAATAATCAATGTGCCGGCGCAGCAGGTGCGTCAGCAGATACGGTTGGTGTTGATGGCGTGGGGGATGCCGGAGGATCTGGCCGTCACCACATCGGACCTGATGGCGGAAACGGATTTGCTGGGAATCGATTCGCACGGCATTTCCATGTTGCCTGCGTACGAGGCCAAGTTGCGTGCGGGCACGTTGCAGATCGGTGCGCGGCCTCGTGTGGTACGTGAGGCTACGTCTACTGCGTTGCTCGATGGCATGGCGGGTCTGGGGTACCCCGTGGCGGCGCAGGCGATGAATCTCGCGGTAGACAAGGCCTTGGAGCATGGTGTAGGCGCCGTTTCGGTACGAAATTCGCATCACTTCGGCGCGGCGGGTGTTTACGCGCGTATGGCCGTGCGGCGTGGCACAGTGGGATTGGTGACCAGTAGTGCGACGACGCTGATCATGGTTCCCACGCATGGCGCGTTTCCGATGCTGGGGACCAATCCGATTGCGTTTGCAGCCCCGGCGGCACAGAACGAACCCTTTGTGCTGGATATGGCCACGACCACGGTCGCTGCGAACAAGGTCAAGGTGTACGACTTTCATGGCAAGCCCTTGCCCGAGGGGTGGGCAGTCGATGGCCAGGGCGGCAATGTGACCGATTCGGCTGAAGCGATGCGCTATATCTTTGATCGTCGCGAGGGCGGCTTGACGCCGTTGGGCGGCACCGCCGCCATGAGCAGCCATAAAGGCTATGGTCTGGCGATGATGGCGCAAATCCTGGGCGGCACGTTGAGCGGCAGTGCGTTGGCGGCGCGGCAGGCCGCGGTGCGCCGGCCGGGCGATCCCGATGATATCGGGCATTTCTTTTTGGCACTGAATCCGGATGCATTCCGGGACTCGGGGTCATTTGAAGACGAGCTGGACGAGGTGATCGACACCTTGCATGAAACGCCACCGGCCGATCCGGCCAAGCCCGTGCAGGTGGCCGGAGAGCCCGAGGCGGTCGAGCGGGAGCGGCGTTTGCGCGAAGGTATTCCGATTCCATTCGCGTTGGAAGAGCGCCTGCGCGCTATTTGTGAGCGTAGCGGCGTGGACTATGTGCTGAGTGCCGCCAGCGCAGCCTGAGCCTCTGACGCCGCGCTTGATGGACGTTTTTCCAGGAGCGCATGTCGCGCCACGTTTTTGGCTCTCGTTGCCGGATTCCGTGCAGCCACGAGGGCTTTCTACTTAGCCAAGGAAGTGATTATGAATTCACCGTTGCCTAACCGTTTTCGCCAGCAGATCCTGGCTCGCGAGCGGCTGATCGGCTTTTGGATGTGCATGTCCAACCACATTACTGCTGAACTGGCAGGCCTGGCCAACTACGATTGGTTGCTGATCGATGGCGAACATTCGCCCAACGAAGTCCCGTTGATGTTGCAGCAGTTGCAGGCTCTGCAGGGCAGCACGAGTGCGGCAATTGGCCGGCCTTCTTGGAATGATCCGGTCGAGATCAAGCGTTTGCTGGATATCGGGTTTTATAACCTGTTGATCCCGTTTATCGAGACGGCGGAAGAGGCGCGCCGCGCCGTCGCTGCTACGCGCTATCCGCCGCAGGGGATCCGGGGTGTGGCGGGGGCACAGCGCAGCAACCGCTATGGCACGGTGCCGGATTATCTGACGACGATCAACGACAACGTCTGCGTACTGTTGCAGATCGAGAGCCGAGCCGGTGTGGATGCCGTCGATGAGATCGCGGCGGTCGAGGGCGTGGACGGCATCTTTATTGGACCGTCGGATCTGGCGGCGGGCTTGGGGCACCTGGGCAATCCAGGGCATCCAGAGGTGCAAGAGGTCATTCGCCATCTGTATGAACGCGTCACTGCTCAGGGCAAGGCTGTAGGCACCTTGGCGCCTGTGCAGGCAGATGCACGCCGCTATCTGGACATGGGGATGCACTTTGTAGCGGTGGGCACGGACCTGGGCGTGTTCAAGCAAGCGACCTTCGCGCTGCGTGAGGCGTTTGCGAAGTAAGTGAAATCGGCCGGTAATCCGGCCGATTTGTTTGCTGGCGCATGTCGTGCAGGCACGCATTGGCTGGCAGCGGGTTGCGATCAGTCATGACCAGCGAAATCCATTGCTGCAATAACAAAAGGATGCCCACGGGCATCCTTTTGTTTTGCCGTATTCATGCAGCCCTGCAGAGCAGGGGCAGCAGAATGGCTTAGGCCAGCGCCTTGATGGCGGCAGCCAAGCGGCTCTTGTGGCGAGCGGCCTTGTTTTTGTGAATGATGTTCTTGTCAGCCACGCGATCGATCACGCTGGTGGCTTTTTGGAACACTTCGCTAGCCGCCGCCTTGTCGCCGGCTTCGATCGATTGGCGTACGCGCTTGATGGCGGTGCGCAGCATCGAGCGCAGGCTGGAGTTGTGCTTGTTACGCTCGACGGATTGGCGAGCGCGTTTGCGGGCTTGGGCGGTATTGGCCATGTGTTAATTAATTAAGTGAATTCGGCAAAGTCCAACATTGTAGCAAGTTTGCCGGGGATTGCAAGGAATTTCTAGTGTTGTGTCTTAAGAGTCTGCCCTGAGCCCCTAGACGCGTCGCACGGCAGCCGCCTAGGCAGTGTTACGTCAGGCCGAGGCAACGGCTATGGAGGTGACCCAGGGCGTGAAACGCTGCACGGTGATGGGCAGATGCTGTTCGAGGCTGCGTAATGTTCCACTGACATCATCTAGTGAGTATTCGCCGGAGACGGGTAGTCCCCCTGCCGCGACGGTAACGCGTAACGTCCCCGAATAGTAAGGACGTAAGGTCTCGACAATTTCATTCAGTGTAACGTCCCGCGCCACGATGCGTCCATGTTCCCAGGCGGCTCGGGTAGCCATTTCTCGGCTGGGTTCACCCAGGCGAAGTGCATCAAAGCGTATGCCCATGCCGGGTTGCAGAACAGTATGTGCGCCAGCACGGGTCTGGATTTCGATAGGCTCGTCATGAGCGACAACCAGGGTGCGGTGCGACTGTTGGCGCACCATGTAGCGCGCACCATGCGATCGGATCAGCCCCTCGGCCGTCTTGGTCAGGAATGGCCGGGATTCATTTGTAGCGGCTTCGATCGTGACCGCGCCGCTTTGCAAATTGAGCTGGCGCAGGTAGGGGGTGTAGCTCAAGTCCAGGGAACTGCGTGCATCGAGCAGCAGGCTGCTGCCGTCGGTGAGCGTGTAACGGCGCCGTTCGGAGGTACCGGTCGCAGCGTCCGACGCCAAGTTTTGCAGCGGGTAGACCGCGTTGCACGCATACGCTGTAGCGCCGCCAGCGAGCACCGTCAGCCCCGCGCGAGTCAGGAAGCGGCGCCGGCTATACGAGGCGGTCGTGGATGGGCGAGACGAATCGTCCGCTTGATCAAAGGCCGCACCATCGATGCTGGTGGTCAAATTTTGCCAGGCTTGATGGTGCTGAGGGTGCGCGTCGCGCCACGCCCGAAACTCGGCGTAGTCGTGCTGCGTGGCACGACCTGATCGCAGCAATAACAGCCAGTCGATGGCTTGGTTTGCCAGAGGGGATGCGTGGCTGAAGGGAGGCATCATTCCCATAAGCGAATCCGAACGGCTATGGAAGGTTAAATAGTAATGCTATTTTTACTTTAGTTTACATTAATTGTGAAAATTCTTTTAAATGAAGTTAAAAAACTTTTTGTTATTAACAATGCAAGGGGGATTATTTGCTGCGCCGACGGCCGAAATCGCGTAGGCGGAAACCAAAAATGAACAGCGCAGCAAAATACGCGATGCCGCTTGCGGCCAGGACGGCAGCTAACCACAGCGCGCGTTGCGCGGGGTGGCTTTGTAAGGCTATCCAATCCAGATGATGATCAGCGTAGTAAAGAACGGCAGCCAAGGCTGCCAACGCCGGCACCAGGCGCAGCGCGAATGTCAGCCAGCCCGGACCGGGACGGTACGTCCCTCGGCGCAAGAGGCCGAACAATAACGCCAGGGCGTTGAGCGTGGCGCCCAGACCGATAGCCAGCGCGAGGCCGGCGTGAGCCAGTGCCGGGACCAAGGCCAGGTTCATGAGTTGGGTCACAATCAGCACCATGACAGCGATTTTGACCGGTGTGCGGATGTCCTGTTGGGCATAAAAGCCGGGCGCCAGGATTTTCACACTGAGAATGCCGATCAAGCCGACGGAATAGGCCATCACGGCCAACCGGGTCTGTATGACGTCCTGGGCCTGAAAGGCGCCGTAATGAAAGAGCGTGGCGACCAGCCCGTCCGATAAGAGCGCCAGGCCCAGCGCGGCAGGCAAGCCCAGCAATATCACCAGGCGCAGCCCCCAGTCCAGCAGGGCGGAATAGCCAGCCTGGTCTTGTTTCGCATGTGCGGCCGACAGGCTGGGTAACAGTACGGTGCCCAACGCGACACCCAGCAGTGCAGTGGGAAATTCCATCAAGCGATCGGCAAACGATAGCCATGTGACACTACCTGGCGTGAGCCACGTGGCGATATTGGTATTTATCAACAGCGATATTTGCGCGACCGATACGCCGAGGGTGGCGGGCGCCATTTGTTTCAGGATGCGTTTGACGGTGGCGTCGCCCCAGGCCAGCCGCAGATTGGTCGCAAAGCGGGGCGTCAGGCCCAGACGCGCCAGGGCAATCCATTGCATTACCAGTTGGGCCACGCCGCCCGCCATGACGCCAACCGCCAGAGCGTATATCGGGATATCCATGCGCGGAGCCAGCCATAGGCAGGCTCCAATCATGGAGAGGTTAAGCAGAACAGGAGTGAAGGCCGGCACGGCAAAGCGCCGCCAGGTATTGAGAACCCCCGAGGCAAAGGCCACCAGCGACATGCACAGGATGTACGGGAACATCATTCGCGTCATCCAGACTGCTGCGCCGAACTCCGTGCCGCGGGCTTCGCCGCGCAAGCCGCTGGCCATGGCGGTGACAACCCACGGTGCGGCGAGAATGCCGATGAGTGTGACGGCCATCAGGGCCAGCGTCAGCAGCAGCGCCACGCGATCGAGCAGGGTGCGCACCTCGGCGTCTGTGCGTTCGGTGCGGGCGGCACCCAGGATGGGCACGAAGGCCTGAGCGAATGCGCCCTCGGCGAACAGGCGCCGCAACAGATTCGGAATCCGGAAAGCGACCCAGAAGGCGTCTGTCAGCGGCCCGGCGCCAAAGGCGCGTGCAACCAGAATGTCGCGAACCAAACCGGTGATACGCGACAACAGCGTGAAGCTACTGACCGTAGCGGCCGAGCGAAACAGACTCATGGGGTGACAAGAAAATTAAACGGTAAAAAAGGCCCCACGCTGCACCTTCGGCTTGCGGCCCCGCAAGGAGGCTTTTTTGCTTTGGACTCGGCCCAGCGGCAAAAATCCCCCTGACGCGGGTTGCCGCCAGGGGGAGTGTTGTTCCGGGCGCGCCCGGGACGACATGGTGCGCACCCGCAGCGTCGGCGCGCAGGGCTTGTATCATTTTGGCGGCATGCGGATCGCGCCATCCAGACGGATGGTCTCACCGTTGAGCATGTCGTTGGTGACGATACTGTGCACCAGCTTGGCGTAGTCCTCGGGACGACCCAGGCGTGCGGGGAACGGGATGCTGGCAGCCAGGGAGTCCTGGACCTCTTGGGGCATGCCGAAGATCATCGGTGTGCCGAAGATTCCCGGCGCGATGGTCATGCAGCGGATACCGGCTTTGGATAGATCGCGCGCGATCGGCAGGGTCATGCCCGCGACGCCCGCCTTTGAGGCGGCGTAGGCGGCTTGGCCGATCTGGCCGTCGAATGCCGCCACGGAGGCGGTGTTGATCAGGACGCCGCGTTCGCCGGTGGGCTCAGGGGTGTTGGCGCTCATGGCCTCGGCAGCCAGACGCATCATGTTGAAGCTGCCGATCAGGTTGATCGAGACGACTTTCTGGAACAATTCCAGCGGATGGGCGCCATTTTTGCCGACGATCTTGGCGGCGGGGGCAACGCCTGCGCAGTTGACCAGGCCGAACAGTGCACCGAGTTCCAGCGCAGCAGCGACCGCTTGCTGACCGTCAGCCTCTTGGGTGACGTCGCAATGCACGTAACGTTGGCCCAGTTCTTTGGCCAGGGCTTCGCCGGGTTCGTCTTGAACATCGGCGATGACGACTTTCGCGCCGTTGTCGACCAGCATGCGCACGGTGCCGGCGCCCAGGCCAGAGGCCCCGCCAGTCACAATGAATACCTTGTTCGCGATTTCCATACGAGTTCTTCAGAGGGAGAGGTTCAAAGAAACGCCGTGGCATGCCACGGCGCCCAGGGGGGAGCGCGAGAGCCTTAGCTGGCCAGCGCCTCGAATAGGCGGGCTTTGATTTCGTCAACCGCGCCTACACCCGAAATCTTGCGGTATTTGGGTGCTTTGGCATCGCCTGCTTCGGCCCAGGACGAGTAATAGTCCACAAGCGGGCGCGTCTGGCTTTGGTAGACAGCCAGACGGTTGCGTACGGTGGCTTCGCTATCATCGTCGCGCTGGATCAATGCCTCGCCGGTGATATCGTCAACGCCCGCAACTTTGGGCGGATTAAAGCGTACGTGATAGCTGCGGCCGCTGGCCGGGTGGACGCGGCGGCCGCTGATGCGTTCGATGATGTCTTCTTCAGGGACGGCGATTTCGACGACGTAGTCGAGTGCGACGCCCGCGCTTTTGAGTGCATCGGCTTGGGGAATCGTGCGCGGAAAGCCGTCAAACAAGTAACCGTTGGCGCAATCCGGTTGTTTCAGGCGGTCTCGCACCAAGCCGATGATGATGTCATCAGAGACCAGGCCTCCTGCGTCCATGACCTTTTTGGCTTCCAGGCCGAGCGGGGNGCCGGCCTTGACGGCCGCACGCAGCATATCGCCGGTGGAAATCTGCGGGATGGCGAACTGCTGGGTGACGAAGGCGGCCTGGGTGCCTTTGCCGGCGCCGGGCGGACCGAGCAGGATGAGACGCATGGGAGGAGCTCCTGAATAGTGGATGAATTTTAAGAATGAGGACGATTATGCCGCAACGCGGTGGACGGTGTGATTACGAGAATCAGGGAAAACCCGTCATTGTGGGCGATTGGCATACCAGGCACGGACTCTTTCGAGGTCTGCGGGGGTATCTACGCCAGCCATAGGCGGTTGCGGGGTGCGATGTACGACAATGGTGTGGCCGTGCTCGAGTGCGCGCAGTTGTTCGAGGGCCTCGAAACGCTCCAGCGTGCCCTGGGGCAGATTCGGAAAACGCCGCAAGAAAGCTACGCGGTAGGCATACAACCCAATGTGATGCAGTGCCGGTAATCCTGGGGTCAGCACGCGTTCGCCGCTGGCCAGGGCATCGCGAGCCCACGGAATCGGTGCGCGGGAAAAGTACAGGGCACGCCCATCGGCGCCGCAGACGACCTTGACCACGTTGGGATTGAAGAGGGATTCGGCATCGGCCAAGGGGCAGGCGCACGTCGCGATGTCGGCATCGGGATGATCGCGCAGCAGCGCCGCCACGGCATCGACGAGGGTGGGATCGATTTGCGGCTCGTCGCCCTGGACATTGACGACGATGGCGTCGTCGGCCAGACCCAGTTGTTCGACGGCCTCGGCCAGGCGATCGGTGCCGGTGGGATGATCTGCTCGGGTCAAGACGGCCTGGTGACCGTGCTCGCTAGCCGCCTGCTGTACGCGAGTATCGTCAGTGGCGATGATGACTTGCGCAGCCTGTGAGGCCGCGGCTCGCTCCGCGACGCGCACAACCATGGGTTTGCCGGCAATATCGGCCAGTGGCTTGTCGGGCAGGCGCGTGGACGCCATACGCGCGGGGATGAGGGCGATGAAACTCACGATGTCGCCGTGTCGGGGCGAGGGGTGTCCAGCGACCGCGCTTCGGATTCGAGCATGACGGGAATGCCGTCGCGCACCGGGTAGGCCAGGCGGTCGGCGCGGCAGGTCAGTTCGGCCTGGGTGCGGTCGTAGTCGAGACGGCCCTTGCAAAGCGGGCAGACGAGCGTATCAAGTAGGCGGGATTCCATAGGCGTAATTCTAAAGCAGTTTGGGGCCAGAACGGACGCTGCACTACCTGAGATGCGAGCTTTGGTGTGACGTTTTTAGCCTGGGGAGCCGTGGTGTCAACGTGCGTCGGCGATTCTACGCAGGCGCTGGTCGAGCCAATCAAACAGGGTTGGGTCGGAGAACTGTGCCTGGACCGGGATTTCCCAGAGGCGCGCGTCACAGTGATCCCGGCATTTGATGGCGTCTTTCGAGGTGATCAAGATGGCGTCGGCCTGCACGGCTTCGAACGGAGACTGCCGATAGTCGTAATGATCGGGCAGCGCCAGGCACGGGGTAGGCTGTATACCGGCCGCCTGCAAGGTCGCGAAAAATCGGTCGGGATTACCGATGCCGGCTGCCGCGGCAACGCTGCGAAAGGCTGATGGATCGGCAAAGTCGGCCAGGGGCCGTTCTACGCCCGTGGAGATCTGGCGGGCAGCGTCGGGGCGCAACTGCATGTCGGTCTGTCTGGGGGCAGCCGGGCTGTTCGCCGTCGACGGTCCCGAGGATGACTCAGTGGCATTTGACGCGGCCGACTGTGTCGGCTGCCAAACATGGGCACCAGGCGGCGAGGGCTGGCGGTCCGAGGGAAACGACGCCGCGGGTGACGCGTGTAGGTTCGTGCCGTTGGCCGAGCGATTCGTGATGATGGCGTCCACCGTATTCAATCGGGACGCGGGTTCGCGCAATGGCCCGGCCGGCAACAGGTGCCCGTTACCGACGCCGCGTTCATCCTGCACCACGATTTCTGCGTCACGCGCCAGCGCCAAGTGTTGCAACCCGTCGTCGGACACGATGACATCCGTTTGCGGGTACCGCTCAAGCAGGGCCTGGGCGGCCAGGGCGCGGCGCGGATGCACGGCCACAGGGGCGCCGCTTGTGTGGGCGATCAGGGCCGGTTCGTCGCCAAAGTCAGCGGGATTCAGTTCGCCATGGCCGACTCGCGGTTGGGGGCCGATCTTGGCGCCGTATCCGCGGCTGACGACGCCGGGTGTCCAGCCACGTTCGCGCAATGCCTGTACGGTCGCGATCACCACGGGTGTTTTACCGGTACCGCCGACATAAATGTTGCCGATCACGACCACTGGCACGGGGGCGCGATAGACCGGACGCCGGCCATTCACGTACTGCGCACGCCGTCGTTTCACATGCCAGCTCGTCAGGGCCGCAAGCGGGCGCAGCAGCATGGCCAGCCAGCCGTCATGCTGCCATTGGCGTTGCATAAAGCCTGAGGCAGACGGCGAGGCGGACGAGCTGTTGCGCGGCACGGAGGGAGTCACCGGGCGTTCTGAGCCGCAAAATTGACGCGGCTGATACCTGCCAGGCGAGCCGCCTCCATGACGTTGACCACGGCCTGATGGGTGGCTTGCGCATCGGCGTTGATCAGCAGCATGGGGGATTCTTTCCCCGCAGCGGCCAGGGCGAGCATGTTGGCGATGTCGCTGGCGTTGGCGGCGTCGATCACGGTTCCGTTCAAGGCATATCGGCCATCGCGACTGACGTCGAGCGTGATCTCGGGAGCCGTGTCCTGCTCGATGGCGGCCTCGGGCAGGGTAATCTGCAACTGCGTATAGCGGGCAAAAGACGTGGTGGCGGCCAAAAAAATGAGGATTACCAACAAGACATCGATCAAGGGGATCAGATTGATGTCGAGTTCATCACGGTCGCCGCGCCGGCTGCGAAAATTCATGGCTGGGCCCTGGGCGGAATGGTAGGGCGGCTCAGCCGTGCGAGGCGCGCCGCGGCTTGTTCCATATCGTTGAGCAGGTTGTCGGCCCGGCTGCGCAGATAACGATGGCCAATCATCGCGGGGATGGCGATCAGGATGCCGAAGGCGGTGTTGTACAGCGCAATGGAAATGCCGCGCGCCAACTGGGCGGGGTCGCCTCCGGCGGGCGTGTACGACGCAAAAATCTCGATCATGCCCACGACGGTGCCGAACAGGCCGAGCAACGGGGCGATGACGGCAACTGTGCCGAGCGCGGCAATGTACCGGTTCAGGTCGTGTGCGACGGCTCGGCCCACGTCTTCGACGGCAGCGCGCTGGACTTCGCGTGGTTGATTCCGGTGGCGCAGGACTTCGGCCAGAATGCGTCCCATGGGCGAATGCTGTTCCAACCGGGTCAGCGCCTCCGGGCTGTCTTGGCCGTTGCGCTGCATTTCCAGCACTTGCTCGGCCAGGCCTTTCGGCAAAATCAAATTACGGCGCAGGGAGAGCAGCCGTTCGACGATCAACGCCAGGCCCAGGATAGAGGTGATCAGCAGCGGCCAGATTGGCCAGCCGGCTTCGCGGAAAATGGACAGCAAAAGAGGGCTCCGGGAGAGAGCTGCGGTAAAGGTCGCAGCCGATTTAAGCGCGCACTGTACCGGTCAGAAGGGGACTATGGCAAGGCCGGGACGAGGTCGGGGGATAACCGCCAATCTATCCACAGATTTTGTGGATAATTCTGTGCAAAACTAAGGCTAAACATGGATAGATGCTGGCTTTGCGCTGGATTGTGCCCGCCGCCGTTATTTTGTTTGCGCGAATTTATTCATATAAAACAAACTCTTAGTACGAATTTGCTAGCGTTGCGGGCAGCGCTGCACGATTTGCGTGCTTACGGTATCATCGCGGCCCACTTGGCGCGCCCTGTGGACAGTTATCTCTCTGGAAAGCCTTATGACAATTGAATTTCCCGTCACAAACGACGTATTTACGCGGGATATCCTCACAGTCGCCCAGTTGAACCAGGCTGTAGGCCAATTGTTGGAACGCAATGTCCCGCCGTTGTGGGTGCGCGGCGAGATTTCCAATTTCACCCAGGCAGCGTCAGGACATTGGTACTTCACCTTGAAGGACAACCGGGCCGCTGTGCGGGCAGTCATGTTTCGCGGCCGCGCGTCCGCCGTCGGGTTTGTGCCCAGAGCCGGCGATCAGGTCGAAATCCGCGCTCGCGTCTCGCTATACGAGCCCCGAGGGGACTACCAATTGCAAGCCGATGCCATGCGGCGGGCGGGCCTGGGCAATTTGTACGAGGCATTTCTGCGTCTGAAGACCCAACTGGCCGCCGAAGGCTTGTTTGAGGATAGCGTCAAGCGCAAGCCGGTCGCTCTGCCGCGCGCCATCGGGGTGATTACCTCGTTGCATGCGGCGGCATTGCGGGATGTGCTGTCCGCTTTGGCACGCCGTGCACCGCAAGTGCCGGTCGTGATTTATCCCGCTCCGGTCCAGGGCGCTGATTCGGCGGCCAGATTGGCGGCCCAGGTGCAATTGGCGAATGCCCGCCAAGAAGTCGACACGCTGTTGTTGGTGCGTGGCGGAGGCAGTATCGAGGACCTATGGAGCTTTAACGACGAGACCCTGGCCCGGCTGGTGGCAGCGAGTGCCATTCCTATTATTAGCGGGGTGGGGCACGAAACCGATTTCACGATCGTGGACTTTGTGGCCGATGTGCGGGCGCCGACGCCGACGGCGGCCGCAGAGCTGGCCTGCGTGCCGCGAGCGGATTTGCTGGCACGTATCGGCCATGCCGTACAGCGTTTGAGCCGGGGGCAGCAGCGCCGCCTAGATCAGGCGGCGCAACGCCTGGATCGCGCCGCGGCGCAGTTGGTGTCGCCCGCGCGCCGCCTGGCGCATCAGGCCGAACGCCTGAATACGCTACGTCATCGTTTGCATTCTGCGTGGCAAGGTCCTTACGGCCGGCGGACGGCGCGCTTGGGAATGTTGGTACAACGCCTGGCGCACGCTACCCCGGATACCGGGCGGGCAAGTGAGCGCGTGGCCGCGCTGGCCCGCCGCCTGCATCAGGCCCAGGAACGCCAACTGGCCACCCGCCAGGCTCGGACTGCTGCCGTCAGTGCGCATTTGCGTGCCCTGGACCCGCAACACACCTTGGCGCGAGGCTATGCCATCGTGCGCGACGCCGAGGGCCGGATTCTGCGTGACGCTGCGCCGTTGACCAAAGGTCAGGCGCTGAATTTGACGTTCGCGCGTGGCGGGGCTCAGGTGGAAGTGCTGGATACGCAAGACACGTGATGTCACCGCCTCGGCGAGTGCGGCGCAGATCGCTTAAGACTGATTCTTCTTTCGCGTAACCCCGCGCGGCACTGGGTTAACCCCGAATGCAGGACAAAGAGCCGATACAATCTATCTGCTTGATCGTGCAATCAACCAAGAAGGAACTCTCATGGCATTTACGCTTCCTCCCCTGCCTTATGCGCTGGACGCCCTGGCGCCGCATATCTCCAAAGAAACCCTCGAGTTTCACTACGGCAAGCACCATCAGACCTACGTCACGAACCTGAACAATCTGGTCCCGGGCACCGAGTTTGAAAACGCTTCGCTCGAAGACGTCGTCAAAAAGTCCTCGGGTGGCGTATTCAACAATGCCGCACAAATCTGGAACCACACGTTCTACTGGAACAGCCTGGCTCCCAACGCTGGCGGCGCACCCTCGGGCGCACTGGCCGATGCCATCAACGCCAAGTGGGGCAGCTTTGACGCTTTCAAAGAAGCCTTCAACAAATCGGCTGCCGGCAACTTTGGTTCGGGCTGGACCTGGCTCGTCAAGAAGGCCGACGGCTCGCTGGACATCGTCAACACCAGCAATGCCGCTACCCCGCTGACCACCGCAGACAAGCCTCTGCTGACCTGTGATGTGTGGGAACACGCCTACTACATCGACTACCGCAATGCCCGTCCCAAGTACCTGGAAAACTTCTGGGCACTGGTGAACTGGGACTTCGCTGCGAAAAACTTCGCCTAAGTCGTATCCGGTTTCGATGAAAACGCCCAGCCTAGGCTGGGCGTTTTTGTTGAGCCGTATCACTGCGTTTGCACCAATCTGGCCTCCATCGACATGGCACGCAGTGTTTTTCTTGCGCCATACTTGACGGCCCAATCCGTCTGTTTCGTGACGATTCTGGCAAAATGCGGCGATGTCCACGACCTCGCCTCCTCGCAGTCTGTTCTCACGCGTGTCTCTACTCGCCCGTCGTAAGTTGCGGCAGTTCGGCCGTCTCTCGCGCAAGAGTCTGCAGCTCAGTTTGCTGTTGGGCGGCGCAGCCTTGGTGGCTCTCGTGTCGCTGGGGTTTGCATGGTTGGCCGATCTGGCGCTGGAATGGAACCATGCGTGGACTTCGCGTGCAGGTTGGCTGGCGTTCATCGTGCTGCCCGTGGCCTTTGGGATTCTGCGCTGGATGACGATCCGTTGGGCGCCCAACGCGGCAGGCAGCGGGATTCCGCAAGTCATCGGCTCCTTGTCGTTGCCGCCCGGCGCTGCGCAAAGCAGCCTGGTTTCGATGCGGCAAACGCTGCTGAAAATTCCATTGACCTTTTTTGGGCTGGCGGCGGGCGCTTCCGCGGGACGCGAAGGCCCGTCCGTGCAGGTGGGCGCGGCGGTCATGCTGGCTTGGGGAAACTTTTGGCGCAGCAAAGGGGTCCCGTTACGCGGTTTTCATGCCAATGAGCTGATCGCGGCGGGTGCGGCCGGAGGTCTGGCAGCCGCTTTTAACGCGCCGTTGGCCGGCGTCATTTTTGCGATCGAGGAGCTGGGGCGCGGCACCATCTTGCGTTGGCAGCGCCTGGTATTGATCGGCGTGCTGGCCTCCGGGTTTCTCGTTGTCGCCGTCGTTGGAAATAACCCGTATTTCGGCACCTTTGGCGGCGAGCCGCTGCCGAACTATATGGTGTTATGGGTGTTGCTGTGCGGCCTGGCTAATGGTGTACTGGGCGGTCTGTTCAGCTGGTTGCTGAGCAAGGGGGTCTCAGGGGTTGCCCCCATGAATTGGCGTGGCTGGATCCGGCGGCATCCTGTTTATACGGCTGCTGCCATGGGATTGATTCTGGCGTGTCTCGGCGTATTGAGCGGTCAGACTGTCTATGGCACGGGATATGGCGTGGCCAGCGGCCTGCTCTCAGGCGAGACCGAGGGGCCGGCGGCCTTTGGCCTGGCGAAACTGGGGGCGACCGTGGCGTCATACTGGGCTGGAATCCCAGGCGGCATTTTCACTCCAGCGCTAACGACAGGGGCGGGCGTCGGCCAGCATATCTGGGAACTGACCGGTGGCGAGATTGACCGCCGTGTGCTGGTGTTGATATCCATGGCGGCGTTTCTGGCGGCGGCAACGCAGTCTCCGTTGACGGCGAGCGTCATCGTGATGGAAATGACGGGCAGCCAGCCGATGCTGTTCTGGCTATTGGTGGGCTCGCTGTCGGCGTCGGTGATTGCGCGGCAGTTTTGTCCGCGGCCGTTTTATCATTTTGCTGCAGGACGCTATCGTCGCCAGGCTCAGGTTGAGGCCGGACGCACCACGACATAGGGCGGCCGTAAAGCAGGTGTCCATACACTGGACTGCGTCCATGTGGTGGACGCTCGGGCATGGCACTGCGCCGGTGCACGGTCGCGTGGCGTAAGATCGCATGCTATCTTTTTTGTCATTCACTTTTCTTACGAGCTTCGATCCATGACCGTGCACGCTTATATTTGTGATGCCATCCGTACTCCTTTTGGCCGTTACGGCGGCGCTTTGGCGCCCGTGCGCGCCGACGATCTGGCGGCTGTGCCTATCAAGGCCCTGATGGCGCGCAATCCGGGCGTGAACTGGGAAGAGTTGACCGATGTGATCTTCGGCTGCGCCAACCAGGCCGGCGAGGACAACCGTAACGTCGCCCGCATGGCGGCATTGCTGGCCGGACTGCCCGTCGATGTGCCCGGCGGCACGGTCAACCGCCTGTGCGGCTCGGGTCTGGACGCCGTGGGTACGGCGGCTCGCGCCATCCGTGCCGGCGAGGCTGGCTTGATGTTGGCGGGCGGTGTCGAAAGCATGAGCCGTGCGCCGTTCGTCATGGGCAAAGCCGAGAGCGCATTTTCTCGCAGCGCCTCGATTTATGACACGACCATCGGCTGGCGCTTTGTCAACAAACTGATGAAGGCGCAATACGGCGTGGACTCCATGCCGGAAACCGCGGAAAACGTGGCGGACGATTTCAAGATCAGCCGCGAGGACCAGGATAAATTCGCGCTGGCCAGCCAGTCCAAAACGGCCCGCGCTCAAAAAGAAGGCTATTTCGACGCTGAAATCACCCCGGTGTCGATCGCTCAGAAAAAGGGCGACCCTATCGTCGTGAATACCGACGAGCACCCGCGTGAAACCAGTCTGGAGGCCCTGAGCCGCCTCAAAGGCGTGGTCCGCGAAGGCGGCTCGGTGACGGCCGGCAATGCGTCGGGCGTGAATGACGGTTCGGCCGCGCTCTTGCTCGCAGACGAGGCCAGCGCAGCGCGTCATGGCTTGACGCCGCGTGCGCGCGTCGTAGGCATGGCTACCGTCGGTGTGGCTCCGCGCATCATGGGCATGGGCCCCGCACCGGCCACACGCAAGGTCTTGGCGCTCACTGGCCTGACCTTGGATCAGATCGATGTCATCGAGCTCAACGAAGCCTTTGCCGCGCAGGGCTTGGCCGTTCTGCGAGACCTGGGCATCGCCGACGACGATGCGCGCGTGAATCCGAATGGCGGCGCGATCGCGTTGGGCCATCCGCTGGGTGCCAGCGGCGCGCGTCTGGCGACGACCGCCGTCAATCAATTGCATCGCACCGGCGGCCGCTATGCGCTGTGCACGATGTGCATCGGGGTGGGGCAGGGCATCGCCGTCGTGCTCGAGCGCGTGTAATACCGTGGCAGCGGCGGCGTTTCGGCGTCGCCTGCCCAAATAAAAAAGCCGGTTTTACCGGCTTTTTTTCGTTAGATCACCCCACCCACACGCTGACGCCATTCACCCGTCGCGCATTCCGGCAGCGTATCAAACGCGTTTACTGGGAAATGCCTCCCAGCCGCTGGCCCGCTGCCACGCCATGGGTGTCGAACCAGCCTTGCGCCATTTCCAGCGCATAGCGCACCGGCTGTTCCGAACAATGCGGATCATCGGTCTGCGGCGCCATATCGGCCATATTGACGATAGTGCCATCATCGGCGATGAATGCGATGGACAAGGGCACCAGCGTATTGCGCATCCAGAAACACTGCATCTCAGGTTCTTCGAACACGAACAGCATGCCGTTATTGTCCGGCAGGCTTTTGCGCAGCATCAAGCCGACGCGCCGGGTCTCGTCGGTATTGGCGACTTCGGCTCGGATCACGTGGATCCCTGCGGTCAATTCGGTGATGGGCAAGCCGGTTTGCGGGCCGGCAGGTGTTTGCGCTGCCGCGGGGATGCTCGCCGTGGTCAGGAGCATGCACGTTGCCAGCGTGGTCACCGTGCGGGCGTTGCGCAGCGGCAAGTGAAAGGAAGATTGCCCTGTGACCAGACGGGAGAGGGCGCGTGCAAACTGCGTGAAACGATGAGTCAACATGAGGCCGAAAACAGCAAAAAATAACAAGGCGGGGCATGTCGCCCCGCCTGGGTAATGACGCCGCCTTCTAAAACAATCCCACCGTAGGTCTGGTTTGTCTATCGTTCGGCGCGATAATGATACTGGGCGTCAGGCCGCCGTAATATTCAGCGCCTGTTTGCCTTTAGGTCCCTGAATAATTTCGAATGCCACTTTCTGGCCTTCTTTCAGGGTTTTGAACCCATTCATCTGGATCGACGAAAAATGTGCGAACAGATCTTCACCGCCATCGTCAGGCGTAATGAAGCCAAAACCTTTCGCGTCGTTGAACCATTTGACGGTGCCCGTCGATTTGGGATTGTCCCCTTGGACGGCGGTTGCGGTCGTATCAGACATGCGGACTGCCTCATTTTGAATCGTATATTTGACAGAAACTTTTGGCCTAAACCATTGCCTCCCGGCTCCGAAGACGCTTGTTGACACAAGATAGCCCTCGGATGCGTGGATAATGCTCTGCTTTTCTTTAAACCGTCAAGTGTGGAAATTACGCATCTGTACGTGTAATTTTAAGTAATACGCGGCGTTGCCGCCCATTGTTTCAATACAATTCCGCCTTATGAGTTCGACCTTTGATACACAGCATGACCTCGTCGTGGAGAAACAGACGGCCCGTACCGCGCCGCCGCCCATGTACCAGGTATTGTTGCTCAATGATGATTACACCCCCATGGAGTTCGTGGTGAAGGTCCTGCAAAAGTTCTTCGGCAAGAATCAAGAAGACGCTACCCGGATCATGCTGCAGGTGCACCATGAAGGGCGCGGCATCTGTGGTGTTTATCCGCGAGATGTGGCGGCGACGCGTATTTCCCAAGTCGCGCAGTATGCGCGAGAACGCCAGCATCCATTGCAGTGCGTGATGGAGCCTGTCTAGCAGCTGCACAAAGAACAGTAATGACAGCCAACGGGCCGTTCAGATAGGGACGAACATCGCGGGGTATCAGACCTGTTGCGACGGGTAGCACGTTTATGCCTGATGGGCGCTTGGTACGTAGTAGTGATCTTGTAATTGGCGTATAGTCGCGGCGCGCTGGCGCGTGCCGGGCGAGGATTCGTGGGCGTGTGGCGCCCTAACATGTTGTACAGAGGCAAAGCCATGGGTAAAAAGAGTGGCGTGATCGGAGTCGTGGCGCTGGTGATTGCCATCGCTGTGGGTGTCGGGGTATGGCAATGGCGCAGTGATGCGCCGCCTAGTGCGGATCCTCCCGCGGCCCCTGCGTCGCAATCCGGTGCGGCGAGCGGCACAACCCAAACGGCGAGTCCCTCGGCATCAACGCCACAGCCATCGGCCAGCTCTACGGCCACTATTGGCCAGAACGATCCCTTTGCCATGCTGGATTGCAAGCCGCGCCAGTTCCGCGATGCGATGGCGTTGGCCGTCACCTTTACCCAGCCGGTGGGCCGCGAGACAGACCTGACCCGCTATTTCAACGTGATCGACACTGGCGAAGCCAAGCCCGCCGAGGATGGCGAGCAGTCGACCGTCGGACAAACCGCCACTGTGGTGCCACCGGGGCAGGCCGCACCCGCAGGCAAGGCTGTCGAGGGAGCATGGGCGGTTGGCGACAATCCGCGCATCGTCTATTTCCCGTATGTGCAACCGCAGCGAGCCTACACCATCCGCGTGCGCTCCGATTTCCCGGCTGCCCAAAAAGACACCACGTTGGGCGACGAGCGCCAGTGCAGCGTGCAAACCGAGGCCATGCCGCCGTCGTTTTACTTTGCCAGCCGCGGCGTCGTGCTGCCGGCGGGCCAGAATGGCGGCTTGCCCGTGGCGACCGTCAATATGCCCGAGGTCGATGTGCAGTTTCTGCGCGTCTCGCCCGAGCACATGCCTGAATTTTTCGACGATGTCCTGGGCCTGAGTCCTTCCAACGAGGATGACGAGGACGATTGGCGTTATTCCGACAACCGCAGCCTGAAGGGCCTGGTCAGCAACTGGGACCTGGATCGCCTGCATAGCCTGACGACCAGCGTCTATCAGGGCCGTTTCATCACCGATGACAAGCCCAATCGCCGTCATGTGACGTTCCTGCCGGTTGAAAACATCCAGGAATTGCGTCAGCCCGGCATTTACGTGGCGATCATGAGCGAGCCCGGCCGGTTCCGCTACGAATATCAGGTGACCTATTTCTACATCAGCGACATGGGTCTGCACGTGCGTCGTTATACCGATCGCACCGAGGCCTATACCATTTCGCTGAAAACGGGTCAGCCTATCGCCGACGCTGAAGTCGAACTCGTCGATGGCTCGGGCAAAGTCCTGGCAAAGGCCGCGTCCGACAAGGGTGGCCACGTCCGTTTTGACGGCGATTCGTCGCGCGCGCGCCTGATCCGCGCCGTGCGCGGCAGCGAATTGACCATGTTGTCTCTCGGCGAGCCTGCCCTGGATTTGTCCGAATACGACATCGGTGGCCATACGTCCCGGCCGAATAACCTGTTCGTGTATTCCGGCCGTAATCTCTACCGTCCCGGCGAAACATTCCACGTATCCGTATTACCGCGTGACCTCGACGGCCAGCCGCTGAAGGCCGCGCCCTTGACCGCTGTCCTGAAACGCCCCGACGGCAGGGTGGTGCGCAGCGAGCTCTGGCAACCAGATAGCAAGGTCGCGAACTATATCGAACACGCGATCACTCTGCCGGTCGATGCCCAGACCGGTAAATGGCTGCTCGAACTGCGTGTCGACCCGGCCGCCAAGGTGCCTGATGCTGCCTGGTGGTTCCAGACCGAGGAATTCCTGCCCGAACGCATGAAGCTGCATCTGGACTCCAAGCAACCGGTGCTGTCGCCGGGAGAAGCCTGGACAGTGGATGTGCAGGGCGATTACCTCTATGGTGCGCCCGCCGCTGGCAATCGCCTGTTGTCGAGCTTCCAGGTCAAACGTAATCGCTATGCGCTCGCGCAACAGTGGCCTGGTTTTATCTTTGGCGATGTGGCCGACGACACGCTGCGTCACTACGAGGAAATGCCCGAAACCACATTGGACGACAGCGGATCCACGCAACTGACGATCGATCCGCAGTCTGCCGGCAAGGCGAAATCGCCGCTGAGCGTGCGTTTGTCCGCGAGCCTGTTGGAATCCGGTGGCCGCCCGGTCGTGCGTTCGATCGAACGCAGCGTCTGGCCTGCCGACAAACTGATTGCTGTGCGCCCGTTATTCAACAATGACGTGACCCGCGAAGGCTCGCCTGCGAGTTTCGAGGTCGTGCGCGTCAATGCCTCGGGCGAGGTAGTGCCGCTGCCGGAAGCCCAGGTGCGTCTGTTCCGCGAAAACCGCAATTACTACTGGCGTTATGACGACCAACGCGGCTGGAACAGCGGCTATACCGATACCGAAGACCTCGAGGACTCGCGCACGATCGCGTTGCCCAATCGCACCGCGTTGACTCTGCCCGTCAGTTGGGGCCGCTATCGTCTTGAAATCACCGATCCTGAAACCGGCGAGGTGATGCGTTACCGTTTCTACGCAGGCTGGGACGCCCAGGATGCCGATTCGGTGGGTAACCGTCCCGACCGCGTCCAAATGAAACTCGAGGGCGTGCCCGCACGCCCGGGCGACAAGGTCAAGCTGACTGTGACGCCGCCGCATGACGGCCAGGCGTTGGTCACCGTCGAAGGCGATCGCATGCTGTGGTCGAACTGGGTGGACGTCAAGGCGACTGGCACCGAGGTCAGCATCCCGATCGACGAATCGTGGAAACGTCACGATCTTTACGTCTCTGCCGTGGTGTTCCGTCCGGGCAGCGCCGGGGATCGTGTGACGCCTGCGCGTGCCGTCGGTCTGGCGTTCCTGCCCATTGCCAGCGACGATCGCAAGCTGAACGTCACCCTGACGGCACCCGCCAAAGTCGAGCCTGAAAAGCGGACCACGGTGCGTGTGAAAGTCGACGGTGCGAAAGGGCAGAGCGCCCACGTCACGCTGTCTGCGGTGGATGTCGGTATCCTCAATATCAATCAGTACGCGACGCCGGACCCGATGGATTTCTTCTTTGGCAAACACCGTTATGACGCCGAATTGCGCGACATGTACGGCAAGCTGATCGAGAAAATGGACGGCACCCAGGGCCGACTGAAATGGGGCGGCGATGCCGCCATGCGCGGCGACAGCCGCAGCCTGCCCAAAAAGGTCAAACTGGTCGATCTGTACTCCGGTCCGGTCAAGCTGAACGATCAGGGCGAGGCCGATATTCCTCTGGATCTGCCCGATTTCAATGGCACGCTGCGTTTGATGGCAGTCGCATTTACCGACTCGCACTACGGCCATGCCGATCAGGAAATGGTAGTGGCTGCGCCTATCGTGGCGGAACTGAACATGCCGCGTTTCATCTCGCCGGGTGATCGGGCGACGGTGGCGGTCGATGTGGCCAACCTGAGCGGATCGGCACAGCAAGTCACCGTGACGCTGCAGGCCTTGGACCCCTTGTCCATCGCCGACGGCGGCACGCGTACGCTCACGCTGAAAGATCGCCAACGCACCACCGTGCGCTTTACGGCTACCCCGACGGGTTCCTATGGCCTGGGTCTGATGCGCCTGGTGATCGATGGCAAGGGCGGTGCAAAACCGATCCATATCGAACGCGAGTCCGTGCTGCAGGTGCAGCCGTCGCATGCCGCCGAGCATATCGTCAAACGGGTGCGTCTGGCCCCGGGCGAGAGCTTTACGCCGGGTGCTGGGGTGATGGCGGGTTATTACCCCGACTCCGTCACCGCCAACATCAGCCTGTCGAATCGCCCGCCGATCAACGTCTCGCGTCTGGTGCAGGACCTGTTGCGTTATCCCTACGGTTGCACCGAGCAGACCATCAGTTCGGCGATACCGTGGGTGCTGCTGGACGAAACCGACGGCAAGCGTTTTGGCCTGCCTGTGCAGACGAAAGAACAGCGCGCCGAAAAAGTCGCCGTCGCAGTGGGACGGCTGGCCGGTATGCGTAACGCAGCAGGCGGATACTCGCTGTGGGGCAATGAGGCCTCGGCGCGGGATGTCTGGCTGACCTCGTATGCGGTCGGTTTCCTGCAGGACGCGCGCGATCAGGGCTTTGACGTGCCCGAACAATCGCTCGATCGTTCGCGGCAATGGCTGCAGGAGCAATTGCAGCAGAGCTCGGGATCGTTCGGCACGTGGCCGGATGCGTTGCGTAAGTCGCTGCAGAATGGCAGCGTCGAGAGCGGCTATATCGACATGATGCGCGGCGATCATCGCCGTTTCGCAGGCTATGCTGCTGCCGCACTGACCTTGGCGCGCGACAAACAGGCTTCATTGGCGACGGTGCGTCAGCTGTTCGATCGTTACCAGGAGCGCGCCTTGTCGCCTCTGCCGTTGATTCAATTGGCGGCGGCATTCCAGTTGATGGGCGACACGGGACGTATGGAAAAAGCCACGCAGCAGGCCATGGAGCGAGCCTATGGCTACCCGATCAAGGGCAGCTACTACTATGGCGCCTGGCTGGGCGACTACGGCAGCCCCGTGCGTGATTACGCCTTGGGCTACGCCATCGCGAGCAAGTATCAGCTCTCGCCGCAACGTCGCGAAACCTTGATGATGCAACTCGATGACCATTTGCGCGGCCGCTCATACCTGTCGACGCAAGAGCAAATGGCGCTGGTGCTGGCGGCCCGCGCTGCGGGCGGTGATGCGGCGAAGCCCTGGGCGGCGACCATGGCTGCGGCATCGGGAACGAAAAACCTGACTAGCGCCGAAGACGAAACCGTCGCGTTGAAAGCGGACGATTTGTCTTTGCTGCAAGTGACCAATACGGGTTCGAATGTCCTGTTCGCCGAGTTTGATCTGCAAGGCACGCGACAGGATCCCCCGGCGCCGCGCAGCGACGTGATCTCCTTGCAACGTCGTTGGTACACCCCCGACGGCCGTTCGTGGGATGGCGGTGTCCTGCGCACGGGCGATATGCTGGTGGTCCGCCTCACGGCAAGCGCGAACCAGACGATTCCTGACGCGCTGATCGTGGACCGGGTGCCGGCAGGCCTGGAAATCGAGAACCTCAACCTGTCGCAGAGCCCCGACATGCAAGAGTGGGAAATCGGCGGGGTGCGCGTGGCCGAGGCCATGTCGAATTCGGCGATCAAGCATCGTGAGTTCCGCGACGATCGATATGTCGCTGCAGTATCCTTGACCCGTAGCAGTGTCGACGTGTTCTACATGGCGCGCGTGGTGACGCCGGGACGCTATGCAGTGCCGTCCACGGTGGCCGAGGACATGTACCGACCCGAATTGCGAGGCGTGGGCGAACGGTGGAGCCCCATCGAAGTCCGTGATCGCGCGGCCGCTCGGTAAGGGTATTTGAGGGACCGGTTTGGTGAAATATTTCCGCCGGGGGGTGATAGGGCTGGCCGGCACGCTCGTCGTACTGGCTGCACTGCTCTTCATCCTGGATCGGCTGTTTCCTTTACCGCCGGTGGGCAGCGGCGGCGCCTCGGTCGTGATCGCNGCCGACGGCACGCCGCTGCGTACCTATCCCAGCCGCGACGGCATCTGGCGTTACCCCGTGACGCCGGAGCAGGTCTCGCCGTATTACCTGCAAACGCTGCTGGGATACGAAGACCGTTGGTTCTACTGGCATCCAGGCGTCAACCCCGTCTCGCTCATGCGTGCTGCGTGGCAGTGGGCCGCGCACGGGCGTATCGTGTCTGGCGGGTCAACCATCACCATGCAGGTAGCGCGTTTATTGGACCCCGAACTCGCGGGACAGCCCTCGCGTTTTCTGTCGGCCAAGCTGCGCCAGATGGCGCGCGCGGTGCAGTTGGAACTGCACTACAGCAAAGACGACATTCTCGGCATGTACCTGACGCATGCGCCGATGGGCGGCATTGTCGAGGGGGCGGAGATGGCCTCACGCATGTGGCTGGGCAAATCGGCGATGGACCTGAGCCCGGCCGAGGCCGCGCTGCTGACCGCATTGCCTCAATCGCCATCGCGGTTGCGTCCGGACCGCCATCCACAGGCCGCCCAGGTCGCGCGCGATAAAGTGCTGGATCGCATGGCAACCAATGGCATCTGGAGCGTTGCCGAGGTCGCCGACGCCAAAATCGAAAACGTGCTGGCTCCGCCGTTGCGCGCGCGTTGGCTGGCGCCATTGGCAGCGCAGCGCCTGCAAACCGAGCAGCGCCGCAGCGGTGAACGCGCGGCGATCGTGCAATCCACGCTGGATGCGGATATTCAGACGACTGCGGAGCACATGCTGCTGGATCGTGTCGACGCATTGCCCGCCAAAGTCTCCATGGCGGTGCTCGTCATGGATAACGACACGCTGGAAATCAAGGCCTATGCCGGATCGGCGGATTTCTCCGACGAGAGCCGTTATTCCCATGTCGATATGGTGCGCGGGGTACGTTCGCCCGGATCTACGCTCAAACCGTTTTTGTATGCGCAGGCCCTGGATGACGGGATCGTGCATTCCGAAAGCATGTTGCTGGATGCGCCACTTTCGTTCGGCGGTTACGCGCCGGGGAATTTCCAAGCCGCATTTTCCGGCCCGGTCAGCGTGGCGCAGGCCTTGCAGCGTTCGCTGAATGTGCCGGCCGTCGATCTGCTGGACCGTGTCGGGCCGAACCGATTTGCGTCGATGATGCTGGCCGGTGGCGTGCAATTGCGCTTGCCGGCGGGGGCGTCACCGAATCTGAGCTTGATTTTAGGCGGGGGCGGCACCACTTTAGAGGAACTGGTCGGTGCTTATCGTGCGTTGGCGCGTGGCGGCCTGGCCGGGCGGCCGCGTCTGTCGCCCGATCAGCCTCGCGTCGAGTCGCGCATGATGAGCGCTGGCGCGGCCTGGATTGTGCGTGACATCCTGGAGGGCGGCGGGCATCCCGACCGTCCCCTTGAGCAGACCGGACGCCGATTGGCCTGGAAAACGGGCACCAGTTTCGGTTTTCGCGATGCCTGGGCGGTTGGGGTGACCGACAATTGGACCATCGGGGTCTGGGTGGGGCGACCGGATGGCACGCCTAATCCGGGTTTTTTTGGCGCCAATGTGGCCGCACCGTTGCTGAGCGATCTAGTAGCCGCGTTACCACCAGGGCCATTCTCTGCACGTACCCGACCGGTTAGTGTAAAACCGGTAGTGACGTGTTGGCCTTTCGGATGGCGGCAGGGCAGTCTGCAGGCTGGGCAGTGTGCGCAGCCGCGTGCAGCCTGGTCGTTGGACGAGACGGTGCCGCCGACCTTTGCGGGTTATGCTGATGTGGCGAATGGTCCGCTGCGTTTGCAGGGCATTGCGACCGGGTCGGTGTTGCGTCCCGTGCCGGGGCGTCATGGTGTGTCAGTGGATGTCAGTGTGCAAGGTGCACGCGGACAGGTATGGTGGATGCTGGATGGGCGTGTTCAACAACGTGGCGAGGCTTCTGAGTCAGTGAAACTATCTATGGTGCACAATGGCCGGTATACCTTGACCGCGATGGATGAACAAGGCCGATACGATCGTGTGGTTTTTGAAATCACTGGCGTTACGCCCTGATCAGCTTAGAATATGAATCGTGTATTTCGATCGCTTCAATGCGTTATGGAGGAAGCGTGATTTCCCAAGAGCTTGAAGTCAGCCTGCATATGGCTTTCGTCGAGGCCCGTTCGGCCCGGCATGAATTTATTACCGTCGAGCACCTGTTGTTGTCGCTGCTCGACAATGCGTCGGCCATCGAGGTGCTGCGCGCCTGCTCGGCCAATCTCGATGATTTGCGTCGCAATCTGCGTCAGTTCGTGTCCGAAAACACGCCGGTCATTCCCACCGGCGCCGAAGTCGACACACAGCCGACGCTGGGTTTTCAGCGCGTGATTCAACGCGCCATCATGCACGTATCGGCGGGCGGTACCGGTAAAAAACCGGTCACGGGCGCCAACGTGCTGGTCGCCATTTTTGGCGAAAAAGATTCGCATGCGGTGTATTACCTGCAACAGCAGGGGGTGACACGGCTGGACGTGGTCAACTTCCTGTCGCATGGCATCACCAAGCAGCCCCAGGAAGAATCCGCCTCCGCCACGCCGAAGGAACAACCTGGCGCCGAAGAAAACGCCGAGTCGCGCCAGTCGCCGTTGGATCAATACGCCACCGATCTGAATGCCGCTGCACTGGCGGGGCGTATCGATCCGCTGATCGGCCGCGAACACGAAGTCGAACGCGTGATCCAGGTCTTGTGCCGCCGCCGGAAAAACAATCCCCTGTTGGTGGGCGAGGCTGGTGTGGGCAAAACCGCGATTGCCGAGGGCTTGGCCTGGCGCATCACGCGCGGCGAAGTCCCCGAGGTCCTGCAGGCTGCTCATGTTTACGCATTGGATATGGGCGCGTTGCTCGCTGGCACCAAATATCGCGGCGATTTCGAACAGCGCCTCAAAGGCGTTCTGAAACAGATCCGCGGCAATCCCGACGCGATTTTGTTCATCGACGAAATCCACACCCTGATCGGTGCCGGATCGGCATCGGGCGGTACGCTGGATGCGTCCAACCTGCTCAAGCCTGCCTTGTCGTCCGGGCAGCTGAAATGCATTGGCGCCACGACCTATACCGAGTTCCGCGGCGTCTTTGAAAAAGACCACGCGCTGTCGCGCCGGTTCCAGAAAATCGACGTGCCCGAGCCCAGCGTCGAGCAGACCGTGCAGATTCTGCGCGGCCTGAAGAGCCGCTTCGAAGAACACCACAGCGTGCGCTATTCCGCCGCGGCGTTGAGTGCTGCTGCGGAACTGTCCGCGCGCTACATCAATGATCGTCATTTGCCCGACAAGGCCATCGACGTCATCGACGAGGCAGGCGCTGCGCAACGCCTGCTGCCGCGCTCGCGCCAGAAAAAAGTCATCGGCAAGATCGACATCGAAAACATCGTGTCCAAGATCGCGCGCATACCGCCGCAATCCGTGTCCAACGATGACCGCAGCAAGCTCGCCACGCTGGAACGCGATCTGAAGACCGTCGTGTTCGGTCAGGACAACGCCATCGAGGCGCTGGCGGCCTCTATCAAGATGGCGCGTTCCGGCCTGGGTAAACCAGAGCGCCCCATCGGGTCATTCCTGTTTTCCGGCCCCACGGGCGTGGGTAAAACCGAAGTCGCCCGTCAACTCGCGTTCACCTTGGGCGTCGAGCTGCTGCGTTTCGACATGTCCGAGTATATGGAACGTCACGCTGTGTCGCGCCTGATCGGCGCGCCGCCGGGATATGTCGGGTTTGACCAGGGTGGCCTGTTGACCGAGGCGATCACCAAGCAACCGCATTGTGTGTTGCTGCTGGACGAGATCGAAAAAGCGCATCCCGATGTGTTCAACATCCTGCTGCAGGTGATGGACCACGGTACGCTGACCGACAACAACGGGCGCAAGGCCGATTTCCGCAACGTCATCATCATCATGACGACCAATGCGGGGGCCGAAACCCTGAATCGTCCCACCATCGGCTTTTCGAACAGCCGCGTGGCGGGCGACGAGATGGCCGAGATCCGCCGCGTGTTCACGCCCGAGTTCCGCAACCGTCTGGACGCCATCATTCCGTTTGCCGGTCTGTCGCGCGAAATCATCCTGCGCGTTGTCGACAAATTCCTCATGCAGCTCGAGGACCAACTGCACGAACGCCGTGTCGAGGCTGTCTTTACCGAGGCTTTGCGCGCTCATCTGGCCAAAGAGGGCTTCGATCCCCTCATGGGCGCGCGGCCGATGCAGCGCTTGATCCAGGACACGATCCGTCGTGCCTTGGCCGACGAACTGCTGTTCGGCAAGCTGGCCGACGGCGGTACGGTGACAGTCGATTTGGATGCCGACGGCAAGGTGCAGCTGAGTTTCGACGGCCGCAAATCGTCGGACTCAGGCGCCCGTGATCGACAGGAAGTCGAGTTGGTCGATTGAGCCTGCCCACAGAACCGCTGATTGCCTGCGAACATTGCGGCAATATTTTCCGGCGGCACGAGTTGCAGCGCGGCGAAACGGCGACGTGCGCGCGCTGCGGCACGGTTTTGTGGAAGTATTGCGGAATCAGTCTCTCGAGCTGGTTGGCGTTGTGCCTGACTACGTTGATCGTTTTTGTCGTGGCCAATGCCTATCCCGTCATGAGCATGTCGGTGCAAGGCATGACCCGCGACGCCTCCTTGCTCGACGCGGTCATCATGACTTGGAACCAGGGGTACGTGCTTACAGCCCTGATGACGGGGTTGGCCGGGTTCGGCGTGCCGTTGGCGAGCCTGGCCCTGTTGCTGTGGGTGTTGTTCCCGCTGACGATGGGACGAGAGCCCGTCGGCTTTCGTCCCATCATGCGTTTGTTCGGCGCATTACGCCCGTGGGGCATGGTGCCAGTCTTCTTGCTTGGTGTGTTGGTGTCCGTGGTAAAGCTCGCGGGCATGGCGTCGGTCAGTCCGCAGCCGGGACTGTTCGCGTTCGGGGCATTGACCATCCTGATGACGATCCTCTCCCGCCTGTCGCCGCATGCCTTATGGCGTTATGCCGAGCAGGAAGGCGTAGTGCCGGTCTATGCGCCGAGACGCGAGGCGGGCAAGGTTCTGACCGGTTGTCACGTGTGCGGGCAAGTGCAGACGGTGCCCGCTCAGGCCGGTGACCATTCGCACAGCGAGATGCATCATTGCGTCCGTTGCAACGCAGTAGTGCATCAGCGCAAGCCCGCCAGCCTGGCGCGCACCTGGGCACTGCTGTTGGCTGCCGCGGCGCTCTACGTGCCGGCCAATGTACTGCCCATCATGAACATCAACTCGGTTTTCCTGGGCGATAGCGGCCATACCATTCTGGGTGGGGTGGTCGAGCTTTGGCATACCGGGTCGTGGGATATCGCGGTGATTGTTTTCATCGCGAGTATTGTGGTGCCATTGACGAAAATGTTGGCCCTGGCGGTGTTGGCCGCTGGCGTAGAACGCTGCATCCCGTTTAATTTGCGCCAGCGGACGCGTATGTACGAGATGATCGAATTCATTGGCCAATGGTCCATGTTGGATGTTTTCGTTGTCATTCTGCTGGCGGCCTTGGCCCATTTCCAGGGGCTCATGGAGATTTCAGCGGGCCCCGCGGCGGCATCTTTCGGTCTGGTCGTGGTGTTGACAATGCTGGCAGCGATGAGCTTTGATCCTCGTATCGCGTGGGACAAGGAAGTGCAAGATGAATCTGATAATGTGTCACCCCAGCAGGGGACTCAGGACGGGCGGCGTCATGAGTCTTTGAGTGCTGAATCTCAGATTGGGCGTGACTCCGGACGCCAGTCTGCGGCTTCCTTGCAAGACTCTGCATAGCAAAAATAACAGGCGCGCATTCATACTATGGCTGAACAAAACCCTTCGAATCCCGACGACGAGATCGCCGCCCCCGAGGTCGTACGTAAAAAAACACGGCGTATCGGCTGGATATGGTTGGTGCCGGTCGTCGCTGCCGTCGTCGCGCTCTCGCTGGTGTTGCGCACCTGGATGCAGGAAGGCCCGGAAATTTCCATCGTGTTCAACACGGCTGAAGGCCTGGAAGTCGGTAAGACCCAGGTCCGCTATAAGGACGTCGTGATCGGCATGGTGCAGGGCATTCATTTCAACGAGGATCGCTCCAAAGTCGTTGTCAAGGTTCAGTTGTCCAAGAACGCAGCGGGCTTGGCAACCTCCGGCACTAATTTTTGGGTGGTTCGGCCACGCCTCGGGTTTAGCGGTGTGTCAGGTCTGGGGACACTGCTGTCGGGGGCGTATATCGATGTCGATGCCCGGAATGCTGGCGGTACGTCGACCTCGGCCACGCAATTCGAATTCGTTGGTCTGGAGACGCCGCCGCCGGTGACCCACGATCGTAGCGGCAAACGCTTTATCCTCAAGGCCCGTGATCTGGGGTCCTTGGACATCGGCTCGCCGGTGTATTTCCGGCGTATCAATGTCGGGCGCGTCATTGGGTATAACCTCGATGAGAGCGGCGACTCGGTGAATGTCGAGGTCTTTGTCGATGCGCCCAACGACAAATTTGTCACTGCAGGCACACGTTTCTGGAATGCCAGCGGTATCGATTTGCAGGTGGATGCCGGGGGAGTGCAGTTGCATACGCAGTCCTTGCTGTCCCTGGCGCTTGGCGGTGTGGCTTTTGCGCCCGTCAATGTCAGCCAACAAGACATGGCCAAGCCGGGTGCGAAATTTGAACTGTATGACAGCGAGAATGCAGCGAAAGCCAATCCCGACGGTGATCCGTTCCCGATCCGGATGCGTTTCGATCAGTCTATCCGTGGGTTGGCCGTCGGAGCGACGATCGACTTCCAGGGTATTACCTTAGGGCAAGTCACCAAGATCAGTATCGACTTCGACAACGACAAAAAACGGTTCTTCGCGGTGGTCGATGCCGTCACGTATCCTGAGCGTCTGGGTCCGGTCTACGACAGAATGCACGCGCGTGCCGAAGCCGATGGCGACGCGGGCGGACGCCTGCTGGGTGTCATGATCAGATACGGCCTGCGTGCCCAACTGCGAACCGCCAACCTCCTGACGGGCCAGTTGTACATCGTGCTAGAGAATTTCCCGAAAGCCGAGCCAGTGGATTTCAAACTCACGGATCCTGTGGTGATCCCCACGGTCCCGGGCAATCTCGAACAACTGCAGCAGCAGATCACCAACATCGTCGACAAGATCGACAAAATCCCGTTCGATCAAATCGGTCGCGATTTGCGTACGACCTTGTCGAGTACGTCACGCTTGCTCGAGAACCTGGACCAGCGCGTCGCGCCCGATCTGCGCAATACCCTGCAGGCCGCGCGTAAATCGCTCGATAGCATTAATGAACTGTTGGCGCGTGACGGGTCGCTGCCGGTTAACGCCGAACAGGCCATGACGGAGCTGGGGCGTGCAGCGCGTTCGCTGCGTAGCTTGGCCGACTATCTGCAAGTCCATCCCGAGGCCTTGATCCGTGGCCGTGGCGAAGACCCGATACCCGGTCAAATCAGGAACTGATCTATGTCTGCTACACGACGCATTCCGTTGTTGTCCGCCTTGATGCTCTCGGCCCTGCTGGCTGGCTGCGGGGGCTCGCCTTCGGTGCGCTACTACACGCTGCAATCCGACCCGCAAACGGCGGCGCGCAGCGTGCCGCGCGTGGATTATCAAATCGAGGTTGCGCCCGTGAACGTGCCGCAACAGGCCGATCAGCCGCAAATCATGTTGCGGCCGGGGCAGGGCGACGGCGCCCTGACGCCCATGTATTCCGACCGCTGGAGTGCGCCGCTGGCCGATGAAATACGCTCAGCCTTGGCCGACACGCTGACGCGCACCCTGGGCGCGCTGGATGTGCAGACACTCACGCCTGCGCCGGACGTGCCGGTGTGGCGGATCCAGGTCGATGTGCAGCGCTTTGACATGGTCGTGGGCGGCCCGGCACGGTTGGATGCCACCTGGCGCGTGCGGCCGCTCAACATGAAAGGGGGGCGCGCGTTGCTATGCCGTTCGGTGGTGCAGCTGCCGGCGGATCAGTTCAACGCCGTGGATTCGCTGGTGCAGGCCCAACAACAGGCTGTGGTGCTGCTGGGAAATACGATTGCCTCGGCGATTCAATCCGGTGGTGCGCGCGCTACGCCGGCAGCAGAGCAGGTACAAATGCTGGGATGTACTTGAAACACGGGTTAACCCTTAAAGGTTAACCATTATTTCAAACCGGTTGTATCTTCCTTAGTATTCGGTTTTACCGAAACAGCAACTCAGTGCCGTGGCGCGCGACGTCTACGCACGGGCTGCTTCACTGAGGATTTGCGTCATCATGACCAGCACCACACTGGGCGTCAAGGTGGATGACACCTTGCGCGATCGCTTGAAGGCCGCTGCGCGGAAACTCAGCTGCACCCCGCATTGGCTGCACAAGCAGGCGTTGCTGGCCTATCTGGACAAAATCGAGCGCGGCCAATTGCCGGCCGAAATTTTGCATCTATCCTCTGACGAGCCGGATGCCGAGGACGCCGACGCGGCGACGCAGGCCATGACGCCGCCGTTCTTCGAGTTTGGTCAGGACGTGCAGCCGCAATCCGTCCTGCGTGCTGCGATTACGGCCGCTTATCGCCGCCCCGAACCCGAGTGCGTACCGTTGTTGCTCGGTCAGGCTCGCATGCCCCATCCCGAAAAAATCCACGCCATGGCTACTCACCTGGTAAAAGCCCTGCGCGACAAGCGCGGCGGCGGCGGGGTCGAGGGCCTGATTCAAGAATTCTCGCTGTCCAGCCAGGAGGGCGTTGCGCTGATGTGCCTGGCCGAGGCCTTGCTGCGTATTCCTGATCGTGCGACGCGCGATGCGCTGATACGCGACAAAATCTCGCGCGGCGACTGGCGTTCGCATATGGGCGGTTCGCAGTCCTTGTTCGTCAACGCCGCGACGTGGGGGCTGATGCTGACCGGCAAATTGGTTGCGGTCAACAGCGAGCAGTCCCTGTCCAAGGCCTTGACGCGCTTGATCGGCAAGGGCGGCGAGCCTCTGGTGCGCAAAGGCGTCAACATGGCCATGCGCATGATGGGCGAACAATTCGTGTCGGGCCAGACGATTTCCGAGGCCTTGGCCAACAATCGCAAACAGGAATCCAAAGGTTTCCGCTATTCCTACGACATGCTGGGCGAGGCCGCCACGACCAGCGAAGACGCGGACCGTTACTACGCCTCGTATGAGCAGGCCATTCATGCCATCGGCAAAGCCGCCGCGGGCCGCGGCATCTACGAAGGCCCCGGCATCTCCATCAAGCTCTCGGCCTTGCACCCCACGTACTCGCGCGCTCAGCGCGAGCGCGTCATGCGGGAATTGTTGCCGCGCGTGCGCTCGTTGACGATCTTGGCGCGTCAATACGACATTGGCCTGAACATCGATGCAGAGGAGGCCGATCGCCTGGAAATTTCCCTGGATCTGCTCGAAGCGCTTTGCATGACCCCTGAACTCGAGGGGTGGAACGGGATCGGATTCGTCATCCAGGCATATCAAAAACGTGCGCCGTTCGTCATCGATTACGTTATCGATCTGGCGCGCCGCAGCCGCCATCGCATCATGGTGCGGCTGGTCAAGGGCGCCTATTGGGACACCGAAATCAAACGCGCGCAGATCGACGGCCTGGAGGGCTACCCGGTCTATACCCGCAAGGTCTACACCGATGTCGCGTACCTGGCTTGCGCACGCAAGCTCTTGGCCGCGCCAGAGGCTGTCTATCCGCAGTTTGCGACGCATAATGCGTACACCTTGGCCGCGGTGTATCAACTGGCCGGCCAGAACTACTATCCCGGCCAGTATGAATTCCAATGCCTGCATGGCATGGGCGAGCCCCTGTACGAAGAAGTCGTCGGCCCGGTCGCCAATGGCAAACTCAACCGGCCGTGCCGCATCTACGCGCCAGTGGGCACGCACGAAACCCTGTTGGCCTATCTGGTGCGCCGTTTGCTGGAAAATGGCGCGAACACGTCCTTCGTCAACTTGATTGGCGACGAAGACATCTCGATCGATACGCTTGTTGCAGATCCCGTCGATGTTGCCATGCGCATTACGCCGTTGGGCGCGCCGCACGAGCAGATCCCGTTGCCGCGCGAACTCTATGGCCCGGCCGGCAGCGGCGCCCGTCTGAACTCGGCTGGCCTGGACCTGACCAACGAACATCGCCTGGGCTCGCTCGCGGCGGCGTTGCTGACCAGCGCGGCGACACCCTGGCAGGCCATGCCCATGCTGGGCGAATCTCATGGCGCCTGGGATGCCGAGCGTGCGATCGAGGTGCGCAATCCGGCCGACCATCGCGATCGCGTCGGTTATCTGATCGAGGCCCAGCCTGCCGAAGTCGAACAAGCCCTGCGCGTCGCAGAAAGCACGGCACCGATCTGGCAAGCGACGCCTGTGGGGGAGCGCGCCCAATGCTTGCGCCGTGCCGCGCAACTTCTTGAAGAGGGCATGCAGCCATTGTTGGGCCTGATCGTGCGCGAGGCGGGCAAATCTCTGCCCAACGCCATTGCCGAGGTACGCGAGGCCGTGGATTTCCTGCGGTATTACGCGGACCAGGCCGAACGCGAATTCAACAACGATACTCATCGTCCATTGGGTACCGTGCTGTGCATCAGCCCCTGGAATTTCCCGCTCGCCATCTTTACCGGCCAAGTCGCGGCTGCCCTGGTTGCCGGCAATAGCGTGATCGCCAAGCCCGCCGAGCAGACCTGCCTGATCGCGGCTCAGGCCGTACAGATTCTGCGTGCGGCAGGGGTGCCGAGCGGCGCGGTGCAATTGCTGCCCGGCCGTGGCGAAACCGTCGGCGCCCAGTTGGTCGAAAGTCCTGCGATCGATGGCGTCATGTTCACCGGATCCACCGATGTGGCGCGCCTGATTGCGCGTACCCTGGCGCGCCGCCTGGACGATCAGGGCCACACCATTCCGCTGATCGCAGAGACGGGCGGGCAAAATGCCATGATCGTGGATTCGTCCGCCTTGGCCGAGCAGGTCGTGTTCGATGTCCTGAACTCGGCCTACGATTCCGCGGGCCAGCGTTGCTCTGCGTTGCGCGTGCTGTGCTTGCAAGAAGACAGCGCCGATCACATCCTGCACATGCTGCGCGGCGCGATGCGTGAATTGCATGTCGGCAATCCCGATCAATTGGCCGCCAACGTCGGCCCCGTGATCGATGCCGAGGCGCGCGACAACATCCTGCGCCATATCGAGACCATGCGTACTGCCGGCCATCGCGTCGATCAGGTCGAGCCTGACGCCAACTGCCGTTATGGCACGTTTGTGCCGCCGACCTTGATCGAAATCGGCAGCATCGACGAGCTCACGCGAGAAGTCTTCGGCCCGGTATTGCATGTGCTGCGTTACCGGCGCGATGCCCTGGACCAGGTGCTGGATCAGATCAATGCCACAGGCTACGGATTGACCTTTGGCGTGCACAGCCGTATCGACGAAACCATTGGACATGTCACCGGGCGCGTGCATGCCGGCAATATGTACGTCAATCGCAACATCGTCGGTGCGGTGGTGGGCGTGCAACCGTTTGGCGGCGAGGGGCTATCAGGGACGGGGCCAAAGGCCGGCGGCCCGTTGTACCTGTATCGTCTCCTGGCCGTGCGCCCCGCGGGGTTGCCGCCCTGCGTGGACGGGACATCCTTGCCTGCCGTGCAGATCCTGCCTGGTCCGACAGGCGAACAGAACACCTATCAGTTGCAGTCCCGCGGGACGGTGCTGTGTGTGGCCGCTACCGAGACCGGCGCACAGGCCCAGTATGCGGCCGCGCAGGCCTCGGGGAACAAGGCCATGTTCCTGGATACGCCAGCCGCCCAGGCGTGGCGTGCCGCAGGGGGCGCAGGCGCGAATGTGACGCTGTTGACTGACGACAAAGTCGACGACACTGCATTCCAAGGCGTATTGTTCGAAGGGGACGGCGACGATCTGCGTGCCTGGAACGAGCGCATTGCCGCGCGCAATGGCCCGATCTTGATTGTGCAGGGCTTGACCCCGGATGCTCTGGCCGCTGGTGCTGCCTATACGCTGGAGCAGCTCGTGGCCGAGCGTTCCATCAGTGTCAATACGGCCGCGGCAGGGGGCAACGCCAGTCTGATGTCTATCGGGTAATCGCAGTTCAGCCGTCTGACGCTGCGCATCAGTTTCGGCGTTGGCGGCAATGGTCTGCAGTCGTACGGCTGATCGCCGTTTGGTTGTAGAACAACGCGCGGGTTATCGCCAATAGCCGAAAGGTTGTACTCGATCAAAAATCCGGTGCAACTTTTTTCGGTACAAATCCAGAAGAGTCAGGCCGCTGCGCCAAAAGCAGTAGTGTGCCTATGCAGTACCTTATTCACACAGGAGGGTATAGAGATGACATTCGCATTTTCCCGGCCAGTTCTACTGGCAGCGTTGGCCGCAGCCAGCCTCGTCAGCGTGGCGCACGCCGAAGACATCAAATTCGGTTTTGCAGCGCCCTTGACCGGGCCGCAATCGCACTACGGCGAAGACATGCAGAACGGGCTGACGCTGGCCCTGGAAGAAGCTAACAAAAAAGGCATCAAGGTAGATGGCGAGACCGCCAAATTCGAGTTGGTGTCGCGTGACGATCAAGCCGATCCGCGTACCGCTGTGCAGGTCGCGCAGCAACTGGTCGACGAAGAAGTCGACGGCATTCTCGGCCATTTCAACTCAGGCACCACGATCCCGGCTTCGCGCGTCTACAACGAGGCCGGCTTGCCGCAGATCGCGATGGCGACCTCACCGGAATACACCGCCCAAGGCTACGACACGACGTTCCGCATGATGACCAGCGACACGCAGCAGGGCGCTGCCGTGGGCCAGTTCATCGTCGAGAAACTCAAGGCCAAAAAGGTCGCCATCATCGACGACCGTACCGCCTACGGACAGGGCTTGGCCGACGAGGTCGAAAAAGCCGTCAAAAAGGCCGGTGGTGAAATCGTGCGCCGCGAATACACCACGGACAAGGCCAACGATTTCACCGCCATTCTGACCAATATCAAGGCCGCCGCGCCGGACGCGATTTTCTACGGCGGCCTGGACGCGCAGTCCGGTCCCATGAAACGTCAATTGGTCAGCCTGGGTGTCAAGGCGCCATTGGTATCGGGCGAAATGACCCGCAGCGACACCTTCCTGAAACTGGCCGGCGATGCCGCAGAGGGCACCTATGCGTCGCTGGCTGGCGTACCGCTGGACAAGATGACAGCCGGCAAGGATTTCGCGCAACGCTATGAGGCCCGATTCAAAAAGGCTCCTGGCGTCTATGCCCCCTACGCCTATGATGGCGCCTGGACCATGATCACCGCGATCGAACAGGCAGGTTCCGCAAATCCCGACGACTATCTGCCCAAGCTGGCCAAAATAGAGCGCAAAGGCGCCACCAGCGAACACATTGCCTACGACGACAAAGGCGATCTGAAAGAAATCTCGGTCACCATTTACGAAGTCAAAAACGGTAAATGGGAAATGGTCGAGACCATGGTCAGCCAAGCCAACTAAGCCTGGCTTCGTCTGCGGGCGCCTCGTGCCCNCNGCGCCGCATCAGTGCCGCGCGGCATGGCGTCCGCGCGGTGCGGCAACCTCTCTTTACGAGCACATCACAGGCTCAGTATTCCTATGGATATTTTCATTCAGCAGCTCATCAATGGCCTGACGCTGGGCAGCGTATACGCGCTCGTCGCGCTGGGCTATACGATGGTGTACGGCATCATCGGGCTCATCAATTTCGCGCACGGCGATGTGGTCATGATCGGGGCCATGGCGGCCACCATGATCGCCACCGCACTGATCGGCGGCGATCCCACTGTCTCAGCCTTTGCCGTGCTGGGAGTGGGCTTATTAGTGTCGGTGCCTTTGTGCATGGCCGTGGGCTGGACTGCCGAGCGCGTGGCCTACCGGCCGTTGCGCCGCGCGCCGCGCCTGGCCGCATTGATCACGGCCATCGGCGTTTCGATCATTCTGCAAAACCTCGCCATGATGGTGTGGGGGCGCAACTATCTGAACTTTCCCCAGGTCCTGGAACCACGTGTGTTCGAGCTGGCCGGAGCGCGCATGAGCTCGCTGCAGATGGCCATCGTGCTGATCGCCGCGTTGATCATGGGGGCGCTGCTCGCGGTCGTGCATAAGACGCGATTGGGCACCGCCATGCGCGCCACTGCACAGAACCGTGAGGTGGCGGGCCTGATGGGCGTCAACATCAATACGGTGATCTCGGCAGCGTTTTTAATCGGTTCCGCCTTGGCCGCAGTCGCCGGCATGATGGTTACCACGTATTACGGGGTGGCGCAATACACCATGGGGTTCATGCTGGGCCTGAAGGCCTTTACCGCTGCGGTGTTAGGCGGGATCGGTAATCTGGTCGGCGCGATGGCGGGCGGCTTGCTGCTGGGCATCATCGAGTCCCTGGGGGCCGGTTATATCGGCGACATTACCGGCGGATTCCTCGGCAGCCATTACCAGGATGTGTTTGCCTTCGTCGTGCTGGTGCTGGTGTTGATTTTCCGTCCGTCGGGCTTGCTGGGCGAACGGGTAGGGGATCGGGCATGACGAACGCGACATCTTCGAGCGGGAAACCGGGCATGCGGACTGCGGCATCCTCTCGCGGCCTGTCGAGCCGCAATCTATTGGGCGTCGTCCTGATAGGCGTTGCCTTGGCCGTGCTGCCATTTGTGCTGGGCATTGCCGGGCAAAGCTGGGTGCGTATCGTCAACTTTGCGTTGCTATACGTGATGCTGGCGTTGGGTCTGAATATCGTCGTGGGTTTTGCGGGCCTGCTGGATCTGGGCTATATCGCGTTTTATGCCGTGGGCGCCTATGCGTGGGCGCTATTGGCGTCGCCGCATTTCGGCCTGCATTTGCCATTCTGGGCGATTCTGCCCATCAGCTTGGGACTGGCCTGCGTGTTCGGCGTGTTGCTGGGCGCGCCGACATTAAAGCTGCGCGGCGATTATCTCGCTATCGTTACGTTGGGCTTTGGCGAGATCATCCGCATCTTTCTCAATAACCTGAACGCCCCTGTCAACATCACCAACGGGCCGCAAGGCATCAATCGCATCGATGGATTCAAAGTCGGCGAATTCATGTTCAGCCGATCAGAAACCATCATGGGCATGCGGTTCACCAGCCCCGAGAAATACTACTACCTGTTGTTGGGCATCACGCTGTTGATCGTGCTGGTGTGCATGCGCCTGCAGAATTCCCGCATCGGCCGCGCCTGGGAGGCCATACGCGAAGACGAGATCGCCGCCAAGGCGATGGGCATCAATACCCGCAATGTGAAGCTCCTGGCATTCGCCATGGGCGCCTCGTTTGGCGGGGTCGCGGGGGCGCTTTTCGCGTCGATGCAGGGCTTTGTCAGCCCCGAGAGCTTCAGCCTCACCGAATCCATTTCCGTGTTGTGCATGGTCGTGCTCGGTGGTATGGGCAATATTCCGGGCGTCATTCTTGGTGCGATTCTGCTGGCGGCGTTGCCCGAGTTCTTGCGCGCCGTTGTCGAGCCCGTGCAGCGTTTGATTTTTGGCGAGGTCGTACTCGACCCCGAGGGCATCCGTATGTTGTTGTTTGGTTTGGCCATGGTGTGCGTCATGCTGTTCCGCCCCGCAGGGTTGTGGCCG
This sequence comes from Bordetella muralis, assembly GCF_965139205.1. GTDB lineage: Bacteria > Pseudomonadota > Gammaproteobacteria > Burkholderiales > Burkholderiaceae_B > Bordetella_A > Bordetella_A muralis. The sequence goes on from NZ_CBCSIU010000029.1 coordinate 46,605, forward strand.
TCTGCTGTGCGTAAGCGCGAGTTGGCCGGCACGAACGGAGGCCAGGCATGAGCATCATTTTGCAAGCCGAAGGCCTGGGTAAACGCTTCGGCGGCTTGCAGGCGCTATCGGGCGTCAGCTTCGATATCCAAGCCGGCGAAATCTACGGCCTGATCGGCCCGAACGGTGCGGGTAAAACGACACTGTTCAACGTGTTGACCGGCCTGTACATCCCTGAAGAAGGCCGCTGCACGTTCAACGGCGAATCCCTCACCGGCCGCAAGCCGCACGAGGTCGCCGAAGTCGGTCTCGCACGTACCTTTCAGAACATTCGTTTGTTCGCCAATCTGAGCGCGATCGAAAACGTGATGATCGGCCGTCACGTCCGCACGCATGCGGGCGTGTTTGGCGCGGTGTTTCGCACTCGCGCCACGCGTGCAGAGGAGTCCGCCATCGAACAGCGTGCGCACGAGTTGCTCGACTACGTCGGCATTGGCGCGCGCGCCAATGATGTAGCACGCTCGTTGTCGTATGGCGACCAGCGGCGCCTGGAGATTGCGCGAGCGCTCGCCACCGAGCCCAAGCTGCTCGCGCTGGACGAACCTGCCGCAGGCATGAATGCATCTGAAACCGTGGTCCTGCGTCAACTGATCGAGAAAATCCGTAACGACGGGATCACCGTACTGTTGATTGAACACGATATGAAACTCGTCATGGGACTGTGCGATCGCGTGCTGGTCCTGGAATACGGCAAGGTCCTGTCCATGGGCAAGCCGGCGCAGGTCCAGCGCGATCCCAAAGTCATCGAAGCCTATCTGGGTGCGGGCGCGGCCCAGGATACCCAGGCGATTCCTGCGGAGCATCCCCAATCATGAGCGCAACCCAACCTTTATTGGATCTGCGCAGCCTGGAGGTTGCCTATGGTGGTATCCGTGCCGTGCGAGGTATTGACCTGCACGTCGATGCGGGCGAACTCGTTTGCCTGATCGGGGCGAACGGCGCAGGTAAGAGCACGACGCTGCGAGCGATATGTGGCCTGGTGCCGCTGGCAGGCGGCGATGTCCAGTACGATGGCCAATCCATCAATGGCCGGAAATCGTTTGAACTCGTACGCCGCGGCCTGATAATGGTTCCCGAGGGACGAGGCATTTTCGGCCAACTCACCATCGAAGAAAATCTGGCGATGGGCGCCTATACGCGGCGCGATGCCGCGCAGGTACGGCAAGACACCGAGCGTGTGTTCACGCTGTTTCCGCGCTTGGCCGAACGCCGCAAACAGGCGGCTGGCACGCTATCCGGCGGTGAACAGCAGATGGTCGCCATGGGCCGCGCCATGATTGCGCGTCCCAAATTGCTGCTGCTCGACGAGCCTTCGATGGGCCTCGCACCCTTGATGGTGGAAAAGGTCTTCGAAGTCGTACGCACCATTGCCAACGAGGGCGTGACCATCTTGCTCATCGAGCAGAATGCCAAGCTCGCGTTGGAACATAGCCATCGTGGTTATGTCATGGAGTCTGGTGAATTGACTCTCTCGGGACCGTCAAAACAGTTGCTGACGGATCCGAAAGTCCGGGCGGCGTATCTGGGCGAGGTGTAAGTTGGTTGTTGCGCTGATTAAACCTCTTTTTTGATAGAGTCGGCTTTTGCGCTGTTGCGTTGGGGTGGGTTGCTGATGAGGGGATGAGTTCTTATGGACGTCGATGCGGGGCAGTGGCTGCGTGGGGGCTTCACGTGGCCGGTCCGGCGCC
>NZ_CBCSIU010000030.1:0-46424 GCF_965139205.1 Bordetella muralis
CCACCGGGATGGAGCCCAACCGGTGGCCCAACGGGGGGATCAGCGCATTGAGATGGTGGTGTTTACTGTTCTTCCGTGCGCGGACCAGCGGGCTGTGACTGTTTTGGTTTGGGTCCAGAACTGTACTGCCTGCTTTCCGTTCGGACCTAGGTCGCCTAGTTTTGAGCCGCGAGAGCCTGTGAAGCTGAACCATGCTACGGGTACGGGAATGGGAATGTTGATCCCGACTTGGCCTACGTCGATATTGTTTTGGAAGTAACGGGCCGCGCCGCCGTCTTGGGTGAATAGCGCGACACCGTTGCCGTTGGGGTTGCGGTTGATGAACGCGACGGCATCCTCGAGGGTTTCGACGCCGACCACGCACAGCACGGGGCCAAAGATTTCCTCGGTATAGATGGTCATGTTTTCGGTCACGCCGTCGAACACGGTCGGGCCGACAAAGTTGCCTTCTTCAAAACCGGAGACTTTCAGGTTACGGCCATCGAGCAACAGTTTGGCGCCTTCGTCGACGCCTTTTTGGATCAGGCTCTCGACGCGTTTTTTGGCATTGGGCGATACCAGCGGGCCCAGATCTGCTTCGCGGTCGGTGCCGGCGTTGACTTTCAGGCGCTTGGCGCGCTCGACGAAATCAGGCAGCCAATTGCGGGCCTCGCCCACCAGCACGGCGACCGATGCAGCCATGCAGCGCTGACCGGCTGCGCCGAATGCGGCGCCGATCAGTTGATTGAGCGCGACTTCGGGATCGGCGTCCGGCAAAATCACGCAGTGATTTTTGGCGCCCATCATGGCCTGGCAACGCTTGCCGGCATTGGAGGCACGTTGATAGATCTCGGAGCCCACGCGGGTCGAGCCGATGAACGATACGGCCTTGATGTCGGGATGCTCGCACAGGCCGTTGGCAATTTCGGGGCCGCCGTGCACGACGTTCAGTACGCCCGGCGGCAAGCCTGCCTCCAGGGCCAATTGGGCGAGGAACAGCGATGACGTTGGGTCTTGTTCCGAGGGCTTGAGCACAAAGGTATTGCCGCAGGCCACCGCAATGGGGAACATGAAGCACGGCAACATCACGGGGAAGTTGAACGCGGTGATGCCCGCGCACACGCCCAGCGGTTGAATCAAGGTATAGACGTCGATGCCGCCCGCCGCATTCTCGGCGTATTCGCCCAGTTGCAGGTTGGCGATCGAGCATGCATGCTCTACGACCTCCAGGCCGCGGCCCACTTCGCCCTCCGCGTCAGGCAGAGTCTTGCCGTGTTCGCGCGTGATCATTTCGGCGAGTTTGCCTGTGTTTTCGCGCAGCAGTTGCTGCAGCTTCAGCATGACGCGCATACGCGCGCCCTGCCCGCTGTTACGCCAGGTCTGAAAAGCCTCTTTGGCATTGGCTACCGCCAGATCCAATTCTTCCCGAGTCGCAAAGGGGACTCGGGCGACAACTTTCTGCGTGGCGGGATCGATGACGTCGCGCCATTCTGTCGTCTTGGACTGCACGAGCTTGCCGCCGATCAGTAGCGGGACGTTGGGAACTTCACTCATGATGACTCCTTATTCCGAAAAAACCGCTGCGCTGTTGCGCAGCCCGTGATTTGAAAGGCCCCGCGCCCGCCGCTACGTTGGCATGCTGCGCCTGAATTGGCACTTTTCCTGCGTGGCGGGCCTGGGATAAAAATAAAATCTATTTCTTGAGCAGCGGGCAGCTGGAGTCCGCCAACGGCTGAAAGGCTTCGTCGGCCGGGATCGTGGCGATCAGCTTGGAATAATCCCAACCGCCTTTGGATTCGTCCGGTTTTTTGACCTCATACAAATACATGTCGTGAATCACGCGACCGTCGGGCCGGATGCTGGCGTTGCGCATGATCGGATCCTTGATCGGCAGCGCGCGCATCTTGTCGGCCACTGCGCGCCCTTCGGTGCTGCCCGTAGCGGCGACCGCGCGCAGGTAATGCAAGACGCTGGAATACACGCCTGCCTGCGTCATCGTCGGCTTTAACCCGCGAAACGCTTTTTCGAATCGAGCTGACCATTCGCGCGTCGCGTCGTCGTAGTCCCAATAAAAGCCGTCGACATAGGACAGGCCCTGCGCGTTATCCAAGCCCAAGGCACGCAAGTCCGACAAGAAGATCAACAACGACACCAGCCGTTGACCACCCGCGACGATGCCGAATTCACGAGCCTGTTTGACGGCATTGACGGTGTCCTGACCACCATTGGCCAACGCCACGACTTGTGCTTTGGAGCTCTGCGCCTGCAATAGATAGGATGCGAAATCGGGGGCATTCAAGGGATGACGGACCGAGCCTGCGACAGTACCGCCCAGGGCTTTCACGGCCTTGGCGGTATCTGCCTCGAGCGAATGGCCGAACGCATAGTCCACGGTAATGAAGTACCAGGACTTGCCGCCCGCCCTTACCGTGGCTTTGGCGCCGCCAGCCGATTGCGAATAGGTGTCGAACATCCAGTGAAAACCGACCGGCGAACATTCTTTGTTGGTCAGCGCCGTCGTCGCAGGCCCGGAGAACATCACGACTTTGTCTTTTTCGCGGGCAATACCCTGTACGGCCAGGGCTACGGCGGAATTGGTCAGGTCGGCGATCGCGGTGACGCCTTCGCGGTCGAACCATTCACGGGCGCGAGCGGCGCCGACATCGGCCTTGTTTTGATTGTCGGCCGACACCAGTTCGATCTTCATGCCCTTGCATTCGGCGGCCAGGCAGTCGTCGATCGCCATCTGTGCAGCGGCCACCGAGCCGGCGCCGCCCATTGCGGCATAGGTACCCGACATATCTGTCAGCACCCCGATTTTGACGGGCGGCTTGTCCGCTGCCCAGGCTGGGGCGGTCAAGATGGCGCCCAGGCACAAACTTGCGGCCAGGCCGCGCGCATGCAGTGTCATGATGATTGTCTCCGGTGATTATTTATCTTGTTTGCAGGCCGATGCACCGTTCGGACCTGCTGGTCTAGTGTAGATGTGTAAAAATCATCCAGCAACAGCACAAATTGCACATTCGTTGTGCATAGATACACAAGGAAGCCACCATGCTGGATTGGGACAGCCTGCGCTATTTTCTGGAGGTCGCCCGCACGCAGCGCGTCAGCGCCGCCGCACGTAAATTGGGCGTGGAGCACACGACGGTGTCGCGGCGCATACGCGCGCTGGAGGCTGAGCTCGATTCGCTGCTGTTCGAGAAATCGCGCAACACGGGGTTCCTGCTGACAGAAGATGGCCATCGGCTATTTGTCTACGCCGAGCAAATGGAAAGCGCAGTGCATACGGCGCGAGAAAATTTGTCGGGAATCGGACAAGCTCTGTCGGGCCATCTACGCATCGGGGCAACCGAAGGCTTCGGCAGTTATGTATTGACGCCACTGGCGGCCGACTTTCAGCGGCGCTATCCCCATATCACGCTGGATATCCTGCCGGTGCCGCGATTTGTCAGCCTGTCGAAACGCGAGGCGGATCTGGCCATCACCATCGAACGGCCGCAACGCGGACCCTATGTGTGCACCAAACTGTGCGACTACACGTTGCGGCTATATGGGACGCCTGGATATCTGGCCAATCATGCGCCGATCACACGCCGCACGGATCTGACCGAGCATACGTTCATCGGCTATGTGGATGAATTGCTGTTCAGCGAGCGGCTACGCTATCTGGAAGACCTGCTGCCCGAGAGCCGGGTCGTCTTGCGCAGCACTAGCGTGATTGCCCAATATCACGCCGCACTGCAAGGCCGATCGCTGGCCATTTTGCCCTGCTTTATCGCCGCCCAGGATCCACGGCTGGTGCCCGTGCTGGAAAATGACATCACCATCACGCGCAGCTTTTGGATGTACTGCCATGAAGATCTGCACAAACTCAAACGGATGGCGATTTTGTGGGATTTCATGCGCAAATCCGTAATGCGCAATGCCAAGCTGTTGGCGGGCAAACAAGGCGCCATGCGTTACCTGCCCTGAGGATTGGCAGCCTCACGCGCCTTTTGGCGCCTTGACCCGTAAACGCCGCATCAGCAGGTAGATCGCCAGTCCGGCGACGGCGGCGTGAATCACCCAAACCCCGACACCGAACGGCAATTTGCCGCTGCTGATCCAGGCTCGCGACAGGTTGATCATATTCATGTAGAGCAAGCCGACGAGACCCGCGATCAGCAGATCGCCCGAGCGGCCCAGGCGCGGATTCACTGCGCCCAACGGGATCGCCAACAGCGCCAGATTGAGGGCCGCGATGGGCAGGGAAATCCGCCACATGATCTGTGACCAGGAGCTATCCGTGTCATCAGCCACCAACTGCAACGTCGGGCGCGCCTTGCTCGAACGCTCCGCGGCAGCCCGCGCCTCGGCGATGGGATCGCCGGACTTGCTCTCCAGGCGAAAGCCATATCCCTCAAAGTCCACCAGGCGAATTTCGGGGGTCCCCGGTTTCAAGTCATAACGATGGCCTTTACCCAGGACCAGGAAACGATCGCCATTCGGCTCAGTCTCGATACGTGCGCTGCTTGCGGTCATGACGCTGTGCCATTCAGGGCCGGTTTCGCGGGCGAATACGGCGCCCAGTTCATCACTGGCGTGGGAGGGCTCTTCAGCAAAAAAGACGCGTTCTCCGCCGTTGGATTCAGCGAACTGGCCGGCCGCGACTTTCGACAGGTCCGAACGCTGTTCGAAGCGCTCGCGATATTCCGCAATCTGGCGATACGCCCAAGGAGAGGCACCTAGCGTCAGGACCGCGACAAGAATCGACACTGGTATTGCTACGCGCAAGACCGGACGCAGCCAATCCGCCAGTGACAACCCGCTGGCGAACCAGACCACCATTTCGGATTCGCGATAATTGCGGGTCACCGTCGTCAACACGGCGATGAACAGGGATACCGCCAATACGGTAGGCAGCGCAGTAATGGTGGAAAACGCGGCCAGCCCCAGGACGACATCCGCGCCAATAGTTCCGCCCGCGGCTTCGCCCAACAGGCGTACCAAGAGGACGCTAAGCCACACCACGACCAACGTGGAAAATACGACCCCAGCATGGCTGGTGATCTCAGCAACGACAGACCGTTTGAATAGAGACATGTGAGAATATGCGGGATAATCAACCGCACTGCACCACGCACACGGGAATCCTCCATGGAATTTAGCACACAGACCACCGCCTCTTTGCACCAAATCAAGACAGCCGCACTGGCGATAGGCGTCTATGCTGACGGCGAACTCAGTCCCGCCGCCGATGTCATCGACCGCGCGAGCAATCACGCCGTGCGTAATGTCGTAAAAACCGAGTTCCGTGGCCGTGCAGGCGCTACGCTGGTTCTGCGGGCCTTGCCCGGTGTCAGCGCGCAACGCGTCGTCCTGGTCGGCCTGGGCAAACAAAGCGAATACAACGCCCGCGCACATGCATCTGCAGAGCAAGGCTTTGCCGCGGCCTGCGTCGCTGCCCGCTTGACCGAGGGGGTCTCCACCCTGGCCGCCAACCCGGTCGCCGACGTCGATCTGCGCGCCCGCGCGCGTGCCGCGGCCATTGCGGCCGGCGCAGCAACGTATCACTATGACACCACGTTCGGCTCGCCTGATCGGGACAACCGTCCAAAATTGAAAAAAATCGTCCAGGTCGTCGAGCGCGCCGACGCCGCAACAGCCCAGCAAGGCCTGCGCGAAGGCGCCGCCATTGCCCACGGGATGGAATTGACCCGCACGCTGGGCAATCTGCCTGGTAACGTCTGCACACCAACGTACCTGGGCGACACCGCCAAGAAGCTGGCGCGCGAGTTCCAATCGCTCAAGGCCGAAGTCCTGGATCGCAAACAAGTCGAGGCACTGGGCATGGGATCGTTCCTGTCGGTTGCCCGTGGATCAGAGGAACCGCTGCGCTTCATCGTACTGCGCCACCAGATCAAGAACGCCAAGAAATCCAAATCCGGCCCGGTCGTGCTGGTCGGCAAGGGCATCACGTTCGACGCGGGCGGCATCTCGCTCAAGCCGGCGGCCACCATGGACGAAATGAAATACGACATGTGCGGCGCAGCCAGCGTGCTCGGAACGTTCCGCGCCCTGGCCGAACTGGAGCTGCCGGTCGAAGTCGTCGGCCTGATTCCCGCCTGCGAAAACCTGCCCAGCGGCAAAGCCAACAAGCCTGGCGACGTCGTGACCAGCATGTCCGGCCAGACCATCGAAATCCTGAACACCGATGCCGAAGGCCGTCTGGTGCTATGCGATGCCTTGACCTATGCCGAACGCTTCAAACCCTCGGCTGTCATCGATATCGCCACCTTGACCGGTGCCTGCGTCGTCGCCCTGGGCCACGTCAACACGGGGCTGTTCTCGCCTGACGACAGCCTGGCCGATGCGTTGTTGTCGGCGGGCAAACAGTCGCTCGATACGGCATGGCGCATGCCGATGGATGACGCCTACCAAGACCAGTTGAAATCGAACTTCGCCGATATGGCCAACATTGGCGGCCCACCGGCGGGTTCGGTCACGGCGGCGTGCTTCCTGTCACGCTTTACCAAGGCCTATCGCTGGGCGCACCTGGACATCGCCGGCACTGCATGGCGCAGCGGCAAGGACAAGGGAGCCACCGGCCGCCCCGTGCCCCTGCTGATGCAATACTTGCTGGATCAGGCCTGAGTTCGTTGCATGCTTATTAACGTTACCGCGCCAGGAAAAGCCGGCCATTTTCGGGACGGCTTCCTCCTCATGGAGGGGCAGCAGGGCCTTGCCCTGCCCTGGCGCAGACCTCAGAACTGCGTTCATTCATGACGCGCATCGATTTTGCATTTGGGGCCAACGACAGACTGCGTGCCGCCTGCCAGGTAGCGCGCAAGCGTTATCTGGCAGGCCAGCGGCTCGTGGTGTACTGCGCCAACGGGTCTCGCCTGTCCGCGTTCGATCGTTTGCTTTGGGCGTTTGACGATATTTCTTTTGTGCCACACGTGCTGGCGAGCGACCCCTTGGCAGCCAGCACACCGGTGGTTCTCACGGCAGCTCCGCCAGCCGCGCCCCTCTCGGAGGATGCCGAGGGGCCGTGGCTGATGAATCTCGATGATGATTGCCCGCCCGGTTACGAAGCATTTCCGCGGGTTCTGGAGATTGTGTCAGGAGAGCCCGACGACCGCCATGCAGCACGCCAGCGCTGGCGGACTTATCAGGCTGGCGGACACGATCTGCACGGCCACGATCTCGCCGGTCGTTTAGCATAAGGGCTGATTCAGGAGCCCTTATGCCCCACTATTCAGACCCTGGCATCCCTACGTTGACGCAGCGCGTCGAGCCGACCTTCGCTCCTGCGCAGCCGGACAAAAGCCGTGCCGAGCAAGATCACCACGATGATTTGCCGGTCTTGACCGATGTCACGGACTCGGCACCGGTCTCGGCCCCGTCCCGTACAACGCCGGCGGAACGGCAGGATGAGAACGAGCTGCCGGTCTTGACCGACATCGCCGACTCGACCCCCTCGCCTGCCGCATCCGGATCGCTCGCGTCCGAACAGCAGGATCGAGACGAGTTCCCCGTGTTGACCGACATCGCCAGCGACCAGGACGCAGGGTATTCCTCATCGGAGGCCGTCGCGGGCGCTGCGGGTGGCGCCGGCCTGCCGCAGGCAGCTTTCAGCACCACGGCAGGCGGCACAGATGCCAACACGGCGGTCCTCAGGGCGGCCCTGCAGGCCGAACTCGAACAAGCCCTGCAACAGGCGCTGGACGACGCCGCGGCCGGCGTGCGCGCCCGTCTGGAAGCGGAATTGCCCACGTTGATCACGCGTGCGCTCAGCAAAGTCCGGCCGGGTTGAGGCGAAAAGGTCTTGTGAGAAGACGAGCAGTATCCTGGCCTCGACCAAGAGCGTCCAAGTCAGGCCGAAGTGCACCGGATACTTACCCCTTGTTTCGTGCCATATGGCCCCCATATTGGGTTCAAGGCAAACCGGATACCGGCAAATCCTGCCCGCCAGTAGATTTTTCAGGGAACTGTAAGGTATCCTATACCTCTAATACGTTGGGCAACCCGTTTGCCGTACACAGGAGCCGTCCATGAACGATTACCGTCCTTCCCCTTTCAACCGCTCTGGCGCCTATGCTGGCGCGCCGGGCGAAGTCGTCCGCAATAAAGTCCTGCGCAACACCTATTGGCTGCTGGCGCTGTCGCTGATCCCCACCGTGCTGGGCGCGGCAGTCGGCCTGTATAGCGGCATCAACCAGGTCATGATGGCCAGCCCGGGCCTGTCGGCCATCATCTTTCTGGTCGGCGCGTTTGGCCTGATGTTCGCCATCGAAAAGAACAAGAACAGCTCGCTGGGCGTGGTCCTGCTGCTGGCCTTTACGTTCTTTATGGGTGTGATGCTGTCGCGCCTGCTGGGCTTTGTACTGGGCATGGGTAATGGCGCTCAGCTGGTCATGACCGCCTTTGGTGGTACGGCCGTGGTGTTCGGTACGATGGCAACGCTGGCCACCACCATCAAGCGTGACCTGTCCGGCATGCAGAAATGGCTGTTTACCGGCGCAGTGGTCATCCTGGTCGCCGCACTGGCCAACATCTTCCTGCAGATGCCGGCGCTGATGCTGACCATCTCGGTCCTGGCCATCGTGATTTTCTCGGCCTTCATGCTGGTGGACCTGCAGCGTGTGGTCAATGGTGGCGAGACCAACTATGTGTCGGCGACCTTGGCCATCTATCTGGACGTCTACAACGTCTTCTCGAACCTGTTGATGCTGTTGGGCATCTTTGGCGGTAATCGCGAATAAACCGTCCGCAGCTCGGCATCCTGAGGCCCGCCTTGTGCGGGCCTTTTTCATTGAGAGCCTTGCTATGGTCGATCAATCAATGGCGAGGAACCGGCGGCGGCGTGATCCCAGACCAGTGCGAATGATCGCCATAGGCCGCGTTGACGCGAGCTCTATCTGCATCGATACGCGCATTCATTTCCGCGAGTTCTGCCTTGGCCTGGTCACGAAACGCCCGCATGTCGGCGTGCAGGTCATCATGATGTATCTTCAATTCGTTATACGCGTCGCGGGCGGACTGAGCGTCGGTTTGCCCGTCCTCAATCATGCGGTGTGTCATGTCCAGAAATTGGGCCGACTCGCGACTGATGATATTGGAGACACAGGTGTTGGCGTGATTTGAGGCGTGTAGCGCTTGCTGTGTATTTTCGTCCTTCACCTGCAGGGCCGCTGTTTCGTAGGCAGTCTTTTTTTCCGGGTTGGTATATCTGACACGCAGGTGTTTTTCCAGTTCTCGCTGATTCGCGGCGTGAACAAATACGCCCCCGCCCGCGTGAGCGATCTGCTCGAGGGTGTGGCGATCCTTTTTGGGAACGTCAAAGCCGATGACGTTCACCACCGCTTTCACGTTGGAGTTACGCAGCGCCTGCGCAGCGGCGACTGGATCTCCATCACAGGTTTCCAGTCCATCTGACACGACAAAGACGGCCCTGTGCTCTTTTTTCTTATCCGTCTCTGATTTGAATGCAGCCCCTGCCTGGGTAATCGCGGCAGCTAACGGCGTCCAGCCTTTGGCTTGCAAGCCATCTAATGCCTTCTCGAGTTTCGGCTGACTCATGCGAGCCGGATCAGAAAGCACCTCAACTGCAGTGCATGACATCGCCTTGTCTCGTTCATCATTGCTACCGCGATGGCCAAACGCTAATAAACCCACTTCGGCATCGCTGGGGACGGTTTGCAGAAACGCCCGTGTAGCGGTTTTAACAGCGTCCAGTTTGCGTTTGCCCCCCGCGCGGCCTCGCATCGAACCCGAGGCATCAATGGCGATGACGGCCGTGCTCCAACGTTGCCCCAATGTCTGAGGCGCGTCCGGCAGGGGCGGCCCCGCATGGAGTCGATAGTCCGAATAGCAGGCATCGGCAGACTCGCCAAACTCGGAGAGAAAGTCCGTATATAGATCCTCTGCCGTCCAGAAGTCCCTTTTCGCCGCCAGTGTCGGGACATCGGCGCTCATGACGGTGATAGGCAACAGCCACGCGCAACCCACGGCCAACCCTAGCCATCGGCGTGTCGCCAAGCGGGTTTTATACGTCAATGCTGCGCCGTCCAAGATTCGCCTCCATCAAAGGAGGCGATGCTCATCGCCCCCAGATTCCGGGGCCAACGATACCACCGGCGCCAGCACCATAGCGTCGAAAAACCTTGGCAAAGCCGTTACAAGCGCTACGGCCTATAACTGCTGTAAGCGCTACGAGCGTCTTTTAACCTGCACGATCTTTAAACTCGGGCGCACCCATTGCCTCGGCACAGTGCGCGCAACAATACATTTTTCCCTCTTTTTCAAGCCCGTGCCCAATGATTCGAACGCCACAATGTTCGCAGGTGGGGGCCAGCGTTTTAATGGCGCATTCAAAGCTATCGAACGTATATGACTTTCCCTGGATAGCTATTTCAAAAGATTTGTCATATTCATTTCCACACGAATCACACTTCGCCATGTCGGCCTCCTCGATCAAGTCGTCTTGAATGACTCGCCCGGACTGGCCACCTACACCACGTCCCGACGCCCCCGGGGACCCGCAAGTTTCAAGCCTGGCCGCTCCTTAGCGGGGCGGATAAGGCGAGGCACGCAAGACGTTCGCCAGGTGTGCGCAATTAAGCGCCAGCTCCACTGTCGTCTGAGCTGTCTTTTGTGGCGTGACAGGCAGGTCGTCAAAATTCGTTTTTTGCATGGCTTCTCCGACCCAATAGGTCACTGCGCTGGCCGGCAATGTGAAACCCACATCATTCAGGGCCTGAAACAATTCAGCACTGACATGGTGTGCGCCATCCTCATTACCGACTACCACGACCCCGGCTACCCGGCCGTAAGTCACCATACGGCCGGCGTCATCCAACTCGCCTAGAAACGCGTCCATACGCTCGAGAATACGCTGGCATATGCTGGAAGGATGGCCCAGCCAAATCGGTGTTCCCAATATCAGGATGTCGGCCGCGAGAATGCGGCGCCGCAGATCCGGCCATTGGTCGCCAGCACCTTCATCCGACGTCACGCCGGGTGAAATGGCCAAGTCGACCGCACGTACTACATCATCACATTGAACACCTTGCTTGCGAAGCGCCTCTGCGACTTGGCTGAGCAGCTTGTCACACGATGAGGCGGCAGGAGATTTTTTGAGTGTGCAATTAATGGCAATCGCTGAAAGAGCCATGACGCGTCCTCCGTAGGCAGACGCTGGAATTGCGCAAGTCCCATGCCTGCCGCAGGATGCAAGGCCCCCGGGCTGTGCGTATCGGCTCGATCTGCCCACCCCGTTTTACGAATCGCTGACAAGCGCGATGATTACAACCGCTGCAAATCCAGTAATACGCGGCGCGTAGACAATGGACGGCCTACTAAATTGGCGGCCAACCGTTCACGGAGATCTCGCCGTAATGCAGGCTCAATCGCCGGATCATCGAAATCCGGGGCGGCCTCATCAATGCCATAGCCGGTTTCACTAAGCAACGTCCATTCAAAGCGCCGCAACGCACCGGCTGCCCGCGTCCCGCCCGCCAATTGCTGCAATGCCGTGTCGTAGGCGTCGAACAAGGCAGGATGCGCATCCTCACGCGGCAGCAAGCGCAACAGCAGCTCGTTCATGTACCAGGCGGACATGAGTGCCGTGCCTTTCAACGGCCGCAAGCCGACGACCTCGGCACGAGTCAGGGTTTTGACTTCGCCCGCTCCGCTCCACGACAACAACAGGGGTTGAAACGCGGACAACACCGGCCGTAGCACCGAATACGGCCGCTTTGCCCCCTTGGCGACCAGGGCTACACAGCCGTGATCGCGGGAGAAACTCTGGACGATAAGAGAGGTTTCGCGCCACGGCGTGGCGTGAAGCATAAAGGCAGGACAATCCTGGACGCGATGCGCCCTTTTACTCATAGCCTAAATCGCGCAACGCACTTTCGCGGTCAGACCAGCCCTTGCGCACCTTGATATAGACCTCCAGATGCACGGGCTTGTCCACCAGCTTGGCGATGTCTTGGCGCGCCTCGGTCGCGATGCGCTTCATGTGTTCACCGCCGGCGCCCAGCAAGATAGGCCGATGGCTCTCGCGTTCGACCACCACGCAGGCCGCCACACGTAGCGCCTGATCGTTTTCTTCCCATTGCTCGATGACGACGGTGCACGCGTAGGGTAACTCGTCGCCGACCAGACGAAAGATCTTTTCGCGGAGCAATTCGGCCGCGATGAACCGCACGGGCCGATCGGTGAGCGTGTCTTCCTCGAACATGGGCTCGCCCTCAGGCAAGCGCGTCGCAATTTCCTGCAGCAATTGATCGAGTTGCTGAGACTTGAGCGCGCTGACCGGCACCACCGCATCATAGGGATGCAGGGCCACGATCTTGGAGACAAAGGCGAACAGGTCATCGCGCCGTTTGATCGCATCGATCTTGCTCACGACCAGAATGGTGCGCTTGGCATCGGGCAACAGTGGCAGCAGCTTGGCGTCGCCGTCGGTCCATTTGCCGGCCTCGACGACATGCACCACGACGTCCACGTCGGCCAGTGCCTGCGTCACGACGCGATTCATCATGCGGTTCATCGCTCCGCCATGGCGCGTCTGAAAGCCGGGAGTATCGACAAAAACGAATTGCTCATGCTCTCGCGTGAGCACGCCGTGAATACGGTGACGCGTCGTCTGCGCCTTGCGCGAGACGATGGAGATTTTCGAGCCGATCAAGGCATTGGTCAGGGTGGACTTGCCCACGTTGGGACGGCCCACCACGGCCACGAAACCGGTTCGGAAAGGGGTATCGCTCATTTGACCTCTTGAGACACTGCCACGGGCAGTGACAATTGCGCTGTTTTACGGGCTTTGCCCGATTTACGGGCCGGACGTCCTGGCGGACTCGCGACCTGGGCGGCCTCCAGGGCCAGCTTGGCGGCGGATTGCTCGGCGGCACGGCGGCTGGCGCCGGGGGCTACGATTTTGATTTCCAGGGCCGGGATGGAACACTCGACCTCGAATTGCTGGCTGTGCGCCGCACCGTGCGTCGCGACAACCGTATAAAGCGGCAGGGCCAGTTTCCGGCCCTGCAGGAACTCTTGCAGCAAGGTTTTGGCGTCTTTGCCCAGGGTTTTGGGGTCTACGCTGGCCAACACCGGCTGATATTGCCGCGCAATGACCTTGCGAGCCACCTCAAAACCACCGTCCAGAAAGGCCGCGCCAAAAATGGCCTCGACCGCGTCAGCCAGAATGGACGGACGGCGAAAGCCGCCGCTTTTGAGCTCGCCCTCGCCCAGGCGCAGATGCTGGGAAAGCTCGAGACGCTGGCCGATTTCGGCCAACGACGCTTGTTTGACCAAATTGGCGCGCAAGCGGGACAAATCGCCCTCGTCCAGCTTGGGGAACCGCTCGAACAGCAACGCTGCCACGACAAAGTTCAACACCGAATCCCCGAGAAACTCCAGGCGCTCGTTGTGACGTGCGCTATGGCTGCGATGCGTCAGCGCCTGCTCAAGCAGGCTCGCATCGCTGAAGCGATGATCGAGGCGGGTTTCCAGCGTGGCGAGAGACATGTCAGTGAAAGCTGCCGATGCGGCCTAAGTCGCTGAAGTTCATCCAGATAAAGAATGCCTTTCCGACGATATTGGCATCCGGGACAAACCCCCAGTAACGGCTATCGGCGCTGTTATCCCGGTTGTCGCCCATGGCGAAATATTGTCCTTCCGGCACCTTGCAGCGTACTCCATTACGGGCATACTGGCAGTTGCCCATGTTGGGAAACTGCCAAATTGGGCCGTACATCTGTGTTTTACCCTCATCTAGCAGGATTTGGTGTTCAACATCGCCCAATTTTTCCTTGTATTGGGCAATATACGACACCCGATCCGGCTCGAAATACTCGCCATCCTGGACATGGGGCACCAGCTGGCCATTGACGTAGAGTTTTTTGTCCAGATAGGCGACCTCGTCACCCGGCAAGCCGACAATACGCTTGATGTAGTCCACGCTGGGGTCTACGGGATAGCGGAAAACGACCACATCGCCGCGCTGAGGCGAGCCGGTATCGACGACTTTTTTGTCAACGATAGGCAGACGCACGCCGTAGCTGAATTTGTTCACCAGGATCAGATCGCCCGATTGCAGTGTGGGCAGCATGGACCCCGACGGAATGCGAAATGGTTCGACCACAAAAGAGCGCAGTACGAACACGAACAAAATGACGGGAAAGAAGCTGACGGCATACTCGATCCACCACGGCACACGGGTCGCGGACTCAAGCGCGGCCTGGCGCATGCGAGTGGCCTCCTGGGGATCCGTCACATAGCTGGTATCGACGGCGTCGGCGGCCTCCCGGCCGCGTTGCGCGCGCTTGCGACGCAGCATCGACACGTCCAGCGCCCAAACAATACCGGTCACCACCAACAGCACAAAAAGTATCAGTGCAAAATTCCAACTCATAGGGTTGCCGCCTTTTTCTTACTACTTGTCTTCGACCTGCAAAATAGCCAGGAACGCCTCTTGGGGGATTTCCACGCTACCCACTTGTTTCATGCGCTTTTTGCCCGCTTTCTGCTTTTCAAGCAGTTTTTTCTTGCGGGTGATGTCGCCGCCGTAGCACTTGGCCAGCACGTTCTTGCGCAAGGCCTTGACGTTTTCGCGCGCGATCACCTCGGCACCAATGGCCGCCTGAATCGCGACATCGAACATCTGGCGAGGAATCAGGCCACGCATCCGCGTCACCACGTCACGCGCACGATAGCGGGCATTGGCCCGGTGCACGATCATGGCCAGGGCGTCCACACGATCGCCGTTGATGAGCAGATCGACCTTGACCACGTCTGCCGAGCGGTATTCGAGGAACTCATAGTCCATCGACGCATAGCCGCGCGACACGGATTTCAGTTTGTCGAAGAAATCGAGCACGATTTCAGCCAAGGGGATCTCGTACGTCAGATGGACCTGGCGGCCGTGGTAACTCATGTTGATCTGCGCACCGCGCTTTTGATTGCACAGCGTCATGACCGGCCCCACGTATTCCTGGGGCATGAATAGCGTCACCTTGACGATGGGCTCGCGTATATCGACGATATGTCCGACTTCCGGCATGCGCGCCGGGCTGTCGATCACGGCCAGAGTGCCATCGCGTTGCTCGACCTCGTACACCACCGACGGCGCGGTGGTGATGATGTCCATATCGAACTCGCGCTCCAGGCGCTCTTGCACGATCTCCATGTGCAGCAGGCCCAAAAAGCCGCAGCGGAAACCAAAGCCCAGCGCCTGAGAGACCTCGGGTTCGAACATCAGCGCGGCATCGTTGAGCTTGAGCTTTTCGAGCGAGTCGCGCAGTTGGTCATATTCAGAGCTTTCGACCGGATACAAGCCAGCAAACACCTGCGGCTTGACCTCTTTGAAGCCGGGCAGCGGTGTGGGCGCGGGCTTGCCGGCGAGCGTAATGGTATCGCCGACTTTGGCGTTGGCGAGCTCTTTGATGCCCGCGATGATAAAGCCCACCTCGCCTGCCGATAGCCTGGTGCGGGGTTGGGACTTTGGGGTAAACACCCCTAATTGCTCACACAAATGCGTGGCGCCGGACGCCATCAGCAGGATTTTGTCCTTGGGATTGAGCGTACCGTTGACGATACGCACCAGCATCACAACGCCTACGTAGTTGTCGAACCAGGAGTCGATGATCAGCGCCTGCAGCGGTGCGTCCGGATCGCCGACAGGAGGCGGCACACGCGACACGACAGTCTCGAGAATCTCGTCGATCCCCATCCCGGTCTTGGCGCTGGCCAATACGGCCTGACTGGCATCGATGCCAATCACATCCTCGACTTCTTGGCGGGCGGCATCGGGATCGGCTTGTGGCAGATCCATCTTGTTGAGTACGGGCAACACTTCGACGCCCAGTTCGATCGCGGTATAGCAGTTGGCGACCGTTTGTGCCTCAACGCCCTGCGAAGCATCAACGACCAGCAATGCGCCCTCGCAGGCTGACAGCGAGCGGCTGACTTCGTATGAAAAATCGACGTGGCCCGGAGTGTCGATCAGGTTCAGATTGTAGACCTTGCCGTCCTGGGCATGGTATTCCAGCGCAGCGGTCTGGGCTTTGATGGTGATGCCCCGCTCGCGTTCGATGTCCATCGAATCCAGCACCTGAGCGGACATCTCGCGCGCTGCCAGCCCGCCGCAACGTTGGATCAGGCGGTCGGCCAAGGTCGATTTGCCGTGATCGATGTGGGCGATGATGGAAAAATTGCGAATATGCTGCATAGAGTGGATTTATTAGGGACAAAACGCACGCAAACCCGGTGCGCGACAGAGACACAAACGCAAGCCATACAAGACTGCGGTCACCATACCGAGCCCCGATGTCACTCGGGTCACGAGAAAAGAACCAGCCAAAAACGAGGGGGCGCATCGCGCCCCCTGCTGTGCCGCCTGGCCGCTCCCGAGGTATGTGCCGCCCCTATGGGAGCAACAAACCTCGGATACGGCGTGGCAGCCACTTTTGTGGCAACCAGCCATTTTAGCCGGTCTTGGCGCTTATTTGGACGGCTCGACCGCCACCCACTGCGCTTGGTCACCACGACGGACCAATAAACCTGCCGCTTTGCCCTTGGGCAGCTTGCTGACCAGACTGTTGAACTGGCTCGCATCCGTCACGTCGGTGTTATTGACCGCCAGGACGATATCGCCGGGCTGCAGGCCGGCAGCGTCCGCCGCGCCGGTGGCTGTACGCACTTGAACGCCGCCCTTGATGCCCAGTTTGCGCTGAACATCATTGGGAACATTCACCACGCCCAATCCCAGGGCATTGCCGGCCGGCTGGGCCTCTTCCTGAGGGGTCTCCTCGGAATCATCGGCCTTGGCAGTAAGCTCGCCCACTTTGACCGACAGCGTCACGGTTTTGCCACGGCGCCAGACTTCCATGTCGGCACGGGTGCCCGGCTTGGTCTCCCCGACGATACGAGGCAAATCGGACCAGCGTTTGATGGTCTCGCCGTTGAATGACGTAATCACGTCACCCGCCTTGACGCCGGCATCTCCAGCGGGGCCGTCAGTCTCGACATTGCTGACCAGCGCGCCTTCGGCCTTGGGCAGACCAATGGCACTGGCAACGTCCTTGCCGACCTCACCGATCTGCACGCCGATACGGCCACGAGTCACCTTGCCGCTGGCACGCAGCTGGTCGGCCACGCGCATGGCTTCGTCAATCGGAATGGCCAGGGAAATACCCATGAAACCGCCGCTACGCGAGACGATCTGCGAGTTGATCCCGACGACCTCGCCTTTCAGGTTGATCAGCGGGCCGCCCGAGTTGCCGGGGTTGACCGCCACATCGGTCTGAATGAAGGGGAGGTATTCACCTGTATCGCGGCTCATGGCGCTGACGATACCCGCCGTTGCAGTGGAATCCAGCCCAAACGGCGAGCCGATTGCCAGTACCCATTGGCCCTTTTTGAGCTGTTTGGGGTCGCCGATCGCCAGGGGAGTCATATCCTTGGCATCGATCTTGATCAGCGCCACATCGGTGCGCTCGTCCGTCCCGATGACCTTGGCCTTGAACTCGCGCCCATCGGTCAGCGTGACATAGATATCAGCCGCGTCGCTGACAACGTGATTGTTGGTCAGGATGTAGCCATCAGCCGAGATAAAGAATCCTGAACCGACACCACGGGGGACTTTGCGCTCCTCGGGGGCCTGACGGGGCGTAGGATGCGGTTGCTGCGGGACGCCGGGGCCTTGGAAATCCGGACCGAAGAACCAGCGGAATAATTCGTAGGGGTCACCGCTGCCGCCTGGCGAACGCACCGGCACGTTGGCCGTCGTGCGGATATTGACCACAGCAGGATCGGCTTTGGCAATGACGTCGCTGAAATCAGGCAGCACTACCGCGGGACTGGCCGCAGCCGGTGCTTGCGTCTGTGCTTGTGCAACAGGCCCGTAGGCGCCGGCCAGCAAGACGGCTGACATGACTGCAGGGGCAAAGCGCCGGATAAAAGGTTTCGACACTGAAAGTGATTCCATGAGAGAACTCCGAAAACTCCCCATACCTTTTGCAGGCTTTATTGTTATTGAGAAGATACAGGCACGTATTCAGTAGAGGTGGCAAGCTGCTCCAGCGTCTCGGCGGGGACCTCGCCCAGCGCCGTCAGCCAGAAATCAGCGATGCGCGTGCTATAGATATTGATCGCACCGCGCCGCACCGCCCCGTTGGACATGGGATGGTCGCGTTGATCATCATAGGGTTCGATAAAGACAGAAATGGCGGCCAGCCCATCAGACAGCACGAGCTGGCTGACATTGCTGCGCCCCATCGAACGCACTACCTGCATGACCGAGACGAACCCGGCCGGGGCAGGAATACGCCATCCCTGAGCCGCCAGATCGATGGTCTCGATCTTGGGCTGCAAGATCTTCCAGTCTCGCGTGTTCCACGGCGACGTCAACTCATTCGCATCGACCTTGTCGCCCAAGCGGATGGAACTGAACGATACCTGCTCGACGACGCTGTGATCGCTGTCCACCGTCTGCGCGCGGAGCAGCAAATTAGTGGCCACATCTGCGCACAACCGATAGCCATAGCGCTGCCCGTCGCGCGGCTGAATCGTGATGATCCGGCATTGGCGGTCCGCGACACGGTGCAGCTTGTCTTGCACCCGAATGTCGTAATGTTGCGCCAAATCTGTCGGATTACCCAGCAGCAAGCCCGGGAAGCGGTCACCGCGACGCGGCTCCATCAACACAGTCTTGCGCTCGGGAATGAGGCATTGAATTTCGTCGTTGTGGCGCAAGTATTCGCGAGGCTGGCCATCCAGGATTTCCAGACGCTCACGCTCGCCTGTGCCATCAATTACATGAACGAGCCGGGACGACTGAATGGCCTCGCCCTGCTGGTACATGAATACGCCCGCATAGTCCTGCTTGCGCGCAGCCTGCTGAATATCGTAGAGCAGTTGTACTGCCGAGTCCGGTGCCGCAGCCTCGGCAGCCCGGGCGGCGTCATGCAAAGAGGAAAACGCGACCAGGAAAACCGCAGTCAACGCCCACCCTGCCCCTTGTATCGGCCGGCGGATCAAGCCGGCACGATGCCATGCGGGACGACAGAAATGTTGTAACTGTGCGATCAACGTCCGGCTCCGGCATCAAACGACACCTGGCGTACCGCACTGGGCCCCGCCATCTGGCGATGAGCCTCGAGGTAGTCACGTAGCGCCGGAGTTTCGTTGATGGACGCATCCGCCAACGTACGGGTATCGGCCGGGCGGCTATTGCCGCCCATGATGTAAGGCTGGGCTACCCACGCCACGGTAGCAACGGCGGCGGCAACGGCCAGGCTGGAGAGCCCGAAACGTAACGGAGAACGACGTCGCTGCGGCGCAACAATCGGCAGCTCGGCATCGAGCGCACGAGACAGACGCGCGTGAAAATTCGCACTGGGGCTGACAGCCAGATCGGCGTTGCGCAGAGCATCGCCTATCAGGTGATAGGTATCCCAGGTTCGACGGCCTTGCTCAGTGGAAAGGTCGGGAAAATTGAAATCGGATGGCTCACCGTCCATCCAGGCCGACACCGACTCCTCGAGGGAAACTTCGGTCTCTACCACTGATTTTGCTGTTGACTGCATGACTGCCGCTCCTTACCAACGACGCTCGGCATCGGTGTCCAGCAATGGACGCAACCGGGTGGCGATGGCTTCGCGCGCACGAAATATGCGCGAACGTACCGTGCCAATGGGGCAGTCCATGCTTTGGGCGATGTCTTCGTAACTCATACCTTCGATTTCACGCAGCACGATAGCGGTCCGGAGCTCTTCGGGCAATTCCTCGATGACGGCGTTCACTGTCTCGGCGATTTCCCGGCTAGCCACCATGGATTCCGGTGTGCTGATATCGGTTAGGTTGTCTGTTTCGTTAAAAGTTTCACCGTCTTCGGTTTCAATTGCATTTGGCGCGCTGGGACGACGCCCGGCAGAGGCCAGCCAATTGCGGGCCGTATTGACGGCAATGCGGTAAAGCCAGGTATAAAAGGCGCTCTCGCCGCGAAATTGGGGCAGCGCCCGGTAGGCCTTGATAAAGGCCTCTTGAGCGACATCCTCGATTTCGGCGGGATCGCGGATCATGCGGCCCAATAGCCGCAGGATTTTGCGCTGGTACTTGAGCACCAGCAGGTCAAAGGCTTTCTTGTCGCCCCGTTGTACGCGGGCGACTAATTCGGCGTCGACATCGCGCTCGCTCATGACGCCCCCTGCACAGGTGATGCTTGCAGGCGCTGAGCGGCCCCAGCCAGCAGGCAAACCCGACGCCAGACTGCTGCGGGAACGCCCGGTTGCCAAATGGAGACGCGATAGAGGGTACGAGGGCCCGCAGCAGACGCATCGGCCTGCAGGCGCAGGCTCAGCCAGCACGGGCCGCGCTGGCTATCTTGCAAGACGGCGTGAACCCAGTGCCGCCCCTGGCGGATCTGCCAGCGACGGCTGCCCGCAACCGCGCGGATCGCGCGCACGGCCGCGTGACGCGTCGCGCGCACCGGAACGCACAGCGTCCGCAGGCCGGGTTCCCAGAGGACGGTCAAATTAAACCCGGCGAACGGCCATGGAGCCGTTGGTGCCGCCAAAACCAAAGGAATTGGAAAGCCCCACGTCGATCTTCATGTCCCGAGCCTCGTTGGCGCAGTAATCCAGGTCACACTCGGGATCCTGGTTGAAGATATTGATGGTGGGTGGCGATTTCTGGTGGTACACCGCAAGCGTGGTGAACACCGCCTCGATACCGCCGGCAGCCCCGAGCAGGTGACCCGTCATCGATTTAGTCGAATTCACCACCAGCTTTTTGGCGTGATCGCCAAAGGCCAGTTTCAACGCATCGGATTCGTTTTTGTCGCCCAACGGCGTCGAGGTGCCATGGGCGTTGACGTAATCCACCTCGTCGAGGTTGATGCCGCCATTACGCAAGGCGTTGACCACACCACGGCGGGGACCGTCCTTGTCGGGAGCGGTGATGTGATGCGCATCCGAGCTCATCCCATAGCCCGCGAACTCGCCGTAAATGCGAGCACCGCGTTTTTTGGCGTGCTCGTATTCCTCGAGGACCAGGACGCCAGCGCCCTCACCCAGCACGAAACCATCGCGGTCTCGGTCCCAGGGGCGCGATGCCGTCGTCGGATCGTCGTTACGGGTCGACAGGGCGCGCATGGCAGCAAAACCGCCGATACCCAGGGGCGATACGGTGGACTCGGCACCGCCCGCCAGCATGACGTCGGCATCGCCGTATTCGATCAGGCGCGCGGCATCACCGATGCAGTGCAAGCCCGTCGTACATGCGGACACCACAGCATAGCTCGGGCCTTTCATGCCGAATCGGATCGATAACTGGCCGGAAATCAGGTTGATCAGCGAGCCAGGCACGAAAAAGGGGGAAATACGTCGCGGACCTTTGGCGAGCAGTTCGGTCTGCGTTTCTTCGATACGGGGAAGACCGCCAATGCCGGACCCCACGATCACGCCAATGCGGTCAGCATTGGCTTCGGTAACGTCCAGCCCGCTGTCTTGCCAGGCTTGAATGCCCGCAGCCATACCGTAATGGATGAAGGTATCCATCTGGCGGGCTTCTTTGGCGGGCATGTACTGCGTGACGTCGAAATCCTTGACCTCACCGGCGATATGCGTGGTGATGGCAGAAGGATCGAAACGGGAGATGCGGCTGATGCCAGAACGTCCGTTGACGATATTGTCCCAGGCGCTGGAGATATCGTTGCCCACGGGCGAGATGATACCCAGGCCGGTAATGACGACTCGTCGCTTCACGGAGGACTCCTAAAAGACAAAAGAAAGGCGGCTTTCGGATGCGCCGTGCGAACGGCAGACAAGCAAGAATATCGTAACAATACTCTCGCATGCGAACCGCACGACACCTCTGAAACCGCCCCGACTCCCGATCGCTACCCCTGTATGGGATAACGCCGGGAACAATATAGGCTGCGCTTACTGCTTACCGTGCGAATTGATGTAATCAATCGCCTGCTGCACGGTGGTGATCTTTTCGGCCTCTTCGTCGGGGATCTCGGTCTCGAATTCGTCTTCGAGCGCCATGACCAGTTCAACCATATCGAGCGAATCGGCACCGAGGTCGTCAAGGAAGGAGGACTCGTTTTTGATCTCGGCTTCGTTAACGCCAAGTTGTTCAGCGACGATCTTCTTGACGCGCTGTTCGATGCTTTCCATGCAGATCTCCAAGTGGGAAAAATCCCGCGAATTATAGCCAAGCGTAGAGGAATGCAAACGCCTGGCCGTGATAAAAGTAACAGTACGCCGTGAGACGCACCCCAAAATCGCCCTTTTTCAGGCCGACTTTACATGTACATTCCGCCGTTTACGTGCAGCGTTGTTCCCGTAATGTAACCTGCCTGCGGTCCGGACAAAAAGGCCACGGCATGAGCAATGTCCGTCGGCGAGCCTAAACGGCCCAGCGGAATCTGCTGCAACAGTGCCGCCGTCTGGGTTTCGCCCAGAGCGCGAGTCATGTCAGTATCAATGAAACCGGGCGCCACGCAATTGACGGTCACGTTGCGGCTGCCGAGCTCGCGTGCCAATGCACGCGACATCCCTGCAACGCCGGCTTTGGCCGCCGCGTAGTTGGCCTGACCGGGGTTGCCGCTGGAGCCCACCACAGAGGTCACATTGATGATGCGGCCCCAACGGGCTTTCATCATGCCGCGCAATACGGCGCGGGACAGGCGAAACACCGAAGCCAGGTTGGTATCGATCACCGCAGACCATTCCTCGTCCTTCATCCGCATGGCGAGATTGTCGCGTGTAATGCCGGCGTTATTGACCAGGATGTGAGGGCCACCCTCGGGCGCCTTGCTCAAGGTGTCGATCAGCGCATCACAAGCCTGCGCGTCGGTAACGTCCAGCACGACACCGCGACCGCCCAGCGGCGCAAGCGCTTCGCCGATGGCCTGGGCGCCGGACTCGCTGGTGGCTGTGCCGACGACGATGGCGCCGCGCTGTGCGAGTTCTAAGGCAATGGCCTTGCCGATACCGCGTGTGGCACCCGTGACCAATGCCACTTTGCCCTGCAATTCTGCTGATTGTTTATCCATATCCGTTTCCGTAATGACTGGCGATCGGTACGCAGAACGGCCTCAGGCCTGTCCTAACGTCGCCAGAGCGGCCTCGAGAGAGGCCGGATCGGTGATCGAAAGCCCGATGAGCTCGCTGTCGATACGCTTGGTCAGCCCCGCCAGTACCTTGCCAGGGCCGCATTCGACGACGTGAGTGACGCCTTGTTCCTTCATGGCGCGCAAGGTTTCCACCCAGCGCACAGGATGCCATGCCTGGCGCACCAGCGCATCCCGGATGGCGTCCGGCTCGCCAGGCGCAGCAACATCCACGTTGTTGATGACGGGCACCTGAGGCGCCAATACGGAGGCTTGCGACAAAGCGCTGGCCAGCACCTCGGCAGCGGGCTTTAGCAAGCTGGAGTGAAATGGCGCCGATACAGGCAGCGGCAAGGCACGCTTGGCGCCTGCAGCCTTGGCAGCCTCGCAGGCGCGTTCGACGGCGGCCTTGTGGCCGGCGATCACGACCTGGGCAGGCGCATTGAAATTCACAGCTTCGACGATTTCGCCCTGGGCAGCCTGAGCACAAGCAGCACGCACCGCATCGTCATCCAAGCCCAGGATCGCGGCCATGCCTCCCGTGCCAACGGGCACAGCGGCTTGCATCGCATCGGCGCGCACACGCACCAGGCGCACGGCGTCCTCGAGAGTCAGCGCGCCGGCAGCCGTCAAGGCGGCGTATTCGCCCAGGCTATGGCCGGCCATCAGCGCCGGCAGCGGGCCGCCGGCAGCACGCCAGGCAGCGTATACGGCAACGCCTGCCGTCAACATGGCGGGCTGGGTGTTGATAGTCAGATTGAGCTGATCCGCAGGACCTTGTGCAATCAAGGCGCCGAGATCCTGGTCGAGTGCCTGACCCGCACGGGCAATGACATCGGCCACAGCAGCGTTACCGGCCCAGACATCGAGCATGCCGACCGACTGCGAACCCTGGCCAGGAAACACAAACGCGATTTTCATGATGGAAGTATCAACAGATTTCAGATTTGGGAGAATACCCGACATCGGGCGACCGCTGAGGTTGCCACCGCCCTCGTGGCGCAGGCAACACATGGACGTGCCGCACTACATGCGCGCCAGCACCGAGCCCCAGGTAAAACCGCCTCCCACGCCCTGCATCAACACCAGTTGCCCCGGCTTGACTCGCCCGTCACGGCGCGCGGCATCCAGCGCCAAAGGAACGCTGGCGGCAGAGGTATTGGCATGGGAATCGACCGTAATGACGACCTTTTCAGTCGGAACGTGCAATTTACGGGCCAGGAAATTCAAAATACGGACGTTGGCCTGATGAGGGATGAGCCAGTCGACATCTGACACGCCCACGCCTGCCTCTGCACATACGTCTCGCGCGGAGCGATCGAGTACCGTCACGGCCTGCTTGAACACAGCCTGGCCATCCATGCGCAGGAACGGATCGCCCACGACGCTGCCATAGGCGACGTTGCCCGCGGCGCACAGGATTTTGGTTTGAGAGCCATCGGCATGCAACTGAGCAGCCAGGATGCCCGGCTGATCCGAGGCCTTGAGAACCACCGCCCCCGCCCCATCACCGAACAACACGCAGGTGCTGCGGTCGTTCCAATCGAGAATGCTGGAAAACACCTCGGCGCCAATCACGAGCGCGCAACGCGCCCGGCCAGCCCGCACAAACGCATCCGCCGTGCTGAGCGCATAGACGAACCCGCTGCAAACGGCCTGCACATCAAATGCAGCCCCGCCTTTGGTGCCCAGATTGGCTTGAACCAGACAGGCGGTGCTGGGAAAGACGAAGTCCGGTGTCGAGGTCGCGACGATGATCAGATCGACATCCGCCGCCTGAACACCTGCATCTACCAATGCACGCTTGGCGGCCTCGGTCGCCAGGTGGCTGGTAGTCACACCACGCTCGGCCAAGTGACGTTGGCGTATCCCCGTCCGCTCAACGATCCATTCGTCGGACGTGGCAATATTACGCGTAGCCAGCTCGGCAGCCAGCTCGTCGTTGGACACGACCCGCTCGGGCAGAAAACTGCCAGAGCCCGCGATCACGGCATATGTCATTGCATTACCCATCAAACGGTATCTCCGGCCGTTTCGGACGCGCCGGAGGCTGCTTCGCCCATCTGGACGCGCTGAGTGATCAGCGCCACGGTCTGGGCGGTACGTTCTTGCAGTTTACTCACTACCGCCTCGCGCGCACGCTGCAAGGCGAACCCGTACGCATATACGTCAGCCGAGCCGT
The DNA here is from genome assembly GCF_965139205.1 of Bordetella muralis. Lineage (GTDB taxonomy): Bacteria > Pseudomonadota > Gammaproteobacteria > Burkholderiales > Burkholderiaceae_B > Bordetella_A > Bordetella_A muralis. The sequence goes on from NZ_CBCSIU010000030.1 coordinate 25,272, forward strand.
GGCTTTTGATCACCACACCACGCAGGCCCAACAAAGCAGCACCGTTGTAGCGGCGATTGTCGACGCGGCCGCGCAGGCGGTTGAGTACGGGCTTGGCGATGGCTCCGGCCAGCAGCGTGACCAAATTGCGCTTGAATTCCTCGCGGATCACGCTGGAGAGCATTTTTGCCAGCCCTTCGACGGACTTGAGGACGACATTACCAACGAAACCGTCGCAAACCACTACATCGACGGTGCCCTTGAAAATATCGTTGCCTTCGACGTTTCCGTAGAAATTCAGCGGACTGCGGCGCAAGAGCTCTGCAGCCTCTTTGACGACCTCATTGCCCTTGATGACTTCTTCGCCGATATTCAGCAAACCCACCGACGGATTGTCTCGATGATCGACAGCCTGGGTCAACGCCGCACCCATGATGGCAAACTGCAACAGGTGTTGCGCCGAGCAATCGACGTTGGCCCCCAGATCGAGCACGGTCGTTGCCCGGCCGGTCTGGTTGGGAATGGACGTGGCGATCGCTGGACGATCGATGCCATCCAGGGTCTTCAGCACATAGCGGGAGATCGCCATCCACGCGCCGGTATTGCCTGCGGACACGCAAGCGTCGGCACGCCCGTCCTTGACGGCTTGAGCCGCCAGGCGCATGGACGAATCTTTTTTACGACGTAAAGCGACCTCGACCGGATCGTCCATCGTGACAACCTCGGTCGCGGGGACGATTTCCAGACGATCACGCGGGGCGGTCTTGTGTTCGTTCAAGGCCGCTTCGATAGCGTCAGGCAGCCCGACCAGCAATAGCTTGGAATCGGGGAACTGCCGGGCGAACTCGATCGCGGCCGGAATCGTAACGGGCAGACCGAAGTCGCCGCCCATGCAGTCAATGGCGATACGTATCACAGGTGCAGTACAGCTGCTGCCGTGAGTGCGAAAGCGCTTTTACAGCGGCTTATTCGTCAGCCTTGGTCTTGAGGACCTTGCGGCCACGATAAAAGCCGTTGGGGCTGATGTGGTGACGCAGATGGTTTTCGCCAGTGGTGGGCTCGATCGCGGTCGGCGGGTTGACCAGAAAATCGTGCGAGCGATGCATGCCACGCTTGGACGGGGACTTTTTGTTTTGTTGAACAGCCATGATGACTCCTAGAAACGGGGCGCATTGTACGCGATGCACGCCCGATGTTGACCTAATCTTTACGCTTTAATTGTTCGAGCACCGCGAACGGCGACGGACGCTGGGTGGCGGGCGCCTGCTGCGCGTCGCCGTCTTTGGCCTGTGCGCCCGGGCATACAGGATGCTTGGGCACATATGGAATACTCAAAATGAGCTCGTCTTCGACCTGGGCCAACAGATCAAAACGATGCGAACCCACGACCTTTTCGGGTAGCGAATCTGCAACATCCGGGTCTTGCGCATCAAAGGACAGATCGTCGTCGAGCTCGTCCTCGGACTTGACCAACTGCAATACTGCCTGGGAATCCACTGCAAAAGCAAACGGGGCATTGCACCGCTGACAAATCAGCACAGGATGCGCCTGCACACGCAAGCGCAGGAGCGGCTGACCGGACGCAAAGCTCGTTCCAATCACACCCTTGCCGATTTCGCCCTGGACCGACCAGCGGACCAATCCCGCCTCGCCACTGGGCTGCTCGGGTAACCCCTCGACAGCCCGGGCCAAGCGTACCAGTGGTATCTCGCCCTGAACAAAATCGCCTTGCCTGGCCAGCGCAAACGCGTCGATCACAGTATCCGCCGACACGGACGCGCGCGGCGATGCCGCCCCTGCCCGTTGATTGTCACTCATGCGAACTCCGTAACCCTGTCGTTTTAGCTGTGCTGCACGCATCGCAAAACATATTCTCGCGACCGCAAGCGCAGACATCCCTCAGCGCCCAAAACCGAGGCGCCGTGCAAAAATCCCGCAAAACGTTAGATAATACCGTGACTTACGCCTAACCGTCAAACAACGCATGCCCATTTCCACACCTCGCCTGATCCTGGCTTCGAGCTCGCCATACCGCCGTGAACTGCTGTCCCGGTTGCGCCTGCCCTTTGAGGCAATTTCCCCAAATGTGGACGAAACGCCCCACGAGAACGAGTCCCCTGCGGCACTGGCGCTGCGCCTATCCGTCGACAAGGCCATGGCCATAGCGGCCCAACGACCGGGCTGCATCATCATCGGCTCTGATCAGGTCGCCACCATCGATGGCAATCCGATCGGAAAACCAGGTGATTTTAGCCGCGCGCAGGCCCAACTGCGGATGCTGGCCGGGCAAACGGTAGAGTTCCATAGCGCGCTGGCGGTCACCGATGGCCAACACGTGGAAAAAGCCGATGTCGTCACGCAATGCCGATTCCGCCCGCTTTCGGATGCGGCCATCGACGCTTACCTGCGCGCCGAAGCTCCCTTTGATACGGCAGGCAGCGCCAAAGCGGAAAGCCTGGGCATTGCATTGATGGAATATATCCGCAGCGATGACCCTACCGCCATCATCGGCCTGCCGCTGATCACGCTGACCGGCATGCTGACCACGTTTGGCTTGGACCCACTGACGCATGCGCAGCCCGAGGGACAAGCAGCATGAGCGGCACGCTACACCTCATCCCCGTGGGTCTGGGACCTGCGCAACCCGAGCGCTGGTTACCGGCGGATGCCCGTGCCCTGGCAGGCAGCTTGGACACCTATATCGCCGAAAACGCAAAAACCGCGCGGGCATTTCTCAAACAGATCGGCACGGCGCGCCCGCTGCAGGAAATCACCATCCACACGCTCAGCCCCAAAACGGATGTGGGCCAGATACAAGAGTGGCTGGCCCCCGTGCACAAGGGGCAGGACATCGGCCTCGTATCCGAGGCCGGCTGCCCTGCCGTCGCCGACCCCGGCGCCACGGTTGTCGCCGCGGCGCATCGGCTCGGCATTCATGTCCGTCCCTGGGTCGGACCCTCGTCGATTTTGCTGGGATTAATGGCGAGCGGCCTGGATGGACAGCGCTTTGCATTCCATGGCTACGCTCCTGTCGACCCGGGCGAACGCGCCAAGCAATTGAAAGCCTGGGAGCAGCACTCCGCCCGCCACCACCAGACCCAACTGTTGATCGAAACCCCCTATCGCAACGCCGCCATGTTCGCGACCCTGCTCTCGGCACTGCGCGGCGACACGCGGCTATGCGTCGCCCGATCCCTCACGACAGACGACGAATGGGTACGCACCTACAGCATCGCCGAATGGAAAAAACAGCTCGCGCCGGAACTGGACAAACAGCCGACCTTATTCCTGTATCTCGCTCCGCGCGCGTAAACTCGTCCTAGCCGACGACCGACGGCCCTTGCCACCTGCAATCATCGCCGCTTGCTCAACGCACGTAAGTCCGCCCTATGCCGATACCCCCAAGTTCCCGCTTCGCGCACCCTCGACGCCATCTGGGGCTGATGTGGGCGGGTGCGGTACTCGCCCTGGCGGGCTGCGTGGGGCCCCAGCCCGTGTCTACCCGCCTGGATGTCGATGATTCGATCAAAGCCGTCAGTCACGACAGCCGGGTGCGGTATATCGTGCTGCACTACACCTCGACGGACACAGAGAACTCGCTGAGGCTGTTGGCACAGGGCCAAGTCAGTACCCACTACCTGATCACGGATGACGCACGCCCCCGCATCTACCGCCTGGTCGACGAAACCCAGAGCGCCTGGCACGCGGGAGAAAGCCGGTGGTACAACCAGGTGTCGCTGAACCCCGTATCCATCGGCATCGAACTGGTCAATATCGGCCGTACCGACCTGGCACACGGCCAGACCCGCTGGGCGCCCTATTCCGAACACCAGATCCAGACCCTGATTCTGCTGTTAAAAGATCTGACTAAACGGTACGGCATCCGTGCGGAAAACGTGGTGGGACACAGTGATATCGCCCCTCAGCGCAAAACCGACCCAGGCCCGTTATTTCCCTGGAAGCAGCTCGCCGAAGCCGGCATCGGGCGCTGGTACAACGAAGCGCAGGCCGCCACGAACTGGGTCACCCTGCAACGCCAAGGCACACCCGACGTTGCCTGGTTCCAGGAACGGCTGGCCAAGTTGGGTTACGCGTGCCCCCAGCACGGCCGACTCGATCGCGAAACCCAGAACGTGCTGTCAGCCTTTCAGATGCACTATCGCCCCAGCAACTACGACGGCAAACCCGACGCGGAAACAGGGGCCATCATCATGGCGCTACTTGAGCCGCAGCACTAGACGCCAGCCCAGCAACACGGCCAGGATTGCGCCATAAATCAGGGGTTGCTCAAAATCATTCTTGCCGGACTTATGCCACCACAGGTGCACAACGGCCAGGATACCTATCAGATACACCAGTCGATGCAGCATTTGCCATCGCCGCCCCAACTTGCGGATGGCCCACTGCGTCGAGGTGAGCGCCAATGCGGTCATGCACACGAAAGCCGCAAAGCCGACGGTGATGAAAGGCCGCTCCCATACGTCTTGCAGCATGGCTCCGACATCCAGACCACGATCCCACCACACCCAGGCGACGAAATGCAATGCGCCATAGAAAAAGGCAAACAGCCCACAGGGCCGGCGCAAGCGCACCAGCGCCGGCTGCCTGAGCAAGCGGCGCAAAGGCGTGATCGACAGCGTGACCAACAGACACACTAGCGCCCACGTGCCAGACGAACGTGTCAAAAACTCGATCGGATTGGCGGTCAGGCCATCGTTGAACCCGAGCCAGAACCAGCGTGCCAATGGCAACAAGCCCGCGACAAATAAGAGCGGCTTGAATCGCGCCACCGCTGCCGCGGACCATTGCGCCCGACGCGCAGCAGGCTCAGCCATAGACGCAGTGGCTTTAGTCATAGACACCTATTTTGCCGTCAATAGTTCGCCGTCAAATCCATCCCCTGATACAGCGAGGCGACCTGATCGGCATACCCGTTAAATAACAGCGTCTTGCGCTTGGGCGTGAAAAAACCGCCCTCGCCGATCCGCCGCTCCGTCGCCTGGCTCCAGCGAGGATGAGGCACGTCGGGATTCACGTTGGCATAAAAGCCATATTCATTGGCAGCCGCCTGCATCCACGAACTCGTCGGCTGACGTTCGACCAGACGAATACGCACAATCGATTTAGCCGACTTGAAGCCATATTTCCAGGGCACCGCCAGGCGCATTGGCGCACCGTTTTGATTCGGCAGGACCTTTCCGTATAAACCAAAGACCAGTAACGCCAACGGATGCATGGCCTCGTCCAACCTCAGCGCTTCGACATAGGGCCATTCGAGCACGGGATACCGCAATCCGGGCATATTTTCCCGCTGCTCGACCGTGGTGAACTCCACATATTTGGCGTTACCTGTGGGCTCGACCTGCTTGAGCAAGGTCGATAGCGAATACCCCACCCACGGGATGACCATGGACCATCCCTCGACACAGCGCAGGCGATAGACCCGGTCCTCGAGAGGAGCCAGTTTCAGCAGGGTGTCGATATCAAAGGTTTGAGGACGCAGCACCTCGCCCTCGACCGAGACCGTCCAGGGACGGGTCTGCAGCTTGTCCGCGTATTTTGCCGGCTCGCCTTTGTCGACCCCGAACTCGTAGTAGTTGTTGTACGTGGTGACGTCTTTCCATTCGGTCGGCTTGTCCATGACCGAATAGGCGGGACTTGGCCGGCCGGGCAATTCGGCGCCGCTCTGGGCAAACGCACTGCGCGACGCCCAAGCCGGCAAGCCCGCGGCCGCTGCGGCCATGGCAGCGCGCGCCATCCATTCGCGACGCGACTGCCAAACCGCCTCGGGCGTGATTTCGGACGATGCGGGCTCGTGACGGGGCTTACGTATCAGCATGACCAGATCTCCTGGCGTCGTTCCAGTCGACGCGAAAGATGACAACAGACTAACCACCACTGCAAGCAAACGGCGCCAGGATGCGCATCAGACCCCGATCAAGCCCCGACGCGAGACAATAGCCACTCTCGCAAGGCAGGCACAGTATCGACTACAGCCTGGGGCGTACACCCCAGCAATTCTTGTGGGCTATGAGCACCATAGGCGACCCCCAGACCATGCACGCCGGCATTAGCCGCCATATTCAAGTCATGCGAGGTGTCGCCCACCATGATCACGCGTTCGGGTTCGACATCCAATTCCTGCATGAGTTCATGCAACATGGCGGGATGCGGCTTGCTGAACGTTTCGTCGGCCGTGCGCGTAGCATCAAAGATATCGCGCAAGCCAGTGGCGGCCAACACACGATTGAGCCCGACGCGGCTTTTTCCGGTCGCGACTGCCAAGCGGATTTTCTGGCCGGCCAGTTCGCCCAGCAGAGGCTCTATTCCCTCGAACAACTGCAAATCGGGGTCACGCAATAAATAGTGAATGCGATAACGCTCGAGGAACCGCGGCAACATGGCCTGAGTCAACTCGGGCACCGCACGACGCAAGGCGCTCTCCAGCGACAAGCCAATCACCCAACTGGCCTCCGAGGCGGACGGCACGGGCAGATCCAGATCGCGGCACGCGCCCTGAATGGCGGAAACAATGCCGTTGGTGGAGTCCATCAAGGTTCCGTCCCAATCGAACACCACCAGCGAATACGACGACATGGTTATTGATTCTCCAACTGCTGCAACAGCTTACGGCAGGCCGGCGGCAACTCAGCCGTCAACCTGAGGATCTCGCCGGTCAAGGGATGCGGCAAGGTCAATTGATGGGCATGCAGAAACATGCGATTAAAGCCCTGACGGGCAAATTGTGCCCTCGTCTCATCCACCCCGTATTTCTCGTCGCCAATGATCGGGAAACCGCTGGCCGCCAAATGCACACGGATTTGATGCGTACGCCCACTGCGCAGTTCCGCGTCGACCAGACTGTAACGGCCGAAGCGTTGCCGTAGCGTGACGATGGTATGAGCCGATTGTCCGTCCGGATCGGGGCGCACGCGGCGCTCGCCGGACTGGGTGGTCCATTTGGTCAGCGCCAGCCGAATATGCTGGCGATCATTGACCCAGTCACCTTCGACCAGCGCGAGGTAATGTTTGTCGCCTTTGCCTTCGCGCAGCATGGCGTGCAACGCCAATAGCGCGCTGCGCTTCTTGGCCACCATCAGCAAGCCCGAGGTCTCACGGTCCAGGCGATGCACCAATTCCAGGAAACGGGCCTCAGGCCGCGCCGCCCGCAATTGCTCGATGACACCGAATGAGACGCCGCTGCCCCCATGGACCGCCACCCCGGCAGGCTTGTCGATGACGAGCAAAGCATCGTCCTCGAATACGATGGGAAATTCGCTCCCGGGTACTGGCCTGGCCTCACCCGCCGCCGGCAACCGCAGCGGTGGCACGCGGACCACATCTCCAGCTACGACACGGTAGTCTGCCTGAATACGTCCCTTATTTACTCGTACCTCTCCGCCACGGATCGCCTTGTAGATATGGCTTTTGGGCACGCCCTTGCACAGGCGAAGCAGAAAATTATCGATACGCTGGCCGTCGTGTTCCGCGTCCACCTCGACGAGGCGGACAACGGGTGCAGACGAGGTCGAGACAGGGGTTTCTTTGCGCATTACGGAAAGCGACATATAATCGGGACAGCCTTGAGGGGCTGAACATCGGGGGCTGAACAACGGGGCTGAACAAGCCGCCCGGCGTAGAGATGCAACAACGCGTCTCCGTCGAGCGCGCGGGCCGTCATTGTACCGCTGCCTGCTGGTTCAGCTCCGGGGCCTCTCGGTCGCCGGCGCAACCGCGCTCTGCCGGACGGTGGTGTGGCACTTTTTGCCCGCCGTCCTGGCTGAGTCGTTGCATGCCGCAAGCGGCTCTGAAGCACTGCAAGAATCATCGCGTAATTTAAAGCACCAGGTGCGCGCAGGCTGATCGTTCGCCGCATCTGTTCGTTCACAGCAACCCTTTCCGTCAACCACTTAGTGAAACTGACTCCCCTGCTGACAGAACCACGTGCCCTCTGGCACGATGTGCCCGCCTGACCGGCGGCGGCCTTGCCTGGGCGCAGCCCGGCGGCCGTTTGACGCTTGATTTTCTTGCCCTGCTTCAGTCCGCAGCCCGAGTGGCCCGGGGTCACGCGCCGATATCGGCGCGTCATGACAACGGAGAACACCACTCATGAAGCGCATGCTGTTCAATGCAACGCACCAGGAAGAACTGCGCGTTGCCATCGTCGATGGGCAAAAACTCATCGACCTCGACATCGAAACCGCCGGCCGCGAACAGCGCAAAGGCAACATTTATAAAGGCGTCATCACCCGCATCGAGCCCGGCCTGGAGGCTTGCTTCGTCAACTACGGCGAAGACCGCCACGGCTTTTTGCCCTTCAAGGAAGTCGCCCGCAGTTACTTCAAAGAAGGCGTCGACGTCCGCAGCGCCCGCATCCAGGACGCCCTGCGCGAAGGCCAGGAACTGATCGTCCAGGTCGAAAAAGAAGAACGCGGCAACAAGGGCGCCGCCCTGACCACATTCATCTCGCTAGCCGGCCGCTATCTGGTCCTGATGCCCAACAACCCGCGTGGCGGCGGCGTCTCGCGCCGCGTCGAAGGCGAAGACCGCCAGGAACTGCGCGATACGATGGAGCAACTGCAAGTGCCGCAAGGCATGAGCATCATCGCCCGCACCGCCGGTATCGGCCGCAATGTCGACGAGCTGCAATGGGACCTGTCCTATTTGATGCAGCTCTGGACGGCCATTGATTCGGCCGCTCGCGACAATGCCGCCCCCATTCTGATTTATCTCGAGTCCAGCCTGGTCATCCGGGCCATCCGCGACTATTTTTCGCCCGAAATCGGCGAAATCCTGATCGATACCGACGAGATCGCCGACCAGGCTACCGCCTTTATGAGCGTGGTGATGCCGGACAACGTCCAGCGCGTCAAACGCTACCGCGACGACATTCCGCTGTTCTCGCGTTTCCAGATCGAACACCAGATCGAAACCGCCTACTCGCGTACCGTGCAATTGCCCTCGGGCGGCGCCGTCGTGATCGACCACACCGAGGCCTTGGTCGCGGTGGACGTGAACTCGGCGCGCTCGACCCGTGGCGCGGATATCGAAGAAACCGCCCTGCGCACCAATGTCGAGGCTGCCGACGAAGTCGCCCGCCAGTTGCGCCTGCGTGACCTGGGTGGCCTGATCGTCATCGACTTTATCGATATGGAGGACAGCAAAAACCAGCGCGCCGTCGAACAGCGCCTGCGTGATGCCCTGCATTTCGACCGTGCCCGCGTGCAAATGGGCAAGATCTCCCGTTTTGGCTTGATGGAACTGTCGCGCCAGCGACTGCGTCCCGCCCTGAACGAAGGCTCGCACATCACTTGCCCGCGCTGCAACGGCACCGGCGTGATCCGCGACGCAGAATCCAGCGCCCTGCATGTGCTGCGCCTGCTGCAAGAAGAAGCAATGAAGGAAAACACCGCGGCGGTCCACGCCCAGGTGCCGGTTGACGTGGCCACCTTCCTGCTCAACGAAAAGCGTTCCGACATCACCAAGATGGAGGCCCGCCTCAAGGTCAATCTGGTGCTGATCCCCAACAAGCACCTGGAAACCCCGCACCATCATATCGAGCGCCTGCGTCACGACGATCCGCGCCTCGAAGAGCTCAAAACCAGCTTCGACCTGGCCGAGGCTCCGTCGACCGACATGACCTGGGCTCCGAAAGACCAAGAAATCAAGGCGCGCCCCGAAGCCTTGGTCAAGGGCATCACCCCTTCGCAACCCGCTCCCGTATCGACGCCCGCCGCGGCGCCTGCTGCGGCATCGTCCGGCTTCAGTCTGGGCAATCTGTTCAAACGCCTGTTCGGCTGGCTGAGCGGCAGCTCGACCCCGGCCCCGACCGAAACCAAAGACGAACCGAAGCGTGGCAACCAGGCTCGCGGCAAGCGCGGCCAGGACGGCCAGGAACGCCGTGGCGACCGCCAGGGCTCGGATCGCAACCGCCAGCGCCGTAACAACGACGCTCGTCAAGCCTCGGATGCCGGCGAGACGTCCGAAGGTGCAGCTCGTCATCACGTGCGCGGCAATCGCCGTCATGACGACCGTGCAGACCGCCCGGCCCGTGCCGAGCGCGACAATGCGCGCGTAGAGGCCGAGTCCACGGCACGCGCAGAACGCGCCGATCGCGACAACGCCCGTCAAGATCGCGCTCAAGGCTCTGACGTCTCGGCAGACGAGGCACCGCGCGGCAATCGCAATCGCCGCGGCCGTGGTCGCAATCGTCGCGACGACAGCAACCAGCAAGACGTCTCCTTGAACGATCAGGACAACGCACTGACAGCCGGCGCAGCCGTTGCGACAGCTGCCGTCGCTGCTGGGACTGACCAAGCCGTTGCCGCCAACACGCAACGCGTAGCCGACGCAGCGCAAGCGCCGAAGGTAACCGTCTCCGAAAATGCAACGGACGCCGCCGTCACGGACAGCCAAGGGATCGAAGCCGCCACCGAAGGTAGCGATACCGAAGGCACCGGCGATCCGGAACGCAAGCGCCGCCGCCGCCGCAGCCGTCGTGGCCGCCGCAGCCAAGAAGATCAGGCCCTGCAGAGTGCCGACGATCAAGGTAACGACCAAGCCGATGCTGTTGAATCCTCGGACGCACTGGCTACGCAGGCCTCGTCTGCGGCTGACGCCGCCACAGCAGCAGCCGACGCCGCTCAGGCCGCGACTGCAGCACAAGACATACCGTCCGCCGTTCAACCGGCTTCGCAAGCTACGACGCCGTCGGAATCCGCCGTACAGCCGCTGACCGCAGCGACAGCAGCAGCGGCTGCGGCAACGGCAGCAGCCGCTGCAACGACCGCGGCAGCCGCCGCTGCCGTGCGCAACGCCGCCGCTGCCGAAACGGCCAAACCCGTTGACACCCTCTCCGCGGCGACGACTGAGCAACCGGCGACGACCGAACCTGCCGCGGCGAACGTAGCACCGGCTCAACCCGCAGCAGGCGAAGCCCCGGTCATCGCAGCAGCAGACCAGGCCGGAACGACCGAAGCACCCGTCCAAACGGCGGCGATCAAGGCGGAGCCCGCTACCGCCACGCCATCGACTGAGGCCGACACGACCACACCGGTGACCACTGCTCCTGTGGCAAGCGTATCAACAGCGACCGAAGCTGTGGCCTCCGCGCCTTCGGCACCGGCCCCTGTCCACGAGCCTGCGAGCCCTGAGGCTGCTCCCACTGCGTCCGAGCCTGTCGCCCCGGTGGCGGTCCCGGCCGGCCTCGCGGATGCGACAGCAACAGAGGCTCTAGCCAGTGCCGCTGCGCCCCAGGCCCCGGCAGCCACCTCGGTAGCCGCAGCGAGCGAAGCCGCTGCAACGCCCGCTCCGGCGGCCGCTGCGCCCGTCGCTCAAGCCCCTGCTACGGCCGCTGCCGCAGCGTCTGCGGCTTCGCAACCCATCGTCGTACCGGCAGCACCGGCCACGTCGAACCAGTCCTTGCACGACGTCGTGCACGCGGCGGGTCTGAAATGGGTAGAAACCGATCCGGAACGCCATGCGCAGACGCAGCAACGTATCGCTGCCGGCCATGTCCCAGCCCGTCTGGGCCGCGAACGCAAGCCGGTCGCCCCGGCCTCGAACGCCCCCTTGGTGCAAGTGGAAACGCAGCGCCAATAAACCAGCGTCACGCGAGCCCCAAAAACGCCGGCAGCAATGCCGGCGTTTTTTTATTGCTGACCACCTCCGCTCATTCAGAGACGGCGCAAAAAACAAAACCCCGGCCGAAGCCGGGGTTGCGCGTTATCAGGTCCGCTGCGACATAGCCCGCACAGACGGCGGCAAGCGCATTGAACAAGGCAGGGAACTACCCTGCTTCACCAAACATCAGAACTGATACGTGTACGTCAACTGCAAGATATCCAGACCCGGGTTCGGGCGTTTGATGCTGGCATTGGAAAAATGCGAATAACGCAGACCCAAGCGGTTGTTCGGCGTGACCAAGAAGCCCAAACCGAGGTGATCGCCAAATTGGTATGCCGTACTGATATTCTCGTCTGCAAACCTGGTGTGCGTGAATAATGTCGCGCCGATACCCGCCTCGACATAGAAACGATCGCTCATCCACCAGCGGAACATCGGAATCGCATTGAACTGCCAGACGTGGCTCGGATCACGCGAACCATTGGCAGACCAATAGGCCGCACCGAACTCGCCGTTCAGGTCAATATGACCCCAATTACCGCCAAATCGATACAACTCGAGGGAGGGGGTTTCGTACACCAACTCGGCGCGCGAATAATGGTCGCCCACGCCATAATGCAGGCCAATGCCGCCCTGGCTTTGAGCCTGGGCCGAGCACGCCAGGCCAGCCAACGACAAGGCAGCCGCAGCTGCCAGCATGTTTTTATTATTGAAACTCAGCATGAAAGCTCCTGAATGGGGTGCGCCATTAAGTTATCAGAAATTCGGCAATTGTCTGCAACCTATGTATGACCCAGACAACAGTTCTCTAGGAAAATCCGACATCTCGTGGTGAATACCGGGCGCATTCCTGTTCAATATGGAAATATCGCCCGAGTATCTCGCGCCACCGGTATCGCCTATCTGGCACAACAAAGCGTCAAGCGGCGACGACGTCTGCAGGCTGATCCGTGAGCAACGCCAACAGACGGGCAATTTCCTCGCGCAGCTGACGCCGGTCAACCACCATATCGATGGCGCCCTTTTGCAGCAAAAACTCCGCTCGCTGAAACCCCTCGGGCAATTTCTCGCGGACGGTCTGCTCAATCACACGCGGACCGGCAAAACCGATCAATGCCTTAGGCTCCGCAATCACGACATCGCCCATAAAAGCAAAACTGGCCGATACGCCGCCCATGGTCGGGTCGGTCAAGACACTGATGAATGGCAGCCCCGCCGCGGACAGACGCGTCAACATGGCGTTGGTCTTGGCCATCTGCATCAGCGACAGCAGGCTTTCCTGCATCCGTGCGCCGCCCGAGGCCGCCACACAAATGAAGGGGGTCTTGTTGTCCAGCGCCGCCTGGGCTCCGCGCGCAAAGCGCTCACCCACGACCGAGCCCATCGAGCCGCCCATGAACTCGAACTCAAAGCAGGCCACCACTGCCGGCACGCCGCGAATGGCGCCGCTCATGACTACCAGCGCATCAGTCTCGCCGGTTTGCTTCATAGCTTCTTGGACACGTTCAGGATACTTGCGCGTGTCCTTGAATTTGAGCGAATCCACCGACCGCGTGGTCTGGCCGATCTCGACCCGCCCCTCGACGTCCAGCAACGAATCGATGCGAGCACGCGAACCAATGCGCATGTGATGATCGCATTTGGGGCACACATGCAAGTTGGCAGCGAGGTCTTCGCTGTAGAGCACTGACTCGCAAGACGGACACTTGACCCAGAGGCCTTCGGGTACACGGCGTGCACCACTGTCATTTGTCTTGTTGATACGAGGAGGCAGGAGTTTATCAATCCAGCTCATTGTCTTTTTCCATGAGGAAACCGCGCGCCAGCCTCAGGCCGGGGCGCCGTCTCGTTTGACTTGGTCGAGTGCCTGACGGATACCGGCCAGCCACTGGCTGGCGGCGGTAACGGCAGACTCGGTCTGTTGGCCGGCGGGCGCAGAGGCAACCGCCTGTTCCAGGGTTTCGATCAGTTTGGAACCGATGACCACGGCGTCGGCCTTGCCGGCAATGCGCTGGGCGCTCTGCGCGTCGCGAATGCCGAAGCCCACGCCCACCGGAATGCGAACGTGCTGCTTGATCAACGCCACGCGTTCGGCCACATCATCCGTGTTCAGGCTGCCAGCCCCCGTCACGCCCTTGAGCGAAACATAGTAAACGTAGCCACGCGCAACACGTGCCACCGCTTTGATGCGTTCCTCGGTCGAGGTCGGCGCCAACAGGAAAATCGGCGCGACGCTGCAGGCCTCGAGTTGGCCGGCAAAGGCATCGACCTCTTCGGGCGGATAATCGACGACCAGCACGCCATCGACACCGGCAGCCTGAGCGGCTTGGGCAAAGGCCGCCTGGCCCATGCGTTCGATCGGGTTGGCGTAGCCCATCAACACCACTGGCGTCTCGGCATCATCGCGCCGAAACTCGGCAACCAGCTCCAGTGTCCGGCGCAGTCCCACACCTTGGGCAATGGCGCGCTCGGCGGCACGTTGGATCACCGGCCCATCGGCCATGGGATCGGAAAACGGTACGCCCAACTCGATGATGTCGGCGCCCGCTTTCGTCAGGGCATGCATCAGAGGCACCGTGGCGCTGGGTGAAGGATCACCCGCAGCAATATAGGGAATCAACGCAGCGGCGCGCCCGGATTCGGCCACACGGGAAAATGCTGCTGCGATACGGTCGGTTCGGCTAGTCATGGTGTCAGAACTGAATGCCCGCGCGCTCGGCGACGGTGTGCATGTCTTTGTCGCCACGGCCCGACAAATTGACCAGAATGATTTTGTCTTTCGAGAGCGCAGGCGCCATTTTCACGGCCTGAGCAATGGCGTGCGAAGACTCCAGCGCGGGCATGATGCCCTCGATGCGGCAGCAATCATGGAAAGCCGCCAAGGCCTCTTCGTCGGTAATTCCGACATAGTCGGCACGGCCGCTATCTTTCAGCCAGGCATGCTCGGGGCCGACTCCCGGATAATCCAGGCCCGCCGAGACAGAATGCGTGTCCAGGATCTGGCCGTCCTCGTTCTGAATAATGTACGTGCGGTTGCCGTGCAACACCCCCACCTGCCCGGCAGCCAGCGATGCCGCATGACGGCCCGTTTCCATGCCGTCACCGGCCGCCTCGACACCGATCAGCTTGACGTCTTCGTAGGGGATATAGGGATGGAAAATGCCCATGGCATTCGAGCCGCCGCCCACCGAGGCCAGCACGTAGTCCGGCTGGCGGCCGGCGTCCAGAGGCATTTGTTGCAGGCATTCGTTGCCGATTACCGTCTGGAAATCACGCACCATGCGCGGATAGGGATCGGGCCCGGCCACCGTGCCGATGATGTAGAACGTGTTTTCGATGTTGGTCACCCAGTCGCGCATGGCTTCGTTCAGGGCGTCTTTCAGTGTGCGTGACCCCGACTCGACCGGCACGACGGTCGCGCCCAGGAGCTTCATGCGATAGACGTTGGAAGCCTGGCGCCGGACGTCCTCGCTACCCATGTACACCACGCATTCCATACCGTAGCGGGCCGCGACAGTGGCCGTCGCTACACCGTGCTGGCCAGCACCGGTCTCGGCAATGACGCGCGGCTTGCCCATGCGGCGAGCCAGCAGCGCCTGGCCAATGCAATTGTTGACCTTGTGGGCGCCGGTATGGTTGAGATCCTCGCGTTTGAACCAGATCTGCGCGCCGCCCAGCTCGCGCGACCAGCGCTCGGCATGGTAGACCGGGCTGGGGCGTCCGACAAAGTGCTTGAGCTCGTAGTTGAACGCCTCAATGAATGCAGGATCGACGCGGCAGCTGTCGTACGCGGCACGCAGCTCGTCGAGCGCATGCATCAGCGTTTCAGCTACGAACACGCCACCATAGGGGCCGAAATGGCCCTGGGCATCCGGAAGATCGTAAGAATTCACCAAGTTTCTCCTGGGCAGGAGGCGAACACCGCATTCGCCGCTCAACCCGTTTCGCAACCCATTATTTTACCCGAGCGCGCCATAGACGCCGAAACGATGGGGGCCGGTCCGCCCGCGAGGGGGCGATAGGGTCCGTACGCAGGCGGACAGCCTCGGCAGGATCGGCAAGGTACAGCGCCTGGCCAATGCCGCCTCAGCAGGCGGGAATGGTCAACTGTCGCAACCTGGCGGCCAAGCCACCCTGGTCAGAACCCATGCCAGGCGGACCCGCCACCCACGCTCGCGTCTGAACAATCACTGCTGCGCAGACTACGCCAGCGATTGCCCCAAACGACGCAGAAAATTCTCGCAGGCGGCCAACTGGTCCAACGCCACGAACTCATCCGGCTTATGAGCCTGCTCGATATGTCCGGGGCCGCAGACTACGGTGGGAATCCCCAGTCCCTGAAACAGGCCCGCCTCGGTGCCATAGGCAACCTTGCGCGTGGCACGATCATCAGTGAGCGCACGCACCAGTTGCGTAATCGCTGCCGCCTCGGAGGCATCCAGGCCGGGAGCCTGGGCACCCGTTTGAATGTCAATGCGCGCGCCGTCAAATTCCGCGCGCATGGCGGGCAGGAGCGTTTCTTGCACATAGCGTTCGATTTCCGCCTGAATCTCATCAGCCGGGGTACCCGGCAAATTACGAAACTCATAGGAAAACTCGCAACGCTCCGGAATCGTGTTCACGGCGATGCCACCCTGAATCAGATTGGTCGTCAGCGTCGAATACGGCACGTCGTAAAACTCGTCGTACGGGCCTTTGGCCTTGAAGGCGTCGGCCACCTCGCGAATCCGGCAAATCAACCGGGCCGCGTATTCGATGGCATTGCAGCCGCGCGGGGTCAACGACGAATGCGCCGCCTTGCCTTGAACGCAACAGCGAAACAGATTGATCCCCTTGTGCGCCACCACGACCTGCATTCCTGTGGGTTCGCCCACCACACACCCATCCGGCCGAATACCGCGATCGAGCAACTCGGCCAACATGACGGGAGCGCCTACGCAGCCGACCTCTTCGTCATAGGAAAACGCCAGATGAATGGGTTTTTTGCGCGGCATGGCCAGGAACTCGGGCACCAACGCCAATGACGCCGCGATAAAACCTTTCATGTCGCAGGTGCCGCGGCCATACACCAGGCCGTTGGATTCCGAGAGCGTAAAAGGATCGGTAGACCAATTCTGTCCATCGACCGGCACCACATCGGTATGCCCCGACAGCACAATGCCTCCCTGCTCACCGCCGTCACTGGCCGGCAAGGTAGCAAAGAGATTGGCCTTGCTGCCATCGCTGTTATGTGCCAACCACGCTTGCACCCCTTGCGCCTTGAGGTTGTCCCTCACGGTTTCGATCAAACCCAGATTCGAATTGCGGCTGGTGGTATCGATCCCCACCAAGGTTTCAAGCCAGGTGCGCGTATCCATGTGATGGCCCTCTAGGAGTAAAGCATCAGTGTAGGCGAGAAATCGAAGATTTCCAGCCGGCCGCACCCCGCCCCCGCCTAATATCGAACCGCAGAACTCACGCCGGACACTTCGGACAGTGCCGCCAATGCCTTGTTCAACGACTCTCCGCCGCGCACCTCGACCGTAAAAATCATGTGCGCCAATGACTGGCGGCTTTGTGTATTCACGCCCACCACATTCATCCTGAGACGCGCAAACACCTCGGACAGATCTCTGAGAAGCCCCGGGCGATCACGGGCGTGGACGCTGATATCCACAGGGTAAAACGTCTCGGCGGTGTCGCCCCAGGCGACATCGATAATCCGCTCTGGTTCACGCTCGGCCAACGCCTGATAACTACGGCACCCCTTGCGGTGAATCGACACGCCGCGCCCACGGGTCACGAATCCGGCGATCTCGTCCGGCGGTGCCGGGCGGCAGCAGCGCGCCAACTGCGTGAGCAGCGACCCCACGCCTACGACCAGCACCCCGCTTTTTCCGCTGCGGGCCGCGCTGTCCGCGCTATGCGCATGGGCCAGGTCCGACGCGTCGGGTTCGGCCTCAGGCGCGGGCTCCTGAAACACCGCGTCGATCTGGCGCAGACTGAATTCCTCTTTCGCTGCAGCCACATACAAATCGTCGGCCCGCGCAAACCCCAGATTTTGCGCCAATTGTTCCAGATTGATCGCCGTCTTGCCCAGGCGCTGCAATTCCTTTTCCACCAACGCCTGGCCGGTATTGATGCGCTGCTGCAGCTCAATGGCGTTGAACCACATCCGCACTTTGGCGCGCGAGCGCGGGCTGGCCAAAAAGCCCAACTGCGGATTCAGCCAATCGCGTGACGGGCCGCCAGATTTGGCAGAAATGATCTCCACCGTCTGGCCCGTCGCCAAATGTGTCTGCAGCGGCACCATCTGGCCATCAACGCGTGCGCCGCGGCAGCGATGTCCCAGATCGGTATGCAAATGATAGGCAAAGTCCACAGGCGTCGCCCCCTCGGGCAACTCAATCACGCGAGCCTGAGGAGTCAGCACGTAAATACGCTCGTCGCGCACCCGATTGGCCGCGCCTGCCGTCTGAGCGTCACATGCGCCGCGCGCGCCCGCCTGCGGCGCCTGTGTGCCCGAGGCTTGATTTGCGTCGCCTGCCTCGATATCGGTATTCCAGGCCAACAACTGCCGCATCCACGACAACTGGCGATCATAATCACTGGATGCCGAGACTTGGCCGCCCTTGGCTCCCGCCTCTTTATAGCGCCAGTGCGCCGCCATCCCATACTCGGCAAACTGATGCATCTCGCGGGTGCGGATCTGCACCTCGAACGGCCGGCCATCATCGTCCGTCACCACCGTATGCAGCGAGCGATAACCGTTAGGCTTGGGTCGCGAAATGTAGTCGTCGAATTCCTCGGACAGCGGTGTCCACATATCGTGGATCATGCCCAGTGCCGTATAGCAATCGCGCACATCGTCCACGATCACACGCAACGCCCGCAGATCATAGAGTTGTGAAAACTCCAGCCCTTTGAGGCGCATCTTGTTCCAGATACTGTAAATATGCTTGGGCCGCCCGCTCACCTCGGCGGTAATTCCGGCCTTGGCCAACGCCGATTGCAAACGCTCGATCGCCGCCTCGATAAAGGCCTCGCGTTCGACCCGTTTTTCTTCCAGGAGCTTCGCGATCTGCTTATAACGATCGGGCTCGAGAAAACGGAACGACAAATCCTCCATTTCCCATTTGACCTGCCAAATGCCCAGGCGATTGGCCAGCGGCGCATACAGATCCATGGTTTCTCGGGCGAACGCCACCGAGCAGGGTTCTTTCGAAGCCGCGTGCCAACGTAGCGTCTGCAAACGCGAGGCCAGGCGCATCAGCACAATGCGCAGATCGGCCGCCATGGCCAGCAGCATTTTGCGCTGCATTTCTTTTTGGTCGCCAGTGTCGGCTTCGCTGTCGCTCGCGTGACGGGCGACCAGCCCCAGACGCAACAGTGCACGCGCCCCTTGTACCAGACGGGCGATCTCTGAGCCGAACTCGGTTGCCAGCGGATCATTGCGCAGGGGCGGAGCCGGCGCCGACAAATCGGCAGGCAAGGCCGCCAACAACGCCGCAATACGTGTTGCAACATCCGTCTGCAGCCCTGCCAAAATGCGCACCACCCCCGCCCCGTGAGTAGCCAGGGGCTCACCGGACGCAGCGCGCTGATCAGCGAACTGGGGCAAGGCCCAAGCGACAGCATGCTCGATGCGCGCGGACGCGTCGGCGTCCAGGCCGGCCCCAGCCATCTGGTGCCACGCGTCGTCAAAAGGCGAGAACGCATCAGAATCAGGAATCACGGACATCGCAAACGAAACGGACCAGCAGGCTAAGAAGCGGAAATTTCCTACACTCTACACTAAGCCCAGGCGTGGTGACGGCTCTCCCACGCGGTTGATAAGGAATTTTGACTCATGTTGCGATGGCTCAAAGGCCGGGGCGCAGCCGCCTCGGCAGTCGCCCAGATGCAAGCTCGCATTACGCCAGAACTGTGGCGCGACGTTCTGCAAGCCTATCCCTTTCTGGCAACCCTCGGTGCCGCAGAAGCCGAACAACTGCAAGCGCGCGCGGCCTGGCTTCTGGCCAGCAAGACCATGAACGGAGCACGCGGCCAGATGCTCAGCGACTTCATGCGCTTGTCTATTGCCGCCCAGGCCGCCCTGCCTATTTTGAATTTATCGCCCACCCTCTACGAAGGCTGGGACGAAATCATTGTCTACCCTGAAGGTTTCAGCATCCCGCGCACCCACCAGGACGATGCCGGCGTCGTCCACGAATACGACGAAGAAGCCGCGGGCGAGGCCTGGGAGGGAGGCCCCGTCATCCTGTCCTGGGCAGACACCTTGCCTGGCGATACTGCCTTTAACGTCATCATTCACGAGTTCGCCCATAAACTGGACCTGTCCTCGGGAGACGCTGACGGCATTCCCGACCTGAGCGCTCATCCCGGCCTGTCCCCGCGCACGTGGCACGGTATTCTGAGCAGCAGCCTGGACCAATTCACCATCGCCCTGGACACGATCGAGGCTGCCATCCCCGGCGACATCGATCCCGAAAGCGAAGCAGCCGCCCCCTGGTACAGCCAACTGCCTCTGGACCCCTACGCCGCCACCGACGAGGCGGAATTCTTCGCAGTCAGTTCCGAACATTTTTTTGTCGATCCTGCCCCGTTGGCCCTGGCCTTGCCTGATTGGTACGAATTGCTGCGTGCCTACTATCGCCAAGATCCGTTGGCGCGGGCGGCAGACAGAGGGCCGCACTCTCCTGAAGCGCCCGCGGAACAGCCCGGACATTCCTGATACCCGATCATTCGCCTTTCGCCTTTCATTTTCACAGAGCGCCCGCTATCGCTGCACACAGAGCCCTGCCATGAAACACCTCCTCATCATCTGGCATTCCCGCACCGGCTATGCCGAACAAATGGCCCGGGCGTTGGCGCGTGGCGCTGGCGACGCCGCCCAGGCGCTGGAACAAGTTGCGAGCTTGCAAGTACACCTCCGGCGTGCACAGGACACGTCCCCTGACGACCTGCTCAATGCCGACGGCTATCTGTTCTGCGCCCCTGAAAACCTCGCCAGCCTCACTGGCGAAATGAAAGAATGCCTGGACCGCTGCTACTACGGCGTCCTCGACCACATCCAGGGCCGTCCCTATGCGGCTGCCATCAGCGCCGGCACAGACGGCACAGGCGCCGCACGCCAACTCGAACGCATCTGCACCGGCTGGCGCCTGAGGGCCATCGCGCCGCCCCTCATAGAACGCAACGGCGCCCAGACGCCGTCAGCCATCCTGGCCCCCAAGACCGCGCCTGAAGACGCACTCTCCCGCTGCGAGGAACTCGGCGGCCTGCTGGCGGCTACTTTGCTGACGGGTGAACTTTGATCGAGGCCAAGCAGATCTTCCAACTGGCACCACGCCACCCCGTCGCATGCCCGGACCGATCGCTTGAGGGGGACGCGCAGGGCGTCCCCCGAAAGCAGCACCGCAAGATCTTTCTCTCTTCCCGGGCGCTGCAAAAAAACGCCAAGCAAGAAAGTCGTGCCAGCGATGCAGAGAATTCTAGTTGCTGCCAGTCGAGCCGAGGCAATCGGCCCGGCCGGGCGCCTCAAAGTCGAGTGGAGCGGACGTCGAAGGG
>NZ_CBCSIU010000031.1:0-45281 GCF_965139205.1 Bordetella muralis
AACTCGCTTCGCTCAAACATGGNCCNCGGACTTCCCCCGCCGATGGGATGCGGGCTCGGCAGCCTCCNACAGGCCNGCCCGCCACGCCTACCCGGCTGCGGCAAACTCACGGCAAATGACGCGCTCACAGTCCTGACGGTGTGTGCTCTACTTTTAAAGGCGTTGAGGCGTTGAGGCGTTGAGGCGTGTGGGCGTCGGCGTTGGCATGTAAATGCCGCCTGCGTTTGCTCAAAAAAATCGGGCACCTGAGTTTTCAGGTGCCCGATTTTTTTGCGGGATGAGGGATCACATCAGCGATCAGGCGATCTCGGCGTCGCCCTCTTTTTTGACCGGCTTGATCAGGTCTTCACGCTTGACACCCATCCACATGGCCAGTGCGGCGGCCACGAAGACTGACGAGTAGATACCGAACCAGATGCCGATTGTCAGCGCCATGGCGAAGTAGTGCAGTGAGGGACCGCCGAAGAACAGCATGGCCAGCACCATCATCTGGGTGGAACCGTGAGTAATGATGGTCCGGGAGATCGTTTGGGTAATGGCGCCGTTGATCACCTCGTGCACGTCCGCTTTACGGTATTTGCGGAAGTTTTCGCGAATCCGATCCATGATCACCACGGATTCGTTCACGGAGTAGCCGAGCACCGCCAATACGCCTGCCAGCACGGATAGGGAGAACTCCCACTGAAAGAACGCGAAAAAGCCAAGAATGATCACCACGTCATGCAGGTTGGCGATCACGCCGGCGACCGCGAATTTCCATTCGAAGCGTATGGCCAGGTAAATCATGATGCCCAGCACGACGAACAGCAGTGCCATCAGGCCGTTGTGCAAGAGCTCCTGGCCGACCTGAGGGCCGACGAATTCGACGCGGCGCAGGTTCGCCGAGGCGTCCGCAGCCTTTAGAGCGCCCATGACGGTTTCGCTTTGCGTTGCCGAGGTTTGACCCTCGGTCAACGGCAAGCGGATCATGACATCGCGCGAGGTGCCGAAGTTTTGCACCTGGAAATCAGAGTAGCCGAGCTTGGATACGGCAGTACGCACGCTGTCCAATTGCGCAGTCTGTGCGTAGTTGACTTCCATGACCGTGCCGCCGGTGAATTCGATCGACAGGTGAAAGCCGCGGGTGATGATAAAGAACACCGCCGCCAGGAACGTCACCAGGCTGATGATGTTCAGCACCAGTGCGTGGCGCATGAACGGGATGGTGCGATGGATACGGAAAAATTCCATGTTTCGCCTTGAGTCTTATCGATGTTGGGCGGCTGGGCCGCCCAACCAGGTCAGTTTGCCTTGGGTTTCCAGACGGTGCCGATGGACAGGCTCGCGAGTTTTTTCTTGCGGCCGTACCACAGGTTGGCCAGCGCGCGTACGCCTACCACCGAGGTGAACATCGAGGTCACGATACCCAGGCAGTGCACGACGGCGAAGCCGCGGATCGGGCCGGAGCCGAATGCCAGCAGTGCCAGACCGACGATCAATGTCGTCAGGTTCGAGTCCAGAATCGTGCCCCAGGCGCGTTCGAAACCTTGGTGAATGGCCTGCTGCGGAGAGGCACCGTTACGCAGTTCTTCGCGGATCCGTTCGTTGATGAGCACGTTCGAGTCGATGGCCATACCGAGTGTCAGCGCAATAGCGGCAATACCGGGCAGGGTCAGCGTGGCTTGCAGCATCGACAGCAGCGCCAGCAACAGCAACACGTTCATCGTCAGGCCAATCGTCGAGAAGACCCCGAACAAGTGGTAGTACAGAATGATGAACACGGCGATGGCCAGGAAGCCATACAGCGTGGAGTGGAAACCCTTGGAGATGTTGTCCGCCCCGAGGCTCGGGCCGATGGTGCGCTCTTCGATGATGGACATCGGTGCGGCCAGGGCGCCGGCGCGCAGCAGCAGGGCGGTATCGGCGGCTTCTTCGGCGGTCATGCTGCCGGAGATCTGCACTTGACCGCCCGCGATTTCGCTGCGGATGACCGGTGCAGTGACGACTTCGCCTTTGCCGTTTTCGAACAACAGGATCGCCATGCGCTTGCCGACGTTGTCACGTGTGACATCGCGGAAAATGCGGGCGCCTTTGCCGTCGAGGGTCAGGTGCACGGCGGCTTGCTGGGTCTGCGAGTCGCGGCCGGGCTGGGCGTCCTGGAGGTTTTCACCGGTCAGGACGACCTGGCGGCGAACCAGCAGGGGACGGCCATCGCGGTCGGTGTAGCGTTCCAGGCCAAAGGGCACCGTGCCACCCATCAGGGCGGTCTGCGCGGCCGGAGAGTCGTCCACCATGCGGATTTCCAGCGTGGCGGTACGACCCAGCAGTTCCTTGGCCTTGGCGACGTCTTGCACGCCTGGCAGTTGGACAATGATGCGATCCGAGCCTTGTTGCTGAATGACAGGTTCGGCCACGCCCAACTCGTTGATACGGTTGTGCAGCGTGTTGATGTTTTGTTTCAGTGCGGAATCCTGCACGCGGGTGACGGCCGCAGGACTGAGCACGCCGATCAGCGTCGCGCGATTGCCGTCTTCGCCGGTCGTGAATTCCAGGTCTGGCAGGCGGCTGCGCAGAATACTCTGCGCACGATCGCGTTCGTTGGCGTTGCTGAACGTGGCAACGACGGACGAGCCGGAGCGTTCGACCCCTTGGCTGGGGACTTTTTCATCGCGCAGCGAGGTGCGTACGTCGGCGGCCAGCGAGTCGTAGCGGGCTTGCAGTGCGCCTTGCATATCGACTTGCAGCAGGAAGTGCACACCGCCACGCAAATCCAGGCCCAGATACATGGGTTTGGGCTCGAACCAGCCCAACGCACGCATCCAGGGCGGCGAGGCGGGCAGCAGGTTCAGCGCCACCGTGTATTGCGGGTCGCCGGGGGTGGTGTTCAGTGACTTGTCGAGCAGGTCGCGTGCTTGCAGTTGCACGTCGGTGGACGGCAGTCGGGCACGGATCGTACCCAGCGTACCGTTTTGCTCGTAGTACACGCTGGAGACGGGAATATTTCCGGCAGTCAGTATTTGTTCGACTCGGCCGAGCATGGCTTCGTCGACTTTGATCGTGGCTTTGGCGCTGGAGACCTGCACGGCGGGGGACTCGCCGTAGAAATTGGGCAGGGTATACAGCAGGCCAATAATGACCGCGACCAGCACCGTGATGTACTTCCAGAGGGGATAGCGGTTCATTGGCGGCTAGTTCATGCGAGATAACGGAAAGGCCCCACGCTGCGTCTTCGGCTTGCGACACCCAAAGGGGCGCTTTTGCGTTGGGGCGGCCCGGTGGCAAAAAGGCCCCCTTGGGTAAGGGGGCCGGATATGACGCTTACAGGGCCTTGATGGTTCCCTTGGGCAGCACGGTCGAGACCGAGGTTTTCTGCATCAGGACTTCCACGGGCTTGTCGGCCAGGTCTGCGATTTCGACGGTGATGTAGGTGTCGGTGACCTTGGAGACCTTGCCCAGCATGCCGCCGGCGGTCAGGACTTCGTCACCCTTGGCGAGGTTGGCCACCAGGTTGCGGTGTTCTTTCTGGCGCTTCATCTGCGGACGGATCATCAGGAAATAGAGGATCACGAACATCAGCACGATGGGCAGCATGCCCATCAGCGCGCTGCCTTCGGGGGCTGCCTGGGCCAGAACGATGCCGGCGGTATCGATAACGGACATGGTAAATCTCCTGAATGAGGTGTTCGGGTCGAATTATGAAAGGTTTTTGTAGCGCCCGTCCCCGCGCGAGCCTTGGACAGGGCAAGCCGACTATTGTAGCGAGGTTATGCGCTCGGCAGGGCCAGGGGGGAAATCCAGGGTGTTACCGGGCGGTACAGGGCCAACCTGTGCAGGTCAGCGAGCGCGGCGCTGGGGGCGCCACGAGGTGCCGGCCTCGCCCGATGGAGGTACAACGACGACAGCGCTGTTTTGTCCCGGGCGGGCGAGGCTATTACGGGGATGTTGCTCGTTGCTAATCAATTCCGCGTGCCCGGTCGGCCGCAAACTTGGCGCGCCACGCCTGGAAGGTGCCTGCGGCAATGGCTTCGCGCATTTCGCCCATGATCGTCAGGTAGAAATGCAGGTTATGCAGGGTATTCAGGCGTGCGCCTGTGATTTCGTTGGCTCGCTGCAGATGATGCAGATAGGCGCGCGAGAAATGGGCGCAGGTGTGGCAGGCGCAGCTCGGGTCCAGCGGGCGAGTGTCGTCGCGGTATTTGGCATTGCGGATCTTGATGTCGCCGTAACGGGTGAACAGCCAGCCGTTGCGGGCATTGCGCGTAGGCATGACGCAATCGAACATGTCGACGCCGCGCGACACGCCCTCGACCAGATCCTCGGGCGTGCCTACGCCCATCAGGTAGCGCGGCGCCTGCGCGGGCAGGCGCGGCGTGACGTGCGCCAGGATGCGCATCATGTCTTCTTTAGGCTCGCCTACCGACAGGCCGCCGATGGCGTAGCCATGAAAACCGATATCCGTCAGGCCGGCCAGGGACTCGTCGCGCAGCGATTCGTACATGCCGCCCTGCACAATGCCGAACAGGGCATTGGGATTTTCCAGACGGTCGAATTCCTCGCGCGAGCGGCGTGCCCAACGCAAGGACATGCGCATCGAGCGGGCTGCCTCCTCGGTGGTGGCGGGGCGGCCATCGATCTGGTAGGGCGTGCACTCGTCGAACACCATGACGATGTCGGAGTTCAGCGAGCGCTGGATACGCATGGATTCTTCGGGCGTCAGGAACAGCTTGGCGCCATCGATGGGCGAGGCGAATTTCACGCCTTCCTCGGTGATTTTGCGCATGCCTTGCAGGCTGAACACCTGGAAACCGCCAGAATCGGTCAGGATCGGCTTGTCCCATTGCATGAATCCGTGCAGGCCGCCGTGACGATCCAGGATGTCAGTGCCGGGGCGCAGCCACAAGTGAAAGGTGTTGCCCAGCACGATTTGCGCGCCGATTTCCTTGAGCTCGTGCGGCAGCATGGCTTTGACGCTGCCGTAGGTGCCCACCGGCATAAAAATGGGGGTCTCGACCACCCCGTGGTTCAGGGTGACGCGGCCGCGGCGGGCTTGGCCGTCGGTCGCCAGGAGTTCGAAATTCAGTCCAGTCATGGTCAGGCAGAGGGAGATTCGATGAACATCGCGTCGCCATAGCTGAAAAAGCGATAGCGTTGGGCGACGGCATGGATATAGGCGCGGCGGATAGGCTCGACGCCGGCCAGGGCGGACACCAGCATGAGCAGTGTCGATTGCGGTAAGTGGAAATTGGTGACTAGCGCATCCACGACCCGATAGCGATAGCCAGGGGTGATGAACAGGCGGGTGTCGCCCTGAATAGGGGTTAATGGCGCGTCCGGACCTGCGGGATTTTGCGCTGCGGCCGATTCCAGGGCGCGCACGCTGGTGGTGCCCACGGCGATCACACGCCCGCCCTGCGCCCGTGTACGCGCGATGGCGTCGATCACGGGTTGGCCGACGGTGTACCACTCGGCATGCATGATGTGATCGGCGATGTTGTCGACCCGCACCGGTTGAAAGGTGCCGGCGCCGACGTGCAAGGTGACAAAGGCGCGTTCGACGCCCAGTTCCGCGACGCGGTCCAGCATGTCCTGGTCAAAGTGCAGGCCAGCCGTCGGCGCGGCGACCGCACCCGGCTCGCGGGCGTAGACCGTCTGATAGCGGTCTTCGTCGGTGGCGTCGGCCGCGTGAGTGATGTAGGGCGGCAGAGGCGTCGCGCCGTGGGTATCCAGCAAATCCAGAACCGGTGCGGGAAACTGCAGGTCAAACAGTTCGCCGGCCCGGCCTAGTACTGTCACGTCAAACGCATCGGCCAAGCGCAGCGTTGTGCCCGGTCCGGGTGATTTGCTGGCCCGGACATGGGCGAGCGCACGGTGCGATTCGACGATACGCTCGACCAGGACCTCGACTTTGCCGCCGGTGGCTTTCTGGCCGGTCAGGCGCGCCTTGATGACGCGGGTGTCGTTGAACACCAGCAAATCATTGGGGCGCAGCAGATTGGCCAAATCAGGGAACCGCCGGTCATGCAGTGCGCCTGATGCATCCAGATGCAGCAGGCGGCTGCCGTCGCGCGTTGCCGCAGGTGTCTGGGCAATCAGCTCGGGCGGTAATTCGTAATCGAAGTCGGAAACAGTGAGGGTCGAGGACACGCGGAACAATTCAAGTAAAACGCCAGGGATCGCCGCCCCATTGAGGTAGGCGGAGGGCGTGGATTGGGCCATATTGTAAGTGCCTGGCCGCCCATCCTCTAATGACTCCCTCTCGTCGACCCTTCCGTGAGCTGTTCGCCACGCACTGATCGAGCGTCGATGATGTTGTTGCCATCCCACCAGTTCGCATGGACGTATTGACGCTACAGCCACTTGTCAAGCAGGTTCGGTATGCTTGCGTTTTTGAACATCATCGGCATGGCGGCGGGCATAGCATGACAGGACAGGCGGACAAGCGACACGGGCGACTCAAACGATGGTTCGTGGCGTGCGCACTGTTGGGGGCGGCGGCCATGGCGCAGGCACAAGACGTCATGCCTGATGACCTGACGCGAGCTTGGAAAGCATCAGGGCTGCCAGGCACATCGCTGTCGCTGGTCGTACAAGAGCTCGGTGGTCAGCGGATCGTGGCGATCAATGCCAACGAGCCTCGCAATCCCGCGTCAGTCATGAAACTGGTCACCACTTGGTCCGCCTTGTCGGAACTGGGGCCCAACTATGTCTGGCGTACGGATTTTCTCTTGGAGCCGGGCGCCGGCCCTGACACACATGGCGCGTTACGCGGCCCCTTGTATTTGCGGGCGGGGGGAGATCCCTATTTGCTGATACAGGATATGTGGACCCTGTTGCGCGAGTTGCGCCTGCGCGGGGTCAAACAGATAGGCGATCTGGTGATCGACCGCAGTATTTTCGGCAATGTTGCGACGGATCCGGGCGCATTTGACGGTGCGCCGGATCGTGCCTACAACGCCAGTCCCGATGCGTTGATGGTGGGATTTGGCGCTTTGCGCCTGCTGTTTACGCCGGACCAGGCGGCCCAGAAATGGGTGCCGATCATCGATCCGCCACTACCAGGCATACGGCTGGAGGGACAGGTGGGTTGGAGTACGGCGCGCTGTCCCGGCCCTCCTGTGGTGACGACAGATCCCGTGCTGACGCAGCAAGGTGTTTCCATCCGGCTGGGCGGCACGGTGGCGGGGTCTTGCGGGGAATTCAGTTTGTACCGCCTGGCGCTGTCGCAACCGGAGTTCACCGAGTCCCTATTCCGCCAGTTGTGGCGCGAACTGGGCGGGACGTTCAAGGGGAAAATCCGTGCCGGCCGGGTGCCCGCCGATGCGGTGGTGCTGGCCTCGCACGAGTCTCCCCCGTTAGGTGAAGCCATTCGCCAGATCAATAAACGGAGCAATAATGTGATGGCTCGCACGGTCCTGTTGACCCTGGGGGCCGAGCGCGGTACGCGGCCGGCGACCACGCAGACCAGCGAGGCAGTGGCCAAATCGGTGTTGTCTTCCCAGGGGTTGAATATGCCGGAGCTGGTCATGGACAACGGCGCGGGCCTGTCGCGCGACGCGCGTGTGTCGGCCGAAAGCCTGGCGTCCATGTTGACCTTGGCCTGGCAATCGCCGCTGATGCCCGAATACCTCTCTTCGCTGTCGATTGCCGGCGTGGATGGCACGATGCGCCGGCGGTTGAAAGGAGAGGAAACCGTCGGTATGGCCCACCTGAAGACCGGCTCCTTGCGAGACGTAAGGGCCGTGGCGGGCTATGTGCTGGGCGCCAGTGGCAAGCGCTATGTGGTAGTCAGCATCGTTAACGATCCAAACGCGGCGGCGGTGCGCAAGTTCGATGATGCGTTGATTGAGTGGCTGGCAGCGAAATAAATCGATGGAATCGATGCGGGCGGCGAGCGAATTCCGTGTTCAGCGCTTGGGCCGCGCCCATCGATTTCGCCGGATGGGCGACTAAATCGCCAGCGGATGGACGGCAGCGCCGGGCCGTAGCGCTAAAATTCATTCTGTTTTGACTTGGCCGCCTCGCTGCCCCATTGTTTTTGGAGACTTCCGCACATGCCCGTGCACGAAATCCGTCATCCGCTGATTCGCCACAAGCTCGGCATCATGCGTCGTGCTGACCTCAGCACCAAGAGCTTTCGTGAGTTGTCTCAAGAAGTCGGCGCTTTGCTGACCTATGAGGCATCCAAAGACCTGCCTTTGGCGGCCTCTACAGTCGAAGGCTGGTGCGGTACGGTCGAGGTCGAGAAAATCGCCGGTAAAAAAGTGACCGTGGTGCCCATTCTGCGCGCCGGCATCGGCATGCTGGATGGCGTGTTGAGCCTGATTCCCGGTGCCAAGGTCAGTGTCGTCGGCGTTGCCCGCAACGAGGAAACGCTGCAGGCGCACACATATCTAGAGCGCCTGGTCGGGGAGTTGGATCAGCGCCTGGCGCTGATCGTCGATCCCATGTTGGCCACGGGGGGGTCGATGGTGGCGACGATCGATATGCTCAAACGCGCCGGCTGTCGCGAGATCCGGGCGTTGGTATTAGTGGCGGCGCCGACCGGGATCAAAGCAGTGTTGGATCGTCACCCCGATGTCCATATTTACACCGCGTCGATCGATCAGGGGTTGAACGAAAACGGCTACATCATGCCGGGCCTGGGTGATGCGGGCGACCGTATCTTTGGCACGAAGCAAAAGGCGGAATAAAGCCCGATGGGCGCCGTTGTCAGCCTGGCGCTTTACCGCCGTCACGGGCGCGAGCACGGTCATCCCAATTAGCTCGATTCTGGTTAGCGACTTTAATACGTACGAGGAAAGAGGCCGGGACCCTTCCGCCGCTTTCCGTTCTTGCCAGCGTCAATATCAGGCGGCGAGTGCTTCGCGGCGACCCTCTTCGTAGCTGCCAAACCAATGCAATTGGCGGGCGAGCCCGGCGACTTCGCCGATCACCAATAACGCGGGGGCGCGTACATTGTGGCTGTGTGCCACGGCCGCGAGTTCATCCAGGCGGCCTGTGACGACCCGCTGTTCGGGGCGGCTGCCGTTTTCGATCAGGGCGAAGGGCGTCGCGGCAGAACGGCCGTGGCTGATCAGCCGGGCAGACAGCGTTTCCAATTGCCCGACGCCCATATAGAACGCCAGGGTCTGGTGTTCGCGAGCCAATCCGGCCCAGTCCAAGGAGTCCTCGTCTTCGCGGCAATGTGCGGTGACCAGGCGTACGGATTGCGCATGGTCACGATGGGTGAGAGGGATGCCGGCATAGGCTGCACAGGCCAGCGCCGCTGTGATGCCGGGTACGACTTCGTAGCGGATGTGGTGTGCGCGCAGATATTCCAGTTCCTCGCCGCCGCGTCCGAAAATGAAGGCGTCGCCGCCCTTGAGGCGCACGACGCGCCGGCCGGCCTGCGCATGTTTGACCAGCAGGGCATGAATACGGGATTGCGTAGCGTTGTGGTCTTCGCCGAGCAGCTTGCCCACGGAGATACGGTCGGCATCGCGACGCGCTAACGCCAGTACGGAAGGGCTGACCAGACGGTCGTACAGGATGACATCGGCCTCGTTGAGGGCGCGCAAGGCCTTGAGGGTCAGTAGTCCTGGGTCGCCCGGGCCTGCGCCGACCAGCACGACGCTGCCTTGACTGGCAGGTTGCGGACTGTCGAGCTCGGCCTTGAGCACGCGTTCGGCTTCGGCGGGTTGTTGTTGGCGCAGCAGGCTTGCGACAGGACCGTCGAGCAGCCAGTCATAGAAACGCCGGCGTTGTTTCAGGTCTGGGCGGCGCTCGCGGATGCGCGGACGATGGCGAGCCGC
Source organism: Bordetella muralis (assembly GCF_965139205.1). Classification (GTDB taxonomy): domain Bacteria; phylum Pseudomonadota; class Gammaproteobacteria; order Burkholderiales; family Burkholderiaceae_B; genus Bordetella_A; species Bordetella_A muralis. Next base: position 9,771 of record NZ_CBCSIU010000031.1, read on the forward strand.
CAACGCGGCCAGAGATCCCAACGAATGATCGAACAAGGACTCTATTCGCTCGCGCAAACGGCGGGCCAGTACAGGCGCTACGCCGGACGACGAAATGGCCACAATCAAGGGGGAGCGGTCGACGATGGACGGGACTTGAAACGACGATAGCTCCGCATCGTCTACGACATTGCTGAAAATGCGCCGGGCTTCAGCGGCCTCGGACACTGCCGCATTGACCGACCGGTCGTCGGTGGCAGCCACAACCAGCCAGGCTTCGTCCAGCCATGCAGCTTGAAACTCGCCCTTGAATACGCGAATGCGGCCTTGGTTGGCCAACTCGGCCAGTTCGGGCACGAGTTCTGGCGCGCCAACCTGCACATCGGCCGATGCCTCCAGCAGCACCTGGACCTTGCGCGCAGCGACTTCGCCGCCGCCGACTACCAGCACGCGGCGACCCTGTAGATCGGCAAATAAGGGGAAAAGCTTCATGAAATGATCAGCCTGGCGGGACGAGCCCGCATATGTCAAGGATGATAGGGACTGCTGTACAGCCCCACAACTTTTGATTTATTGGATTGATATAGCTATAAGTGATTAGCCGTCAGCCTTGCGGCTGCTGTGTAGTGCATTCATGCAAAACTCGTGCCACCAGGATCGTGGCCTATGACCGTCGGCTGCTGCCCTGCCGTGAGGGCCTGTTTGTCCGAACGGCGCTCATGAGTGGTATGGCTGGCACCGATATGGTGCTAAATGAGGCCCGTGTTGCACCAAACCAGGGCATGAGTAGACGTGTCAGTACGCCGAGTCATCGTTGGCGCTTTAGCTTTAGTTCGGCGTCGCTGGAAAGCCGTGGTGCTTCGCCGCCAACACGATTATCAGTGTGGCAGCCAGCAGTACGAGCAACGCGGGGGCGAACGCGGCGACGCTGAGGTGTTCCAGCAGGATGCCTCCGATGATGCCGCCACCCGCGATCGCCAGGTTCCATGCCGTGACCAGCATCGACTGCGCGACATCGGCCGCGGATCCGGCCGTTTTGGCGAGAGCCGTTTGCAGCAACGTAGGTACGCCACCGAACGCAAAACCCCAGGCGGCGATCGCAATATACACGACGGTAGGCATATTGCCGGCCACGCCTAGCATCAACGCGGCCAGGCCGAATACGGCCGTGCTGGCCAGCGTCAGGCCTCGCAGATGGCGATCAATTAGCATACCGGTGATCCATATCCCAAGCAGAGAGGCGACACCGAAGAGCAGGAGCACCACGTCGGTTCGTTCTGCCATGTCCGCCGCGGCGAGAAAAGGGGCGATGTAGGTATAGAGAATATTGTGTGCCAGCACGAACGTGAATACGACGGCGAGCACTGGACGCACACCCGCGACCGTGAACACGTCGGTCAGAGACAGCCGTTTGGCACTGACCGATCCCGCAAAGTCCGGCAGTCGGGCGCGCACCCAGACTAGGAGCACCCGCGCCAGCATACTCATGATGCCAAAGCACAGGCGCCATCCCATGACGTTACCCAGGAACGTGCCCGCCGGTACGCCGAGCGACAGTGCCAATGGCGTCCCCACCATCGCGACGGCGATGGCCCGACCCTTTTGGTGATCGGGGACCATACGCGCCGCATAGCCCGCCAGCAGCGCCCAAAGGAGTCCGGCCGACATCCCCGCGAGGAACCGCGCCACTATCGTCAGAATATAACTACCCGAAAACGTCGTGATGGTATTGGCAATAACAAATCCCACGATAGCCGTCATTAGCAGCGGACGGCGGCGCATGCTTTGCGTGGCGGTGGTCAGTGGAATCGCTGCTACTAGTGAGCCGATGGCGTAGACCGTGACGAGTTGCCCCGCCAGTGCTTCGGAAATGCTCAGACCCGCGCTGATTTGCGGCAACAAGCCTGCTGGCAGCGTTTCTGTCAGGATGGTGATGAACCCCGCCAGCGCCAAGGCCAGCAGTGATGTGAAGGGCAGGCGCGTTGTTGGCCGGTCCAGGGCGCAGTCCAGCGCGGTGGTCGTTGACTGTGTCATACATAGTCTCGGGAAACGTCGGCACTTGGCCGGTGAAATGAGGCGTGGCCGCCAGACTGTCTGACGGTCCGATTGTTTCCGGGTGGGGCGATGGCCGATTGGCGACGGCCGCCACGACGGAACGTATGAGCACATGGTGATAGAGACACCTATAAAAGACAATAATGCTATTGTTCAAAACATATCGGACAAAAATTCTCAAATAGAGAAAATGATGGAATCGCTCAACGGCATTGCGTTCTTTGTGCAGGCGGCGGAAACCCGCAGTTTTTCTGAGGCGGGCCGCCTACTCGGTGTTTCCTCGTCGGCCGTGGGCAAAAGCGTGTCGCGGCTGGAGGAGCGTCTGGGCGTGCGTTTGTTTCATCGCAGTACGCGCAGTATTACGCTGACGGCCGAAGGCGCGCTGTTCCTCGAGCGCTGCCGGCGTATCCAGTGCGAAATCGAGGCGGCCGAATTGGAATTGTCCGAGACGCAGCAATCGCCTCGCGGCCGGTTGCGTATCAGCGTGCCCCTGGCTCGCGTGCTGATCATGCCTGCGCTGATTGCATTTATGCGCCGTTACCCGGCCATTGAGTTGGACGTGGATTTTTCGAATCGTCTGGTGGACGTGATCGAAGATGGTTTTGACGCGGTGATACGCACGGGGGAGCCCGCTGATTCGCGGCTTATGTCCCGGCCGTTGGGCAGCTATCGGCTGCAGTTGGTCGCCTCGCCTGATTACCTCGCAAGACATGGCGTGCTCGAGACCCCTGCTGATCTTGCGCATCATGCATGCTTGATGCGCAAGTTTTTCACAACAGGAAAGCTGGAACCGTGGCCATTGAAACCGGCAGAAAACGGAAGGGAATGGACACTGCCGATACGGGGCGTCTGCAGCACCTCATCACCTTTGATGGATATGGCTATCGCAGGCTTGGGCATTACTTGTTTGCCGAATTTCATGGCGAGGTCGGCCATCGAGCGCGGCGAATTGGTGACGGTGCTGGACGCGCATGTCGAACATCAGGGGACTTTTCGACTACTGTGGCCGTCGAGCAAACACCTCGCCCCGAAATTACGCGTTTTCATCGATTTCATGGCCGAGTCGCTTTTTGCCGAAAAGGCCGATGCGCCAGGTGAGGTGGCTGGCTGAGCGTTTGCTTTTTGCGGTCTCTGAGGTCTGGGAAATGTCCCGCGAGTCGGATAGAGAATAGCGGGGCAGAGGATTCGTAGACGCCAGTGGCTTGTGTATCCACCCCACCTTGCACACAGCGCGAATTGCACACGGCTTGAAACGTCGAAATCAGACAAACGGTGTAGCATCCAGATGTCATATTTACGTCTGGAGTCCCGGTGGCGGCACGATATCTTTCTTTCCTGATTCTGGCGAGTTGCGCCAGTGTGACGGCCCCTGCGATGGCTGGCGTGTGCGATGCGCGTTTCATGCACGACGGTGGGGCGGTGCAATTGACGGGGTCCGGCAATTTAAAGCTGGGTGCCGATTTGACGTTTGCCGAGGTGTCCAAGACAGATTCGGCCAACTGCCGCGCGCGGGTGCAAGGCACGGCTATGTTCAGCTATGCCGGCTTGCCGGCGAGCCAGTCCAAACTCGACTATCTGATGACTATCAAGCAGGGGCAAGCGAGTTTTGTGCGTTATGCCCAGGCGGGTGAACAGCCTTCGTCGCAGGGTCAATTCGATCTGCGCATGCTGGGGCTGTTTGCCTACGATGGCGCTATTACCGGGCAGGGGCAGCGCATGCCGGGGGCGACATATCGATTGAATATCGGCAAAGAGGCCCCGGTTGGCGGACAGCCCAGCACGGTGGTGCGCATCGGCGAGAAAACCGTCGGCGCCAAATCCACGCTGGATACCGCATTGGGACGTCAATCATGCTGGCCGATCCGTTATACGCGCGATACCGATCCCACGATGGCGACGTTCAAGGGACTGACCTTGCCGATCCCAGGTATGAACACCACCGTCACCGACTGGTTTTGTCCGGGGGTGAATCTGGTCATGCGGCAGGACATCGATCAGGGCGGTGTGAAATCCGCGGTGGAAATTACCCAGGTCAAATAAAAACAGGGCTTGTGAAACCCGCTACATGCCTTACATATATATCGTCACGGCCTGGCTGCGAGAGTCGCAGCAGGCTGGTATGATGAACCTGTCATCGACCTTACTCATAGGGAGCTTTTATGCCTACACGACGTTCCGAGGAAGCCGCTAAAGAAAAACTCATCGATAGCGTCAAAAGCAGCCTGAGCGATGCCGAAGACCTGCTGCGCGAGGCCGCATCCAGTTCCGGCGACAAGGCCTCCGAATTGCGCGATCGCGCATTGGCCTCGCTGAAACGCACGCGCGAGGCGTTGTACGACGCGCAAGACGCCGTATTGGAACGCGGTCGCAAGGCCGCACGCGCGACCGATGATTATGTGCACGACAATCCCTGGCAAGCCATCGGCGTTGCAGGCGTGACCGGCCTGCTGCTCGGTTTGCTGATCGCTCGCCGATAAAGGCACGGGCCGGCCTTTCTTGAGGCTGGCCTGGTCTTATTATGGGCTTGCGGACTTCTGTATCCAGCGTGGCCAGCAGCCTGGTAGGGATGCTGCGTACGCGCCTGGAATTATTCTCCCTCGAAGCAGCCGAAGAAAAAACGCGGTTGATCAAGTTGTTGGGCTCGGCATTTGCGGCGTTGCTGTTTTTGACGTTGGCGGTGCTGGTGTTCACGGTCACCATCGCGGTGGCGTTCTGGCCTACGGAAAATCGTTACGTAGCGCTGGGATTGTTAGCTGCGGTATATGCCTTGGTCGGTCTCGTATTGCTGCTATCCATACGTCGTCAGTTGCTGTTCGGTCCGATGCCTTTCGCGGCAACGGTCGAAGAACTCGGCCGTGATGCCGAGCTGCTGGATCGTGTTCGTGCCGCGCAGGACGAGGCCGAACAAGCCGAGCAGGACGAACGCGACGAGAGAGCCGAGCAAGAGGCGCGCGCCACGCGTGCCCGGCAGGCCGCTGCTCGACGGGCACGGAGCTGACCTATGGCGAAACCCACGACTGCTGTTGACCGTGCCGTTCGCATTGAGCTGCTGCGTGCTCGGGCTGCGCTCGAACGAGAATCGCTGGCGCACGATATCGTGTCAACGACCCGCTCGCTCCGGCCTGGTAATCTCGTCAAGCGTTGGCTGCCGAGTTTGACGCAGGGCAATCTATCCAAACTGTTATGGCAGGGCTTTACGCTGGCCCGGCGCTATCCTTTTGTCAGTTCCACACTTTCTGCACTGGTCATGGGGCGTGGCAAGCGCTCGGGTTTGATCAAGCTGGCGGGGGGCGCGTTGTTGGGGTGGCAGGCCTTCAAGGCCTGGCGCGATTCGCGTGGGACGTCATCGTCTGATGTCGAGGATGACGTCAGCCCGTCTCGTGAGCGGGTGAGGCGCGACGATCAGGACTGATTCCCGATACCGGAGTGCTTGCCGCCCGATTATCGGCGGGATGCGGGTTCAGCCAATGCTTTGGAGCACTGGCTCCTGCGATTCCCGGTGCTGTTATAGCCCCAATTCACCCCACATCGCATCCACGCGTTGTTTGACGTCCTGATCCATGGTGATCGGTCGGCCCCATTCACGGTCGGTTTCACCTGGCCATTTGTTGGTGGCGTCCAGCCCCATTTTGCCGCCCAGACCTGATACCGGCGAGGCAAAGTCCAGGTAATCGATCGGTGTGCGCTCGACCATGACGGTATCGCGCACCGGGTCCATGCGCGTTGTGATGGCCCAGATGACCTCTTTCCAGTCACGCACATCAATGTCTTCGTCCACGACGACGATGAATTTCGTGTACATGAATTGGCGCAGCACGCTCCAGATGCCGAACATGATGCGCTTGGCGTGTCCGGCGTATTGCTTGCGCATCGAGACCACGGCCAATCGATAGCTGCAACCCTCTGGCGGCAGGTAAAAATCGACAATTTCCGGGAATTGACGGCGCAATAGCGGCACAAAGACTTCATTCAGCGCCACCCCCAGAACCGCCGGTTCGTCCGGCGGTTTGCCCGTGTAGGTCGAGTGATAGACCGGGTTGCGGCGCATGGTGATGCGGTCCACCGTAAAGACGGGGAACCAGTCCTGCTCGTTGTAGTAGCCGGTGTGGTCGCCATAGGGCCCCTCGAGCGCCATTTCGTAGCCTGTATCTGGTGGCGGCGGGACCCCGTCAGGGACCGTGGGTGCAACGGCGCGCGGATCCGTAGCGGGCAACAAGTGGCCTTCCAGGACGATTTCAGCCCAGGCCGGTACCGAGAGCTCGCTGCCGATGGCCTGGGCAACCTCTGTGCGCGAGCCGCGCAGCAGGCCGGCGAATTGATATTCGGACAGGCTGTCCGGCACCGGTGTGACGGCCCCCAGGATCGTGGCCGGGTCTGCGCCCAAGGCAACCGCGACGGGAAAGGGCGTGCCCGGATAGGCGCGCGCGTGCTCACGAAAATCCAGCGCACCGCCACGATGCGACAGCCAGCGCATGATCAGTTTGTTTGGCGCGATCGGCTGCTGGCGATAGATGCCTAGATTCTGGCGGCGCGCGTTCGGCCCGCGCGTGACGACCAGGCCCCAGGTCAAAAGCGGCGCTACATCGCCGGGCCAGCAGGTTTGCAGCGGCAGCCGGCCAAGATCCACGTCCTGGCCTTCCCAGACGATTTCCTGGCAGGCCGGGCTGCGCACGCGTTTGGGCGCCATGTCCCAGAGCGCGGATTTCAGCATGGCGACTTTGCCGAAGGCATCGCGCAGGCTGCGCGGAGCCTCGGGCTCGCGTAACGAGGCCAGTAATTCTCCTGTTTCGCGCAGGGCGCTGACGTCCTCGGCTCCCATGCCCCAGGCGACGCGCCTGGGCGTGCCAAACAGGTTGGCCAGCACCGGAATCTCGGCCCGCGTGCCGTTGTGGACGGCGTTTTCGAACAGCAAGGCAGGCCCTTCGGCGCGTAAAACGCGATCGGCGATCTCAGTTATTTCAAGATGTGTCGATACTGGCGTGGCAATGCGTTTGAGCTCACCGCGCTGCTCCAGTTGCTGTAAAAAGTCTCTCAGGTCACGGTATTTCACTACAGATCCAGGTCAATTCGTTACATTTTAAAGTCAGAAGAGAGGTTAACATCCAGGCCTCTTCTTTATCACGCAGGAGGTCACCATGCCCGATGCGTCAGTGGCAGGCCTGTTCCGTCAGTCCGCCCAAGGAGTGCACCACCGTCTTGCTGAATGGTTGCGTATCTGCTGTACCTATCTGGGTATTGCCGTCATTGTCACCATAAGTATGAGCCTCGCTTTGCCCGGTTTGCGCGACCAGGCCCTGCAGGTGCACAAAGCCTTGTTGACCGCTTTAGCGCCTACATCCGTACCGTCCAGCTCGCTCGCCGATGCCAACGACGACCCTCTCTATGACACCCCTTCAGTGGTAGCCATGGCGATTCCCGCTGCGCCGCTCAGTAACGCCACCGGCTTTCTGGGTCCACTGCGCAGCGAACTGCCTCCGGCTCCGCCTAAAAAGGTGTTACGTACCGCCGTGTCCGGCCCCCAGGCCGAGGCGCTGCGCAACTATATCTCGCGCAAGTACCGCGTGGCGTATGACGCGACCGGTGTCTTGGTTAACACGACGTATCGTGTCGCGCGCGAAAAAGATCTGGATCCGCTATTGCTGTTGGCGGTCATTGCTATCGAATCCCGTTATAACCCCTTTGCGGAGAGCTCGGTGGGGGCGCAAGGCCTGATGCAGGTCATGACGCGCGTGCACCAGGACAAATTCGACAAATTGGGCGAGGGCGCCAATGCGCTCGATCCGATTTCGAATATCCGCGTCGGCAGCACCATCCTCAAAGACTGCATCACGCGTCGCGGATCGGTGGAAGGCGGTTTGGCTTGCTACGTGGGGGCGACAGGTCCCAGCGATGGCGGCTATGGCGCCAAGGTCCAGGCCGAACGTCGCCGGTTGGCCTTGGCGGCCGGGATCGCGTTGGCACGCGATTGATCGGCGTTCTGCGCTCAGTTCGTGTCCACGCCGCCGATCTGCTGCACCAGGTTCTTCCACTTTTGGGTGTCCTCACGCAGATAGGCGTTGTAGTCCTGTGGCGTGTTCATCACCATGCGTCCGCCCTGTTTGATGATGCTTGCATTAAAAGCAGGGTCGGCGCTGGCCTGTTTCAGGGCTTGATACAGCGTGTCCACGGCGGACGCGGGCGTGCCTGCGGGCGCCAGCAGGCCGAACATGGTTCCTATCTCGATATCCAGCCCTTTTTCGGCAAAGGTAGGCACGTCGGGCTGCACCGGCAATCGCTGGTCGCTGGCTACGGCCAATGCCTTGAGCGCACCAGCGGCGAGCTGACCCTGGGCCGAGATATAGGTGGTGAACGTCATTTGCACCTGGCCGGCTAATACGTCGGCCAGCGCTGGCGCCGCGCCGGAGTAGGGGATGTGCACCATGTCCAGCTTCGCCGCGCGCTTGAACATCTCGCCTGCCAGATGTGGCGCGCCGCCTGCCCCGCTGCTCGAAAAATTGAGCTTGCCCGGGTGGGCTTTGCCATAGTCCATCAGACCTTGCAGCGTATCGCCGGCAAAGCCTGATTTGGTCACCAGCATCATGGGCGCGAATGCCACCATCGTGATGCCGGTGAAGTCCTTTACCGGGTCGTAGGGGGTATGTGCAATGACGGCAGGGTTGAGGGTGAGGTTCGTGCTGGTAAAGAGCAGCGTGTAGCCGTCGGCCGCTGCACGCGCTGCCGCCTCGGCGCCGATATTGCCGCTGGCGCCAGCGCGGTTCTCCACGATGACCGGCTGCTTGAGCGCCTGGCTCAAGCGCTCCGCGGTGCTGCGGGCCAGGATGTCGGTGCTGCCGCCGGGCGCCCAGGGGACAATGATTTTGATGGGCTTGTCGGGATAGGCAGCGTGCGCCGATGTGCCGGCGATCGTCACGCCCAGGATGGCCGCGCACAAGTAGGCCAGAGAGTGGCGCCGGGTAGTTCTCATGTCGATCTCCTCCAGGGCATGGATGCCCTTGTTTATGGATGGCACTCATTGTGCGCGGGAGGGTGTGCCATAAAGAAGGGCGCATGTTCGAATGCCGATTTCGAGAATCTCGAAAACTCCGCAGCGCCGGCACTTTCAAGATTAGTGAATCCTGTCTTCATGTTCTTGCCATGTTTGACCTGCGTTGTTATGGGCAAAATGGCGAAAAATGAGGAAGGAGACCTTTGCTATGTGTCGTATCGGTTGCGCTGTTGCGCGAGTCCTGTTGGCTGGCAGCCTGTTGGCGCTGGCGGCTACGAGTCCCAGCCTGGCCAGCTATCCTGAAAAGCCGCTCAGGCTGATGGTGGGGTTCCCTGCCGGGGGCGCATCCGATGTGGCGGCGCGTGCGGTGGCCGAGAAGATGAGCCGCTTGCTGGGCCAACCTATCGTGGTCGAGAACAAAGCTGGCGCGGCCAGCAATATTGCGTCGGACGCCGTCGCGAAAGCGGCGCCGGACGGCTACACCGTGTTGTTCGGGACGATTTCGCTCGCGGTGAATCCGAGTTTGTACCGCAGCCTCAGCTACGACCCGCTCAAGGATCTCGAGGCGGTATCGCAGGTGGCTTCTACGCCTTTCATGCTGGTGACCAATACCAGCACGCCTTATCGCTCTGTCGCCGATCTGGTTGCCGCCGCCAAGGCCGCGGGCGATAAGCCGCTGCATTTTGCCAGCGCGGGCAACGGGTCGGGCGCGCATCTGTTTACCGAATTATTTGCCGAGCAGGCCGGCATCAAGCTGCAGCACGTGCCGTACCGTGGTGCGGCGCCGGCCATGGCTGATGTGTTGGGCGGCCGCGTGCCGATCACGTTCGACAACATGGTTACGACCTTGCCCCTGATCCAGAGCGGGCAATTGCGCGCGCTTGCCATCAGTACCAAAACGCGCTCGCCAGCCTTGCCCCAGGTGCCGACGCTGGCTGAGTCCGGTCTGCCGGATTATGACGCCACGGCATGGTTTGGTTTGTTTGTGCCGGCGGGCACGCCCACCGACGTGGTGGAAAAACTCAGCGATGCCGCTCGCCAGGCTGCGCAGGATCCCGACGTGAAAGCCAAGCTCGACAGCTTGGGCTGCGTGGCAATAGGTTCGACACCGGGCGAGTTCGACGCGTTCTTCAAGTCCGAAGTCGACAAATGGGCACAAGTGGTCAAACGGGCCAATGTGCAACTCGATTAGCTACTCTCCGACATAGGACATCATGAAAATCTGGCATCAAAGCTTTACGGTTCTGAGTGATCTGGGCGCATACAACGACGCCCTCAAGCAGCATTTCGCCCGCGTGGCGCGCCCAGATACCGAGATTGTGATGCATGGCATGCAGCCGGGCACATACCGCAGCAACTATCCGGGCTCGGATATTCGACACGCGGCCTTTCAGTACGTGCATGGTCTGCAATTCATGGCTGCGGCGGTCAAAGCTCAGCAAGAGGGCTACGATGTGTACGCCCTGAGTACCTTGCCTGAGCCGGCGCTGCGCGAGATTCGCGCGCTGGTGGATATCCCCGTGGTGGGTTATGGCGAATCCGCCATGCTGACGGCCTGCATGCTGGGACGGAAGTTCGGCGTGTTGTTGTTCATCGACGATATGGACGAGCTCATTACGGAGAACGCGCTGCGGCATGGGCTGGAGTCGCGCTTCGCGGGCGCGCAGCCGGTGGGGTTCACGTTCAACGATGTGCTGGCGGCCTTCGAGGATCCTTCAGAGTTGATCGAGGCCTTTCGTGACTCCGCGCGAAAACTGATTGCGCGTGGCGCCGATGTGATCATTCCCGGCGAGGCGCCCATGAATGTCTTGTTGGCTCGTAATGGGGTGTCCGAGGTCGATGGCGTGCCCGTGCTGGATTCGCTGGCGACATGGGTCAAGCAGGCGGAGACTTTAGGAGACCTGCATCGCCTGTGCGGCATCAAGGCCTGCCGCAAGGGCTATTACCATCGCCTGCCCGATCCAGACAGGGTCAACGAGATTTTTTCTTTTTACGGTCTGAACCGATTGGAACAATCGTCTTGATATCAGGACGGCGGCGCGAGTCGAAGACTTCGAGCAGAAAATCGACAAACGTCCGCACTTTAGGCGCCGCGAAGCGTGATTTCACCGTGACGGGGTGAAAGGTGCGTTTGGCGGTGTCCCATTCCGAAAATATGGGCGTGAGCTTGCCTTCGTCGATCAGTTGGGCAACAAAAATGTCCAGCACACATATCAATCCACGGCCTTGCAGCGCACAGTGGATCAACGACTCTGTGTTGTTAAAGCTCAATGGCCCCCGCGGGCGCACTACGACTTCTTCGTCACCTCGCGTAAAGACCCAGGGGTTGGGAGTATGGCCGCCTTCCGGAAACAAGCCCAGGCATAGAGTAGGGTCCAGATCGTTTGGCGAGACGGCTTGCAGTGAGCTCACCAGTGCGGGCGTGCCGCACACGAGATACTTGGCTTCGTAAATAGGGCGGCCAACCAGATCGGCGTCTTCCACCTTGTCCATGCGTATGGCCACGTCGGTGGCGTGTTCGATCAGATTGTGTGGCGAGTTGGTGAGTGTCAGTGCCACCGACAATCCTGGATAACGATGCGAGAACTCGACCAATGCAGGGCAGAGCAGATTCTGACCGATGGCGAAAGGGGCCTCCACGCGCAGGTGGCCGCTGATGTCGGCCGTACGCGTCGTGATCTCGGATTCGGCACGCGCCACGTTGCGCAGGATTTCCTGGCAACGCGGTAGGAATAGTTGACCTTCTTCGGTGAGGCGCAGGTGGCGCGAGTTGCGCTGTATCAGCGTGGTGCCCAGGTGCTTTTCCAGATTGCGCAGGCTCGACGTGACAGTGGCATTGGCCAAGTCGAGAGACTCGGCGGCTCGAGATAGGCTGCCGCATTCCATCACTCGCACAAACACCTCCATGGCCCAGAGCTTGTCCATACGTCTCCTTTCGATTTTTTTAAATAGCGCATTAGGCGCCGATGTCTAACGCAAGCGCCGCCATAAGCCTAACCTAGCCGCTGCATTTAACGACGATGATACGGCGAAGCATCGGTATACGACAAAGGTGGAGAGCATGGAAGAACGTTTTGATGTAGTCGTGGCGGGGTGTGGCGTGGCTGGCCTGTCGGCCGCGGTGACCGCGGCGGAACTGGGGCTGAAGGTGGCCGTGCTGGAGCGGGCCAGTCGCGAGGAGCGCGGCGGGCAAAGCCGCTATACCGAGGCCTATCTGCGGATGAAGGCGATCGATCAGGTGTCGGACGATTTCGAGACGCACCTGGCCGAGCACGCCGGCGTGTATATGGACCCGGATTTTGCGGCCGAGATGGGCGGTGATCGTGCAGGGTGGTCGCATGCGGCGCGTGCGCTGGCTTCGCCCGATCCCGAGCTCATCATGAGTTTCGCGGATCAGGTGCCGGGCACTATCGGCTGGTTGCAGGAGTTGGGCGTGAAGTTCGATTTTCTGCCCACCCAGTTTCTGACCAAGACGCAACCGCGTCTGTTGCCGGTCGGAGGCGGCGAGGCGCTGGTAGAGGCATTGGCGGCTCGCGCCGAGAGTTTGGGGGCGGTGTTTTTCTATCACACTACCGCACGGCATTTGCTGCTGGACGAACGCGGCGAGGTGCAGGGACTGCAAGCGTATCGCGCCAACGAAGGCGGTGTGCGTTTCCTGGGCAAGGTGGTGTTGGCCTGCGGTGGTTTTGAAGGCAACCCGGCCATGATGGCTCGCTATGTGGGTCCGCGTTCGGTGTATCTGCGTCCGGTGTGCAAGGGGGCATATTTCAATCGCGGCGAAGGAATCGAGATGGCGTTGGACGCAGGCGCGGCGCCTTGCGGCGAGTTCGGGAGCTATCATGCCGAGCCTGTGGATCCGCGTTCGGGCGTGTCCGAACCCTCGATATTTATCTTCCCGTATGGGGTGTTGGTGAACAAGGGTGGCCAGCGTTTTACCGACGAGGCGCCGGGCACGGTGGATGCTTATTACGAGCGCGTGACGCGGCGAATTTACGAGCAGGAAGAAGGCATTGCCTATGTGATCCTCGATCAGCGCGTAAAGGATGTGCCGAACTATCGCTTGGCCATCCGCACGGATCAACCCGCCATCGAGGCCGATAGCCTGGCAGCGTTGGGGACGAAACTGGGTATGCCGGCAGGCGAACTCGAAGCGACGGTGGCGCGTTACAACGAGGCCTGCCCGGGTGATGAAGGTTTCAAGCCATTGGAACTCGATGGCCTGGCGACCCGGGACTTGTCGCCGGTCAAATCGAACTGGTCGCGCCGCATTGACCAGGGGCCGTTCATGGCCTATCCCATCATCTCGGCCAATGTCTTTACCTTTGGCGGCCTGAAGATCGATGCGTCGGGCCAGGTGCTGGACACTGATGGCAATCCGATGAAGAACCTCTACGCGGCAGGGGAAACGGTCGGTATGTACTACACCAACTATACCGGTGCTACATCTGTCCTCAAGGGATTGGTGTTCGGCCGTTTGGCGGCGCAGCATATCGCGAATGCGCAATAGGGGCAGCCATGGTCGATGAGCCTATCTCGCTCAGTGCAGAACTGACCCATGCGCTGCTGCAAACGTATCGGGCCGGCGTACCGGAGTCGATGCGGACCAAGACCCGTTTGCATATCGCCGACGCGATGGGAATTGGGTTGGCGGCGCACGATACGGAGCTGGCGCGGCAAGTGCTTGCCGCGCAGCGCCTGGGTGCCGGAGACGGACGTCATGGCTTGATCGGTGGCGGCCAGGCTTCGGCGCTGGCTGCCACGTTCGTCAACGCCGCGCTGATTCATATCCAGGATTACGACGACATTCATGACGCCGGCCGTTTGCATCCGTCCGCCTGCGTGATTCCGGCTGTGTTGGCCGCCGCCGCGTTGCGCGATGTGGATGACGAGGCAGTCGTTGACGCTGTAGCGATCGGCAACGAGCTGATGTGCCGTCTCGGTATGGCCTGCGCACCGCAGGGCGAGGGGCCGGGCTCGGAATGGTTCCTCACGCAGCTATTTGGTTATTTGGGCGCGGCCATGGGCGCTGGGCTGGTACTGGGGTTGGACACGCCAGCGCTGGTGTCGTGTTTCGGATTGGCCTATATGCAGCTTGCTGGCGGCAAGGAGGCGGGGTTCAGCACGGGCGCTACGGCGCGGGGCATCTATCCCGCCTTTGCGGCACAAGGCGGCCTGCAGGCCGCGCTGCTCGCCGAGGCTGGCGTGGCGGGGCCGGCCGGGGCGCTCGATGGCGAGGCGAGTATGTTCCGTCTTTACCTGGCGGGTGCGCTGTCCAGCCGGCAACGCCGCACGCTGTTGGATTTTTCGGTGTGGCATGCGGCGCAGGTCGATATCAAACCCTGGCCCTGTTGCCGCCTGTCGCATCCCTATGTGGCCGTGGCGCTGGCTGCGCGCGACAGTTACGCACGTCATCCTGCTGCGAATGTTCGCGTCGCGGTAAACGCATCGGCTGGGCGCTTGTGCCGCCCGCTGGCCCAACGCCGGCGTCCACGCACGTTGCAGGATGCCAAGTACAGTATCCCGTTCATGACGGCCTACGCGCTCGTGCATGGTGAGCCGACACTCAGTGGCTTTGCGCACGACGTGTTGCGCGATGACAAAGTACTGGATGTGGCGGATCGCATCGAACTGGAAGACGGCCTGCCTGACAACCCCGGTCATCCGCAGGCTGTGCTCACGTTGATATCGGGTTCCCGGGCTTTGCATCGAACCGTATTCGATCCGCTGGACCTGCAACTCGACGAGCGGCGCGTGCAAGCGAAGTTCATCGATTGCCTGCGCCATGCAGGACGCGAGAGGGACACGCAAGCGCTGTGGCAAGCGTTGATGCAGGGCAAGGTCCAATCCGCGTTTTCATCCATTTGTGCATCATGAGAGGACTCCATGTTTACGGCTGATTTATACGCTGGCAAGGTGGCGCTGGTAACGGGTGGCGCGGGTGGCATAGGCCGGGCGGTGGCCGCTGCGCTGGCCGCGCATGGCGCACGCGTAGTGGCTGCCGACCTCGATGGCGCCGACCGGATTGACCCTGCATGTACCGACGTGCAGACGCTGCGTTTGAACGTGACCCGGCGTGATGATGTGGCGCGCGTGATGGCGGACATTACCGCCACGCTGGGCCGTTTTGATATTCTTGTGAACGTGGCTGGTGTGGTGTCGATGGGCAGCGCCGAGCATTTGCAGGAGGCCGAGTGGGACCGCGTCATTGACATCAATCTCAAAGGCACCTTTCTATGCTGCCAGGCTGCCATCGAGCCGATGCGGCGCCAGGGCGGTGGACGCATCATCAATCTGGGTTCGGTCATCGGCAAAAATGGCGGCAACCCGCGTCCGTGGATCGATCCCGCCGAACAGGAGCGTGCCAGCAACGTGGCCTACGGTGTATCCAAGGCGGGTGTGCACATCATGACTTCATTTCTGGCCAAGGAACTGGCCGCGTCGGGCATTACGGTAAACGCCGTGGCGCCTGGCCCGGTAGCCTCGGCCATGACCACTAATTTTCCGCCATCGCTAAAGAATCTGATTCCCGTGGGCCGCATGGGAGCCGCAGATGAGGTCGCCGCGGCGGTGCTGTTCCTGGCATCGCCGCAGGCGGGTTTCATCACCGGTGAGGTGCTGGACGTCAATGGCGGCATCTGGTGCGACTGATTTTTTCCTTTTCAACTGACATAGGTATTCGATATGAAAGCTCCCCGTTCCATCTATCTCGTGCTCGATATGCAGAATGATCTCGTTCACGCCGAAGGCCCCAACGGCAAGAGCCCATTGGGCGAACAGGTACAAAGCCGCCAGATTCTGGCCAAGACGGCCAAGGCCATCGCCAAGGCGCGTGCGGCCGATGTCCTGGTGGGGTTTGTGCGCGTGGGCTTCTCAGAAGGCTACCCCGAGTGCCCCGAGGGGTCTCAGGTGTTCTCGGGCGCACCCAAGGCCGGCATATTCAAGTTAGGCGCATGGGGGACGGAAATCCATCCCGATCTCGAACAGCGAGTCGGCGACATTCAGGTGACCAAGCACCGCGTCAGCCCGTTCTATGCCACTACGCTCGAAGCGCAATTGCGTGCCAACAACGTGCAGCGTATTTATTGCTCTGGGGTGTCTACGCAGGCTGTGGTGCAGGCTACGGTACGCGACGCTCATGACCGGGACTATGAAGTGATCGTCCTGGAGGACGCATGCGCTGCGCACAGCGAACAGGAACATGCTAATTCTATGGGCAGCCTTGCGAGATTTTGCAAGGCTGAGACCACGGACGCCGTGATGTTCTCCAATCCTACTCAGCTTTGATATTGGCTGCGTGAACGGTATCGCCCCAGGCCTTGTAGTCTTCGACGAGGTAGGCGCCAAAATCTTTGGCGTTTTGTGGGGCGATTTCCAGCCCGCCTTTGGTCAGGGCTGCGGCGACCTCGGGGATGGCAGTGGCTTTGACGATCGCGTCGGACAGCACGTTGATGTTGTCAGCCGGTGTCCCGGTGGGCGCCAGGATGCCTATCCATGGCGACGCAATGACCTGGATGCCTTGTTCGACCATGGTGGGCACCTCGGGCGCGTCCACAAAACGTTTGGGCGCGGCCAGACCCATGATCATGACCTTGCCCGCGTCGGCGTTCGGCTTGGCCAGACTCAAAGGCACGAACAAGGCATCGACTTGCCCGCCGATGAGTGCGGTCATGGCGGGCGCTGCACCGGTATAGGGTACGTGCAGCACGTCTAGCTGTTGGTTGACGTTCAGCATTTCCATGGCCACATGGCTGGAGCTGCCTACGCCCCATGAGGCATAGGTGAGTTTGCCCGGGTTCTTTTTGGCCAGGTCGATATAGCCTTGGATATCTTTGATGCCCAGGCGTGTGTTGACCACCATGGCATAAGGCAGGTAACCCACACGCGCCACGGGGACGAAGTCCTTCGGTGCGTTGTAGGGAATCTTGGGGTAGACGTGGGGATTGATGGTGTGCGTGTCCGACGCCGTGGCCACCAGCGTGTAGCCGTCTGGCGCAGCCTTTGCGACCATGTCCGCGCCTATCATGCCGCTGGCGCCGGGGCGATTGTCGACCACGATGGACTGGTTCAGTACTTTGGATGTGCCCTGGGCTACGGCACGGGCCAGCACGTCGGTGCCACCGCCCGCGTTATAGGGCACGACGAACTTGAGGGCGTGCGTGGGATATGTCGCTGCCACTGCGCCCAGGCTGGCCGAGGTCAGGCACGCGGCCAGCAGCGTGCGCAAGGTGTATTTACCGTATTTGCTATGCATGATCTTGTGCTCCGCTTCAGTTCATTTCCACGCCCGCGTCGCGCAGGATCTTGCCCCAGCGGACATAGTCGTCAGCGACCTGCTTCTGGAAGGCGGCCGGCGAGTCCTGTGTGACGGGCGATAGCGCGACGGCCTCCAATGCGGCCTTCACCTTGGGTTGAGTGACGGCTTTGCGCACGGCTTGATCGAGCGTGGTCAATACGTTGGCAGGTGTCTTGGCCGGGGCGAAAATACCCACCCAGTTCTCTACGTTGAAACCGGGCAGGGACTCTTGTGCGGTGGGCACTTGCGAGAGGAAACTCACGCGTTGCTCGCTGGTGACTGCCAGAGCCTTGAGCTTGCCTTCCTTGATTTGGCTGTAAAGCGGCGGCAGATCCATGACGATGCCGTCAACGTGACCCGCGAGCGTGTCGGTCAGCGCGGGACCTGCTCCCTTGTAGGGGACGTGTTCGATATTGGGCCGTACTTTCTTGAGCAACTCGATGGTCAGGTGGGGCAGCCCGCCCGAGCCTGATGATGACAACGTGATGCGCTCTTTCTGGGCCAGATCGAGCAGTTCGGGCAGTGTGTTGATGCCTTGGCGTTTTGGCCCCAAGGCGATGGCTTCAGGCGTGAGCGCCATCATGTTGACAGCCGCGAGGTCCTTGAGGGTATTGAAGGGCGGCTGCTTCATGGTCTGCGGCGCCAGGATCACGGGACTCATGCTTGATAGCAGCAGGGTGTAGCCATCGGGTTCCGCTTTGGCGACGTGGTCGGCCCCGATCACGCCGTTGGCGCCGGCTTTGTTCTCAACGACTACCGATACGCCCAGCAATTGGCTGAGTTCGGGGGCGATGATGCGCGCGGCAATATCGTTCGAGCCGCCGGGTGGGTAGCCGACGATCAGCCGGATCGGCTTGGTAGGGTAGGTTTCGCTGGCCAGGACGGGACCGGCGTTCAGCAGTGGTGTGACGATGATGACGCCGGCTAGGGCACGTAGCGTGCGGCGGCGGATGGCGCGGTTGGGCTGCATGGAAGTCTCCTGTGTTGTTATTAATGACGAGGGGGATGCGCTAGCGCGCGGGGGAAATCTCCAGTGCCTGAATCAGCGCGGGGATGAGACTCTGCCACTCAGCCACGACGCCGATCTGCGCCACGTTGAAGATGTTCGCGTCCGCGTCTTTATTGATGGCCACGATACGGGTATGTGGATCGATGCCGGCCAAATGCTGGGGCGTGCCGGAAATGCCGACGGCCACGTAAATGTGCGGGCTGACGTATTTGCCGGAGATGCCTATCTGGCGGGTGACTGGCGCCCAGCCCGCATCCACCGCAGGCAGACTGGCGCCCACGGCTCCGCCTACCTTGGCGGCCAGTTCGTACAGCGCGGGAAAGGCCGCCTCGCCACTGCCGCGTCCGCCCGAGACGACGATGCTCGCGCCTTCCAGAGCTGCATGCGGTTCGGTGCGTGGTACGGTGTTCACTGGATAGGCGGCGCGCGCGTCGCAGGCCTCGAGTGAATGGATCTCCGTCGGTCTGTCTTGATTCGAGGGCTGCGCTTGGGGACGCACCGCGGCAATGGCTGGCCCGGCGTTGGCCGACAGTGTGATGTCCAAGCGATTGCCGTAGGCGCTGCGCTGCGCGGCTATGCCGCCTGGCTCGTCAAAGACAAAGCCCGTACAGCGGCCTAACGGCGCACCGCCGAGCCGTGCGGCCAGCGCGCCAGCGAGAGCCTCGTTGTCCGGATTGGCGATTACCAGCACCAGCGCTTCGCGCAGGCCATCGGCCAGGCCCGGCGTCTGCAGCGCCGTGGCAAACACATCGACGTATTGGTGGACTTGCAGGTCAATGGGTGTGGCCATGTGCCACGCATGATCCAGACCTGCAGCGCGCGCTTGAGCCACGGCGTGTTCCGTGTCTGATCCTGCCATCAGGACATGAGCATGACCGCCGCGCCGATCTGCCAGCTTGCGAGCCTCGGCCATGAGCGCGAGTTCGGCGTGAGTGTCGGTGCCGCACGCGGGAATAAGCGCGTAGATCGGACGATTGTCAGGCATGGTCGTTTCCCTGTGCGAGGGGCGCGCGCAGATAGGCGGCCAGTGCGGCGGCTTGTTCTTCCACGGATCCGGACAGCATGCGGCAGGCGTTCTCCCCACGCGCGACGGCCTGTGGGAGTGCCGCGTCGGCCAGGGCGACGGCTGGCTCGGGCGAGGCGCCATCAGGCGCCGTTTGTGAGAACGTCATCTGTTTGGCCAGTGCCACGTTCTTCATCAATGGATGACGCAGTCGGTTGCTCTTGTCGTTGCTGATGCTGGCCAATGCGGGAGCGGGCAAGTGCAGCGATTCGTCGTTCAGCGCTCCGCTGCGCAACAGGGTCCAGCCGCCATCGGGCGAGGGCCGTACTTGCAGGGCTTGGCCTGCATACGGCAGTTGCCAGGCATCGGCCAGATAGGCGGCTGTCATGCCATCGTCCAGGTCGCCATGTTCGCGGCCGATGAGCACCAGGTCGGGCCAGGTGTCGTCTTTACGCAGCAGGCTGGCGGCGTGCGTCGCCAACCACGCCGGGTTGCCGCGTTGGCGCTGCGGGGGATTGAGACCACGAACCGTGTCGAGCTTGAGTGCCGCCACGGCGCGAAGCAGCGTCGCATCGTGGGCGCCGTCGGTGACGATGGCGGTGACTCGTGTCGCGACGCCTTGGTCGCGCAGCTTGAGCGCGATTTCCAATGCGGCTTCGTCAAAGGGACTCAGCTTGTACGAGACCGCCGTGTCGGCAGGGAGGTCGCGCCAGTGGCTTGAAGCAGGCTTGGGCAGCAGTTTCTTTGGATCCGCGACGCCAGCCAGTAATACGGCGATATGCATGGCGATCAGATCCGAGTGGCGCTGCGAGCAGCGATTCGACCGAAAATCGCGGCCTTGCCCAGTGCAGAGCCGGTCATATATGCGGCACCGTGCAGCCCCCCCACCATTTCGCCAGCGGCATACAGGCCGGGAATCGCGTCGCCATATACATCCAGGACATGCATGGCGGCATCCACACACAAGCCGCAGTAGGTGCCATACACGGCCGCGGTGGATGGATAAGCATAGAACGGGCCGGTCTCGATGCGCACGAGTTCGCCGTGCTGGTGAACCAGGTGCGCTCGGCCAAAGTCGGGGTCATGTCTCGCATCCACGTAGCCGTTATAGGTGTTCACGGTATCTATCAGCACATGTGCTGGCACCTCAATCTGCTCGGCCAGTGCTTCAAGCGTATCGGCTTGGATCACCAGGCCTTCTTCCAGGCGCCGTTCGATGTCGAGGATGCGCACGGCGTTGTCGCCGCTTTGCATGATGGGATGATCGAAAATCTGGAACGTAGCGCCGTAGGGCTGGGCGATACACGCGTCCCCCAGGAGCTTGTACGAGATGGACTCATCCACGTAGCGTTTACCGTCTTGGTTGACGGCGATCGCGCCTTTGTAGACGGCCAGCAGACTGTGATGGTTGGTCTCGTCGGTGGGATGTTTGCCGTAGGTGCCCTTGATGTAGATCATGTCGCGGCAATCGGCGCCGATGAGCAACGCCATCTTCAGTCCGTCACCGACATTGCCTTCGCCGCCGATGAACACGGCGTCGTCATACTGTGGCGCGTAGCGGTGTACCAGCTCAGGGTTTTTGCAGAAGCCCCCGCTGGCTAGCACTACACCATGCTTTCCCGATGCCACGAACGCCTTGCCTTCTCGCTCGGCGCTCACGCCGACGACTTTGCCGTGCGCATCTCGAATCAGGCGCTGCGCGCTGGTGTTCAGCAGCAACCGCACCTTGCCCGTGTCCTTGGCCCGGCCCGCCAGGGCGCGCACGGTATCGGCCGGGTCTACGGTATGAACGCGCGGCACGGATTGACCCGAGGAGGTTTCCATGACGGGGCTGAACTCGACGCCCGCCTGTTTGAGCCAGCCGTAGGTGTCGAGCTGGTGGTCCACGTAGGCGCGCACCAGGGCGGGATCGTTCTCGTGCTTACCCACCTCGATCAGGTCGGCATAGAGCAGCTCGCTGGAGTCTGCAATACCGCTGGCTTTTTGCAGATCGGTGCCGGCAAACGCCAGGCAGCCGCCGCTCATGGCGGAGGATCCCCCGATCTCTCCGAGCTTTTCCAGCAGGACCACGTCGGCGCCGTCTTGCGCGGCTTGCAGCGCGCAAGCAAAGCCCGCCATGCCGCCGCCGACCACGACCAAGTCGGTCTGGATATCGTTGTTGCTCATAGTGTTTGCGATTGATTGAACATAGGGATTTCAGGCTTGGCGAGCGCGGGCGGCAGCGTGAGCACCCGCCTTGCGGCCCAGCACCGAGCCGGCGGTCAATCCAATGCCACCCGCGTATTTCACGTAATACAGGCCGCCTACCATTTCGCCAGCCGCGTACAGGTTTGGAATAGGCAGATCGGTGTCGTCCAGCACTTGGGCATGCGTGTTCACCTTGACGCCGGCGTAGGCGAATGTGATGCCGCAGGTGACGGCATAAGCCACGTAGGGGCCAGTGTCGAGGGGAGACGCCCAGTTTGATTTGGGAATAGCCAGCCCACGCGTGCAGCGTCCATCCTTGATGGCAGGGTTGTACGGCACGCTTTGATCTACGGCGGCGTTGAATTCGGACACCGTTTGCAAAAAGGCCTGCTTGTTGATGCCGTCCATCTGATCGGCCAGGCCGTCCAACGTGTCAGACACCAGCCGTGTGGCATGCCGCACCCGGTATTCGTCGGGCAGCAGGTTCGACGTCTTTGCATCAAACACTTGCCAAGCCACCGCGCCGGGTTGTGACAGTACGCGCGCGCCCATGCCAGAGTAGGTGTAGTTACGGAAATCCGTGCCTTCGTCGACGAAACGTTGGCCGTCCGCATTGACGACAATGCCCAGTGTGTAATAGTTTTTTTGCTGGTTGAGCAGGTTGATATCGCCATAGGCCGGGGCATTGAGGTCGTAGAACACGGCATGGCAGCCGGTCCAGTTGCCGTGTGCCACGGCGCCCACGCTCAGCGCCATGTCGATGCCATCGCCGGTGTTGTAGCGCGAGCCGCGCACCTTGGCGAGATCCCAGTTGGGGCCCAGGTATTCTGCGCGGCGCTTCAGATTGGCATGGAAACTGCCACTGGCCAGCACCACAGCGTGAGCGCGCAACGAGTTGTCCTGGCCATCTTGTTGCAGGGTCACGTTCCAGGTTTCGCCATCGCGGGCCAGTCCATGGGCGCGGGCGCCGTAGCGGATGTCAATGCCTAGCTTTTCGGCGCGGGCAAAGAGCGCATCGATCAAGCCCAGGCCGCCACCCGATACCTCTACGGTGAGGCCGCCCCAGTACTTGTTTTTGCCATCTACTTTGAACGACTGACGGCCGTAGATCGGAATGAAGCGCACGCCGTGGCCGCGCATCCAATGCATCGTTGGCATGCTTTCCTTGACCACGACATCGAGCACGTCGGCATCGGCGCGGTAGCCGCTCATGGTCAGGCTTTCTTCGAAAAACTGCGTTTCGGTATAGGAGCCGAAATCGTTGTCGCGCAGTTCCTCTGGTGACAGATCGGGGATCAGGGTCCTGAGGTCCTCATTCCCTTCGTAGGCGATGCGGAATGCACCGCCAGTAAACGCAGAGTTGCCTCCGCGGTTTTCCCTGGGAGCGCGTTCGATCAGCACGACGCGGGCACCGGATTCGTGGGCTGAAATGGCCGCACACAAGGCCGCATTGCCACCGCCGATGACGGCTACATCAAAAGTTTCCACGCTTCGTCTCCTGATAGCTGGCGTCGCGTGCGCCGGCTTGTCGGTATGAATGCCAGTTCACACTGGACAACAGATCAGGGACGATTGTGCGGGGTGGTGTTTCTGTGAGGAATCCCGACTAGTCGAAAGCTTTTTTCGATTTAATTGAACTTAGTCGGCCAAGATGACGCCGATGGCCCGAACCCGGGTGTGTCGGCGCAAGGGGATGCGCATTTGAATCAGCAACCCCTGCACCTTGATGCCTACAGCACTGTGCCGATGCGTCGCACGGCTTCTTGCAGGCGGTCCAATCCCGTCGCATACGAAAATCGCATCGTGTGGTGCCCATGCGCCGGACCGAAATCCAGCCCGGGCACTGCGGCGACGCCGCCCTCATGCAGCAATCGTTTGGCGAAGACCGAACTGTCTACGCCCATGGCAGCAATATCCGCATAAATGTAAAACGCGCCGTCGGGTTTGACCGGCACAGGTAAACCCAGCCGTTCGAATTCGGGCAGCAGATAGTCGCGGCGTTGTTTAAAGGCCTCGCGGCGGTGCTCATAAATCTTGAGCGTGTCGGGCGCGAAGCAGGCCAGGGCGGCATGCTGCGCCAAGGTGGGCGCGCAGATCGCCAGGCTGGCGGCCATTTTTTCGATAGGGCCGGCCAGGCGCTCGGGCACGATCATCCAGCCGAGCCGCCATCCTGTCATGTGGAAGTATTTGGAGAAACTGTTGATAACGATGATGTCATCGTCCAGCGTCAACGCCGAGCGCGCCTCGTTTTCGTAACTGAGTCCCAGATAAATCTCGTCGACAATGGCAAAGCCCTGGCGCTCGCGCACGGCATGCAGCAGGGCAGCCAACTCATCGCGCGCGATGCTGGTGCCGGTCGGATTGCTGGGGGAGGCGACCAGCACCCCGCGTGTGGCGGGCGTCCAGTGGTCCCGCACGTCCTGCGCCGATAGCTGGAACCGCTTTTGTGCTGTACTGGGGATCAGGCGGGGACGGCCGCCGGCGGCCAGAATGAAATTGCTGTTGGCCGGGTACGAGGGATCGGGCATCAGGACTTCCGCGCCGGTGTCCACCATGGCAGCGCATGCCAGCGACAGGGCGCCGGAAGCGCCTGCGGTGACGATGACGCGCGCGGGGTCGATCTTGGCGCCGAACTGAGTTGCGTAGAATTGGGCAATGGCCTCGCGCAATCCGGCCAGGCCGGCGGGGGCGCTGTATCCGCTCAGGCCGGCTCGCGCGGCGCGGTCCAGGGCTTCCACGACCTGCGCGGGCGCGGTAAAGTCCGGCTCGCCTATTCCGAGGCTGACGATGTCACGGCCGGCGGCTTGCAGTGCCTGAGCCTCTTTAAAGACTTCGACAGCGTGAAAGGTCAGGAATTCTTGGGCGCGTGAGGCAAGGCGCGACATGGCAGTTCTCGTAACGAAAAAGGAATTGTAGATGCAGCCATCGCGGCGCGCATTTCTGTTTGGCCGGCAAACGCCACGCACGCCCTGGGACGCCTTTTTGCAGCGTCTGGGGCGGCTCGTACAGGGGCGGGTGAGCAACCTCGGGGCAGAGAGGGCCGGTCAACCGCTGGGGCACAACCCCGGAACCGAGGTGCCGAATCGCGCCCGCCTGACCGCCGTGCATCGCGAGGACGTGCGGCAAGCGCGGGCGTTGTGCGCGGAATACGGCGTGGTGCTGCAACTCGCTGGCTTGGCCGATGACACGCGATCCGCGGTGCCTCAGGCGGGTGCGCGAGACCCGTGGGATGCTGCTGCCGTTGACGGACCTGGTCAGAAATATACAAATGCCCTGGCTCAGGGCGATGTGCTGGAGGTCGATCCGTCCAGCCTGGACATGGTCACCCATGACCCCGAGAGCGGGCAATGGGTGGCTCAGCCCGGATGCCGCGTCGGCGAGCTGGCGGCATCCGGGCTGCTGCAATTCCGCGGCGCGCCGCCTGAATGGACCTTGGCTGCCTGGTTGGCGAGATCTCGCGGCTGGATGCCCGGCGCCACTGCGATGAGCGGCGTGGTACAGGCCGAGCTGCTGTTCTCCGACGGCACGGTCGAGTCGCTGGGGGCATTTGGCGCATCCGATGTGAGGCCCCTGCGGTCAGCGATGGTGCAGCGCCTGGTGCCTGCGCTCTTTCAATTGTCGTCGTCCCCGGACGCCGTGATATGCCGCGAGGCTCCTCAGTGGCCATGTCGTTATCGATTGGATGCACTGCAGCCCACTGCGCCGGCACAGGTCAATCTCGCCCAATTGTTACTGGGACACGGTGGTACGCTGGCATGGGTGGAATCTGTCACACTGATTCCGAGTCATCCTGGCGGCGCCTGGCCAGTGGAGCCGGCGATGGCTGATCCGGGGGCGTTGCCCGTTGCCTCGCCGTGTCCTGCCGGCACGCCGTCCGGTGTCGGCGCCATGCAGGGCCAGGCATTGTCAGACGAGAAAGTGGCCAATGCCGCCCGACGGCTGCAGATCCGTATGAAAAACGCATTTGATCCGTTGGATCTGTACGGGGACTGAGCCGGAGCGCCGTGCCCATCCTGCGTCCGGTGTGCCGTGCTTGCGCTGCCGTTTTTTACCGGAGGCCCGTGTCATCTGGCAGTAAGATAATCGCCTCTCTAAGCTAGAATTCCCCACTTTCGTCGATCAACCGAGTAAGCCCGCAATATGGATGCCAATTTTCGCAAAGCCGCACTTGATTATCATGAGTCCGGCCGCCCCGGCAAAATCGCTGTCACGCCGACCAAACAGTTGTCGAACCAGCGTGATTTGGCGCTGGCTTACTCCCCCGGCGTGGCGGCAGCCTGTGAAGAAATCGTCAGCGACCCCGTCAATGCGGTGCGCTATACGGCGCGCGGCAATCTGGTCGGCGTGATCACCAACGGGACCGCTGTGCTGGGCCTGGGCAACATCGGTGCGCTGGCGTCCAAGCCCGTCATGGAAGGCAAGGCCGTCCTGTTCAAAAAGTTTGCCGGCCTGGACGTGTTCGATATCGAAATCAACGAAACCGATCCCGACAAGCTGGTCGAAATCATTGCGGGGCTGGAGCCGACGTTTGGCGGCATCAACCTCGAAGACATCAAGGCCCCCGAGTGCTTCACGGTCGAGCGCAAGCTGCGCGAGCGCATGAAAATCCCGGTGTTTCACGACGATCAGCACGGCACGGCCATCTGCGTGTCGGCAGCCTTTATCAACGGCCTGAAAGTGGTGGGTAAAGCGATCGATCAGGTCAAGGTTGTGACCTCGGGCGCTGGCGCGGCCGCGCTGGCTTGCCTGGACCTGATGGTGGATCTCGGCGTGCCCATTGAAAACATCTGGGTGACCGACCTCGAGGGCGTAGTCTACGAAGGGCGCGTCGCGCTGATGGACCCCGACAAAGCCCGCTTTGCTCAAAAAACCGAACAGCGCAAGCTGGCCGAGGTCATCCAGGGCGCAGACGTGTTCCTGGGCCTGTCGGCGGGCGGGGTGCTCAAGCCCGAGATGGTCGCCTCGATGGCGGCTCGCCCAGTGATCCTGGCCTTGGCCAACCCCAATCCCGAGATCCTGCCCGAAGACGCCCATGCCGTGCGCGACGACGTCGTGATGGCGACCGGCCGGTCCGACTATCCGAACCAGGTCAACAACGTTCTGTGTTTCCCCTATATTTTCCGCGGCGCGCTGGACGTGGGCGCCACTACGATTACGCGTGAAATGGAAATGGCGGCCGTGCACGCCATCGCCAAACTCGCCCAGGAAGAGCAAAACGAGGTCGTGGCCGCTGCCTATGGCACGTACGACATCAGCTTTGGCCGTGAATACCTGATTCCCAAGCCGTTCGACCCGCGTTTGATCACCCGCATCGCGCCGGCCGTGGCCAAGGCCGCCATGGAAGGCGGCGTCGCGACGCGTCCGTTGGCCGACCTGGAGGCTTACGTCGAGCAACTGCAGCAGTTCGTGTACCACTCGGGCGCCTTCATGAAACCCCTGTACTCGGCGGCCAAGGTCCTGGTGCGCGAGGGCGGCAAGGCGCGAGTCGTCTTTACCGAAGGCGAGGACGAACGTGTGTTGCGCGCGGTGCAGGTCGTGGTCGACGAGGGGCTGGCCAAACCGATCCTGGTGGGACGCCCGGCAGTGCTGGCTGCCCGCATCGAAAAGTATGGCCTGCGCCTGCGCCTGGGCGAGGACGTCGAGGTCACCAACCCCGAATACGACGAGCGATTCCACCAGTACTGGACCACGTACTGGGAAATGATGTGCCGCCGCGGCATCACCAAGGAAATGGCGCGTGTCGAAATGCGCCGCCGCCTGACGCTGATCGGCGCCATGATGCTGCATCGTGGCGAGGCGGACGGCATGATCTGCGGTGTGGTCAGTTCCTACGCCGAGCATCTGCGTTTCATCGACGAAGTGATCGGCAAGCGCCCCGGCGCCAACGTTTACGCCGCCATGAACGTCCTGTTGCTCGACGAGCGCGTGGTGGCGTTGGTGGACACCCACGTCAATGACAATCCCACGGCCGAACAGATCGCCGAGATCACCATTGCCGCAGCCGAGCAAATGAAGCGCCTGAATCTGGCGCCCAAGATCGCGCTGCTGTCGCGTTCGAATTTCGGCACGGGCAGTTCGTCCTCGGGCGCGAAAATGCGCGAAGCGCTTGCCCTGGTGCGCGAGGCCGCCCCGGACCTGGAAATCGACGGCGAGATGCATGGCGATTGCGCATTGGACGAGGCGCTGCGTACCCGCATCCTGCCCTCGTCGACCCTCAAAGGCGCCGCCAACCTGTTGGTTTGCCCCAACGTGGATTCTGGCAATATCGCCTACAACCTGCTCAAGACAGCGGCGGGCGGCAACGTCGCCGTGGGACCGTTCTTGCTGGGGGCCGATGCGCCCGTGCATATTTTGACGTCCAGTTCCACGGTGCGCCGTATCGTCAACATGACCGCCCTGGTCGTCGTTGATGCCAACATCCCCAAATAGCATCGCCCAGGCCGTCGGCCAGCCTCGTTCTCCGACGGGGCTGGTGTTGACAGGCGGCGGCGCGCGCGCGGCCTACCAAGTAGGTGCGCTGCGCGCCGTGTTGGATATTCTTGATCCAGAATCCCGTCCGGGTTTTCACAATCCGTTTCCCATCATTTGCGGCACCTCGGCGGGCTCCATCAATGCCACCGCTTTGGCGTGCCGTGCCGATCGTCCGCACCTCGCGGTGCGACGCATTCAGCGCCTCTGGGAATCTTTGCACACCAGCATGGTGTACCGGGCCGACGCGCCGGGCTTGATCAAGACCGGTGTGCGTTGGCTGGGCTTGCTGGCCCTGGGATGGATGTTTTCCGGTCTGGGCCGCGAGCGGCCCCGGTCGTTGCTGGACAATAAACCGTTGGCCGAGTTGTTGACGCGCGTGCTGGATTTCGAGCATTTGCATGCCAACTTGCAGCACAACGCCTTAAACGCCTTGGCGATTACCGCCTCGGGGTTTACCAGCGGCGAGCATCTGACTTTTTATCAGGCGAACCACGCGATTGATCCCTGGCACCGTTCATTGCGGCGGGCGCTGTCCGTACGCATCGGTGTCGAGCATCTGATGGCGTCCTCGTCCATTCCATTTGTCTTTCCTGCGCAACCTGTTGACGTGCAGGGCCAGCGCGAGTGGTGCGGTGATGGTTCCATGCGACAGTTGGCCCCCATCAGTCCGGCGATCCATTTGGGGGCTGCCCGGGTGTTGGTAATAGGCACCAGTTTTCGTGATGAGACGCATCCCGAAAAACGCGAGGCCTCGCCGCCTTATCCCAGCCTGGCGCAGGTGGGCGGACATGTACTCTCCAGCATCTTTTTAGATGGCTTATCAATGGATTTGGAGCGTCTGGAACGGATTAACGAACTGGTCACCTACATCGGCCATGATCCGGCAGTAGGTGGGGGTGTCCGGCGGGTGAACGTCCTGACCTTGACACCGAGTCAGTCGTTGGACCTGTTGGCGCTCGATTATTTATCTGAAATGCCTCTCGAAGCCCGTACCCTTTTTCGCGTACTCGGTGTATCGTCCGACCCTGATCGTTCGGGTGGTGGCGCGTTGTTGTCTTATTTATTGTTCGAAGGCGCTTACACACAACGATTGATTGAACTGGGGTATGCCGATACGATGCGGCGTAGCGAAGATGTCGCGGGTTTTTTCAAGGAGGGCCAGGCATGACGCACAATGGCCAGTCTACGTTGCAGCGCCAATTGAGCAGCGGTGGCGCGATCGATCATGGCGATCTGCAGAAAGATGCCGTGGATGAGGCTGCGCGTGAACTCGGGTTAGCGTTCATGGTGGCCGAGTGCGACCGGGCGCGCAGCCGGTCGGCGGTATTGCGGGCGATTGCCAAAGCGGTCGATTTTCCTGAATATTTTGGCGGGAATTTCGATGCGCTCTATGACTGTTTATGTGACACGGTCTTAGATCAAAAAACCGGCTTCGTGTTGTGGTTGGTGAAACTGCATTCAGGGGATCCCGCGTTGGCCGATGATGCAGCGCAGATCGAATCCGTGTGCGCGGATGTAGTGACATTTGCGCAGGAGAACGGGCGTTCGTTCAGTTACATCGTCGAGCATGCGGGCAAGCATCCGGATCCTGAACCGGGAGTGGCTGCAGCACGCTACGGAGAAGGCTGAGCGCGGGGTGTTGCTCTGCCGGAGTAACACTTTGCGCTGCATTACCAGCCGAGTATCGCCGTCACCGCCGAGATCAAGGCAAGCCCCGCCGTTTCGGTGCGCAACACACGTGGTCCGAACCGCACAGATTGAACGCCATATTGAGCGGCCAGCGCCAGCTCAGCCTCTGACCACCCGCCCTCCGGCCCAACGAGCAGATTGAGCGATTGCAGCGGTTCGCGTCCAGCTGACGTGGCGAGCGCATCGGCCAGCGTTGGAACCGCATCCGGATGGCAGAGCAGACGCAGGCCCGTGGCAGGTTGTTCCAGCCATTCCCGTAATCCCATCGGCGCATCGACATCCATGAGCCGATTGCGCCCGCATTGTTCCGCGGCGGATTGCGCGATGCGAGCCCAATGGGATACCCGTTTCTCCAGGCGAGCGCCGCTCAGTTGCAACACACTGCGTTGCGCGGCGATGGGCGTGACGCGGCTCGCACCGAGTTCGACGGCCTTTTCTATCACCCAGTCCATTTTGTCGCCCGAAGGCAAGCCCTGCACCAGCGTGACACTGCCTGCGAGCTCAGCTTCGCGAGGGTCGTGATCGCCCAATTGCGCCCAGGCCGATTTGCCGTCAATGCCCAGCGTCGCGGGGTATTCACCGCCCAGGCCGTTAAAGAGCACAATGGGTGCACCGTCGCGCAGACGCAGCACGCGTACGGCATGATGCGCCAACGCATCGGGCAGAGACAGGCGGGTGCCCGGAGAAAGCGGGGTATCGCAGAAAAAACGCGGCAACGGCATGGCGATGAAATAACAGGACGCTCTAGAGCGCGGGCGGGCAAGAATATGCGTAGCCTACCACTCTGATCGGCCAAATTCAGGCGTGCCGGCACGGCATCCCGTCTCGATATCGTCCGGCTTCGGCCCGGCGTCGCGTCCGGGTATCCCCGGATGCTAAAATCGTAAGCTTCACAATTCCTGTCACCTGGCCCCATTTTTGGCTGGCCGGAGTCTACGAGCCTTTTCCGCATGAGCCCATCCACTGCCCAACCCCTGGCCCTGGCCGACGCCATTCGCGTTCTAGCCATGGATGCTGTCCAACAAGCAAACTCGGGGCATCCCGGCGCCCCGATGGGGATGGCGGAAATTGCCCAGGCACTATGGCTGGGCCACCTGCGCCACAATCCGGCCGATCCGGCCTGGGCCAACCGCGACCGCTTCGTGCTGTCCAACGGCCATGGCTCGATGCTGATCTACGCGCTGCTGCATCTGACCGGCTACGATCTGCCGATCGAGGAGTTGAAACAATTCCGTCAATTGCATTCCCGCACGCCGGGCCACCCCGAGGTTGGCATCACCCCGGGCGTCGAGACCACCACCGGTCCTCTGGGCCAAGGCGTGGCCAATGCCGTGGGGATGGCGCTGGCCGAGGCGCTGTTGGCCGCTGAATTCAACAAGCCTGGCCTGCCGATCGTAGATCACTACACCTATGCATTCGTGGGCGACGGTTGCCTGATGGAAGGCATTTCCCACGAAGCCTGTTCCTTGGCCGGCACGCTGAAGCTCTCCAAGCTCGTGGTCCTGTACGACGATAACGGCATTTCCATCGACGGCCATGTCGAACATTGGTTTGGCGACGATACCGGCAAGCGTTTCGAGGGCTATGGCTGGAACGTCATCCGTGGCGTCGATGGCCACGATGTGGCTGCCGTCGATGCCGCGATTGCCCAGGCGCGCGCGCAGTCTGACAAGCCCACGCTGATCATCTGCCGCACCATCATCGGCAAGGGCGCACCCACGATGGCGGGTACGCACAATGTGCACGGCGCACCGTTGGGCGCCGAAGAAATCGCAGCGACGCGTGCGGCGTTGGGCTGGACCGCGGCGCCGTTCGAGTTGCCGCAAGCCGTGCGCGAGGGCTGGGATGCCCGCCAGGCCGGCGCCGAGGCGCAAACTGCGTGGCAAGCCAGCTTTGATGCCTACGCGGCCCAGTACCCCGCCGAGGCGGCTGAGTTCACCCGCCGCATGAAGGGCGAGCTCCCCGCAGACATCGCCGAAAAACTTCAGGCCTTCATCCAGGCCACCGACGAAAAAGCCGAGACGGTCGCTACCCGCAAAGCCTCTCAATTCGCCATTGCGGCACTGGCTGCTGCATTGCCCGAACTGCTGGGCGGCTCGGCCGACCTGACGGGCTCGAACTACACCGACTGGAAGGGCGTTGCACCGGTGCGCGCCGGTGAGCAGGGCATTCAGTTTGGCCGCCACATCAACTACGGCGTGCGTGAGTTCGGCATGTCCGCCGTCATGAACGGCATCGCGCTGCATGGCGGTTACCTGCCATTCGGCGGGACGTTCCTGACGTTCTCCGATTACTCGCGCAATGCTATCCGCATGGCCGCGTTGATGAAACAACGTGTGGTGCACGTATTCACGCACGACTCCATCGGCCTGGGCGAAGACGGCCCTACGCACCAATCGATCGAGCACGCCTCCAGCCTGCGTTTGATTCCGAATCTGTCGGTATGGCGTCCTTGCGATACCACGGAGACAGCCGTGGCCTGGGCCACCGCCGTGTCGCGTCCGGCCAGCATCGGCATGGATGTGCACGATGGCGGTCCGACTGCGCTGTTGCTGTCGCGCCAGAACCTGCCTTTCGTCCCGCGCGACGCTGACACGCTGAAAGCGATTGTCCGCGGTGGTTACGTTCTGCGAGACGCAGAAGGCGCGCGTGCCGTTATCATCGCCACGGGCTCCGAGGTCGCTATCGCGCTGGCTGCACAAGAGCAGTTGGCCGCAGAGGGGATCGCGGTACGCGTGGTGTCCATGCCCAGCACTGACGTGTTCGATCGTCAGGATGCCGAGTGGAAACGCAGCGTATTGCCGCCGGGATTGCCGCGCGTCGCCGTCGAGGCGGGCACCACGGCGCTGTGGCACAAATACGTGGGTCTGGAGGGCGCCGTGGTCGGTATCGACCGTTACGGCGAATCCGCACCTGCGGGAGCCTTGTTCAAGTTCTTCGGTCTGACTGCCGACAAGGTAGCCGAGACTGTCAAGCAAGTTTTGTAAAAGGAGCTCTTAGTCATGACCATTCGCGTCGCCATTAACGGATACGGCCGCATCGGCCGCAACGTCCTGCGTGCCCACTACGAGGGCGGTAAAAAACACGACATCGAGATCGTTGCCATCAACGACCTGGGTGACCCCAAGACCAACGCGCACCTGACGCGCTACGACACCGCCCACGGCAAGTTCCCCGGCACGGTCGAGGTCGAAGGCGATTACATGATCGTCAATGGCGACAAGATCCGCGTCCTGGCTAATCGCAACCCAGCCGAATTGCCCTGGGGCGAGCTGAAAGTCGACGTCGTGATGGAATGCACGGGCTTTTTCACCTCGAAAGAAAAAGCCAGCGCCCACCTGAAAGGCGGCGCCAAGAAAGTCATCATCTCGGCTCCCGGCGGCAAAGACGTGGACGCCACTGTTGTGTACGGCGTGAACCACGGCGTGCTGAAAGCCACCGACACCGTCATCTCGAACGCTTCGTGCACCACCAACTGCCTGGCCCCGCTGGTCAAGCCGCTGCACGACAAACTGGGTGTGGAAAGCGGCCTGATGACCACGGTCCATTCCTACACCAATGACCAGGTTCTGACCGACGTCTATCACGAAGACCTGCGCCGCGCCCGTTCGGCCACCATGAGCATGATCCCGACCAAAACCGGCGCCGCTGCTGCCGTGGGTCTGGTGTTGCCCGAGTTGAACGGCAAGCTCGACGGCTTTGCGATCCGCGTGCCGACCATCAACGTGTCGCTGGTCGATCTGTCGTTCGTGGCCTCGCGCGAAACCACCGTCGACGAAGTCAACAGCATCCTCAAGGCCGCCTCCGAAGGCGAACTGAAAGGCATCCTGAACTACAACACCGAGCCCCTGGTTTCGGTTGACTTCAACCACAACCCGGCTTCCAGCACCTACGATTCCACGTTGACCAAGGTCTCGGGCAAGCTGGTCAAGGTCTCGTCGTGGTATGACAACGAGTGGGGCTTCTCGAACCGCATGCTCGACACCACCGTCGCGCTGATGTCCGCCAAGTAATCCGCCATGGCCAAGGTCAATACCCTGTCCGCGCTGGCCAAGGCTGGCGCGCTGCATGGCAAGCGGGTGTTCATCCGCGCCGATCTGAACGTGCCGTTTGACGACGCGGGTCAGATCAGCGAAGACACGCGTATCCGCGCTTCGGTGCCGGGCATCCGTCTGGCGCTCGATAGCGGCGCCGCTGTCATGGTGACCTCGCACCTGGGACGCCCCACCGAGGGCGTACTGACCGAAGCCGACTCGCTGGACCGTGTGGGCCAGCGTTTGTCGCAACTGCTGGGCATGCCCGTGCAGTTGGTCAAAGACTGGGTCGACGGCGTGACCGTCAATCCGGGCCAGGTCGTGTTGCTGGAAAACTGCCGCGTCAATCCCGGCGAAAAGAAAAACGACGAAACCTTGTCGCGCAAGATGGCGGCATTGTGCGACGTCTACGTCAACGATGCTTTCGGGACGGCACACCGTGCCGAGGCCACCACGCACGGCATCGCGCGTTTTGCGCCGATCGCTTGCGCGGGTCCGTTGCTCGAGGCCGAGCTGGACGCATTGGGCCGTGCTCTGCACGAACCGAAGCGCCCGTTGGTAGCCATCGTCGGCGGCTCCAAGGTCTCGACCAAGCTCTCCATCCTGCAGTCGCTGGCCGACAAGGTTGATCAGTTGGTGGTGGGCGGCGGTATCGCCAATACCTTCATGCTGGCGGCTGGCTTGTCCATTGGTAAATCACTGGCCGAGCCCGACCAGGTCGAGCAGGCCCGTGCCGTGATCGACATCATGAAAAAGCGCGGCGCAGAAGTCCCCATCCCGACGGATGTGGTGTGCGCCAAGTCGTTTTCCGCTGATGCCGAAGCCACCGTCAAGGCGGCTGACGCGGTTGCTGACGATGATCTGATTCTGGACATTGGCCCGCAGACCGCACAGCATTTGGCTGGGATTCTGCAGCAGGCAGGCACCATCGTCTGGAACGGCCCCGTGGGCGTGTTCGAGTTCGATGCGTTCGCCAACGGCACCGAAGTCCTCGCCAAAGCGATTGCCGAATCACCTGCGTTTTCGATCGCAGGCGGTGGCGACACGCTGGCAGCCATCGCCAAATACGGGATCGCTGACAAGGTCGGCTATATCTCCACTGGGGGCGGTGCATTCCTGGAATTCCTGGAAGGCAAGTCCTTGCCGGCTGTGGCTATTCTCGAGGAACGTGCTGGCTGATTGTTCGATGGCTTGTCGCTGTTGTTGTTAGCTGGAGAAATGCCAGGCATGTGATGTGCTTGGCATTTTTTTTTGTGCTGATCGGTGTTCAGGGTTCTATTGGTCGTCGAGCCGAGGCAATCGGCCCGGCCGGGCTTCACAAAGTCGGTCCGGCGCNTTNNCGCGCTCCCTTCGACGTCCGCTCCACTCGACTTTGAGGCGCCCGGCCGGGCCGATTGCCTCGGCTCGACTGGCAGCAACTAGAATTCTCTGCATCGCTGGCACGACTTTCTTGCTTGGCGTTTTTCTGCAGCCGCGGTGGTAGAGAGGAAGATCTTGCGGTGCTGCTTTCGGNGGACGCCCTGCGCGTCCCCCNNAAGCGATCGGTCCGGGCATGCGGTAGGGGTGGCGTGGTGCCTGGTTGGAAGATCTGCTTGAGTGCGATCGAGGCTTGCGACGATGATGCGTGGCGCACTGCTTTGATGGTGCATCTATTGCATGCGAGCGCCTCGGTCAGGGNGTCGCTTCAAGNACCATCNACANCCATGNNTGGNATCNCGCTGCGTCTCGACATGACAAGAATGGCTTATAGAAGCNGCGATCGCGCGATAACAAATGCGATGCCGTGGCATTTCGCCCGGCCATGCC
>NZ_CBCSIU010000032.1:0-42098 GCF_965139205.1 Bordetella muralis
CCCTACGGTGTCCGCNCCGGACCGGCCACGTGAAGCCCCCACGCAGCCACTGCCCCGCATCGACGCCAATAGCACTAAAACCGCCCCACGCCCTACAACATAACTCTCAAATGCTCATCCAAATGCCCCGTAGGCACCACCCTCCACCCACTCTGCGCATACCGCAACCACCTCCCCAACACGAGATGCGTCAGCAAACTAGCCCGAGCACTGACATCCGTATCAACCGGCAGATCCCCATTAGTCACCGCAACACGCAGCGACTGCTTCAGCGAAGCCTCAATCCGATCATTGATGTGATTGATCCGCTCCTGCAACCGATTATCCTCGGTTACCAGCGCATCCCCCGTCAGCACGCGCGTCATGCCCTTATTGCGTTCTGAAAACGCCAGCAACATCGACACTGTCTTGCGCGCCTGCCCCACACCATGCGGCTCGGCTGCGACGATCTGATTGACCAGGGTGAACAGGCTGACTTCGATGAATTCGATCAGCCCCTCGAACATCTGCGCCTTGCTCGCGAAATGTCGATACAACGCTGCTTCGGATACCTGCATGCGCGCCGCCAGCGCGGCCGTGGTGATACGCGCCGCGTGCGGTTGCTCTAGCATTTCTGCCAGGGTTTGCAGGATCTGGGTCTTGCGCTCGCCGGGTTTGCTGGCCATGGCTGACTACAGTTGGTCTGAATCAAGAGAAGAATGAATGCCCGCTATATCACTCGCAGCGGACGGCGACGGAGCAGTAAATCACTGACCGAGTTTACCCGCAAGTCGACGTAGCTCGGACGTTGGTTGTTGCGGCGAGCGAAAGGCGTGCCCGTGTGATAGACATGGACCGTTCGTAAGCCTACTTGGCGAGCGCCGCGCAGATTGGGCAGTGTGTCTTCGACCAGGACCGCTCGCGCTGCCGGCACGCCTTCGTGCGCCAGGACGTACCGCAGCAAGGCGGCAGACGGTTTGGGACGAAACTCGCCATGCAAACGCATGTGCTCAATGGCCCACATACTGTCGAAATGCCGCAAGATACCGAGGTGCCGCAGCACGTCGCGTGCGTAGTGAAACGGCGCGTTGGTGAGCAGGACCTTGCGCCCGGGCAACTGACGCAGCTTGCCCGCCAGGCCCGTCTCTGCACGGATCAACGGACGCACGTCAAAGTCGTGACTCAGACGCAGGAACGCATGAGGATCGATGCCATGATGACGCACCATGCCAATGACCGTCGCTCCATAGCGCCGCCAATATTTCGAGCGCAATTGATTGGCCGTGTCGATATCGACATTGAGCGATTCGGCGACTGCCCGGGTCATGCCATGATCGATACGCGGAAAGATCGCGTGTGAGCAGTCGTGCAGCGTGTTGTCCAGATCGAACAACCACAGGCGTTCGGACACGCCCGTGGCAACGCGGCGCGAGCGACGCTGGCGCGCCGCGGGCCGCAATAGATAGCGTTGTGCTCGCATCAATGCGAGCTGATCATGGTGCCAACGCCTTCGCTGGTCAGGATTTCCAACAACAGGCAGTGGGGTACACGGCCATCGACGATGTGGACGGAATTCACGCCGTTTTTCGCAGCATCCAGCGATGACGAAATCTTGGGCAGCATGCCGCCAGAGATGGTGCCGTCGGCGAACAGCTCATCGATGGTCTGGGCCGACAAGGTGCGCAGCAGTTTGCCAGCCTTGTCCAGCACGCCCGGGGTGTTGGTCATCATCAGCAGTTTTTCTGCGCCCAGGACCTCTGCCATTTTGCCGGCCACCACATCTGCATTGATGTTGTAGGCGGTGCCGTCCTCGCCATAACCAATAGGCGAAATCACTGGAATGAATTGATCGTCCTGCAGGGCCTTGACCACGGCGGGCTCGACCTGCGTGATGTCGCCGACAAACCCGATGTCCAGCGGCTCGGCGGGGTTCTCCTTGTTGGCCATCAGTTTTTTCTTGGCCTGGATCAACATGCCGTCTTTACCGGTCAGGCCGACGGCTTTGCCGCCTGCTTCGTTGATCATCATGACGATGTCTTGCTGGACCTGGCCGCCCAGCACCCATTCGACGACTTCCATCGTCTCGGCGTCCGTGACGCGCATGCCTTGGATGAACGTGCCTTGTTTACCGACACGACGCAGGGCATCGTCGATCTGCGGGCCACCGCCGTGCACGATGACAGGGTTCAGGCCGACCAGCTTGAGCAACACCACATCGTGGGCGAAACTGCGTTGCAGGCGCTCTTCGGTCATGGCGTTGCCGCCGTACTTCACCACGATGGTCTTGCCATGGAATCGTCGTATATACGGCAGCGCTTCGGAAAGAACAGCCGCCTTCAGAGCAGGCGACGAAACGACGGCAGGATCGGGGGTGTCGGTCATGGCAGAAAAACTCAGTCAAAAGGTCAGAAAAAATGAAAATGCCTGCGCCGGCGCGTAGAGATCGGCGCTGCCAGGGCAAGCATACGGCAGATTGTAGACCGCGCGTATGCCATATATCCAAAACCTATGTTGTTATGCCCGACAAATAACTGCTATTCAGGTAAATTGAGGGCGTTTTTGCAACGGCCACGGCTCACGAGGCCAGTGATTGTTTACTTTACGAGGTTATTTATGCGCTTCCCCTTTGTCCGGACGGCCCTGGTGGCCTCTGCATTTTTCCTGGCTGGCGCCGCTCATGCTGAAAAGCTGGTGGTGGGTGCGACACAGGTGCCGCACGCCGAGATTCTGGAGGTTGTCAAACCCGAGCTGGCCAAAGAAGGCGTGGAATTGGACATCAAGGTGTTCAGTGACTATGTGCAGCCCAATCTGCAGTTGGCCGACAAAGAGTTGGACGCCAATTTTTTCCAGCATCAACCGTATCTGGATACCTTTAACAAGGATCGCGGTGCGAAGCTCGTGGCAGTTGGCCTGGTGCACGTCGAGCCCTTTGGCGGCTACTCGCGCAAGCTGAAATCGGTGGCGGATCTGCCCTCGGGCGCGACGGTGGCGATTCCCAATGATCCTTCCAATAGCGGCCGCGCCTTGTTGTTGCTGCAAAAGCAAGGCGTGATCAAGCTGAAAGATCCGACCAACATCACGGCGACTCCGCTGGATATTGCCGAAAATCCCAAAAAATTGCAGTTCCGCGAACTGGAGGCGGCCATTTTGCCGCGCGCACTGGATGATGTCGCGCTGGCGCTGATCAATACCAATTACGCGCTGGAAGCCGGCTTGGTACCGACCAAGGATGCGCTGTTCATCGAGGGGGCGGACTCGCCCTACGCGAATATCGTGGTTACCCGCGAAGACAACAAGGACGCTCCGGCCATCAAGAAACTGGTCAACGCGTTACACACTCCTGCAGTGAAGAAATTCATCGAGGAAAAGTACAAGGGCGCGGTGGTGCCGGCGTTTTAAACCGTACCTGATAGCCGGGCTTGCCTACGAGGGCGGGCCCGGGATGGTGCAACAGTAAAAAGCCGAACCGGTATTCCGGTTCGGCTTTTTTGTATGTTGTCATGGAATGAAATTACGGGTTTTCCCTTATTTGCATACGTATGCAAGGCGTCGAAAGTGCAGCCACTTTAGGACTCACTGACCTTTGCTGGGATGCAATCATGATTCGCTATTTGAAGCGTGGCAGGACCGCTGCCGTAAAAACCGATGACGACACCAAAGTCCGAGCGACTGTCGAAGGCATCATCCGAGACATCGAGGCGCGTGGCGACGAGGCGGTACGGGAATACAGCCGCAAGTTCGACCAATGGGATCCCGCGGATTTCCGTTTGTCGCGCGCCGAAATCGAGGCGGCTCGCAAGCAGTTGTCCGATCGGGAAATCGAGGACATCGCATTCGCGCAAACGCAGGTGCGCAATTTCGCTCAGATACAGCGTGACTCGATGCGCGAGGTCGAGGTCGAAACGTATCCGGGGGTGGTCCTGGGCCACAAGCATGTGCCGATGAATGCGGTGGGGTGCTATATCCCGGGCGGCAAATATCCTCTGCTCGCTTCGGCGCACATGAGCGTTCTGACCGCAAAGGTTGCAGGCGTAAAACGCATCGTGTCGACGGCGCCGCCTTATCAAGGTCAGCCACATCCTGCCATTGTGACGGCCATGGACATGGCCGGTGCAGATGAAATCCTGGTGCTGGGCGGAGTGCAGGCGGTGGTGGCCATGGCTGTCGGGACGCCGAGTGTGGCGCCTGTAGATATGCTGGTCGGGCCCGGCAACATGTTTGTGGCCGAGGCCAAGCGCCAACTATATGGCCGTGTGGGCATCGATCTGTTTGCGGGGCCTACGGAAACGCTGGTGATTGCCGATGACAGCGTGGACGGCGAACTGTGTGCCGTCGATCTGCTGGGTCAGGCGGAGCACGGGCCGACTTCGCCGGCGGTGTTGCTGACAAACAGCGAGCAACTGGCACGTGACACGATGGCCGAGATTGAGCGTCAACTGGCGATCCTGCCGACGGCGGGCATTGCCGCGGTCTCATGGGCGGATTGCGGCGAGGTCATTGTCTGCGACAGTTATGAAGAGATGCTGCAGGTGGCCGACGAGATAGCTTCCGAGCACGTGCAGGTCATGACGCGGGATCCGGACTATTTCCTTAACAACATGACCAATTACGGCGCGCTGTTCCTCGGGCCGCGCACCAACGTGAGCTTTGGCGACAAAGTGATCGGCACCAATCACACGCTGCCGACCAATCGCAATGCGCGTTATACGGGCGGGTTGTGGGTAGGCAAGTTCCTGAAGACCTGCACCTATCAACGCGTGTTGACGGACGAGGCCAGTGCCGCCATGGGGGCGTATTGTTCGCGCTTGTGCCATATGGAAAATTTCGCCGGGCACGGCGAGCAGGCCAACATCCGCGTGCGCCGCTATGGTAATCGTCCCGATTTGCCGTGGTATCAACCGGTCGATGCCGAGGCGAGCGCATGATTGCTTTGCCTACAGGCCCTGACTTCCGGGTGGACGGGCGCCGTGCATTGGTGACCGGTGGCAGCGGCGGGATCGGGTTGGCCGCCGCCGCCGCGCTCGGCCGTGCCGGTGCGCACGTGACGGTAGCGGCGCGGCGTGAGCCCGAGTTGATGCAGGTGTGCGAGGCGCTGCGCGCCGAGGGGATCGCCTGTGCGTCCTTGGTGTTGGACGTGACGGATGCTGCCGCGGTGGACCATGCCATCGAACAGGGTGAGCCCTTCGATATCCTGGTGAATAACGCCGGGATGAACCGTCCCAAGCCGTTAGTCGAGCAACCTATCGAAGATATCGACGCCGTGCTCGATCTCAATGTGAAGGCTGCTTTTTATACCTGCCGCGCAGTAGCGCGCCGTTTATTGCAAGCAGGGTCGGCAGGGTCGATCATCAATGTCTCGTCGCAGATGGGGCATGTGGGAAGCCCGCGCCGCACCTTGTACTGTGCCAGTAAACATGCGTTGGAAGGAATGACGCGTGCGCTGGCGTGGGAGCTGGGCGGCGCGAATATCCGCGTGAACACGGTATGTCCGACGTTCATTGAAACGCCGATGACCGCAGGTATGCTGCAGGAGCCAGGTTTTCGTGATTGGATCTGTGCGCGTAACGCATTGGGACGTGTCGGCCGGCTGGAAGAGGTGATGGGAGCGAT
Source organism: Bordetella muralis (assembly GCF_965139205.1). Classification (GTDB taxonomy): domain Bacteria; phylum Pseudomonadota; class Gammaproteobacteria; order Burkholderiales; family Burkholderiaceae_B; genus Bordetella_A; species Bordetella_A muralis. The sequence continues at coordinate 5,590 of NZ_CBCSIU010000032.1, forward strand.
CGTCTTTCTGGCCAGTGACGCGTCCAGTCTGATGACGGGCAGTGCGTTGATGTTGGATGCCGGATGGACCGCCGCATGAAAACCGCTCCTCGTGCCCAGGATGTGGCCGATCTGGCGCAGGTGTCGCAGTCTGCTGTGAGCCGCACGTTTACTCCCGGGGCCAGCGTGTCAGAGGAAACGCGGCGCAAGGTATTGGCCGCGGCGCAGAGGCTGGGCTATCGGCCCAATGCCTTGGCACGCAGTCTGATTACGCGCCGCAGCCGTATCGTGGCGCTGGTGATGAGCTATCTCGAAAACCAGTTCTATCCGCTGGTGATCGAAAAGCTTTCGCAGAAGTTGCAGAAAGAGGGCTATCACGTCTTGATGTTCATCGCCGAGGTCGACGAGGCTGCGGATGGCGTGTTGGCGGAAATTCTGCAATATCAAGTCGATGGCATCGTGATGGCCTCGGCCATGCTGTCGTCTAACGTCGCGCAGAGTTGCGCCGAAGTCGGCGTGCCGGTGGTGCAGTTCAACCGGGTATCCATTCTCGGTGGGTTGGCTCGGCATGCCAGCAGCTCGGTGACCTCGGACAACTATGCAGGCGGTGCCAAGGTCGCACGGCTGCTGGTCGAACGTGGATATCGTCGCTTTGGCTATCTCGCCGGGCTGGAGGATTCGTCAACCAGCATTGAGCGGGAGCGCGGCTATCGCGATACGTTGCGTCAACTGGGACACGATGTCAGTTGCCGCGAGGTGGGACATTACAACTTTGATCTCGCGCAGGCTGCGGTGCGTCGCATGTTTGCGGACGATGCTCGTCCCGATGCCCTGTTCGTGGGCAATGATCACATGGCCATTGCGGTTTTGGACGTGCTGCGCCAGGAGGTCGGGCTGCGCATTCCCGAAGACGTCGCTGTGGTCGGGTTTGACGATGTCCCGCAGGCGGCTTGGGGAGCGTATCAATTGACAACCGTACGTCAACAGGTCGAACCCATGGTCGATGCCACCGTCAATCTGCTGCGTGAACAGATGCAGGCCGAGCTACGGCCGCGTGACGTGGTCGTGCCTTGCGACCTCATAGAGCGTGCGACCGTCAGATCCAAACCGAAAGACAACAACCTTTAACGGCGTGTATTGAGCACGCTGGCAATGATTTGCAGGAGACAACATGATCAGTCGTTTTTTTGTTAGCGGACAGTTCCAAAACCAAAACGCCCGCGGTGGAAGCAGCAAGCCGAAGGCGCAGCGCACGGGCTTTTTCATTCGCACCTTGATTGCAGTAGCCGCCATGGGGAGCGTTATGCCGATGGCTCAGGCGCAAGCGAATGACGCCGCGTGGCCCACCAAAACCATTCGATACATTGTGCCGTTCTCGCCCGGCGGCGTATCCGATGGCGTGGCCAGATTGATGGCAGAACAATTGAGCGCGCGGCTAGGGCAGTCGGTGATTGTCGAGAACAAGCCAGGCGTGTCAGGGCTGGTCGGTACGCAACAGGCGGCCCGGGCCGAGCCGGACGGCTACACCCTGGTCGGCGGCACTATCACGACACATGCCGTCAATCCGTTCTTCATCAAGTCGCCTGGCTACGATCCGGTGAAGGATTTCACGCCGGTTGCGCTGGTGGGCATGGTCAGCAATGCCTTGGTGGTTCGCGCCGATAGTCCGTTCAACTCGGTCCAGCAGGTCATCGATGCTGCGCGTGCGGAGCCAGATAATTTGACGTACGGCACCGCGGGCGCAGGGACTTCGCAGCATTTGTCGGGCCAGTTGTTCCAGTCCATCTCGGATACTCGCCTGCGTCAGATCATCTACAAGGGCGGGTCGCAGGCCATGGTGGATTTGATCGGCGGGCAAATCGATATGGTGTTTGAGACGGTCGCCGCAGCGCGTCCGATGATCGATGCAAAACGCGTCAAGGTATTAGGCGTCACCTCGGCACAGCCTTTGGCAGATCTGCCTGGGGTCAAGCCATTGGCTGAACTCGGGCTGCCCGGTTTTGAAATGCAGTCCTGGCAGGGTATCTTTGCACCTGCAGGCACGCCTGCTCCCGTCGTAGACCGGCTGGCGCGCGAGATAGCGGAAATCGTGAAGACACCGCAAGTGCGTGCCAAATTGATGACGCTCGGGGTCGCACCGGACGGCCGGGATTCGGCTGCATTTTCGCAATTCCAGCGCAGTGAGATTGAAAAATGGGGCAAAGTGATCAAGGATGCAGGTATTCAGGCCGATTGATCACACACGTCGCTGTATTCGGAGACAGTAATGACTGATGCACGTTATCCCTTGGACGGGCGGTTACCCGACATGCTGCGCAGTGGCAAGCCTCTGCGAGGTCTATTCAACGGCCTGCCCAGTCCGGCCATCGTTGAAATGTGTGCCTATGCGGGCTTTGATTTCATCATTCTGGACAACGAGCACGGCAGTGCGGATTTCGGGGTGACGGAACACATGCTGCGCGCGGCGCGTGCCACAGGCATCGTTCCCATCGTGCGTTGCTTTGAACCAGACCTGCCGCGCATCCTGGACATGGGGGCCAGTGCGGTGCAGGTACCCATGGTCGAGAGCGTTGCACAGGCACAGCGCCTGGCGGACATGATTCACTACCCGCCGGTGGGCCGGCGCGGCAGCGCATTCAGCACGCGTGCCGCAGGCTACGGCGCATTTGGCGGGGCCGGGCACACTCAGCGCAGCAATGACGGCATCGGATTCATTGCCATGATCGAAACCCCGGAGGCCATTGCCGTTGCAGGAGAGATCGCCGCAGTGGATGGCGTAGACGCGGTGTTTATCGGCCCGAACGATCTGGCCCATGCCATGGGATACGGCAGCGACTGGAATGCCGCGCCCGTGCAGCAGGCCATCGAGCAGGGGCTAAAGGCGATTGCCTCGGCAGGAAAGTGTCCGGGCATCATCGCGTTGACGCCCGCCGATGAGGAAAAGTACGGCGCCTTGGGGGCGCGCTATTTTGCCAATGTGTCGACCAGCATCATTACCAAGGCACTGGCGCAGGCGGCCTCGGGTGGCAAAGAGGCCCAAATGCGATACTGACTGTTGTGATCAGCCAGTCGCCAACGCTTTTTCCAGCGTGGCGTGAAATTCCGCCACGTCGTAGTCGCCCAGATAGCGTTTGATGATGTGGCCTTCCTTGTCGATCAGGAACGCCGTGGGAGTGAGTTTGACGTCGCCAAACGCGCGGGCGAGCTCGCCTTTGGTGTCCAGTGTCACCGGGAAGGGCAGCTTGCGCGTTTCGGCGTAGTTCAACACATAATTGGGCGGATCGTAGCTCATGGCCACGGCCACGGCCTCATAGCCTTTGGGGGCGTATTTCTTGTACGTCTCGATGGCGCCCGGCATTTGCTTGACGCAGGTGACGCAGCTCGTGGCCCAGAATTTCACCAGCACGACCTTGCCGCGCAGGTCTTGCATGCTGAATGTCTTGCCTTCGATCGTTGTGAAGGCGACATCGGGCGCGGTCGGGGCAGGGCGCCACACGAACCAGGCGCCGATGCCAGCCGCCACCAGGACGGCCAGGGTGAGAACGATTTTTTTCATCTTCTGCCTCGAGAAACCGCGGCATTCATACCGGGGAGAAAAGGGCGTAGCCGCAAGGCGGCCGGATTAATCTGTTGACCTATTTGATCGGCATGAGCTCGACACCGTTGGTGGCGTTGCCACTACCGGATTCGATGGGCGCTCTGGTTTGCGACGAGGTACTGGATGACGACGTCGTGCTCGATTTGGAGTCGCTCTGCCCGGACAGGCGCATGGCTTCTTCGCGGCTGATGGTTTCGAAGATCTTCACGACTTTGGTCACGCCGCTGACTGTCGAGGCGGCGTTGGCAGCGTAGTCGCCTTCGGCTTCGGTGACCAGACCCATCATGTACACCACGCCACGATCCGTCGTGATGTCAATCGTGGCAGACGGTACATACTTGGTGTTGATCAGCTGGGTTTTGACTTTGGATGTCAGCCAGGTGTCGTTGGAGCGGGTGCTAAACGACGCTGCAGGCCCGATATTGAGCTGATTGACTACTTTTTTGACGTGCTGGATGCCTTGCGCAATGGACGTGGCCTGGGTCTTGGCCTCTGCCGAGGGGACATCGCCCGTCAGCAGCAACACGTTGTTGTACGAGAGCGCATTGACGCGGGCACTGTCGCCCAGTTTGTCGCCGATTTGCTTCTCGGCCTTGAACTCGATGTTTTTGTCCTCGAGCTGAGCGCCAGACGTGCGCCGGTCCGTGATGACGACTGCGGTGGTAGCCGCGGCGCCGCCCACGATCAACGGGGCGCAGGCCGAAAGGGAAACCGCCGCGGTGGCGATCATGGCAGCCAGAAGCAGGGGGCGAGCAACCTTTTGAGTGTCCAACATTATTCGGTGTCTCCGAGAAGTAAGGCATCGATACCGTCACAGAGCGCATGCAACAGCAGGGAGTGAATTTCCTGGATGCGCATGGTGCGGTCATGAGGCACACATAAATTGACGTCGTGTTCGGTCAATAGTTCACTCATGACCCCGCCACCCTTGCCGGTCAGGACGATGATGGTCATTTCGCGGTCGTGAGCGGCCTCCATGGCGCGGATCACGTTGGCGGAATTTCCGCTGGTGGAAATCGCGACCAGCACGTCGCCCGGTTGCCCGAGCGCGCTGACCTGGCGTTCGTAGATTTCCTCAAAGCCGTAATCGTTGCCGACCGCGGTCAGAATGGCGGTATCGGTGTTCAGGGCGATACCTGCCAAGGGCAGCCGTTCGCGTTCGAAGCGGCCGACCAGTTCAGCAATGAAATGTTGAGCGTCGGCAGCCGAGCCGCCGTTGCCGCAAGCGAGAATCTTGCCATTGTTGGCCAGCGCCGCAAATAGCATATCGACCGCGCTGGCCAGGGGGGCCGACAGCGCGTGCATGCTTTCTTCACAGGCAGCCATGGCGTCGCGAAAGTGCGACGTCATTCTAGAGGTCATATCCATGCGCGCATTATCTCATGGTCGCAGGGGGACGCGGCGGACGCGCCTGCGGGCGGCGAGGTGGGTTCAAAGCGTGTCACGCCGGTATTCGCCCAGGGGCGCAGGCCGGCAAACTCAGGACGACTGTGCGAGGCACATCCGGCGTTCGCAGGAGAGATACACATGTCACCAAAACTATCCGCCTTTCACAGGCTGAATGCCGCCCGCAGCCATTCAATTTCATCGCCGTCAAAGGCGACCACGTCAAAGCGGGCGATCGGGGTATGGCCCTGCCAATACCGGCGTGCCAAGCCGGGCAACAGCAATGTCGCACTGCGAATGAGGCGTGCGCGTTTTTCGGGGCCGACACTGGCCGCGGCGCCGCCGTAGCGATTGCTGGCGCGGGCTCGGACCTCCACAAAGACCAGCATGTCGCCGTCCCGCATGACAAGGTCGATTTCGCCGGCACGACACCGGAGATTGCGTGCCAGCGGAACCAGCCCCGCGTCGATGAGCCGTTGCAGCGCGCGGTCTTCGTGCTCCGCGCCCACGCGTTGTGTTGGGGATGCCGATGGTTCGCGGTCCATGTCGCCATCTGCGGTGGACGCTCGAGCAGCTCGCCGGGCGGCGGCACGGCGCCGCTTGAGTTGACGCTGTTGCGCCTGCTGAGCGCGCGCGTAGGCAATATCCAGAAACGGGTCATGCATGGGGCCGGATGCCATCGTCTTGTCGGGGCGGCTACACTGACATACTTTGCTGTTTGGTGGTGTCCCGAATGAATCAAAATGTCCCATTGGCGCAGGCTGGCGATGCCTGGAGCCGCATGGCCGAGCGCGTGACTGGCCAGTACTGGCCCGAGGCCGCCTTGTACGTGGTGGCCACCCCGATCGGCAACCTGGGTGACCTGGGACTGCGCGCCTGGCAAGCCTTGGCGCAGGCAGATGTGATCGCTGCCGAGGACACGCGCTCCAGCCGCAGTTTGTTGGACGCCTGGGGAATCTCCACGCCGCTGATGGCCGCTCATCGCCATAACGAGGCCGCTGCTGCCCAGGACATTTGTCAACGCTTGGAACAGGGCCAGCGTGTCGCGCTCATCTCCGACGCGGGTGCACCCGCGGTCAGCGATCCCGGCGCACGCGTCGTGCGTGCAGTGCGTGCTGCCGGCTATGTCGTGGTGCCGGTGCCCGGGCCCAGCGCCGTCATCACAGCCCTGATGGGCAGCGGCGTGACCTCCGACGAAAATCCTGCCTATGCTTTCGCGGGCTTTGCGCCGCACAAGGCCGTGGCGCGGCAGCGCTGGCTGCGTTCGTGGTGCGCCTTGCCCGCTCCCGTCGTGATGTTCGAGTCACCGCATCGGCTTACGGCCATGCTGGCTGATTTACTCGAAGTATGCGGTGGACAACGAGAGCTGACGATCGCTCGCGAGCTGACCAAGCGTTTTGAGCAAATCGTCACACTGCCACTGGCGCAGGCCGCCGACTGGTTCGCCGAGGATGCTCACCGCGCCCAGGGCGAATTCGTACTGATCGTACATGCGGCACCGTCATCTGGACACGACGAGTCCGGTCCCGACGATCCTGCGACCCTCGTACTACTCGATGCCTTGCTCGAGACATTATCCGTGCGCGACACCGCAAAGGTCGCCGCAAAAGTCACCGGCCAGCCGCGAGACGTCATGTACGCGCTGGCACTAGCTCGCAAGGCAGATGTATGAAACTCCCTACTGCCGAACATCGCGTGATTTATCTGGACACCGAGACACCCTTGGGTCCAATGCGCCTCGCCGCGGCGTCACTGTCCAGTGCAAACGATGATTTCCCCGCATTGAGCGGCGCTTGGTTTCTGGACCAATGGGACCTGCCGGCCTACTCAGACGCATGGCAAAAGCACCCCGAACACCCGACACTCTGCCAAGCCGAAACAGAGCTGGCCGAGTGGTTTGCAAGCGAACGCCGCGAATTCGAGGTGCCGCTTGCCCCGCAGGGCACGCCGTTCCAACAGGCCGTCTGGGAGGCCCTGTTGGCGCTACCCTTTGGCACGACCAACAGCTATAGCGATCTCGCGTTGTCCATCGGCAAGCCCAAATCCGTTCGCGCTGCCGCCCAGGCCGTCGGTCGCAATCCGATTTCGATTTTCATTCCCTGTCACCGCATCATCGGCCGCGATACCTCGCTGACCGGATTCGGCGGCGGCTTGGAACGCAAACAAGCCTTGCTCAAACACGAGGGCCACCGCTACCTGGGCCATCATCCCCGCGTGCGCCGTGTAGACAACGGCCAGCTAGACCTGCCCTGGTGATGCCGTAACCGTCCTCAATAAGTCGCCAAGCTGGGCAAAATGCCGGTCCGATCCGCCACCTGCTGCGCCACATTCAATGCCGTAGCCCGATCGGCATAAGGGCCCAACCGCACCCGATACAGCGAGCCATTCTGCTGCACGACTGCGGGCACATTCCCCGCCGACGAATTCAACTGACTATTGACCCGCCGCACCAGCGCCTGCGCATTCGCCGGCTGGCTGAAGGCGCCCATTTGCAGATAAACCCCGGCAGGCTGGGCCGAGGCCGGCACAGGCGTGTTGGCTGCACTCGCGACAGCCGTAGCCGTATCCGCGGCAGCAGGGGCACCCGACACAGTGGCCGGCGCCATCGACGCCACCGGCGTGGGTTCCAATTCCGTCATCGTCAATGTCGACGATGGCAGCGGTGTAGGCGTGACCGTGTCTCCCCGGGCGGTGGACGCCGCCTCGCCAGTGGCCGTCACCACCGTCCCCCGCGACTGCGCCAGACGGATCTCTTCGGGCAGAATGCGCTCCACCGTCACCTCGCCGCTGCCGCTGCCGATCAAGCCCAGCTTATGCGCCGCGGTATACGACAGATCCATGATGCGGCCGCGATGAAATGGTCCCCGATCATTGACCCGGACAATGATCGTACGGCCATTGACGCTGCTGGTTACACGCGCGTAACTGGGCAGCGGCATCGTGGGATGCGCCGCCGTCATCGCGTACATGTCATAAGACTCGCCAATCGAGGTGCTGTTGCCGTGAAATTTTTTGCCATACCAGGAAGCCACTCCGCGTGCCTTGTAGGGCTTGTCCGGATCGGTGATCGGCACATAGCGTTTGCCCAACACGGTGTACGGACGGTTGGCCCCGCTAGCCAGCGGCTCGATACGCGGAATCGCATCCGACGTCGTATCGACATCAGCGGGCACATCTTTACCTGGACCGTCGTCCTTGTAATATCCGCCCGCCTTCCGGGGGCTGGTGGACGAGCAGCCTGCGATGATCACGGCCAGGCTGACCACAAAGGGCATCAGGAATTGGCGGGTGCGGATCACGTGTGTTCGTCCGGTAACTGGGCGCGGTGGCGTATCAACAACGGGTCGTGGTCCGCAAAGCGTTTAGCCAGCTGCTCGACGACATAGACCGAACGGTGTTGTCCACCGGTGCATCCGACAGCGACAGTCAGATAATTGCGCGTATCTTGCGTGTATTGCGGCAACCAGCGCCGCAAATAGCCCGTAATGTCGTCAATCATCTGTCCGACAACATCAAAGCTCGCCAGCCAGGTAGCGACAGGCTCGTCACGGCCCGTCAATGGACGCAAGTTGCGGTCATAGTACGGGTTGGGCAAACAGCGTGCGTCAAATACCAGGTCTGCGTCGTTGGGTACGCCGCGTTTATAGGCAAACGACTCGAACGTCAGCACCAACGGCGGCCGATCGTCTTGGATCAGATCGGCAATCCAAGAGCGCAATTGGCCCGGCGTCAGGCCCGAGGTGTCAATGACATGCTCCTGCTCCCGCAAGGGCGCCAGCAGATCGCGCTCGAGCGAAATCGCATCGAGCAGCGAGGGAGCTTGCCCACCCCGTGACAAACGGTCTGTCAGCGGGTGACGGCGGCGAGACTCGGAATAACGCTGGACCAGTGTCTGTGTGTTGGCATCCAGGAAAATGACCCGTAGCGACGTGCCCATGGCGCGCAGCGCGGTCACCACGTCAGGCAGCTCTGCCAGCTCTCCTGGGGAACGCACGTCGATGGCAATAGCGACCCGCTCCAGATTTTCATCGCGCGCGCTGGAGATGAACTCGCTTAGGAAGCGCACCGGCAGATTGTCGATGCAGGTATAGCCGGTGTCTTCGAGCATGCGCAATGCCACCGACTTGCCTGAGCCAGATATTCCGGTAATGAGGACGACTCTTAACATGACCCTGATTGTTGCATGATTTTGGCTACCCGTTCTCTACCGGATGCGTTGTGATGTGATCAGTAGCGCGCGGGAGCCGTACGAGCTTTCTGTACCTATCGGACTTGGCGGCGTAAGATGAGGCCGCCATGTCGTGCCGGCCGTTCATTGTCCTGATTTCTTTCCTTCGCAGCAATCAATGTCAGCATCCTCCATGTCAGCGTTTTCCTGTAGGTATCAAATGGGATGGCCCTTGCGCTGGGCGCTGGGCTGGGCTCTTGTGGCGCTAAGCGCTCTGTCGCCCGTTTCTGCACAATCTACCGCGCCGGGCAACGACATCCTGCAGCCGGATACCATGCAAGCGCGCGTGGCTGCCTGTACCGCGTGCCACGGCGCACAAGGCAAGGCGGGGGCCGATGGCTATTACCCACGGTTGGCCGGCAAGCCCAGCGACTATCTTTACCATCAGTTGTTGAATTTTCGTGACGGTTTAAGGCTATATCGGCCCATGACCCATTTGCTGGCGGGATTGCCGGACGATTATTTGCGTGAAATTGCCTCCTATTTTGCGGACCAGCATGTGCCGTATCCGCCTCCCGTTCGGCCGGTGGTGTCGGCTGATATGCTGGAGCACGGCCGGGTGTTGGCCATGCACGGCGATCCCGCACGCGGTTTGCCCGCATGTGTGGCTTGCCACGGTGCGGCGCTCAGCGGGCACTCGCCTGCGATCCCCGGCCTGCTGGGTTTGCCTCGCGACTATATCGGCGCGCAGATCGGCGGCTGGAAAAACGGACTGCGTCGCGCGGCCGCTCCCGATTGCATGGCTGACGTTGCTCACAAGCTCACACCGGAAGACATCGGCGCACTGTCGGCATGGCTGTCGTCGCGTCCTGTCGTAGAGCCATACCTGCCCGACCCAGCAGGGGCAACCACCTTGCCTGCCGAATGTGGCAGTCAGGCGCAACGCTGAGGGGCGGCATGAAACGCATCATTCAATATGGTCTGTTGACCTTGTTCGTGGCATGCCTGGCGGCCGTGGGCGTCTTGTATTGGATTGGTACCCGTGATGACGTGGCACCGAGTCCGGCTATAGCGCAAGCCGGCGCGGAATCGGCAGTCGCGGGGCAACAACTGATCGAACAGGGGCGCTACCTGGCCAGGCTCGGCAACTGCATGGGGTGTCATACGGTGCCTGGCGGCCAAACCTACGCAGGCGGTACGCCCATACCCACACCGTTTGGCACCTTGTATGGTCCGAACATTACGCCCGACCCCCAAGCCGGTATTGGTGCTTGGACCGCTGACGATTTTTGGCAAGCCTTGCACAACGGCAAATCCAAGGACGGAAGCCTGCTGTACCCCGCATTCCCTTATACGGAGTACACCCGGGTTTCGCGTGCGGATTCCGATGCGTTATTTGCGTTCTTGCGCACCGTGACACCCTCCAGTCAGCCTAGTCGAGCCCATGGGCTGAAATTCCCCTACGATCAGAGGGGGTTATTGGCGTTTTGGCGCGCTTTGTATTTCGAGCCGGGCGTGCTGCCAGAGGACGAGGGTCAATCTGCCCAATGGAATCGCGGCCGCTATCTGGTCGAGGGGCTGGGGCACTGCGCTGCCTGCCACGCGCCGCGCAACAGCCTGGGGGCGACACGAGCCGCAGACGGGCTGACCGGAGGCATGATTGCGGGGTTGGATTGGTATGCCCCTTCTCTGACCGCCGATCCGGTGAGAGGCTTGGGGAAATGGACTGCGCAAGACATCGCGGCGTTGTTGCGCACAGGCATGGCGCAGCACTCGACGGCCAGCGGACCCATGGCCGAAGTGGTGCTGGGCAGTTCGCAGTATCTGAGCGAGGCGGATGCTTTAGCCATGGGGACGTATCTGAAGTCCTTGCCTCCTACGCAGAGCAGCCTGGACGTCTCGTCCAACAACCAGTCCGACGCAGCCGCTCAGCCCTCGAACGCGGTAATGGACCGTGGGGGAAAGCTGTATGCCCAGCATTGTGCACAATGCCATCAAGACCAGGGACAGGGCAGCGGACTGGCATGGCCGCCATTGGCGGGCAATCCCACCGTGACCGCGCCGTCGCCGATCAATGCGATCCGTCTGGTGTTGGATGGGGCTTACGCGCCGGCCACGGCGGCCAACCCTCGGCCGCATGGCATGCCGCCCTTTGGGCAGGTCTTGGGGGACAACGATATTGCCGCGCTGATTTCGTTTATCCGATTCAGTTGGGACAACCGGGCGAGCGCGGTGACGGCATTCGAGGTCAAGCGTGTGCGGGATGCTTCGCGTTGAACTGAGCGCGTTTATTTGCTGCTTTGCAGGATCGCCATGGCCTGCCGTTCCATGAATTCGCCCAGCGTGTCGATGCCGCGCAGTTTCAGGATGGTATTGCGTACGGCGGCCTCGACCAGCACGGCCAGGTTGCGGCCGGCGGCCACCTGCAGCATGACTTTGCGCACAGGCAGGCCCAGCATGTCCTGCGTGATGTCTTGCAATGGCAGGCGCTCGAATTTGTCTTGAGCCGTCGCACGCACCAAATGCACGATGAGTTTCAGGCGCATTTTGCGGCGAACGGAGGTCTCGCCAAAAATGGTGCGGATATCCAGCAGCCCCAGTCCGCGCACCTCCAGCATGTTTTGCAGCAGGGGTGGGCAATGGCCCTCGATCATGTTTGGAGCAATGCGCGAAAACTCCACCGCATCATCGGCGACCAGGCCATGTCCGCGCGAGATCAATTCCAGCGCCAGTTCGCTTTTGCCCAGCCCCGACTCGCCCGTGATGAGTACCCCCAGGCCAAGCACGTCCATGAAGACGCCATGCACGGTGGTCGTGGGTGCGAGTTTCTTGCTCAGGTAGATCCGCAGCAGATCGATCAGCTGGGCGGCGGCTACCGGTGTCGATAGCAGGGGGACCTGATGCTGTTCGCATTGGTCGATCAGGTCCTGCGTTGGTGTCAGGCCGTCGGCCAGCAAAATGGCCGGCACGCCTCCGAGCAAGAGCTCGTCCATGAGGTGGACGCGGCGGCGGCGGTCGATGCGCTGGTAGTAGGCGATTTCCTCTTGGCCAAATACCTGGACGCGAGAGGGGTGGATGAGATTCAGGTGACCGACCAGGTCGGCGGCCGCCATGCCGTCGTCAGGAATCGCCCGTTGGGCCGCATTCTGACCTGCGATCCAGTTAAGGGGAATGTCACCAACGTTATCGTCGATCAGTTCCTGCACCGTCAGCATGGCGTTGTCCCGCGATATCAGCGTTGGCCGGTGGTCAGCATGCGGTGGACTTCGGCCGGATCGGTTTCCGTGGCCAAGGCCTCGCGCAGGGCTTTGTTGGACATGAGCTGGGCCAATTCGGCCAGAATGTCCAGATGCTGTTGGGTAGCCGTTTCAGGCACGAGCAGGCACATCAGCATGGAGACGGGCTCGCCATCGGGAGCATCGAATGCGATGGGCTGTGCCAGCCGCACGAAAGCGGCCAGCGGCGTTTCCAGCCCCTTGACGCGGCCGTGGGGCACGGCCACGCCTTGGCCCAGGGCCGTAGACCCAAGGCGCTCGCGAGCGAACAGGCTGTCGAACACAACGGTTCGGGCCAGACCGTGATGGTTTTCAAAGAGTAGCCCGGCCTGCTCGAATGCTCGTTTCTTGCTGGTAACGGCCATGTCGAGCACAACGTTGCCGGCGGGTAGGATGCGCGACAAATGATTCATGCGGGTCATTATAGAGTTTTATGCCGCAGTGCAAAAAAGCCCCCACGCTGCGCCCTCGGCTTGCTGCCCTCGAGGGGGAGCTTTTTGCCTTGGGGGCGGCCCGGCGGCAAAATCGCTGCGGTCGCTCGCCTGTTTGAATCCGAAAGCATAGTCGGTTCGGGGCCAGAATGAAAAGGGGGACGCCGAGTCAGGGGTGTAACCGGTGACAAAGGCCTGCGAGGGGAAGGGCGAGAATCTTGCCGATGCCCCGGCGGGATTGTTTCATCCTGCGGGACACCGGTGTCAGCATGATCCGTCGAGCGGATCTGGGATGGGGCTAGGTCGCTTACGTGCGAGCCCGTCGTACTGTAGAGGCCTTACGGGGAAGGCGGCGCGCTGAAGTCCGTTTGTCTTTTGACGGATTCAGCTGTATGGCTTTGCACCTTGTCTTTGTGTTTCAGGACTTGACGGTCGATCTTGTCGGCCAGAAGGTCGATGGCTGCATAGAGATTTTCGTCCACGGCTTCGCAGTGGATGTCTTTGCCACGTAGTCTCATCGTGATTTCGGCTCTATGCCGCAGGGGCTCTACTGAGAGCATAACCTGGGTATCGATCACGTGATCGAAATGCCGCAGCACTCGCGCCAGTTTGTTCATGACATATTCCCGGATGGCCGGGGTGACGTCGAGATGACGACCGCAGATGCTCAGGTTCATAGTGCGCTCTCCTTCTATATCAAAGAGAAGTTTGCCGTCAGGCCGTCCGTGGGCAAACGCGCTCCCTCGGGGGAGCAGCAAGCCGAAGGTGCGGCGAGGGCATTACAAGGTGCGCTTATCGCGCGGGAAAGTGAATAAAAGGGTCTCCTGTAGGAAAGATGAAATGGAACTCTGTTAGTACTAGTGTATAGACTCTATCGGGTAAAACAAGTCGGGTTCGCAGCAATTATTTTGCTTACATCCGGAAATGCTCACCCAGGTAAACGCGGCGTACGGCGGGGTCGCCCACGATTTCGTCAGGCTGGCCGTCGGTGAGGACTTTGCCCTCGCTGATGATGTAGGCGCGGTCACAAATACCGAGTGTTTCACGCACGTTGTGATCAGTGATCAGGACGCCGATCCCGCGGCCTTTCAGAAAACGAACGATGCGCTGAATCTCGATCACGGCGATGGGATCGACCCCAGCAAAAGGCTCGTCCAGCAAAATGAAACGCGGCCGTGTGGCCAGGGCGCGCGCGATCTCTACACGCCGGCGTTCGCCGCCTGACAAGGAAATCGCGGCACTCCCGCGGATATGACCGATCTGCAGTTCATCGAGCAGTGTTTCGAGCTGCTCTTTGATTTGTGGTTCGGATAGGGCTTTACCGTGTGCGTCAAGCTGCAATTCCAGGACTGCCCGGATGTTTTGTTCGACGGTCAGGCGACGGAACACAGATGCATCCTGAGGCAGATAAGACAGCCCCATGCGAGCCCGCTTGTGAATCGGCATCGAGGTGATGGCGGTACCATCGATTTCGATCCTGCCTGAGTCGGCCGGCACCAAGCCGACAATCATGTAGAAGCTGGTGGTTTTGCCGGCGCCATTGGGGCCCAGCAGGCCCACCACTTCGCCGCTGACAACCGACAGGGAGACGTCTTGCACGACGGTGCGGCCGTTGTAGACCTTGCGCAGGCCCGTGGCACGCAGGCTGCCTTGCTTGACGCCAGCGGCGGAGGGCGGCGGAGACGGCGTGCGGGTGTCAGTCATTGCTGCGGTACTGAGAGATGAAGAAGGATTAGCCATTAGTTTGTTTGGCCTTTTTGTTGCCCTTGCCGGCCCGGCATTCGGCGACTGCCGCATCGGCCTTGGAGCGCGGCTCGACGACTGAACGCACGCGGCCGCCGGGGGCAGAAGAGTTGGCACCGCCTTGCGCTTGGTAAACGCCGGTTTTTTCGTTGTAGCGTACCCGCTCGCCGCGGATCGTGTCGAACTGTTTGCCGCAGATATAGCGGATCACCACGGCTTGGCCGATCAGGTCGAATTGACTTTTGCTGCTGTCGTATTCAGCGCGCAGGCCCGTACCTTCGATGACGTCAAAAGTCTCGGGGCGCTCTTGGCGGATCGTGACGACTTTGCCCTTGTTCGCAATAGCCGTACCGTGCTGATTGCCCGCCTCGTCTTCGTTGACCTCGAGCTTGTCGGCGGTCAGTTTCATCAGCCCGCGTGTGAGCACCACGTTGCCCGTGAATACGCTTTGGCGTTTGAGGTCGTCATAGTGCAGCGTGTCCGACAAGATCATGGTGCTGGGCTCTTCAGCCGAATCGCTTTGCTGCTGCGCGTGAGCGTTGGCGCCCATACCTAGCAACAGCGTCGTCAGGAGCAAGGCGCCGGCACGTGCCACGCGGTGGCGGCAGGCCAAGGGGGCGACATGGGGGAAAGTTCTGTCTGTCATGGTCAATTCTGGTTGGCGCCGTTTCGAGTACGGCCACGTGTTTCGGAACCGGAAATCTCAACGTCGGTCGACGCGGAGACCTGGAGTTGCCGGGTCTTGTTGTTGTAGTGCATGCCAGTGCCGCTCATGCGCGAATTGCCCTTGAGGACGACGGCGGGCAGGTCGGTATAAATGACATCCTCATCAGGCAGGATGATGAGCTGTTCGCTGCGTACGTCAAGTGCATCGTTTTGGGCGTCTTGCTGGCGGTGCAAATGGGCCTTGCCGTTCATGACGATGCGTTTGCCGCCCTGTTCCATGACGGCGGTGTTGGCCGTCCCGACGGTGATGGGGTTGGCTTCTTGCTGGCCGATCGCACGCGGGGCAGTGACATGGTACGAATCGTCATCGGGGAAGTGCTCCACGTATTTGCCTTCCATGCGATTGATGGGTTTGCCCTGGGGGTCGGTGCGCAGCATGACAAAGTCGCGCGCCCAGGAATCCATTTCGTGTGTCAGACGGCGTGGCGGATCGACGGGAATGGCGCGTTGTGCGTAGTCGGCAGCCCACCAGGTGCAGGCCACCAGTGCAATCAACAACAATAATGCGATTAGTGCGGGAAGTCGCTCTTTCATGCCTGGCCGATGGGTTATTGGATGGCGCCTGCGCCCAGCAGGCCCGGCGCCATCATGAAGGGGCCGAGCCGGCCCTGCGAGGCCAACAGCAGGTCGCAGCATTCGCGTACCGCACCGCTGCCGCCTGGCTGCGAGGCGACCCAGTGCGCCGCCTGAGTGATATAGCCCGGCGCGTTGGGCACGCTTGCGGCAAAGCCCGCGCGCTGCATGGCCGGCAGGTCGATGATGTCGTCACCCATAAAGCCTGTCTGGTTGAGCGCGACGGCGTGTCGTTGTGCGAGTTCCGTCAGGGCACCGGCCTTGTCGCGGATGCCTTGCATGACGTCGGCAATCCCGAGTTCCGCTGCACGGCGGCTCACGATGGGGCCCGAACGCCCGGTAACGAGTGCGATTTTCAGGCCGCCCTCGGTGAGCAGGCGCAGGCCATGGCCATCCAGGGTATGGAACCGTTTCAGTTCCTCGCCGTTTTCACCGTAGTACAGACTGCCGTCGGTCAGTACGCCATCCACGTCGAAGACCATCAGGCGCACCGCGGCGGCACGTTCGCGCACGGCAGGCGGAATGCGGGCCAGCACCAGCGCTTCGGCGGGGTGGGGAGAAGAGCGGGGGATATTCATATTCATACTACCTTGGCTGCCATCAGATCATGCATATGCAAAGCGCCCAGCAGGGCTCCACTGGCGTCGACAACCAGCATCTGGTTGAGCCGTTGCTCGTCCATGAGGCGGGCGGCATCGACGGCCAGCGCGTCGGGGCCTATGCTGCGCGGCATACGGGTCATGCCCTGAGCGACGGTCAGATTGCGGATGTCGCCATGGCGTTCGATGAGGCGGCGCAAGTCGCCGTCGGTGAAAATGCCGACCGGTTTACCCGACGAATCTAACACGATGGTCATGCCCATGCCTTTTGCGGACATTTCTTCGAGGGCGGGGAAGAGTTTGGCGTCCTCCGCGACCAGCGGCAGGGCGGCGCCATCGCGCATGACGTCGCGTACGTGAGTCAGCAAACGGCGGCCCAGGGTGCCACCGGGATGCGACCGGGCAAAGTCCTCGGGGCCGAAACCGCGAGCCTCCAGGCAGGCGACAGCGAGCGCATCGCCCAATGCCAGCGCAGTCGTCGTGCTGGCCGTGGGGGCCAGATTCAGCGGGCAGGCTTCTTGAGCCACGCTGGTGTCCAGGTGCAGGTCTGCCAATTGCGCCAATTCGGATGCGGGGTTGCCGGTGATGGCGACCAGGCGGGCGCCCATGCGGCGGGCGACCGGCAGGATGGTGAGCAACTCCTGGCCCGAACCGGAGTGCGAGACCGCAATCAGGACATCGTCGCGGGTGATCATGCCCAGGTCGCCATGTATGGCCTCGGCGGCATGGACAAAAAACGCGGGAGTCCCGGTCGAGGCAAAGGTGGCGGCGATTTTGCGGGCGATATGGCCCGTCTTGCCGATGCCGCTGACGACAACCCGGCCGCGACAGGCCAGGAGCAGTTCTACGACGCGCGTAAAGTCGCCGTCCAGCCGGGCGGACAGGTCGACGATGGCCTGGGCTTCGATTTGCAGCGTGCGGCGTGCCGAATCGAGTGCCGTGTCAGGCGAGAGAGTGGGATGATCGGTCATGAGCGGATTTTAATCGCAGTATGGTCAGTTGCCGCCGGTCGGGGGCTATGGCATGCTGGCGCGGCAAAATTTCGTTTTTACTCGTTTTTTACTTAGACAGGTTTCTCATCATGTCCTCGTTTCCCGCGCCCGTATTGGGCACGCCCTTGTCTCCCTCGGCTACCCGCGTCATGCTGCTGGGCAGCGGGGAGCTCGGCAAGGAAGTCATCATTGCGTTGCAGCGGCTCGGTGTCGAGGTCATTGCCGTCGATCGCTATGCCGACGCGCCGGGTCACCAGGTCGCACATCGTGCGCACGTGATCACGATGACGGATCCCGAGGCCTTGCGGCGCGTGATCGAGCAAGAGCGCCCCGACGTAGTAGTGCCCGAGATCGAGGCGATTGCGACAGACGTGCTGGTGGCGCTGGAGGCGGCTGGCGCCGTGCGCGTCACGCCGACTGCGCGGGCGGCGCAACTGACGATGAATCGCGAGGGCATCCGCCGCCTGGCGGCAGAAACCCTGAACCTGCCGACTTCACCATATCGCTTCGTGGATACCGAGGCGGCGCTGCGCGAGGCCATCGAGGGCGGTATCGGCTATCCCTGCGTGGTCAAGCCGGTGATGTCCTCCTCCGGCAAAGGTCAGTCGGTGATTCATGGCGCCGACGAGATTGCCGCTGCCTGGCAATATTCCCAGGAAGGCGGCCGTGTCGGTGCGGGCCGCATCATCGTCGAGGGGTTCATCAAGTTCGATTACGAAATCACCTTGCTGACCGTACGTGCGCGGGCCGCAGACGGCAGTATCGAAACGTATTTCTGCGACCCGATCGGCCATCGTCAGGTGGACGGCGATTATGTCGAGAGTTGGCAACCGCATCCGATGTCGCCGGCGGCGCTGGAGCGTGCCCGCGATATCGCCCGTGCCATCACGGGGGATCTGGGCGGCATGGGGGTCTTTGGTGTCGAGTTGTTTGTGGCGGGCGACCAGGTCTGGTTTTCGGAGGTCAGCCCCCGGCCACATGACACAGGGATGGTGACGATGATTTCGCAGGTGCAAAGCGAGTTCGAGTTGCACGCGCGCGCGCTGTTGGGTTTGCCGGTCGATACGTCGCTGCGCCAACCGGGTGCCAGCAGCGTTATTTATGGCGGAGTCGACACCAAGGGCGTGACGTTTCATAACGTCGCCCAGGCGCTGGCTGAGCCGGGTACTGATGTACGGCTGTTCGGCAAACCGGAATCGTTTATTAAACGTCGTATGGGCGTGGCATTGGCGGTTGCTGCCGATGTGGACGCGGCCCGGGAAAAGGCCAAGCGCGTGTCGTCGACGGTGGCCGTCCAGGCCTGACCGCGTTGCATGCAGAATGCCGTGGCACCGCCTGCCACGATGAAAGCGCCTCCCCAAGGGGGCGTTTTTGTTTTGGGGCGGCCCTGCAATGGGAAGACCCCCACGCTGCGCCTCCGGCTTGCTGCCCCCCCAGGGGGCATTTTTGTTTTGGGGCGGCCCAGCAACAAAAAATTCACCACCCATTTGATTTTCGTCATGGCATGACGATTTGTGGGTGGAATCGTCACGACTTATGCATTCTGCAGCCGTATGATGCCGCGATTGCATTTCCAAGTTTCTTGATGGCGGATGGTCGACTTGTGCGCATCGCTGCGCATGAGTCAGTTGTCTTCATGTTCTATTTGTTCGATAATTTCAGAAATTTCTGAATTCAAAGTAACAAAATTATGCCGCTTAGCCCTCAAACAGAACGATTCGTACTGCATTTCGGCGAAATGGGCAGCCGCTGGGGCGTGAATCGCACCGTCGGGCAGATGTACGCATTGCTGTTTCTGTCGCCACAGCCATTACATGCAGACGACATCGCAGAGGCGCTGGGTTTTTCGCGCTCGAACGTCAGTATGGGGCTCAAGGAGTTGCAGTCCTGGCGATTGGTCAAGCTGGTCCATCGAGTCGGTGACCGGCGCGACTATTTCGAGACGCCTAAAGACGTTTGGGAGATCTTTCGCATCCTGATGGAGGAAAAGCGCAAGCGTGAAATCGATCCGACGTTGACGCTGCTGCGCGATACCTTGCTTGAGCCGCCCAAAGGTGAGTCAGAGGCTTATGCCCAGCAACGCATGAACGAGATGCTCGAACTCATCGAGTTGACAACGGGGTGGTTCGATGAAGTGCATGGCCTGCCTCCAGAGACGTTGCAACGCCTGATGCAGTTAGGGAAAAGGGTGCAAAAGGCCTTGGATTTTGCCGGCAAGCTGCGAGGCCGGGATTGACGTCGTGGCGTATATAGAGAAAGTTATGAAGTTGCCTTGTAGGTCCTTGTCAAGAAAGCGTCGGTTTACTCCTGATTTTCTTGGTCCCCGCGGCACACCCGCTGGGTTTATTCACGCCGTTGAGAGTATCGTATGCAACACTCATTGCGTCGGCTGTGGTCCACGCATGCCGTCGGGGTTCGTTGCCTGTCCGGGGAGAGCGGTCCATGGTTGATCTAGACGTTGTGAACCTGTCGCGGTTTCAGTTTGCCGCGACCGCGATGTACCACTTCATTTTTGTGCCGCTGACGCTAGGGTTGTCGTTCATCCTGGCCATCATGGAAAGTGTGTACGTCATGACGGGCCGGGACATCTGGCGCCGGATGACGATGTTCTGGGGCACATTATTCGGCATCAATTTTGCCTTGGGTGTGGCGACCGGCGTGGTGATGGAGTTCCAGTTCGGCATGAACTGGTCCTATTACAGCCACTACGTAGGCGATGTGTTCGGTGCGCCGTTGGCACTTGAAGGCCTCATGGCTTTCTTCCTCGAGGCCACGTTCGTTGGTCTGTTTTTCTTTGGTTGGAATCGCCTGTCCAAGGTCGGCCATTTGGTGGTGACATGGCTGGTGGCGTTCGGCACGAATTTCTCGGCGCTATGGATTCTGATTGCCAATGGGTGGATGCAGAATCCAGTTGGTGCGGTGTTCAACCCCGATACCATGCGGATGGAAATGACCGATTTTGCTGCGGTCATCTTCAACCCGGTCGCTCAGGCCAAATTCGTTCATACCGTGAGCGCAGGGTATGTCGCTGGGGCGATGTTCGTCATGTCGATCAGCGCCTGGTATCTCTTGCGTCGCCGTCACGTGGATCTGGCCAAGCGCTCCATGGCCGTGGCCGCCAGCTTTGGTCTGGCCGCATCGCTGTCTGTGGTGGTGCTGGGAGACGAAAGCGGCTATCTGACCACCGAGCATCAGAAAATGAAGATCGCGGCGATAGAGGCCATGTGGCACACCGAGCCGGCGCCGGCCAGTTTCAATCTGTTTGCGATTCCAAACCAGGCTGAGCGCAAAAACGATTTTGCCATCGAGATTCCGTATGTGATGGGCATCATCGGTACTCGTTCACTGACGACGCCACTACTCGGTATTGACGATCTGGTGAGGCGGGCGGAGTTCCGCATTCGCGAGGGCATCGTGGCATACCAGGCGATGGAGCGCATCCGGAAAAATCCCGGCGACGCCGAAGCGCGCATGGTGTTGGACAAAGGTTGGCCCGATTTGGGGTACGCCTTGTTGGTCAAGCGTTATCAGTCTGACCTGAGCAAGGTCACCGATGCCGATATCAAAAAGGCAGCGCTGGACACGATCCCGAATGTGGCGCCGCTGTTCTGGGCTTTCCGCATCATGGTCGCAGTGGGAATGTATTTGATCGCCTTTTTTGCGGTCGCATTCTGGTTGGCGTCGCGCGGGCGTCTGGATAGCCGGCCGGCCTTGTTGAAGATCGCACTGTGGAGCCTGCCGCTGCCGTGGGTGGCGATCGAAGCCGGCTGGTTTGTCGCCGAGTACGGACGTCAACCCTGGGTGATCGAAGGCGTCCTGCCTACGTACTATGCCGCCTCCGGGCTGACGTTTACCGATCTGGCAATCAGTTTGGGGATATTCCTGGTGTTGTACACCGTGCTGTTGATTGTGGGCGTGAAAGTCATGTTGCACGCGATCAAAGCCGGGCCCAAGACCGAGGCGCCCACATCGCGTCCCACCCAGGCCGACCCCGTGGCGGCTGCTGTTGATGCCTACTGAGCACGGAGACCGCACATGGAAACGTTGATTCCTTTTGACTACGCGACACTGCGCGTGGTGTGGTGGGGGCTGTTGGGCTTCCTGCTGATTGCTTTCGCCGTGATGGACGGCTTTGATCTGGGTATTGCGGCGTTGTTGCCGGTGGTGGCGCGCACTGATGCCGAACGGCGCGTGGTCATCAATGTCGTGGGCCCTGTCTGGGAGGGCAACCAGGTCTGGCTGATTACCGCGGGTGCTGGTGTGTTTGCGGCGTGGCCTCTGTTGTACGCGGCTTCGTTCTCGGGCTTTTATCTGGCGATGATGCTGGTGCTGATCGCGTTGATTGTGCGGCCGGTAGGCTTTAAGTATCGCAGCAAGATGGAAGGCACGCGCTGGCGCAATACCTGGGACTTCGTGCTTTGCGGCTCGGGAGTGGTGGCTGCTCTGGTGTTTGGGGTGGCCATGGGCAATCTGATTGTGGGTGTGCCGTTTGGCTTTGACAGCAATACGCTGCGGCCGGAATACCACGGGCATTTTTATCAGCTGTTCAGTCCGTTTGCCTTGCTGGCTGGGGTGTTGAGCGTGGTCATGTTGATCATGCACGGCGCGGTGGTGCTGGCGTGGCGTACCGAGGGCGCCGTGGCGGCGCGTGCGCGTCAGGCAGGCCGTATTGCCGCGGTGCTGACTGCGGCGTTGTTTGCGGCGGGCGGGTTCTGGGTTGCGGGCGGTCTGGACGGACATGTCGTTGTCAGCGCGACGAATACGCTGGCGGCGTCGGACCCCGCGCTCAAAGAGGTCTCGGTACAGGCCGGCGCATGGATGGCGAATTTTGAAAAATGGCCTGTTGCCTGGATTGCGCCGGCATTGGGCGTGGGTGGCGCGTTGATCGTGGCATTGCTGCTGAGCGTTCGGGTGAATTGGCTGGCCTTCGTCGTGTCGTCATTGGCAGTGGCCGGCGTCATTCTGACGGTGGGGCTTGCGCTGTTTCCGTTCCTGATGCCGTCCTCGACCGTGCCGCGTTTCGGGCTGACGATATGGGATGCATCATCCAGTCATCTGACGTTATGGATCATGCTGCTGGCCGTGGCGTTCTTCATGCCCATCATCACGGTCTACACCGCGTGGGTTTATCGCGTCATGCGCGGCAAGGTCACGACCGAGTCGATCTCGGGTACGCCCAATTCTTATTAGCCGATCCTATTATCAGGAGCGTAAACGTATGTGGTATTTCTCGTGGATTCTGGGCTTGAGTCTGGCCTGTGCGTTTGGCATTTTGAACGCCATGTGGTTTGAACTGCGTGAAGGTGAGGAACACGATCCTATTCGGCTGGCCAAGGCATCTGAGCGCACGTGACGAGCACGCAGTTTGATGCTGTTGATACGGCATCCGGTTCGGGGACTGAGGCAGCCAGGCTCGCGCGTGAACAATCGCGTTGGTTGAGTGCGCAGGCGCGCGTGCCGCGGCTGCCGCTCATTGTGGCTGTCGGGGCGCCTCTGTTGGGTGGGGTGCTGCTAGTGGTGCAGGCTTGGCTGTTGGCCAGGGTACTGGATGCGGCAATTGTCAGCCAGGCGCCTCGCAGTGCATTGCTGGGCGATATCGCGCTGATCATTGTCCTGATGTTGGTTCGAGCGGGCCTGGCCTGGGCCAGTGAACGGGCGGGAGCCCACGCGGCTGAAAGCATCAAACAACGTATTCGTGTGGCCTTGTTCGATCGCCTGGTGGGCCGGGGTCCCGTGTGGTCGCGGACGCAAGTGTCTGGGGAATTGGCTAGCGCCATTGTCGATCAGGTCGAGGCGCTGGACGGGTTCTTTTCGCGGTATCTGCCTGCAGCGGTATCGGCGGCGATATTGCCGCTGGCATTTGCGGTGGTGCTGTTGCCCTTTGATTGGATCGCGGGCTTGCTGTTGCTCGTGACGGCGCCATTGATTCCGCTGTTCATGGCATTGGTGGGATGGGGCGCCGAGGCGGCAAGCCGGCGGCATGTACGCGCGTTTGCCAGGCTATCCGGATTTTTCGCCGATCGTCTGCGCGGCCTGTCCACCCTGAAACTCTACGGCCGTGCTCAAGCCGAGGCCTCGTCGGTCGCCATGGCCAGCGAGGCCGTGCGCAAGCGCACGCTGTCAGTATTGCGCATTGCTTTTCTGTCGTCGGCGGTGCTGGAGTTTTTTGCAGCATTGGGCGTTGCCGGGATGGCCGTGTATTTTGGTTTGTCGTACCTCGGGTTTCTCGATGTGCGGGCGACGCCGTTGACGCTGCAAGTCGGGTTTTTCTGTTTGTTGATGGCGCCGGAGACTTATGCGCCATTGCGTCAATTTGCGGCGCACTATCATGATCGTGCGGCGGCGCGTGCAGCGGCAGCGCAGATTGCCGCATCGTTCGAGGGCTTGCCCGACACGTCGGCGCTGTTCGGCGATTCGGATATTGCCGCCGTGGAGCCAGTCGAGGTGCATGCCGCCGTTGCCTCCGATGAGGACAGCGCCAAGCATTCGTCCAGTGGCGGCTCTGGCGTAGCCGTTTCCGCCGATGCCCGGGCAGTGGTGCAATGGGGCGCCACTCATGTCACGGGTACATCGGCCGACACATGTGCCGCGGGGTTTGCGGTGTCGGTGCACGGCCTGAGTCTTCAAGCGCCGGGGCGTATTTCGCCAGTGATGGACGATGCGTCGCTGTCGTTGTCGGCGGGCGAGCATGTCGCTCTGATGGGGCCTAGCGGCAGCGGCAAGACGACTTTGCTGGAAGTCCTCTCTCGTTTGCGTCCCTGCGCAGGACACATCATGCTGGACGATGTGCCGCTGGCTGAATGGGATGAAACCCTGCTGCGTGAGCGTGTGGCTTTGATCGGTCAGCGGCCCTTTTTGTTTGCGGCCAGTATTGCCGACAACATCCGTTTGGGGCGGCCGCAGGCAACCGACGAACAAGTTATCGAGGCCGCCCGGCGCGCCCGCGTCATGACGTTCGCCGAACCATTGCGCGAGGGGTTGGATACGATGCTGGGGCCGCGCGGCCGCGGTTTGTCGGGCGGGCAGGCGCAGCGCGTGGCGCTGGCACGCTTGTTTCTGCGAGATCCCGGCCTGATTTTGCTCGATGAGTCCACGGCCTCTCTCGACGAGACCACGCAGTCCCAGGTCCTGGACGAAATCCTGGCATTTGCGCACGGACGAACATTGTTGCTGGCAACGCATGCTTCAGCCGTGGCGCAGCGCTTGCCGCGAACGGTCACGCTGATCGATGGCAAATTGGAGCCGGCATGACAGCATTGCTGCGTTTGTTGCCGGCTTTATACCGTCGTCGTCTGGGGGCTTTGCTGGGTGCGCTGTTTCTGGCGTTGCTCACCATCGCAGCCGGTGTCGGCTTGCTGGGTGTATCAGGTTGGTTTCTCAGCGCTGCGGCCTTGGCCGGCGCAGGCTCTGTTTTTAATCTTTTTGTCCCGTCTGCGTTGGTGCGCTTGTTGTCTTTCGTGCGTATCGCGGCGCGTTACGCTGAGCGACTGGTAGGGCATGCTGCCACGTTGCGCTTATTGACGGACCTGCGCAGCCGCGTGTTCGAGGCGCTGGTGCGTCTGACGCCGCGTCAGTTGGGGCGTTATCGCGATGGCGATCTGGTGGCTCGCCTGACAGGAGATGTGGATGCGCTGGATACGGTGTTCTTGCACGTGCTGACACCGATGGTCACGTCGGCGATTGCCGCCGCAGTGTTGGCTGTGGTGGTGGGCGTCTGGGTGCCGGCAGCGGGGTGGGTATTGGCGGGCGCGATGTTGATGGCATGTGTGGTGCTGCCTGTGTGGCAGGCGCGCGCTGCGCGCTTGCCAGGCTTGGCGATCCAGGAAAGTCAGGCGGCGTTGCGTGCCATGACGTTGGAGACGGTGGAAAGCCACGCCGACGTCGTGGCGCTGTCGGCGATCGATCAAGTACGGACCGGCTTTATGTCGCAATGCGCGGATATGACACGTGCGCGCAAAGCGCAGGTACGTGTTGCCGCCAATGGAGCATGGGCCTTGCAGGTTTTGGCGGGCCTCAGTGTATTGGCGATCTTGTGGTTTGGCTTGGACGAGCTCAGCCGGCAGCGTCTGAGCGGGCCGTTGTTGGCGGGATTGCTGTTGGCAGTCATTGGCATTTTTGAAGTGGCGGGGCCGCTGATGCGAGGGGCGGCGCGGCTGGGGGGCGCGGTGGCGGCGGCACAGCGGATTCAGGCGGTGGTCGAACAAGCGCCGGACGACGCTGGTCCAGACCGGCACGTGCCATTGCCCGCGCGGGGCGCGATCGAGCTCGACCAGGTGTCCTTTGCCTATCCCGCAGCTGTCGGCGGGCTGGGGCCGCTGGTGTTGAATACCGTCAGTCTGCGCATCGAGCCTGGTGAGCGTGTGGCGATTACCGGGCCGAGCGGTTCGGGTAAATCGACGCTCTTGCAACTATTGCTGCGGCTGGAGGACCCCGTGTCCGGTTGTATTCGTTTCGGAGGGATCGATCTGCGGCACGCGTCGTTGGCCGACCTGCATCGCCGCATTGCGTGGCTTGCCCAGGATGCGCCTGTTTTCCTGGGGACATTGCGGACCAATTTACTGATTGGCGACGCGGGGGCGGACGATGCCATGCTGTGGTCCGCCTTGGATGCCGCACGCCTGGGGGATTTCGTGCGTGGCCTGCCCGATGGTCTGGATACCTGGGTGGGTGAAACTGGCGCGAGTTTATCGGTAGGACAGGCGCGGCGGCTGTGTCTGGCCCGCGCGTTGTTGACGTCTTGCCCCGTCCTCGCCTTGGACGAGCCGACGAGCGGCCTGGACGAAGCCGCGCAGGCGGCATTCTTCAATGATCTGGCTCACGCCACGGCGGGGCGTACCGTAGTGCTGGTAACGCATGCCGCCCTGCCGCAGGGCGCGGTTGATCGCTGTCTGGTTTTGCGGGATGGTTGTCTGAACGTTTCTGTTCTGGCTTAACCGCATCGGCGCGGTTATAGTTCGCCTTGCTTCAATTTCCCCCGGGGTAGGCCCATGCAGACTGACACCGTCGAACTCATTCGGCGCACTATCCGCAGCATCCCCGATTGGCCTCGCCCGGGTGTGGTGTTCCGCGACATTACGCCATTGTTACAAGACCCGCGCACGTTCCGTGTCTTGATTGATCTTTTTGTCTATCGCTATATGCGGCAGCGCCTGGATTTGGTCGCGGGCGTCGACGCGCGCGGCTTCATTATCGGCAGTGTGCTGGCCTACGAACTGAATCTGGGTTTCGTGCCTGTGCGCAAGAGCGGCAAACTGCCGTATCGCACAGTGGCAGAGGAATACTCGCTCGAATATGGCAACTCGTCGGTGGAGATCCATACGGATGCCGTGCGTACCGGCCAACGGGTGCTGTTGGTGGATGATCTGATCGCTACGGGCGGCACGATGCTGGCCGCGATCAAATTACTGCAGCGTCTCGGTGCGAACGTTGTCGAGGCGGCGGCAATTATCGATTTGCCGGAGTTGGGTGGCTCGGGCAAGATCGCCGCGACCGGCACACCCTTGTTCACGGT
This sequence comes from Bordetella muralis, assembly GCF_965139205.1. Taxonomy (GTDB): domain Bacteria; phylum Pseudomonadota; class Gammaproteobacteria; order Burkholderiales; family Burkholderiaceae_B; genus Bordetella_A; species Bordetella_A muralis. Next base: position 32,571 of record NZ_CBCSIU010000032.1, read on the forward strand.
ATGTAGTTACGATAGCGTGGAGTGAGGCCGCTGCCTCAGGCGGCGTCTGGGATTGTCGCCCACGAGCCCGGATCGGTCAGGCGTGGCTGGATAAAGTCCAAAAACGCCCGCGTCTTGGCGGGAATCGTGCGCGAGGGCAAGAGGGCGAATAGAGGAATCGGGGTCAAGGCCCAGTCGGGCAATACCGGCACGAGCCCTTTGTTTTGAATTGGCTGGCCGATGGTGTCGAAATATAGCAGCGGGGCAATGCCCAGCCCCTGACCCGCCAGGCGCGACAGCATGCTGACATTATTGGCGGCGAGGCGCCCGGACACGGCGACACGTTCGACCTTGTCACCGGAGTGCAGTACCCAATAAGAATAGGCCTCGCTCATCGCGGGGCGCAGGCACTCGTGATGCCCCAGATCGGCGGGCGACCGTGGTGTGCCATGCAAGGCCAGATACTGGGGCGAGGCATATAAACGATGCTCCAGCAGCACGATCTGGCGTGCGACCAAGTTGGAGTCGGGTTGCCGGCCAAAACGCAGCACGAGGTCAAAGGGGTTGCTGATCGGATCGATCGGCTGCATGTTCAGATCAAAATCGCATTCGATATCCGGATACTGGGCACGAAACCCCTGGATCACCGCAGGCAGGAATAACTGCGCCAGGCTCGAAGGCATCGACACCCGCAGACGTCCTTTCGGCTGCGCGGCCATGTCGAGCAACTGATCATGAGCGACGCGGACTTCTTCGATAATGGGTCGGCAGCGTTCAAAGTACATCAGGCCGGCTTCGGTCAGATCGATGCGCCGGGTGCTGCGATTGAGCAGCTTCATGCCGATATTGTGCTCGAGATCGCTCACACGCCGCGACAGCGTCGACGCGGGGATGTTGAGCGCCTCGGCGGCATGGCTGAAATTTTTGCGCTTGGCGACCTCGACAAACAACGCGATGTCGTTTAGCTGGATATCCATGTGATTCTGTATGTTGCGTGCTGGATATAGACAATATCCCAACACTACCAAGAATGTATGCAGCAAAAATGGAAATAACTGTTCCGTTTGCTGGACTAACGCTCGCTGCTATTCAGGGCAAGCCCGTTATTTGTAGGGCGAAGCGGTCTTGATAGGACGTGAATACGGGGAAAACGTTCCTGGTCGCCCTATGAATAGGACTAGTCTGGAGTTCAACTAATATATGACGGAGCAGATGGCTGTCAGACAGCTGGCACAGCGTAAGTGAGGTGGCGTTGATGAAAGGGGGATCCCTCATCAACCATTCGCCCGTTAGTTATAGGTTATAGGGCGTCTGCCGAACACGTGTCAGGCCGACCGTCTCTGCGCCGCGATTGAACAGCCGCGAGCGGTCCGCCGCGGCCCATCATGAGCGACATTGTCGCGAATGTTGTTCAAATGCAACGTTGGTTATTCGCAAATGATCACAAGCCGTCAGGGAATTTGAGGTGGTTGAGCTAAGACAAAACCACCGTCCTTCCTGGGGCTGCCGCCGATTGCTGCGTTGCAAGTCATGGTTTACCCGCATTTATGGAAAACACCTCTCCAAATTTGTGGTTAATCCCTATTGCCCAAGGAAAGATACTTCTAACCGTACATGCGTCGTCCGACGTTGCCCTTGGCATAAAGCGGGTCACGCATGCCCTTTCCTGTCACATCGCTTTAGGAAATCATGATGAAAAAAACGCTACTGGCCGTTGCGCTGGCCGCCGGCTTCGCAGGCGTGGCTCAAGCCGAAACCTCGGTTACGCTGTACGGCCTGATTGACGCAGGTATTGGTTACAACCAAGTCAAGGGCGCGAATGGCGACAAAGCCAGCCGTATCGGCGCTGTGGACGGCGTGAACAGCGGTTCGCGTTTCGGTCTGCGCGGTTCCGAAGACCTGGGCGATGGCCTGAAGGCTGTTTTCACCCTGGAAGGCGGTTTCTCGCCCAACAACGGTAATTCCTCGCAAGGCGGCCGCCTGTTTGGTCGTCAAGCCACCGTTGGTCTGCAAAGCGACAGCTGGGGTCAACTGGACTTCGGTCGTCAAACCAACTTGGCTTCCAAGTACTTCGCTGGCATCGATCCCTCGGGCATCAGCTACGACCAAGCCACCATGGGTACGTCGTTCAGCTCGGCCAACACCGTCCGTCTGGACAACATGGTGTTGTACCAAACCCCGTCTTTCTCGGGCTTCAAGTTCGGCGTCGGTTACTCGTTCAACGCTGACGACAATGCTGACACCGGCGGTAATTTCCGTACCAACGAAAACAACCGTGTGTTGACCGTTGGTGCTCGCTACCAGAACGGCCCGTTGGATGTGGCTCTGTCGTATGACAACTTCCGTCCGGACAGCGGCCGTGTCAAGGGTCAATACGACACCGACAAGGTCCAGTCGTACATCCTGGGCGCTGCTTATGACTTCGAAGTGGTCAAGGTTTCGGCTGCTTTCGGTCAAACGTTCGGCGGCTGGTTCGTCGGCACGAGCATTGATGGCTTGAGCGACGTAGACGGCACGGGCCTGGGTAGCTGGAAAATCGCTGACGGTTCGCGTGTTAACTCCTACCTGTTGGGCGTGAGCGCTCCGATCGGTGGCGCCAGCAACATCTGGGCCTCCTGGCAGCGCGCTGACGTCAACAACAGCCGTCTGGCTGGCGACGACGCCACGAGCAACACGTTCAGCCTGGGTTACACCTATGACCTGAGCAAGCGTACCAACCTGTACGCGATGGGTTCGTACGGCGACAACTGGGCATTCCAAGAAGACCAGCGCAGTACCGCTGTGGCAGTCGGCTTGCGTCACCGCTTCTAAGTACCTCACACGTCCCGGCGCGGGTTGACGAATGTATGGTCTTCTCCGTTATCCATCGAGTGACAACTGACCCCGCGAAGGTTTGCGCCGGGCGTGTGTAGTACCTAGAAAGGGGGGCCTCTTCGGAGGCCCCCCACTTTTTGTGGTTTGGATTGTGGGGCGGCGATGGGGTGGCCCAAAGCGACGGCTACATGCCGGCGCCATACTAAAACGGCCCAGAGCAACGCCCCAGGCCGTAGTGGCAAAACAATGTCGTGATGATTACAGGAACAGCTTGTAGGCCGGATTGTCCGTTTCGTTCCAGTGGGGATAGCCCAGCTCTGCCACAAAGGTCTTGAACAATTTCTTGTCCGACGGCGGGACCTGGATGCCGATCAGGATGCGGCCATAGTCGGCGCCTTGATTCCGGTAGTGGAACAGGCTGATGTTCCAGTTGGGGTTCATCGCATTCAAAAAGCGCATCAGCGCGCCCGGACGCTCCGGGAACTCAAAGCGATACAGCAACTCGTTGCTGGCCAGGGCGGAGTGCCCGCCCACCATGTGGCGCAAGTGCATTTTGGCCATTTCATCATGGGTCAGATCCAAAGTGTCAAAACCGTGGCGCCGGAAGTTTGCCGCGATTTTGTCTGACTCGGCCGGCGAGTTGATCTGAACGCCGACAAAAACGTGTGCGCGTTGGGCGTCGGATATCCGATAGTTGAATTCAGTGACGCTGCGATTGCCCACCAGCTCGCAGAACTTGCGGAAACTGCCGCGCTGTTCGGGCATGGTTACGGCAAAGACGGCTTCGCGCATTTCGCCGACCTCGGCACGCTCGGCGACGAAACGCAAGCGGTCGAAGTTCATATTGGCGCCGCAGGCGACCGCGACCAGCGTTTTGCCTTTGAGTTTGTGTTCGGCGGCGTATTGCTTGGCTGCCGCGACGGCCATGGCGCCCGCGGGCTCTAGCACGCTGCGCGTGTCGGTAAAGACGTCTTTGATCGCAGCGCAGATCGCGTCAGTATCGACCACCACGAAATCGTCCACGTATTTGCGCGTGAGACGGAACGTTTCGGCACCCACCATTTTGACCGCCGTGCCATCGGAAAACAGGCCGACGTCATTGAGTTGCACGCGCCGTCCGGCGCGCACACTGCGCAGCATGGCGTCCGAGTCTTCGGTCTGGACACCAATGATTTTGATCTCCGGCCGCAGCTGTTTGACATAGGCTGCGACGCCAGAGACTAATCCGCCGCCGCCGATCGCGACAAAAATGGCGTCGATGGGGCCAGGGTGCTGGCGCAAAATCTCCATCCCGATCGTGCCTTGGCCCGCGATGACATCCGGGTCGTCAAAGGGGTGGACGAACGTGAGTTTTTCTTTCTTTTCCAACGTCACTGCATGGGCATAAGCATCGGAAAAGCTTTCGCCTGCCAGCACGACTTCGCCGCCCAGGCTGCGCACGGCGTCGATCTTGACCTGCGGACTGGTGGTCGGCATGACGATGACCGCACGGCATCCGAGCCGGCGGGCCGACAGGGCCACGCCCTGGGCGTGGTTGCCCGCGGATGCTGCGATCACACCGCGATTGCGGGCCGCCGGGGTCAGGTTGGCCATCTTGTTGTACGCACCGCGCAGCTTGAAGCTGAACACTGCCTGAGTATCTTCACGCTTGAGCAGAATCGTGTTCGAAATTCGCTGAGACAACTGCGTGGCGGTTTCGAGGGGGGATTCGACTGCGACGTCGTAGACCTTTGAGGTCAGGATGCGTTTGAGATAATCGTCAGACATGATGGCGTAGAAGGCCGGGTGAGAGAAATAAGGCGTGGGCCAGATTACCACAGCGTCCGGCGCGACTTTGCCGTCCGGGCTACACTGCCGCCCATCCGGTATCGATTGATCGATTTTCGCGCGCAGCATTGCGCCTTGAATGGGCCAAACGCATGTCGCGTGTGCGGCTTCGCACCGCGCACATTGCCGGGGCTGTATGAGGAAATATTGGGCAACTCGTCCGTGGCGCCATGGAACAAAGTCTACTGAGTGCGGTGCATTGGTTGTTGGCGGTCTTGGCATTGCCAACAATCGGTTTGCCCGCCATCTTTTTGATCAGTCTGATCTCGGCGACGCTGTTGCCTCTGGGATCGGAGCCGGCCGTCTTCGGGTTCGTGAAGCTGGCCCCCGATATGTTTTGGCCGGCCGTCCTGGTGGCCACGGCGGGCAACACCATCGGCGGCGCGATCAGCTACGCCATGGGGCTGGGCGCGCATCGGGCCCTGGAACGCTGGCGTGAGAAGCATCCCCACCTGTCTTCGGAGGGTGGGGAGCCGGTCATGGACAAGAATATGCGCAGCCGCTGGCATCAGTACGCCCAGCAATGGTTGCATCGTATGGGACCGCCCGCTCTGCTGTTATCCTGGCTGCCCGCTGTAGGCGACCCCTTGTGTGCGGTGGCCGGGTGGCTGCGTCTGGCATTCTGGCCCTGCGTGCTGTACATGGCCATTGGGAAATTGGCTCGCTATACGGTGATGACCGCGGGCCTGTTATGGTTTTTCCCGCAGCCGGTGTAGTGCTGTGAGATGGTCAGCTATATATTCAAGCCTGTCTTAACTCATTGGGATGTATGCGTTTTTCTCGCATTACGTCGTTTCGTCCAGGGGTCGGGGACTGCGGTTTTTCCGGACGCGTCAGCACGCCGCGGGGCAATTTCTGCGCAATGTCATAAAATGATTCTTTAAGGGCCTACTCCCCGTCTTTTCATGAACGCCCCCCTCGCCAGCCAAATCCTCTCCGAGGCGATTCCGCCCGCAGCTACAGCGCGTTTGCGCGAAATTCCGTACAACTACACGTCGTTCTCTGATCGCGAGATCGTGGGCCGTCTGTTAGGCGAAGACGCCTGGCAATGGCTCTGCGATCTGCGTGGCGAACGGCGCACAGGCCGGTCCGCACGGATGCTGTACGAGGTATTGGGCGATATCTGGGTGGTACGCCGCAATCCCTATTTGCAAGACGATCTGCTCGACAACCCGAAGCGGCGCAAGCTGTTGATCGAAGCGCTGCATCATCGTCTGAGCGAGATCGACAAGCGCCGCGAGCCGGACTCGCCCACCGAAGCCGGCCATGACCCGCAGCGCGATAGCAAAGTCGTCGAGCTGTTGGCGCGCGCGCGCTCGGCCATCGCGGCGTTCGAGAGCGAGTTCGACCAGACTCAGCACCTGCGCAAGCAAGCCCAGAAAGTGCTGGGCCGTATCACAGCCAAGGACAATATCAAGTTCGACGGCCTGTCGCGGGTGTCTCACGTGACCGATGCAACCGACTGGCGCGTCGAATATCCCTTTGTCGTACTGACTCCGGATAACGAGTCCGAGATCGCCTCCCTGGTGCGCGCCTGTATCGAGTTGGGTCTGACCATCATCCCTCGCGGCGGTGGCACTGGCTATACCGGCGGGGCGATCCCGTTGACCTGGAAATCGGCCGTCATCAATACCGAGAAATTCGATACGCTGGGTGCGGTCGAGTCCTGTATTCTGCCGGGCCTGACCGAGCCCGCGGCCGTGGTGTTCGCCGGGGCAGGGGTCGTGACCAAACGCGTTGCCGAGGCTGCCGAACAGGCGGGATTCGTGTTCGCGGTGGATCCGACCTCGGCAGAGGCCTCCTGCGTGGGCGGCAACATCGCCATGAATGCAGGCGGTAAAAAAGCCGTGCTCTGGGGCACGGCGCTGGACAACCTGGCCTGGTGGCGCATGGTCGATCCCAACGGCAACTGGCTGGAGGTCACGCGCCTGGATCACAATCTGGGCAAGATCCACGATGTCGAGACCGCGCGGTTCGAGCTGAAATGGTTCGATGGCAGCGGCCAGCCCGGTGAAAAACTGCTGAAGACTGAATTGCTCGAAATCGCCGGCCGGGTGTTTCGCAAAGAAGGCCTGGGCAAAGACGTTACCGATAAATTCCTGGCGGGTCTGCCTGGCGTGCAAAAAGAGGGCTGCGATGGCCTGATCACGTCTGCGCGCTGGGTACTGCATCGCATGCCGCGTCATACGCGCACGGTCTGTATGGAGTTTTTCGGTCAGGCTCGCGATGCGATTCCGTCGATCGTCGAAGTCAAGGATTACCTGGATGGCGAGGGCCGCGCACGCGGCGCCATCCTGGCGGGCCTGGAACACCTGGACGAGCGCTATCTGCGCGCGGTGGGCTACGCGACCAAGAGCAAGCGCGGTACGCTGCCGAAAATGGTGTTGATTGGCGATATCGTCGGTGACGATGAGGACGCGGTGGCGGTCGCTGCCAGCGAAGTCGTTCGTCTGGCCAATACGCGTCACGGCGAGGGCTTTGTCGCCGTCAGTGCCGAAGCGCGCAAGAAATTCTGGCTCGACCGTTCGCGCACAGCGGCGATTGCCCGTCACACCAACGCCTTCAAGATCAACGAAGATGTGGTCATTCCGTTGTCGCGCATGGGCGAGTACACGGATCACATCGAGCGCATCAACATCGAGCTGTCGACGCGCAACAAGCTCAAGCTGCTGAATGCGCTGGACGCTTATCTATCCGAGCCTTTGCCAGTGGGCAAGGCCGAGGATGAGGATGATGAGCTCACGCGCACCCAGACGCTGGCCGAGCGGACCAGCCAGGCGATGGAGGTGCTGGCCGAGGTCCGTCGACGCTGGCAGTGGCTGCTGGACAATCTCGACTTGCCGCTACGCCAGGCATTGCCGGATCTGGCCAGTGTGGGCATGACGCCCTTGCAAGGCGCCTTGTCCGATCGTGTCGCCGCTCAACCCGATGCGCGCCTCTTTGATGTGGTGCAGGATCGCACGATACGCGTGTCCTGGAAAACCGAGGTCCTGGCGCCGCTACAGAACGTTTTTTCGGGTGCTACGGGTACGCACATCGTGGACGAGCTCAAGGCCATACACGCTCGCGTGCTAAAGGGCCGGGTATTCGTTGCGCTGCATATGCATGCGGGCGATGGCAACGTGCACACCAACATTCCGGTCAACTCCGACGATTACGAGATGCTGACCGAGGCCCATCAGGCAGTGGATCGCATCATGCAGATTGCACGGGACCTGGATGGTGTGATCTCGGGCGAGCACGGTATTGGGCTGACCAAGTATGAGTTCCTGACAGAGGCCGAACTGGCGCCATTTCAGGAATACAAGCGCCGTGTCGACCCGCGCGGGCATTTCAACGCCGGCAAACTGATGCCGGGCGCGGATTTGCGCCACGCCTGGACACCCAGTTTCAGCCTGATGGGGCACGAGTCGCTGATCATGCAGCAGAGCGATATCGGTGCGATCTCCGCATCGGTCAAGGACTGCCTGCGTTGCGGCAAGTGCAAGCCCGTCTGCGCCACGCATGTGCCGCGAGCCAATCTGCTGTATTCGCCTCGCAACAAGATCCTGGCCACGTCGTTGCTGGTGGAAGCTTTCCTCTACGAGGAGCAGACCCGTCGCGGCGTGAGCTTGAAGCACTGGGAAGAGTTCGAGGACGTTGCCGACCACTGCACGGTTTGCCACAAGTGCTACAACCCCTGTCCGGTGGATATCGATTTCGGCGACGTGTCGATGAACATGCGGGCGCTGCTGCGACGGATGGGGCGCAAGTCCTTTAACCCGGGCACGGCGGCGGCCATGTTCTTTTTGAACGCGAAAGACCCGGCCACGATCAACGCGACGCGCAAGGCCATGGTGGGCGTCGGGTACAAGGCCCAACGCCTGGCCAATGATGTGCTGTCGTCGTTTGCGCGCAAGCAGACCGCGCATCCTCCGGCCACGGTAGGCAAGCCGCCGCTGCGCGAACAGATCGTGCATTTCATCAACAAGAAAATGCCGGGCGGGTTGCCGAAGCAAAGCGCACGCAAGCTGCTCGACATCGAAGACGCGAATTACGTGCCCATCATTCGTGATCCCAAGACCACGTCGGCAGATACCGAGGCGGTGTTCTATTTCCCGGGTTGCGGATCGGAGCGTTTGTTCTCGCAAGTAGGCCTGGCCACGCAAGCCATGCTCTGGCACGCAGGCGTGCAGACTGTCTTGCCGCCGGGTTATCTATGCTGCGGTTATCCGCAGCGTGGCAACGGTATGAACGACAAGGCCGAACAGATCATCACGGATAACCGGGTGCTGTTCCATCGTGTCGCGAATACGTTGAACTACCTGGACATCAAGACGGTCGTGGTGAGCTGCGGGACGTGTTATGACCAGCTGGCTGGCTATGAATTCGAAAAAATCTTTCCGGGCTGCCGTCTGATCGATATTCATGAATATCTGCTGGAAAAGGGCATCAAGCTCGATGGCATTACCGGTACTCGCTACATGTACCACGATCCTTGCCATACGCCGATGAAGCTGCAGGATCCGATGAAGACCGTGCGTTCGCTCGTGGGCGATGGGGCGATCAAGACGGATCGCTGCTGTGGCGAATCGGGGACCTTGGCGGTGACGCGTCCTGACGTATCTACTCAGGTGCGTTTCCGCAAGCAAGAAGAACTGCTCAAGAACCAGAATACCTTGCGTCAGGATGGATACACAGGGGATATCAAAGTACTGACGTCTTGTCCGTCGTGTCTGCAAGGCTTGTCGCGCTATGAGGGCGATACGGCTATGGATGCGGATTACATCGTTGTTGAGATGGCGCGGAATATTCTGGGTGAGCAGTGGATGGAGGAGTATGTGAGGCGGGCTAACTCGGGGGGGATTGAGCGGGTGCTCGTGTAGGGGCGGTGCTTACTTAGGACGAGGTAGGGGTTCTATTGGTCGT
>NZ_CBCSIU010000032.1:42142-42750 GCF_965139205.1 Bordetella muralis
CCTTCGCGCTCCCTACGGTGGCTGCTCGCTCGACTTTGAGGCGCCCGGCCGGGCCGATTGCCTCGGCTCGACTAGCGGCAACTAGAGTTCCCTGCATCGCTGGCACGAGTTTCTTGCTTGGCGTTTTTCTGCAGCCGCAATGGAAGAGAGAAAGATCTTACGGTGCTGCTTTCGGCGGACGCCCTGCGCGTCCCCCTCAAGCGATCGGTCCGGGCATGCGGTAGGGGTGGCGTGGTGCCAGTTGGAAGATCTGCTTGGCCTCGATCGAGGTTGGCGACGATGATGCGTGGCGCACTGCTTTTGATGGTGCCTCGATTGCATGCGAGCGCCTCGGTCAGGGCGTCGCTTCAAGCATCTACTACATCCATGTCTGGCATCCCGCTGCGTCTCGACATGACGAGAATGGCTATAGAGGCCGCGATCGCGCGATAACAAATGCGATGCCGTGGCGTTTCGCCAGCCATTGCTATCCCGTGGCATAAGGCCAATGTGTTACCCCGTCGCCTCACGTCAATGCAGCTCGAGAGATCTTTTGTCCCGCAACGGTGCTACAGCCTCTGCATGCAGATCCCGAACGCGATGAGCGGGTGTGCAGGGCACCCGCTCAT
>NZ_CBCSIU010000033.1:0-42415 GCF_965139205.1 Bordetella muralis
CCCGCGCGCCGGACCGGCTTTGTGAAGCCCTCACGGCCCGATTGCCTCGGCTCGACGTCCAATAAGCAAATCAATCTCCATCAAAAACTACCGCATAGCATAAGAACAGCAAGGCTGTTCAAACCCGACCAGATATACCCTTCACACAACCGGCGTAACCAACGGCTTACCCGCGTAGAAGCATTCGGCGTTCTCCAGAAACTTACGCACCGACATATCGATCGCCTGCGGCGAAATCCCAGCGATATGCGGGGTCAACACAGCATTATCCAGATCCAGCAACGGCTGCGGCGGTGTGGGCTCGTTCTCGTAGACATCCAGAGCCGCCGCCATCAATCTGCCATCGCGTAATGCCTGTGCGACCGCGTCCGTATCGACCAATGTGCCACGAGCAATGTTCACCAGCACGCCCTGCGGGCCGATCGCATTGACGATAGTCTCATCGATGATGTGATACGTTTCCTTGCCCCCGGGCGCGGCCACCACCAGAAAATCGCACCACTCAGCCAGGCTTTTCACGTCCCCGAAGTATTGAAAATCCACGTCCTCGCGTGGCCGGCGATTGTGGTAGCCGATTTCCATATCGAAACCCAAGGCCCGGCGGGCTACCTTTTTCCCGATCGCCCCCATGCCCAGAATGCCCAGCCGGCGATATGACACATGCGGCGGACGCGGAATATCGTCGCGCCACAAGCCATGCCGTACGCCATTGTTGAGAAAGGGTAAGCGTCGAATAGCCGCCAACAACAGCATCATCGCATGATCGGCGACACAGTCGTCGTTGGTGCCCGCCGCATTGGCAACAGGGATTCCGCGCGCTTTGGCATGCTCAACGGCCACGTTTTCATAACCGACGCCCACCGTACAGATCAGCTCCAGCGCGGGCAGGCGGTCGATCTCGCTGGCCAATAAGCCATTGGTGCCATTCGTCAACACCACTTTGATTTCATGTCCACGAGCCGCGATCTGTGCCTCACCGTTTGACCGGTCCTTGCCCAAGTGGGCATTCGGCGCGTAGATCATATCGAATCGCTCGCTCACCAAAGCACGGTGTTCTTCCGACAAAAATACCAGCACCAGCAATACAGGTTTCATGCGACGTGTCTCCGTCAACGGGATTTGATTATTGAATACTCGCGCCCGACAGTTTTACCAGCTCGCCCCATTTCTTGATTTCGGTACCCACCAATTGTTGGAAAGCTTCCGGGGTATCACCCGCAGGAGTCGAACCCTGCTCACGCAGGATTTTCTTCACATCGGGATCGTTCAGCACAGCATTGATGGCCACATTCATACGCTGAATGATAGGCTTGGGTGTGCCTGCAGGCGCCCATACGCCGTTCCATAATACGATTTCATATCTGGGTAAGGCTTCGGCCACTGCCGGCACATCAGGTAACCGCGGCGACCGCTCTGCCGTAGTGACGGCCAATGGACGCAGTTTGCCGCTATCAATGAACGGCAGTATCTCGACCATAGGTGAGAAAACGGCTTGTATCTGCCCTGCCAGCAGGTCGGTATTCGCAGGTGCGCCCCCTTTATAGGGCACATGCGTCATCTCCGCGCCCACCATCTGGCCGAATAACGCCCCCGATAGCTGTTGCGACGTGCCATTGCCCGCCGAGCCGTAATTGACGGCGCCCTTGTGCTCCTTTACATAGGTAATGAAATCAGCCAGCGTCTTTGCCGGAAAACTCGTGTTGACCATCAGAACGTTCGGGATGAGCGAAACGCGAGACACCGGGGCCAGGTCTTTTTGCACATCGAGCGGCATTTTCTTGTAGAGCGTCACGTTAGTCATCAGCGTACTGGTATGCATCAGAAACGTGTACCCATCCGGTGTCGCCTTGGCCACATAATCCGCGCCGATATTGCCCCCTGCACCTGCACGGTTCTCGACTACCACGGGCTGCCCTAGTTCGTTCGGCAGCTTCTGGGCGATCAGGCGAGCGGTTGCGTCGGTGCTGCCACCGGGCGCCAGCGGCACCACCAGCGTAATCGGACGCGTAGGCCAATTTTCAGCGTGAACCAAAGGGGTAGCGGCGAGGCACATCACGCCTGCCATGATGGCGGTAATTGTCTTGATCATGCTTGTCTCCTTGCTGGCGTGCGTCGCCCCCGCATCGGGATACGCGCAACACCTATCGATTTATAGAAATATGGCGCCGTCCCAAAGTGGAATGCGCCATATCGCACGCCCTCAGTCCTGTGCTCTGGCGAGGGCAAAAACACTCAGCGTTGGCCGTCACCGACCGTCAAATTATCCGCACGCAAGCCGCCCAGGCGCTCATGTACACGTGTACCGGTGGAAACCACCAATGCGTACAGCAGCTCATCGGGACGCGGACTGTCAATAGCGCCTACGTCCATGGTGCTGAAGTGGCTGCGCACATAGCAGGCTTCGATATGATGCAACGGAATCTGCAGTCGAGTACCTGCCGAAGCAACGACCTTGGCTGCCGGCACAATGGATTTTGCTTTGGGCAACACCGCACGCATCGTCCAACCGCCGGCCTCGTGCCAGATGGCCCCGTGTTCCAGTTCGCCATTCAACCCCACGATGGCCCCTTTTCCATAGGCCTCGACATTCTGAGGGCCGCCCACGGCTTCCATGAGCTCGGGCACGATGTCCTTGGCCAACACCTTGGAATCCTCGACCAGTTGGGAGAGGTCCTCGACATAGCGGCCCGCATAGGGGTTCTTGATCACCACCGCGATCGACGCCATCTTGATGGGTTTGTCACGAACGGGGCCGCCTTCGTGATAGATGGATTCGACGTTCAACAGCTTTTTGCGGATCTGAATTGCCATACTGGTGTACTCCTTTGTTTCCTGAATGAAAATTACGCCGGCGCGGTCACCACGCCGTATGGATGATCACTACTGAGGGGTTAAGCCCGCATCGACGAAAACCTTGCCCCATTTATCAATATCGGATGCAATCAGTTGCCGGAATCCTTCGGGCGTAGAGGTACGCACAGTCAGCCCATTTGTCGCGAACTGCTGTTGCAGCGATGATGACTGCAGAACATTCCCCAATGCTTGGTTGACGCGCGCTATCACGTCAGATGGCGTACCGGCAGGAGCCGCCACCCCAAACCAGACATTCAGGTCGTAATCGGGCAGCCCCGCTTCCGCCAAGGTCGGCAGCTCCGGGGCTAACGGAGAACGCGTTTTGCTGGTTACCCCCAGGGCTTTTACCCGGCCGGCCTGCGCCTGCTGCAGACCGTTGACCATATCGGCAATCGTAAAATCAAGTACCCCACCCATCAGGTCCGTCATGGCCTGAGGCACGCCACGGTAGGCCACGGCCGTAGCAGTAAACCCGCCCATGGATACGACCTGCGCCCCGCATAGCTGCGCACTGCCCGATCCATAGCCATAGGACAGCTTGCCGGGATTCGCCTTGGCGTAGTCAATCAGGTCCTTGACGCTATCTACAGGCAAATCACCGCGCGAGACCAACATGAAAGGCGCTTCGGCAACGAGGCCGATGGGTGCGAAATCCTTGCGAGGATCATAGGGCAAGGACTTGAATGCACTGACGTTGCTGGCCCCGGTACTGACGCCCACCATGAACAAGGTATACCCATCCGGCTCAGAGCGTATCGCGGAAGCCGTGCCCACTGTGCCGTTGGCGCCGGCGCGATTTTCGACTACGACAGATTGCCCCAATTCGCTATCCAGGCCCTGGGCCAGCGCACGCGCCACCACATCCGTAATGCTGCCTGGTGTAAAGGGCACGATCAAACGAACAGGCTTTTCTGGATAGGCCGCCCACGCTAGCACGGGCAAGGCGCACATCAACGCCGCGAACAGACGTCGCTTCATTAACTGTCTCCTCATCTTTTTCAGTGCAACGCCGTCACTGCGGCTTGGCGCCAAACTCCACGCCCGCCCATTGTTCGATATGCCGAATGGGATAGACGTTGTCGCGCTGTCCATCGCCCTGCGTGATCGCGAATGCCAGAAATTGCCGCGCAGCCGGATTCACCAACATGGGAACACCGAGTTTCTCGGCCTCGTCGATGCACATCTTGACGTCTTTGTGCAGCAACTCCGTCGTAAAACGCACGGGAAAGCTGCGGTCCAGGACGCATTGGGGAATACGCTCCAACGTCGCGAACGAACGTCCGCTGGAGACATTGATCACGTCCAGCAGCGTTTGAGGATCCAACCCGGCCTTCACGCCGTAGACCAGGGCTTCGCAGCTGGCCACCATGCTGGTGGCATAAAGCGTGTTGTTGATGATCTTCGTGGTCTGGCCCAGACTGGGATCGGCTCCGAGATAGAACACGTTTTTGCCGATGACGCGCAGCACTGGCTCGATTTCGTCAAATGCCTCTTTAGGGCCGGCCGCCATCACAGCCAACGTGCCCTTTTCAGCGGCCACCGTGCCGCCGCTGACGGGTGAACCGATCATGGCGATGCCCTGTTGGCTCAACAACGCTTCGACGGTCTTGGTGACAGAAGGGCCTGTCGTGGACAAGTCGACCAGGATACGTACGTTCTTTACCTGGGCGACTTGGGCGCCGACCTCGGCGACAACAGCCGGCATCGGCAAACACAACAGCACGATGGGCGTCTGCTCTGCCAGTTCCTCGACGCTGCCCGCCCCTTTTGCGCCACGCGCCACGATGCGTTCCTGCGCCGCCGATGAGCGATCATGCACAATCAGCTCATGGCCGGCGGCCAACAGACGATTTGCAAAATGCTGGCCGATGTTACCCAGACCTATCAGTCCCAACTTCATTATTGCTGTCTCCACAGGTTTCACGATTCGCGTCAGCCAATGGCCTGGCGTCATCAATGGAATCCTAGGGATCAGGAGAGAACTGGGCGAGTGCTGATTCCTCGATGGGGTATAGCTTCAGGTTAATCGTGCTTCAGCAATAGCTCGATAAACTTCGTGGCATGAGTCTTTCCTGTATCAAAAGCCGATCGCACGATACTGGGATTCAGCGGGATGTCCTCTGCCAGCGGCAATACCTGAATATCGGGCCAGTCCATGCTCTCGGCGGTGAACTGATCCACCATCGCAACGCCGGCGCCGGCTCGCACCAGGCTGCAGGCCATGTCGGTGTGATGAATATAGATAGAGGCCTGCAGACTGATATTGGCCTTGTTGAATGCCGCAGACACCAGCTGGCCGAAAGGGATGCTGGGATGATGGGCGATCAGAGGATATCTCGCCAGATCTGCGATGCTCACGCATTTCAGCTCCGCCAGCACATGCCCGCGAGGCACGACGCACACCATGCGGCCAGACAGGAATGGCGTTACATGCAGGTTGGGATGCTCGATGGGCAGCACGGAGATCGCCAGGTCGACCTTGTTGCTCAGCACGTCTTGCGCCATGCTGTTCAAGAGCGTCAGGCAGTAGTTCACCTGAATATTGGGATACTGCTGAACGAACCGTGTGATCGTCCTGGCCACAATGCCACGGCTGAGCGCAGGGCTGCATGCCAGATTCAGCACGCCTGACGGACCGCTGACCAGCCCACGCGCGAAATCGTCCACGCGCAGCACTTGCTGGTAACACTGATCCACCTCGCGAAACAGGGCCTCGGCCTCTGAGGTAGGAACCAGTTTGCCTTTGACCCGGTTAAATAGCGTCAGTCCCAGCGTCAATTCCGTATGCGCGACGATGCGGCTCAGCGCAGGCTGCGAGGTAAAAAGTAAGCGAGATGCTCCTTTGATCGAGCCGGTCAACATGACCGCTCGGAATACTTCCATCTGACGCAAGCTGAATCGCATGCGGGTGTCCCCCCGTCTTGAACCAGATGCAGTTTAGAGCTTACGTGCCAACATCGCACCGCCTACGGCCAGCGGTAACAGCATCAGTGCCACTAATGTCCAGCCGCCGGCTTGCGCCAGCGCGCCCGCTGACATCGGCCCTATCAATTGCCCCGCATAGCTGCCTTGCAACATCAAGCCGATCGTCGGTGCGACCAGCGCTGGACTGGGAGCAACTCTGGGGGCAATGGCAGTCAACGCCCCAGGGATGCCGCCCATGCAGCCGATCATTGCCGCGGCAACAGACACGGCAACGATGGGCGGCAGATGCAGCCAGAACAACGCCGGTATGCAGAGGGCCGCAATAATGAAGTTCGTCGACACAATCCGCCGCGAGGCAATGCCGCGTCGCATCAACATGCCTGCGCCAATGTTCCCCAGCACATTGGAGGCGACAATTGCCGCACTCGCAAAACCTGCCTGTATGGGCGTCAAGTCCAGAAGATCACGCAGCAACAAGGGCAGAAATCCGGAGAATGCAAAGTAGACAATCGCGTACAGGGCAAAACAGATCGCAATGAACTGCGGGCCACGTGCTATGCCCACCTTGCGTATGGCATTCCACGCGCTCCTCTCGTGCGGGTTTCCGGGAGGTGTTGCATCGAGAGGCGGAGTTGCTATGGCAGGCATCGACGGCAATCCGAACAGCATCACGATCGCACATACGATGGCCAAGCCAGCGTTGATTTGCCAAATCGCAGGCCACGACAGCGGCTGACCCAACGATGAGAACAGCGTCGTCGCAAAGATCACCAACGCAATCCCACTGGGAACGGCAGTACTCGACAAGGCCATCGCCAAATCGCGGTCCTCGAGGGCTGCCTGACGCCCAACGACACTCGACGCACAGATCAATAGCATGACAACAGCTATGCCCTCGAGAACGCGCGATATCAGCAAGACTGCGACACTCGGCGCGCCACCACCCAACAAGCTGGTCAGAGCGATGATGACTAATCCGCCCACGAGGATCTTACGCGCATCAAAGCGCGCAATAAGCACGCCGAGCGGCATCGCCAATAGGGCGCCGACAATCGCCAAGGCCGATATCACCAGCCCCGTTTGCCCCAGGCTCAAGTGCAGTGGATCGCCTTGCAGCAAGGGCGCAGCGATGATGGCCTTGCCAATCTGGAATGAGGCGATGAGCGCGGCAAGAATCGCCAGTGCGATGTTGCGCCAAGCGGTGCGGGGTGGTGGTGTCATGTCAGCCAATCACAGGTTGATGAGCCGGTGCGCGACGCCTGCTCTGGATATCTGAACAGTGTCCCCCTGCAGCGGGTAGCTGCCAGGATGCATCCGGACTCGGGGATGGCTGAAGTCTAGAAATTAAAGTTAACTTTAAGTCAAGCGTTGTTTTAGCGCGCGTGCGAGGGCCAAGGGCCGGGACTGCACGCTGAATGCAGTCCCAGTTCCAAAGGAACCCTCGACTACACCGCGCGAGACATGCGCGGCCTAGCCCAATCCGCCGTTAGCCTCCAGCACCGCCAGCGCCGCCATATTGACAATCCGGCGAACACTGGCGCTCGAGGTCAGGATATGCACGGGTGCGTTGACGCCCAACAGGAATGGCCCCACGGCGACGTTGCCTCCCGCGACGGTCTTGAGCAGGTTATAGGCGATATTGCCCGCGTCCACATTCGGGCAGACCAACAGGTTGGCCGCGCCTTTCAAGGGAGATTCGGGCAACAGGCGCTGGCGCAGCGCCTCGTCCAGCGCGCAATCGCCGTGCATTTCGCCGTCCACCTCGAGGTCCGGCGCCTGTTCATGTATCAACTCCAGCGCTCGGCGCATTTTGGCGCCGGATGCAGAGCTGCCCGAGCCGAAGTTCGAGCGCGACAACAGGGCGACCTTGGGCATCACGTCCAGGCGCCGCATAGTTTGTGCGGCCATCGCCGTGTATTCGGCAATCTGCTCGGCGCTGGGGTCATCATTGACGTGCGTGTCGACCAGCGCGATGGTCTGTTCGTTCAGCAACAGGATATTCATCGCGGCGTAGACGTTGTGCCCCGGTTGCAGGCCGATGACCTCGTCGATAAACCGCAGGTGGTCGTGATACGCCCCCACCGTACCGCAGATCATGCCGTCCGCATCCCCCAGGTGCACCATCATCGCGCCGATCAAGGTCATGCGGCGGCGCATTTCCACACGGGCCATTTCCTTGGTGATGCCACGGCGGCACATCTTGTCCCAGTAGGTCGTCCAGTACTGGTGAAAACGCTCGTCGAACTCGGGATTGGTCACTTCGACGTCCTGCCCCAGGCGCAGGCGCAATCCGAATTTCTCGATACGCGCCATCAACACGGCCGGACGGCCGACCAGTATAGGTTTGGCCAAGCCTTCATCGACCACCACCTGCACCGCCCGCAGAACGCGTTCGTCCTCGCCTTCGGTAAAGACGATGCGGGCCTTGCCTCCTGTACGCACCAGACGCTTGGTGCTGGCAAACAGCGGTTTCATGAAAGCGCCGGAACGGTAGACGAACTGCTGCAGTTGTTCGGCGTACGCCTCCAGATCCGCCAAGGGCCGTGTCGCCACGCCGCTTTCCATCGCTGCTGCAGCCACGGCGGGTGCGATGCGCACGATCAAACGCGGATCAAAAGGCTTGGGGATCAAGTAGTTGGGACCGAATCGCAAATCGTAGGTCCCGTAGGCGGCCGCCACGACCTCGTTTTGTTCTTCTTCAGCGAGGGCTGCAATCGCACGGACCGCGGCCATCTCCATTTCGCGCGTGATCGTGCTGGCGCCTACGTCCAGCGCGCCACGGAAGATGTACGGGAAGCACAGTACGTTGTTGACCTGATTCGGGTAATCCGAACGTCCGGTAGCCATGACTACGTCGTCGCGGACCGCATGAGCCACTTCGGGCAGGATCTCTGGCGTAGGGTTGGCCAGCGCCAGGATCAATGGCCGAGCGGCCATGGCCGCGACCATTTCGGGCTTGAGCACGCCACCGGCGGACAGGCCCAGGAACACGTCAGCACCGGCGATGACGTCGGCCAAATTACGCGCATCGGTCTTCTGCGCGAAAATAGCTTTCTGCTCGTCCATGAGCACAGTACGTCCTTCGTACACCACGCCTTCAATATCGGTGACCCAGATGTTTTCTCGCGGCAAGCCCAGATCCACCATCAGATCCAGACAGGCCAGCGCCGCGGCACCAGCACCGGATGCGACGACCTTGACCTGTGTGATGTCCTTGCCGACGACTTTCAACCCGTTAATGAATGCGGCGCTCACGGTGATCGCGGTTCCGTGCTGATCGTCGTGAAACACGGGGATGCTCATGCGTTCGCGCAACCGGCGTTCGACGGTGAAACACTCGGGCGCCTTGATGTCCTCGAGGTTGATGCCGCCAAAAGTGGGGCCTAGCGAGGCGATGATATCGACCAGTTTGTCGGGATCGGTCTCGTCGATCTCAATATCAAACACGTCAATGCCAGCGAATTTCTTGAACAATACGGCCTTGCCTTCCATGACGGGCTTGGAGGCCAACGGGCCGATATTGCCCAGCCCCAGTACGGCGGTGCCGTTGGTGATCACGCCAACCAGATTGCCACGGGCCGTAAACCGAAAGGCATTGACCGGGTCCGCGGCGATTTCCTCGCAGGCGGCGGCGACGCCGGGGGTGTAGGCCAGCGCGAGATCACCCTGTGTGACCAGGGGCTTGGTCGCAGCGATGGAGATTTTTCCCGGAACGGGAAACTCGTGATAGTCGAGGGCGGCTTGGCGATCGCTCATGGTGATTTTCCTGATGACGGCGAATAGTGCGAAAGAACGGCCATTCTAGGCGGTGAGTTATCATTGAAATATTCTGATTAAAGATATATTCATATCATTTACCTAATATCTTTCCCCATTCCGGCATGCCCGAATCCGTTTTTCCCTCCGATGATGTCGTCCGCCGCCTGATCTCGCGGCTCAAGATGCGCCACCTGCAGTTGATCGTGCAGGTTCATCGGCTCGGCTCGCTGACCCGGGTCGCCGAGCAAATGGCGACCAGCCAGCCCGCGGTGACCAATACATTGTCGGAATTGGAGTCCATGTTTGGCGCCCCGCTGTTTGTGCGAACAGCGCGCGGGATGGCTCCGACGGACATGGGGCGCGTCGTGGCCGCCCGGGCGCAAGCGATCTTGCAGGACCTGGGGCATCTGGTGCGGGATATGGAGGCATCCAGCGTCGGCCTGGCTGCACGCCTGCACGTGGGCGTAACGCCGTATGTTTCGGGGCGCTTGATCGCCGATGCCGTCTGTGCGGCGCAGACCGGCACTCAACGGTTGGCTGTGCGCATTCACGACGGCACCAGCGAGAGCCTGCTGCGCGCGCTGCGCGATCACGAATTAGATGTGGTCATTGCGCGGGCAAGCCCCCAATTGGACCTGCAAGGACTGGTGTTCGAACCGCTCTATCATCAACAGGCCAGACTCATCAGCAGCAGACAACTGGCGGCGCAGTTGGGGCGGGTGCCGTTGTCCTGGGCGCAACTGGCTGAACTGGATTGGGTACTGGGAGAGCCGAATACCGCGCTGCGCGAGCAAGTCGCCAGCCTGTTCATCCAGGCCGGCATTGCGCCCCCCGTGCCGATCACTGAGGGCTATTCGGCAAAGCTGATCGGCGAAATCATCGCCTCGTCCGAACGTGCAGTGTCGCTATTGCCGGCGGATATTGCCACCGAGCTCGTGCATATCGCAGGCGTGGCAATTGTCCCGTACACCATCGAGTGGAACCTGCCGCCGGTGGCGGCGATTGTTCGTAATGATGTAGGCAATAGCGAATCTCATCGACGCTTTCTGGAAGCGGTGCGCCATGCGTCGAGCGGTATGCCGCGCAGGGCTGCGCATCCGGGACGGCAGACCGATTTCTAAGCGCTGTGGTCTGTTTGCCTGCAGCTCAAATCGCTGTAACGCTGAGGCGCAACCCCATCGCATGGAGCACCTTGTGTACCGTGGTGAGTGTCGGATTCCCCTTGTCGGACAGCGCACGAAATAAGGTTTTTTCACCCACATCCGCCCGACGTGCCACCTCCGCCATTCCGTGCGCCTTGGCCACCTGGCGTAATGCCACAAGCAAGGCAGCCGGATCGTCCAACTCGATTACTGCCGCCAGATAGGCCGCAGCTTCGACAGGATCACGCATTGCCGCAATGGTCGATGCGTCGTAGCTTGTGTCACGTGCATTCATAGTTCGCCTCGCTCACGCCAATCATTCAGGTATCTCAAGGCAAGCTTGATCCCGCCACGCTGCCTCGATTTGTCACTGCCACAAAGCAACAACACGACAACTGATCCCTGCCGACTCAGATAGACGCGATAGCCAGGACCATGATCGATGCGTAGCTCTTGCACTCCATCGCCCACGGACTTGCAGTCGCCCAAATTTCCCGCTTGTACACGCGCCAGCCGTGCTCGGATTCGGGCACGAGCTTGCACATCTCTCAAATCGGCCAACCACTCGTCGAAGGGAACGTTGCCCTCCTCGGTCTGATAAATCCTTAGCGTTATCAACATAGTATCATATAAGATACCAACAATGTGAGCTGGGGCATGCTCCTATTTCCTCTCACGGCTCGCTTCCCGATCCCATGTCACGACCGGAGTCGTCAACATCAGAGACGTGCGGCATATGCTTTTCTACTCGCGCCACCTGATGTCCGCCGCGCACGATCAATACGGGCCACATTCCGTCCACGATGACATAGGGATCCTGTCGTTGATACGGCAGCGGTTGCAGTCCGCTGGGCGTTTGGGCGAATAGCGCCGGAGGCGTACGCCCCGGCGCGAACTGCAGCCAGATACGTCCGGCTCCGCTGAACACCTGCAACGGTGCGACCATGGGATCGCCGGACAGCTGCCAGTTGAAATCGTAGTCAGCCACGGGCGCACCATCGCGTGGCCAGCCGGGTGCGCTATTTGGCCATGTCATGCACCCTGCCAGACACAGTGACAGCACGACTGCACATAAACCTCGAACCATGCTTTTCCTGAAATCAAGGAGCGCTCGGAAAGGAGCGCATCCCCAACATGGTGACGAGTTGCCGCGATGGTGACTAGACTGACTTATACGAACGGACTTTTCCGTTCACTTTGGCGATAAGGCGCTTGCGCGACGCCAGGTTCTACCCTTGGCCCACGCCCGGCGCACGCCAGCCTATTCGATCGTGATCCCGCGTTCCTCGATCAGATCTTTCCAGCGCTTGAATTCCTGAGCCTGGAAAGCAGTGAACTCCGCGGGGGTATTGGCGACGATTTCCAGGCCCTGCTCTTCGAGTTTGCGGGCGACTTCAGGGTCTTTGAAACTGGCGATCGCGGTCTCGGCGAGTTTGGCTTTGACATCGGCGGGCAAGCCTTTGGGGGCCGATAATCCTTGCCAGGAATAGATCACGACATTCGGTACGCCGGCTTCTGTCAGCGTAGGCACATCGGGCAACACGGCGGCACGCTTTTCGCCGGTCACAGCGATGGCGCGCAGTTTGCCGGCGCGGATGTACGGCAATACGGAGTTCACGTTCTGAAATGAGTAATCGACTTGGGCGCCCATCAAATCATTGATGGCGGGAGCGCCGCCTTTGTAGGCCACGTGCATGCCTTCGGTATGCGTCTGCTGTAGAAAGACTTCGGCAGATAAATGATCCGAAGCGCCATACCCCGAATTGGCGAAACTGACTTGTCCGGGTTTGGCTTTCAATTCGGCGATGACGTCTTGTACTGTACGTGCCGATTTGCTGGGCGGCGTGACCAGGACGTTGGGCGTTTGTACTGCAACGGTGATGTAATCGAAATCCTTGAGGGCGTCGTAGGGCGTGGATTTGATCAGGTGCGGCGCAATGACGTAGGTGCCCAGCGAGGAAAACATCAGCGTATAGCCATCGGGTTTTTCACGCGCCACCTGGCCCCCACCGATAGTGCCTGTGGCACCGGGTCGGTTGTACACCACGAACGATTGGTCCAGGCGGCGTTGCAGTTGCTCGGCCATCATCCGGCCCAGCGTATCGGTAGCGCCGCCTGCGGGAAATGGCACGACGACTTGCACAGGCTTTTCTTTGGGCCATGGCGTTTGAGCCGCTGCAGCGAATGCGGCGCATGACAGCATCATGGCGGCCAATAATTTTTGCATTGTTATGTCTCCTTGATGTACGCATTAGAGCGGCCGCCCAGGATGACGGCATCGCTTGTTTGCCAATATGTGTTGGGGCCTGGTGATGAGGTTGCGCGGCGCGCCGGTTTACTTCACTGCTTTGCAACGCTCTCGCGCACAATGGCGTCTTGCCTGGTTTGGATCGCAGGATTCAAACTGGTCCCCAACCCCGGCGCGGTCGGCGCCAGCACCATGCCGTGGTCGACGATGGGCAGATGCGTGACCAGATCGCGATACCATGTGCTCAGCGTGGCGCGCACGACTTCCTGAAAAATTGCGGTAGGTGCATGCATGGCCAAGTGCAAGCCGGCGATCAGCGTGACGGGCCCCGTGCAATCATGGGGGGCCAGTGGTCGAGCGTAGGATTGCGCCAACGCTGCGATCTTGCGTCCCTCGGTCAGGCCGCCGCACCACGCTAAGTCGAGCATCACGATATCCAGGGCGTCTTTGGCCAACAGATCGCGAAATGGCACGGTACCGGCCAGGGTCTCGCTGCCGCAAATGGGCACACTGGTCTGGCGGCGCAGGTCGGCTAGCGCCTGGGCATCATCCATTTTGCTGATGGGATCCTCGGCCCAAAAGACACCGTAGTCCTCTAGCCCGCGGCAGATACGCAATGCGGCATTGGCGCCCCAAAGGCTGTGCAGTTCGCACATGATTTCAATGCGGTCGCCCACGGCTTCGCGCACTTTTTTAAAGGGCTCCAGGCCATGTTTTAAATCCTGTGCACTGATCAAGTGCCCACCCGTAGCAGCGGCATAGGCATCGAACGGCCAGATTTTCATGGCCGAGTAGCCCTCGTCCAACAAGCTTTGTGCCAGTGTCCCGGCATCACGCATGAATGCGATCTGATCGTCATAGGGGCCTGCCGACAGCTCGGAGCCATCAGTACTGCGGCGTACTACGCCGCCTGTGTTGTAGGCATAGCCAGCGCAGGTGTTGTAGGCACGAATGCGATCACGCACGCCCCCGCCCATCGCGATATAGGTCGGCACGCCTTGGCGTTGACCGGCCAGGTCCCACAAGGCGATGTCTACGGCGCTCGCTGCACGAATCTCGGCGCTGGCGCTGTGAAATCCCAGGTAGGGATTCATGAGTTGTTGCGAGACGGCTTCGATATGCCGTGCGTCGCGGCCCAACAGCCAGGGTGCAACGGTCTCGTGCAGGACGGCCTCGACGGCCTGTGCACCGCGGAATGACTCGCCCAGGCCAATCAGACCCTCGTCGGTTTCGATTTCCACCCAAATCAGATTGGGACGTTCGTTGATGCGAATACTGCGTAATGCCGTAATGGTAGCCATGCCGTGAATCTGCTCTTGTCTGTAGAAAGGAAAGGCGAATCGGGTGTTACCTGAATCGGTCCGAATCACATCGATCTGCGCGCGAGTTGTCATGCTCGTGGCGAGCAATTATCTTGTCAACAAAATGACAAAGTAGTATTACTGCTTTGGCAATATCGATTTACAGATCATGGACGACGCCAATGGCAATTTCCCCGCTGAGCGATTTCGCCTACAAGCAGGTGCTGGAAATCATCGAAAAACAGGAGCCGGACGATAGGCTCCCCAGCGAAGACGAATTGGCGCGCAAACTGGGCGTATCGCGTCCGGTCCTGCGCCAGGCCCTGGCCCGATTACGCTCAGAGGGCTGGGTCTATGCCCGGCGCGGCTCGGGAAATTTTGTGGGGAAGCCGCCTGCCCTGCAAAGCGCGACGTTCGGCCCGCTGCACAGCATTCCGGATGTGCGCAGCTTTTTGGAGTTTCGCTGTCTGATCGAGGGCGAAAGCGCTGCCGAGGCGGCTCGGTGCACCGATACGCAAATGCTCGCGGAAATCGAACGGCGCCAACGCCTCTTGGAATCTGCCTGGTCGCGCGGTGAACTCGGCATCGAAGAAGACATCGCCTTTCATGGTGCTATCGCCGCGGCCAGCGGCAATCGGTTTTTCAGCATGACGATGGCCGCACTCGCTGAACAGACACGGGTTTCCATCAAGCTGATCCGCGAGCTGTCACCGCTGCCGATGGTCAGACGCGCTGTGGATGTGCGCAATGAACACCGCGCCATTGGCGAGGCAATCAAAGCAGGCAATGCAGAGGCGGCGCGTACGGCGATGGTCGATCATTTGCGCGGCGGAATGACGCGATTATTCGGTATTGATAATGTGCGAAACCCCGGCGGAAATCATTCCGCCGGGGCTTAAAAACTGCGCGGCAGAAAAGCCGCGCATGTCGATCTGAACGGCTGCACCACAGACTGATGCGGCCGCTGATGACGTCTAGCGTATCGTCGGCATGGCGAATTCCGCGCCTTTGCCGATGCTCTCAGGCCAACGCTGCATGATGCTCTTTTGACGGGTGTAAAAGCGCACGCCCTCTTCACCATACGCATGCATGTCGCCAAACAGGGAACGTTTCCAACCGCCAAAACCATGCCATGCCGCCGGCACCGGAATCGGCACATTCACGCCTACCATGCCGACCTCGATCTGGCGGCCGAATTCACGCGCCACGTTGCCATCACGTGTAAAGCAGCTGACGCCATTGGCGAACTCGTGGTTGTTGATCAATTGCACCGCCGAGGCGAAATCGGGCACACGCACACATGACAGCACGGGGCCGAAGATTTCTTCTTTGTAGATACGCATATCCGGGGTGACGTTGTCGAACAGCGTACCGCCCAGCCAGAAGCCATCGTCGCAGCCCTCGCCTGCTTGTGCGCCCTTGAACTCCCGGCCATCGGCCAACAGCGTCGCGCCTTCGTTGATGCCAATATCGATATAGCCGGCAATGCGTTGACGCGCTTCCGCTGTCACGATAGGGCCCATTTCAGCCTGGGCGTTCGTACCGTTCAGTACTTTCAGTTGCTTCAAGCGCTCGGCTACGCGCGGCACGACCTGATCGGCGGCGGAGCCGACCAAGACAGCTACCGAGATCGCCATGCAGCGTTCGCCAGCCGAGCCGTAGGCAGCGCCCATCAAAGCATCAACGGCTTGATCCAGATCGGCATCAGGCATGATCACCATGTGATTCTTTGCGCCGCCCAAGGCTTGTACGCGCTTGCCGTTGCGTGCGCCGCCCTCGTAGATCTGTTGCGCGACAGGCGTCGAGCCCACAAACGAGATCGCCTTGACATCGGGGTCTTCGATCAATGCCTGCACGGCATGATGATCGCCCTGCACCACGTTGAAAACGCCATCCGGCAAGCCGGCCTGCTTGAGCAGATCGGCGATGAACAACGATGCGCTGGGATCAATTGGACTGGGCTTCAGGATGAAAGTATTGCCGGTGGCCAAAGCCATGGGGAACATCCACATAGGCACCATCACCGGGAAATTGAACGGCGTGATGCCAGCCACTACACCCAGCGGCTGGCGCAAGGTCCAGTTATCCATGCCGGCCGACACCTGTTCGGTGAAGTCGGTTTTCAGCAACTGCGGCGCACCGCAGGCGAATTCGACAATGTCGATGCCGCGCGCGACCTCGCCCTGGGCGTCGCTGAACACTTTGCCGTGCTCGGAGGTGATGAGGCGGGCCAGATCGTCTTGGTGGCGATGCAGCAGCTCAAGAAAACGGAACAACACCCGTGCACGGCGCAACGGCGGCGTGGCGGCCCAAGCGGGAAAAGCCTTGCGGGCCGAGGCCACGGCAGCCTGGACATCTGTCAGCTCGGCCAATGCGACACGCGCCGACACCTGTCCCAACGCGGGGTTGAAAACGTCGCGGGTTTTAGGAGATTGCGGATCGACACGATGGCCGTCGATCCAGTGACCAATCAGGGGCGTGGAGGCGTTGGAGGGTGCGGTAGTCACGGGCGGTATCCAGATGGAGTTGATCGGAAAACAGGCTCAGTCTACGGCTGCGGCCTCCTGACGAGAAGACCGGTTTTGCGACATCAGTGTTTGATAAAATGAACAATCGTCAGCCCGGGAGCATCACGATGGCCACCGATCAGATTGCGCCGCTCGTGGCGGATATTTATTTATTGACCGCGCTGGCGGAAACCCGCAGCTTTACCCAGACGGCCAAGCGCCTGGGCGTATCAAAGGCCTCGGTCAGTACGCGCATCAATGCGTTGGAAAAGGCCGTCGGTCTGCCGCTCGTGCGCCGCACGACCCGGCATGTCATGTTGACCGAGGCGGGACACAATCTGGTCGAAAATGCAGCGCCGGCGTTTGATCGCATCAGCGCAGGGTTTTTGGCAGTGAAGGATTTGTCGGATGTGCCGCGCGGCACGGTGCGCGTGACCGCGCCTGTCGCATTTGGCCGGCAACATCTGGCGCCAGTCCTGCCGGCCTTTTTACGGCAATATCCCGAAGTGCGCATCGACCTGGAGCTGGTCGACCGTCTGGTGAACCTGGCGCACGAGGGCTTTGATCTGGCGATCCGCCATACCGACCATCCGCCGGAATCGTACATCGCCTGGGAACTCTGCTCGTCGCGCTCGATGCTGGTCGCCAGCCCGCAGTACCTGCAAACCCATGGCGAGCCGCAGCATCCGCGCGACCTGAGCGATCATGCGTGTGCCACCTATCTCGGCAATCGCACCTATGAAACATGGTCGTTTGTACGCGAAGGCCGGCGCCAATCGGCGCAGCCCATCGTGATACCGATACGAACCAATTTTCGGGCAAATAACAGCGAGGTGCTGCGTCAAGCCGTACTCGAAGGTGTGGGAATCGGTATGCTGCCAGACTTCAGCGCTGTGACGACGCCGCCCAATGGGCTCGTCGAGGTCTTGCCCAACTGGCGGGTACATGGCTTTTTTGGTGGCAAACTCTATGCCTTGCGCCCTTGGTCCGCGCATGTACCGCAATCGGTGAAATGCCTGGTGGAGTTTTTACGTGACAAGTATTCGCAAGGATTCTAAGGTGAGCAAGACCACGACGCGCGTCGGCAGACGCAGCGGTGGCGGCGTCACGCTGACCGACGTCGCACGCCAGGCGGGAGTCTCCGTCATGACGGCGTCGCGCGCCTTGAATCAACCTCATCTGGTATCCGACGACACACGGCAACAAGTGCTGGAGGCCGTTGCCAACAGCGGCTACGTGCCGAATCTGCATGCGGCCGGACTGCGTTCAAAACGCACGCGGATGATTGCGCTGATGGTGCCCTCCATTGCTTCAGGCTCGGCATTCCTGCTGGCCGTGCACGCGATGACAGAAATTCTGGTCGAGGCCGGTTATCAGGTGATGTTGAGCGAACGCGGCTATGACCGCTCACGCGACGACATGGTGCTGGACTCGGTGATTGCCCGTCGGCCTGACGGGATTGTGCTGACAGGGCTGATGGAGTCGCCCCGTGCACGGCAACGCCTCACTGCATCGGGCATCCCGGTCGTAGAGACCTGGGAAATGACCGATACGCCCATCGATATGCTGGTGGGCTTTTCTCACTATGATGTGGGCGTGGCCATTGCGCGCTATTTCCATGAGCAAGGCAGGCGCCGTGTCGCCTCGATCGCCGCAACAGAGGCGCGTACGGCAGCACGGTTCCACGGTTTTGCCGATGAGGCCCTGCGCCTGGGTATCGCGGGCCGCCATCTGCAGGAAGGTTCGTCGTTTGTGATCGAACCGCCCAGCCAACTCGGCCACGGACGCAGCGGCCTGGTTTGCGCGCTGGAGGGCGATCCCGATGTCGATGCCATTTTTTCGGCCACTGACATGGTGGCACTCGGCACCTTGATGGAAGCGCAAATGCGCGGACTGCGCGTTCCAGAGGACCTCGCCGTCGTGGGTTTTGGCGATTTCGATTTTGCCTGCAACGTCACCCCTGCCCTGACCACCGTGCGGGTGGATCACGAGGATATCGGACGCCGTACGGCCAGCATGCTGATCAATCGTATCGAAGGCATTGCGCCGGACAACCCCATTCAGGATGTCGGTTTCAAGCTCGTCCAACGCGAAAGCGGCTAACGGCAATCCCTATTCAGGTTTGAGGTTGTTTTCCTTGACGACACGCGCCCATCGAGCCTCTTCCCCCTGGACATAGGTCTCCAGTTCTGCAGGCGCACCGGCAGTGACCTTCAGGCCTTCCTCTTCAATCTTGCTGGCAAACTCCGGCGATGCGGCGGCTTTACGGGCCGATGCATTCAATCGATCGATGACGGGACCCGGTGTCCCTGCGGGGACATACAAGCCGTACCAGCTTTCGACCTGGTAACCCGGCACAGTGGACGCGATCGTCGGTACGCCCTTGAAGGCTGCAGATGGCTCGGCCGTCGTCACCCCGATGGCTCGCAGTTTGCCATTGTCGATAAAGGCAGAAACGGCTGCGGCGGTGGCAAACATCATATCGACCTGACCACCCAATAAATCAGTCAGCGCAGGCCCCGCGCCACGATACGGAACGTGCGTGAGCGAGACTTTCCCCAAATTGGCAAACATCTCGCCCGCCAGGTGCGCAGAGGTGCCGATACCTTGCGAGGCGTATGTCAGTCTTCCTGGATTCGCCTTTGCCGCCTGCAGAATATCGCTGACAGAATGGTAGGGACCGTCTGGACGTACCACCAGGACGTTCGGACCCCGACCGATGAGCATCACGGGCGCAAAGGCTTTGTTGCTGCCGTAAAGGAGTTTCGGCTGCAAAGAGGGATTGACTGCGTGCGCAAAAGACGCGACCACGACGCTATATCCATCAGGAGCGCTGCGGGCCACATTGTCCGTGCCTATCATCGTGCCGGCACCAGGTTTGTTCTCTACGACGACAGGTTGACCGAGGTCTTTGGCCATGCCGGCCGCAAGAGTACGCGCAATCAAATCGGTGCCGCCCCCCGGTGAAAATGGCACAACGAGGCGGATGGGTTTGTCGGGATATGCGGCCAGCGCCGTCGAGATGCAAGCGCTGCCAACGACAGCGACACACGCACGCATCAGCACGCGCTGTAAAAATGACTTCATTCTGACGTCTCCTTGTTTTCGGTTTCTCTGTGGCGATCACCGCAGCGCCCTGCTGTGCGGCAGCCTGAAAGCAAACTGTAGTTCCCGAAACCGAATTTGGGATCCCATGAATTCCACGCAATGGAATATCCTGCCAGCCCCCTCCCTCAAATCCGTTGCGGCAAAATCTCCCTGCTCCGAGATGCGCGACAGGACGGCCTACAGCACAGAGGCCTCTGTGCGCATTTCCCCAGCCCCAAGCATGCACGTTGACGCCAAAAATAGTTAACGTTAACATTCATAACCTCAACGATCATCCCTTTACTCTTCTTCTCAGCCCTTAGGTATGTCGACCTGTACTTCATCCGCTACGGCGGTGGCCTCGCCCGCCACCGACACTCCGCGTGCGATCAGCATGCATCCGAACGACAACGTCGCCATTGTGGCCAACCTGGGCGGTCTCGGCGCCGGGGCTCAATTGCCGAATGGTCCGCAGCTACGCGAGCGCGTCCCGCAAGGCCACAAAGTGGCGCTGACCGACATCGCCGAAGGCGCGGAGGTCCGGCGCTACAACGTCACCATCGGCTACGCGAATCGTGATTTGCCCGCGGGCAGTTGGGTCAATGAAAACGTATTGACGATGCCAGCGGCGCGCGGTCTGGATGATCTGCCGATGGCTACCCACACACCGGCCGCCCTGCCCCCGCTGGAGGGTTATACGTTTGAAGGGTATCGCAATGCCGATGGCACGGTAGGCACGCGCAATCTGCTGGCGATCAGCACCACGGTGCAATGTGTGGCGGGCGTAGTGGAACATGCACTGCAGCGCATTCGCGCTGAACTGCTGCCGCGCTATCCGAATGTGGACGGCGTGGTCGTACTGGAACACGGCTATGGCTGCGGTGTCGCCATCGACGCACCTGACGCGATAGTTCCCATACGCACGCTGCGCAACATCAGCCGCAATCCGAATTTCGGCGGCGAGGTCATGATCGTGAGCCTGGGCTGCGAAAAGCTGCAGCCCGAGCGTTTGATGCCCGCCAACAGTATCCCGATTCAGGCCGATGGCTCGATGAGCCAGGGGCTGGACGTCATGCGGCTGCAAGACGACGAACACGTTGGTTTTCAAGCGATGATCGACGCCATTCTGGCTCAAGCTGTGCCGCATCTGGAACGGCTGAACCGCCGCCGTCGCGAGACATGCCCGGCATCGGATCTGGTCGTAGGTGTGCAGTGCGGGGGCAGCGATGCGTTTTCCGGCGTAACGGCAAATCCCGCGGTAGGGTTCTGCGCAGACCTGCTGGTGCGGGCGGGCGCGACCATCATGTTCTCTGAGACCACAGAGGTGCGTGACAGCGTCGAGCAATTGACTAAACGTGCAGAATCGGTCGAGGTCGCCGAAGCCATCGTGCATGAAATGGCCTGGTATGACGCGTATCTGCAACGCGGACAGGCAGACCGCAGTGCCAACACGTCGCCCGGCAACAAAAAGGGCGGGCTTTCAAACATCGTCGAAAAAGCGATGGGCTCGGTGATCAAATCCGGGACCGCCGCCATCAATGGGGTCTTGAGCCCTGGCGAAAGCCTGCGTGATCGCGGCATCGAAAAGGGCCTAGTTTATGCTGCCACGCCGGCGAGCGATTTTATTTGCGGCGCACTGCAGTTGGCTGCAGGCATGAACCTGCATATCTTCACGACGGGCCGCGGCACGCCTTATGGCCTGGCAGAGGTACCCGTCGTCAAAGTCGCGACTCGCAGCGATCTGGCGCGCCGTTGGCACGATCTGATGGATGTAAATGCCGGACGTATCGCCGATGGCGAGCTGAGCATCGAGGAACTCGGCTGGGAGATGTTCCACCTGCTGTTGGATGTCGCCAGCGGCCGCAAGCAAACCTGGGCGGAACGCTGGAAACTGCACAACGCTCTGGTGCTGTTCAATCCGGGCCCGGTGACTTGATAGGAGTGTCATGCGTGTGGTCCGCTCGCTGCGCGGACCACTACGCGGGGCCTGCCGGAGCCATTGCACCATGGTCCTAAACTAAAGGCCAACTGGCGGTATGCGGAGGCATTGATATCGCGACAGCACGCTGGGATACCTCGGAACACGTCGACAACGACCCCAAGCGGCGCTTGCCTAACGGAAAGGCTTATCCGCCGTGGCACGATACGACCATGATGCTCACCGGCGCCGCCGCGCAGGCGCTGGCGGAGCTGTCACGAGACCGCTGGCACTCGGCGACCACCGCGCATCTGAAGCCAATCCCGGCGAGCGATAGCGACCTATGGCCCGCTGATCTCGCTGTGCAGTTTGAGAACGTCGAGATTGCGATTGCTCGCACCCGTGCCTGTTATCAAGAGCTATCCGAGATCCGGGAAATCGAAGCCCTCTACCTGGACATGATCGCTGCGGCTAAGGATTTCATCTATTTCGAAAATCAATACTTCACGTCCGCCAAAATCGCCGGGGCCATTTCGAGCGCTGTGGATCATTGGTTGATGCCATTGAAGCCTGCCGGAGCACCGGCAAAACACTGGAATTGCTGGATCTCATCAAGCCCAGTGCACTGGACACCTTTATTGCCGA
Organism: Bordetella muralis; assembly: GCF_965139205.1. GTDB lineage: Bacteria > Pseudomonadota > Gammaproteobacteria > Burkholderiales > Burkholderiaceae_B > Bordetella_A > Bordetella_A muralis. Next base: position 22,386 of record NZ_CBCSIU010000033.1, read on the forward strand.
CAACGAGATTCTGGATCCGGAAAGCGCTGATGGTTTTCTAGACCCCATTGCCGCGCGAGGACTGCGCAAGCGCTGGATGCAGGGCAAGGCGTGGTGGCAACAACGCGTGCAACGGTGATCGTCTCACCGCCCAGCAAAGCGCTCGCTATCGCAGTCGACACACGGACGCTGGGCCGGTGGTCACAAAAAAAAAACCGTGGCGGTATTAACCGCCACGGCCCGGATGTGACGCGCAAACGTCGCGATGACGATTAGCGTTGCTGCACGATTTTGCGTGCTTGATCCGAGGCGCTGTTCAGCGCGGCCATGGGAGGCGTTTTGCCTTCCAGTGCCTGGCTCAACTCGTTGCTCAAGACAGGCTCGACACGGTCATAGTTGGCCATGCGAAAGCCTCGGCTGGTCGCGCCTGCATCACCTTTCATCGAATCAACCAGAGCCTTGGCGCCGGGGACTTTGTCGTAGAACGACACGTCGGCCGCACGCAATGCCGCATCGGTCAAAGGCAGATAACCGGTTTGCTGATGCCACTCGGCCGCATTGACCGGCTTGGACAACCAGGCCAGGAACTGCGCTGTCGCTTTTTCCTGGTTTTGCGGACGGCCATCGATCGCCCACAACGCGGAGCCGCTGACAAAGGGACGTCCTGCGCTGGGAGTCGCTTGCGGATAGTACGGCAGCGGAGCAACCCCAAACGAGAGATTGCGCGTATGCATGAACGTACCGGCGGAGCCGGACCCCGACATCAGCACGCCGCATTTTCCGTTGGCGAACAACGCATCGCTTTGCGTGCCTTCGGAGTGTTCGGTGAGCAGGAACGAACGCTTCCAGCTGACCATCAACGAGATATGACGCATGTACAAGGTATCGAACTTCAGCACGGGCGCAGCTTTGCTGGCAGCCAGACCGTTGTCGTTCGAGGTGTACAACTGCTTGTTGATGGGCGCCAGGTTTTCCAGATGGACCTGCACCTGGTTGCTGGACGCATAAGGACAATCCAGGTTGGCCACGTCACGCAGCTTGAGCAGGTCGCCTTGCAAGTCAGCCCAGGTACGTGATGGGTTGTTCTGATCCAGCCCGGCCTTTTTGTAGTAGCTCAGGTTGTAGAACATGACCGGCACTTCGGCCATCCACGGAAAGGCCAACAAGCGCCCTTTGCTGTCGCGGACAAAGCTTGAGGTGGACGGCAGGAACCAGTTCAAGTCCTTGATCGGATACTTGGCCAGCAACTGATGCAAAGGCAGAATCGCCTTGTGCTCGGAGACCATCTCGGGCGAGCGGTTGTCCGCCAATTGCACGAGGTTGGGACCGGATTTTTTCTTGATAGCCTCGGTAGCGGCAGCTTGCAGGGCTTTGGTATCCGAGAAGTCGCGTAATTCAACGACGACCTCGTCCTGCTCTTTGTTGTACTTCTTCGTGAGCTTTTCAAATTCGGCTTTGTTGGGGCCGCTCAGGGTATGCCACACCTGAATCTCGACGCCAGCACCGTGCGCGGCTCCTGCGACCGCCATAGCTACGCCGAATACCCAGGTGCGCCGGTTGGCGCCCAATCCACGGGTCAAGCCCGCCAATTGCAATGTCTTCATAGGTTTTGTAGACCAAGAAAAGGAAATTCAGGCTCTGGTTTACGTCCGCTGAGCAGATCGGCCAAAGCCCGACCCGAACCGACACCCATGGTCCAACCCAGCGTGCCATGGCCTGTATTCAGATACAGGTTGGGGATGCGGGTCCGGCCGATGAGCGGCACGTTCGAAGGGGTGGCCGGGCGCAAACCCGACCAATAGCTGACGCCCTCAACATCGAGGGCGCCGGGAAACAATTCACGCGCCAGGCGCGTCAAGGCCTCGCAACGGCCCATATTCAGCGATCGGGAATAGCCGGACAACTCGGCTGTTCCCGCCATGCGCAGGCGATTGCCCAAGCGCGATACGACGACTTTGTGGCTGCTGTCGGTCAGGCTGACAGACGGCGCGCGGGCCGGATCGACGATATCGAACGTCGCGGAATAGCCTTTGGCCGGATACACGTTGCACGGCACACCCAACGGTCGCAGCAGGCGCGGGCTGAAGCTGCCCATCGCCACGACGTAGGCATCGGCCGCCACGCGGGCATAGCGGCCATCGGGCTGGATGACTTCCAGACTCTGTACCTGACCGCCTTCGGTGATCAGGCGGGTCGCGCTGGTTTCGAAACGGAATTCGACGCCTGCGGCTTCGCACCGGCGAGCCAGGCTCGTGGCGAATAAATGCACATCTCCGCTTTCGTCTTCCGGCGTGTAGTCGCCGCCGACGATGGTAGCCCGGCAGGATGCCAGCGCGGGCTCGATGGCAATCACCTCATCAGCGGTGACGACACGGCGCTCGACGCCGAAATCGCGCATCAATCCTGCAGCCCTTTGTGATGTTTCGAACTCGCGTTGATCACGATAGAAATTGAGGATGCCGCGTTCCAGGTGGTCGTAGGTGATCCCCAGCTCAGCACGCATGCCCTGCAAAGTGCTGCGGCTATATTCGGCCAAGCGCACCATGGCGCGGATATTGGGGGCCAAGCGCCCCGGCAGACATTCGCGCAGAAACGCCAAGACCCACGCCCACTGCCGCCAATCGAGTTGGGGACGGAACAACAGCGGCGCATCGTCCTGAAACATCCATTTCAGCAGTTTCAGGGGGGCTTGGGGGTTGGCCCAGGGCTCGGCGTACGACACCGAGATCTGTCCGCCATTGGCCAGGCTGGTTTCCTGCGCTGCGCCGGGGCGACGATCAATCACCACGACGTCATGGCCGGCCTGGCTCAACCACCAGGCGCTGGAAATGCCAATAATGCCGCTACCCAACACCACAACTCTCATGCGCGACTTGCTCCTTGCGCCGCTGGCCGCAGGGTCATGCCCCTGCTGTCGCAGCTTGAATCCGATCAAAGTTTCGTGCCGCAGTGTACAGCGCCAGCGGACCCTCGCCTATGACATAAAAGCAGGGTCGGTATCTATTTACACCCAAAGGTTTCGGTGCGGCTTTTTAGCGACGGTCGTTGCTGGCGCGAGCGGCATTTCTGTCTCAGCCCCCGGCGACGGCCAGATCTGCCTGCGAGGTGAAGGCGTCGGCGTAGAACTCCTCGGCCGGCAAGCCGCACTGGGCCGTGAATTGCCGCCGTGCTGCATCCACCATGGGTGGCGCACCGCAGGCATAAACCTGGTAGCCGGACAGATCCGGCAGGTCCTGCATGACCGCCTCATGGACAAAGCCCGTGCGACCCGCCCAGGCATCCTCGGGTAAACCATCAGACACAACGGGAATGTAACGAAAATCCGGCAAGGTATCGGCCCAGGACTGCGCCAATTCGTTCATGTACAGGTCCCGCGGACGGCGGCCGCCCCAGTACAGTGATACAGGACGTTGAATATTGTGATGTGCCATGTGCTCGACAATCGCCTTGACCGGTGCAAAGCCCGTGCCGCTGGCCAACAGCACGATCGGCTTGTCAGAGTCTTCACGCAGGAAGAATGAGCCGAACGGCCCCTCCAGGCGAAGAATTTCACGGACTTTCATTTGCGTATCGCCCGCACCGAAAACGTGATCCGTAAACACGCCACCCGGCATATGCCGGATATGCAGCTCCAGCGGACTGCCGGTATGCGGCGCGCTCGCCATGGAGTAACTGCGCCGCTTGCCGTCTTTCAGGATGATTTCGACGTATTGTCCTGCGTAATAGCGGAAAGGATCGGCTGCAGGCAGTTGCAGACGCAGCACTGTCACATCCGGTGCGGCCAGGGCCATTTCTTGTACGCGTGCGGGCAGTTTGCGAATCTGGATGTCGCTGGCCAGCCTGACCTCGGTAGACTCAACCACCAGATCAGATTGTGGGTGAGCCTGGCAAAACAGCGTGTAACCCTGGGAGAGCTCCTCGGGCGACAAGATCTGGGCGGGATACTCCCCTGCATCGACTTGGCCGGAGACGACTTTGCCTTTACAGGTAGAGCACGCGCCATTGCGGCAGCTGTAGGGCAGCACGATACCGGCGGCCAAGGCGGCGTCCAGCACGGTCTGGCCGGCCTCGACGGAAAATTGATGCTGGCTGGGTTGAACAGTGACCTGGAAACTCATGTGTACGAATCTTTAGGAAAATGCGTGGCGCCGACACCGTGACTGGGATAGAGGGCCCCTGCCACACGGCGGTCAATTTGCTATTCTATAATCTTTGCTGCGTCGGGACGGCCCGACGCAGCCGCCGGCGCCCCGCCGGCGACCTGCCGGTCGCTTTCCTATCCGGGGACGGCCCCAGTGCCAGCATCTCGCTGGCTATTGAAAAGGGGCTGCACATCATGGCCTGGATCATTCTTGTACTCGCGGGACTTTTTGAGGTCGTCTGGGCCGTCGGCCTGAAATACACCGAGGGTTTTACCCGTCTCGTTCCCTCTGCCGTCACCCTGGTCGGCATGTTGATCAGCTTCTGGCTGCTCTCGCTCGCCATGAAAACGCTACCACTGGGCACCGCCTATGCCATTTGGGTCGGCATAGGCGCGATCGGCGCATTCGTCGCCGGCCTGGTGCTGTTTCACGAGGCGTTGAGCCCCATGCGAGTGATCAGCGTGCTATTGATCGCGGCCGGCTTGATCGGGTTGAAGCTCTCCAGCTAAGCGACGAGCTTTCCTGCGCGGGGATCGTGACGTGCCAGGCGCGTCAGCAGATGATCGACCTCGCTGCGCGCGGCGGGCGTCAGCGCGCCACCGGGACGGCGTTGCGCGGCGCTGGACAGGATGCCTCGCCGCATCATCACGTATTTGCGTACCGCCAGACCAACGCCGGGCTGTTGCTCGTAACGCAGCAGAGGCAGGTGGGCGTCAAAGAGATCGTGCGCCTCTTCTTTTTGGCCCTCGCCGATCATGCGGACGAAATCGCACAGCATGTCGGGAAAACAATATCCCGTGTTGGCGCCGTCCGCGCCGCGATTCATTTCGTAGTCCAGGAACAGGCCGTTATTGCCGCACAGGATCGAGATGTGACGCATGGCACCCTCGGCCTCGTAGCGGCGCAACGTCGAGATCTTTTCGAGGCCTGGCCAGTCCTCGTGTTTCAGCATCACGCATGAGGCCAGATCATCCACGATGCGCTTGATGACTCCAGGCGCCATTTGTACGGAAAAGGTCAGCGGATAGTCTTGCAGCACAAAGGGCACGTCGTCACCGATGGCCTCGACGGCTTGATGGTAGTAATTTACGATCTGGTCGTCGGTACGCAAGGTGTTGGGCGGCGCGATCATGACGCCTGCAGCGCCGCGATCCATGACGGCTCGCGTCAGAGAACGCATCGAGGCGAAGCCCGGCGCGGACACGCCGACGACGATGGGGATGCCAGCGGATTTACCGATGACCTGAGAGGCGATTTCCAGAGACTCGTTGAAATCCAGTTTGGGGGCTTCGCCCAATTGGCCCAACACGGTCAGCCCGGTGGATCCGCAGCCATGATAGAAATCCATCATCCGATCGATGGAGGCATGATCCACGGCGCCATCGTCAAAAAAGGGCGTGGGAGCGATGGGGAATACCCCGCGGGCATCGGCGGTCAGTTTCATTCGGTCATCCTCGACTAGATAAATTGAATTTTTGATTATTGTGACGCATGATGACGAGGAATGAAAACCTGAAAACATTCAGGTATCTGCCGATGCAGCGCACACAAAAACGTAGCTGGTCCAGCATCGTCCGCCACGGAAGTGCTTTGGCGGCGTCAACAAATTGGGCCGCTATCCGAAACAGATAGCAGCCCAATGATCGGGATACATGCCCCCTTAATGCGTGACGTCGACTAGAGCACCGGCGACAGCAGCACCGGCAGCTTGGGCCGCACGTCCAGCGTGCGGCCTTTGCGAGCCCGCTTGCCGATGTACGGCGCCAGGGTCGGGCCAACCAGGATGTCTTCGGTTTGCTTGTTGCGATACACGCCTGTTGCGCGCAACCCGCCTGCCCCGACAGGTACGGCTTGTTCGAGTTTGTCTGCTGCGTCCAGGCCCATCAAGATGGTGCCGCGGCCACCGCCCGACAGGGACTTGACCTCGTCCAACCCAAACACCAGGCACTTGCCCTTGGCCGACAACAACGCCAATTGCTGGGCCCCGGCAAACAACGGGACTGGCCGCAACAACGCATCGCCGTCTTCGAGCGTGATGAATTGCTTACCCGCACGCTGACGCGAGGTCATATCGCTGAGCTTGGCTGCGAAACCAAAACCACGTTGCGTGGCCAGCAGCCAGCGGCTATCCGGAGCCGCCGCGATGCTATGGACGATGCGCGTACCTGGCGACAGATCGATCATCGTGGTGACGGGCTGCCCGTCGCCTCTCGCCGAGGGCAAACCTGAAACTGCGACGGTATATACCCGGCCATTGTCGCCCACCGCGATCAGCATATCCGTGGTGCGGCACTCAAAGGCGCCATACAAATCATCGCCTTGTTTGAAACCAAACTGCGAGGCATCATGGCCATGCCCCTGACGCGCGCGCAACCAGCCTTTTTGCGACACAACGACCGTGACGGGCTCGTCCAGCACCTTGGTTTCCAGCACGGCGCGCTCGGCGGTTTCGATCAAGGTACGGCGATCGTCGCCATATTGCTTCGCGTCGGCCTCGATTTCCTTGATCAGCAGGCGCTTGAGCGAGGACGGGTTATCCAGCAATTCTTGCAGCTTTGCCTGTTCGGCACGTTTGTCAGTCAGCTCCTGCTCGATCTTGAAGCCTTCCAGACGCGCCAATTGCCGCAAGCGCATTTCGAGGATGTCTTCGGCCTGGCGTTCGGACAACGAGAAACGCTGCATCAGCGCCGCCTTGGGCTCGTCGGATTCGCGGATCGTCTGAATGACCTCATCGACATTCAGGTACACGACCATGCGCCCTTCGAGCACATGGATGCGATCCGTGACCTTGTCCAAGCGATGGCGGGTACGACGCACGACCGTATCGGTGCGGAACGCCACCCACTCGGTCAAAATGTCGCGCAGTCCCTTTTGACGCGGACGGCCGTCGGTGCCGATGCACACCAGGTTGATCGGCACACTGCTTTCCATACTGGTCTGCGCGAGCAGCGTATTGACGAACTCATCGCGATCCACGCGCGAGGTCTTGGGCTCGAACACCAGACGTACGGCGGCGTCCTTGCCAGACTCGTCGCGCACGGCGTCCAGCAAGTTCAGCATGACGGCCTTGGACTGCTGCTGGTCGGCCGTCAGGCTCTTTTTACCGGACTTGACCTTCGGGTTGGTGAGCTCTTCGATTTCCTCGAGGACCTTCTGGCAGGACGTGCCGGGAGGCAGTTCGTGCACGACCAGTTGCCACTGGCCGCGCGCCATTTCCTCGAACTGCCAGCGTGCACGCGCCTTGAGCGAGCCGCGGCCGCCCTGGTAGATCTGCGCGATGTCGGCCGCCGGCGTGATGATTTGGCCGCCGCCGGCGAAATCGGGGCCCGGCACCATCGCGTACAACTCGGTATCGGGCAGGCTCGGCTGCTTGATCAACGCCACGCACGCCTGCGCCACCTCGCGCAGGTTGTGCGCCGGGATCTCCGTCGCCATCCCCACGGCGATGCCCGAGGCGCCGTTGAGCAGCATCACCGGCAAACGTGCCGGCAACATTTGCGGCTCTTGTTGGCTGCCGTCATAGTTCGGCGCGAAATCGACGGTGCCCTCGTCAAGCTCGTCGAGCAGCAGACGCGAAAACGGCGTCAAACGCGCTTCGGTATAACGCATCGCGGCGGCATTGTCGCCGTCGCGCGAACCGAAGTTGCCATGGCCATCGATCAGCGGATAGCGCAGCGAGAAATCCTGCGCCATGCGCACCATGGCGTCATACGCCGCCTGGTCGCCGTGCGGGTGATATTTACCCAGCACATCGCCCACCACGCGCGCGGATTTGACCGGTTTGGCGCCGGGGCCCAGGCCCATGTCCTGCATGGCGAAAAGAATACGGCGCTGTACCGGCTTTTGCCCATCGCCCACATCGGGCAAGGCGCGGCCGCGCACCACGGATACGGCGTAGTCCAGATAGGCCTGCTCGGCATAGCGGCCCAGCGTGATGGCCTCTTCGGCCCCGCCGGCGGCTTCGTCAAACAAGCCAGGTTGATTGCTGTCAGTCATGTGTCGTCGAAATTGCTTTGAGGAAAAGCCTCCGCTGCGCTTACGCACTGGCTGCCCTTTTCAGGGCGGATTGTGCAGAACACAGTCCAGGAGGCATTCTTACCGGGTCGGCCAAGGCAGTGTTGATCCATGCAGGTCTAGCTGCCTGATTAGGCCGGAATCAAATATCGAGCTCAGCGAGATTACCCTTTTCCTCGATCCAGGCACGGCGCTGCGATGACTCGCCTTTACCCATCAGCATGTCGAACATGCTGGTGGTGTCCTCGGGGGTCAGTGCACCATAGCCTACGGGCAGCAACCGTCGCGTATCGGGATTCATCGTGGTTTCCCACAACTGCTCTGGATTCATTTCACCCAGCCCTTTGAATCGGCTGATGCTCCATGCGCCCTCGCGCACGCCTTCCTTGAGCAGCTTGTCTTGTGCCGCCTCGAGCTCGCCCTGATCCAGGCAATAGATCTTGCGCGCGGGGCGCTTGCCTTGCGCGGGCACGTCCAGACGGAACAAGGGGGGCTTGGCTACGTATACGTGCCCCGCCTCGACCAGCTTGGGGAAATGACGATAGAACAGCGTCAACAGCAGCACCTGGATGTGCGAGCCGTCCACGTCAGCGTCCGACAGGATGCAGATGCGGCCATAACGCAACCCCGACAAATCCGGCGAATCTTTCGGGCCATGCGGATCCACCCCGATCGCCACGGAAATATCGTGGATTTCGTTATTGGCGAACAGACGATCGCGGTCCACCTCCCAGGAGTTGAGGACCTTGCCACGCAGCGGCAAGATCGCCTGGAATTCCTTGTCGCGGCCCATTTTGGCCGAGCCGCCAGCCGAGTCGCCCTCGACCAGGAACACCTCGGTACGGGTAGCGTCGGAGGACTCGCAATCGGTCAGCTTGCCCGGCAACACCGCCACGCCCGAGCTCTTGCGCTTTTCGACTTTCTGCGCCGAACGCGCACGCGCCTGGGCCTGGCGGATCGCCAGCTCAGCCAATTTCTTGCCGTATTCGACGTTGCTGTGCAGCCAGAGATCGAGCGCGCTTTTCGCGAAGCCTCCGACCAGACGCACTGCGTCGCGGCTGTTCAGACGTTCTTTGATCTGCCCCTGGAATTGCGGGTCGAGGACCTTGGCCGACAGCACGAAACTGGCGCGCGAGAAAACGTCCTCGGGCAACAGCTTGACGCCCTTGGGCAGCAAGCTGTGCAGTTCTGCAAACCCCTTGACCGCCGAGAACAGGCCCTCGCGCAACCCCGACTCGTGCGTGCCGCCTGCCGGCGTGGGAATCAGATTGACGTAGGACTCACGCACCGCATTGCCGTCCTCGGTCCAGGCGACGACCCATTGCGCGCCCTCACCGTCGGCAAAGCTCTCGTGATCGGCGCCGGCATACTGCTGGCCCTCGAAAAACGGCACCATCAGTTCCGAGCCTGACAGCGCCTCGGCCAAGTAGCCGCGCAGACCATCGGTGTATTGCCAGACCTTGGTGTCGCCGGTTTTTTCGTTGATCAGCGTGACTTTCACGCCGGGCAGCAGTACAGCCTTGCTGCGCAGCAGGTGATTCAGCTCGCCCAGTGGGATCTGGGGGCTGTCGAAATATTTGCCGTCGGGCCAGACACGCACGCGGGTGCCGGACTTTTTGCGTCCTGCTTCCGGATACGGCGCCAAGGGCTCGGTCACATCGCCGCCCTGGAAAACCAGACGGTTGGTCGCGCCATCGCGCCAGACGACGACTTCGAGCCGCGTCGCCAGTGCGTTGGTGACGGATACCCCGACGCCGTGCAGGCCACCGGAAAAGGCATAAGCCCCGCCGCCTTGCTTGTCGAATTTGCCCCCGGCGTGCAGCCGCGTAAAGACCAGTTCGACCACCGGCGCGTTTTCTTCGGGGTGCAGGCCGACGGGAATCCCGCGGCCATCGTCCTCGACCGACACACTGCCGTCGGTATGCAGGGTGACCTGGATCTGCTTGCCGTAGCCGGCGAGCGCCTCATCAGCGGCATTGTCGATGACCTCCTGCACGACGTGCAGGGGATTTTCGGTGCGGGTGTACATGCCCGGACGCTGACGCACCGGCTCCAGCCCCTTCAGGACTCGGATGGAGGCTTCGGTGTAACGTGGTGTAGCCAAGTTATCCCCAAGATCTGTGGAAAAAAACCGACATTTTACGGATAAGTCTAGATTTTGCGCGGCCTTAGGTAGGATGCGCACGTCCTGACCAGTCCGAATTCGGTAGGATAAGTAGTTTGCAGGTCAAAGAATGACAGAATGGCGTTGTGCCAGTTTCTGGATTCCGTCGACCACGACGCAACATGCTACACAAAACTGGCAAACCCTGTTGTTTTCAACAGTGGTATGCTTAATGCCTCACCTACCTTTTAGTAGAACAAAAATGGCAGGGGCGTCTGACGCCCATCATGCCGCGGAACCGAGAATCACCATGAGCGAGCAAATCAAGAACGTCAGCGATGCAAGCTTCGATACCGATGTGATCAAATCCGGTCAGCCGGTGCTGGTCGATTACTGGGCGGCCTGGTGTGGCCCCTGCAAGATGATCGCCCCCCTCCTGGAGGAAGTCGCCTCCGAGTACGCCGGCCGCCTGACGGTCGCCAAGCTGAACGTCGACGAAAACCAGGACACCGCCGCCAAATATGGCATCCGTGGCATCCCCACGCTGATGCTGTTCAAGGATGGCCAAGCCGCCGCCACGAAAGTCGGCGCCCTGTCAAAATCGCAATTAACTGCTTTCCTCGACGGCGCGTTGTAATACACTACGTGTTGTAAACACATCGCCGACCTGGTCGGCGCTCCGTCTGAGATTACCGCGCGGGCCCGTCCGTGGCCTGCCGCCAAGACCCTTCTCTACTATCCCCCTTTCACCGCGATGCACCTCAATGAACTGAAGGCGCTGCACGTTTCGCAGTTGCTGGAAATGGCCGCCGGCCTGGAAATCGAAAACGCCAACCGCTTGCGCAAGCAAGAGCTGATGTTCGCCATCATGAAGCGCCGGGCCAAACAAGGCGAGCAGATCTTCGGCGACGGCGTACTGGAAGTCCTGCCCGACGGCTTTGGCTTTCTGCGTTCTCCCGAGACCTCGTACCTGGCCAGCACCGACGACATCTATATTTCGCCGTCACAGATCCGCCGTTTCAACCTGCACACCGGCGACTCCATCGAGGGCGAGGTCCGCACGCCGAAAGACGGCGAGCGTTACTTTGCCCTGGTCAAAGTCGACAAGGTCAACGGCTCGGCCCCCGAAGCGATCAAGCATCGCATCATGTTCGAGAACCTGACGCCGCTGCACCCGAATCAGCCGATGCGTCTGGAACGCGACATCAAGAGCGAAGAAAACCTGACCGGCCGGATCATGGACATCTTTGCCCCCATCGGCAAAGGCCAGCGCGGTCTGATCGTCGCCAGCCCCAAATCGGGCAAGACCGTGATGATGCAGCACATCGCGCACGCCATCACGACCAATTACCCCGAAGCCGTCATGATCGTCCTGCTGGTCGACGAACGGCCCGAGGAAGTCACCGAGATGCAGCGCACGGTGCGCGGCGAAGTCGTCGCATCGACCTTTGACGAGCCCGCCACCCGCCACGTACAAGTCGCGGAAATGGTCATCGAAAAGGCCAAGCGTCTGGTCGAAATGAAAAAAGACGTGGTGATCCTGCTGGACTCCATCACCCGTCTGGCGCGCGCCTACAACACCGTGGTGCCCGCTTCGGGCAAGGTCCTGACCGGTGGTGTCGACGCCAACGCGCTGCAACGCCCCAAGCGTTTCTTCGGCGCTGCGCGCAACCTCGAAGAAGGCGGCTCGCTGACCATCCTGGGTACGGCACTGATCGAAACCGGCAGCCGTATGGACGAAGTCATCTACGAGGAATTCAAGGGCACGGGTAACTCCGAAGTCCACCTCGAGCGCCGTCTGGCCGAAAAACGCGTCTATCCGGCCATCAACCTGAACAAATCCGGCACCCGCCGCGAAGAACTGCTGATCAAACCCGACCTGCTGCAAAAGGTCTGGGTGTTGCGCAAGTTCATCCACGACATGGACGAAATCCAATCGATGGAATTCATCCTGGACAAGATGCGCGCCACCAAGACCAACGCCGAGTTCTTCGACATGATGAAGAAATAAATCCTAGGCATCAGGGTCCGTACGTGGATACGCGGCCCGCCTCAGGTCTGTATCGGGCGCTCTTGCAGCGCCCGTTTTTAATGCTCGACATAGTCATTATTCGGCGAATGATTTGGCACATGCTTCGTCTCTATCGGAGCAACCTTGGGATCATCCCACGATCCCGTCACGGCGTATTCCATTGTCATCGCGCGAGCCAGCGGCTGTTTCAATAACCACTGCGTCACAAACGCGCCGAGCCCGATCAAGGGATTCACCGCCAATGCCGTCACGACGGCCGCCCCGCTGGCATCCAGATTGGGAATCACGACCGCTTTCATGTTCCACTGCTCGGCGATGATGTCGGTATCGCCGGCCAATACAATCGTCGCCACCGGGCCGTTGAGCTTATAACCCTCGGTGTGCGCGATACCGCGGCTCAAGGCCATATCCCCCCGGATCGTGTCGAACGGGAAACCGTCGCGCCAGGCATCGGCTGGATTCGCCTCCAGCTTGGCCAAGCGCTGCAATGATTGCAAGGACAGCAATTCCAGCAAACGGGCGCTGCGGGAATTCACATTCAAGAACCGCCCTTTGTCCAGGCTGATCTGCATCTTGCCATCGAGATTGGCCAGATCATGCGTCCAGGGCAGATCGCGCCACGTCAACTTGCCCACGATCGAACCACTGCCGCCGCCCACGTAGTCTTTGTAGCCAATGCGGTCCACAAATGCGCCCAGATCCTTGAATTGGGCCTTGGCATCGACAGTCAGGCCTCGCTGCGCGCCGGTAAGCCGCCAACTGCCCGTCGCATCCAGGGTCGCCGACTCATTGCCGATGTGCAGTTTGTCCAACCGCCACAACTGCCCTCTTTCCAGATTGGTTCCCAAGACCTCGAGCTTGCCGACATCGCGGCCATACAAGGAAAATTGGTCGGCCTGCAGATCGATTGCCGGGATATCGGACAGGTCATCGTCGGGGGTCGGCCTGTCCTTGACGGGCATGCTGGTGGCCACGTCCGAATCCCCTCCCAAGGCCAGATGCTTGAGCCGCGCAATCACGCGCCCGGCAATCGCGCCTGAAGCCTCCTGCCAGGATAGCGAACCGGCCGCCTGCTTGGAATTCAGCGACACCTGCCACTGCGTGGGCTGCGGGCGCGTGGCGGCCAGCGTCAAACTGTCCAGCGACCAGCCCGCCACCTGCAGACGCTGCGTATTCACATTGATCTGGTTCAGTATCGGCAGCGCATCCGAACGCGCCGCCGCGTCTTTATCCCTATCGGCCTTCTTGCCGACCCCGGCCTCATCGGTCACCTGCTGCCAGGCATCCAGATCCAATTCCGGCATTTGGATATCGACCAGCATCCCCGGGACCGCAGGCAGGACAGCGGGCCGGCTGACACCCAGCGCGCCGCGTGCGAAGTAACTGCCGCGAGAGGCGCGGTCATGCTCCAGCAACAAAGCGATATCCGATCCGACCTTCACCGACAATTGATCGCGCTTGCCGCTATCGGCTGCACTCGACGCACCCCAACTCGCTTTCAGCGGCAACGCAGCCGTTTTCGTCTTGCCAAGCGGTGCGGGCAGGTCGATCGCCATCCCAGCCAGGTCCGAATCAATATCCAGATCCAGTATCCCGCCCGGCCCATAGCCGACATGCCCGCGATACGACGTCTGGCCCGCAAGGCGTTCCATGAGAGGGTTGCGTATCCATTGCGCCAGTCCCGAGGCCGGTAGCGTTCCTTCGACAAGCAACGCGTCCTGGCGCTGCTCCAGTTTGCCGCTGATACGTGCCTGGCCGCCCAGAAACTGCGTGCGCAGCGTATCGACCCGCAATCCACGCTCGGAGAACATCAGTTCGCCCTGCAATTCCCGCAACATCGGCATTTGCGGCACAAAACGGAAATCATTGTCCGCGAACACGATCCGTCCATCCACCTTGGTGTCTTCCGCGTTCAACAGCGGCACCTCGAGCTTCAGCGGCACCCGCCAATTGCCGGTGCCTTCGGCGGTATCAAGAATGCCGTCCAACAACTGTCCCAATTGATAATGGTTTGCCAGCGCCATATAGGCGGGCACGGCCCCGGAGATCTCACCATCGAGATGCAGCGTCGACGCGTGCTCCATGTCGGGAATCGTGGCCCTCACCGCCCCGATCGTCAGCGTATGGTCATCACCGATATGCGCGATCGCTCCGCCCGGCGTATCCAGCGACAGGCTGACTTTATCCACGGCAAAGTTACCCGAGACATTTTCCAGCCGCGGCCAGCCCTTGTTCCGACCGTGCGGCGGCGCATAGTCGACGATCGCCCCGCTGTAGGCGCCCGCAATACGAAACTGGCCATGATCCTCTTTGTCCTCAAAGGGAAATTCGTCCAGGTCGCCTTTCACCGTCACTGAAGCATCGCGGATGTGTCCCGCAGGCAGGCCACGCGCCAGCCATTCACGCGCATCGGCGTTCACGGTCAAAGGCAGGTATTTGTGAATCGCCGACATACTGCCGCGAGCCAGGTTTCCCTGGAAATCCGCGGTGCCCGCGATGGTCTTGCCCTGCCCGATCCAGCGCCCATTCAGACGGGCATCCAGATCCTCATTGGCGAGGTCAAACTGCCTGACGTCGACCACCAATGGCTGCTGCGAGGGATGACGCACAGTCGCATCCAGACGCACCGTATCGGCCTGTAGCAAGGCGGGATCGAATGTCTCGGGCAGATTGGCCTGCAGGCCGGTCAACTCAGCCCGGACGGTCATCCCCGCCTCCTCTGCCGCGGAAGCCAGCGGCACGCCGTCCCACTGCACGACGCTGCCTGGAGGCCCTTGCAGATGGAAAGTGCCAGACTCCAGGCGCAACGCCCGCGTCGGTCCGGATGGAAAAGCATGTCCATCAGCTACCTGTGCCGTCTGGGTTTTCGTGCCGGAGGCCGACGTCGCCGTGGAACGCTCGATGGCCCCGGATGCAGAGGTGGAAGACGTCGCCGACGCCTCGCCGCCGGATTGCGATGGCGAGAGCGTTGCACTCGCATCATCGGTCGCGTGCCATCGCACCTCGCGCAATGCCGCATCGGCCGTGAGATCGGTGATCTTTCCCTCATCCAGGGTCAACCAGGCACGCGCTGCCCCTCGACCCGACACGGCCGGCACGGAAAGCCAGGGTGTCCAGGCCTCGGGTTCAGCATCCTTGATTTCCGCATAGAGCTCTCCCGTCCAACGGGGCGCCCCCACCTGCAGAGGATTGCGATGAACGTTGCCACGCACCATCACCTCACCTGCCAGGGTGGCAGGCGGCTCTGCCGATAAAGCAAAGCGGTGAGACAGCAATCCGTTGTAAAGCCGCAGACTGACGTTGCGCAACGCCACATCGGGAGCCTGCCGCAGTTCATCCTGCCAGTGCACTGTCGCGCCAACCAACGCCAGATCACGTTGATTCGCCAACCAGCGCACCAACGGGGAGCGGTCATGCTCACTGTCCGTATCGGTATTGAGATCGATCGATTGGCCTGCGATCCACAAATGATCTGTCGCGTCGCGACGAACCCATAATTCCGGCCCATCCACCCGCAGGCTGAGCAAACGCGGCGACAACACCAGTACGCTGCGCCAGCCCAACACGGCCGAGACCGTCGGCAAGGTCAACACCGGCTCGTTGTCCGAGCCGTACACCACCAACGACGTTAAGCGCAGACTCGGATTCAGGCCGCGCCAATCCGCTCTCAGCTCGCCAATCTGCACGCGCGCGCCCAGGGCATCGCTGGCATAGGCCTCAATGCGGGGACGCCACTGATCGATATTGGGCAGGATCCAATATCGCAAGCCGAGCAGCGCAGCGGCCGCGGCAATATATATGGCGAAACCGGTCCAGAATAGACAACGGAAGACTTTGGCGATTAACGACACAGAGCAGTGGGCAGAAAGAACTTCTTGGGGTATCGTCCCCTTATACCTGAAACGCGTCTTTCCGTCTGCACTCCCCTCCCATGTCTGCCTCTCTGCTCGCCCCCGCCCTGGCCTGGTCCGGTTATCTGCGCCGCCGTGTCGATACCCATCCCGATCTGGCTGCCTGGCTGGAAGTCGCCAGCCATCACCCCGTCACGCCGAATGTGCTGGCCGCCTGGCAAGCAGAACTGGCAGGCGCCGAGGCCTCGGCCGTCCTGCCGGTCCCGCAATGCCGGGAGGTCCTGCGCAAACTGCGCGAACGCGTGTTCACGACGTTGATGGTGCGCGACCTGGCGGGCCAGGCCACATTGGAAGAAGTCGTAGGCGCCATGACGGCCCTCGCAGATCTGGCGGTGGCCATCACGTATCGCAGCGTCGCAGCAGAACTGGCTGAGACCCACGGCATCCCGCGCGATCCCGCCACCGGGGCTCCTCAGGAGATGCTGATCCTCGGCATGGGCAAGCTCGGCGGCGGCGAGTTGAACGTCTCATCAGATATCGATCTGATCATGCTGTATGGCGAAGAAGGGGAAACCGATGGCCCCCGCCGCATCAGCCATCACGAGTTCTATGGGCGTCTCACGCGCCGCATGATGCCTGTGCTGTCAGAGGCCGACGCCCACGGCCAGGTGTTTCGCACCGACCTGCGCCTGCGCCCCGACGGCGACTCCGGCCCACCCGCGTGGAGCCTGGATGCGCTCGAACACTATCTCGTCGCCCAAGGCCGCGAGTGGGAGCGCTATGCCTGGCTCAAGGCGCGCTTGATTCCGGCGCAGGCCTTTCCCGATAGCGACTCCACCGCACAAGCCCGCCAGCTCGAAAGCCTGCGTGTACCCTTTGTCTATCGGAAATATTTCGACTTCGATGCCCTGGCATCATTACGCGCCCTGCGCGAACGCATCCGCCAGGACTGGCAGCGCCGCGCCTTGGCGCGCAACGGCGTCGACAGCGCCAACAACATCAAACTCGGTGACGGCGGCATTCGCGAAATCGAATTCGTCGTGCAATTATTCCAGCTCATCCGCGGCGGCCGCATGCCTGCCCTGCAGCGGCGCGGCCTGTTGCAGGCCCTGCACGCCGAACGCGATGCCGGCCTGATCAGCACCGACGACGCACAACGACTGGAAAACGCCTACCGCTTTCTGCGCCGCGTCGAGCACACCCTGCAGTATCGCGAAGACGAGCAAACCCACCTATTGCCGGGCGATACCGAACAACGCGCTCGTCTGGCCAACGCCCTCGGCCTGGGCAGCGAGGAATTCGAACGCACGTTGACGGAACACAGGACCTTTGTAGAACAGACATTTCGCAACGCTTTCCGTCTGGCCGGCATGGGCGACACCGACGATCAGCCCGCAACCGCCTCCAGGCTCGACCACGCCCAGGATGCCAAGTCATCATCCCATGACGACGAACACGATGCGGAAAGCCGCCTGGCAGAACAAATCAAGCAGGCCTTCGGCGAGGATGCCGACGACCTGCTGCGCCGTGCCGAATCCCTGTTGAACGGCCCGCGCGTACGCACCCTGCCGGAGAGCAGCCGGCGCCGCCTCGAAACGCTGCTGCCTGCCGCCATCGAGGCCGCCCAGCAGACGTCAGCGCCGCAACAGGCTGCCGTGCGCTTACTCGACCTGATCGAAACCATCGCACAGCGCAGTGCCTATCTGGCTTTGCTGGCCGAATTCCCGGACACACTGGCTCGGGTGGCCCGCATGGTGGCTGCCAGCCCATGGGCGGCTCAATACCTGACGCAGCATCCGTTGCTGCTGGACAGCCTGATCGATTGGCGCACCCTATTCCAGCCGCTGGATTTTGCGCAGATCGCGCGTCAACTCTCTGCCGACCTCGACGCCTGCAAGCTGCCCGACGGAGAGCCGGATATCGAGCGGCAGATGAACCTGATGCGCGACGTCCAACGCCAGGCCAGCTTCCAATTACTGGCCCAGGACCTCGAAGGCGAACTCACTGTCGAAGCGCTCGGCGACCAGCTATCCGCCCTGGCCGACATGCTGCTGGCCGAAACCATTCACCGCGTCTGGCCGCTGGTGAACAAAAAACCCGGCGCCGCGCCGCAGTTCGCCATCATTGCCTACGGCAAACTCGGCGGCAAAGAACTGGGCTACGCCTCCGACCTGGATTTGGTGTTCCTCTTTGACGACCCGCGTGACGACGCCGCCGAGGTCTACGCCAAACTGGGCCGCCGCATGACGTCATGGCTCTCCACCATGACGTCGTCGGGCCGTCTGTACGAAACCGACCTGCGCTTGCGGCCCGATGGCGATGCCGGGCTCTTGGCCGTGTCCGTCGAAGCCTTTGAACAATACCAGTTGAAACACGCCTGGGCCTGGGAACATCAGGCATTGACCCGCGCCCGCTATGCCGCCGGCGACACCAGCATCGGCGCCCACTTCGAGCGCATTCGCGCCGACGTCCTCGTCCAACCCCGCGACACCACCGCCCTACGCGACGAAGTCCTCGCCATGCGCGACAAAATCAGCGCCGGGCATCCCAACCAGAGCGGCGATTTCGATTTGAAACACGATCGCGGGGGCATGGTCGACGTGGAATTCGTCACCCAGTATCTGGTGCTCTGCCACGCAGCCACCCATCGGGTGCTGGTCAACAACCTGGGCAACATCGCGCTGTTGCGCCTGGCCAGCGAGGCAGGCCTGATCCCCGCCGACCTCGCCCAACTCGCAGGCGACGCGTATCGCACCTTGCGACGCACACAACACCAACTACGTCTGCAAGGCGTCGAAAAAGCCCGCGTGCCCCAGGATCGATTGATCGACGAGCGCGCGGCCGTCACGGCGCTGTGGAACACGGTACTGGGATAACGGCGGCAACGCTGGCCGGGAACCGCCGGACAGCGTCGAGTTTCGAGGCGCTCCTGGAAGAAACGGCCCTGTTCCGTCTTGGAGCCGACCTCGCGCTGGCCACGCGGCATGCCTTGGAGACAGACACGCCACGCCAGAGCCCTATGGGGCACTCGCAAATCATCGTAAAATAAGGGTTTTTACCGCCATACCCCTGCCTGCCATGTCTGAATTCGTGCGTCCCAAACTCGAACTGCCCACCGGCCGCCGCAAGGTGCTGATGCACTCGTGCTGCGCGCCCTGTTCCGGCGAAG
Source organism: Bordetella muralis (assembly GCF_965139205.1). GTDB lineage: Bacteria > Pseudomonadota > Gammaproteobacteria > Burkholderiales > Burkholderiaceae_B > Bordetella_A > Bordetella_A muralis. The sequence continues at coordinate 41,677 of NZ_CBCSIU010000033.1, forward strand.
TCATGGAAGCCATGCAGGCATCGGGCATCGATTATTCGATTTTCTTCTACAACCCCAATATCCATCCCGTCAAAGAATACGAGATCCGCAAGCAGGAAAACATCCGCTTTGCCGAGCAACACGGCATCGAATTCATCGATGCCGATTACGACATGGATAACTGGTTCGACCGAGTCAAAGGCCTGGAAAACTCGCCCGAACGCGGTGAACGCTGCACCGTCTGTTTCGACATGCGGTTCGAGCGCACGGCGTTGTATGCACACGAACACGGCTTCGATACGATCACCAGCTCACTGGGGATTTCGCGCTGGAAAGACATGAACCAGATCAACGGCTGCGGCGAGCGTGCAGCGGGCCGTTATGACGATCTGGTCTACTGGACATACAACTGGCGCAAGGGCGGCGGATCTCAGCGCATGATCGAGATTTCCAAGCGGGAAAACTTCTATCAGCAGGAATACTGCGGATGCGTGTATTCACTGCGCGACACGAACCGGCATCGGCGCTCTCAGGGGCGGGACCGGATTCATATCGGCGTAAAGTTTTACGGCAAAGAAGAGATTGTCGATCTGACTACGTTGAAAGATTGATTGCGTAGTCATTATTTGCTGGCATACAGAGTCTCTATTTAGACGTTCCTGTCGGGGGGCAGAAAGCCGCACCGGGCCTATCGCACGGACTCGCCCCATGANCAGGGGGCTCGGTCCGCTGCGCGGACTNAATCCGCGCTCTACGGCCC
>NZ_CBCSIU010000034.1:0-33287 GCF_965139205.1 Bordetella muralis
CCCCCCCCCACGACCAATAGAACCCCACACTCACGCAAAAACACCTTCACTCTCCAGCCAAACCCCCTTCCCACCCCCCACCGAGCGCAGCAATCAACTGCACGCTAGCCGTCAACCGATTAGCCATCAACGTCAACGCCGTACGTTCGCTGTTCAACGCCCCCGTTTCCAACGTAGCCACATCCAGATAGTCAATCGTCCCAGCCTGATACTGATTGCGAGCCAACCGCAACGATTCCCGCGCCGCCTCCAGTGCCCGATGCTGCACCACTTGCTCTTGCCCCATCACCCGCAATTGGATGAGATAGTCCTCGACCTCTTGCAAGGCGCTCAATACCGTCTGACGATACGCAGCGGCCTGGGCATCGTAGGCTGCGCGGGCCTGTTCCAATTGAGCCTCCCGTGCGCCGCCATCGAACAAGGTCAACGCCAATGCCGGCCCCAGGGACCAGAAACGCGCCGGTGCCGTCAGCCATTGCGCAAACTCGCCGCTGCGAAATCCGCCACTGGCACTTAACGTCAGATCGGGAAACCACGCCGACTGCGCCACGCCGATCTGTGCATTCGCCGCCGCCGTCAAACGCTCAGCCGACGCGACGTCGGGACGGCGTTCCAGCAATTGCGATGGCAACCCCACAGGGATCTGCGGAATCACCTGAGCAAAAGGTTGAACTGCGAGCGTAAAGCGCGATGGTGCCAGGCCGATCAGCACGGCGATTGCATGCTCATACTGACCACGTTGCCATTCCAGATCCACCAACTGGGCGCGCGTGCCCTCCAATTGGGCCAACGCCACCGTCACATCAGATTTACCGACAACGCCCGCGTCATAGAGGTTTTGCGTCAACTTCAACGAGCGCTCATAGGCCGCGACTGTCGACTCCAGCAAACGCTTTTGCTCATCCAGCACACGCAATTGAAAATAGTTTTGCGCAAGCGACGACTGCGTACTCAAGCGGGTATTCGCCAAATCCGCAAAGCTGGCTTGAGCTTCAGCGCGGCTGGCCTCGACCTGGCGACGCACTCGCCCCCAGATGTCTACTTCCCAACTGACCGACGCGCTCAGATCGTAATCATTGCCCGTACTGCTGGTAGAACCGCTACCCGATCCCGATCGTGTCGCGCCGGCACTCGTCCCGACAGTAGGGAAAAAGCTGGCGCGCGCGCCTCGTACCAGAGCCTGTGCCTGCCTGTAGTTGGCCTCGGCTTGCACAATGGTCTGATTCGACGCGTTCAACTGGTCCATCAGACCATTCAGGGTGGTGTCGCCATAAATCTGCCACCATGCGCCACGCTCAGCCATGTCTTGCGGCTTCGCCGGCGTCCAGCCGTCGGTTTGGACGGCGCCATGGGGCTGCTGACCCTGAGCGTCGCTACCCGGCGCCGAAGGGTTGGACGGTGCTGCCGCCGGATCGCGCGCTTGCTTGTATCCCTCGCCCACATCGATCTCGGGACGTTGATAATCCGGCCCCACCGCGCACGCGGCCAAGAGGGCGCAACACGTCATGGCCGCAGTCAAACGCGGCAAGCGTACATCGGCCAATCGGCCAAGCCGGAACGATAAGGAAAAAAATGATGCGCGACTCATTGGCGTTCTACATCAGGTTGTGAGCCTATCGTGCGACGTGCAGCACGGCGGCGGGCCCATAAACGGAAGCGGTCCAGATAAAGATAGACCACAGGCGTGGTGTACAGCGTCAAAACCTGGCTAAGGATCAGACCACCTACGATCGTCACCCCCAGAGGCTGGCGCATCTCTACACCGGCCCCGGTAGCCAGCAATAATGGCAGCGCGCCGAAAATTGCCGCCATCGTGGTCATCATAATGGGCCGGAATCGCGTCAGGCAGGCCTCGAAAATCGCATCGCGCGGCGACAGATTCAATCTACGCTCCGCATCCAAGGCGAAGTCGACCATCATGATGGCGTTCTTCTTGACAATGCCGATCAGCAAAAACACCCCAATCAAGGCGATGACCGTGAACTCGCTGCCTACCAGCATCAACGCCAACAGCGCGCCGATACCGGCCGACGGAAGCGTCGACAGAATGGTCAAGGGGTGCACGAAGCTCTCGTACAAAATCCCAAGCACGATATACATCGTGACCAGTGCGGCCAGAATCAGCCATGGCTGCTGGCTCTGTAAGGCCTGCTGCGCCGCGGCCGTGCCGAGAAAGCCGGCCTGGATCTGATCCGAAGGCAGCCCGATGCGCGCGACCGCAGCATCGATCGCACGTATTGCCTGGTCTTGTGACACACCCGGGGCGAGATTGAAAGAGATTTCGTCAGCAGCAAACAGACCATTATGCTGCACACTCAATGGCGCATTGCCCATTTCAAATCGCGCAAAGGCCGCCAATGGCACACGAGACCCGTCGCTCGTAATGACATGCACCTGCTTGAGCGATTCGGCATCCTGGGCAAAGCGCTGATCCACCCCCAACACGACGCGATACTGGTTCAAAGGCCCGTACATTACGGAAACTTGGCGTTGGCTGAACGAGTTATTCAACACCGCTGAAATATCGGACATGTTGATGCCCAGCCGGGTTGCCGCCTCGCGATCAATGATCAAATTGACCTGGCGGCCTTTGTCTTCAACGCTGGAATCCACATCCGTCAGCTCGGGCAACGCGGCCATGGCCTGCCTGACCTTGGGTGTCCAGGTGCGCAGCAATGACAGATCTCCGGCCAGCAGCGTGTAGTCGTATGAGCCGCTCCCCTGCCCGCCGCCGACAAAGATATCCTGCTGCGGAATCAAGAACACGCGCGCGCCCGGCGTACTCTGCAATTGCCCTCTCAGGCGATTCACGACATCGACCGCGCCGGCTTGCCGCTCATCCTGCGGCTTGAGCTGGATCATCATGAAGCTGCTGTTACTGCCGCCGCGGCCGCCCGCGTGAACCGTAATACTCGCCACCGCCGGATCGGCCAGGATGACTTTGCGGAAATACTCGAGCTTGGGGACCATGGCTTGAAACGACGTGCCCTGATCCACGCGAAAAATCCCTATCAATTGCCCAGTATCCTGCTGCGGGAAAAATCCCTTTGGCACGGCAGCGTACAGGTACACGTTCAGCCCGATAGTCACCGCCAGCAACACCAGCATCAAACGCCCATGCGTCAACGCCCAGGACAACGAACGACGATAGCCGCGCAGCAATGCCTCAAAGAATGACTCGAGCATCCGCGACACCCGGCCTGGAGCTCGCTGTTCCAGGGCCTGCTGACGCAACAGGCGGGCGCACATCATGGGCGTCAATGTCAACGACACGACCATCGATACCATGACAGAAGCCGACAAGGTCACGGCGAACTCGCGAAACAGCCTGCCGACCACGCCGCCCATCAACAGGATCGGGATGAACACAGCCACCAGCGACAGGCTCATCGACAGCACGGTGAAGCCGACCTCACGCGATCCCCGCAAGGCCGCCCGCAATGGCGACGCTCCACGTTCGATATGCCGCATGATGTTTTCAAGCACCACGATGGCATCATCCACCACAAAGCCGGTGGCCACGATCAACGCCATCAGCGAAATGGTATTCAAGGTAAAGCCGCACCAATACATGATGCAGAAGGTGCCAATCAACGAGACTGGCACTGCCACACTGGGGATCAGGGCAGCACGCCAATGCCGCAAGAACAGCAGCACCACCAGCATCACCAGGCCGACCGCGACCACCAGCGTCAGTTCAGCCTCGTGCAATGAGGCGCGGATACTGGGCGTGCGATCTTGTGCCACGGTCAGGTCGACATCACCTGGCAAGAGCGCCGCGAGCTGCGGCAATTGCGCACGCACAGCCTCTACCGTCTCGATGATGTTGGCGTCGGCCTGGCGCCGCATGATGATCAGAATGGCATTACGATTGTTGTAATAGCCCGTCTGAAACAGATCTTCGACCGAGTCCTCGACGGTCGCCACGTCCGATAGCCGGATAGCGGATCCATCGCGCCACGCCACAATCAAGGGCCGATACTGTTCGGCGCGATCGAGCTGGTCGCTGGCCATGATTTGCCAGTGATACTCGTCGCTTTCGATCATGCCCTTGGGTTTGTTGGCGTTGGCTTCGCTCAACGCCGTGCGCACCTCGTCCAGCGACACACCGCGACTGGACAATGCGCCGGGAATCAAATTGACGCGCACCGCGGGCAAGGAACTGCCGCCTACGGTGACCTCGCCGATGCCATTTACCTGCGCAAGCTTTTGCGCCACGATGGTCGAGGCCAGGTCATACAGTTTGCCCTGGCTCAATGTGCCCGACGTCATGGCCAACACCATGATGGGCGCCGACGAGGGATTGACCTTGTGATAGGTCGGATTGCTGCGCATCCCGGTGGGCAGAAGCGATCGCGCCGCATTGATGGCCGCCTGTACATCGCGGGCGGCACCGTTGATATCACGGCTCAGGTCAAATTGCAGCGTGATGCGTGTGGACCCCTGCGAATTACGCGAGGTCATTTCGGTAATGCCGGCAATGCTGCCGAGAGAACGCTCCAACGGCGTAGCCACACTGGAGGCCATCGTCTCGGGACTCGCGCCCGGCAAACTGGCCGACACAGAAATAATGGGCAAATCGACCTGGGGCAGCGGCGCGACAGGCAGCAGGCGAAACGCCAGCACGCCCGCCAGCACCATCCCCAGGCACAACAGTACGGTGGCAACCGGACGAACGATGAACGGCGCCGACAGAATCATGGCTGCTCCGCTGCGACACGCGCACGGTCCCGGCCTCGTCGCGACAGACGATCAAACATCAGATAAATCACCGGCGTCGTGTAGAGCGTCAGGACTTGGCTCAACAACAGTCCGCCTACCATGACCAGACCTAACGGCTGACGCAACTCGGCCCCGGTCCCCGTGGACAGCATCAAGGGCAATGCGCCAAACAATGCCGCCAGCGTCGTCATCAGAATCGGACGGAAACGCAGCAGGGCAGCCTCGTGTATGGCGGCCCTCGGCGCGAGTCCGCGCTTGCGCTCGGCCTCCAGCGCGAAATCGATCATCATGATCGCGTTTTTCTTGACGATCCCGATCAACAGAATAATGCCGATGATCCCGATCATATCGAGCTGCGTACCGCTGATCATCAAGGCCAGCAAGGCACCCACCGCCGCCGAGGGCAAGGTCGACAGAATCGTGATCGGGTGGATATAGCTCTCGTACAGCACCCCCAGCACGATATACATCGTGACGATCGCAGCCAGGATCAACCATAGCGTGCTGGACAACGAATTCTGGAATGCCAGCGCGGCTCCTTGAAAACGCGTCTCGATGCCTGCCGGCATGCCGATTTCCGCCTCTGCGGCAGTAATCGCCTCGACCGCACCCGATAGTGATGCGCCCGGCGCCAGATTGAACGAGAGCGTTGTCATCGGGAATTGGTCCAGCCGGCTGATCGCCAGCATGGTGTGCCCCTCTGAAATGTGCGCCACCGTCGACAGAGGTACTTGGGTACCCGACTCGGATGTCAGGTACACCTGGTTCAAGGATTCAGGCGATTTGCTGAATTGCGGCAAGACCTCCAGCACCACGCGATATTGATTGGACTGCGTAAAGATGGTCGAAATCAGCCGCTGGCCAAAGGCGTTGTACAGCGCCTCGTCGATCTGTGATGTGGTGATTCCCAAACGTGCCGCCGCATCGCGGTCTATATCGACCCAAGTCTGCAAACCGTCGTTTTGCAGATCGTGGGTCACGTCCGTCACTTCCGGCAGCGCAGACAGACGCTCGACCAATTTGGGGGCCCACTCGGCCAACACGTCAATGTCAGGATTGGACAACGTCATCTGATATTGCGTGCGGCTGACGCGATCCTCGATGGTCAGATCCTGTACCGGCTGCATATATACCGTCAGCGGCGGTTGCGTCGTCGCGGCGGCGTGGGCAGCTGGCGCAGCCCCTGACACGTCGCGGCCAGACCCTGTTGTTCCCGGCGATCCGAAATGGTCTTCCAAGGCGTCCTGCAATCGCTGGCTGATTGTCGCCAGATCGGCATCGCGTTCCTTGTTTGGTTTCAGCGCGATCTGTATGCGGCCGCTGTTCAGCGTGGCGTTGGTGCCGTCTACGCCGATGAACGACGACACGGACTCGACGTCGGGGTCCTGCAGAATGATTTGTGCGGCCTCTTGCTGGCGTTTGGCCATCGCCGTAAACGAAATCGAGGCCGGTGCCTGAGTGATCGCCTGAATCATGCCGCTGTCTTGCTGCGGAAAGAAACCTTTGGGGATCGCGATATACAGCAGCACGGTGAGTGCGAATGTCCCCAACGCCACCAGCAGTGTCAGCGGTTGATGGCGCAGCACCCATTGCAACGTACGGTCATAGCCGGCGATGCATTTATCGATAAACGCTCCCGTCGTCCGGTGAAAGCGTCCATAGCGATGCTCCGATTCCGGACGCAAAAGGCGCGCACACATCATCGGCGTCAACGTCAGCGACACCACCAGTGAAATCAGTATCGCCACCGCCAAGGTAATGGCGAACTCGCGAAACAACCTGCCCACGACCTCGGTCATGAACAGCAGGGGAATCAGTACGGCGATCAGCGAGAAGGTCAACGACACCAGAGTAAAGCCGATTTGCGCAGCGCCTTTTAACGCGGCTTGCATCGGTGTTTCGCCTTCCTCCAGGTGCCGGGCGATGTTCTCGATCATGACGATGGCATCGTCCACCACAAACCCGGTGGCAATCGTCAGTGCCATCAGCGTCAGGTTGTTGATACTGAAGCCCGCCAGATACATGATGCCGAAGGTGCCCACCAACGACAGCGGTACCACTACGCTCGGGATCACCGTGGCGGTCAAGCTCCGTAAAAAGACGAAGGTCACCATCACGACCAGAGCCACGGCCAGCAATAATTCGAACTGCACATCCGCCACAGACTCACGGATCGTCTGGGTTCGATCAGAAACCACGCTGAGGTCCAGTGTTGCAGGCATCGATGCTTGCAACTGCGGCATCATGGCGCGAATCTGGTCCACCACGTCGATGACATTGGCGCCGGGTTGCCGCTGTACATTCAACAGAATGGCAGGATTGCCGCCAGCCCAGGCCGCTTGGCGAACATCCTCGGCGCCTTGCACGGCAGTCGCGATATCGGACAGACGCAGCGGCGCGTTATTCCGATAGGCAATGATCAGATCGTTGTACTCGGTGGGAGACTTCAACTGGTCATTGGCGTCGATCGTCGTCGAGCGCTCGGGCCCGTCCAGATTCCCCTTAGGCTGATTGACGTTGGCGCCCACCACAGCAGTGCGCAAATCCCCCAATGACATGCCGGTCGAGGCCAACGCAATGGGATTGACCTGAATACGAACAGCGGGCCGCTGGCCGCCGGCCACGCTGACCAGTCCCACTCCCGGCACCTGCGAGAGCTTTTGCGCCATCCGGGTATCGACCAGATCGCGCACCTGCGGCAGCGGCATGGTCGGAGAGCTGATGGCCAACGTCATGACGGGCGCGTCAGCCGGGTTGACCTTGTTATATACGGGAGGCACCGGCAAATCGCTGGGCAGCAGATTTGACGCGGCATTGATCGCCGCCTGCACTTCCTGTTCGGCCACATCCAGAGCCAGGTCCAGGCTGAACTGCAGCGTAATCACCGATGCGCCGCCCGAACTGGTCGACGACATCTGATTCAGACCCGGCATCTGGCCAAATTGGCGTTCCAGAGGCGAAGTCACCAACGAGGTCATCACATCCGGGCTCGCACCCGGATACAGGGTCACCACCTGAATCGTGGGATAGTCGACCTCGGGCAGCGCTGATACCGGCAGCAAGCGGTAGGAAATAAAACCGGCGATCAGGATCGCCACCATCGATAAGGTGGTGGCAACCGGCCTCAGAATGAACAGACGAGAGAGACTCACGGCGTCTTTGTTGCAGATTGACCTGCAGCGGGACGCCCTGATGGCCCAGCGCCCATAGCCTCACCGGGGGTCGCGGGAATGGTCGCGTTGCCCGTCACGATGCTTACCTTCGCTCCTGTGCGCAATCGATCGGTTCCCTCGATGACGACGCGATCCCCAGGCACCAGGCCTTGGTTGACCCCCACGCGGTCACCGTTGATGGGTCCCAACTGCACTTGCCGGACTTCGACGGTATTGTCATCACGCATCAGGAACACAAAAGGCCCTGCCGACCCTTGCTGCACGGCGGCGGTAGGAATCACCGTCGCATCGTCGCGTGTTTGCACCAACAACCGCACATTGACGAATTGATTGGGAAATAACAGATCATCCTTGTTGTCGAAACGCGCCTTGAGCTTGACGGTACCTGTAGTGATGTCGATCTGGTTGTCGACGGTCTCCAGTTGTCCTGTGGCAATCACTTTTTCATCAGCACGATCGTAGGCCTGCACTTGCAAAGTATGGCCCTGCCGAACCTGCGCCAACACCTCTGGCAATTGCGTTTCAGGCAAAGAAAACACGACCGCGATAGGCTCTGTTTGCGTGATCACGACCAGGCCGTCGGTGTCCCCGGTCGACACCAGATTGCCCGGATCGACTTTGCGCAGGCCTAAACGGCCGTTGATCGGCGCGGTGATGCGGGTATAGCTCAATTGCAGTTGAGCATCGTCGACGGCAGCCTGATCGACTTTCTGCGTACCCTCGTATTGACGGACCAATGCCGCTTGCGTATCGAGCTGCTGACGCGCGATAGAGTCTTGCTTGAACAGCGTCTGATAACGCTGCAAGTCGCGCCGTGCATTCGCCAATAAAGCCTGGTTCTGTTGTTGCTGGCCTTGAGCCTGCGCCAATGCGACCTCGTAGGGGCGTGGATCGATCTGCGCCAGCAGTTCCCCCGCCTTGACGCGTTGGCCCTCATTGAAATTTACCCGGATCAATTCCCCGTCGACGCGGCTGCGCACAGTCACGGTGTTGTACGCGGTCACGGTGCCCAAGGCGCGCAGTACGATATTGATGTTCTGCGTCGACGCCGATGCGACACGTACCGGCGTGTCCGGCATCGCGCCCGCCCCCATGCCGCGCATCCCGCCGCCCGCACCACGCCCGCCGTCATTGGCCCGTTGCGTAGCTTGTGTAGAAGCCTTCTGCTCGGCAGGCTTGTAAAAAACCCACCATGCGACGATAGCGGCGACTGCCAGCAGGATGATGACAACCCATGGGGTCTTGCGGCGAGGCGTAGCAGATCGGCTTTCAGGCATAGGAGGTCAAGCACAGACGGACGTCGAGAGCCGATATTGTCCCCTAAGTCCGTCGAATTGCCATGTCCTCACAGCCGAACTGAAATACGCCGCAACAGATATCAGATCCGTCCAGAAACGCTAGGCGCTGCAAAGCGACATCTGAAACTCGATGTCTTTTGCCACTTGCTGGGGTTTGGCATCGCCGTCCTGGGACGAGAAGCGGATCCAGATCATGTACTTGTTAGCACTGATTTCCGGAAAAACGCCGCGGGCGGGGTCCACCCAGACGCGTAACAGTTGGAATAGTTTGCCCGCCAGCATTTGCTGATAACCGCCCTGCTCAGCCACGATATCGGTGCGGCGCCCTGACTCTCGCAGCAAACGCAGCGCCATGGCGACCGCATCGTATAGAGGCCGCAACGGAGCGATCCAGGCTTGCAGATCGGCGGCACGGTCTGCCTCGGATTTGTGTTGCCACGCATGGTAGGACGGCATATCGACCTGGGTGGCGCCTCCGGGAACGGCCAGGCGGCCGCGCAGGCTGATCAACCATTCGTTTTCGCGCAAAGGCTGGCCAGCACGGCCTTGGCCGGCCAACGCGCTGACCGTACGCTCCATGTCGCCCAGCATGGCTTCCAGGGCATCCTGCGCGACACCTGGATGATCACGCAATGCGACCAGCGCCATGCGTTGGCGTTCGAGGTCCTGCAGTACGGAGGTCTTGACGTCGGCCCGTTCGGTGGCATCCAGGATGTCGAACAAGGTCGAGACAGCGATCTGGTGATGATGGGGTTCGCCTTCGCCGGCGAAAAAGAAAAGCCTATCGAACAGATATTCCAGCCGAAGGTAGGCTCGGATGCGTTCGTTAAATGGATATTCGAAAAGAATCACGCTTGCTACAGGCCTGTCGGTGATCGGCCCGTGGGCCGGATTATTCAGGGAAGCCGTCCACACCATTACGGTGCGGCCGGCGCGATGCCGCCGCCATGTGGCTCCAGCGGTCGTGCAGAGCCTTTGCCCGCGCGCGTAACTGTTCTGCAGTGGTCGCACCATCGTTCACGATGACATCATCCGCTGCCGCCAGCCGTGTATCCCGCGCGGCCTGTGCCGCCATGATACGCTGGATAGCTTCTGGCGTCAGCCCGCTGCGTGCCTGCACCCGGGCAACCTGGGTTTCCGGATCGCAATCGACGACGCAGATGCGATCGACCCGGTCGCGCCAACGCCCGGATTCCACCAATAGCGGCACGACGTACACGAGGTACACGCCCTGGGCTTGTGCGGCGGCACGCTCCGTATGCAGCCCGATGAGGGGATGCAATATGCCTTCCAGGCGCGCACGAGCCTGCGGTTCCCGAAATACCAAGTCCCGCATCCAGGCACGATTCAACGCCCCCTCAGCGGTAGAAGCCTCGATCCCGAACGCCTCGACGATAGCGGGCATCGCCTCACCACCCGGTGCAGTCAGGGCATGGGCAATGGCATCGGTATCGACCAACGCTGCGCCCCACTCGGCCAACATATCGGCCACCCGCGTCTTGCCGGAGCCAATCCCGCCGGTCAAGCCGATTTTGTACATACTAAATCACCCAGAGAGTCTTGGTCATTACCAGGGCCCGGTAAGCGACGGGCCTGCATGCTCGAGGACAGCATACGCTGCAGGCATGTCCGGCAGCAACGCCCAAGCCTTCAGCATGCGATGGCGTGCCACGCCGCGCGCTCAGAACCACGCAGAGCGCCCAGCCACCGCAAACAATGCCACAATCCCTGCCAGCGCCAAGTAGGGACCGAAAGGCAATGCCTGGCCTCGTTGCGCGTGGCCTGTGAGGCGCAGACAGCCGGCGGCCAGCACCCCGGTCAGCGATGCTACCAACAATAATGAGGGAAGCGCCGCCAAGCCGAACCAAGCTCCCAATGCCGCCAGCAGCTTGAAGTCGCCATAGCCCATGCCCTCGCGACCTGTCAGCAAACGAAACATGTGAAACAACAGCCACAAGAAAACATAGCCCACCGCCGCTCCCAGCACCGCCAGCGGCAAAGGCGCCAACGCGCCATTGAGGTTGATCAGCAACCCGGCCCACACCAGAGGCAAGGTGATCGCGTCGGGCAGCAGGCTGGTCTGCAAATCGATCCAGGACAGCACCACCAGCGCCGCACACAGCCCCATGGCACACAGGGCAATCGGCGTGGGCCCGAAACGCCATGCACACAGGCCGAACAGCAACGCGGTCAGGATCTCGGTCAACGGGTAGCGCCAGCCGATATTGCGCCGACAGGATTGACAGCGCCTGCGGGCAAGGATCCAACCCACGAGCGGTACGCGACACCAGCCCCGCACCGGCGCCGCACAGAGCGGGCAATGCCAACCTGGCCGCCACAAGCTATAGGAAGAACGCGCGGGCACCGCATCAGGGCCATTCGAGAGACTGTCTTGCTGCCCTTGCTGGGATTCCTGGACCTGCTGCAGCCAGTCTCGCTCCATCATGCGCGGCAGCCGATGGCCGACTACAGTCAGCCAACTGCCGACCAACAGGCCAAACACGGTAGCCAGCGCGACAGCCCAGACAGGATCGATAGCAAAGGTGTGCCACATAGCAATCAGAACACGGCCGCGAGGGCTCACCAGGAAAGGCGCCATTATTCCGGCATGCGGGAAATTGTTCAAACGGGCCGTGACCATTCAGCCACGCGCCATCGATCATCCAGCCGTATCGGAGGCGCACATAAATGCGTAGAATTCGGGACATATTCACTATTCATGCTGCGCCTGCCATGTCCGATTCCGCGCCTGTTCCGTTTCGCCGAAATTCCCTGACTCTGATCGCGACCATCCTGGCGGGGGCCACGATGGCTGCCGGCTGCGCGCAGCAACGCTCAGAGGGATACTACAACCCGCCGCGAGAGAGCACTGTCACAGATGCACAGTACCAAGGGCAAGGGGCCGGCTACCTCCCACTGGTGCAAGCCCCCTCGCAATTGCAGATCGAATTGAAAGCACCGCCGCCAGGCCAGCCTCGCAAGTCCGCTCCGACCGCGGAGCAAGCGGCTCAACAAGCCGCCATCGCCGACGCTCAGGCAGAAGCCGCCGCCACGGCCGCGGGCAGCACCTCGGCAGCGGCTCATGCGCTCGTGCCTCAGGCTCAGACCTATATGGGCACGCTGCCGTGCATGTCCCCATCGGCGCAATGCGCCGCCCAGCGCGTCACGCTGACCTTGGCTCCCAACGGTCGTTGGCGCAGCCGTTCAGCCTATCTGGATAACGCGGGCAACCAAGCCACGCCCTCGACCGAACAAGGCTGCTGGGATGTGACCTCCGAACGCCCGCCGAGAGTATTCCTGGCGGATGCTTCCGGTAATCAGCGCGTGGAATTTGTCGTCGCGGCCAATAACGTGCTGCGCGTCAGATCGGTATTGGGCGTCACCCCCAACCTGAATTACAGCTTGACGCGCCAGCCAGACCTGGACCCCATCGACGAACTGTCGCAACAGGCCGCGCCCAAGTGCCCCTGACATTCCGGCATCGGACCTGACAGCAGGGATATCCCTAGACCTGCTGTCTCATAGCAACACCCGATAGCGCAACGGCGGGCAACCGGCTACACTCGCCGCGCACCCTCTCCCTGTGCCGCTGGCATCGCGTGACTGGAGGGCGCGGCATGCGATGCCTGCCCCTTCGGCATCGAGTTATCGGCTGCCGACTCCTTCATGCATTCCATCTTCGTCAGCGCTGCTCGCGCCATGCGCCTCGTGTTGCCATGGCTGCTCGGGTTTGCGATCTTTTCCCAGGCGTATGCCGCCCCCGAACTCATCTCGCCCGCCCCGCCCTCCTTGAGCGAATGTCACGGCATTAAAGACCTGACGTTTGTCGCTCATCTGGATGACGACTTGCTGTTCATGAACCCCGATATTGCGTCGAACATTCAGGCGGGAGCCTGTGTGCAAGTGGTATATCTGACTGCGAGCGATGCCGGGGAAGGCGAAGGCTATATGCTGGGCCGCGAGCGCGGCGTACGTGCCGCCTATGCCTACATGGCCAAGCAGCCCGACCTATGGAAAGAAGACACGGTGCAAGTCGGCACCTACCATATCGCGCGCTTTACCCTGCAAGGCAACCCGCATGTGCAGCTGTGGCATATGCGCCTGAAAGACCCCTGGCTGGGCAAAGGCTGGGGCAGCCTGACGCCGTTGAGCCGCATGGAGTCCGTCGCCAACATGACGGCGGACACGCTGGGCCCCTATCACGACGTCTACACGCGCGATGAACTGGTACGCACATTGGCCAATATCATCAGCGGATACAACCCGACCACGGTGCGTCATCTGGACGACACCATTGCCGTGCCCTACACCCAGCTATGCTGGCGTTGTGCAGGCCATGGGCATCCCGATCACATTGCCAGCGCCCGGCTGGTCCGCGAGGCGATTGCCCAGGCCCCCGGCAACTATGCGGAAACGGGCTATATCGACTATCCCAGCCAGGAACACGAGGCCAATCTGGCCGATGCCGAGGCCACGGTCAAATCCGAGATCTTCCGACGCTATGCCTGGGACGATTACCACTACTGCTCGGGACAGCAGGGGTGCCAGGAGCCGGCCGGCCCCGCTGCGGCGTGGGTGAAACGCTCGTACTATGTGTCGCGCCACGACGTGGCCCCCGACCTGTTTTCAGACTCCCAAGGGGGCCTGATGTTATTTGCGGCGGGCGAAAACAACGATGCCGTCAATATGTGGGACGGCCGCAATCGTCGATGGAATACGCTGGGCGGACGCACTGCCGGCCCGCTCGTGTCCTTTGCTTATCCCGATGCGACGGCAGGCCTCTTTGCTCGCGATACCTTGGGCGGGCTGTGGGTCAACAAGCAAAACCGCGACGGATCCTGGAAAGGCTGGCAGGCCATGGCGGGCCTGCGAGTGACCCGCTCCCCTGCAGTTGCGCCCCATGGCGACGCGGCCGCCATTGCCATGGGCAACGATGGCCTGTATTACTGGACGGCCCTCAAAGGCCTGGATAGTGGATGGTCTGCGTGGCAGGCCCTGCCTGCCCTGCCTCACGCGCGAGGCAACGCCGCCATTGCCAAAACACCCGACAGCCGTTTCGTCGCCTTTGCGGCCGATCGAGCTGGCCATGTATACATGAGCGCCCAACGCCGCGAGCAGTCCGTGAGCTGGAGCCCCTGGCAACGCGTGCCCACGCCTGTCAGCGACGGCGGACTGGCCGCAATACGCAATAGCCAAGGGCAGATAGAGTTGTACCTGCGCGACCGGAACAATCGCCACCTGGTGCGCATCATTCAGCCTGCGCCACAGGCTGCCGATGCGGCGGATATTGCAGAGGTACGCCGGGCAGCCATCACCGATCTGGGTGTGAGCTACGTGGGTAAACCCGCTATCGGCTTGGACCACGACGGTGAGGTCCTTGTCGCCGTGCTGGAACGCCCGGATGGACCGCTCTGGTTGATTGACGACGGACAGGCAATTCAACTGGAGGCCAAAGCCGCCTCGCTGCCGGCCATGCGCTCGCTGCACGGAACCCTGTATGTCGTGGCCCGCAGCGCCGGGCGCATACAGTCGTATCAGGTGATGGCACGCAACCGTGATGGCGTTTGGGCAACAGCGACGGCCATAGGCGCCTTGCCCGACGCCGGCGGCGGACCGTTTATCGGTATGGCCGCGAGCGAGCCCGGGATGTTGGCAACGTCTGGCGTGAATACGATAGCCACCTCGGCAGCCGCGGTACAGTGATCTATCGGGGGTACGGCGATCGATCTGCCGCTGCCGCTCATCGCCCGCAGCAGCCGGACAGCGCCTTATCAGCAGTGCAACGCCTCCAGTCATCGACTGCAGCCGCCATGACGGCACAGGCTGCATGCCAGCTCCACCGTATTGCGTACGCCCAGTTTGCGGAAAATGCGTGCCCGGTGCGCCTCGGCCGTACGCAATGAAATACCCAACTCAATCGCGACGACCTTGTTAGGCCGCCCCGTCGCCAGATACGACGCGACCTCGCATTCGCGAGGAGTCAATAAACGAGCCGCAGTAATGGGCAGCGCAGGGAAATTCGACATCTGTCTCTCTTGTGCATCGCGGTATTGCAAGAGAGTCTGCCAGGGCATGCGCAGTCCCAACAACTGTCAGTCCTGACAGGCGGACAAAATACTCACACTATCTGAGGGTATCCAAGCGGCGCGCCAGCGCCGGGTGAAACGGCTCGATCCGAAGACTGGCCGGGGCGAAAACCCTGTGCAATCGATGGCGGCCGCCTCGGGCTTACAGCTCCAGGTTGTCGATCAAACGCGTCGCGCCCAGTTTGGCAGCAGCCAACGCTACCAGAGGTTCGCCCGCCGCGATCTCGGCAAGCTCGGGACGTTGCAGATCGCGCTGGCGACGTACAGCCAGGTAATCCACCTGCCAGCCGCGCCCGGCCAAGGCCTGCATCGCCTCCTGCTCGACCACGGACAAATCATGTTCGCCGGCGGCGACCCGTTGTTTGATGCTTTGCAGGGCGGCGTACAGTGCAGGCGCCTCGGCACGATCCTCGGTCGACAGGTAGCGGTTGCGCGAGGACAAGGCCAGACCGTCTTCGGCGCGAACCGTCTCATGCGCCACGATGTCCACGGGCAACTGGAATTGCCGGCACATCTGACGCACGATCATCAATTGTTGATAATCCTTTTTGCCAAATACGGCCACGCGCGGCTGCACGCAGGACAGCAGCTTCAGAACGACGGTGCTGACACCGCCAAAAAAACCGGGGCGGAATTCTCCCTCGAGAATATCGCCCAGATCATCGGGCGGCTGCACACGATAGCTTTGTGGCTCGGGATACATCTCGCGCTCGTCGGGCGCGAACAGCACATAGACGTCACGCTCGCGTTCGAGTTTCTCGATGTCATCGCGCAGAGTGCGAGGATATCGATCAAAGTCCTCGTTAGGGCCGAACTGCAGACGATTCACGAAAATACTGGCCACCACCGGATCGCCGTGCTGGCGCGCCAATTTCATCAGGGCCAGATGACCCTCGTGCAAATTGCCCATGGTGGGCACAAACGACACGCGGTTCTGCCCGCGCAAATGGTCACGCAATTCCTGAATCGTGTGAACGACTTTCAAAAGATTCTCCGAAGACGAGGGCTCGCCACGCGCTCACGCGGCGGCGGCAACGCTGGTATAGGCCAGGCGCACGTATATGGGCGCATAGGGCTCGGCCTGAGTGATATCCAGAAGCGATTCGCGCGCCAGTTCCAGCATGGCGATGAAGTGCACCACCACCACGGCGACGGGGGCCCCTTCGAGGATGCGCTCCATGAACAGTTCACCGAATTCCATGAACCGTACGTCGTTCAGACGGCGCAGAATGTGCGTCATATGATCGCGCACCGAGAGCTGTTCACGAGTGATGTGATGGTGTTGATTGAGCTTGGCGCGCTTGAGGATATCGGCCCATGCCGCACGCAGGTCGTCGAGATTGACCTCGGGCTGCATGCGTTCGAAACTGATGTCCGCCACGGCCTGAGCGCTTTTGAAATCTCGGCCCAATTGAGGCATGGCATCGAGCTTCTGGGCGGCCAGTTTCATCTGCTCGTATTCGAGCAGGCGGCGTACCAGTTCGGCCCGTGGATCCTCGGGTTCTTCGCCAGTGTCGGTCTTTTTGACCGGCAGCAACATGCGTGACTTGATCTCGATCAGCATGGCCGCCATGAGCAGATATTCGGCCGCCAACTCCAGGTTGTGCACGCGGATCTGCTCGACATAGGACAGATACTGACGCGTGACATCCGCCATGGGAATGTCGAGCACGTTGAAGTTCTGCTTGCGGATCAGATACAGCAGCAGATCGAGCGGGCCCTCGAAAGTCTCGAGAAAGACTTCCAGCGCATCCGGCGGAATGTACAGATCGGTGGGCAGCTGAAACAGCGGCTCGCCGTACAGGCGCGCGAACGCGACGGTATCGACGACATCAGGCGTGCTGTCTACCGGGGGTTCCACCAGAGCGGCCATTGCATCGCCGGGAACCGGCGGTTTGGAGGGCATCAGAGCGCGTTACGAGCGTCGCCGACTGAAAATCAGTCGGCTTGGTACACGTAAGGCCTCTGCGCCACGCGAGCGGCGCGAAAGCCTTCGAGGAGCTCGGGATCCTGCGGCTTGTCCCACAGACGGGCACGCCCTTCGAGCTGGCGCTGCTCGACATCGGGGTGCGATGCCTTGTAGTCCTTGAGGAAGAGAGTGATTTCGGATTCGTAGTTCTTGGCCATGACACCAGCGTCAACAGGTTACGGATAACCCAAGTTTACTTCAGCCGGGCCAAAACTCGGCGTTACAATCGACAGGCCCTCGAACCTCTCGCCGACATGCCCCCCGAATCCGCCAGTACTGCCTCGCCACCCGATGCTGCCCAGGACACCACTCGCGCAGCCCGAATGATCCCCTTTATCGTGGGATGCGCGCTGTTCATGCAGATGCTCGACTCCACCGTCGTGGCGACCGCGCTGCCGGCGATGGCTCAGGCGCTGGGATCGACGCCGGTGCGGCTCAACGTGGCGATCACGTCCTATCTGCTGGCGGTGGCGGTATTTGTCCCTGTCAGCGGCTGGGCCGCCGACCGTTACGGCGCCCGGCGCGTTTTCATGGCGGCCATCGCCCTGTTCACGCTCAGTTCGGTGGCCTGCGCGCTTTCGCAAAACCTGATCCACCTGGTGCTGGCCCGGATTGCCCAGGGGATTGCCGGGGCGATGATGGTGCCGGTCGGCCGTATCATTTTGCTGCGCGTGGTGCCCAAGCAAGACCTGCTCAAAGCCATGTCGTTCCTGTCCATCCCCGCCTTGCTCGGGCCTGTCATCGGGCCGCCGCTAGGGGGATTTATGGTCACTTACATGTCGTGGCACTGGATTTTCCTGATCAATATCCCTATCGGCGCGATCGGAATCATGTTGGTTCGGCGCTATGTCCCCGAAATCCGCGAAGCCTCGGTGCCAGGCCTGGATTGGCCGGGCTTTCTGCTGAGCGCCGTTTGTCTAGCCACGCTGGTCAGCGCCTTTGAGGCATTGGGACACAGCTTGATTCCACCGGCTGCCGTCATCGGCCTGGCCGCGGTCGGGCTGATCTGCGGGTGGCTCTATGTGCTGCATGCCAAACGCGCCGAGCACCCCATTCTGGACCTGACGCTGATGCGTGAGCCAACCTTTGCGATTTCAGTGCTGGGCGGCAATCTTTGCCGGTTCGCCGTAGGCGCGATGCCATTTTTGTTGGCTGTCCAGTTGCAGGTGGGTTTCAACATGACGCCCTTTGCCGCCGGCCTGATTACCTTTGCCAGCGCGGCCGGCGCCCTGTTGATGAAATTCGTCGCCACCCCTATCGTGCAACACTTTGGTTTTCGCCGTGTGCTGACGATCAATGCCGTGTTGACCGGGGTGTTCATTATTGCTTGCGCCGCCTTTACGCCCACGACGCCTGTCTGGTTGATGATCGCGATTTTGCTCGCGGGCGGATTCTTCCGATCGCTGCAGTTCACCGCCGTCAACACCTTGACCTATGCCGACATGTCGCCTGAACGCATGAGCCGGGCCAGCAGTTTCGCAGCGATGGCGCAACAACTGGGCATCAGCCTGGGCGTCGGCGTCGCGGCTGTCACGCTGAATCTCAGCATCGCGGCCCGCGGCGCCGACAGAGTCGCGATCGGCGACGTCATGGTGGCCTTTGTGGTCATCGGCGTCCTGTGCTCGGCCGCCACGTTCTCGTTTCAGCGCTTGTCGAAAACGGCAGGTGCGCAACTGCGGCAGGCCTAGCCCGCCAGCTGTGCCCGGTCATCGCTGCAGAGCCGACTACCCCTCGTTCGCAACGTCGGTCATACTTGCGGATATAGGCAGATCAAAAACAGCATTCCACGAGACAACGCATTTCCTGGGGCCCGAGCAATATGACCAAATCGTTCATCCTGGCCTTGGACCAGGGCACCACCAGCTCACGTGCCATCGTGTTCGACCGCCAAGGCACGGCCCGCGGCCTGGGCCAGCGCGAATTCCGGCAGCACTACCCACATCCGGGTTGGGTAGAGCACGATGCCAACGAAATCTGGCAAAGCCAGTTGGAGGTCGCCCGTATCGCGCTGCGCAATGCCGGCGCCACCGCGGCCGACATTGCGGCGATCGGCATCACCAATCAGCGTGAAACCACATTGATCTGGGATCGTGCCACCGGCCAACCGCTGGCGCATGCGCTGGTCTGGCAAGACCGCCGTACTGCGCCCTTGTGCGATCAACTGCGCGCGCAGGGCCATGACAAGTTGCTGCAGGAACGCACGGGACTGGTGCTGGATGCGTATTTTTCCGGCACCAAGCTGGCATGGTTACTGGATAACGTCCCCGGCGCACGCAAAGCCGCGCAACGGGGTGAGGTCGCTTTTGGCACGATAGACAGTTGGCTGATCTGGCATCTGACCGGCGGCGATGTGCACAGCACAGACCCCAGCAATGCCTCGCGCACCCTGTTATTCGACATTCATACACAAGACTGGAGCGACGAGATCCTGGCCTTGCTCGACATTCCACGCAGCGTCCTGCCATCGATCGCCCCCAGCAGCGCCGTGATCGGTCACGCGCTGCCTGACTGGTTTGGCGGCTCCATTCCGATTGCCGGCGTTGCAGGCGATCAACAAGCTGCGACCTTTGGCCAGGCGTGCTTCAAGCCAGGCATGGCCAAAAATACCTATGGCACGGGATGCTTCATGCTGATGAATGTTGGCGATAGACCTGTCGTGTCACACAACAGCCTGCTATCGACGATAGGCTGGGGACTGCCTGCCGACAAGCACAGCTCGAATGACGCCGGGTCTTCTGCCGGGACCCCCACCTACATGCTTGAGGGTGGAGTCTTCATGGCAGGCGCCGCCGTGCAATGGCTGCGCGACGGCCTGAAGATCATCCAACGCTCCGACCAGATTGAGGCCTTGGCAGCCAGCGTAGCCGACACGGACGATGTGTTCCTGGTCCCCGCCTTTGCAGGCTTGGGAGCCCCCGACTGGGATCCTTATGCGCGCGGCACGCTCGTCGGGCTGACTCGCGGCACGACACACGCTCACGTCGCGCGAGCCACGCTGGAAGCCATCGCACTGCAAAGTGCCGAGTTGATGACCTGCATGAAGGCCGACAGCAACATTGAATTGTCGGAACTGCGTGTGGACGGCGGTGCGGCGCGCAACGATCTATTGATGCAGATGCAAGCCGATCTGCTGGGTGTCGCTGTCGTCAGGCCGCGGGTGTCGGAATCCACTGCGCGCGGCGCAGCCGGGCTGGCAGGACTGGCCGTCGGCTTTTGGTCGGGACTGGACGAATTTGCCAGTCAATGGGAAGCCGAACACCGCTTTGAACCGCAGTGGAGCGCGGATCAGCGCACAGCAAGGTTGGCGCGTTGGCGCCAGGCCGTGGAGCACGCCAAAGGCTGGGCGCGCCCAGGCAACTGAATGCCCGGGCGGAGCCCTTAATTCAGGCTGGCGCCGGAAAGCTTGACGATTTCCTGGTACTTGGCCTTTTCTTTCTTCACGAACTCTGCAAAAGCCTCGGCGGTCATAGGCTGCGCCTCCGAACCCATGGCGAGCAGACGCTCGCGGATATCCGGTTGGCGCATGGCATCTGCATAGGCTTTGTTCAGCTTTGCCACCACATCGGGCGGCGTGCCGCCGGTGGTAAAGATACCGAACCAGGTCCCCAGGTCGAAGCCTTTGACACCGGCCTCGTCCATCGTAGGAACATCAGGCAGAAGCGACGAACGCTGCAGGGTCGTAACAGCCAGGGCTTTGACCTTGCCGTCCTTGATCATGGGGGCCGAGGCCGCCAGATTGTCGAACATGAAATCCGACTGCCCACCCAGCAGCGCCAGTTGGGCTGGCGACGCCCCTTGATAGGGAACATGCACGGCCTGGACGCCGGCGCGTGCCTTGAGCAACTCTCCTGCCAGATGGCCGGCGCTGCCGTTGCCGCCTGAACCGTAGTTCAAGCGATCAGGGTTTTTCTTGGCGTAATCGATCAGGTCGGCCAGCGTGTTGATGCGGTTGGCTTTGGCGAAATCGACGTTCATCACCAGGACATTCGGCACCGCCGCCACGATGGTGACCGGTGCGAAATCCTTGATGGGGTCGTACGGCAAATTGGCGAACAGCCAGGGATTGATGGCGTGCGTCGCCACGGCGCCCATGACCAGGGTATAGCCGTCTGGCGCAGCCTTCGCGACCAGATCGGCGCCGATGTTACCGCCCGCGCCNGCGCGGTTCTCCACGATGACGGGCTGCCCCAGCGAGGCACGGACTTTCTCGGCCAGCAAACGCGCAGAAGAATCCAGCGGCCCGCCGGGCGGATAAGGCACGATGAAGCGCAAGGGTTTGGTGGGGAAATCGGTGTCTTGCGCACTTGCTGGCGCGATGCTGGCCAGCCCGGTCACGACAGCGGCAGCCCCGAGCACCAGCGTGCGGCGCACCGTCGAAACAAGTGAATGCGATGGTGATTGAAACATGGCGTTGTCTCCATGGCATGGGTTTTTGTAAGGCCCGCAGCATACTCCATGCGATCTCAAGCCGCCAGGCGAATCGAGCAAAGAATGACGTGCGGTCCTATTTTGAACACAAAAATGCTGTTCCTGTACACGCCTGTTGTCGAATGGGGTACCTGTCCGCATTGGCCCTGTTCACACCACGCTGTGTCCTCATGCAAAATCCCCCCTCTTGGCTCCACGTGAGCCACCTTGCCGCTGCACTGATGTGCATCCATCCCGCCGCAACTCACGCTGAGGACGCGCCTGGCGCTGTTTATCAGCCCGGCCCCATCGTCATCACCAGCACGTCACCGAGCGCGCCGCTGATCTTTGTCACCGATCCAAAGCTGCCTCGCCAACCCCTGCCAGCCAGCGATGGAACCGACTATCTGAAAACCATTCCCGGGTTCTCCGCGATTGGCAATGGCGGCACGAACAGCGATCCGGTATTGCGCGGACTCTTTGGCTCGCGCCTGAACATCCTGAGCAATGGCACCTCCATGCCTGGCGCGTGCGGCGGCCGAATGGATCCGCCAACGTCTTATATTTCGCCGTCGAACTTTGATCAATTGACGGTCATTAAGGGCCCTCAGACCGTGCTGTGGGGGCCGGGCGCATCGGCTGGCACCGTCAAGTTCGATCGGGACACACCGCGCTTTACCGAGTCGGGGGTTCGATTCGATGGCAGCCTGGTTGGCGGCTCCTTTGGGCGCAATGACCAAGCCGCGGACCTGACCATGGGCAATGACAAGACATACGCCCGCGTGACGGCCAATCACTCGCACTCTCAAGACTACAAGGACGGCGACGGCAACACCGTTCCTTCGCGCTGGGACAAATGGGGTGCCGAGCTGACGCTAGGCTTCACTCCCGACGCCGACACGCGCTACGAGTTGACGGCCGGCACCGGCGATGGCGAGGCGCGTTATGCCAGCCGTGGCATGGACGGGACACAGTTCAAGCGAGAGAGTGTCGGCTTTCGTTTCGAAAAAGACAACTTGGGCGATACGTTGAGCGCCATACAAGCGCAGATGTATTACAACGATGCCAATCATGTCATGGACAACTTCACGCTACGCGTGCCCGACCGTATGGGCTCCATGTCCTCAGGGCTTGCGTCTAACGTCAATCGCACCACCTGGGGCGGCCGGGTCGCTGGGACCTGGACCCTGTCAGATCACACCAGCGTCATCACGGGATTGGATTTTCAGCGCAGCCGACACCGTGTACGTCGCGGCACAGACACGGCATCGTATCGCCGTGAATCCTGGAACACGAATGCTACCTTTGCCAACACTGGCCTGTTCGGCGAGATGACGTGGCATCTCGTAGAAGACGCACAACGAATCATTGCCGGTGCGCGCATGGACTGGGCGCAGACCACTGATTTACGCGACACGAAACGCCCTATCACGCGTATGCCCAACCCCACCGCGGGCGAACGCCGCACTGACACACTGCCCAGCGGCTTTCTGCGTTACGAGCACGATCTGGCGACGGCCCCTGCGACGTGGTACGTCGGGCTTGGACATGTCGAGCGCTTTCCGGATTATTGGGAACTGTTTCCCCCCAGCCGCGGCCCCCAAGGGTCGGTCAACGCATTTCAGGGAGTCAAGCCGGAGAAAACCACGCAGTTGGATATAGGTGCGCAGTACAGAACCGAAGCGTTCAGCGCGTGGGCCTCGGCCTATGCGGGCTACATCCATGACTTCATCCTTTTGAGATATCCCGCAACAGGCATGATGGGCGGCACACAAGCCACCAACATCGACGCACGCATTTTCGGTGGCGAATTCGGCACTCGCTATGCACTCTCGCGCACCTGGACGACGACAGCCACCGTGGCTTATGCCTGGGCCAAGAACACGAGCGATGGCCGACCCTTGCCTCAGATCCCGCCGCTGGATGCTCGCCTGATGGCAAGCTATGACGATGGCATATGGACGGCGGGCGTCTTGTGGCGCCTGGTCGCACCGCAACACCGCTACGCGTTAAACACAGGCAATGCTGCCGGCAAAGACTTCAGTGCGAGCAGCGGATTCGGCGTGCTTTCCGTCAACGGCGGCTATGCCGTGAACAAACATGTTCAACTTACAGCCGGGATAGACAATCTACTGAACAAGACCTACACCGAGCATTTGAATCGAGCTGGCAATGCAGGGTTTGGATACTCGGGGAATACTGCTTTTAACGAACCTGGGCGTGCGGTGTGGGCGCGGGTGGCTGTGATTTACTAGTTTTCGTTGAAAGATGGAGGGGATCGAGTTCCGTTGGACGTCGAGGCGGGGCAGNGACCATGTCGGCGCGCCTCGACGTCCAATAGAACCCCTGCCCCCATCCTACGCCACTGACGCACCAACGGCAGCCACGAGCAATCAATGCAGAATCTGACTCAAGAAATGCTGCGTACGCTCGTTCTGCGGATTATCGAAGAACTGATCCGGACTGTTCTGCTCGATGATTTCACCGCGATCCATAAAGATGACACGATCAGCCACCTTGCGCGCAAACGTCATTTCGTGCGTCACGCACAGCATGGTCATGCCGCTTTCCTGGGCCAGCGTCACCATCACATCCAGCACTTCTTTCACCATTTCCGGATCCAGCGCCGAGGTCGGCTCATCGAACAGCATGATCTTGGGGCTCATGCACAAGGACCGCGCAATCGCCACACGCTGTTGCTGGCCGCCTGACAGCTGACCGGGATACTTGTTGGCCTGCTCTGGAATACGAACACGCTCCAGATACTTCATAGCCGTAGCCTCAGCCTCGGCACGCGATTTCTTCAGCACCCACGTCGGCCCCAACGTCAGGTTTTCCAGCACAGTCAAATGCGGAAACAGATTGAAGTGCTGAAACACCATGCCGACATCGCGGCGGATGGTTTCGATCTGCTTCAGGTCATTGGTCAACTCCGTGCCATCGACAATGATCTGACCCTGCTGGTGTTCCTCCAGACGATTGATGCAGCGGATCATCGTCGATTTGCCCGAGCCCGACGGGCCGCAGATCACGATACGTTCGCCTGGCGTCACGTCCAGATTGATATTGCGCAGCACGTGGAACTGACCGTACCACTTGTTCACGTTCTGCAAGCGGATGATGGCATCACTCATGCCTGTACTCCCAAAAGGTGCGCCTGCCCGAGCCGCCATGGGCGGCCTCGGACCAGGCAACTATCGTTTCTGTCCGGCCGCCAAACGCGTTTCCAGACGTTGGCTGTATTTCGACATCGAAAAGCAGAACACGAAATAAATCAGTGAAATGAATACGTAGGCCTCAATCCCGAAGCCGCGCCATGCCGCATCCGACAGCGCAGCCTTGGCAGCCAGTGTCAGATCGAAAATACCGATGATCACCACCAGCGACGTGTCCTTGAACAGCGCAATAAAGATGCTGACCAAAGGCGGAATCACAATACGCAGCGCCTGCGGCAAGATGATCTTGCGCATTTGCTGCCAGTAGTTGAGCCCCAGCGAATCGGCGCCCTCGTACTGTCCCTTTGGAATGGCTTGCAAGCCGCCCCGCACAGTCTCGGCGATATAGGCCGCCGCGAACATGATGATGGCGATCTGCGCGCGCAACAGCTTGTCGATGGAGAAACCCACCGGCAAGAACAGCGGCAACATGACCGAGGACATGAACAACAGGCTGATCAGCGGCACGCCGCGAATCAACTCGATGTACACGACGCACAAGGCTTTGATGGCCGGCATCCTTGATCGACGGCCCAGAGCCAGCAGCACACCCAGCGGGAAAGCAAAAGCAATACCGAAAGTGGACAGAATCAAAGTCAGCGGCAGGCCGCCCCACAACGAGTTCTCGACATAGGTCAGGCCAAACACACCGCCCCACATCAACACCGCCACTGCCGTCAGGCCCACCACCCAGATCAGCGCCAGGCGTGCGTTCCAGAAACGGCGCAAGCCGCTGCACACGATGACCCCAATCAAGATGATGGTTGCGATCAGAGGCCGCCACTGTTCATCGTAGGGATAGGTGCCAAACAGGATCAGACGATGCTTTTCGGCAATGAAGGCCCAGCACGCGCCTGCGGCCTTGCGGCATTCCTGCGCAGTCGATGAGGTAAAGTCCGCCTGCAAGAATGCCCAATCGATCAACGCGGGCACCGCCATGATCAGTATCCAGGCCGTCAACACGGTGGCCAGGATGCTCAAGGGAGACGAGAACAGGCGCTCTTTCCACGTGGGCCACAGGCCCACCTGGTTTTTGGGTGGTGGCAAACCTTCGCTGGGGATAGGCGTAGTCGTACTCATATCAACGCTCCACCAGCGCAATGCGCTTGTTGTACCAGTTCATGAAAATCGAGATCGACAGGCTGACGGTCAGATAGGCTGCCATGATGATCAAGATGCCCTCGATCGCCTGGCCTGTCTGGTTCATCATGGTGTTGACCACCGACACGATATCGGGGTAACCGATCGCCACGGCCAGCGAGCTGTTCTTGGTCAAGTTCAAGTACTGGCTGGTCATCGGCGGAATGATCACGCGCAACGCCTGCGGCAACACCACCAGACGCAGCACGCGGGAACGGCGCAGCCCCAGCGAGCCGGCGGCCTCCCATTGGCCATGGTTCACGGCCTGGATACCCGAGCGCACGACCTCCGCAATAAAGGCAGCGGTGTAGATCACCAGACCCGCGAGCAACGCGGCAAACTCAGGCGACAGCGTCAAGCCGCCGCTGAAGTTGAAACCTTTCAGCTCGGGCATATTCAACGACAGCGAAGCGCCGCTGATGAGCCAGCCTAGTACCGGCAAGCCAATGAACAGCGCTAACGCTGCACGCCCCAAGGGGAAAATCCGGCCGGTGGCCTCTTGGCGTTTCTTGCCCCAGTGCGCCACCAGAATCGTGCCGACAATCGCCAGTGCCAAACCGCCGAGTATCCAGTCCATGGAGCTGCCTTCCAGACCAGGCACCTTCAGGCCACGGTTGGAAATAAACACTCCAGGCAATGGGTTGTATGCCTGGCGCGGACCGGGCATATTTTCGGTAATCAGCGCGTACCAGAAGAACAGCTGCAACAGCAGCGGTACGTTACGCATCACCTCGACATAGACCGAGCAGACTTTGGCAATCAGCCAGTTTTTGGACAAACGGCCTACGCCGATGAGCGTACCCAGAATCGTCGCAAAGATGATGCCCAGCACCGCAGCGCGCAGCGTATTGAGCAGGCCTATCCAAATAGCTCGGCCATAAGTGTCTGCAGGACTATAAGCGACGGGGGTCTCGCCAATCGCGAATCCAGCCTCTCGATCGAGAAAGCCAAAACCCGTTGAAATATTGCGGACTTGCAGGTTATTCAGAGTATTAGAGACCAGGAACCACACGGCCCAGGCAACGAGGGCCAGCGCGACAACCTGATAGACCACGGCGCGCACACCGGGATCGTTCCAGCTGAGGCGGCGTTTGGGCGCGGCCACTGGAGCTTGAGGGTTGTTTGTCGTCATGAAAAGCTTCTACAGAAGTCAAAACAGGAATGGCCTGGGACCCGCCGCAGGCCACCTCACTCCTGCCGTCCGCATGATGCGGACATCAAAGCAAGACGGGTTGATCCCGTCTTGCCCGGCAGCGATGCTTAGCGCACCGGCCAACCGTACATAATGCCGCCCTTCTTGTACGAAGCATTCAGGCCGCGTTCAAGTTTCATGGGGCTGCTCATCCCGAGCGTGCGCTCAAAGCTTTCGCCGTAGTTACCGACTTGCTTGATGATGTTGTAGGCCCACTTGTCGTCCACACCCAGGTTCTTGCCCATGCCCGGGGTCACGCCCAGGATGCGTTGAATATTGGGATTGGGATTCTTGGTCATTTCGTCGACGTTCTTGGACGTAATGCCATACTCTTCGGCTTCGATCATGGCGTTCAGCGTCCAACGAACCACGTTGAACCACTGCTCGTCGCCCTGACGCACCATGGGACCGAGCGGCTCTTTAGAGAAGTCTTCCGGCAGGATGACGTAATTGTCAGGGTTTTCGAGCGTGGTACGGCTCGACGCCAATTGCGACTTGTCGGTCGTGAACGCATCGCAGCGGCCAGCCGAGAAAGCGCGGATGATTTCGTCGTACTTGTCGATCACGACCGGCTTGAACTCGATCTTTTCGCCACGGAACCAGTCGGCCAGGTTGAGCTCGGTGGTGGTGCCAGGCTGAACGCAAACGGTAGCGCCGTTCAGTTCTTTCGCACTCTTGACGCCCAGTTCTTTGGACACCATCACGCCTTGGCTGTCGTAGTAGTTCACGCCGGCGCCGATCAGGCCCAGGGTGGTGTCACGCGTCAGCGTTTGCGTCGTATTACGAGTCAACACATCGACCTCGCCGGACTGCAGTGCGGTAAAACGCTGCTGCGTATTCAGCGGGGTGACTTTAAATTTGGTCGCGTCGTTGAACATCGTGGCTGCGATGGCGCGGCACATGTCGATGTCGATTCCTTGCCATTGCCCTTTGCTGTCGGCCATGGAGAATCCAGAAATCCCCGTGGACACGCCGCACTGGACGAAACCTTTCTTTTTGACGCTATCAAAAGTGGCCCCCGCATGCGCGGTCGCCGCAGTGGCCAATAATGCAGCAGCCACCGCGGCTAATTTTAGTGCTTTCATTTGGATCTCCTGTAAGAAACGCTTGCTGTGCAACGTAATCCGTCAATTCAAGCATCGCCGGGGATGGTAGCGGTTGGAGATATTCGGGGACATGGGGGAAATCCCTCGACAAGTTGCACAAAAAAAGGGGACACAAGAAATGTGCAACAAGCGTGACACGCCCCACTAACGGGAATACACACGGTACTATTGCTGCTTCATCCTTTTTTGCCGCCATGATCGAATTCCAGCACGTCTTCAAATCGTATGGGCGCGGCCGTAATATCCTGGCCGACATCAATTTCCGCGTAACCGCCGGTGAATTCCTGTTTGTCTCAGGGGCGTCGGGTGCGGGCAAATCCACCCTGCTAAAACTGATCGGCGGGCTGGAGCCCGCCAGCCGGGGTTCGATCCAGGTCAATGGCCAGCGTCTGGACCAGCTCTCCGCACGTGCGCGGCCCTATCTGCGGCGTGCGGTGGGCGTGATCCTGCAAGACACGCATTTGCTGTTTGATCGCAGCGCCCTGCAGAACGTCATGCTTCCCCTGGCAGTCACCGGTCAGGCGCATGGGCCTGCCAGTGCGCGCGCCCGCGCCGCCCTGGACAAGGTCGGCCTGGCAGGTAAAGAAGATATGAACCCGATCGAGCTCTCTGGTGGCGAACAGCAACGCCTGGCCATCGCGCGCGCGATCGTGAACCGGCCTGCGATCTTGATTGCAGACGAACCGACGGCAAACCTGGACCAGGACACGGCGCGGCGCATTTTGAATGTGTTTCGCGACTTCAATCGCGTTGGCGTCACGACACTGATTGCTTCGCACGATCAGGCCCTGATGGCGCAATACGCTACGCGCACCCTGCGGCTGGAACCCGGCAAGTTCTTTGACTCGGGAGCCCACGAATGAAATCCTGGTTGCGATTGCATCGCTATGCGCTGATAGTGACGTTGCGCCGGTTGGCGGCGCAGCCTTTTTCCTCGTTGGCCAATCTGGTGGTCATGGCCCTGGCCCTGGCCTTGCCGCTATTGGGAGCGGCGATTCTGGTCTCGGCCCAGCCGGTCGCCCGCCAAGTATCGGTGACGCCAGAGGTCACATTGTTCCTGAAGACGTCGGCCCCCGATGGGGCTGCCGCCGCGATTGCGCAACGCATCCGCGACGATAATGCCGATCAGGTGCAAGCCGTACGTGTCGTGCCACGCGACGAAGCACTGGCCTCGTTGCGCAACGACCCCACTTGGGATGAGGCCCTGGCCGTGTTACCTGGCAATCCGCTGCCGGATGCGGTGGTCGCCACGCTGACCGAGGGTGAACAGCTCGCAGAGCGTGCCAACACGCTCGCCGAGACTTGGCAGAAATGGGAGCACGTCGATATGGTGCAGCTGGACAGCGCGTGGGTGCAGCGGCTGGAAGCCATTCTGCGTTTTGCGCGTGTTGGCCTGATATTCCTGGCGGCATGCGTCGCGGCTGTTGTGCTGGCAGCCGTCTTCAATACCGTACGCATGCAGGCCATGCTGCAACGAGAGGAGATCGCTGTTGCACGCCTGGTGGGCGCCACGGAATCCTTTGTCCGCCGGCCGTTCCTGTATCTGGGCGCTCTGTCCGGTGCGTTGGCGGCGTTGATTGCCATAGGCGCGGCGGCCGCCGCCCTGACTCCACTGAATAACGCCTTGGTGGGGCTCGCCCGCAGTTATGGGGCAAACTTTGCCCTGCATTTGCCGGGATTGCCGATACTGGCGATTGCGGTGGTGGGCACGGGTATCCTGGGCGCACTGGCGGCACGCTGGTCAGTGACCCGCAGCACTCGATTTTAATTGGGGACGCATTAAAATGCCGACCTTGCCATGAGACCGATTTTCCGGGCTCATGGCAGGAAAATTCACAGGCACCGTTAGTTTTTGGTTACTTCTAGAAAATAAAAGTTTCGCGCGACGCGTTGCGACGAATGGCCCCTGACGATGACTACATAACTCATATATATAGTCAGGCCATTTTTTAAATCATCCAATCATGTATCCGCGCCTCGCTGTACTCGTTGAAATCGAACGAGCTGCTTGGCTGGCGCGGGTGCGATAATCCCGCGCTATGGATTTCGCCCTTCGCATCGTCGCCTGGCAAGCTAGCCACGGCCGCCACGGACTCCCCTGGCAACATACGCAAGACCCGTATCGGATCTGGCTGTCAGAGATCATGCTGCAGCAAACACAGGTCACGACGGTCATTCCGTACTATCAGCGGTTTCTGGAACGGTTCCCCGACGTTGCAACGCTGGCGGCTGCCGACCAGGAAACGGTCATGCCCTATTGGGCAGGCCTGGGGTACTACGCACGCGCGCGCAACCTGCACCGTTGCGCGCAAACCATCATAAGCGACTGGGGCGGACGCTTTCCGCCCACCGCGGAGCAGATCGCCACGTTGCCGGGCATAGGCCGATCCACGGCGGCCGCGATTGCGGCCTTTGCCTACGGAGAGCGGTCCCCCATCCTGGACGGTAACGTCAAGCGCGTATTCACGCGGCATTTCGGTGTCGAGGGCGAGCCCGCACGGCGTGAAGTCGAACAACGTTTGTGGGCACTGGCAGATGCGCAGGTCGCCGAGGCGCCCGGCCTGAATATGGCGACCTATACCCAAGGCTTGATGGATTTGGGTGCCACGCTATGCACACGCGGTAAACCCGACTGTACGCGCTGCCCTGTATCCGAAACCTGTATCGCGCGCCGTGATGGGCGCCAGAGCGAACTCCCGACGCCCAAGGCCCGCAAAGCCATACCCGAACGCCAGACCGGCATGCTGGTGCTGCAACGCGATGGTGCGATTTTGCTGGAACAACGGCCGTCGCCGGGTATCTGGGGTGGTTTGTGGAGCTTGCCGGAATTCGACGCGGGCGGCGATCCGACTCAGGCCGCACGGCAATTGGGTCTGGAGCCCACCCAACGATACGAGCTAGCGGCGTTTGCGCATACGTTTACGCATTACCGATTGCATATCAAGCCGTGGTATCTGCCCGTGAGCCTGGCTGCGAGCATAGCCGAGCCGGCGATGCCGCAGCGCTGGGCGAGCCTCGCGGAGCTGCCATCGCTGGCGCTGCCGGCACCGATACGCAAGCTGTTGGAAGGGCTTCTGGAAGCAGGCTTGCCTGAGTAGGAATTCCAGATTACTCACTCGCCCTTCAACAACATCACCAATTTCAAATCCGGATGCGTTGCCAAGCGAAACGTCGTTTGCTGATAAGCCAGCCGGCCATGATGCGGGTGCTGAAATTCACGCAGGCCGCCTTCGCGCTCTACCACGGCGTGCCGCGTCCACCAATGGGCAAACACTTCGCTGTCTCGATTCAACTCATCGAGCAGCGTCAACACATCCGGCTCATCCAGATGCGCCCCTGCATCGGCCCGGAACTCGGCCACGACACGGCGCGCGCGTTGATCCCAATCCACCACCAACTGACGTGCGGCCGGATCGAGAAAGATATAACGCAATAAATTCGGCTGAGGGTCGCGTACGGGCCAATCGTCAAACAGCTCGCTCATCGATGCGTTATGCACCAACACATTCCATGCCCGATCCAGCACATACGCCGGCGCAGTAATCGCATCCACACACTCGCGTAACAACCCGGGCGCCTCGCTGCCATCATCACGCGGGTGCTGTGGATCCGCGCACTCGGCCAGTTCGAACAGATACGCACGCTCGGCTCGCGCCAACTGCAGCACCCCGGCAATCCGCGCCCACACTGCGGGTGACACCGACACTTCGCGCCCCTGCTCGATCCAGGTGTACCAAGTCACGCTGATCCCGCATAACTGCGCAACCTCTTCGCGCCGCAGTCCGGGTGTGCGGCGACGCATGCCCTCCGGCAACCCCGCCATCTGCGGTGTAATCCGCGCCCTTGCAGCGCGCACGAACTCGCCCAAGGCGTGACGGCGGCGAGTCGAACTGTCATGTGATGCCGGTGAACCGGCTTGGGGGGAAGCATTCATACCAGGATAAACAATGGTCTTGTACGCGTATCAACGGGCACTTATCTTAACTCCTGGCACGTCATGCCATCTGTCTCAACGCCGTTTTTGGAGTCATTAATGACCCTCTCTGCCTCTCACGACGCCGCTGTCGAGCGTCAGTTCAGCCCGCAAGCCGCCGCATATTTGACCAGCGCGGTTCACGCGCAGGGCGAAGACCTGCAACAACTGGCCAGCCTCGCTCGGGAGCAGCCAACGGCTCGTGTCTTGGATCTCGGTTGCGGCGGCGGTCATGTGAGTTTTCTCGTTGCCCCCTTGGTTCAACATGTCACTGCTTACGATCTGTCCCAAGCCATGCTCGATGTCGTCGCCGCCGAAGCTACCCGCCGTGGATTGCATAACCTGGATACCTGTCAGGGCAAGGCGGAACGTCTGCCATTTGACGATGAGCAGTTCGATCTGGTGCTGTGCCGCTACTCGACCCATCATTGGCAGGACCCGGGACAAGCGATACGCGAAGCCAGACGCGTATTGAAGCCCGGCGGTATCGCAGCCTTTGCAGACGTGGTTTCGCCCGGCGAAGCGTTACTCGACACATGGCTGCAAACGTTCGAAATGCTGCGTGATACCTCCCATGTGCGTAATTATTCGATCGCGGAATGGTCTGCGTTACTGACGCAGGCGGGTTTTACGCTGCAAAGCACGGCGTTACGACGTTTGCCGCTGGAGTTCTCGTCCTGGGTGGCACGGATGCGTACGCCCGAGGTCCTCGTCGCCGCATTGCGGGCCCTGCATGCGATTGCGCCGGATGTGGTGCGTGAGCATTTTGAGATTCAGGGTGATGGGTCGTTTACTAGCGATACGGCGACGTTGGTGGTGCGTAAGGGGTGAGGGGTCGGCTTGTGTGGTGTTTTGCGGGGGGAGTGGAGTTCTGTTGGTCGTCGAGCCGAGGCAACTAGAGTTCCCAGCATCGCTGGCACGACTATCTTGCTTGGCGTTTTTCTGCAGCCGCGGTGGTAGAGAGAAAGATCTTGCGGTGCTGCTTTCGGGGGACGCCCTGCGCGTC
>NZ_CBCSIU010000035.1:0-28740 GCF_965139205.1 Bordetella muralis
GAGGATTGGCGGGGGAAGTCCGGGGGCCATGTTTGAGCGAAGCGAGTTTGGCCCCCGGCCCGCCGATGATGCGCGGGCGAAGGCCGAGTCCCCGTTGAGGGGACGAGTCAGCCGACCGGGCCCGTCCGCCACGCCTACCCGGCTGCGGCAAACGGCTCAAGAACCCAACTCAAACAGACAAAAACACAGCCCCAGACACAGCAAACAGTCCGACCCTACCAACAAAGCAGTAAAGCCAGACCCCTCACACTCAATGCTGCGAACCTGCCGAGCGAACCTTAGCCACCTGGTCCGCCGACACCTCACCGCCCTTGTTGCCCCATCCGGAACGCACAAAGCTAGCCAGCGCCGCGACTTCCTCGTCATTCAAACGATCCGAATACCCCTGCATCACCAGATGCATCGGGCGTCGATCCGTCGACGGAACAGAAGTCCCGTTCAGGATGACCGATACGAGCGGACCAGGATCCTTGCCCTGAATCATCGCATTGCCCTGCAGCTCAGGGAATATCTCCGGAGCTCCCTTGCCAGTGACAAAGTGGCAAGCAGCGCAATTGTCCAGGTACAGACGCGCCCCCAGAGGCATATCAGGCGAAGCAGCCGTCAGCATTTTGGCAGTTGCTTGCCCAGCCTCGTCAGCGGGCGCAGCCGCCATCGGACGGGGACCAGGCGCGGCCACCTGCTTGGGCGCCTCTTGCACCGCCTGACCATCCGCGGACTTGAGGAACACCGCCATCGCATTCAAGTCTTGATCATTCAGATATTGCAATGAATGCTCGATT
Organism: Bordetella muralis; assembly: GCF_965139205.1. Taxonomy (GTDB): domain Bacteria; phylum Pseudomonadota; class Gammaproteobacteria; order Burkholderiales; family Burkholderiaceae_B; genus Bordetella_A; species Bordetella_A muralis. The sequence goes on from NZ_CBCSIU010000035.1 coordinate 783, forward strand.
GCCAATGCCATTTCCCCATTCGCGATGGCGTGTGCATTACGCCCCGTGCCCAGATACGCCGCCAGTTCCGCAGTGGACCATTTCTCGATACCCGAGTTGGGACCTCGCAGCGCAGGAACACTCCAGCCGTCCAACTCACCGCCCGTCAGGAAATTGGCGTCACCCAAGCGCGTGCCATCCTGTGCCATGAAAGCCGTACGCGGACTGTGGCAGGCTGCACAGTGGCCGGCGCCTTCGACCAGATACTGGCCTCGAAGCTGCTGCTCATTGCCGCCCTCCATCGGCTTGAAGGACGAATCGCCACTCAAAGCCAACCAGTTCCAGGCCCGGATGCCAAAGCGCAGATTGAACGGGAACGCCAGTTCCGTCGCTTGCACCTCGTTTTTCACCGGCTTCACATCGTTCATCAGGTACGTATACAAAGCCTGGATATCACTCTCGCTCATAAAGCGATAGTTCTCGTAGGGCATGGCCGGGTACAGGTGCTTACCGTTGACCACGCCATCGACCATCGCGGCGCGGAACTGATCCAGCGTCCAGTTACCGATGCCGGTTTCCTTGTCGGGAGTGATGTTCGACGACCAGATGGTGCCCATGGGGCTTTCGATGCCCCGGCCACCGGCCAAAGGCGAGCCGCCAGTCGCCGTATGGCACGCCATACAGTCACCCGCACGCATGACGTATTCGCCACGGCCGGGTTCGATTTTTCCATCGGCCGCCAAGATCTCCTTGGGCGGAGTGGTTTGGACAGGAACATAGATAAAGGCCAGCAGACCGACAATCGCCAGTACCACCAAGACCCCCAGAATACGGAGCACTTTTTTCATCTTGTTCTCCTCAAACCAGGGGACGGGGATTGCGCAGATACAGCGTACGGATGGCGTTCACCGTCCAGTAGGCCAGGCCACCGACCATACCGGTCGGGTTGTACTGCGTGTTCTGCACAAAATTGCCTGCGCCCATGACGAACACATTGTGCTTGTCCCAGGCCTGGCAATAGCGATTCACCACGCCTTCGAGCGGGCTGTCGGACATGATGTGACCGCCCGTATTGTGCGTGGTCTGATAGGGCCGCACGTCGTACTGCGCGCCGATATCCTTGAATCCCAGCTGCATCAGGTCCGGCTTCATCGCGCGTCCCACCTCTGCGGCCTTGAGCTTCATGTACTGGTTCATCTTGAGATCGTTTTCCTGCCAATTGAAGGTCATGCGCATCAACGGGCGGCCATGCGGGTCCTTGTAAGTCGGGTCCAAATCCAAATGGTTGGCGCGGTACGACATATGCGAACCATGCGAGCCGATCGACATGGAGCGGCCATAATATTCCTTGATGGCTTCCTTCCATTTGCCGCCCCAGGTCGGCGTACCGCTGGGCAAACTCATAGAGCGAATAGGCTGTCCATTAAAGGTACCCGAGCGCCAGTAGGCGCCGCCGATAAAGCCCAGCTTGCCAAAGTCGTTCTGGTTGACGCTGAAGTCATCGATACAGATGCCGTTCGAGCCGTGCCCGATAAAGGGGTTGAAATTGGCATCCTTGAAGAACATGGTCACGCCACCGTTCATCTGATAGGCGTAGTTCTTGCCCGTCACGCCTTCGTTAGTAGCCGGGTCATAGGGTTTGCCAATGCCCGACACCAGCAACAGGTGCACGTTATTCAGTTGGTACGCAGACAGGATCACCAGATCGGCAGGCTGAAAGACTTCTTCTTGATTGATGGCATCGAAGTAAGTCACGCCAGTGGCAGTCTTGCCATCGGCCGCGATTTCTACGCGCAGCACCTCGGCATGCGTGCGATAGGTGAAATTCGGCTTGCGCTTCAGTGCGTCCAGGATGGCGGTCTGCGGCGACGACTTGGAATACTGATAACAACCATAGCGTTCGCAGAAACCACAGAAATTGCACGGCGCCATCTGCATGCCGTACGGATTCACGTAGGCGGTGGACGCGACCCCTGCTGGCGCGGGGAACGGGTGATAACCCATGGCCTTACAGGCGGCCTCGAACTTGGTCGAGTCATAGGTACGCGGCAGGGGCGGCATGGGATAGTCCTCCGATCGCCAGCCCTCAAACGGATTCCCGCCTTCCTGGATCTTGCCTTTGAGGTTACCTGCCTTGCCAGAAATGCCGGCGACGCGGTCAAACTGCGTGAAAAACGGCTCCAGCTCATCGTAGGTCACCGGGTAGTCCATCAAATTCATTCCCTCTGGAATGATGGACTCGCCCCAATTCGCTTTCACGTAGCTGCGCAACTGGATTTCTTCAGGCTGCGGCCGCCACAGCAGACCGTTCCAGTGAGTACCGGCACCGCCCACGCCATTAGCAGGCAGAAATGAGCCCATCGAGCGATACGGCAAAGCGATTTCCGAATCGCGACGGCGAACCGTCACCGTCTGCTGGCTGGGATGCTGCATGTTCTTGAGCCGCACACCATACTTCAGCTCATCGATCTGGTTGGGATACTTGAACTCAGGCACCGTGTTCTGGTCGCGGCCGCGCTCCAGTGCCACGATTTCCAGCCCTTCAGCGGCCAGCTCAATCCCTGCGATGGAACCTGTCCAGCCCAAACCGACGATTACCACGTCCTTCTTTTTTTCAATGCGTGCCATGCTTCAAGCCCTTTCGCCTTTGATGGAAACCGGACCCAGCGGATACTTCACATTGTGCTGGTCCACCCACTCTGTAAAGCCGGCGCGTGCCCCCGGAAACCCGATATAGCTCCAGGATTGCATGCCATAGTTGCCGCCATACATGGGGTCGGCGAAATAGCCTTCTTTGGTATTGCTCAACAACGTGGCAAAGAAGAAGCTGAGTTCCGGCGCCAGCTTTGCTTCGCCTTTTTGCAGCGCGGTGAGCGCCTCGTCCTGCTGTTCGGGGGGCAGGCTCTTGAAATCCTTGTTCCAGCGCGACTCACACCAGGCGTTAAACGCGGGGATCGCCTTGCGGTAGAGTTCCGCAGGATTCAGCGGGCTTTGCCAGCCTCGGTCAGCGCTCGCAGTGGGGTCGTGCGGCCCTTGCATGTACCAATCCTTGGCGCTGCCATACTCGCCCGCCAATTCGCGATCGATAAACACCGGAACGTGAGCTTCCAGCGCGCCAGGGCCGTCGCCCTCAGAGGGGATCAGCCGGGAGGTGGCCGCGAGCACGAAGCTCCACTCATCGGGCGTGAAATAGACGGGCTCGTATTTATCAAGTTGAACTGCGGCTTCTTTGGCATTGGCACGCAGAGGCACGGCCAAGCCAGTAAGTGCCATCCCGGCACTAGAGGCGAGCAGAAAGGTTCTGCGACTGTGAGGACGCAAGTCAGGCATATCGAATTCCTTCTTCCAGAGACCATCGTGAAATGGTCCCCCCGTTTAAATCTTTGCTTTTTTGTGTCAGATTACCCACACTGCTCGGCAGAAAACTCTTATTGGCAGACTGCAAACGAGCGCAGGTATTTTAGCGTTACAAGCAACAGCACCCCGTCCGGGCCCTGAGCGGACCGGTTTGACGGGGTCTGGAAACGATGCGGATAGAGGGGGCGCTCGGCCGAGCCTGAATACACCTCGGCCCCGAGCCAACTCGCAGAAAAACTACTTCCGCCAGGGCTTTCGCAGCATCCAGCGATGCCGCTCATCCAACACATACGGCGCCAGGTAATGCGCCACCATGATGCCAATCGCCGCAGCGGCCGTGACATCCGAAAGAAAGTGATCCCGATTGATCACGCGACTGATCGCCACCAAGGCCGCCAGCAACAACGCCGGCATCCGCCAACGAGGCGCGATCTCACCGATAGCGGCAGCGACCGCAAACGCCGTCAGCGTGTGGCTGGACGGAAAAGAGGTGTAGTCATGACCCCGAGTAAACGGCTCAACCAGGCCGTGCCACCCATCTTCGAGCAACACCTCGGGCCGTGTACGCGCGACCAGTTTTTTTAGAATGAGCGTAATCAAACCACCCACGGCCATCGAGCCGATCACCAGCACGCCATAGCGGGCCAGCCGCTCAAAACCCGCTCGGAACGGGCAGGCCCAGCCACGGCGAATACCGATCAGCGACACCACGTAGACGAACAGCGCCGCGAACAAATACATCTCGCTATCGCCTAGAAAACCAATGTAGTCAAAGACCTCGTTGACCACCGGCGACATATGCTTTTCGATAGCCAGGGTCAACGGCTGGTCGACCCAGCGGCTCATCAATAGCAGCAACAGCGCAAAACACGCGGTCAACAACACGCCACGAAAAGGCCTGCGCGGGAAATCTGCCATAGCATGAGAAATCACATGAGGGGCCGAGACGACCTCGGCCTCGGTCGTGGGAATCGCCTCCACGGGGGAGACAGGAGGCAAACCTTGAGTAGATGTCATGGAGATAAGAGTAGATAGCGAACCATTCACGACCCATCAAGGCGGTGCCGCGCGGTCCACATCGTATACGCCAATTGTCTCCAGACCAAGACTGAAATACCCGCACGCGGTAAAATGATTGTTTCTTTTCCTTTCGCCCCCGGGATCTACACCCGTCACGGCGCACATCATGCAAGAAACCTCACTCAAGCGCGCTGGCGCCCCTGCGCCCGCAGCATCCTCCCCCGCCACCCCGAATCCCCTAGTGCCCGACGCTGGCGTCACGGCGCCCCCGTCCGGGGTCCGCAAGCTCTACATCCGCACCTTTGGCTGCCAGATGAACGAGTACGACTCGGACAAGATGGCCGATGTATTGCGCGGCGACCAGGGCCTGGAGCTCACCAACAACCCCGAAGACGCCGACGTCATCCTGTTCAACACCTGTTCGGTGCGTGAAAAGGCACAGGAAAAAGTGTTCTCCGACCTGGGCCGCGTGCAGCACCTGAAAAAAACCAATCCGAATCTGGTGATCGGCGTGGGCGGCTGCGTGGCCAGCCAGGAGGGTGCGGCCATCGTCAAACGCGCCCCCTACGTGGATGTCGTGTTTGGCCCGCAAACCCTGCACCGCTTGCCCGAACTCATTCAGCGCCGGCGCGACTCCGGAGCATCCCAGGTTGACATCAGCTTTCCCGAAATCGAAAAATTCGACGCCCTGCCGCCTCCTCGGGTGGACGGCGCCTCGGCCTTCGTCTCCATCATGGAAGGCTGCAGCAAATACTGCAGCTTCTGTGTGGTGCCCTATACGCGTGGCGTCGAGGTCTCGCGCCCCTTTGACGATGTGCTGATCGAGGTTGCCGATCTGGCCGATCAGGGCGTGAAAGAGGTCACCCTGCTGGGCCAGAACGTCAACGCCTACCGTGGCCCCATGGGCGACTCGGGCGAAATCGCCGATTTCGCGATGCTGCTGGAATATGTGCACGAAATCCCCGGCATCGAGCGCATCCGCTACACCACCTCGCACCCCAAGGAAATGACGCAGCGCATGGTCGATGCCTACGCTCGCCTGCCCAAGCTGGTCTCCTTCCTGCACCTGCCCGTACAAGCCGGCAGCGACCGCGTGCTGGCTGGCATGAAACGCGGCTATACCGCACTGGAATTCAAATCCGTGGTGCGGCGCCTGCGCGCAGCGCGCCCCGGCCTGACCCTGTCATCGGACTTCATCGTGGGCTTCCCCGGTGAAACCGAAGAAGACTTCCAGAAAACCATGAAACTGATCGAGGACGTGGGTTTTGACACCTCGTTCTCCTTCGTCTATTCACGCCGCCCCGGCACCCCTGCCGCCGACCTGACCGACGACACACCGCAGGACGTCAAGCTGCGTCGCCTGCAGCAATTGCAAGCCCTGATCAACAAACAGGCCGCCGCCATCGCGCAATCCATGGTCGGCACTCGCCAACGCATCCTGGTAGAAAGCCCATCTCGGCGCGACCCTAACGAGATGATGGGCCGCACGGAAAACAACCGGATCGTCAACTTCCCCGCGCCGGCCCGGCTGATCGGCCAGATGGTGGATGTCATCATCACCGAAGCCTATCCCAACTCGTTGCGCGCCCGCGTCGCGGACGTCGAGGGCCCGGATCACGACGTATCGGCGCCTGCCGCGCAACACTCTGCACACAGTCCCGCATAAGGCCACGAATGACCGCACCACGCAGCCGCACCCGACGCACCATGCCGACCATCATCAACCTGGAAGGCGACAACACCCACTTGGCCAATCTCTGCGGCCCGCTCGACGAAAATCTCCGTCAGCTCGCCGATGGCATGGGTGTCACCCTGGCACGCCGCGGCAACCGCGTCACCCTCGAGGGCGAACGCGCCGAACTAGCCGGCCGCGCCCTGCGACGCTTTCACGAACAAGCCGTGCATCGCGCCCTGTCGGTCGACGATATTCAACTCGGCCTGGTCGAAATGGGCGTGGGCCGCAACGAATCGCAGCCGACCGACCCGCGCGGCATCGAGCCGGCCTCGCTGCCTACCGCCAGCGAAGATGGCGGCATCGCCCTGCGGACGCGGCGCAGCGATCTGCGGCCGCGTACCCCTCGGCAGCGTGAATATCTCGAAAACATTCTCAAGCACGACATCACCTTCGGGATCGGCCCTGCCGGCACGGGCAAGACGTGGCTGGCCGTTGCCTGCGCCATCGACGCCATGGAGCGCGATTCGGTGCAACGGCTGGTGCTGACCCGCCCCGCGGTCGAGGCTGGCGAACGCCTGGGCTTTCTGCCCGGCGATCTGGCCCAGAAAGTCGACCCGTACCTGCGCCCGCTCTACGATGCCTTGTACGACCTGATGGGCTTTGACAAAGTCCAGCGCCTGTTCGAAAAACAGACCATCGAAATCGCGCCGCTGGCCTATATGCGCGGCCGCACCTTGAATCACGCCTTTGTGATTCTGGACGAGGCGCAAAACACCACGCCCGAGCAGATGAAGATGTTCCTGACCCGCATCGGGTTTGGCAGCAAAGCCGTGATCACCGGCGACCCGTCGCAGGTCGACCTCCCGCGCGGTCAACAGAGCGGTCTGGCGCATGCCGTGCGGGTACTCGAAGACGTCCAGGGTATCGCGACCACCCGCTTTACGAGCCGCGACGTGGTGCGCCACCCGCTGGTCGCCCGTATTGTGGACGCCTACGACAAAGCCGCCGAAGAGGAATCCTGAGCGACGTGCCAGCCTGGCAATGCGCCGACCAAAACCGGTGCATTAACAGGCCAGCCAACGCATCCGGCCCTTGGGGCCGCCCGCAATAGAACATGAACCCTGACCGGTCTGCGCCTGCCGCTCACACCACCACCATGAACGCCGAGCTGACTCTGCCCGAACTCTCCCTCGCTGTGCAATACGGCATCACCGAGCCGCGCCTGCCGCGCTGGCGCCTGCGCCGTTGGGCGCGCCGGGCGCTGGACGGGGCCGCGCGTGACGGCCTGGTCGACTGCACCCGGGCAGAATTCAGCCTGCGCCTGGTAGGCCAGGCAGAGGGCCGCAAGCTCAACCACGCCTATCGCGAAAGAGACTACGCTACCAACGTACTGACGTTCGAATACGGCACGGATCCGCTCGGCACGGCCCGCGGCGATATCGTCATCTGTGTCCCTGTGCTCGTACGCGAGGCCCGCGAACAGGGCAAAACCCTACTGGACCACGCGGCTCACCTGACCGTACACGGCGTCTTGCACGCGCTGGGCTACGACCACATCAAGGCGCGCGACGCCCGCCGCATGGAGACCCTCGAAACCGAGATTCTCGCCGGCATGCGCATTGCCGATCCGTACGCTTGAGGCACACCTCGGCGGGCCGGGCCAGACCATGAGCCGGCCTCTCCCGCCGCGCAAACCGTCCTCGTTTCCCCTAGCCTCCCCGCCTTCGTAACAAATTTGCAGCCGATATTCGGTTATGCTGACCTTTCTATAACTTGTCCGCTAGGACGATGTCCGACCCTTACCCTACCACCGAGGCGAACGCGACCCGCGCGCCCAAAACCGCAACGAAATCCCTGCTAGACCGCATTCTGGCCCTCGTCCGGCGCGAGCCCGAGGACCGCGAGGGCATTAAAGCCGTCCTGGATGCCGCCCATGATCGAGACCTGCTGGACGTCGAATCGTACGGCATGATCAAAGGCGCGTTGGCCGTATCCGAACGTACCGTCGCCGACATCATGGTGCCGCGTTCGCGCATGGATTTGCTTGACGTATCCCTGCCCCTGCCACAACAGCTGGCATTTATCATCGATACTGCGCACTCGCGCTTTCCGGTCTACGAAGACGATCGCGACAACATCATCGGGATTTTGCTGGCCAAAGACCTGCTGCGCGGCATGCTGGACCCGGATATGGAATTGCGTTCGCTCATCCGTCCGGCCGTCTTTATCCCTGAAGCCAAGCGTCTGAACGTACTGCTGCGCGAATTCCGTGCCAGCCACAATCACCTGGCCATCGTCATCGACGAACACGGCGGGATCTCCGGCCTGGTCACCATGGAAGACGTTCTCGAACAGATCGTTGGCGACATCGAAGACGAATTCGACGAAGAAGACGAGCAAAGCATTTTCCCCGAAGGCGAAAATCAGTGGCGCCTGATGGCCACCACGGAAATCAGTCACTTCAACGAAGCCTTTGCGACGGATTTGCCCGACGACGAATACGACAGCGTAGGCGGATGGCTGGGCGGCCAATTGGGACGCATCCCGCGCCGAGGCGACAGCGCCTCGCACGGCGATATGATGATCGAGGTCATACGGGCCGACGCGCGCCGTGCGCTATGGCTTCGCGCCAAACGCGTCCCAGGCGCTGATGCGAACAGCACCGCTAACGCGGCATCGCCCGCCCTTTGATTGCCCTGGCCCCGATTGGCGAGGGTTGTCACAGGTCGTGATCACCCCCCTTGTGCAGCCTTGCTGCGGTATCCCTTTCCTTCCCGGCATCAATGCCGGTTTTTTTCGGAGCAACAACGGATGACGTTCGGCCGCGCCCCTCTCTGGGCAACACTGGGCCTGGTGGCCGCAGGCGCTGTACACGCCTTGACCTTTGCGCCAAGCCCCTTACCCGCGTGGTCTCTGGCGCTGGTACAGATCCTGGCGCTGGCGTGCGCAGCGCACGCCACCTTGCGAGCGGTCAGCCTGCGGCAGAGCCTGTTGAGAGGTTGGCTGTTCAACTTTGCCAGCTACTCGCTGGGGTTGTACTGGATTTTCGTCAGCCTGCATTACTACGGCGGCCTGGCCGCGCCCCTGGCCGTGGCTGGCGTACTGGCCTTGTCGGCCTTTCTTGCCCTGTTTCCCGCCGCAGCTGGCATGCTGGCGCGCTGGCTGTGCCCGCCAGTGGCCCTCGGCGAACCCAATCCATCACCCGCTCGCCGGCTGCTGGTCACGGCTGCCGCCTGGGCAGCAGCGTGGGCCTTGCTGGAATGGATCCGGGCCACTGTCCTGACAGGATTTCCGTGGCTGAATATCGGCTACGCCCACGTTGATAGTCCGCTTGCCGGCTGGGCGCCCGTGCTGGGCATCCATGGCATGGCATTACTGTCAGCCTTCGCCGCCGCCGCCCTCGCGGGACTGTGGCAGGCCCTGCGCTCGGCCCGCGGGAATATCAAAGCCGGGGACGCGCGCCGCAATCTGGCCTGCGCGCTGGCGCTCTTGCTGGTCATTGCCGGTTGGCCGTTGAGCGGCGTCAACTGGTCGCAGCCCAGCGGGGCGCCTCTGCAAGTGCGGCTCATACAAGGCAACGTCGAGCAGTCTCAAAAATTCGACCCTCAGTTGCTGGAACTGGGCATCCGCCGTCACCTCGAGCTGGCTGCGCTGCCAGCCCCGCCCGCCGAACTGATCATCCTGCCCGAAACCGTACTGCCCATTTTCCAGGACCGCCTGGACCCTGCCGTCTGGGAAGCCTGGCGCACCCTGGCCGCACGCAACTCGGCCACCATCGCCATGGGCGTCCCGCTGCGCACCAAGGGCACCGACGGCAATGACAGCTACACCAACAGCGTCATCGGCTTCAACGCCGACACCCCATTGGAACAACTGCGCCAGGGCACCACAGAACAACGCTATGACAAGCACCATCTCGTGCCGTGGGGAGAGTATGTCCCTCCCGGATTCCATTGGTTTGTCGACATGCTCAGTATTCCCCTAGGGGATTTCGATCGCGGTGAACGCCGGCAAGCGCCGTTTCACGTGCGCGACCAGCACGTCGCCTTCAACATATGTTACGAAGACCTCTTCGGCGTCGAGCTCCTGCCTGCGCTGCATCCCGGCGCCAATGGAGAGCCCGGCGCCACCATCCTGGTCAACGTCAGCAACCTGGGCTGGTTCGGCGATACCTGGGCATTGCGTCAGCATCTGCAGATCGGGCGCTTGCGTACCCTGGAAACCGCCCGTCCCATGCTGGCAGCGACCAACACGGGCATCACCGCAGCCATCGACGCACATGGCGCCGTCGCCGCCCAACTGCCGGCACACCAAGCTGGCATTTTGCCTGTCTCCGTTCAGGGCATGACGGGCCTGACGCCCTACGCGCGTTTTGGTGACAAGCCCATACTCGTCATCATCGCCCTGATCCTCATCGCCGCGGCGGCACTGGGGCGCAGGAGATAAATGCGGGTCGGGGCTGCGCGGTGTGACTGCTAGCCGCCCAGATAGGCTTTCCGTATATCCGGATTGTTCAGCATCTGCTGTGCAGATCCATGAAAAACCACGCGACCGGTCTCCAACAAATACGACCGGTCGCACAGCTCCAGTGCAGCATAGGCATTCTGCTCCACCATCAACACCGTGGTGCCGCCTTTGCGGATATCCGCAACGAGCTCGAATACCTGTTCGACGAAATTCGGTGCCAGTCCTAACGACGGCTCGTCAAACATCACCAACCGTGGCCGCGACATCAGCGCACGCGCGATAGCCAGCATTTGCTGCTCGCCCCCCGACAAGGTCCCGGCAGGTTGTGCAACCCGTTCACGCAAACGCGGAAACTTGTCGAACATGCGTTCGATATCATCACGGATCCGTTGCCGGTCGCTGCGCCGATACGCGCCCATTTCCAGGTTCTCTCGCACCGTCAACTGTGCAAACACGCGCCGGCCTTCCGGGCAATGTGCGATACCGCGCTCGATGATGTTCTGCGCGCTCGCCTGCGCGATCGGATAGCCATCGAACGTGATGGATCCTGACACCACAGGCTCCAGCCCGCTGATCGCTCGCAAGGTACTGGACTTACCCGCGCCGTTCGAGCCGATCAAGGTCACGAACTCGCCTTCTTCCACACTCAGCGATACGTGGTCCACGGCGCGTGTGGCGCCATAATGCACAACGATGTCGTCAACCTTTAGCACGTTTCAGTCCTGATCCTAGATAAGCGCGTATGACTTCGGGGTGTTCCTGGATCGCGCGCGGTCCGCCATCGGCGATACGCACTCCCTGGTTCAACACCACGATGTAGTCCGAGATCGACATGACCATATGCATGTCATGCTCTACCAAGAGAATCGTGACGCCGCTGTCGCCGATGCGGCGGATCATGGCCTTGAAGTCTTCCGTTTCCGAGGGATTCAATCCCGCTGCCGGTTCATCCAGCAGCAACAGCCGGGGCCTGGCCGCCAGGGCAATCCCCACCCCCAACAGACGCTGCTCTCCGTACGAAAGATTCGCGGCGATATCTGCCGCGCGATGCGTCAGGCCCACAAACGTCAGGACTTCATGCACCCGATCCCGCAATGCAAGTTCCTCACGCTTGAAAGACGGCAAGCGCAACAGCGACGACAGCAATCCTGCACGGCCCTGCATGTGCAATGCCATCAAAATATTGTCCGCCACAGAACACTGCCCGAACACACTGGTGCGTTGAAAACTGCGCACCAGTCCGCGGGCTGCAATCTGATTCGGGCTCATGCCCACAATATCGTCACCAAACAGCACCACGCGGCCCGACGTCGGCTTCATGTAGCCCGATATCACGTTGAACGCCGTCGTCTTGCCGGCGCCGTTGGGACCAATCAGGCTGACGATCTGTCCCGGCATCACATCGAAACTGACATTGTTCAGTGCCACCAGGCCCGAAATACGCACGGTAATGTCATGCAATGACAAGACCGGGCGATCCAGAGACGGCTGCAGCATGCCGGACGCGATATTACCCATCGGCCTGACCGGCACTGCAGTATGCGGCATCACCAGGTTCATGCTCGCCCTCCTTCTGATACAGCAGAGCGCACTGCAATCGCAGGCTTTGTATCGATCACCGCATCTGTCTTGCCCCGGCTTTTGAACCATTGCACAGCGCGAGCCCCGGCAGGCACAATGCCTTTAGGCAGGAACAACAGAATCAGAATCATCAACGCGCCGTACAACATCCATTGGACTTCCGGCGGCACCACACCGCGCAAGACCTCCGGCATCAGGCCGAAGATCACTCCCCCTACGACCGGGCCGGCCAAGGTTCCTTTACCGCCTGCCACTACCATGATCACCATCGTGATCGTATAGACGAACAAGAACACATCGGGATCGATAATGCGCACCGTGTGTGCGTACAGCCCGCCCGCTGCGCCGGCAATAGCGGCCGACAACACCGACGCGATCACGAGATATCGCGTCACGGGAATGCCGATGGATTTAGCCAGTGTTTCGTTCTCGCGCAATGCAATCACCGCCCGCCCCGCGCGGCTGTGCACCAGCCGTGCCACCAGCACATACGCCACCACACCGGCGGCAAGCACCAGCCAATACGTAGCTGCCTTGCTGACCAGCTCAATCACGCCCTGCCCGGGCAGCCAGAATGTCAGCGCAGGAATGGCCGTCAACGCCATGGGTCCCTCGGTCAAGTCCACCCAATTCAACGCCACCATGCGCATCACCTGGGCAAAACTGATCGTGACAATCACGAAATAGGCGCCGCGTACGCGAAAAGCCAGCTTGCCCACCAGCCATCCAGCCAGGCCGGCAACCGCAATGCCCATCACGAAGGCAAGCCATACGGGTTTAGGATCAACCACCAATGGACCCCACCCCAGATTCACATCGAAACCCAAAGACAGCAGCGCACTGGTATAGGCGCCTATGCCGAAAAACGCGGCATGCCCCAGACTGAGCTGGCCGGTGAAACCCAAGAGCAGATTCAGGCTGATGGCCGCCACGATCATGATGCCGGCCGCCGAGACCACCGACAACATATACGGGTCGGACCACAGCACAGGCAGCAGTGCGAGTGCCGCTACACAAATCAGAAACACGATACATTTCACGTCAACCCACCCTTTCCTTGACCGCAAACAGGCCTTGCGGACGCATGACCATCACGATCAGAATCACGATGAACCCCAGCGCATCGCGATACGAGGTCGAGATATAACTGGCGCCGAACTCCTCTATCATTGCCAGCGCAAATCCCCCCAACGCAGCACCGCCAATATTGCCCAGCCCTCCCAGAATCACGATCGCAAATGCCTTCAGGCTGGCCAGATCGCCCATCGTCGGACTGACCACAAAGATAGGCGCCAGCAGCGCCCCCGTCACCGCCGCCAGGCACGAGCCCAACGCGAATGTCAGCGTATAAATACTCGAGACATTTACGCCCACGATCTTTGCAGCGTCCTTGTCCTGGAACGTGGCCCGCATGGCCATCCCCAATCTGGACCGTTCGATCACCAGATAAAACACCAGCAGCAACACCGCGGCCGCACACAATACGAACAGCCGTGTCGGCGACAATGCCACGCCGCCCCATATCAACGGCTCTTGCGAAAATGGCGTGGGCACCACCTTGGCCACACCGCCCCATAACATCAGCTCTGCGTTCTGCATGATGATCATTACACCGATCATGATCAACATGACTTCATCGATGTTTTCCAGCTTGCAGCGGCGCAGCAGGACGAACTCGATCACGCTGCCGATCAGAAACCCGGCGACAGCCGAAAACAGCAGGGCACTGAAAAAATCCAATCCCAGCAGCGACACCAGCGCATAAGCCACGTAGGCGCCTAACGCATACAACTCCCCATGCGCGAAATTGACGACGCGCATGATGCCGAACACCAATGTCAACCCTATACCCAGCAACGCGTAGGTCGCGCCCAGCACCAGGCCGTTGACGGCGTGTTGCATGATTTGATCCAAGTCAGAACTCCTGTGTGCTTGCTTTCGGCGCCGCGGCCCTGCAAAGACCGCGGCAACAGCGCCAATCCTTACTGCGCCGACACCACGCCGTCCTTTAACTGCACGATGTAGATATTGGGTTCGTTCTGGCCGCTTTCCTTGCCTGCCGGGCCATCCTTGATGAACGAGACATCGCCATTCACGCCTGCAACCTTGGTTTCCCAGAGCGCTTGGCGGATCGCTTCAGGCTCGGCCTTGCCTGCTCGCTTGATCGCATCGGCTACCGTCAGCACCGCGTCATAACCGCGAAACCCTTCCGTCAAACCCGGAAACGGATAGCCTTTCTGCTTCCAGCCATCCATATAGGCCTTGGCGATTTCGGGGTGCAAGGCCTTGTCGGCCGTCCATGGCGAGAAAAACAGCAGATGCGTGCTGACATAACCCTTCGGCCCCGGATTCTGGATCAGGGGTTCGGGAAACGAACCGCCCGTCGTGATGATGCGCTGCTTCAACCGTTGTTCAGACGCTTGCCGAATTGCCAGCGTCAACTGCTCGACACCCGAGGTCACGATCAAAGTATCACTGCCCGTTTCGCGCAAAGCCGCCAATTGCGCCGACAAGTCAGTTGCATCAGGCGACATCGTTTCCACGCGGCCGACCTCTATCCCGTGCTGTGCAAACACGTTCTTGAATTCCGTCGTAGCGCCCAATCCCCAATCATTGTTCACTGCCAGAAAATCGACTTTCTTGATCGCAGGCGAAAAGGATTGCAGCTGTTTCGCGAATGCCAGCGCCTCCATGCGTGAGGTGGGACTGATACGAAACACCCAGGGATTGCCCGCCGTCGTGATCTTGGACGACGACGCGGTTTCTACCACCATGGGGACACCGTACTCTTGCAGTTTGGGCATGGTTGCCAGCGTGAATGTCGATCCCCACGCCCCTATCATCACGGGCACCTTGTCACGCAATATCAGTTTCTCTGCCGTATTCACCGCCTCACGCGGATTGGACTTGTTGTCTTCGACAATCAATTCGATTTTCTTGCCAAGCACACCGCCTTGCGCGTTCAACTGCTCCGCCGCCAGTCTGGCGCCATTGGCGACATAGGTGCCAGCCGCCGCCACTGGGCCGGTCAACGGCTGCGAGACGCCAATCTTGATGGTTTCCTGCGCCATCGCAGGCGCCGCAAACAGCGTGCCTGCTGCGATCAGGGCATAAAGCCGGTATTTCGTAAACATGGAACACTCCAAAATGAGCAATTGCGAAACGATGACCACCCACGTATGCTTTCGTGGCCCTAACCCTGCAACAACGACGTAAACAACGACACTGGTGGCGCATAGAACCCCCGCCCCGCCAATCCCTGCACTCCGTGCGCTTCGACCATCGCCAGATGCACAATGGGCGACACCCGGCTCTGCGCGATAGATCTCGCACACACCAACCCCGTCTGCTCATTCAGCACATGCCGGGCACGGTTGGCTGCATCCGTGGGCAATTGGTCTTGCCACAAACTCAACAGCGCTGGCGCCAGACTCAATGCCTGACCACCCAATCCACAAAAATCGACCACCGCACTATCGCCGATAGCTCCCAATACCGCCGTGTTTTCAAGACCAGGAATAAAGCAACCAATGGGAGCAGTAGCTGGCACCGTGCGCCAGCAGGACTCGCCTGCCATCCGGACACCGAAATCGACCCCATTGCCGCCGGCTGCCTTGATATCGCCGTCCTGTGTTTCCAACACGCAAGCGCAGGCTGCCATGATCAACGTCAGCACGAAATTGGGATTGCTCGACAACGTGGAAAGCAGTTCGTCGCTCAACGCAGGAAATGCGGCGACCAATGCTTCAATCATCGATTGATTGGCAACGCCGGTGCGTGAATGGCACTCATCCCCCTGCTGCAAGGCAGTGCGCAGCCATGGCGCAACGGCCAACGGAGATGAGCGCAGACAGGGCGCCAGCCCCCCCAGGCCCAAACGGCTGATGACATGTAGTGCCATGACGCACGAGGGGTCCTGCGAGCCAAAACGCAAAGAAGGCACGCCTGCCTCCAATAGCGGCGCATACCGGGCCGTTTCCCCCAGACGCACCTCTGCCATAGGCATGCGCGACGATACGACCTGAGCCAATGGCGTCACCACGCCGTGGTTTTGCGCAGGCTCGAAACGATAGGCCCCCGATGCCAACAGCTGTAGCGCGGCAGGAACATCCGCCGCCGCCCCCTCAAATACCACCGCCTGCGCCGCGGCCTGCATCACCGGCACGGGAACCACGGCATCGGCGGCATACGCGGGCCCTGCGTGCAACAGCACACGGGAATCCAGATCAGGCAACGCATCGCGCAGGCGCACGACGTCTGCCCAATACGCATGCTGCAATGGCGCCAGCATGCGCCCGATATCACGCGTTGGCGCGACAGTGGACGGCATCATGTCGTACTCCGTTTTGCCTGCTTGTCCCGGCCCATCCATTTTTTCCAGGTATCACGCATCATGGCCAGCATGAGAGCAAACAAATTCAGTGCGGGCGCCTCGGCGGGTTGCGGCACGGCTTTAGCCTGACCCATTGACTGCGATGCGGCGTTCCTTGGCATCCTCTCCGAGGACGTGCCGGTTCCGTCCGACGGGATCACTATGGCACCTGACTCGGACGCGATCACTTGAACTGAGCTTGTGCTATGAATGTCATCCGCGGGCGTATTACGCTGAGTGCTCAACATCGCCTGCAAGTTCTGCGCGAACTGCTTCGTCAACTGATCGCCCAATGCACGCACAATTCCCTCGCGGCTGAACTGAGCCAACGATCCGGTGATGCTGAAGTCCACGGTGACATTGACTGTCGTGACGGCGCTATCCTGCGATACGACGCTGAATCGGGCTGCTCCTTTGACACGGCTATTGCTTTTCCCGTCCGTGGCCTGACCGGTCATCTCGCCCGAGTGTCCAGCCTCATCCAGCGACAGCACCCCGAGGCCCGCGAATGCAGCGGCAATCGGCCCCAACTTCACCTTGAAGAGCAACGGCAACTCATCGCCAACAGGTTCGCCCCGCAACGAAGCTCCTGGCAAGCATTGCACCAGCAGCGCAGGCTCATGAAACGCGGCCCATACCGTTGCCAAAGGCATGGCCACGTCAAAAGACTGTTCAATTTTCATGTCTCTATTCCCCCGAGCGATAGGTCGACAACACATGCATCACGGCATCGACAATGCCTTGATATCCCGTGCATCGGCATAGATTTCCAGCCAGTTCATCGCGCACCCGAGCCTCGTCAGCGTGCGGCAGGCGACGGACAATGTCGCGTGCGGTGATCAACATGCCGGGCGTGCAATAGCCGCACTGCAACGCGTGATGCGCTGAAAATGCCGTGCGCAATGCCGCCGTCAACGCATCGTCATCCAACGCCTCGACCGTCGTGACGTGCTTGCCTTCGAAACGCACAGCGGACTGCAGGCATGACCGCTGCGGGGCGCCGTCGACTTCCACCGTACAGGCGCCGCACACCCCATGCTCACACCCGATATGTGTGCCCGTCAGTCCGCAATGCTCGCGCAGCGCATCAGCCAGATGCGTGCGCGGTTCACAATGAATGCGAAAAAGCGCCCCATTGACCGTCAACGCAACGTCAACCTCGTTCACCTCTGGAAAATCGAGAGGCACCGTCATTGCTTTGCTCCCAAATCAGCCACCACACTGGCCAGCAGATCGCCGTGCCAGGCACGACGCTCATACGACAAACCCGACTCCGATGCGTCCAGCAAAGCCGCTCGCGCCGCAGGATCAGCCAGGCGCGCGTATAGATCCGGACCACAGTGAGCCGTTACGGGCCCATCCAACGCGCCCAGCACCAACCGTTCGATGCCACGATCAGGGTCCACCACACCGGTCACGATCGCCAATGCAAACTCACCCGTTTTGCGGCAATGTTTGCGATACGACCAGCGTGCGTTCGCACTGAATCGCGGCACCCGAACCTGGGCCAGGATCTCTCCGGGATTGAGATCGGGCTCGAAGGCCGAACGCACAAACTGCTCGGCGGGCACCCCGCGCGTGCCGTGCGGCCCCACGACGTCGCACGTCGCGCCGATCACGGCCATGGCACTGACCCAATCGGCAGCAGGGTCTGCGTGGCACAAGCTGCCGCCCACCGTACCCCGGTTGCGCACAGCACGATAGGCAATACCATGAGCCACATGGGCCAACATGCCATGTGTCACATCCGGCACCTTGCCATCTTCGATCGCAGCGTGGGTCGTCATCGCTCCCAAAAAGAGCTCATCCCCCTGCACGGTGCTGGCGCGCAGCTCGGCAATCGCATCCAGGTCGATCAGGCGCTCAGGCTGAGCCAATCGCAGATTCAACATGGCACCCAAAGACTGCCCGCCCGCGATGGCTTTGTAGAACTCGTCGCGCGCCAGCGCAGACCAGGCATCGTTCACGCTGCGCACGCGCTCCAACTCATAAGCAACTGCTTTCATCGGGCAGCCTCCGCCTGTTCGATGGCAGCCAACACACGAGGCGGGCTGGCAGGCACGCACAAGACCTCTGCCCCCAGATCCGCCAACGCGTCATTGATCGCATTCACGATCGCCGCCGGCGGTGCGATCGCGCCACCCTCGCCTATCCCCTTTTGTCCGAACTTGGAGAACGGGCTCGGCGTCTGCATATGATCGATACGCACCCGCGGCATTTCACCCGCACCGGGCACGATGTAATCCGCCAACGTCGATGCCAACGGCTGGCCCTGTTCGTCAAACGGCATTTCCTCATACAACGCCGTACCGATACCTTGGGCCAGTCCTCCCAGCAGTTGCCCTTCGACCACCATGGGGTTGAGCAATACACCGCCGTCTTCACACACCACGTAATCCAGCAATTTGACAAAGCCTGTCGCCGTATCGACCTCCACCGCACAAGCATGGCAGGCATAGCTGAACGTGCCGCCATCCGGTTGCATGCGATAGCCCGCCGTGAGCGCCAGGCCGCCGGGATTCACATCTGCCGGCAGTTTCTGCGGCGCGCGATACCACGTGTGGCCAATCTGGGCGTAACTCACGCGCTGCGAACCATCCCGGGACGCGATGCCCCCCTGCACATACACCAGGTTGCTTTCCGGACAGTCCAGCAGACTGGCAGCGATGCGTTTCATCCGCGTGCCGAGTTCCTCGCAAGCCGTCCCTACAGCGCCGCCAGCCATGACCGCACAGCGCGATCCCCAGGTGCCAGTGGAATACGGTGACGTGGCCGTATCCCCATGCAGTACGCGCACATGTGCCGCATCAATGCCCAGCACCGTGTTCGCAATCTGCGCCATGGTGGTTTCCAGACTTTGTCCATGCGAATGCACGCCGATCTGGACCTCCAGGATGCCGTCCGGCGTCAGGCGCACATGACATTGCTCATATCCGGGCACCATGGGAATGCCCCAGCCGTGATACACCGACGTCCCGTGTGCGCCTTGCTCGCAGAATATCGACAATCCGATACCAATGCGGCGTTGCGGACGCGCGCCCGCGGGCTGCCACTGCGCCTGACGCGCGCGCCACTGCGTCCAGTTCAAACCCTCCACCGCTCGATTCAAACAAGACAGATAATCCCCGGAATCGAACGTCTTGCCTGTGATATTGGTGTACGGCATATCCTGCGGCCGCACCAGGCTTTGCTGACGCAATACATAAGGCTCCACGCCCAGCGCACGCGCCGCCATATCCATCATGACTTCTAACGCAAAACACACACCGGTGCGCGCCACGCCGCGATACGGCAGGATAGGAGGCTTGTTCGTAGCGGCCGAGCGAGTACGGCACAGAAAATCATCCATGCGGTATGGCCCCGGCAAAATCGAACCGATCTGCGCGGCCTCCAGACAGGCCGAAAACGGGTACGAGGAATAGGCGCCCGAATCCACGATCGCATCGCACTCGATTCCCGCCAGCCGTCCATCGGCATTCACGGTGACACTGATGTCATAAGCATGTTCGCGGCAATTCGCGTTGGCGCTCAAATGCTCGCGGCGATCCTCCAGCCAGCGCACCGGACGCTTCAGGTGCATGGCCAGCCACGCACAGCAGATTTCTTCGGGCAGCAGAATACCCTTGTATCCGAACCCGCCGCCCACGTCGGGGGAGACAACACGAATGCGCCCTTCGTCCAGGCCCAGACATTCCGCCAACCCGGTGCGATTGATATGCGGCAACTGTGCGGCACTCACCATCACGAGCTGATCCATCCGCGTATCCCACCAACACAAGACCCCGCGCCCCTCCATAGGCATCATGCATTGGCGAGAGGTAGAGAGTTTGCGCGATACCGTCACCGCTCCTGACTGCCGGGCTTGTCCTTCACCACGTTCGACGCGGGTTTCCAGAAATACATTGCCATCCCATTCATCATGGATGCGCTGCGGCGCCACGCCGTTGGCAGCGTCATGCATGTCGGCAATGACTGGCAGCTCTTCATAATCGACCCAGACCTGCGCGGCCAGATCCTCGGCACGCGCCCGCGACGGCGCCACACACATAGCGACCATTTCTCCCACATGGCGCACCTTTTCCATCGCCAAGGGATACTGGACCGACGTGCGAAAACCCGGCAAGCGCGACGCCGCCAGGATGGGCTTTACGCTCTCCATGTCCTGCATCGTATAGACCAGATGCTCGTACCCCTGCGGCTTTTCAATATGGGCCACGCGCGCATGCGCCAGCGGCGAACGCACAAACGCCACGTCCAGCGTACCCGGCATACGCATATCACCCACGTATTGCCCTTGACCACGCAGAAAGCGCTCGTCTTCCTTGCGAGTCAGGCGCGCCCCGATGCCCTGACCCATGATTGGAGGATGTTGCTGCGTCATGGCGGGGCTCAGGCGGCGGCCTTCAGGACAGGCAGGATAGGCGCGTCGGCGTCGTAGCGCACACCCTCGCGCAGACAAAACCGCGGGTTGAGCATGCGCGCGGTCACCGCCTGATTGCCTTCGTTATCGCGTAAGGTCCATTTGCCCCGCTCATCTGACAGGACCGACACATCGGCCACCGCCCCAACGCCCAGGTGGCCGATCTCGCCCTCCATGCCCGCCAGTTTCGCAGCCTCGCTCGTCACCATCGGCACGACCTGCTCCAGCGGCACGCCCAGCGCGAGCATGCTGGTCATCGTCGACACCAGCGAAAACCGGATCGCGCTGGTGAACAGATGGTCGCCCTCGTCGGGATGGATATCGGGCGTGGCCGGAGGATGCGGCACCTTGGTGTTATAGCCATGCATGTCCGCGCCCAGCGTATCCGGCAGAAAGCCCGCCTCCAACACGCGGCGCGCCATGTCGAAACTGAAGTGCGAGCCATGGCCCACATCAATCTTCATCCCGCGCGCCACCGCTTCGCCCAGCAAGGGATGCACTTTGCCGTCCGTTCCGACAAATCCGCCCGGGTGCCTGCTGAACGGATGCGCCAGCACATCGCCGGGCTTGGTCAGCTCCAGCACGTCACGAAAGATCGAATCGGGATCAATATCCAGGCCCGAATCCGGCGAGGGCCATAACTGTCCAAAATGGATGTACACCGGCAAATCCGCCTCGCGGCCGATCTGCGCAGCAATGCGCATGACATCCATGCCCCAGCGCTGAAATCCGCCTAGTTCGGCATGAGCCTTGACGCCACGCACCAGATCTTTGTTGGCCAGCGCCGCCTTGACCGTCGCATCCACATCCAGACAGGACGGGCGATACAACTCGGGGTAATAGTGCCCTTCCAGCCCGCCCACCAGATACGCCGAGATAAAAGACAGCACACGCGAGGTGGCCGGCTCGGCGACGTAATGCCTGAATCCCGGAATCGTGATGCAGCTCGCGCCACCCTGATCGATCAAGGTGGTCACCCCGCTTTTAATCCCGCACGTATCTGCGTCCAAGCCAAAGCGGCCGGTGACATACCGATAGACATGCGCGTGCGTATCGATGAGCCCGGGCAACACCAGGTCTCCCCGGCAATCCACTGTCGTGGCTTCGGCACCATAGGGCACGTCTATGCCAGCAACCCGTCCATCCCGTATCACCAGATCGCCGACGCGATCCACACCGTTGGCGGGATCCATGATGTGCCCGCCCAACAATACCGTTGTAACCATGACTGTTTCTCCCATCTGACCTGTCCGGCCCCGAGAGACAACAAAGCAATATGCATGCCAAATCGGCCGGACAGCCCAGCCGAGTTGCTTTTAAGCCTTTGATAAAACAAGACTATTTTTTTATAAAAATATGTGGTGCACCATCTAATTAAGCGTTTTCCCTTAGCGGGCCGGTGCATCTGGCTCACCAAACCTGCATCGTTACGGCGCCAGATCTGGCACCAGCATGAGGCAGTTTATGTGGTACACCACCTATTTTGGTGCACGACATGCGCCAAACAGCGGCGCATCACCCTTTGTATTTTTCACGGTCAATGACAAATACGTGGTACACCACTTACACTGACAATTCGCCCGTTGACGCATGGCGCATGCGCGCCCAGCCCAGTAATGAATGAACTCAATCAGAATGCCGCACTGCGCGCAGAATTGCAGTCCTACCAAAAACGCACACTACTCTATACCCGCCCAGGTTTTTTGATACGGCGGCTGCATCAAATCCATAGCTGGCTATTTTCCGAAGAAACCAGCGCGTTCAACATCACGCCGGTGCAATACAGCCTCCTGACAGCATTACGCGAGCGGGGTGAACTGGACCAGAATTCCCTGGCTTTGGATATCGGACTGGAACGCAGCAGCGTGGCCGAAGTCCTGCCACGACTGGAGCTACGCGGGTTGATCGAACGCCGCCAGTCACCCGACGACGGCCGAGTCAAGCTGGTCCGTCTGACTCGCGAAGGCCGCACGCTCGTCAAACGCATGCAACCCGCCGTACAAAGGGCGCACGATCGCACCATCGAGCAATTGCCCGAGGAGACCCGCGATCTGTTCATGCTGCAGATGATCCGATTGGTGGAAGCCAATAATTCACATGCGGTGGCGCCGCTTCGGGTACGCTAGACGCCGGCCCCGTCACATAGAGAATTCCTACAAGCCAGCGACCAGTGGGGGCTGGGGCTCGCCCCCAGTAGGGATCGCAGCCGCGACGTAGAGAGGGGTCATCGACCCCATTCACCGTGACTTGCACACGCAAAAAAACTCGTGCATAATCTCGTTTCTTCGCCAACGGCACTGAACAAAACCGGCAACGACAGGGATAAAACCCCGAAAATTGCAGATTTTGGTTTGGAGAAACGGGGGTATAGCTCAGCTGGGAGAGCGCTTGCATGGCATGCAAGAGGTCAGCGGTTCGATCCCGCTTACCTCCACCAGTCGACAGCGAAGTTGCAGTACAGTTAGTCCAAGTCCCCTTCGTCTAGAGGCCTAGGACATCACCCTTTCACGGTGAGTACAGGGGTTCGAATCCCCTAGGGGACGCCAGCTTTCTTAGTTGGTTGCAGTATTAGTGGTACACCGCTGCGGAGCGGTAGTTCAGTTGGTTAGAATACCGGCCTGTCACGCCGGGGGTCGCGGGTTCGAGTCCCGTCCGCTCCGCCACAGAATTCAAGGGCCAGCGCGCTTACGCCGCTGNCCCTTCGCAGTAAAAGTAGGATGTTTGGGGGTATAGCTCAGCTGGGAGAGCGCTTGCATGGCATGCAAGAGGTCAGCGGTTCGATCCCGCTTACCTCCACCAGTTTGCAGTACAGCAGTCCGAGTCCCCTTCGTCTAGAGGCCTAGGACATCACCCTTTCACGGTGAGTACAGGGGTTCGAATCCCCTAGGGGACGCCAGCTTTTTTAGTTGGTTGCAGTTTAGTAGTACACCGCTGCGGAGCGGTAGTTCAGTTGGTTAGAATACCGGCCTGTCACGCCGGGGGTCGCGGGTTCGAGTCCCGTCCGCTCCGCCAAAAAATTCAAAAAAAGCCCTTATTCAAGGGCTTTTTTATTTTCTGCAATACAGCTCAACGGAGGATCAGCGTCGCCTCGATGAGCTTGAAGGTCGGCTGCAACTGCCGCCATGCGTCCTTGCTCATACCGTCGGGTTTCCGCAATGCCGTGCGCAGATCCATATCGTCAAAGCGCTCGCCCTTGCAAGCGAATACGATGCTGTTGGTCATATCGTCGTCGATGACTTCGAACAGCGACGTACCAAACGTCTCGCGCAGGAATGCGAGGCAAACCGGATACGACTCGCTCTCTAAATGCAGATTCACGACCAGAATGCCGTCAGGCAACAACGCTGCATGGCAGTCGTCGAAGAACGTCTGTTCGCACAAGGCCGGTGGCATGCCCTGCCCGTCGTAGGCGTCGATCAGCAAAACATCCACCGGCATAGGGCCGTCATGTAGATAGTCTTTGCCATCCGCGGCAATTACGCGAAAGCGTTCATCGTCTGGGGGCACGTGAAAAGCGTCTCTCAACGCGATGACATCAGGGTCGATCTCGACCACATCGATCGACGTCCGGGGCAGATAACGATGGCAAAACTTGGGCAACGACCCACCGCCCAAGCCGATCATCAATATGTGCGCGGGATCATGATCAAACAGCAGAAAACCCATCATCAGGCGGGTGTACTCGAATTCGAGCGCATACGGGTTCAGCAGGGACATACTGCTCTGCACCGAGGCGGATCCACTGAACTGCAATGTCAGCGCGTCGCGCGTCCAACGCAACCGGGGCTGACCCGAGGAGTCATCTGCGGGTGTAGGTTCAGGCAAGGACATCATGCGTTGAAGAAAGCGAACGGCGATCACGGCATCTTACCGGCTTTCCATTACGCAACAGGCCTGCTATGGCCGGACTGACCTGGGATACGCTGGATTTGCTACCTGCCCGCTCCCAACACCGCCTCGACCACGCGATACACAGCACGAACGGCGGCGTCATTCGCGCGGGGACGATACGTGACAAGATTGATTGTGCGGCTCACCGCCGGGTTCGCGATCGGCGTGATCGCAAGCTCACCATGCTTGATCTCGTCGCCCACCGAATGCGCAGACAAAATGCTCTGCCCCTTTCCTGCAGAGACGAGTTTTTTAATGGCATACGTTGAATCAACATCCAGCATGACATTAGGCGCCCGTCCCACATGTTCTGCAAACGTCCGCTCGATCATCAGCCGCAGCGTTTGCGGAAACGCCGGCAAAATCAGCCCTAAATCGGCAATATCCGCCAACGACACCGTTTCCGGCAACCGCTGTTTGAACGCGGGATCCGTGACCAGGTATAAATCTTCTTTCCCCAGACTGTGCACCGCCAACGGCGTGTTACCCGGCACGTCGTACACCACCGCCAGATCCACCCGGCCGCTTTCCGTCCATTCGAGCAAGGTGCCGCTCATATGCTCGGTCAGCGTGAGTTTGATGTTGGGATAACTCCGAGCCGCCTGCTCCAACACCTCGACACAGAATTTCGTGTTGACCGCCGTAGACATGGCCAACGTGACGCGGCCTATCGGATTGACATCAGAGGATTTGAAATCGTCCTGCACCGAGTCCACCCGGCGCAGGATCTCCAACGCATGGGCTTTCAGATGATGGCCCGCGGGCGTCAACTCAATCCCACGTGGCAATCGCTTGAACAAGACCTGACCGAGCTCTTGCTCCAATTGCCGCAATCGCTGGGAAATCGCCGGCTGCGCCACATGAATTTGCGTCGCCGCGCCAGAAATACTGCCGCATCGGATGATCGCCAGAAAATAGCGCAGTTGTGTCAGCGTCATGATGTCTTTCCGTTACCGGCACAGCCCCTGGAATTCACGATCTGCGCCGCGGCCTGATGGCAAGGCCATACATAATCATCTATACAAACCATATTTTTATACTATTTTACCTATGGCAAATTTACATGAAGAATAGGAGAAAACATTCCGGAGACACCGAACCATGTTCTTCAAGCATTTCGCAGCCAGCCTGGCTGTAACGGCTGGCATCGGCCTGGCCAGCACAAGCGCCTACGCCGCCTACCCCAGCCAACCCGTCAACGTCATCGTCCCGCAGTCGCCAGGCGGCACCAATGACATCGTGGCGCGCCTGATTTCCGACAAACTGGCGCAGAAACTCGGCCAGCCCTTTGTCGTGCAAAACAAGCCCGGTGCGGGCGGCAACATCGGCACGGCACAGGCCGCACGCGAGGCTGCCGACGGATACACCGTACTGTTCACAATCAGCAGCGCCCAGGCCATCAACCCGGCCATCTACAAAAATCCCGGCTTTGATCCGGTCAAAGACTTCGCGCCGGTCGCCGCCGTCGGATCCGTGCCGAACGTGCTATGCGTGCACCCGTCATTCCCCGCAAAAACACTGTCCGAATTCATCACCGAAGTCAAAGCCCATCCCGGCAAATATCAATACGCCTCGGCGGGCAACGGCACGCTCAACCATCTGCTCGGCGCCATGCTGGACGAAAAAGGCGGCCTGAAACTGGAACACATTCCCTATCGCGGCGTCGCCCCCGGCATGACCGATGTCCTCGGCGGACAGGTTCCCATCATCTTTGCCAGCCTGCCCTCGTCCATCGCCACAATCAAAGCCGGCAAGCTGCGTGCCCTGGGCGTCAGCACCAAAGAACGCAACCCTGCACTGCCGGACGTACCGGCCATCGGCGAACAGATCCCCGGCTACAACGGCGAACTGTGGATCGCCATGTACGTGCCCAAGAACACCCCGAAAGACATCATCGACACACTCTACAAAGCCACCGAGAGCGTGCTGGCAGATCCCGACGTCAAGAAAAAATATGCCGACCTGGGCGTTGAACCGTTGAACGACAACCCCGAACAACTCGCAAAACGCCTGGACGACGACCTGAAACTCTGGGGCGCCATCGTCAAATCCACCGGCGCACAAGTGAACTGAACACCCATGACACAGACCGCTCACACTCACGCCTTTACCCCCGGCCAGGACGGCCCGCTCAAAGACATCAAAGTCGTCGACATGTCGCGCCTGGTCGCTGGCAACATGCTGTCCGTATTCCTGGCTGATTTCGGCGCCGACGTCATCAAAGTCGAACGCCCCGAAAAAGGCGATGACCTGCGCCATTGGCGCGAAGGCGGCCAGGCCGTGTACTGGAAAGTCTACGGCCGCAACAAGCGCTCGTTAGCCCTCGATATCAAATCCGAAGAAGGCCTGACACAGCTCAAAAAATTGATCAAATGCTCGCAGGTATTGATCGAAAACTTCGTGCCTGGCGGCCTGGAAAAAATGGGCCTGTCGCCCGACGTCCTGCACGCCCTGAATCCGGCGCTGGTCATCGCACGCGTATCCGGCTGGGGCCAGACCGGCCCCTACAGCCACAAACCGGGATTCGGCACACTGGTCGAAGCCATGTCCGGCTACGCCTATCTGAACGGATTCCCCGACAAGCCTCCTGCCCTGCCCCCGTTAGCCATGGCAGACATGATCGCAGGCATGTATGGCGCAGCAGGCGTCCTGACCGCGTTGCGTAGCGCGGAAAAAACCGGCGTCGGCCAGATCGTCGACCTCTCGCTGTTCGAACCAATTTTTTCCTTGATCTCGTCCGAAGCCGCAAAATTCCAGGCGACAGGCACACCCACCCTGCGCTCGGGCAATCAGTCCGCACACACCGCGCCGCGCAACGTCTACGTCTGCAAAGACGGCAAACACATTGCCATGTCGGGATCCATGCAGTCCATGGCCATGCGCATTTTCGACACCATCGGCATGCCCGAACTCAAGACCGATCCCCGTTTTGAGAACAACGACGTGCGAGTGCAAAACAAAGACCTGTTAGACGAAATCATCCAAAGCTTCGTCTCGCAGCGCAATCAAGACGACAACCTGGCCCTGTTCGAACAAGCCGGCGTCACCGCAGGCCCCGTCTATTCCGTCGCCGACCTGATCGATCACCCCTACGTCACAGGCCGCGAAGCCATCGTCCACGTCCCCGACGCCGACATGGGCAGCGTCCCCATGCACAACATCATCCCCCGCCTATCCGCGAGCCCCGGCGTATTCC
>NZ_CBCSIU010000036.1:0-28534 GCF_965139205.1 Bordetella muralis
TGCGTCGCTTTCGCTTCGCATCTGCTACTGTGTCAGCAGCAGAGAAACGAGATTATGAAGGCTTTTTTTCACGCTGTCAAATCGATTCGTTTTCGTTTCGATCTGAACGCTTCATCATCTCACAGCCACCAGGTCGCCCCAGTCGCTGCCTCGGCCATTCGGGATATCAGGGTTAACCCTAACCTCACCAACTGCCGAGCCCGAAATATTAACACACTTTTTAAATTCGGTGCAACTAGATCTCAAATAATCATCGTCGCGGGAATTTACTGCGTTACCACTTCGGCCCCACCGCCTGATCCCGTCTCAACCGAAACTGCGTTTCGTCTGATTTCGTGTTCAAGCAGCGAAGGAGCGAGACTATAGCACACATTACAAAGGCGTTACGGCAATACCGGCACTTTTTTCTAAAATATCCAAAAAAATTGGGGACAAGAGGCTTAAAAGCCGCTCGCCCCCCTGGGAAAGATAAGTACTAGCTGTGTTTTTTCAGTCGATCACTGAACTGTTTACGGAATTTCGCGACCTTTGGCGCAATCACGAATTGGCAATAGCCCTGCTCAGGGTGCAGCGCAAAATAATTGCGGTGATAGTCCTCTGCCGGCCAGAATGTGGCGGGCTCGCGCAGTTGGGTCACAATGGGCGCATCATAAATATGCTGCGCATCGACTTCGGCAATGACGGCCTGAGCCTGCTGGCGTTGGGCCTCGTTTTGCCAAAAGATGGAGGACTCGTACTGGGGCCCCACGTCATTGCCCTGGCGTCCTGGAGTGGTCGGGTCGTGCGTGGCGAAGAATACCCGCAACAGGTCCGCATAGGACAACACTGAGGGATCGAACTCGACACGGGCGACTTCGACATGGCCGGTGGCTTTGCCGCAGACTTGCTCGTACGATGGATGATCGACATGGCCGCCGCTATAGCCGGGCAGCACGCTGACGACGCCTCGCAAATCCTCGAGAACGGCCTCGACGCACCAGAAGCAGCCTCCGCCCAAGATGGCGACCTCGGTAGCCGGGGAAGATGTGGATTCCGACATGATCATGATTCCTTATTCAATAGGCGTTTCTCTGTCACTGCTGTCTACTATATCTAGATAGCAGATAGGAATGGGCCACCGCTCTATATATTAGATAGAGGGACAGATATGGAGACGGCCCGCCATATATAAAGGTGTAAAGATCGGGTCATTCGGCCATGTCGGCCGGAATTAGTTGGATTTAGCCGGCGCCAGGGACAGCACCCATTCGGCCAAGGTGCGAGCATCCTCTTCGCTGACCTGCGGTTGTGCCGGCATCGGTACGGCCCCCCAGACGCCTCGTCCGCCGGAACGGATTTTCCCTGCCAGGTACTGCACCATGGCGTCGCCCTCGCCCGCCGCGGCATATCGTTCCCCGATACTGCGCAATGGCGGCCCCACCCGTTTGCTGTCGACTTGGTGACACGCCATACAGGCTTTGCTTTGCGCCAAGGCCTCGCCTGTAGATTGATCGGCCGCTTGCGCGCCAGTGGGGGACAGAATGATTGCCCATAGGCCGAAAACAATGGCGGCCGTCCTGCCTGTCGTTACATACATCCGTACTGTCTCAAGTTCGAAAAACGATCAAAATCGCGAAACGGCGACATCCTGGCTCCTGCCCGCCTTCCTGGATTCCGGCGGCCGCCCCGCCCCTAACTGCCGCCCCCTTTCGCACAACTGCGTGGTCACTGGGCCTGAGCTCAAATGTCGAAGCGAATCGTCAGGACTCAAAGGCGTCTGTCACCGCTCCTCGGCTGGCCGTGCTGGCCAATTTGCCGAATTTAGCCAGCACGCCCCGGGTGTAGCGTGGTTTGGGCTGGACCCAGGCGTCTCGGCGCGCCGCCAACTCTTCGTCAGAAATGTTGAGCTGCAGCAGCAACTGATGAGCGTCGATGGTAACTGAATCGTCCTCCTGAATGAGCGCAATCGGCCCGCCGACATAGGCCTCGGGGGCCACATGCCCAACAACCATACCCCAGGTTCCGCCGGAGAAACGGCCATCGGTGATCAAACCCACGGTCTCGCCCAAGCCCTGGCCAACCAATGCCGACGTCGGCGCCAACATTTCGCGCATTCCCGGGCCGCCTTTCGGACCCTCGTAGCGGATGACAACAACGTCGCCGTGCTGGATGCGGCGGTCCATGATGGCGGTCATGGCCTCGTCTTCGGAATCGAAAACGCGGGCAGGCCCGGTAATGACGGGATTTTTCAGGCCAGTGATTTTGGCGACACACCCCTCGGGAGACAAGTTGCCCTTGAGAATGGCCAGATGCCCCTGCGGATACAGAGCGCGGTCTATCGGCCGAATCACATCTTGATCTGAACGGGGCACTGCAGGAACGTCCGCCAAAGATTCTGCAATGGTTTTGCCAGTAATGGTGATGCAATCCCCATGCAGTAAACCCGCGTCCAGCAGCAGCTTCATTACCTGCGGAATTCCGCCTGCACGATGCAAATCGGTGGCGACGTAACGACCGGATGGTTTTAGATCACAAATAACGGGGACACGGCGCCTGATACGCTCGAAGTCATCGATCGTCCAAGGGACTTCGGCCGCATGCGCGATGGCCAGAAAATGCAGGACCGCGTTGGTGGATCCACCCGTCGCCATGATGACGGACACGGCGTTTTCGATGGATTCGCGAGTAATGATGTCACGCGGACGCACACCACGCCGTACGGCATCGACCAGAACCCGGGCCGATTCGGCTGCGGAAACGACTTTTTCGTCGTCTTCGTTGGCCATCGTGCTGGAATACGGCAAGCTCATGCCGAGCGCCTCGAAGGCAGAACTCATCGTGTTGGCGGTGTACATCCCGCCACAGGATCCCGATCCCGGAATCGCGCATTTTTCGATTTGTTTGAAATCTTCCTGGCCCATGCGTCCCATGGTGAACTCGCCCACGGCCTCGAACACCGAGACAATGGTCAGGTCTTTGCCTTGGTAATGGCCGGGCTTGATGGTGCCGCCATAGACATAAATACCCGGGACGTTGGTACGGGCCAGCGCGATCATGCCGCCGGGCATGTTTTTATCGCACCCCCCGATGACGACCACGCCATCCATCCACTGCCCTTGAACCGCCGTTTCAATACAGTCGGCAATCACCTCGCGCGAGACCAGGGAATATTTCATGCCCTCGGTGCCCATGGACATGCCATCGGAGATGGTGGGCGTGCCGAATACTTGCGGATTGGCGCGCGACTCACGGATCGCATCGATGGCGGCATCAGCCAGGCGCTGCAAGCCGCTGTTACAGGGCGTAATGGTGGAGTGGCCATTGGCCACGCCAATCATGGGATTATCAAAATCGGACTCTTGGTAGCCCAGCGCGTAATACATGGCCCGATTGGGCGCACGGGCAACGCCGTGGGTAACGTGGCGTGAACGTTCGTTGTTGGGCATGGTCTGTCTCCATATTGGGCGCTCCTGAACAGGGTCTCGCCCAGCTCGCCTCTGGGCGGGGAACAAGAAAATCAAGGAATCGCGCCGAATAAGTCGAATGTAGCAAGTTCAAGCGCATCCAGGCCCTCGATTTTTCTGGACATGGAAACTTTCTGAACCGACTGATTCGGCATTTCCTTGAGAGTCATTGCATACCGAGCGGCATAACGACACCTGTGCCGGTTATTATCGACCCAATCTTTTATTGCATGGCGGATTATGCTGCACCATCCCGAGTTTGACCCTATTGCCCTGAGCATCGGCCCCGTCGCCATTCATTGGTATGGCCTGATGTATCTCGTCGGATTTGCACTGGTTTATCTGTTGGGCCGTCGACGCCTGACTCGCGGCCATACGCCTGCGCTCAATACGCGCGACCTGGAAGACATTATTTTTTATAGTGTGCTGGGTGTGGTGCTGGGCGGCCGTCTGGGCTATGTGCTGTTTTATAAGCCCGGCTATTACCTGGCCCATCCCCTGGAAATTTTCTACCTATGGGAAGGCGGGATGTCTTTTCACGGCGGGCTGATCGGCGTGATCCTGGTCATGCTGCTGATTGCGCGCAAAAAGAAGGTGTCGTTCTTTACGATCAGTGATTTCATCGCACCGCTGATTCCCCTGGGGCTGGGTGCGGGTCGTCTGGGCAACTTTATCAATGGCGAACTCTGGGGCCGCCCCACTGATGTGCCCTGGGCGATGGTGTTTCCGCAATCGGGCACAGATGTGCCTCGCCACCCTTCGCAGCTTTATGAACTGGGGCTGGAAGGCATCGTGCTATTCGCCCTGCTGTGGTGGTTTTCCAGCAAGCCTCGCCCTCTCGGTCAAGTGAGCGGACTATTTTTGATCGGCTATGGCGCGTTCCGGTTTTTGGTGGAATTCACGCGTGAGCCAGATGATTTTCTGGGCTTGCTCGCCGGAGGCATGAGCATGGGACAATGGTTGTCCCTGCCCATGGTGCTCATTGGCATTGCGATGTTTTTCTTTACTGCAAAGCGACAGTCCCGTTGACGGAAAGCGTCACAGTGACCTGACCAGCCTCGAGCGGCGCGTCGGCATAGCCGGCTGCACTGCTCAGGCTGCTTTTGGCCATCGCACCCATTGGTCTCGGTACCGGGACCGGTGAACCGCCCCCGCTCAATTCGAGTTGCTGCACGCGATAGCTGCTATAGCCGAAAGCCTGGGCCGCGGCCTGTGCTCGCGCCAAAAAGGCATCAGCCGCCTGACCGAGCAGTTTCTTTTCTGCGGCGTCGCGCGCCTCGCGTGACAGCGAGAAACTGATCTGCGAGATGGCGACTTTGTCGGACAGCTTGGAGGCCAATGCCGAGGCAGCGGCAAAGTCCTTGGACTCGAGGACGATTTCCCCGCGAGCGCGCCAGTTCTGGATCTTGCCCTTTTCGTCCGTGTTGGGCCAGACGTTGTAGCCACTGGTATGGACCTGTATGCCCTTTGCGCCCTCGGTACGTTTGACGGTCTCGTCAAGCACCGTACTCAATTGGGTCGTGGCCTTGGTCTGTGAGTCGGCATCGAACTCCGCGGCCAGCGTGATGCGAACGGTGTCCTGCTGTACATCGGCGGAGGCAGATGCCTGCAGGGTCAATTCGGGCACGCGTTCGTCGGGATGGACAGCAGGCGCCGGCGCGCGAGGTGGTGCCGGCGGTTGCTGAGAATGCGCCAACGGCGCGGCCGTCAGGACGAATGCTGCGCAGCAGGCAGTCGCAAGACGATTCAATGAAGGCACGCGAAAGGAGTGCATCATGAAGGACCTGTATGAAAGAGTGGGAAAGAGAGACATCCGGTGCGGGCCTGAGAGAAAATCCAGGCCCGCCGGAATAGATGCCCCGCCTGTGCCGTCTAGGCCGGCATCTCGAACCGTGAGGTTCAAGGTGGTCGCGATCCGTTGAGCTTCGGGTTCGTCTACGGGTAGACAATCACTCCCACTCACCATTCACGCAACCAATATGCCGTAAGACATAGGTTCAGAGAATGTATGGCCAAGTCACGAGCACTGCAGGGACAAACTGAAAAAACATCAAATCATGCGTGATACCGACACGCCGGGGACCGAGGTCCGTACTGCTATCCCTGTTTGGACAATGCCTCGTCAAGCAGAGAATTCATGTGTTCGATTCTACCCTTGAACTCGCCTACCGCCAAACCTCCGAGTGGACCGTCAGGCGCTTTCATGGATAACAACTCGCTAGCAACCTGCAAAGCCGCCATGACGGCAATGCGTTCGTTGCTGGAGACTTTGCCAGAACCCTGGATGCGCAGCATGAGCTGATCAACGTGGCGCACGGCGGCCAACAGCGTGGGTTTTTCTTCGGTGGAGCACGCGAGAGAATAATCGCGCCCCAATATCGTGACATCAATACGTTCCATCAGGGCTGCGCTCCGGAGGATTGGTCTTCGGCGGCAGCGCCAGGCAGGCGCGCCAACACGCTATCGATCCGTTCGCGTGCGGCGTCCGTCGCGACACGCAGGCGTTGCAGATCCGTGTCTTTGGCACTGAGGCTGCCGAGCAATTCCGCCTCACGCGTCTGGGCACGAGATTCGAGCGTTTGCTGCTCGGATATTTGGCGGGCAAGCTGCGCACGCAAATCTATCTCTGACTGGCGCGCCTCGGACAAGAGGTCTTCCACCGCCCCGTCGTGCTCCTGCAATTTGGTCTGCAGCACCAAAATTTCGGCCTGACGCTCATTGCAGCGTTGCTCTAATGCGCGCTGAGCGGCTTCGCTTTGGCCCAGGCTGATACGCAACGCATCACGCTCGGCCTGAAGTTGCCGGGTGCGTTGCACTAATTGCCCGATACGGGCGGCGAGTTGATCTAGATCTTGCAGCATGGGCGCTATCGTAAACCATCCGCGCACTGGCTGGGAGGCCGTACGCAACGTGAGAAAACCAGCAATATTCTGTAGGACTTGCAGTTGACCATGCAAACTGCCTGTACCAAAGAATTCTGACACAGGACTTGCGTTGATCAAGCCTTGATCGATCACAGGCTTTCGCCTGTCTTTCTATTTACTTTCATTTTGCTTTCATTTGGGACCGGTAGTGGCCCAAGGTTACAACTTGGACGCCAGTTTTAGGGAAAACCCCATCTGCATCTGGAACAGCTTGGGTTTGCAGGCCCAGGCCCCTTCGCTACCATGCGCCCTGCTCAAAAGACGCACCTCGATTTCATAACAACGAGCAGCACGACGAGGTGTTCATTTTTCAGAGCATCGTTCATCGAACGACTTGGCTTTAACTCACATGCTGTAAATAGGAGTAGACCATGCAGCTACGCAATCGGCAGGATTTCTGGTCCGGGGTGATGTTCATCGCCATCGGATTGGCAGCCGCTTGGCAATCGACGAGCTATCAAATGGGGACTGCCGCCCGGATGGGGCCGGGGTACTTTCCTTTCGCGCTGGGGCTGGTCCTGGCATTGCTGGGCGCCATCGTGCTGCTCGGCTCGCTGAGCAAGAAAGCAACGGAAACGCATATCGAGAAATTCGACTGGCGCATCACCTTTCTGGTGATCGGATCCGTCGTGTTGTACGCCCTGGTCCTGAAACTGCTGGGTGTCTATATCTCGGTCTTTATTCTGGTCATCGTCAGCAGCCTGGCCAGCCACGAGTTCAACCTGAAAGTCGCCATCGGCAACGGGATTTTCCTGGTGGTGTTCTCGTATCTGGCATTCATCAAAGGGCTGGGGCTGATTTTCCCGCTGTGGCCGTCGTTTCTAGGCATGAACTAAGGAGTCTTCGGCCATGGAATTATTTGATCACTTGATGCTGGGATTCTCGGTGGCGTTCACGCCCGAGAACCTGCTGTACGCTTTGCTGGGTTGTATTCTGGGCACCCTGATCGGGGTGTTGCCTGGGATTGGCCCGGTTCCCACGATCGCGATGCTGCTGCCGATCACCTACGTGCTGCCGCCGGTGGCTGGTCTCATCATGTTGGCCGGTATCTATTACGGTGCGCAGTATGGTGGGTCGACCACGGCTATTCTGGTGGCGCTCCCCGGAGAGACGTCCGCGGTGGTGACGGTGCTCGATGGTCACCAGATGGCGCGTAACGGACGGGCCGGCGCTGCACTGGCAATTGCCGCCATGGGCTCGTTCTTTGCCGGCTGCGTCGCAACGCTGTTGCTGGCCGCTTTTGCGCCCCCGCTGGCCGAAGTCGCCTTTAAATTCGGCCCTGCCGAGTATTTCTCGCTGATGACCCTCGGTCTGGTGGGCGCGGTGGTGCTGGCCTCGGGCTCGTTGCCCAAAGCAATCGCGATGATCATCCTGGGCCTGCTGCTGGGCATGGTGGGTACGGACGTCAACTCGGGGGTCGCCCGCTTTGACTTCGGTATTCCCGAACTGCAAGACGGTATCGACTTTGCCATCGTGGCCATGGGTGTGTTCGGTTTTGCCGAAATCATGACCAACCTGGAACAGAAAGAGAATCGCGTCGACATTACCGACAAGATCGGCTCACTGTATCCGAACAAGCAAGAGTTCAAGGAAGCCGCTCCAGCCGCGGTGCGTGGCACGATTCTGGGCTCGATGCTGGGTATTCTGCCCGGCGGCGGCGCGGTGCTGTCTTCGTTTGCCTCGTACACCCTGGAAAAGAAGATCTCGAAGAACCCCGAGCGCTTTGGTAAAGGCCACCCTGCAGGTCTGGGCGGCCCCGAGTCGGCCAACAACGCCGCAGCGCAGACGTCGTTCATCCCGTTGCTGACCCTGGGTATCCCGGGTAACGCGGTGATGGCGCTGATGGTCGGTGCGATGACCATCCACAACATTCAGCCTGGTCCCCAGGTGATGAGCAGCCACCCGGAATTGTTCTGGGGTCTGATCGCCTCGATGTGGATCGGTAACCTGATGCTGGTGGTGCTGAACCTGCCGCTGATCGGCCTCTGGGTCAAGCTGCTGAAAGTGCCCTATCGCATTCTGTTCCCGGCGATTCTGGTGTTCTGCACGATCGGGGTGTATTCGTTGAACTACAACACGTTCGACATCTTCACCACGGCGATCTTTGGCGTGATCGGCTATGTCTGGTCGAAACTGAAGTGCGAAGGCGCCCCGTTGCTGCTGGGCCTGGTGCTGGGCCCCATGATGGAAGAAAACTTCCGTCGCGCCCTGCTGCTGTCACGCGGTGATTTCATGACGTTCGTGGATCGTCCGCTGTCGGCATCGCTGCTGGCTGTTGCGGCGTTCCTGGTGGTAATCGTGGCGTTGCCATCGATCCGCAAGAAACGTGAAGAGACGTTCGTCGAAGAAGATTAAGTCTTTGAAGGTATCCGCGCCGCCCTGCCTCTATGGATAGATAGGCGATAAGCGGCGCTACCTGAATAGCGTCCCCTAAAGCCAGGCACTGTGAAGTGCCTGGCTTTTTTGTTGCCGGACCGCCCAAGGCAAAAAACGCAGCATGGGTCTTTGCTATGCCGGACCACGCGGAATAATCGTATCTTTTTGAGATAGTCCGTCAAGGAAGCGCGGGGGATATTCGCCGTGCAAAAAGTGTTCCCCTCCGGTATTTGACAGTTTGATTTCGTCGGTTAAACTTCCGCAAAGTTGTCTGATAACCAGGGTGGTTTTCAGAGTACATCGACTAGAAATACAACCCAGAGACATGTTCCAGAAAGTCAATTCTCGTGCGGGGCTGAGCGACGGTGTCGCACAGGCGCTGCTGGAGCAAATCAGCAATGGCAACCTGCCCGCCGGTGCAAAATTGCCGTCCGAGGCGGTGCTGGCAGAGCAATTTGGCATCAGCCGCGCCGTCGTGCGCGAAGCCATGGCGCAATTGAAAAGCCAGGGGGTCGTCGAGTCGCGCCAGGGCAGCGGCGTGTATGTCAGCCCGCATGGCCTGGTCATGCCGCTGCGCATCGATCCCGGCGATGTAGGCTCTTTGAGTGCCGTGTTGCAGTTGTTGGACGTACGACGCGCATTGGAGGCGGAAGCAGCCGAGCAGGCGGCGATAAAACGCACAGCGCGCCAACTGGAAAAAATCGAAAATGCACTGGCTGCGATCTCGCACGAGGTGGCCAAAGGCAACGACGGCGTGTTGGCCGATGTGGCGTTTCACCGGACCATCGCCCAAGCCGCAGGGAATCCGTTTCTGTTGAACACGTTGCGATTCCTGAATCAGTATCTGGAAGCGGCCGTACACATTACGCGCAACAACGAGGCACAAAACGCCGATTTTGCGCGTCAGGTCCACGAAGAACACCAGGCGCTGGTCGATGCGATACGCGCTGGCGATCCAGTCTCTGCACGTCACATGGCGCAAACCCATCTGTACAACGCTGGGCGACGCCTCAAACAAAGTGCGCAGGCAGCAACCAACCTGACAGGGCAACCGGTCCCGAAAGACCGCAAGCTCTCTGCCGGCTCTCCCCGTACGGCGACGCGGCTGAAAGGCGCCAGCAAACAGGCCAATGCGGACACTCCGCGCTCGCACAAGCGCAAGACGAGTCCAGTCAATACCCCGGGGAACGACACCTGACATTCTGCCACCCGCGCCTGGCACATGCAGCTCCGATGCCAGACGCTCGCTGACGTCCGCGCAACCGCTTTCGAGACGTCATGGCATCCCAACGTAATCGAAGGAACGAATCAAAAATGACGAAGAACGTAGGCATAGTTGGATTGGGCGCGATGGGCCTGGGCGTGGCCCGCTCGTTGCTGCGCGCAGGCTTGCACGTCTATGCCAATGACGTACGGCAGCAGGTGTTGGACGGTTTCGCTGCCGAAGGCGGGGTCGCCTGCCAGAGCCTGGCTGAGATGGGCCAACACTGCGATGCCGTTGTCCTGCTGGTGGTCAACGCCGCTCAAACCGAGAGCGTGCTG
The DNA here is from genome assembly GCF_965139205.1 of Bordetella muralis. Taxonomy (GTDB): domain Bacteria; phylum Pseudomonadota; class Gammaproteobacteria; order Burkholderiales; family Burkholderiaceae_B; genus Bordetella_A; species Bordetella_A muralis. Next base: position 10,286 of record NZ_CBCSIU010000036.1, read on the forward strand.
TTTGGCGCTGACGGCACACAAGGCCTGGCGCATGCAATGAAGCCCGGCTCGGTCGTGATCGCATGCGCCACGGTGGCTCCCGAATTTGCCATTCGTCTGGGCCAGCGTCTGCAAGACATGGGCCTGCACATGCTGGACGCCCCGGTGTCCGGCGGAGCCGCACGGGCCGCAGAGGGAACCATGACGATGATGACCTCTGGCCCGGCAGCCGCCTATGCGGCCTGCGAACATGTGCTGGCAGCCATGGCCGGCAAGGTGTATCGGCTGGGCGACCAGCACGGCCAAGGCTCCAAGGTCAAAATCATCAATCAATTGCTGGCAGGCGTCCATATCGCCGCGTCGGCCGAGGCCATGGCCTTGGGCCTGCGCGAAGGCGTGGATCCTGATGCGTTGTACGAGGTCATCACCCACAGCGCAGGGAACTCGTGGATGTTCGAGAACCGCGTGCCGCACATTCTGAACGGCGATTACACGCCGTTGTCGGCCGTCGATATTTTCGTGAAGGATCTGGGTCTGGTCCTGGATACGGCCCGCGCCAGCAAATTCCCGCTGCCGCTGTCGGCCACAGCGCACCAGATGTTCATGCAGGCCTCCACGGCGGGGCATGGCGGTGAGGACGACTCTGCGGTCATCAAGATTTTCCCGGGTATTGAAATCCCGTCTAAGCGCGACCCCGACACGCATTAAACGCCGTGCCTGCATCAACGATGCAGGCATACCGCCTGTTCAACTTTTTTTCTCTGCTATCCCAGGATCTCCGTCATGACATCTGGTAAGCCTTTGCTGGGCTGCATCGCCGACGATTTTACCGGCGCTACTGATTTGGCCAACATGCTGGTGCGCGAAGGTATGCGCACGATTCAAACCATCGGCGTGCCTGCTGCGCCGGTGCAGGATGTGGACGCCATCGTCGTCGCGTTGAAATCGCGCACTATCGCGCCGCAAGAGGCTGTCGAACAATCGCTGGCCGCTTTGAAGTGGCTGCAAGATCAGGGTTGCACGCAGTTTTTCTTCAAATACTGCTCGACATTCGACTCGACCGACCAAGGCAATATCGGGCCCGTTGCGGACGCATTGCTGCAAGCACTGGGCGCGGACTTTACGATCGCATGCCCCGCGTTCCCCGAGAACGGCCGCACGGTGTACCACGGCCACTTGTTTGTGAACGACACATTGCTTAATGAGTCGGGCATGGAAAACCACCCGTTGACGCCGATGCGCGACGCGAACCTGGTCCGTGTGCTGCAACGTCAGACGCCGTCTAAAGTGGGCCTGATTGACGCGAATACCGTCAAGAAAGGTGCAGATGCCATCAAAGCGAAGATTGCGGCGTTGCGCGAAGCCGGCATACGCATGGCGATTGCCGATGCGATTTCGAATGATGACCTGTACACACTGGGTGCGGGATGCAGCGACCTGACGCTGATTACCGGCGGTTCGGGTGTTGCTCTCGGGTTGCCAGGCAATTTCGTGCGTACCGGCGCGCTGAACGCCACAGGATCCGCGGCCGATCTGCCCGGCATCGAAGGTCGAAGCGTTGTCCTGGCAGGCAGTGCGTCCAAAGCCACCAATGGCCAGGTCGCGCACTGGAAGGCCTCTCACCCGGCGTTCCGCATCGATCCGCTGGCGCTGGCCAAGGGCGACGACGTCGTGGGACAAGCATTGGCGTTTGCGCAGGAACATGCCCCCAAAACCGTGCTGATCTATGCGACGGCTACGCCGGACGAAGTCCGCGCCGTGCAGGCCGAGCTGGGCACGCAGCGCGCGGGAGAATTGGTCGAGCAAGCCTTGGCGACCGTTGCAAGCAAATTAGGCGATCAAGGGGTGACCCACTTTGTGGTCGCCGGTGGCGAGACCTCGGGCGCCGTGGTACAGGCCCTGGACGTACGCGCTCTGCGTATCGGCCCTCAGATCGACCCCGGCGTGCCCGCGACCGTGGCCATCGACGGCAACGGCGGCGCGCAATTGGCGCTGGCCTTGAAGTCGGGCAATTTCGGCACGGTGGATTTTTTTGAGAAAGCCCTGAAAGCGGTGGGAGGATCCCTGTAATGGCCAACGTTATCGACGCCGCGGCCAACGCGGAAAGCACACTGCGTGAGGAAATCTGCCGCATCGGTGCGGCGCTGTTCAATCGTGGCTACACCGTGGGCTCGTCTGGAAACATCAGCGCGCGCCTGCCCGACGGCTGGTTGATCACACCCACCGATGCCTGCCTGGGCATGCTGGATCCTGCTCAATTGAGCAAAGTCGGCCCTGATGGCGTACAAATTTCTGGTGCTCGCGCATCCAAGACATTGGCATTGCACCGCAACGTCTACGCTAACAATGCACAAGCCAATGCAGTCGTTCATACACACTCCACCAATCTGGTGGCCTTGACGCTGGCTGGCGTATGGAAACCCGAAGACGTGGTGCCGCCCATTACGCCGTATTACGTCATGAAAGTGGGCCATGTTCCGCTGATTCCGTATCACCGTCCCGGCGATCCAAAAGTGGCGGAACAGATCGCGGGCCTGGCCAGCAGCGTGCGTGGCGTGCTGCTCGAACGCCTGGGCCCCGTCGTCTGGCACGACTCGGTGTCCAACGCGGCGTTTGCTCTGGAAGAACTCGAAGAAACCGCCAAGCTGTGGCTCATGATGCAACGGCAAGGCACGGCACTGTCCGAGGACGCGATCGATGAATTGCGCCAGACATTCAAGGCGCGCTGGTAGCGCCTGAGGCCGGTTACCACACGGGCCGCGCCATAGCGCGGCTCGTCACCCCTTTTTATAAACAGCAGGAGGAGCACAGTGACTGCTCAAACAGTGACGGACACCGTTGGCGCGGTGTCTAATTCGGAGTCCAACCGCGTCTATTCCAAGATAGCATGGCGCATCATGCCTTTCTTGATGATCTGCTATGTCATCGCCTATCTGGATCGCGTGAACGTCGGTTTTGCCAAGCTGCAAATGTCCATCGATCTGGGTTTCTCGGAAACCGTGTTCGGATTGGGTGCGGGCTTGTTCTTTATCGGGTACTTCTTTTTCGAAGTGCCGTCCAACCTGCTGATGAATCGTGTCGGCGCACGTATCTGGATCGCGCGCATCATGATCACGTGGGGCATTTTGTCGGGCTGCTTCTTTTTTGTGTCTACGCCCACGCAGTTCTATGTATTGCGCTTTCTATTGGGCGCAGCTGAGGCAGGCTTTTATCCCGGCGTGATCCTGTATCTGACGTACTGGTTCCCTGGACATCGCCGCGCCAAAATGATCGCAGTGTTCATGGCGGCCATTCCATTGTCAGGGATTTTCGGCGGGCCATTGTCCGGCTACCTGATGCAGAATTTCAATGGCTATATGGGCCATGGCGGCTGGCAGTGGATGTTCGTCATCGAAGCCCTGCCCGCCTTGGTCCTGGGTATCGTGACGCTGCTCTATCTGGATAACGACGTGCGTTCGGCCAAATGGCTGACCGACGAAGAAAAGGCGGTCGTCGCCCGCGACATCGAGGCAGAGGCCAAATCGAAGCACAAGACCAGCCCCGGCACCACCAAAGCGGTATTCGCCGATCTGCGAGTGTGGTGGATGTGCCTGATCTATTTCTGCTTTGTGATGGGTCAATACGGCCTGACATTCTGGATGCCGTCGCTGGTGAAATCCACGGGGGTACAAGGCGCGTTCAATATCGGCCTGATCAGTGCCATTCCCTTTGTTGTGGCCGCGATCTCGATGATACTGATCGGCCGCAACGCCGACCGCATGCGTGAGCGTCGTTGGCACCTGATCATTCCGGCGACCTTTGGAGCGATCGGATTTGCAGTCTCTGCCGCTTATGCCGACAACACGGTGCTGGCAATGCTGGCCCTGTCCATTGCAGCGGGCGGCGCGCTGACGTGCTCGCCCTTGTTCTGGTCGCTGCCTACTGCATTCCTGTCCGGCACCGGTGCGGTCGCAGGGATTGCAGTCATCAACTCGGTGGGCAACCTGGCCGGCTTTGTCAGCCCCTACGCTATTGGCCTGTTGAATGACGCCACGAAGAGCTCGGCAGCCGGCATGTATATGTTGACTGCCATGCTGCTGCTCGGCGCTGTCGCCGTGTTCTTGACCAACAAGAACGAGGTGAACCGCTAAACACCATCTGGGCGCGCCGCTATCGGCTGCGCCCAGTTTGTATGCACTTCCCGGAGCTACCATAATGCCATTGAAATTTGCCGCCAATCTCAGCTTCCTATACCAAGACCTGCCCTTCCTGGATCGCATCGCAGCGGCTGCGAAAGACGGTTTTGAAGGCGTGGAATATCTATTCCCCTACGACTTTCCCGCGGCCGAGATCAAGCAGCGTCTGGTCGACAACGGCATCGAACAGGCGTTGTTCAATGCACCTCCGGGCGACTGGGCGGGCGGTGAACGCGGCATTGCATCGCTGCCGGGACGCGAGCAGGAATTCAAGGGCGCGATCTCGCGCGCGATCGAATACGCCGGTGTGCTGGGCAATCAGCGCGTCCACATCATGGCAGGCCTGATGCCGGCGGACGCGAACCGCGCAGAACGCCTGGACCTGTACACCCGCAATGTGGCCTGGGCCGCAGAGCAAGCCAAGGCCGCAGGCCTGACTATCGTGCTCGAACCCATCAACCAGCGCGATATGCCCGGCTATCTGCTGAGCTATCAAGAGGATGCGCTGGACGTCGTACGCGCCACCGGCGCCGACAACGTGAAAGTGCAGTTCGACTGCTATCACGCCCAGATCATGGAAGGCGATGTGGTCATGAAACTGCGCGCGATGTTTGATCAAATCGGGCACATCCAGATTGCCAGCGTGCCCAGCCGCAACGAGCCCGATGGCGAAGAACTGAATTACCCCTTTATTTTCCAGACCCTGGACCAATTGGGTTACCAGGGCTGGGTGGGATGCGAATACAAACCCCGTGCGGCAACGAGCGACGGCCTGGCCTGGCTGCGTACGTACCGTGCCAACTCGGAAACCAACAAATGAGTAAAGTACTGATTACCGGCGGCGCCGGTTTCCTGGGCAAACGCCTGGCCAAGAAATTGCTGGAACGCGGCGAACTGAAAGGCGCCAGCGGCCAGCCCGAAAAAATCGAGCAGATCATCCTGCTGGATATGGTGGCCCCCACCGACCTGGATGACCCTCGCATCAAGGTCGTAACGGGTGACATCGCGGATGCAGCCCTGCTGCGTCAGGTCATCGACACCAGTGTGACCTCGGTGTTCCACCTGGCGGCCGTGGTCAGCGGCGCTGCAGAGGCCGATTTCGATCTGGGCATGCGCATCAATCTGGATGCCACGCGCGAGCTGCTGGAGTTGTGCCGCAAGCTGGGCCACAAGCCTCGTTTCGTGTTCACCAGTTCGGTCGCCGTGTTCGGTGGCAAGCTGCCTGCGATCGTGCAGGACGACACCGCGCCCACGCCGATGAGCTCGTACGGTGCGCAAAAGGTCTCTGGCGAATTGATGGTGTCTGATTACAGCCGCAAAGGCTTTATCGACGGCCGCACCCTGCGTATGCCGACGATCAGCGTGCGCCCGGGCAAACCCAACGCCGCTGCCTCGAGCTTTGCGAGCGGCATCGTGCGCGAACCCTTGAACGGCGAAAGCGCTGTCGCTCCCGTCTCGCCCGAAACCAAGATGTGGCTGATGTCGCCGCGCTATGCGATCGACAACCTCATCCATGGTCATGAACTGGATGGCGATGCGGTCGGTTTCCCCCGTACCATCAGCCTGCCCGGCCTGTCGGTTAGCGTGAAAGCCATGGTGGATGCCTTGCGCGAAGTCGCTGGCGACCAGGTCGCAGACCTGGTGAAGTGGGAGCCCAACGAGGCCGTCAAAAAGATCGTCGAATCCTGGCCCGGCGAATTCGCCGCCACGCGTGCCAAGTCGCTGGGTTTTCAGGCCGACAGCAACTATGCCGACGTGATCCGGGCCTATCAAGAAGACGATATGCCCAAGTAAACGACGCAATGTGCCGCCGTTTCGGCGGTCATACACGGGAAAGCCCTCAGTTGATCTACCGTCTGAGGGCTTTTTTTCGTCCTCAGGTACCGAGTCGCGCACGGATTGCGGTAACGTTCAGGTTTTAGGTTTTGACACGAACAACCCGGAGATCTGGTATGGCATCCATCGGTTCCAGGGACTACGACAAAGTCGTACCCCAGAAAGTCGCATTTCTTGGTTTGGGCGTCATGGGCTTTCCCATGGCTGGCCACCTGGCAAAAGCCGGCCATCAAGTGACGGTATACAACCGCACCGAAGCCAAGGCCAAAGCCTGGGCACAGGAGTTCGGCGGCAACAGCGCGCCCACCCCGCGCGAAGCCGTCGCTGGCGCACAAATCGTTTTCGCCTGCGTGGGCAACGACGACGACCTGCGCAGCGTGGTGCTGGGTGACGATGGCGCCTTTGCCGGCATGGCGACGGGTGCGACTTTCGTTGATCACACCACGGCATCGGCAGATGTCGCTCGCGAACTGTACGGGCAAGCTCGCGAACTGGGCCTGCAGTTTGTGGATGGTCCGGTGTCCGGCGGCCAGGCCGGAGCCGTCAACGGTGCGTTGACCATTATGTGCGGCGGCGATCAAGCTGCCTTCGACGTCATCAAACCCGTCGCACAAGCCTACGGCCGTGCTGTCACACTCGTCGGCGCGCCCGGCGCCGGTCAACTGGCCAAAATGGTGAACCAGGTCTGCATCGCCGGGATCGTCCAGGGGTTGTCGGAAGCCATTGCGTTCGGCCAGGCAGCGAATCTGGACATGAAACTCGTGCTGGATGTCATCAGCAAAGGCGCGGCGCAAAGCTGGCAGATGGAAAACCGTGGCGGCACGATGGTAGACGACAAATTCGATTTCGGCTTTGCCGTGGATTGGATGCGCAAGGATCTCGGATTGGTGCTGGCCGAAGCCCGCAACAACGGCGCCCGCTTGCCGTTGACGGCACTGGTGGATCAATTCTACGGCGATGTACAGCGCGCCGGAGGCGGCCGCTGGGATACATCCAGCCTGATCACGCGTCTGCGAGATTAACGATCGCTCAACTCTGAAACTGCCGTCATGCAAGACTTGAACGACCTGTACTTTTTTTCTCAGGTGGTGGAACACGGCGGTTTCAGCGCCGCGGCGCGCGCCCTGGATATCCCGAAATCGCGCCTGTCGCGGCGCATCGCCCATTTGGAAGAAGCATTGGGTGTACGCCTGTTGCAACGGACGACCCGCCGGCTGCGGCTGACATTGGCAGGCGAACGCTATCTGCATTATTGCCGCGAAATGACGGCGTCAGCCCGGGCTGCAGAAGAGGCTATGCGTCAACTGCAATCGCAACCCTGCGGACCCGTCATCATCAGTTGCCCCATCTCCATTGCACAGCAAATGTTGGCGCAGCTGCTGCCGGAGTTTCTGGATACCTGGCCGTCGGTGTCCGTACAGGTGCTGGCCACCAATCGCCGCGTCGATCTGATTCGAGAGGGCGTCGATCTCGCGTTACGCGTGCGTACGCGTCTGGATACCGACGCTGAATTAGTCGTCAAACATCTAGGTGAAGACAGCAGCACCATGGTCGCGAGCCCGGCGTATTTGCAGCGCTATGGCACGCCGGAAACACCGCAGGATTTATCCGCCCATGCGACCCTGAGCTTTGATGATCCCAAGACTGAGGTGCGCTGGCGGCTGCGCAACGCTGCGGACGACGAAGTCGAGGTGTCCGTGCAGCCCCGGCTGTGCTGCAACGACTTCATTGTGCTGACTGAAGCAGCCATCCGAGGCCGTGGGATCGCCCTGCTCCCCAGCGTGGCGACCTATGACGCATTGCGACAAGGCCAATTGGTACAAGTATTACCCGAATGGCGCACGCCTACGGGCATCGTGCACTGCATCTATCCGTCGCGCCGAGGCATGTCGCCGGCAGTACGAGCCCTGCTGAACTTTATTTCGGAACGGCTGCCCGGGGTATATGCGCGGACGATAAATACCGAAGAGCTGAGCGCCTAGTCCTTGGCGGTTCCCGGCGCGGTGTGCTTGGCCGTCGCCAACGGCAGCCACAGCACAGCCGCCAACCCGACTCCGCCCCGAGTATTGGGCTCGCCATCGCGCAGCGTGATGTCGCCCGCGTTGCGGCGCGCGTAGGCTCGGGCAATGGACAATCCCAAACCAGACCCCGACGAAACCGAAGCGCGTCCGGAACTCAGTCGATCAAAACGGGCAAATGCACGATGGCGTGATGCCACATCAATGCCCGGACCGTTGTCAGATACCGAGACCTCCGCCCGATCACCGACCAAGGCTGTCGATACGGTGATCCGCGCACCCGCCGGAGCATAATGGATGGCGTTGTGCAGGAGATTCGACAACGCCTCATGCAGCTCGGCCTCGCTGCCGAATACAGGCAAAACGGGCATTACCAAGGCGCTCTCGTCGCTGTCTCGCGGCGCGTCCTCCCTTGCGACGACGTCCGGCGCGTCCATGATTCCCGCTGCACGCAATGCCTGGGCGTTGCGAATCGATGCCTCAGTGGCCTCGGCTGCCACCCAGCCCAGATCCTGCCCTTTCTCATGTGATAGCGGCAGATATTGCAAAACGACATCTCGCGCCACGTCGTTCAGATCCAATAACTGACGCGGTGTCGAATCGCCCTGACTGGCATGCGCCAACGACAATAGCTGCTCGGTCAGACGCCGCGTCCGTCCCAATTGATCCACAATCGCGCGCAAGCCTTCCTGGGCGCGTTTGGGATCAGGCTCTCGCAACGCATACTGCGCCTGTGTCAGGATGATTGCCATTGGCGTACGCAACTGGTGCGAAGCATCGGCCAGGAACTGGGCCTGCTCATCCAATACCCGCCTGTACCGTTCGATGTGATAATTCACCGCCTCGACCAGAGGGATCACCTCGCTGGGAACCCGCGACGCGTCCAACGGCGTCATATCTTCTGGCGAACGGGCACGGATGTCGTTGCGTAACCGGGTCAACGGCCGTAATGACCAGGCCACCCCCCACCACACCAGAATGGCCACCAGCGCCAACATACGCGCATCGCGCAACAACTCCTGGCGCCGGGCGGCCTCCTCGGCTTGCAATCGTCGGCCGATGCTTTCGGCCACCAGCACCAGCACCTGACGATGCTGGCCCCGGTAATACAAATCGCGCAGCACGGCTACCACGCGAACCGGATCATCACGATAGATACTGTTGAAAAACATTGGCTCTCCGCGAGTAGAGGGCCAAGCAGGAGGGCGGGGCAATTCTGGCATACCGGCCAACGTTCGCCCCGAAGGGGGCACGACGTTGGCTCCTTCCGGAAGCGGGGGGACGATTTCCTCGATGCGAAAGTATTTCCGCAGCCCGGCCTTGGACTCGAGGATCACCTGCGCATACACCGGCGTGGTCACCACCAGTTGTCCAGCGTCGGTAAATTCAATACTGCTTTCCAGCACCCGCGCAGGTTCTAGCAGCGCGCTGTCGTAAGCCTCATTGGTGATCGCAGACAGGGTCCGATAGTCGTTCCAGCTGTCGATGACCAGCAACAGGATCACCCCTGGCAGCAACAGGGTGATCAACAACGTGCGAATGCCGATCAGCGGCAAGCGAAAACGGTCAGAGCTCGGCAGTTTCACTGACGCTGCTTTCCAGCATGTATCCCAAGCCACGTACCGTCACGATGCGCACGTCGCTGCCCGCCAGTTTTTTGCGCAACCGATGCAATACGACTTCGATGGCATCCAGGCTGGACTCGCTGTCCTGGGTGAATACCTTGCCAAACAATTGGGCCTTGTCCACGGGATAGCCGCTGCGCGTCAGCAACGCCACCAAGGCCGCGTGCTCGCGCGGCGTAAGCAGGAGCAATACACCGTCCAGGGTAAAGGCGCGGCTTTCGCCGTCATAAGACAACGACCCGCATTGCAGGCGCGGCTGCTGGCGCCCCCGGCTGCGCCGCACCAAGGCCGCCACACGCGCTTCGAGTTCCTCGAGCGCGAATGGCTTGGTCAGGAAATCGTCGGCGCCGAGATTGAGCCCGCGCACCCGGTCTTGCAAAGCGCCCTGCGCCGTCAGTAACAGTACGGGAGTGCGATCGTCACGATTACGCATGTCGCGCAACACCACCAGCCCGTGCTTGTCGGGCAAGCGCAGGTCCATGACGATGGCGTCGTATTCGTGAGCGCTCATCATGGCCTCGGCGCTGCGGGCGTCCGGCGCATGATCGGGGGTAAACCCGCTTTGCGCCAACGCTCGCACCAGCCAAGAGGCCATTTCGAGCTCGTCTTCAACCAGCAATATGCGCATGGCCGTCTGGGTCGGCAGAAAGACTATCGGCGACCCGCGTCGGGCCATGAACCCGTTGGCGCAGATAGCGGGTTTCGTGCTGACGCCGGAACAGAATGCTCGAAAGCTCGTTCAGCGCCAGGGTGTATACCTCGCGTTTGAACTCGATGACCGCATCCAAAGGCACCCAATACTGGCTCCACCGCCAAGCATCGAACTCCGGATGCTGCGTCGCGCGCAGGCACACATCGCAGTCGCGCCCTACCAGGCGCAACAAAAACCAGATCTGCTTTTGACCCTTATAGTGCCCTCGCCACTCTCGCCGGACGAAATGGTCCGGCACGTTATAACGCAACCAATCGCGTGTGCGCCCCAAAATACGGACATGTTCAGGCTTCAAGCCTACTTCTTCGTGGAGCTCGCGATACATGGCCTGCACCGGGCTTTCGCCATATTTGATGCCGCCCTGCGGAAACTGCCATGCATGTTCCCGGATTCGCTTGCCCCAAAAGACCTCGTTTTTACTGTTGACGAGAATAATGCCGACATTGGGACGGTAGCCTTCACGATCAAGCATGGCCACCCCCACCGAATTCAATACAATTACAGTCGATTATACGTATCCGTGGCCACCTTTAACTATGCGCGCATCTACCTACCATCTCAACACGCTGAAAGAAGCACCCTCTGAAGCCGAAGTCGTCAGCCATCAACTGATGACCCGGGCCGGCATGATCCGCAAATTGGCGGGCGGTATCTATACCTATATGCCCCTGGGCTTGAAGGTCATCCGCAAAATCGAAGCCATCGTCCGCGACGAAATGAACGCGGCCGGCGGGATCGAGCTGCTGATGCCCGTGGTGCAGCCCGCCGAGCTCTGGCAGGAATCCGGCCGCTGGGTGCAATACGGCCCGGAACTGCTGCGCATCAAGGACCGCCATCAGCGCGATTTCGTCTTGCAGCCGACCTCGGAAGAAGTCATCACCGATATCGCCCGCAATGAAATCCACAGCTATCGGCAACTGCCTCTGAATTTCTATCACATCCAGACCAAGTTCCGAGACGAGCGCCGTCCCCGTTTCGGGCTGATGCGTGGCCGGGAATTCACCATGAAGGACGCGTATTCGTTCGATCGCGACGAGTCCAGCGCCCAGCAAAGCTACGACAAGATGTATGACGCGTACATGCGCATTTTCAGCCGTCTGGGACTGGAATTCCGCGCCGTCGCGGCAGATACGGGCTCGATTGGCGGCACGCGCAGCCACGAGTTCCAGGTCATTGCCGACACAGGTGAAGACCTGCTGGTGTACAACCCCGACTCCCAGTATGCCGCCAATATCGAATTGGCCGAGGCCCCCTGCCTGTTGGCCGAGCGGGCCGCACCGGCCGAGAAGCTGGAGGCCACTCCTACTCCCGGAGCCGCCAAGTGCGAGGACGTCGCCAAATTGCTGGGCCTGCCCCTGGAGCGCACGCTCAAATCGCTGGTGCTGGCGACCGAACCCGAGCCGGGCAAGGTTCAGATCTGGCTGCTGATGCTGCGCGGCGACCACGAACTCAACGAAATCAAGGCCGGCAAAGTCCCCGGCCTGGCAGACTTCCGCTTTGCCACCGAATCCGAAATCGTCGAGCATTTTGGCTGCAAACCGGGCTATCTGGGCCCGATCGGCACGGCCTTACCGGTACGCGTCGTAGCGGACCGCACCGTCGCCAACATGGCCGACTTTGTCTGCGGCGCCAATCGCGAGGATTATCACTACACCGGCGCCAACTGGGGCCGGGACCTGCCGGAACCCGAAATCGTCGCTGATCTGCGCAACGTGATGGCCGGCGATCCGTCCCCGGATGGCGTGGGCCACCTGGCGATCCAGCGCGGCATTGAGGTAGGACACGTCTTTTTCCTGGGTACGAAATACTCCGAAGCGCTCAAGGCGACCTTCCTGGACGAGACCGGCAAGCCTGCCACCTTGCAAATGGGCTGCTACGGCATCGGGATCACCCGGATCGCGGGCGCAGCCATTGAACAGAATCACGATGCCCGCGGCATCATCTGGCCCAAGGCCATCGCCCCCTTCGAAGTCGTGATTTGCCCGGTAGGCTGGGGCAAAAATGAAACTGTTCGTAACGAGGCCGTAAAACTCTATGACGAACTGCGCGCCCGTGGCGTAGACGTCATTTTGGATGATCGTGACGCCAGGCCAGGGGTTATGTTCGCTGAATGGGAGCTGATAGGGGTGCCCTTGCGCGTAACAGTTGGAGAACGCGGCCTGAACGACGGTGTGGTGGAATTGCAGGCCCGTTGCGAAAGCGACACTGTAAAAATTCCTGTCGAGTCGGCCCTGAATCAGGTGCTGGACAAGCTGGAAACGCTGTAGACTGCCCAGCCCACCAAGCTAGGCGTGCTGATAAGGCTGCTCTCTCACTGTGATTGAATCGACGTCCACCGAAGCCACCTTTAATATCCGTGTCTATTACGAAGACACGGATGCGGGTGGCGTCGTGTTCTACGCCAACTATCTGAAATTCCTGGAACGCGCGCGCACCGAATGGCTGCGCGACCTGGGCGTTCAGCAGTCGGCATTGGTCGCAGACGAATCACGGATGTTTGTCGTCCATTCACTGGACATGTCATACCGCAAACCGGCACGATTGGACGATTTGATTACCATACGCAGCCGGGTGACCCGGGTAGGCCGCGCGTCGATACATTTCGACCAACGCGCGGAACGCGACGGGGAACTGCTCGCGCATGGCAATATCCAAATCTGTTGTGTTGATGCAGTGCATTTGCGTCCGGCGGCACTCCCTGCTGTCGTACGCGCCAAATTGGAATCCCTTCAGGAATAACCCATGCAAGTCTCCAACGACATGTCGTTGATTTCGCTGGTCACGCACGCCAGCCTCCCCGTCCAGCTCATCATGTTGCTGCTGCTGGGCATTTCCATCATGTCCTGGACATATATCTTCGCCAAGCGGCTGGCTATCAAGCGTGCGCACACGCAAACCCGCCGCTTCGAAGACGATTTCTGGTCTGGTGGAGATCTGTCGATGCTGCAACAGGCCGTCGCCAGCCGTCGTGACGAACAAGGTGCCCTGGCCCGCATCTTCGATGCCGGCATGACCGAATTCCTGAAAGCGCGCCGCACCAATACCACCGGCGACGTCAACAGCGTCCTGGATGGCCCGCGCCGGGCTATGCGTGCTGCGTATCAGCGGGAAATGGACTCGCTGGAATCCCACCTCAACTTCCTGGCGTCGGCCGGCTCGGTCAGCCCCTATATCGGCCTGCTGGGTACAGTGTGGGGCATCATGCACGCCTTCATCGGCCTGTCGAACATGCAGCAAGCCACGCTGGCATCGGTCGCCCCGGGGATTGCCGAAGCGCTGATCGCCACCGCCATCGGCCTGTTTGCCGCCATTCCGGCGGTGGTGGCCTATAACCGCTACACGCACGACATCGACCGCCTGTCGATTCGTTTCGACAGCTTTGTCGATGAATTCCTGAACATCCTCCAACGCCAGGTGCGCTAATGCCTTCGGTACGGTCGAACGGCCGCGCGGGCCGACGCATGAAGGCCGACATCAATGTCGTGCCCTACATTGACGTGATGCTGGTGCTGCTGGTGATCTTCATGGTTACCGCTCCGCTGATCACTCCGGGCCTGATCAATCTCCCGTCGGTGGGTCAGGCCTCGGACGTGCCTGCAACGCCGCTGGAAGTTCAGATCTCAGAGGATGGTCAACTGGCGTTGCGCATGCGCGAGGCCGGCGCCACCCTGCAAGACATTCCACGTGATCAACTGGTGGATCAAGTCCGTCAACGAATCACCGCCGAGACTCCTGTGGTCATTGCCGCAGACGGCAAGGTGCCCTACGAAACCGTGGTCAAAGTCATGGACGAGTTGCGCAGCAACGGCGTGACACGCCTGGGCCTGCTGGTTGACCAAGGCGGCGCTGCCGCCCAGCAATCGACCCAGCCCGCACCACAGCAAACCAGAGGGCGCTGACGCGCAGGTGCGCGCCGCTTTGCCACATCATTTATGACCCCGCCTCTCTTTCGACACGACAGCACCGCGCCGCACTCTCCCGCCGCGCAAGACAATCGCAAAGCGCTGGGCTTGGCCATCCTGGCGCACGTGTTGCTGCTGATCGCCCTGATTTTTGGTGTCAGTTGGCATACCGAAGATCCCGGCCCGGTCCAGGTGGAACTATGGGCCAACGGCGATACGCCCAATTCCCGTCCTCCTGAAGAGCAGCCTGACGAGCCCGACGTCACGCCCGAACCTCAGCCTCCTCAGCCGGAGCCAGAACCGGAACCTGCGCCTCAGCCTGAACCTGAGCCGCAGCCCGAACCCCAGCCCCAAACGCCCCCTCCCGTCGCACAACCGGAACCTCAGCCCGATCCAGAAATTGCGCTCGAGGCCGCGCGTAAAAAACGCGAACAAGAGGAAAAAGCCCGCTTGGCCGCCGAGGCGGCGGCAGAAAAGGCCCGCCAGGACGAAATACGCAAACAAGCCGAGCTGAAAGAGCAGCAACGCCTGGAACAAGAACGTAAAGAAGCGGAAGCCGAAAAAGCAGCGGCCGCCAAGAAAGCAGCTGCTGAAAAGGCGGCCGCTCAAAAGGCTGCGGCTGAGAAAGCCGCTGCCGAAAAAGCGGCTGCACAAAAAGCGGCTGCGGAAAAGGCTGCCGCCGAGAAGAAAGAAGCTGCTGAAAAGGCCGCAGCAGAAAAAGCCGCCGCTGAGAAGAAAGCCGCAGCCGAGAAAGCGGCGGCCGAAAAGAAAGCGGCAGCAGCAAAAGCAGCAGCTGCGAAAAAAGCGGCCGCCGACAAGGCGCTGCGCGACGCCATGCGAGGCGATGCCCTCGGCGCTGCCGGAATCCCGGGCGGCACGGCTGACCGCAACCAGCGAGGCGGTGGCGGCAACGACAGTGGCTATGCCTCGAAGGTGCGCACCTGCGTACGCCCCGGCGTCGTTTTTGACACGCCCCCCCGCAGCGGTTCGTCTAACCCGACAGCCCAATACCGGGTACAGTTGAGTTCAGACGGCAAGGTAACTGGCTTGAATCTGACCGGTTCGTCGGGCAACTCCGTATTTGACCGTGCGGTCGAAACGGGGATCCGGCGTTGCAATCCGTTCCCCAAACCCTCAACGGGCGCCTATCCGTCCGTTATCGACGTTGT
Source organism: Bordetella muralis (assembly GCF_965139205.1). GTDB lineage: Bacteria > Pseudomonadota > Gammaproteobacteria > Burkholderiales > Burkholderiaceae_B > Bordetella_A > Bordetella_A muralis. The sequence goes on from NZ_CBCSIU010000036.1 coordinate 25,702, forward strand.
GTACAGAATGTATGACTGACAGGAGATTGCTGATAATGACTCCCGCCTCCAGCCGCCCCTTGAGCCCGGGGCTCGCGCGTGCCTATGGCATGCTATTTACTCTGCTGACGGCAATCGCTCTGCTGGCCTGGCAGCCCGCTCACGCCCAATTACGAGTTGATATCTCCGGGACCGGGGCCACCCAGTACCCGGTGGCGATTGCCGATTTCGCCGTGGATGACGTGCATGGCCGCGCTATTGCGGACGTTATCCGCGCCGATTTGACCCGGACAGGCCAATTCCGTCTGATCAACGCCTCCGGCGCTGGTTTGAACGTCGACTCGCAGGTCAACTATGACGACTGGCGCAACAAGGGCGCCGATTTCCTGGCCTATGGCAGCATTACCCGTGGCGCGGATGGCCGCTACGACGTGCGCTACCGCCTGGGCGACACCATCAAGAAAGGCCAGTTGGACGGCGTTGCCTTCTCCGGTAGCGAACAAGAACTGCGCCGCGTCGCGCACCAGATCGCTGACCGCATCTACGAGAAGATCACCGGCGTTCGCGGCGTGTTTTCGACGCGTATTGCCTATGTGCTCAAGCGTGGCAACACCTATGAACTGCAAATCGCCGATGCCGATGGCCAAAACCCCCAAGTTGCCTTGCGCTCGCGCGAGCCAGTCATCTCGCCAGCGTGGTCGCCTGATGGCAGCAAACTCGCCTATGTGAGCTTCGAGTCGGGCAAACCTGTTGTTTATGTGCACACATTGGCAACCAGCGCCCGCATCCCTGTTGCAAATTTCAAAGGCAACAACAGCGCCCCCGCCTGGTCGCCTGATGGCTCCAAACTCGCGGTGGCTCTCACCCGTGACGGTTTGTCGCAAATTTACATCGTTGGAGCCGACGGAAGCTCCAATATGCGCCGTTTAACGCGTTCTCCGGGCATTGACACCGAACCGATCTTTACGCCGGATGGCCGTTCTATTATCTTTACAAGTGATCGCAGCGGTGGACCGCAAATCTATCAAACCGGCCTCGACGGAGGCGATGCCCGTCGGCTGACTTTTAACGGTAGTTACAACATCTCACCCCGAATTTCCCCCGACGGTTCCACGCTGCTGTACGTTTCCAAACGCGACGGCGCGTTCCGCATCGCATCACTACAACTGGCCTCTGGTAACGAAGCCCTGCTGACTGATGGTCGTGATGACCAGTCACCCAGCTTCGCTCCCAACGGCATGCAAATCCTGTACGCTGCAGTGCAAAATGGCCGCAGCGTGCTGGCAGGAGTATCTAGTGATGGACGTGTGCGGCAAACGCTCTCCGTACTGAACGGGGAAATACGTGAACCCACGTGGGGCCCTTTTACCCGCTAAACACGCATGACCCTTCTTTGCAAAGGAAACATCATGAAGACGCGCATTGCCAAAAGCTTGACCATTGCCGCCTTGGCCGCCACGTTGGCAGCTTGCAGTTCGGTACCGCTAGATGACCAAAACGCTGGTTCGACCACGGGCAGCGGCACAGGTGGCTCGGCCTCCGGCCAGATCCTGGATCCGTTCAACCCGCAAAGCATCCTGGCGCAACAGCGCTCGGTCTACTTTGATTTCGACAGCTACACGGTGCCCGAACAGTACCGCAGCTTGGTGGAAACCCACGCCCGTTACCTGGCTTCGCACCAGCAACAGCGCGTGCAGATCCAAGGCAACACTGACGAACGCGGCGGCGCCGAATACAATCTGGCTTTGGGCCAACGCCGTGCCGACGCAGTGCGTCGCATGATGACGCTGCTGGGCGCCACCGATGCTCAGATCGAGACCATCAGCTTCGGCAAGGAAAAACCCCGTTCGACGGGCTCTACCGAAGCTGATTTCGCGGAAAACCGCCGCGCCGATATCGAATATCAGCGCTAAGCTTTTCGCGCACTAGCTCTGCCGCGCGTCGGAACGGTCAAGCGGCCGTTCCGACGTTTTTGTTTTTTGGACTCTGGAATTTCTTATGCGCGATAAAGTCTTGTCCCTGCGTACCCTGGTCATCTCAGTCGCTCTGGCTACCACAGCCCTCGCTGCCCCTGCGCAGGCTTTTGCCGACGATGAGGCCCGTCGGGCCATTCTGGACTTGCGCGAACAAGTAAGACAACAAAACGAACAAAATCAGCGCGCGCGGCTGCAACTGGCCGATCAGATGCAGTCGATGCAGCAGGAAATCACGCAGTTGCGTGAGCAGTTGGAACTGGTGTCGCGCCAGCAACCTAGTGGGCAGGCAAGCCACGGCTCGGCGAATCCGCCTGGAGCGACGGCTAGCGATCCTAGCGAGCAGTCGGCCTATGACGGCGCGATCGATCAATTCCGCCAGGCGCAATACCAGGATGCGGCTGATTCATTCGCCGCGTTTCTCGCGTTGTATCCCAATAGCCAGTTGGCGCCGACGGCCAAGTTTTACCTGGGCAGCAGCCGGTATGCAGTCAAGGACTATAAGGGTGCTATCGAAGAGCTGAATCAACTCGTGCAGCAGACGCCGAACGATGCTCGGGCACCGGATGCGTTGCTGGTGATTGCTGGTAGCCAGATCGAGCTGAATAACCGGACGGGGGCCAAGGCTTCGCTGGAGCGGATTGTGAAAAACTATCCGAATAGCCAGGCGGCTGGGACGGCTAAGAATCGGTTGCAGTTGCTGCAGTAGCGGTTGTTGCTGGCATGGGGCGCTATTCTCTTGCCGGTCTAGAGGATCTCTATTAAGCCGCCCCTGCCGGGTACCGGGAAGCCACGCCGGCCCTATCGCACGGACTCGGCCCATGACCAGGGGCCTCGGCCCGCTTCGCGGGCTAAATCCGCGCTCAACGGNCCGGCGTGGC
>NZ_CBCSIU010000037.1:0-26896 GCF_965139205.1 Bordetella muralis
GCGCCGGACCGGCCACGTGAAGCCCCCACGCAGCCACTGCCCCGCATCGACGTCCATAAGTACTCAATCCTCCCCCCACACTCAAGCCCAACTTAACCTTTACCAGCCGGCCACCGCCCACCGAGTGCCTGCGTCGCAGCCGTAGCAGCCTGACTCGCAAGACGCGACATTTTTTTGATGGCTGCCGGCGTAAAGCGCTCCTTCGGCCCGGATAAAGAGATTGCCCCGCACATCTCTCCGTCTGGACCGAACACCGGGCAGGCGACGGCCGCGCAATTCGGATCCCGTTCACCCATGGAGATGAGTGTCAGCTCGGACGGTGGCAGGGTCTGGCGCTTGACCAGATAGGTTGTCAGCAATCGGCCTGCGGCTCCTTTGTCCAGCGGCAGCAGGTCCCCCACGCGAATACGATCCAGTGTGGAGTGATGCGAGTCTACGCGTAACAGGCACACGCGCGACTGCGCATCATGGTAGGCATGGAACGATGCGCTCTCCGTGCCTTGATCGACCAATTGCTGCAATAGCGGCTGGACGGCCTCGGCGAGGCGATAGGTCGCTTCATAGGCGCGCCCCAGGCGATGTGCATAGGTACCCAACGCGTATCGGCCATCCGCACGCCGTACGACCAATGCCGATTTTTCCAATGAGGCGATCAGCCGCAGCAATGTACTCTTGTAGAACCCCGTGGCCCGGGATAGATCAGCCAGGCTGATTGCTTCGGTACGCTGCGCAATGGCGTCGACGATGGATAGGGCACGTTCGACGGCGGCGACGCCGTCGGAGGAGGGTTCAGATTGAGAGCTGCGGTTCATTGGTCGGATAAGACGTTAATCGGGGCCGGCCGAGTCCGCATCGATGTATCGACTGATGACCGGAAAATAGCAAGTGCCCTGGCCCTGTTCGATGGCGGCAGCAAACCAATCATCGACATTGCGGGCACCCGACGCATTCACGCCAGTCTGCGCCGCCAGGGCCAACGCATAGCGCAGGTCTTTGCGGGCGTACTCGACCGAGAAGGCTTTCTCAGGAAAGTTTCCGGGCAGCATAGCCTTTAAGCCATGGTTGCGCAACGCGAAGCTGTCCGCGGACCCACGCGTAAACGTCTCCAGCAGGACCTGCGGATCTACGCCGGCACGGCGCGCAATTGCCCGCGCTTCCGATAGCGCTGTCACCGTTTCGAATAACACCATATTGTTCAGGATCTTTACGACCTGACCGCTGCCGACCGGACCGCAATGGGTAATCTCGGAGGCAAAGGTGGCGATGAGCGGGCGCACTTGTTCAAAGATGCCCGCATCGCCGCCCACCATCACTGACAAGGTGCCTGATTCGGCCGCTGCGCGGGTACGTGCCACCGGCGCATCGATAAAGACAGCGCCACGTGAGGAAAACTCGTCCGCCAGCGCTCGCGTTACGTCGATAGGAGAGGTGCTGGTATCGACGATGATCTGCCCCGGGCGGGCATGGGCTAACAGGCCTTGGGGGGCGCGTGCGACGTCCGCGACGACTTCCCCCGAAGGCAGTGACAAAAATATGATGTCGCTGGTTTGAGCGACCTCGGCCACCGAAGCGGCCGTGGTCACGCCGTGTGTCGCCAGGCGCTGCAAAGGTTCAGGGTTGCTGTCGAAACCTCGCACGGGCAGTCCGCCTTTTTGTGCCAGGTTGCGACAGATGGGCTCGCCCATTACGCCCATGCCGATGAATCCGGCATGCTGGAAATTCGTCATGTGAATCGTCTCCTTGAGATGAAAAAGGCTTACATGCCCCAATAAATACCCTTCGATTGCTGGTACAGACGCAGCCCTGACAAGCCTTTCTCACGCCCGATACCGCTTTGCTTAAAGCCTCCAAAGGGCGTCGCAATCGACAACTGTTTGTAGGTGTTGATCCATACGCTGCCCGCCTCCAGACGACGAGCTACTCGCCAGGCGCGTTGATAGTCGGCGGTCCAGATGCCTGAGGCCAAGCCATAGACGCTATCGTTCGCCTGATCGATCAGGTCGTCTTCGTCATCGAAAGGCAGCGCACACAGGACCGGGCCAAAAATTTCTTCACGCACGGCATGGGCGTCGCGCGTGAGGCCGCCCAGAATTGTGGGCAGGTAGAATGCGCCGGATTGCAATGCGTCGGTGGCAGGGCGTTCGCCGCCCAGCAGGACCTCGCCGCCGTCTGCCAAGGCGGTGCCCACCATGCGCTCGATTTTGTCGCGGTGGGCGAACGAGGCAATCGGCCCCATTTGCGCACCTGCCGCATCGGGCAGATCCACTTTTAGTTGCGAAGCCCGTTTCACCAGCTTGTCGATGAATTGCTGGGCGATATTTCGTTGCACATAGAGTCGCGAACCTGCCACGCACGATTGGCCGCTGCCCTCAAAGATGCCGCCGATCACGCCCTCGACTGCTTTGGGCAAGTCGGCGTCCGCGAACACAATATGAGGCGACTTCCCGCCTAGTTCCAGCGCCACGGGCATGAGTTTCTCGGCCGCAGCGAGCGCAATAGCGCGACCGCTGGCGGTGCCGCCGGTAAAGGACACCATGCGTACGCCGGGATGCTCTACCAGTCGTTTCCCCACTGTCGCTCCCAAACCGGTGACCACGTTCAGAATGCCCGGCGGCAAGCCTGCCTCCAAGGCAATACGCCCTAGTTCGAGAGCCGGCGAGGAGGTGACCTCCGATGGTTTCAGGATGACGGCATTACCCGCTGCGAGCGCTGGTGCGACCTTTTGCGCTTCCATGGTCATGGGCGAATTCCATGGTGTGATCGCTACGACTACGCCATAGGGTTCGTACTGCGTCATCGATAAGTAATTGCCGCGAGATGGCGTGACCTCTGCATTCAAGGTCTCGCAGACGCTGGCGTAATAACGAAACGTGGCTGCGGCGCTGGCGACTTGTGCCTGGCATTCGGCCCACACTTTGCCGTTCTCGATCATCTGCAGTCGCGCCAATGTGTCGGCATGACGTTCCATGCCGTCGGCAATCGCACGCAGTATGGATGCACGTTTGTGCGGCAGCATATCGCGCCAGGCAGGTTGGCGTACCGCTTGCCATGCGGATTCGACAGCTTGATCAACGAGTGACTCCGAGGCAGCGCTGATTAGAAAGTTGGCTGATCCGTTTGCAGGATTGATCGATTCAAAAGTGCTGGTGGCAGTGGTGATCCATTCGCCAGAAATCAGCAGTGGCTTGACGGTATTAGGGGATGCAGATGCGGCTGGCATGCACGTAGTTCCTTGTTTTGGCATGGCTGCCCGCAGGTTGGGGAAAACCTGGATGACAGCATTTTCTTGTTGACACCTAAAGTGGCTAAACCTATAAAATAGAATATACGTTCTGCTAAACAGAACATCAAGAATAAAGCAAACCGCTCGCAAATGACAAGAGGAGATTCGTAAAAATGCTCAAACAGTGGATGCGTGCAGGTCTCTGTGCGGCTGTATTAATCGGTGGTGCTGCTCATGCGGATTCGTATCCGGTCAAGCCTGTCAGCATGACCGTTCCTTATCCCGCAGGTGGCGCAACAGACGTGGTTGCGCGTGCTGTTGCCGAGCAATTGACGCAGCTCTGGAAACAGCCCGTCGTTGTTGAAAACAAGAGCGGTGCAGGGACGACGATTGCCGCGGCCGCCGTCGCACGTGCGCCGGGTGACGGCTATACCTTGTATATGACGACCTCCGCGCACACCATCAGTGGGTATCTATATCCGGACCTGGCCTACGACCCCGTCAAGGACTTTGCGCCCATTACGTTGGTCACGAAAGTGCCCCTCGTGCTGGTCGTCAATCCCAGCGTGCCGGCGACCACACTACCTGACTTTTTGACCTACCTGAAGACGCATGGCAATGAGGTCAATTTTGCATCGCCAGGTAACGGGACAGCCCAGCATTTAAGCGGTGAACTATTCAAGCTGGCGACCCAGTCGACGATCACCCATGTCCCATACCGTGGCGATGCGCCTGCGTTTACCGATCTCGCCGGTGGTCAGGTGCAGATGATGTTGGCGACCATCACCTCGGCATTACCGTTGATCGAATCAGGAAAGCTGCGCGCTCTGGCTGTCGCAAACGCCACGCGTGTCCCTGCATTGGCCAATGTGCCAACCTTCGATGAAGCAGGCATGCCGGGTTTTGAGGCAGCAACCTGGTTTGGTGTTCTGGCTCCCGCATCGTTATCGCCGGAGCGCGCGCAGCGCATCTATCAGGATATATCGCGCATTGTCGCCACGCCAAAAATGCGCGAGCGGATCGAGGCGTTGGGCGGAGAGGTGGTCAACAGCACGCCGCAGGCCTTTGCCGATTTCATTACCGTCGAACAACAAAAATGGGGCAAGGCGGTGCAGGTCGCTGGCGCAGCCAAACCTTAGCAGTGCAGGACGCCCTGAGCGCGTCGCAATCGAGCTAACGACAGCGTCGGTCTATCGCTACCGTCCGACGCGACATATATCCATAATCAGGAGACATCGATGAAGCGTCTTTGCAATTGGCTGGCCGCGGCTGGCGCGGCTATGAGTTTGATCACCGTTGCGGCACATGCTGCCTATCCCAGTGAACCGGTGAAATTCGTGGTGGGATTCAGCCCTGGCAGTACGATCGATACCGTTGCGCGTATTGTGGGGGATGCACTGTCGGCGCGCACCGGGCAGTCAGTCGTCGTCGAAAACAAGACGGGCGCCAACGGCATGATTGCTGCTCGGGCGGTTGCCCAGGCGGCCGCGGATGGCTACACCATCCTGGTCAGCAACTCCAGTTCCATTACGGTCAATCCGCTGCTCTACAAAGACCTCGGCTATCACCCGCTAAAAGATTTCGCGCCGGTCACGACGGTGGTAGAGGTGCCGTTTGTATTGACGATCAATCCGAACAACAGCCGTATGCGCGATGTGGGCAGTGTGCAAGACCTGATCGCCCAGGCGCGCGCGAAACCTGCGTCGGTGAGCTACGGCTCTGCCGGCAATGGCAATCTGATGCATCTGGCCGGCGCACAACTGGCCACGATGGCCGACGTGCAAATGCTGCATGTGCCCTACCGGGGGGCGGCGCCCATGGAGGCAGGATTGCTGGCCAACGAGGTCGACTTTGGTTTTGACACCTTGTCGGGCGTGCCGTTGATCAAGGCGGGAAAGCTAAAGGCGCTGGCGGTGTCGACGGCGAATCGTTGGCACGATTTGCCAGAGGTTCCGGCTGTCGCCGAACTCGGCTATCCCGATTTCGATATTTCGTTCTGGGTCGGCATATTTGCGCCCGCCGGCACGCCACCTGCGATTGTGAAACAGTTGAATGAAGCAATCGCCGATGTGGTGTCCGATCCCGCAGTCCGTCAGCGCCTGGCGTTGCAGGGGCGGCCGTTGACGCAGTCCCCCGAGGCGTTCCGCACCAAAATCGGGGATGAGCTCAAACAGAATGAAGCACTCATTCAGCGTGCCAATATCAAGATCGATTGATCGTACCGACCCAAGACAAGGAGCAGAGCGTGACGTGGCACAAAGAACTGGACGAACTGGCACAACGCAAGAAACTGGCCGCTCAAATGGGCGGAGCAGAAAAGGTTCAGCGTCATCGAGACGGCGGAAAACTGCCGGTGCGCGAACGTATTGAGCGTTTGGTGGATGCGGGGTCTTTTCGCGAGGTCGGCGGATTGGCCGGCAGCGCGCAATACGATGAGCAAGGACGATTGCTCGATCTGACGCCTTCGAATTTGCTGATCGGCAGGGCCCGTGTGCAAGGCCGTCCCGTCGTGCTGGCCGCTGATGATTTCACTGTGCGCGGCGGTGCCAACGATGGTGCAGTGGGCGACAAGCTGGTTGAGTCAGAACGGATGGCGCACGATCTGCGCCTGCCATTGGTGCGGCTGGTCGATGGTACGGGTGGCGGCGGCTCGGTGCGAAATATCGAGATCAAAGGGCATACGCTGTTGCCCAAGCTGCGTATGTGGCCGCTGATGACACAGAATCTGGCTTGCGTGCCGGTGGTGTCGCTGGCATTGGGTTCCGTCGCAGGCCTGGGGGCGGCCCGGGTGGCGGCGAGTCATTACTCGGTCATGGTGCGCGATACGTCGCAGTTGTTTATTGCGGGTCCGCCTGTGGTCGCTCGCATCGGTCAGGTGTTGAGCAAGAACGAGTTGGGCGGCAGCGACATCCACACTCGTAATGGCGTAGTCGACGACGAGGCGGAATCCGAAGAGCAGGCATTTGCCATGGCGCGCCGCTTTCTTTCGTACTTGCCTCGTTCGGTGCACGAATTGCCTGCACGTGGGCCGTTGCCTGAGGGCGAGGTCCCCGATTTGGCTTGGTTACGCGACGCCATACCGCGTGACGGACGCAACGTGTACAAGATGCGACCCATTGTGGATGCATTGATGGACCCGGGGTCGTTCATGGAGATCGGGCGGCGATGGGGGCGGGCCATCATTACCGGCTTGGCACGCATTGACGGCTGGCCCGTCGCCGTGTTTGCCAGCGACCCGTATGTGTATGGCGGTGGTTGGGATGGCCCAGCAGCCGAGAAGTTCACGCGACTGCTCGATCTGGCCGAGACGTTTCATTTGCCGGTGGTCAACTTTGTCGATATCCCGGGGTTTCAAATCGGGCTGGCGGCCGAAAAGTCAGGTGCGATGCGCTACGGCGTGCGCGCATTGACGGCGGTCGCGCAGTCCACGGTACCCTGGTGTTCCATTCTGGTACGCAAGGCGTTCGGCGTAGCCGCGGGTGGACATCAAAGCGCGGGCCGATTCAATTTTCGCTATGCATGGCCCTCGGCACAATGGGGATCCCTGCCTATCGAAGGCGGGCTGGAGGTTGCGTACAAGGCCGAAATCGAGGCGGCCGCCGATGCCGAAGCAAAGACCCGCGAGATCGAGGAACGTGTCCGCAGCTTGACTTCGCCCATGCGCAGCGCCGAGGCATTCGTCGTCGAAGACATTATCGATCCCGCGCAGACCCGTGACGTGTTGCGGGAGTTCATTGATGTGGTGATCCCATTACGCCAACCCGGCGAGCGCGCCGTGGGCTATCGACCATAAGGAGCGGTAGATGAAACGGGTGCTAGTCGCGAATCGCGGCGCCGTGGCCAGGCGGGTCATCCGCGCGTTGCGCGTGCTGGGTATGGAGTCTGTCGCCGTGTATTCGGAGGCGGACGCAGCGATGCCTTATTTGCAGGAGGCCGATCATCAATGCCTGATCGGTCCGGCAGCGGCGATCGATAGTTATCTGAATATCGAAACCTTGTTGCGCGTCGCACGTGAACAGGCTGTGGATGCTGTGCATCCTGGCTATGGCTTTCTGTCAGAAAATGCGGATTTTGCGCAGGCGGTGGAGGATGCAGGGCTGATATTTATCGGGCCCTCACCACGTTGGATCCGGCTGCTTGGGCACAAGACGCAGGCCCGGGAAACGATGCGAGCGCTCGGCATGCCGATGGTGGCGAGCAGTGCGGTGCTGGAGGGCGGTGCTCAGGAATTGCAGCGTGTTGCGTCAGCGCTGGGCTATCCGGTGCTGATCAAGCCCGCGGCAGGCGGCGGCGGTATCGGCATGCTGCCTGCAAACGGACCGCATGATATCGAAACGCAGTGGGCACGCGCCCGGGATATGGCGCAACGCAGTTTTGGCCGTGCGGATCTGTATCTCGAAAAGCTGTTGCAAGAGCCACGCCATGTGGAGTTTCAGTTCCTGGCAGACAGGTATGGCAATGTTCGCTGCTTGTATGAGCGTGATTGCTCAACCCAGCGGCGCCATCAAAAAGTCATCGAAGAAGCGCCAGCGCCCGGCATCGATCGCGCTGCGCTCGATGCGATGTCCACTCAACTGCAGGCCATTCTCGGCGGCCTGGGCTATGACGTGATTGGCACCGTCGAAATGCTGTACACCCCGGATACAGGCTTCTCCTTTCTGGAGGTCAACACGCGTCTGCAGGTGGAGCATGCGGTGACCGAACAGGTCACCGGTGTGGATATCGTGGTGGCGCAGTTGCGATTGGCGGCGGGCGAACGTCTGGACACCGTACTTGATTCCGTACCGGTACCTATGGGCCACGCCGTGCAGGCGCGGGTCTATGCCGAAGACCCCGTTCGTTTTTTTCCGTCGCCTGGAATGCTGACGAGGTTCGAGCTGCCTGCCATGTCCGGTGTCCGTGTCGAAACGGGATATGCGGCAGGCTGCCGAGTCTCGAGTCACTACGATCCCTTAGTGGCCAAAGTCATTGCGCATGCGGCGACTCGGGCCGGCGCGATCGATCTGCTCGAGCGGGCGCTGTCCGAATTCCGGATCGAGGGCATCAAAACCAATATTCCGTTTGTCATGCAAGTGTTGGCAGACGCAGATTTTCGTGCAGGCCGAGTCTCGACTGGCATGGCCAGCCGTGTATTGGCTGCTACGCGCGAACCCGCGCAGATATCGTAAGGAGACCACAATGAGCAAATTGGAAACACCGGTAGCAGGCCGCGTGCTGTCAGTAACCGTAGCCGTCGGCGCTCGCGTTGCAGAGGGGGACACGATAGCCACGATCGAGTCGATGAAAATGGAATTGCCGGTCGAGGCGGAGCGCGCCGGCACGGTTGCGCAGGTGCTGATCGCGGTGGGTGACGAGGTCGATGAAGGCCAGGCCCTGCTGGAACTGGCATGAGTACGGCACTGATTCATACCGAACGTCGCGCTAGCGGCCGTGTTGCACTATTGACGCTGGATAACGCGCCGGTCAATAGTTTGAGTGCAGCGATACGCCAGGGGCTACATGATGCGTTGACGTCAGCCCTGGCGGATCCGGGTGTGCAGGCTATTGTGTTGGCCGGCGCGGGGACTTTGTTTTGCGGTGGTGCGGAAATCCGTGAATTCAATACCCCTGCGTCGGTACGAGAGCCGACATTGCGAGACATCGTGCGGCAGTGTGAGCAGGCCGGTAAGCCCATTGTGGCGGCGATGCATGGGACGGTGCTGGGCGGCGGGCTGGAGTTGGCGCTAGGCTGCCATTATCGCGTGGCGCATACCGATACCTCGTTGGGGCTGCCCGAGGTGAAGCTGGGCATCCTGCCTGGCGGTGGAGGAACGCAGCGTTTGCCGCGTGCTATCGGTGTCGAGCGCGCGTTGAACATGATCGTCACTGGCGATCCTGTCGATGCCGGCACCGCGATGCAGTGGGGCCTGATCGATGCGGTATTCGACGGTCAGCTTGTGGAGCAAGCCGTTGCCTATGCCCTCGAGCAGGCCGGACAGCCATTGCAAACGCGAGTGCTGGGCGCACGCCGCGCGCAGGCGCCCGCCGATCCTACGGCGTACGCCCGGGCGCGGTCCGAGGGAGCCCGTCTCTACCGGGGATGCGTGGCGCCTGATGCTTGCGTAGATTGCATCGAACAAGCTGTCAGCAGTGATATTGATGCGGGCCTGGTCTACGAGCGCCAGCGCTTCGTCGAGTTGGTCAATGGCGAACAATCGAAGGCCCAGCGTCACCTGTTCTTTGCCGAACGCAAAGCGCAGAGACCGCCCACGCAACGGCGTACAAATGCCTCGCTTCAGATCGTGGGGGTGGTGGGCGCCGGAACGATGGGCGGCGGCATCGCCATGAGCCTGGCTAACGCGGGCATCACGGTGATTCTGGTTGAGCGTGAGCAGGCTGCGCTCGACCGCGGCTGGGCTCTCATTCAGCGAAACTATGCTGCAACCGTTGCCAAGGGTCGATTGACCGAGCAGGAGCGTGATGCGCGATTGGCCCGCATTCGTTGCAGTTTGAGCCTGGCCGATTTGGCGGAAACTGAGTTAGTGATCGAGGCCGCCTTCGAAGACATGGCCGTCAAACTTGAATTGTTCCGCGCATTGGATCAGGTCTGCAAGCCGGAAACCGTGCTGGCATCGAACACCTCCCGTCTGGATATCAATCTATTGGCGCAAGCGACGGGTCGGCCGGGCTTGGTCTTGGGCACGCATTTTTTCAGCCCTGCAAACGTGATGCGCCTGGTTGAGGTCGTTCGCGGGACTGCTACGACAGACGAGGTCATCGCCTCGGTGTTTGATCTGGCACGCCGCATGAAAAAACTGCCCGTGCTGGTGGGTGTATGCGATGGGTTCGTCGGTAATCGAATGGTGAGTCCCTATACACGTGAAGCCCATTTCCTGCTGGAGGAGGGCGCATCACCCTCGCAGGTCGATGGCGCTCTGCAACGTTTCGGCTTCGCCATGGGCCCATTGCGCATGGCGGATATGGCAGGGCTGGACATCAGTTGGGCGGCACGCAAGCGGCTGGCGCCCACGCGGCCTGCCCACCAACGTTATTCGAGAGTCGCCGACACCTTATGTGAGCGCGGACGGTTCGGCCAGAAGACCGGCGCGGGATTCTATCGCTATGAAAAGGACAGCAGAAGCCCGCTGCCCGATCCTGAGGTGGATCTGCTGATCGAGCAATGTGCCCGTGAGGATGGCATCACGCGCCGGGACATCAGTGATGCAGAGATCATCGAGCGTACGGTGTATGCCCTGGTGAATGAAGGCGCACGCATCCTCGAAGAAGGTATTGCCGCAAGAGCATCGGATATCGATGTCATCTATGCCCATGGGTATGGCTTTCCTGTATATCGCGGCGGGCCGATGTTCTATGCCGACCAGATAGGGCTGGCGAATGTATTGAACACGATCGAACGGTTTCATCTTCAGCATGGCGAGCTGTGGGCGCCGGCGCCGCTGCTTCAGCGGCTGGTGCGTGAAGGTCGCAGTTTCGGCGATACCTGAGAAACATAGGAGAACGCGTTTGGATACAAAAAAGGAGATGGGCATGGCTAGCGAGGCGGCAGGCATGGGACCTCAGGCGCATTACTTTGCCGCGCTGTCAGAGGGGCGGTTTGAGATCCAGCATTGCGGCGTTTGCCAAGCCTGCCAGTTTTTCCCTCGTACGGTGTGTATGCATTGCGGCGCAGAGGATCTGACTTGGATCCGTCCTTCTGGACGAGGCACGGTGTATTCCACAAGTGTCGTGCGGCGCAAGCCTGAGGCAGGAGGGGATTACAACGTCGCTCTGATCGATCTGGAAGAAGGCGTACGACTCATGAGCCAGGTTGAAGGGGTTGCCGCTACGGACGTGCGTATCGGCATGGCAGTTCAGGCGCGGGTACGCCAGATGGATGCCGCACCGCGGCTGGTTTTCGTGACGGAGGCTGCAGAATGAATCTGGAGAGTTTGCGTGGACAGGTGGCGATCGTTGGGGTAGGGCATGCAGGCCTGGGGGCGGCCCACGGGTATACCGAAATGGAAATTCTGGCGCAGGCGGCTGCGAGAGCGGTCGCGGATGCCGGGATGTCGATGAGCGACATCGATGGGCTGGCCACGTGCAGCTCGTCGGCCACCATGTGGAGCATGCCTGTTGCCGAGTATCTGGGACTGCGGCCTCGTTATATCGAGGCGACGATGTTGGGCGGCTCCAGTTTTGTCGCGCATCTGCTGCCGTCTGTAATGGCGCTGGTGACGGGCCAGTGCGATGCGGTATTGGTGTGCTACGGCAGTACACAAAAAACGGCTACCTTCGGGCGCCAGGCGGGTGTAAAGGCCCGCGCCTTGCTCGACCCTCAGCCATTCGAGCAACCCTACGAACCGATTTCTCCCATCACTTCTTATGCATTGGCCGCCGCGCGGCACATGCATGAATACGGAACCACGCGGCGGCATCTCGCCGAAGTCGCGGTCGCCGCGCGTCAATGGGCGCAGCTCAATCCCGAGGCCGCCATGCGCGACGCGCTGACGATCGATGATGTGCTGGGCGCGCGTATGGTGTCGGACCCTCTGAGCGTGCGTGATTGCTGCTTGGTCACAGACGGCGCTGGCGCCTATGTGATGGTGCGTGCCGACCGGGCGCGCGATTTGCCGCAGCCGCCGGTGTACGTATTGGGTAGCGCCACGGCGGTGTGGAATCGTCAGATCTCTTGCATGGCGGATCTGACGGTGACTGCCGCAGCTGAATCCGGCCAGCGTGCCCTGGACATGGCCGGCCTGAGCGTTGGCGATGTGGACGTGGTGGAGCTATATGACGCGTTCACGATCAACACATTATTGTTCCTGGAGGACCTCGGTTTCTGCGGCAAGGGTGAGGGCGGATCCTTTGTGCAGGACGGTGGCATCGCGCCGGGAGGCCGACTGCCGGTGAACACGAATGGCGGGGGGCTGTCGTGCGTTCATCCGGGTATGTACGGCATCTTCCTGATTATCGAGGCAGTCAGGCAATTGAGAGCACAAGCCGGTGATCGTCAGGTTCCTGGCGCCGAAATTGCCCTGGTACACGGTAACGGGGGCACATTGTCCAGCCAATCCACCGCGTTGTTGGGCGGCCCGTCGACACGTTAAACGCAGGTCTTGCGACAAATCTCAAGGAAAACCATGTTGGACAAGATCGTGGAATCGTTGCATGAGGCGGTAGCCGATGTGCAGGATGGGGCTGTGGTGTTGATAGGAGGATTCGGCGCTTCCGGTGTGCCGACCGCATTGATTTGCGCTCTGCTCGAACAGGGGGCTCGTGATCTGACGATCGTGAACAATAACGCAGGCAATGGCCCTCGTGGTTTGAGTCAATTGGTCGAGGCAGGGCGTGTACGCAAAATGATTTGCTCATTCGCCCGGTCATCGGATCGCAAGAATCCCAATGCTGCGGCTTTTGCGGATGCATATCGTGCCGGACGCATAGAACTGGAATGCGTGCCGCAAGGCACGATGGCCGAACGGATGCGGGCTGCCGGTGCGGGGATGGGCCCTTTCTTTACGCCGACTTCCTACGGGACACCTCTCGCGCGAGGCAAGGAAACCCGGGTGATCGACGGAGTGGGTTATGTGCTCGAAACGCCGCTGAAAGGCGACCTCGCGTTAGTAAAAGCCCAGCAAGGCGACCGCTGGGGCAATCTGGTTTATCGCTACGCGGGGCGCAATTTTGCGCCAGTGATGTGTACAGCTGCGACGCTGACGGTTGCTCAGGTAGACGAGATTGTGCCCTTGGGGGCAATTGAGCCGCAGCACGTGATGACCCCCGGGATTTTTGTGCAGAAAGTGGTGCAGGCGGGAGATCAACATGTCCATTGAAAAATTGTCTCGGCGGGAGATCGCCCGTCTGGTCGCACAGGATATTCCGGATGGCGCGTATGTGAACCTGGGCATAGGCATTCCGACGCTGGTGGCGGCTTTCTTGCCCAGCGATCGAGATGTGATTCTGCATACCGAGAACGGTATCGTGGGCATGGGACCTGGGGATCCCGGGATACCCCTCGATCTGGATCTGATCAATGCCAGTAAAGAGGCAGTCACGTTGCTGCCGGGGGCGTCGATCACCGATCATGTGATGTCGTTTGCCATGATGCGCGGTGGCCACTTGGATCTGACGGTGCTCGGCGCGTTTCAGGTGTCAGGCTGCGGTGATCTGGCGAATTGGGATACGGGCGAGCCGGGGACGATTCCGGCCGTGGGCGGCGCTATGGACCTGGTGGCCGGCGCACGCCAGGTCTATATCACCATGGAGCACGTGACCAAGCGCGGAGAGCCAAAGATCGTCCAGCAATGCAGTTACCCGCTGACGGGCTCAGGAGTGGTGGATCGCATCTATACGGACCTCGCCATCATGGACATCACGCCTGGCGAACTGATGGTGCGGGGGATGGTGGCTGGCCTGACGCTAGAGGCATTGCAGGCGGTGACGGACTGCCCGTTGAGTCTGGCGCCCGATTGGCGCGAGCTGATCGTCGAAGCAAACTGATTTTTGTGCGGCAAATTGGTTGACAGCGAGAAACTGGCCTGCCTAGAATGTTCTTATAGAAAGAATAAGTGTTCTGTCAAAAAGAACGATCCACGGGAATGGAGACATGAATATCCAGATAGACCAGTCTGCCGGGGCGCAGTTGGCTGCGCGTTTTGTGCGGGTTGCAAGCACATTTACGCGGGACCGTCTGTTCACTGCAGATATGTTGGTGCAGTTTGGCGCCAGCCCTGTGCGGGTGTGCATACGCGATGGCGCCGTCATGCAGGTGCAAACGCAGTTGCCGCCCATGTACGCATGGGATTTTGCTGTGCGTGCGTCGGAACACGCTTGGCAGGAGTTCTGGCGCGCAACACCGGCACCCGGCTGGCACGATATTTTTGCGCTCAGCAAACGCGGAGAGCTGGAGATTCTGGGTAATTTGCAGCCTTTGATGGCCAACCTGCAGTATGTCAAGGATCTGTTGGCCGCGGGCCGCGAGGAGAACCCATGAGCGCCGAACTGGAGCCCATCACGGGACGCTATGTGCATCTTGATGTCGCTGGCCAATCTTGCCGCGTGTATTTCGAAGAGGCTGGCAGCGGTATACCGTTGGTCTGCCTGCACACTGCGGGCGCCGACAGCCGTCAGTATCGGCATCTGATGTGCGATGAGGCCGTGACCTCACGCTTTCGCGTGATCGCCTTTGATATGCCATGGCATGGCAAATCCTATCCGCCGCAAGGGTGGCAGGACACCCAATATCAATTGACGACGCAACAGTATGTGCAGACGATCCTGGCTTTTTGCGATGCGCTGGCGTTAGATCGTCCCGCGCTGATCGGTTGTTCTATCGGCGGCCGGATTGTGCTGGAGCTGGCCCGGTTGCATGCAGAACGTTTCCGCGCGCTGATCGGCGTCGAGGCGGCGGATTTTCAGCAGCCTTGGTACGACACATCGTGGTTGCATCGCGGCGATGTGCATGGCGGCGAGGTGTGTGCCGCCTTGGTGTCGGGCCTGGTGGCGCCGCAGTCGCCTGCCGTATATCGCCACGAGACGCTATGGCAGTACATGCAAGGTGGTCCGGGCGTGTTTCGCGGCGATCTGTATTTCTATCGCGTCGATGGCGATCTACGTGGCAGGCTGGATGGCATCCGTACGGATGTGTGTCCCCTGTACCTGTTGACAGGTGAATACGATTTTTCTTGTACGCCCGAGGACACCTTGCGTACTGCTGCGTCCATCCCGGGTGCACAAGTCACGATCATGCGCGAACTGGGGCATTTCCCCATGAGCGAGAATCCGCAGCAGTTTCGCGGCTATTTGCTGCCCGTGCTGGATGCGGTTGCGTCCCGTTCGGCGGCCCGATAACAGGAGACAACATGATATCCACTCGCATGGCGGCAGTTGCCGCTTGCCTGGTTTTGCCCGCAGCCGTCTGCGCTCAAGAGACACTGAAGATCGGTGCCCTGGTAACGTTGTCCGGAGCAGGCGCTGCCTGGGGCCAGGGCATGAAAAACGCCGCGGAGATTGCCGCTGATCAAGTCAACAAGGCAGGTGGACTCGAGGTGGGCGGCAAGAAGTATCAGGTCAGTGTCGTGGCCTACGATGACAAGTACCAGGCCAACGAGGCTGTGACGGTGGCCAACCGTCTCGTGTTCGAGGACAAAGTGCAGTACATCATCGGCCCGGTAGGCTCGGCGCCGGTGCTGGCAATACAGCCGACCACCGAGAAAAACAAGGTCATTGTCATGACGCTGGGCTTTACGGCAAAAGCCTTGAGCCCCGACAAACCATATACGTTCCGCCCCAATGTGACCACCGCCGAGGTCTCGCAACCGCAGATCAATTGGTTGGTGAAGACACAGGGCTTGAAAAAAGTGGGTGCCCTGTTTCCCAATGACGAAACGGGTCAGCAGATTGCTTCCGACTTGGAAGGAGCCTACAAGAAGGCTGGCGCAGACCTCGCAGTGAAGGAATTCTTCGAGCGTGATCGCGTCGATTTCGTACCGCTGTTGACCCGCATGATGGCGCGGGGAATCGACGCCATCGAGTTGGATGGTAATTCGCCTACGACGGCCGGCCTGATAGTGAAGCAGGCGCGTGAGTTGGGATTCTCCGGCAAGATCGTGCGCACGGGCGGCCCCGCGACTCAGGAAATCATCAATGTAGCGGGGCCGGAGGCGGCCGAAGGGATGTTCGTGCATACGCCTGTCGACCCGGCGTTGCCCTCGACCAAGGCCTATGCCGACCTGTATGCAGCCAAATACAAGCATGCGATGAACGGCTTCAGCCCCGCTTTTTATGACGGAACCAATCTGTTGTTTGAAGCGATGCGCCGTGCCGGCACGGTGTCAGATACCGAGAAGGTCCGCGACGAATTACAAAAAATCAGTAATTTCGACGGGGCGCTGGGCACGTTGAATTGGACCGGGCAGGCAATGTATGGCATCAACCATCAGTTGAATGCGCCATTCTATGTGGCGCAAGTGCACGAGGCCAAGGAAGTCATTCGCGCTCGCTGCACCGTCGACGGCTGCCAATAACCCAGGAGGCGTGCGTGGACTGGAGCATTCTGGTGGCGCAAGCCACCATCAACGGACTGGTCGTGGGCCTGCTGTATCTCTTGATGGCGGTGGGTTTCACGCTGGTGTTCGGTGTCATGCGCATGGTGAACTTTGCACATGGCGAGTTCTACATGCTGGGCGCCTTTGGCGCGTATTTTCTGACGAGCAATCTGCATCTGCCTTTTCTGGCAGCCGTGGCCGTTACGTTCGCCGGCGCCGTGGTGATAGGCGCGTTGCTGGAGTGGGTGATATTGCAGCCATTCCGGCACGATGAGCTCAACGGCATGATCGCCACCATTGGATTGGCCATGATCTTGCAGAACCTGGCCCTGATGTTCTTTGGTCCTGATCCGCTGTCTATGCCTGCCGTGGTAAAGGGCGTGACCAGGCTGGGATCAGTGGTGATTCCCTCGGCGCGGGTTTACGTCGTGGTCTTTGCCCTTGTGGTGCTGGCGTTGCTGTATGGCTTTCTACGCTATTCGCGTCCGGGTCGCGCATTGCGCGCTGTGGTCGAGGATTTCGAAATCGCTTCTATACAGGGCATACGCGCTCGTATCTATTATCCATTGGGATTCGGCATTGGTGTGGGCCTGGCCGCCGTGGCGGGGGCCTTGATGGCGCCGTTGTTTTCGGTCTCGCCATTCGTTGGCGCTACGCCATTGCTCAAGGCCTTTATCGTCGTGATCCTGGGCGGGCTGGGCAGTATTCCTGGCGCCGCTGTCGCCGGGTTGGTGTTGGGATTGGTGGAAAGCTATGCCAGCCTGTATCTCACAAGCAGCACGGCAGACATGTTGATTTTTGCCTTGGTGATTCTGATGCTCGTGGTACGCCCCAAAGGGTTGCTCGGTCGAGGAGAGGTTTGATATGACGGCATTGGCTCTGACGACTCGACAAACGATGCATCCCGGTTGGCGGATAGCAGCGCTGGCCGGGATCGTGCTGGCGGGGATGCTGCCATGGTTCGGCAGTCCATTCGTGCTGCATCTGGCAGTATTGACGGCATTGAACATCCTGATCGTCAATGGTTTGGCGCTCATTAATCTCGGGGGGCAACTGTCTCTAGGCCACGCTGCATTCGTTGCCGTAGGCGCCTATGCCTCCGTGCTGGCGGGCCAGCATCTGGGATGGTCTTTTCTCCCTGCCGCCGCGACAGGGGTGGTGGCTGCTGCGTTGATTGCCGCGCTCTTGGGATGGGTCATCTTGCGGCTGCGTGGTGTGTATTTTGTGCTGGTGACGTTCGCATTCGGGGAACTGATCAGATTGGCGCTGCTGGACGGAGCAAGTTGGAGTGGCGGTGCGAACGGGATAGCGGGTATTCCGGCGGCGTCGCTGCTCGGATTCGAATTCGATACGCGCGGCCGGTTCTATGGTTTGGCATTGGTGACGGCATTGTTGTCGACGGCAGGTTTGTGGTGGCTGTTTCGGCGTCCATTGGGACATGCGGTTGAGTCCGTGCGCGACAATGCGGCCTTGGCGGAATCTACCGGCCTGAATGTGCATCGGTTGCAGCTGCTCTGCTTTGTCATGGGGTGCATGTTGGCGGCATTGGGCGGTGCGTTGCAGGCTCGCTATATCGGCTTTGTGTCGCCAGAGTCTTTTAATACCGGGATGTCCGTCGCGTTTGTCATCATGCTGGTGATCGGCGGACGTCAGTCGGTATGGGGGCCGTTGATCGGCGCCTTGGTGCTGACGCCGTTACCGGAATTGTTTCGCGGTGCAGTGCAGACACAGCACGTGTTCTACGGAGCCGCGTTGATCTTGATTCTGCGCTTTTTACCCGATGGGTTGGTCGGAATCGCGCGCCATGTCGATCGTAGACGCAAGGAGCATGCATGAGTTCCCCTCCGTTATTGCAGGCCAACAACCTGTCACGTCGATTTGGCGGATTGACCGCGTTGCGCGACTTGACGTTCTCGGTGGCAGAGGGCGAGATCTTCGGTCTCATCGGCCCGAATGGTGCCGGCAAGACAACGGCTTTCAATGTGCTCAGCGGCAGCATGCCTCCCTCGTCGGGGACGGTGCGGTTCGCGGATCACGATGTCACGGGAGGCCCGCCGAGCCGTGTCGTCGCCGTGGGGCTGGCTCGTACATTCCAGGCGACCTGCACCTATCCTGCTGTGTCGGTCGCAGAGAATATTTATCGCGGGCTGTTGTCGCGAATCTCTGGATCGATGGCTGCGCGCCTGGTCGGGCGGCGTGATGCGGCATTGTCCAGAGGGCAAGTGAGCGAAGAAATCGATCGCATCTTGGCCATGACCGATCTTGATACGTGGCGCGAAGCCCCTGCAAGTGCTCTAGCCTATGGCCTGCAGAAAAAGCTGGGTATTGCAGTGGCATTGGCTGCTCGGCCCCGCATGCTGCTGCTCGATGAGCCGGCCGCCGGCTTGAATCACGAAGAGTGCCGGGAACTCGGCAATTTGTTGCGCCGCCTGCGCGACGAGCATGGTTTGACCTTGCTGCTGGTCGAGCACCATATGGCCTTGGTGATGGAGCTGTGCCAACGTATCGTGGTCCTGGTGCAAGGGGAAAAAATTGCCGAAGGCACCCCACAGCAAATTCGTGAACATCCAGCCGTTATCGAAGCCTACCTAGGAGCACCAGACTATGCCCATGCTTGAGGTGACCGGCCTGACGGTGCGGTATGGCGCGTTGCGTGCGGTGCATAACATCGATTTCTCGGTCGATGCGGGCCAGATCGTCGCGTTGATCGGGTCAAATGGCGCCGGCAAGAGCACGGCGTTGAAGGCTGTCATTGGTTTGGTTCGTGCGGCGGAAGGCACCATACGTTTTGATGGTCATGACATCGCTTCGCACGGGGCTGCCGCCAGAGTCTCTGCCGGTATCGCCCTGTCGCCAGAAGGCCGGCGCCTGTTTGGCCGCATGTCCGTGCGTGATAATTTGTTGGCGGGCGCGCACGGTGTGCGGTCGCGTTCGGCCGTGGCGCATAGTCTGGATGAGGTATATGCGCTGTTTCCCCGAGTGAAAGAACGCAACGCACAGTTGGCGGGCTCATTGTCCGGGGGAGAGCAGCAGATGGTGGCGATAGGCCGGGCTCTCATGGCCAATCCCAGGCTGCTGATGCTGGATGAACCGTCCCTCGGCATTGCCCCCAAAATAGTCGGTGAAATTGCTGCCGCAATCGAACGGATCAATCGCGACAAAGGGATGTCGATCGTGCTGGTCGAGCAGAATGCCCGCTTGGCGCTGCGCTTGTCGCATCGTGCCTATGCGCTAGAGCATGGCGAGATCGTACGGACCGGTAAAGGCGTCGAATTGCTAGCGGACCCCTTTGTACAAAAGGCTTATCTTGGAATCTGACCTATGACTGGCGTTGCTTCACAGGCGTTACCAGAATACGAAGTCTATGCAGTCCGCTATGCGACGGTGTCGCGGCGGCGGGCCGAGAATTTCCTGGGGGGCGATCTGCACGATGGGCCGATGCCCATGGATTTTTTCGTCTGGTTGATACGGGATCAGCATCGCTGCGTGCTGGTGGACACCGGTTTCAGCGCGGAAATGGCAGCCCGGCGCCGTCGGGACTTTATTGCCTGTCCGATTGAGCACCTTGAACGATTGGGGGTGATGCCAGCGCAGATCCGTGATGTGGTGTTGACGCATCTGCACTATGACCATGCGGGTAATCTGGCAAAGGTGCCCGGCGCACGCCTGCATGTGCAAGACGATGAACTCGACTATGCGACAGGACGTTGTATGTGCCACGCATCGTTGCGCCACGCCTATGAGGTAGAAGACGTAGTATCGATGGTGCGCCGCGTGTACGAGGAACTCGTCGTGTTCCATGACGGTGACACTACGCTGTACCCGGGCATTGAATTGTTGAAAATCGGCGGCCATACAAAGGGACTGCAGGCAGTCCGCGTACATACTCGCCGTGGCTGGGTCGTCCTGGCCTCGGATGCCAGCCACTTTTACGAGAACATGGATGAGGGTCGTCCGTTTCCCATCGTCTTCAATGTGGCCGACATGCTGGCAGGCCATCAGCGGTTACGCGAAGCGGTCGCTGGCCCGGACTATGTCGTGCCTGGGCACGACCCGCAAGTATTGCGGCGCTATCCTGCGTATTCCGGGGAGCCTGACATCGTCATGTTGCACGAGATGCCCGAGCCTTTCGGGTCGTGAAAGCCTGCAGGTGCTTATAGCTTCGCTTGCACGCGCTCGGCAACGTCCGTGGGAACCCACTTTTGCCAGACGTCAGGATACTTGCGCAGGAAATACAACGCAGCGTCCTCGGGTTCGGCCTTTTCGTTTTCCAGCCATCCCAATGTGTCATCGATGGCCGCACCGGGCACATTGAGTTTCGTGAAAAATGCTTCGAGCTGCGGAGCCTGGCGTGCGAAATCGGCGTTCAAGCCGGTGACGACGCGATTGGATTTGAACTCGGTAGCAACCGGGTTTTCGCATTTAGGATCGGTCATGCAGGTGTAGGCCGCTTGATCGAACGGCGGCAGTTCCAGTTTGACCAGGTCCAGCGATCCCACCAATGCCGTGGGTGTCCAGTAATAAAACACAATGTCGCGTTTGCGTTTATAGGCCGAGATGATGGCGGCCTTTTGCGCGGCGCCGGAGCCGGGTGCGAAGAGCGTGTATTGGTCTTCGAGTTTCAGGGCCTTGAGCAGATTTGCATTCAGGGTGCCGCACGCCCAACCGGCGGGGCAGCCATAAATGCGCCCTTTGGATGGATCCTCGGGGTCGGCAAAGACCTTTGTGAATGCTTTTAGATCGGCGGCTTGCTTGAGCTCGGGATGGCGCTCCTGGGTGTAGCGCGGGATGTACCAGCCTTCGCCTGCATCAAAGACATGGCCTGCGGCAAGGACCTTGCCGGATTTCTGGGCCTTTTCCCAGGCGACCTCGATCTGGCCGGGCCAGACTTCGGGCGTCACGTCCACATCGCCGCGTTGCAATGCGGCCAGCATGGCCAAGGTTTCGCCGATTTCCACCGACGTTTTGCAACCATAGCCGTGTTCCACGATAAAGCGTTCGATACCGGCGAGGACGAGGTTGGATTCCCAGTTCAGTCCGCTGAAGCGCACGGGCCGGTCGATTTCGCAAGAGGCGGTGGAGGAGGCCGAGGCAGCAGAGGCGGATGAGGACCAGAGCAGCGCCGTGGCGCTGGTCAGGACGGCGAGAAAGCTCACAGCGGAACGCATCAGGCGCATGGGAATTCCTGGACTGACGAAGGGAGGAAACTTCATTGTACGTAGGCCTTGTCGGGTTTTTGTAAGGTGATCAAAACTAGACTGAACGTCTCAGTTTATTTTGTGCGTTGCAAAATCCATGGAAAACGATTCGATTCCTAAAGCCGATTCGGCGCAGAACGCTGATCATGCGCCGGTGGCGGCAGGGGCCGCGGCGCAGGGTGAGAGTGCCTCACAAAACAATAGCCCGGGCCGTACGGCAGACGTCCGCGGGAAACCGGCCAGTAAAAGATCCCAGGCCATTTTGATTCTGGTGGTCTTTATCATCGTCATTCTAGGTGTGGGGTGGTGGTTTCTGACCCGCAATCAAGAGTCTACCGACGATGCCTTCACTGAAGGCAACACAGTCAGTATGGCGGCGCAGGTCAGCGGCTATGTCGAGGAACTGCACATTCAGGATAACGCCTACGTGAAACGTGGCGACTTGTTGTTGCGTATCGATCCGCGTGATTATGTGACGCGACGTGATCGCGCCAAGGCGCAGTTGGGGTTGGCACAGGCGCAGTACGACCAGGCCGAGGTGCAACTCACTTTGGCGCAGACCCAGTATCCCGCTCAACTGGACCAGGCCAAGGCGCAAGAGGCCTCGGCCTCTGCGGCCTTGCAACGTGCCGAGCAATCGTATCGCCGCCAACGTTCCGTCAATGCGCGCGCGACGACGCAAGAGAACATCGATGCGGCGAATGCCCAGTTGCGCGATGCGCGGGCCACGTTGCAATCGGCACAGGCGCAAGTGCGCATTGCCAGTCAGGCCTCGCAGCAAGTGGCCGAAGTCCGGACCATAGTGGCGCAGCGCAAGCAACAGGTAGAGCAAGCGCGGGCCGAATTGGCGCAGGCCGAGTTGGATCTGTCGCGCACGGAGATCCGTGCGCCAAGCGATGGCTGGGTTGCCCGGCGCAATGTGCAGGTGGGCACGCTGGTGCAACAGGGCAGTGCGATGTTCACGCTGGTCACCCTTGATCGATGGATCACTGCGAATTTCAAGGAATCTCAACTGGATCGCATGCAACCCGGCGACAAGGTGGACATCGAAGTCGATGCCTATCCCGGTCTCAAGCTCAGCGGCCATGTCGACAGCATTCAACAAGGCAGCGGTTCGCGCTTTTCCGCATTCCCGGCGGAAAACGCGACCGGTAACTTCGTCAAAGTCGTGCAACGGGTACCGGTGAAAATCGTCATCGACGAGGGGCTGGATGCAAAACAGCCGTTGCCGCTGGGGCTGTCAGTGATTCCTACGGTGACTGTGCAATGAGTGCGGCTGGCAGCGTGCAGGGCCAACTCGGTTGGACGCCGCGCGCCAATCCCTGGGCGGTTGCCGTGATCGTGACCTTGGCGGCGTTCATGGAGGTGTTGGACACCACCATCGTGAACGTCGCGTTGCCCCATATCGCGGGCACCATGTCGGCCAGCTATGACGAGTCCACGTGGGCGTTGACCTCATACCTGGTGGCCAACAGCATCGTGTTGCCGATCTCGGCGTTTTTAGGGCGCTGGATGGGCCGCAAGCGGTACTTCATGGTGTGCATTGTGATGTTCACCGTGTGCTCGTTCATGTGCGGCGTGGCGACCGAATTGTGGCAACTGATCCTGTTTCGCTTGCTGCAAGGTTTTTTCGGCGGTGGATTGCAGCCCAATCAGCAGGCCATCTTGCTGGACTATTTCCCGCCCGAGGATCGCAGCAAGGCGTTTTCTGTCTCTGCGATCGCCATCATCGTGGCGCCGATCTGCGGTCCGACCCTGGGTGGCTGGATTACTGATACGTTCTCATGGCGTTGGGTATTCTTGATCAATGTGCCGGTGGGGATCGTCACGGCGTTGGCGGTCATGCAGTTTGTCGAGGACCCACCCTGGGAAAAGCGCGCTGATAAAGGCACGCTAAGCGTCGACTATATCGGTATTGGATTGATTGCCTTGGGTCTGGGTGCGCTGGAGGTGACCTTGGATCGCGGCGAAAACCTGGATTGGCTGGGATCGAACTTCATCAGGGTATCAGCAGTGCTGACGGTAGTGGGCCTCGTCGGCGCAGTGATTTGGTTATTGCGCACGCGTCATCCGGTGGTGGAGTTGCGCGCCTTGAAAGACCGCAATTTCGCCTTGGCATGCGTTTGCATATTTGGTTTTGCGACGGTGCTGTATGGCAGTGCAGTGTTGATTCCGCAGTTGGCGCAACAGCAACTCGGCTATACCGCGATGTGGGCGGGGCTGGTGCTGACGCCAGGCGCGGTGCTGATCATCTTGATCATTCCCATCGTCAGCAAAATCATGCCGCATGTCCAGACACGCTACATCGTGGCCACGGGGTTCTTGTTGCTAGGGTTGGCGATGGTGTACTCGCACGGACTGACTCCCAATATTGATTTTCACAACCTGGCGATGATGCGCAGTGCGCAGTCGATGGCGATAGGACTGTTGTTTGTACCGGTGACGACGCTGGCCTATATCACGCTGCCAACGCGCTTGCAGGCCGACGGCACGGCGTTGTTTACGATGTTCCGCAATATCGCCGGCTCGGTTGGTATTTCGACGGCATCGTCATTGTTGCGTGAGCGTTCGCAGGTGCGGCAGGCGTATTTATCCGAGCATCTGAGCACCACCAATCAGAACTATCAAGACACCCTGCAGGGCCTGACGAATTCGATCCAGGATTATGCGCACGTCGCTGGCGACAGCACGCAGGCTGCCGCCGCACACATGTACCAAACGCTGATCGCGCAATCGACCATCCTGGCTTACAAGGACGTGTTCATTTATTGCGCCATTCTGGCCTTTTGTTTGATTCCGCTGACGCTGTTGTTTTCCAAAGTGAAGACCGCGGGTGCTGCACCGGGACATTGAGCCATGGCTAATCATCATTCATCACGTATGCTCAATCACTTTCATCGTTTTACGCCGCGAGCGACGAGCGTGTTGCTCGCCTTGATGCTGGCAGGTTGCGCGGTAGGGCCTGATTATCATCAACCGGATTCTCAAGCGCCCGCGCAGTTCAACGATACGAAACAATCATCGGAGGCTGCGTCTTCAGTGACGATGCAGTCCGAGCCGGACCCGCGTTGGTGGCGGGGGTTTAAGGATCCGGTGCTGGACAGCCTGATCGAGCGCGCCATCGCGGGCAACCTGACGTTGCGTATGGCGGTGCTGCGTATTGCGCAAGGCCGGGCGCAAACCCAGATGGAGGGGGCTGCAGGATTGCCGAGCATCAGCGCCAACGCCAGCTACAACCGCCAGTTGCTGGGGTTGAAGGGCCTGTTGCAGTCCAATGGTGCGTATGACAAAGCCCGGGACTATGACGGCGCGTCAGATGTGCTGGACCAAATCACTCAGCCAACGGGATTGTTTCAGGTTGGCTTTGATGCCTCGTGGGAACTGGATCTGTTCGGCCGTGTGCGCCGTGCCGAAGAGGCTGCCCAGGCCCAAACGGATGCAGTCATAGAAAGCCGTAACGATGCCTTGGTCAGCCTGCAAGCCGAGGTGGCACAGGCCTATGCACAACTACGCGGCGCACAAGCAATGCGGCAAGTTTTGCAGAATGAGTTGAATGTCGCGCGCGATACCTTGGATCTGACACAGAGCCGCCAGCGGTCAGGACTGGCAAGTCAAATGGATGTCGCTAACCAGCAGACGCAACTCGCGCAGCTGGAGTCGCGTTTGCCGTCGACCGAGCGGCAGGAGCGCCAGGCATCCAATGCGTTGGCGGTGCTGCTGGGATTGACGCCAGGGGCGTTGGATGCCGAGCTCAGTGCACCGGCAGCCATTCCCGCCGTACCGCAAATGGTGCCTGTCGGTGTGCCATCGACGTTGGCGCGCCGCCGTCCTGACGTACGGCAGGCCGAAGCCCAGCTGCATGCCGCGACGGCACAAACGGGTGTCTCGATCGCGCAGCTATTTCCCGATGTCTCGTTGTCAGGGCAATTCGGTTCGCGTGCCACCGATGGCGACTACATAGGCCGATGGGCCAGCCGGTTCTGGTCGATCGGTCCCAGTGTGTCTTTGCCGATTTTTCAGGGCGGCCGCTTGATCGAAAATGTGAAGCTCGCCAAAGCCCAGCAAGCCGAGATGGCGTTGAACTACCGGCAAACCGTGCTGACCGCGCTGCAAGATGTAGAGAACGCATTGGTCGCGTATCGCAGCGATCAGGTCAAGCGCGATTCTCTGCAACGCGCGGTAGATGCGGGCCAGGAGGCTTTCGAACTCGCGCGGGACGCGTATAGGGGAGGATTGGGCAGCTTTCTGGATGTATTGTCTGCAGAGTCAAGATTGGATGAATCCCGGCAAGCGTGGGTCGAGGCCAATCTGCAGGTAACGACCGATCTGGTGGCACTGTACAAGGCCTTGGGTGGAGGCTGGCAGGATGATGTGCAACCAGGGGCACCATTGCCGCCAGTCGGGTCTATCGGCAATGCCGGGCACGTTGCGCCATCTGAACCGATCGAGGATAAGGGAGATTCGCGCGATAATGCCGGTCTAGGAAAATCGGAGCCGGCGCAATGACGCAGTCCGCGATGCCCACGAACGTGTTGGGGCGCAAGCAGGAGCAGGTCATCCAGGCTGCGCGTGATCTGTTCCTGCAGCATGGCTTTGAGGGCGCGACGATGAATATGATCGCCGCACAAGCCGAGGTCTCAAAGGCTACGTTGTATGCGTACTATCCTACGAAAGAACAGGTTTTTGTCGCAGTCATTCAGCGCGAGGTCACGACGCTGCGTGCGACCATCATGTCGACCAGCGAAGACGAGAGCCGGCCTATCCGGGATAAGTTGCTCGAGATCGGCAATACGGTGATTTGTGCGGCGACGATGCCGGATCATGTGTTTTTCTTTCGCGCCATTATTGCTGCGACGTTGCGATTTCCAGAGCTCGGCCGCATCATCAATCAAGATTTCCGGGCGCCGTTGCGGGACAGTGTGGCGCAGATGTTGTTGCAGGCGTCGCAGAAGGGCGAGCTTTCCTGTCCGGACCCTCAGTTTGCTGCGCAGACGTTTCTCTCTATCGTGCGGGGGGATGTTGCGATGACGGCGCTGTTTGATGCCAGTGCGGCGAGGCAGTTGCAGGCTGGCATTCATGAGCATGTGCGCGAGAGTGTGGAGGTGTTCTTGCGGGCGTTTGGTGGTGGCGGTGGCGTTGAGTAAGGGGTGTTCGCTCGCAATGAGTCGAGTTCTTTAGGCGCATTCGGTCGGTGTGCAAAAGCCGCGCAGGCCCTATCGCACGGACTCGGCCCATGACCAGGGGCCTCGGCCCGCTTCGCGGGCTAAATCCGCGCTCTACGGGCCTGCGCGGCTTTTGCACNCCGACCGAATGCTCGCAATGTCTGCTGGCATCGGATGCTGGATGCCGTGCTAAAAAAACTGGTCGTGGGCCAGTCAGCATCCGTTGTTTATCTCTATTGTGAGTCCCGGGNGCGTGCCTGAGTGCGGCACCGGGCCGTTGAGCACGGA
>NZ_CBCSIU010000038.1:0-23357 GCF_965139205.1 Bordetella muralis
CCCGCGCGCCGGACCGNCNACGTGAAGCCCCCACGCAGCCACTGCCCCGCATCGACGTCCAATAGCACTAAAACCCTCACCCCAAACTACTAACCAACGTCCGCCGAACATCCTCCTCAGTCCGCCCACTACGCGCGATGTAATCAGCAAGCTGATCCTCGCCAATCGTCCCCACGTTGAAGTACTGCGACTGTGGATGACTGAAATAGAACCCAGACACACTGGACGCCGGATACATCGCATAACTATCGGTCAACATCATCCCGATATCCGCACCATCCAACACCCGGAACATATCGGTCTTGACCACATGCTCAGGGCAAGCCGGATATCCCGGCGCAGGACGAATACCCACGTATTTCTCGGCGATCATGTCGTCATTAGACAAGCCCTCGTCAGGCGCATAGCCCCACAGGTCCTGCCTCACACGCGCATGCAAGCATTCGGCAAAGCCCTCGGCCAGACGATCCGCCATCGCCTTGAGCATAATGCTCGAGTAATCATCCAGTGCGGCCTCGAATTCGGCCTCTTTTTTCTCGATCCCCAAGCCCGCCGTCACCGCAAACATGCCGATGTAATCGGCTACGCCACTGGACTTCGGTGCGATGTAATCGGCCAGGCATTTGTTGCTGACACCTTCGCGCTTGGCGCCCTGCTGGCGCAGGTTGCGATAGGTAAACAGCACCTCGCTGCGCGACTCATCGGTATAGATTTCGATGTCGTCGTCATTGACCGTATTGGCAGGATAAAACGCCACCGCGCCATTGGCAGTCAGCCAACGTCCATCAATGATGCGCTTGAGCATCGCCTGCCCATCGGCATAAACCTTTTTCGCCTGCTCGCCAACCACCTTGTCTTCGAGAATGGCCGGGAATTGTCCGAACAGACTCCAGGTTTGAAAGAACGGCGTCCAGTCCACGTATTTCGCGATCTCGCTGAGGTCGTAGCTCTTGAACGAACGGCGGCCGATGAATTTAGGACGAGGCGGCGTGTAGTTGGCCCAATCGATCTGCGGACGCGCGGCACGTGCGTCCGCCAATGAGATCAGCGGCGTCGCCTTGCGATTCGCATGGCGGCGGCGGACGTCTTCGTATTCCTGCGCGATCTCATCGATATAGCTTTGCGCCTGGTCAGACACCAGATTCGCAGCCACACCCACCGCACGGCTGGCATCGGGGGTATAGATGACGGGACCATCGTAATTGGGCGCGATCTTCACGGCCGTATGAACACGGCTCGTCGTCGCACCACCAATCATCAACGGAATCTTGCGATCACGGAAATACGGATCGCGCTGCATTTCCGAGGCCACATAAGCCATTTCTTCGAGACTGGGTGTGATCAAGCCCGACAGGCCCACAATATCGGCCTGCTCTTCTTTGGCTTTCTCCAGAATCTGCGCACAGGGCACCATCACGCCCATGTTGACGACTTCGAAGTTATTACATTGCAGCACCACAGAGACGATGTTCTTGCCAATGTCGTGCACATCGCCTTTGACAGTAGCAATCACCATTTTGCCCTTGGCCCGCACGTCACCGCCGGCCGCCGCGATCTGGCGTTTTTCTTCCTCGATAAAGGGAATCAGATGCGCCACGGCCTGCTTCATCACACGCGCGGATTTCACCACTTGGGGCAAGAACATTTTGCCGGCGCCGAACAGATCGCCGACAATATTCATCCCGTCCATCAGCGGCCCTTCGATCACCTCGATAGGACGGCCGCCACGAGCCTCGATCTGCTGACGGACTTCTTCGGTGTCTTCGACGATAAATGCCGTGATGCCGTGCACCAACGCATGCGACAAGCGTTCTTGCACCGGTGCCTCGCGCCAGGCGAGATCTTCTTCTTTTTTCGCGCCAGAGCCTTTGACAGTCTCTGCGAACTGCACCAGCCGCTCGGTGGGCGTGCGTTCATCAGCGGGATCGGTTTTGCCAACAGGGGGATCACGATCCAGGATGACGTCTTCGACCAGATCTCGCAGCGCCCCATCCAGATCCGCATACACCCCCAACTGACCGGCGTTGACGATACCCATCGTCAGGCCTTCGCGGATGGCGTAGTACAAGAACACCGTGTGAATGGCTTCGCGCATGGGTTCATTACCACGGAACGAGAAGCTCACGTTCGAAATGCCACCCGAGATGCGCGCGTGAGGCAGATTTTTCCGGATCCAGCCCGCCCCCTCGATGAAATCCATCGCATAGTGATTGTGTTCGTCGATCCCCGTCGCGACGGCAAAGACGTTCGGATCGAAAATGATGTCTTCGGGCGGGAATTGCTCTTCTTCGACCAGAATTTTGTAGGCGCGACCGCAGATCTCTTTCCGACGCTCCAGCGTATCGGCCTGACCTTGTTCATCGAACGCCATCACCACGACAGCCGCGCCGTAGCGCCGGCACAGACGGGCATGCTCGCGAAAGATATCGATGCCCTCTTTCATGGAGATCGAATTCACGACCGGCTTGCCTTGCACGCACTTCAGCCCCGTCTCGATGACCTCCCATTTGGAGCTGTCGATCATGATGGGTACGCGAGAGATATCAGGCTCGGACGCGATCAGATTCAGAAAGCGATGCATACACGCTGCCGAATCCAACATGGCCTCGTCCATGTTGATATCGATGATCTGAGCGCCGTTCTCTACCTGCTGACGCGCGACGGCCAGGGCCTCGTCGTATTTTTCCTCGCGGATCAGGCGCGCAAACATCTTGCTGCCCGTGACGTTGGTGCGCTCGCCCACGTTGACGAACAAGGACTCCTCGTCGATATTCAACGGCTCCAGGCCCGACAGGCGGGTCTTGACGGGAATATCGGGCACGACGCGCGGGGTCAGTGCGGTGACTTTATCGGCGATGGCGCGAATATGGTCAGGGGTCGTGCCGCAGCAGCCGCCCGACATATTGACTAATCCGGCACGCGCAAATTCCTCGAGCAACGCCGAAGTATCGGCCGGCGTTTCGTCAAAGCCCGTTTCCGCCATCGGGTTGGGCAGACCGGCGTTGGGATACACACAGACGTAGGTGTCGCAGATCTTGGAGAGCTCGGCGACATAGGGGCGCATCAGCGCCGCACCCAAAGCACAATTCAAGCCGATCGTGACGGGTCTGGCGTGACGCACGGAATTCCAGAACGCCTCGACGGTCTGGCCCGAGAGAATGCGCCCCGACGCGTCGGTGACGGTGCCCGAGATCATGACGGGCAAGCGTATGCCGCGTTCCTCGAATACGGACTCGACGGCAAAAATGGCAGCCTTGGCATTGAGGGTGTCGAAAATGGTCTCGATCAACACAATGTCGATGCCGCCATCCAACAAACCATTCAATTGCTCGATATAGGCAATGCGCAGCTCATCAAAAGTGATGTTGCGTGCGCCGGGATCATTCACGTCCGGCGAAATCGACGCGGTCTTGGGCTGTGGTCCCAACGCACCCGCCACAAAACGCGGGCGCTCGGGGGTGCTGTAGGCATCACAGGCCGCCCGCGCGAGTTTTGCAGACTCGAGATTCAGCTCATACGCCAGCTCGGGCAAGTCATAGTCGCCCTGCGCAATCGACGTCGCGCCAAAGGTATTGGTCTCGATGACATCGGCGCCTGCCTCCAGATACTGGCGGTGGATCTCGTCGATGACATCCGGCCGCACCAGCGACAGCAGTTCGTTATCGCCCTTCAGATCTTTGTGGTGATCTGCAAAACGCTGACCGCGGAAATCGGCTTCGCCGAGCTTGTAGCGCTGGATCATGGTGCCCATCGCACCATCCAGGATCAGGATGCGTTCACCCAGCAGGCGGGCGAAATCGCCACCTCGGGTATAGGACGAAGGCGGGTAAGGCAGGCGGGGATACGACACGGAAATATCTCGGAAATGTGGCGAAAAGGCAAAAAATGCCCGAAAACCGACGCTTGATGGTAACAAAACGGGTTGTTTTTTGCCTGTGAATGCTACAGTGCGGCCCCGAACTGGTGCTTCTGGCGCGCAATATGCGCCGAAGGTAAACGGGAAACAGGAAGGCGCGCCGCGCCCAGCCTGTGCTGCCCCCGCAACGGTCCCCATGCTGCATCACGCCGCATGGCAGCCCGACACCGGCCAGTTCACCCACCGGGACGCCTTGTGCGGCCCATTACCGTGAACGACGTGCGGGGTCGCGCGTCAAACCGAGGCTTGTCTGATGAAATCCCGCCCCTTCCGGCATGCGGCCGGAGTCTTGATTTGCGCCGTGCCCGCGCTGGCCGCCGCCCAACAATCCCAACAACAAGATCAAACATCCCCTGCGGCCGCTGCCCCGGAGCTCAGCACCGTCACCGTCACGGCCTCGCGCGTGCCCACCGAGGCCCGCGATCAACCCGTACAGGTGTCCGTGCTGACCCAGGAACAAATCCGCACCAGCAGCGCCATGACGGTACAGGAGCTGTTGTCCACCCAAGCCGGCGTACACGTGATCAACAGCACGGGTGCAGCGGCGCAGGCGCAGATAGACCTGCGCGGCTTTGGTATTGCCGGGTTCAGCAACACGCTGGTCCTGATCGATGGCGTACCGCAAAACAACAATGACCTGTCGGCGCCCTCGCTAGGCACGGTGCCGCTGGACCGCATTGAACGCATCGAGATCGTCCGCGGCAGCGGCTCGGTCCAGTACGGCGGCGGTACGACCGGTGGCGTAATCAATATCCTGACCAAGCGCGGCAATCCCGGCGGGCAGCCCGTCTCGGCCAGCGTGACCGGCACGGTGGGCAATTACGGCCTGCACCAATTGGATGCCGCCATCAGCCTGCAAAACGAGCATGTGACTGTCGACGTCTACGGACAAACGCTGCGCACCGACAACTACCGCGACAATAATCGCGAAAGCCGCGACGGGGGCGGCGTCGGCCTGGCCTTTCACCACGACGATGGCGAAATCCGCCTCTATGCCCGCACGACCACGCAGAAACTCGGACTGCCCGGCCCGCGCCGCGTCGATCCCGCCACCGGTCTGAACGAGTATGAGGACGATCCGCGCGGCACGTCCACGCCCGACGATTACGTCAATACCAAGACGGACGCGTTCGGTTTGCAAATCGAACAGCGCCTGGGCACGGGCACCCTCTATGCCGACCTGAACCAACGCGACAAGTCGTTGACCGGTTTCACGGGATCCAGCTTCGGCGACACGACTCGCGAACAGGACCTGGACGAAACCACTGGCAGCCTCCGCTATCAGTTGCCGATTGCCGGCAAACACGCGCTGATCGTGGGCGCCGACATGCTAGACAGCAGCCTGGACGCCTCCAATCTGTACTCGTACTCGTCCATGCCGGATCAGTGGCGCGCCAAACAACGCCAACATGGGTTCTTTGCCGAGGCTCAGATCCAGGCTACCGACACGACCCGCATCACACTGGGCGGCCGTCGCCAATATGCCAACGATCAGCTGGAAACCCTGTCCGGCTACAGCGGCAACTCCGACGAGACACGCCACCTGGGCGCCTGGCAACTGGCCTTGCGTCAGGAACTCGGCGCGGGCTTCAGCGCCTACGGCAAAGTCGGCCGCAGCTTCCGTTTCGCCAATTCCGACGAACTGCTGTACGTCGCGACCCCGCTCAAACCGCAGACCTCGGTGGACAAGGAGTTGGGCATTTTGTGGAAGTCGGATACCTCCAGCGCCCGCCTGACCTGGTATCGCTATGACCTGACCAACGAGATCCAATACAACCCGATTACGTTCTCCAACGTCAACCTGGATCCGACGCGCCGCCAAGGGGTCGAACTGGAAGGCCATCACGATCTGACCAAGAGCTTGAGCCTGGATGCGAACGTCACCTGGATGCAGGCCGAATTCCGCTCAGGCACCGCCGCTGGCGTGGACCTGGCCGGCAACACCGTGCCCTTGGTGCCAAAATGGATGGCCAACCTGGGGGCCACGTGGCGCCCCATGGACAAGCTATTCATCAGCCTGTCCGGCCAATACGTGGGCAAAGCACGCATGGATAATGACCAGGCCAACGAGTTCGACAAGCAGCTGGATGACTATTTCCTGGTCAACGGCAAGGTCGGCTATGCCTTTACCAAGAACATCTCGGGCACATTGGCGGTGAACAATCTGTTTGACAAGGAATACGCGACCTATGGCATCCGCTCGGGCAGCACCGGCGCTACGGGTGCATATAACCTGTATCCGGCCGCTGGCCGCAACGTCCAGGCGTCGTTGACGATCCGCTACTGATGCGATCTGCCATGCCCGCCTCCATTGCCACCAGGCTCTTCAGCCTGGATGGGCGGGCATTGGCGGCAACACTGCTCTGCTTGACCACGATGTCTGCCCGGGCGGACACGGCAACCGTGCCGCAGGCTGCTGCCCACGTTGGCTCAACGACTGCAAAAACGATCTCTGCAGCCGCTGTCCCGTCAACCGCTGTGGCCGCAAGGGCCTCGGAGCGACCACAAATAGCGACGGCCGATGCACACGTCGCGACGACGGCGCATCGCGCAACGATCACACTGCGCGATGATCACGGCCACATCATCACGCTGCCCGCCCCCGCGCGGCGTGCGATCACCGCCGCGCCACACGCGACAGAATTGGTCTACGCGGCTGGCGCAGGCTCCTATCTCGCAGGCATCGCCCAGGGCAGTAACTACCCCTCTGCAGCCCTCGCGCTGCCTTCCATCGGCACCACACTGCGACCGAATCTGGAAATCGCCACCGCGCTGCAGCCCGATCTGCTGATCGCCTGGCAGCCAGCGGTCCCTGATCCCCTGGCGGATCTCATGCGGCGCCTGAAAGTGCCGGTGTTCTACAGCGACCCGCGGACCTTGGACGAGATTCCCGACGCGGTAGAAACAATGGGCCGGCTGTTCGGCACCGAGGGGCGGGCGATCCCTGCTGCCGAGGCCTTGCGTGCGCGGCTGGCCGTGTTATCGGCGCGTTACACGCATCTCGCACCGGTGCGGGTTTTCATTCAAGCCGGCCTGCAACCGATTTACACGCTGAACGGGCACAGTATCGTCAGCGATGCCGTGCGCCTGTGCGGCGGCATCAATGCTTTTGCAGACATCAGCACACTGGCGCCGCAGATTTCGCTCGAAAGCGTGCTGGCGGCGCGGCCGGACGCGGTAGTCGCTGGGTCGGCCGGCCCCGACGATGCACGCAGCAATCTGCAAGCCTGGCAGCAGCATGGGTTGCCGGCCGCGCAACAGGGCTACGTATTCAGTGTGGCTGCTGACGCGTTGTATCGGCCTGGGCCGCGCTTGATCGATGTGACCGAGAAACTGTGCGAGGACCTGGATCAGGTTCGCGCTCAACGGTCCCTCACTGACTCTTCAAACACCTCCCACTGAAGCGTCAAGAATAGGCGCAGCCATTCTTGATCAAGTTGAGGCGACCACGCCGCAAACGGCCGCTACCCTTTGCTCCAGCCGAGCCCGGCAGACAAACGCTGTGCGGCCGACACTACCAAATGAATGATGTGCTGCAATTCGGGCTCTCCGATCCTGAATGCGGGCGCGACCACATGGATGGAAGCCACGATAGAGTTGTCGATAGCGAATACCGGCGCCGCGCACGACACTTGATGATCGCTGACTTCGCCCCTGCTGACGCAATAGCCTTGTTTACGGATTTTGGCTAACTCATCCAGAATCAAAAGTCGCGACTTGGGTGTGAGATCCGTTAGCGGAGTGGGATGTTCCGGTATGCACCGGTCAATGAACTCCCGAGACTGAAACGCCAGCAAGCATTTGGGCGATCCTGCATACAAGGGACGTCTACGCCCCACATTGGCATGCACACGCAGGTCTCTCGATGGCTCGGCTTTAGCAATGCACAGGGCATCAAAGCCATCTGCCGTACGCAACTGAACCGTTTCGTTCACACGTTGGCATAGCTCTTCCAGGATAGGTGTGGCAAGCCGGATCAAATCAATCTGAGAACTGGCCGTGATGCCGAGTACCAGCATGGCGTCGCCCAGCACATAACCATTGTTTTCGTCTCTTTTGACGATTTTCCGCTGTTCCATTGTATGCAACAAACGGTAGGCCCGAGATTTGACCAGGTTCGTTTTCTGCGCGAGTTTTGTCACACCAGATCGCGGCATTCGAGCGACTGCCATCAATAAATCAAAGGCTTTTTCGACTGATTCAACAGTGTATTTATCGTCACTCATGCGATCTTCACCTCCTATTTGGCGGTGATATTAGCTGTTTTACTAGACAAAACACATAACAAAATTGCATTGACATATAGCTAATCCTTTGTTTTCATCACCCGCTTTCAACACCCCGCAGCGACAAGAACTCAGACTGACCATTGGCCTGATGCCAGCCTTCCAAGGGAGTAAGAATTGATCAAAGCGATGACCCGCCGAGTCGTATCCGGCACAGCATTGGCATTACTCGTTTCTGTAACATCCCCGTCCATGGCGCAAGACGCCACGCTGTCAATCGGTATGGCGGCGCCTGTCACCACCATGGATCCGCATGAGGACTCCAATTCGCCGAACAATGCGGCCAATCGCCACATCTTCGACAGTCTGATCAACCGTGGAAGCCGCGCGGAAAATAAGCCGCAGCTAGCCACATCGTGGGAAGTCATCGACGACACGCACTGGCGGTTCAAGCTGCGCAAAGGGGTGACCTTTCATGACGGCTCGACGTTCGACGCAGAAGACGTGGTTGCATCCCTGTTGCGTGCGAGAGATAAACCCTCACATGCGTTCGCCGCCTACACACGGAATATCGCCAAGGTCACGGTCGAAGACCCCTACAGCGTTGTGGTAGAAACATCTACGCCCGATCCCCTGCTCTTGAATTCGCTCAGCCGCATTCACATCATCAGCTCGCAATACGCGAAGGCCAGCGTGGCAGACTTCGAGAGCGGGAAAGCCGCTGTCGGTACCGGCCCGTTCAAATTCGTGTCGTACACGCCCGGCGACCGCATCGTCCTGGCACGCAACGACAACTATTTCGAAGGCCCCGCACCGTGGAGCAAAGTCACTCTGCGCATGGCACCCGATGATGGTGGCCGCCTGGCTTCGTTGCTCTCCGGCGACCTGGATCTGATCGAAAACCTGCCTGCCGAAGGCGTTAGCCGTGTCGAGAGCAACGACAAGCTGCAAATCATCCGCGGCCAGTCTACGCGCTTCGTTTATTTCGGCATGGATGTCTCTAAAGACAAGACCCCGTTTGCCACCGCGAAAAACGGGTCCCCACTGGAGAAAAACCCGTTCAAAGACGCGCGCGTTCGTGAGGCGTTGCTGCTGGCGATCAATCGTCCCGCCATCGTTGATCGCATCATGCAGAAAAACGGTACGGTTGCCGATCAATTCGTCGCCAATGGCTTCTTTGGACACTCGGACAAGGTACAGGCAGTCGGATACGATCCCCGCCGCGCCAAGGAGCTCTTGGCACAAGCAGGCTACCCCGACGGGTTTGCGTTAACCATTCATGGCCCATCGGGCCGTTATGTGAACGATAGCGAAGTTCTGCAGGCAGTAGGTCAAATGCTATCGCGCATCGGCATCGCAACCAAAGTTCAAGTCGTCCCCTGGTCTGTGTACTCGGGCAAATACTCCAACGGCGACTACTCCATGTTCCTGGGGTCATGGGGCGTCAATACGGGCGAGGTATCGAACCCCGCGATAGCGCTCGTCGCAGGCCAGGACAAGGAAAAAGGCACGGGCCGCTACAACGGCGGCGGCGTGAATGTTCCGGAAATCAATAAACTGCTCGATCAAGCCACGGCAAGCCTGAAAGACGATGAGCGCGAGCCGCTGCTGCAGCAGGTATCGGAGCTGACGTTCAACCAACATTGGCTGCTGCCCATGCACTACGAGAACGTCGTGATGGGTGCGAGCAAGAAGATCGCTTTCACGCCCCGTAGCGACAAGTACACCATGGCCTACGAAGTACGCCCCGCAGACCCTGCACAAAAATAATTCATAAAACGAATAACGGGGGAGGCCAGTCCCGCCTCCCCTGCGGTGTCGCCCGAACACCGCAATACATCCGAATTTTCCGTTGGAGAAACTATGCAAGAGCTTGGCACAAGCGAGGCCGCGGCACGCGCGCGCGCCTTTTATGACTATGGCGAGACGGCCATTTTCGCGTCTACTGCAGATCCGCGATTTCACATGCTGCTTTATGTCCCTCCTACCGTCGCGCAGGGCCGCAAAGTTGATCTGCTCGTAGCGGTCCACGGTACGGGACGCACCTCGGCGATCGAGTTTCGCGATGGATTCTCCGAGTTCGGGCTTTACAACGATTGCGCCATCTTGTGTCCCATTTTCCCGATCAACGTGCGTGGTGATGGCGCTCGATCTGGCTATAAATACCTGGTCGAAGGAGACATCCGATACGACCACGTCGTACTGTCCATGGTCGAAGAAATGGCCGCCAAATATGGTCAGGACTGGTCCACATTTGCCATGTTCGGTTTTTCAGGAGGCGGGCATTTCACGCATCGTTTTGCCCTCTTGCATCCCGAAAAACTCTGGGCCGCAAGCATCGGAGCCCCCGGCTCGGTAACGCTGCTCAATCCTGAAAAGGACTGGTGGATCGGCACCCGCGACCTGGCCGAAAAGTTTGGCCGTCCGCTAGACATAGAGGCATTGGCAAAGGTCCCCGTCCAGATGGTGGTCGGCGCCCTGGATCTGGAGACATGGGAAATCACCCACAAGCCCGGTTCCGTTTACTACATGGACGGCGCCAACGATCCAGGCTCGACTCGGCCCGAACGCTTGCGTTCGCTGCAGAAATCCTTCGAAGCCGCCGGCGTCAAGGTGACCTTTGATGAGGTTCCTGGCGTATCGCACGATCGGCTCAAAGTGCTGGGCCATGTCAAGCAATTCCTTGCCCAGGTACTCAAGGAGAAGCGCGCATGAATCGCAACGCAACGATTGTCGCCCCGCAACCCGAAGCGGTTGAGGCAGGAGCAGCGGTACTTGAGCGTGGAGGCAATGCGGTAGACGCCGCGCTGGCATGCGCTTTCGTGCAAGGCGTGGTTGATCCTCAGATGACCGGCATCGGCGGGTTTGGTTCGATGCATGTCTACATGCCCAAGCGAGGCATACATGAAATGCTCGAGTTTTACGCGCTGGCGCCCATTGCCGCGACGCCGGACATGTGGCTCGACAAACTGGTTGGACAAAGCCGCGACGGCTTCGGCTTCATTCTTAAAGACAACATCTCTGAAATCGGCTATTTGGCCTGCTGCACGCCCGGTGCACTCAAGGGCTACGAAACCGCGTTGAAAGATTACGGCACCTGGGACTGGGCCGACCTGATTCAGCCGGCAATTCGCTACGCCGAAGAAGGCTTCATGATACGCCCGCACATGCATTGGTACTGGGCTAAAGACCAACGCGGCGATGGGCAGATCAACACTATAGA
This sequence comes from Bordetella muralis, assembly GCF_965139205.1. Classification (GTDB taxonomy): domain Bacteria; phylum Pseudomonadota; class Gammaproteobacteria; order Burkholderiales; family Burkholderiaceae_B; genus Bordetella_A; species Bordetella_A muralis. Next base: position 11,366 of record NZ_CBCSIU010000038.1, read on the forward strand.
CAAACTTCGTTTTTCGGAAACGGGACGCCGCGTTTATTTTCACGAAGACGGTTCGTTACGCCGCGTGGGAGATCGGCTGAAAAATCCGGATCTGGCGAACACGTTGCGGCGTATCGCTCAAAGCGGCTCATCGGATATTTTCTATCACGGCGAAATCGCTCAGCAGATTGCGGCAGATTTTGCACGTCACGGCGGACTGATCGGACGAGACGACCTCGCGCAATACAGCGTCAGCCGAGCTGAACCCGTATGGGGCAGTTACCGTGGCAAACGTATAGCCTCCAGCCCGCCTCCGGGTTCGGGCTTTCCGATGATTGAGCTGCTGCATATTCTGGAAAACTTCGACATCGCCAGCATGCGGCACGGTTCGACAGAATACGTACGTACACTCTTCGAAGCCATGAAGCGCATGACCATCGACAAAGATGCTCACATGGGCGATCCGGCCTATGTCGACGTTCCCGTGGAAAAGCTGCTTTCCAAGGAGCATGCGGCCGCACTGGCCGATGAAATCAAACGTGGCGAGCGGGCAAATGTCGAACGGCTGGATCTGTCTCAACGCGACACCACGCATATCTCGGTCATCGACAAGGAAGGCAACGCCGTCGCCATGACGCATTCGCTGGGCAGCCCGTCGGGCGCCATTACGGATGGGCTGGGCTTCATGTACAACGGCCTGATGGGACGATTTGATCCTCGACCAGGCAAGCCGGCTTCCATCGCCCCGCGAAAGCGTCGCGCCAGTTCGGCCGCCCCCACCATCGTCTTCGAAGGCGACCGCCCCATCATCGTCATCGGTGCGCCCGGCGGCAGCTATATCGCTCCGACGGTGGCACAGGGTCTCATCAACATGATCGACTACGGCATGGGGATTCACGAAGCAGTATCGGCGCCGCGCTTAGTAGGCGTTTCGAATTCGATCGACATCTGCAATCGCATTCGCCGCTCCGTCGTCGACGAACTGAGCCGCGAAGGCTACAGCGTCGTACGTTCGCCGCAGACCTATGCCTTCGCCGCGCTGCACGGCATACGCATCGATAACGGACTTTCGGCAGGGGCAGCCGATCCGCAACGCGACGGCATGGCTATCAGCGTCGACTAACCGAACACAGGATTGACAATGGTCACTACGCTCATCCGACGCGCAATCCAGGCGGGCTTCGTCATATTGGCGATGACGTTGATCGTCTTTGTTGGCATCAACGTCATTGGCAATCCCGTCGACATCCTCATCAACCCCGACCTGAACCAAGCGGAACGTGCCCAGGTCATCGCCAATCTTGGCCTGGACAAACCGCTCTGGCAGCAGTATCTCAGCTTTCTGCATGGACTGACGCAGGGCAATTTCGGTAATAGTTTCGTCTATCACAAGCCAGCGCTCGACGTCATCATCGAGCGCTTGCCCGCCACGTTGGAGCTTGCGCTCTGTGCCATGGTCATTGCCATTGTGGTGGGAATTCCGCTGGGACTATATGCCGGGCTTTACCCCAGGAGAATCTCGTCCAGAATCATTATGACGGGCTCCATCTTCGGGTTTTCGTTGCCAACGTTCTGGGTGGGGCTGATGCTGATCCTGGTATTTGCCGTAGAACTGGGTTGGCTGCCGTCAAATGGCCGGGGCGATACCGTGATGTTCCTGGGCGTGAATTGGTCGTTTCTGACGGCCAACGGGCTCTCGCACATGCTGCTGCCTGCATTGAATCTCGCGTTGTTCAAAACCTCGTTGATTCTTCGCCTGACCCGTGCGGGGGTGCAGGAAGTCATCGCGCAGGATTTTGTCAAATTTGCCCATGCCAAGGGGCTGCACGAGAGCCGGGTCATTTTCGTTCACGTACTGAAGAACCTGATGATCCCTGTCGTCACCATCATCGGCTTGGAATTCGGCTCGTTGATTGCTTATTCGGTCGTGACCGAAAGCATTTTCGGCTGGCCCGGAATGGGCAAACTCATTATCGACAGCATCAACCTGCTGGATCGGCCTGTCATCGTGGCCTATTTGATGATGATGGTCATTCTTTTTGTCTCGCTGAACTTCATTATCGATATTTGCTACACCCTGCTCGATCCTCGTGTCCGCCTCGAAGGCAAAGGATGACGCCATGAATACTAGACTTGCCAATTCGCCGGACGGCACGAATATCCCCGATAGCGTGACGGCACCGCCGCCGCCTCGCATTGGCCCCGCTTTGAAGCGTTTTTTCTCATCTCCCACGGCGCTGCTGGGGGCCATCGTGCTGATCGCGATCTGTTTACTCGCTATTCTGGCCCCCTGGATCTCTGCACAGAATCCCTATGATCTGACCCAGATGGACATCCTCGACGGCCGTTTGCCGCCAGGGTCGGCCAGCATGGATGGCGTGCCGTATTACTTGGGCACGGACGACCAGGGGCGCGATATTCTGTCGGGCATCCTGTACGGATTACGCACTTCGCTCGTCGTCGGCATTGCCTCGGCGTTGATCGCGGCCCTGCTCGGCACCACCGTTGGACTGCTTGCCGCCTATCTGGGCGGGCGCACCGAAAGCTTCATCATGCGGCTGGTCGACCTGCAGCTTTCCTTCCCGACCATTCTGATGGCGTTAATGGTGCTGGCCATTTTGGGCAACGGGGTAGCCAATGTCGTGTTGGCCATTATCGTGGCCGAATGGGCGACATATGCTCGCACCGCACGGGGCACCGCACTCGTCGAACGAGGAAAGGAATTCATCGAGGCAGCGCGCTGCCTGCGTATTCCAAGCCATCGCATACTGCTTCGTCACCTGCTGCCCAATTGCGTTGCTCCCATCATCGTCATCGCGACGATGCAAGTGGCCCGTGCCATTGGCCTGGAGTCGACCTTGTCATTTCTGGGACTGGGAGCATCTGTCACACAGCCTTCCTTGGGCATGCTGATCGCCAATGGCTATCGCTATTTGCTGTCGGGTTTGTACTGGATCAGCTTCTACCCGGGCATTGCCCTGCTCATCACCATCGTTTCGATCAACCTGGTCGGTGACCGTTTACGTGACGTGCTCAACCCGAGGAAGGCCCGATGACTCCCTTATTAGAAGTCCGTAATCTCGTGACCGAGTTTCCCGACGAAGACGGCAAGCCGCTGCGGGCGGTCAACGAGGTGTCCTTTCAGGTCAACCGCGGCGAGGTGCTGGGCCTGGTGGGTGAAAGCGGTTCCGGCAAGAGCGTCACGGGATTTTCCATTCTAGGACTGATCGACGAACCAGGCCGCGTTGCCTCCGGGCAGGTCTTGTTCAATGGGGACGATTTGACCCGCGCCGATGCGAGAACTCGCCGCAATCTGCGCGGGCGCCGCATTGCCATGGTGTTTCAGGATCCGATGATGACGCTGAATCCGGTGTTACGCGTCGGAGTCCAGCTCATGGAGACTTTGCACGCCCACGAGAAAATCAGTCGTCATGAAGCCCGTGCACGAGCACGTGACGCGCTCGGCATGGTCGGCATTCCCAGCCCTGAGGAACGCCTGGAGGCCTACCCGCACGAATTCTCCGGAGGCATGCGCCAGCGCGTGGCAATCGCTATTGCACTACTGCATCGCCCTGACCTCATCATCGCCGATGAGCCGACCACCGCCCTTGATGTCACGATCCAGGCACAGATTATTTCCGAATTCCAAAAACTGACTGAACAACAAGGAACAGCGGTGATATGGATTACTCACGACTTGGCCATTGTCTCCAGCCTGGCCGACCGGATAGCTGTCATGTACGGCGGACGTATTGTCGAGACGGGCGATGTTTTTTCCGTCCTGGAAACGCCGAGCCATCCCTATACCCGCGGGCTGATCCGTTCGGTTCCCTCGGAGAATAACCAGGGACGCCGGCTTGCCCAAATTCCCGGTGTCACGCCAAGCCTGGCGAATATGCCCGAAGGATGTGCATTTCGCACCCGCTGCGAGCGGGCATCGGACGCCTGTCGCCAGCAACCTGAAGCCTCAGGCACCGAACTTCGCTACTACCGTTGCTTCCACCCTTACGAAAAGGTGTACGCATGACTGTCTCGGCCACTCACTCCCATACTGAGCCGCTGCTGGACCTGCGCAAGATTTCGATGCGCTTTGGCGCGAAACCCGATCTGGCAGCCCGGATCGCCATCGGACTGGGTATAGCGAAACGCCCCCCTATCGTTCATGCACTCGATGAAGTCGACCTTTCCATCAAACGTGGCGAGGTTCTCGGATTGGTGGGCGAGAGCGGCTGCGGAAAATCGACGCTGGGCCGTATTGCGGCGGGCATACTGAATCCCTCCTCCGGCGAGGTGTACTGGAAAGGTTCTGATCGTCTGAAACTGAACGGTAAAGCATTGCACGATGCAGATCTGTCGGCCCAGATGATTTTCCAGAATTCCATGGCTGCGCTCAATCCTCGCATGAATATCGAAACCCTTGTCGCCGAGGCCCCTGCCATCCATGGTCTGATCAAAGGCAATCGGGGCGACTATGTAGATGACTATCTGCGCAAAGCCGGGTTCGATCCCACGATGAAGCGCCGGCTGCCGCACCAATTCTCGGGAGGCCAGCGCGCCCGCGTCAATATTGCACGCGCGTTGGCTGTGCAACCCGATTTCCTGGTATGCGATGAAAGTGTCGCCGCACTCGACGTATCGATTCAGGCGCAAATCTTGAATCTCTTCATGGATCTGCGCGAACAACTCGATTTGACGTATTTATTTGTCAGCCACGATCTCGGGGTGGTGAAACATATTTCCGACCGTGTAGCCATCATGTATCTCGGCCGCGTCGTGGAAGAAGCGCCCGTCAAAGAAGTGTACGCACGTCCCAATCATCCTTACACACAATCGTTGCTCGCTGAAGTCCCGCGCATCAAACCGGGCAAACGCCGCTTCGAAGCGCTGAAAGGCGAATTGCCCAGCCCGCTCAAACCGCCACCCGGCTGCCATTTCCATCCTCGCTGCCCACATGCCCACGAACGCTGCCGTATCGAAGCACCATTGCGCAAGGAAATTGCACCCGGACATTTCTCGGCCTGCCATCTCAATGATCAATCAGTAACGTGATTGCCCCCCAAATTTGCCACCGCGCATGCCTTGCGCGGCAGGAGCGCAATACGCGACCGGCAACGCCGGAGTGCCCTGGGGTCGTAGCGTTATTGAGCAGGTGGATTATCATGGAGTCCTAGATGCCGGTCGCCTCACGCCCGGCCACGGGATTCTTTTTCAGCACGCTGCACAATGACGACTCCAGACACTCTGACCATCGCCGGGCGCGAATACCAGTCGCGCCTGCTGGTAGGCACCGGCAAATACAAAGATTTCGAACAGACCCGCGCCGCGCTGGACGCCAGCGGCACGCAAATCGTGACCGTGGCGATTCGCCGCACCAATATTGGCCAAAATCCCGGCGAACCGAGCCTGCTGGACTATGTCCCGCCGTCGCAGTTCACCCTGTTGCCCAACACGGCGGGCTGCTACACCGCCGACGACGCCGTGCGCACCCTGCGGCTGGCGCGCGAGCTGCTCGACGGCCATGACCTCGTCAAACTCGAGGTTCTGGGCGATCCGCACACACTGTTCCCCAACATGCCTGCCACCCTGGAGGCCGCAAAAACGCTGGTCGACGACGGCTTCAAGGTCATGGTCTATTGCACCGACGACCCCATCCAATGCCGTATGCTCGAAGACATCGGCGTGGTCGCGGTCATGCCGCTGGCCTCGCTGATCGGCTCGGGCATGGGCATTCTGAACCCCTGGAACCTGCGCCTGATCATTGATCAGGCCCGTGTCCCGGTGCTGGTGGACGCAGGGGTGGGCACCGCGTCTGACGCCGCCATCGCTCTGGAACTCGGCTGCGACGGCGTCTTGATGAACACCGCGATCGCGGGCGCCAAAGACCCCGTTCTGATGGCTCGCGCCATGAAGAACGCCGTCCAGGCCGGCCGCGATGCCTTCCTGGCCGGCCGTATGCCGCGCAAGCTGTACAGCGGCGCGCCCAGCTCGCCCACCGAAGGCCTGATCACCGCCGCCCCGGCCAATACGCAATGAGTACGTCGCAGGCCGGCAGCCGGCCGATTCCCAACGCGCTCAGCATCGCTGGCGTAGACCCGTCCGGCGGCGCCGGCGTGCTGGCCGACGTCAAAGCCATGAGTGCACTGGGCGCCTACGGATGCGCGGTCATCGCCGCCCTCACCGCACAGAATACCCAAGGCGTCACCGGCATCGCCCCCGTGCCGCCCGAGTTCGTCGGCCTGCAGATCGACACGCTCTTTGCCGATGTCCGCATCGACGCGGTCAAGATCGGCATGCTCGGTCAACGTCCGGTGACCCTTGTCGTAGCGGAAAAATTGGCCAAATGGCTACCCGCTCACGTCGTCCTGGATCCGGTCATGGTCGCCAAGAGCGGCGATCACCTGCTCGAGCGCGATGCCGTCGGCGCCCTGCGCGAGGCCCTGTTGCCGCACGCCACCATGTTGACGCCCAATCTGCCCGAGGCCGGTGTACTGCTGGATGAACGCCCCGTCGAAACCGTCAAGGAAATGCGCCGCGTCGCCGAGCGGCTGCGCAACATCATGGCGTATTCCGGGCAGCGCTGGGTGCTGCTAAAAGGCGGCCACCTGCCGGGCAACGACACCATCGACCTGCTGCATGACGGCGACCGGATGATCGAACTGCCCGGCCATCGCATCGACACACGTAACACCCACGGCACCGGCTGCACTCTGTCAGCCGCCTTGGCCGCGCTGCTGCCGCAGATCGACGATGTCCCCGAGGCCGCCCGCCGCGCCAAGGCCTACCTGGCCGAGGCGCTGCGCCATGCTGACCGCCTGCAGGTCGGCTCCGGACATGGCCCGACGCATCATTTTCACGCTTGGTGGTAATCGTGCTGGCTATGGTGCCTTGGCCCGCCCGCGGCTACAGGCTCCCCTCGCCGGCCGAGCCAGCGCCATGAGGCCGGCAGGAAACGGTCCCGATGAAGGCTCCCGCCCCACTACGGGGGCCATCCCCCACATTCCCACCGAATCAGTACAATGTCCGGTTGGTTCTTCTTGATTTTCTCTTCGCTGTCATGAACGCTTCGACCCTGCCTGATGTAGAACAAGCTCGCTTCAACATGGTGGAGCAGCAAATCCGCCCCTGGGATGTACTCGATCCCAAGGTCCTGGACGCTCTGTTTGTTGTCCGCCGCGAGCAATTCGTGCCGCCGGCGCTGCGAGCCCTGGCGTTTTCCGACCTGGAACTCCCGCTGGAAATCAATGCGACCAACACCCGCCAGAACATGCTGGCCCCCAAGGTCGAGGCACGTCTGACCCAAGAATTGCAGCTGACCGCTACCGACTGCGTGCTGGAAATCGGCACGGGCTCGGGCTACCAGGCGGCCCTGCTGGCACATCTGGCCCAACAGGTCACCTCGGTCGAAATCGACAATCGCCTGGTGACATTCGCGCAGAACAATCTGCAGGCGAACAACGTCACCAACGTCAAGATCGAAACCGGCGACGGACGCAATGGCTGGGGTACGACCGAATATGACGCCATCCTGGTCACGGGTTCAGTGCCCGCCGTGCCGGATGCACTGAAATATCAGTTGCGCGTCGGCGGCCGTCTGGTCATCATCGTGGGCCAGGCCCCGGTCATGACCGCCTGTCGCATCACGCGCACCACGGCAGCCAGCTTCGAAACTGTCAATTTGTTCGAGACCGTCGTCAAGCCGCTGCGCGGGACTACCGTTTCGCATTTCAAGTTCTGATACGGCTCCATGTGCGCCAGATCGCTTGCGGCTACGCTGGGTCTGGCGCTCAGTATCAGTTGGTGCCTTCCTGTCAGCGCTGCTCAGGACCTGCTGCAAACGTGGCAGTCGGCACTGGCCAACGATCCCGTATACGCTGCGGCCCGCGCCCAGTATCGCGCGTCGATAGAACAATTGCCCCAGGCTCGTGCTGGCCTGCTGCCGGCAATCAATGCCGAAATCGGACTGACTTACGAAGACACCCGTGCCACGCGTAATCTGTCCCGGCGTGTTCAGGACAACACGCGGGCGCCGTGGGAACTCGTCCTGACACAGCCGCTTTACGACTGGTCGAGCTGGCAGCGCTACGAGCAGGCCAAACTCGGCGTCGCCGACGCGGAGCTCGCCCTGCAACAGGCCTACCAAGACCTGCTGCTGCGCGTATCGGACACCTATTTCGGCATCCTCACCGCTCAGGACGCCTTGACAGCTACCGAGGGCGAAAAGGCCTCGGTAGCTGCCCAACTGGAATCCGCCAAGCGCAATTTCGAGCTGGGCAATGCCACCATCACCGACACCTACGAGGCGCAGGCCCGCTATGACCTGGTTGTCGCCGAGGAACTGCGGCAGCAGCACGATCTGACTGTACTGCGCGGCCAACTGACGCAGATCATCGGACAGCCCCCTGAGGCCTTGGCCGAGCTGCCCTCCACGGTCCCGCTGCCCGCGCCCCAACCCGCCAGGCAGGAAGATTGGTCAACTCAAGCCGAATCCGCCAGCCTGGAAGTCGCTCGCGCGCAGTTGCAGACGCAAATTGCCCAACGTGATATCCAGATTGCGCGCGGCGGGCATTACCCCACCCTGAGCCTGCAGGCCACCAGCGGCAGCGCCAGCACCTCAAATCGCAGCGCCGCCGGCAGCCGGGCCGCAGACAGCTCTGTCGGCCTGGTCCTGTCCGTGCCCATCTACGCGGGCGGCGGCATATCCTCTCAGGTCACAGAGAAAGTCCAGCTCGAACAAAAGGCGCGCAACGACTACCAGGCCGCCCGCCGCCAGTCCGCACAGTCCGCCCGTCAGTACTACACAGGCGTCATGACCGGCCTGGCCCGTATCCGCGCCTTGGAGGCTGGCGAAAAATCCAGTCGTGCCTCTGTAGAAGCCAACAAAACCGGTTATGAGATCGGCGTACGCATCAACCTCGACGTCCTGAACGCCCAGCAACAGCTCTACGCTACGCAGCGCGACCTCGCGCAGGCGCGCTATGGCACGTTGTTGGACGGCCTGCGCCTGAAGGCGGCCGGCGGCATCCTGTCCGAAGTCGACCTTGAGACCATCAACCGGCTGCTGCGCTTGCCCCCGCAATAAACGGAATCGCGAACTGGCGAGGACCCTGCGGAAGGTCGCCCTGACGCCGCCGGTCCGCTGGCGATCGGGCGACCACATCGCGACATCGGTAACGCGGCTGGGCGTTGCCTAAAAGTGGCTGAGTCACGCAGGCCGCTGAGCCCCCGATGTCCATCGGAGCGGCTAGGTCGGCGGCATCGACGTCGGTGCGGGTGTCTGCACCGNCNCCGGCCCGTCAGTCTGCGTCTGCGGCCCTGCGGGCCGTGTCGGCGTGATGCGCCAGATCGTGTTTGACAGGTCGTCAGCGACAATAAGGGCGCCACGCGGATCTACCGTCACCCCTACTGGACGGCCGCGAGTCGTGCCGTCACTGTCCCGGAATCCGGCAACAAAATCCACGGGCGGACCAGACGGACGCCCCGCGCTGAAGGGCACAAAGATCACCTTGTAGCCCACCGGTTCGCTGCGGTTCCAGCTGCCGTGTTCGCCGATGAAGACCCCTTGGGCGAACCGGTCGCCCAGCGCCTGGGTCGAAAAATCCACGCCCAGCGCTGCGACGTGCGCGCCCAGACTGTAATCGGGCTTTATTGCAGCCTTGACCTTTTCGGGATCCTGCGGCCGTACGCGCTCGTCTACGTTCTGCCCCCAATAGCTATACGGCCAGCCATAGAAGGCCCCCTCCTGCACCGCCGTCAGATAGTCGGGAACGAGATCCGAGCCGAGCTCGTCGCGCTCATTGACGACCGCCCATAACTGACCCGTATCGGGCTGGATGGTCAGCGCGGTGGGATTGCGCAGGCCCGTGGCGTATGTCTTGTACTCGCCGGTGCGGGCATTCACCCTCCAGACACGCGCGCGGTCGGCTTCCGCTGTCATGCCGCGTTCGGTGATATTGCTATTGGACCCGATACCTACATACAAATATTGCCCGTCCGCACTGGCGGTCAGCGCCTTGGTCCAGTGATGGTTGATTTCCGATGGCAACAGCGTAACCGTCTCAGGCGGACCACTGGCCTTGGTCTGCCCTGGCTGATAGTCGAAACGCACCAACGCGTCCTGGTTAGCAACATAAAGATCGTTACCTACCAAGGCAAGCCCGTAAGGCGCATTCAGATTCTCCGCGAACGTCGACGCCTCGTAGGTGCCGTCTCCCTCGGCATCGCGCAGCAACGTCAGGCGGTTGCCGCCCTTGACCGGGCTCGTGCCCCTGGCCTTGATGATGCCGGCGATCACGTCTTTGGGCTTGAGCTTCGCGGCATTGCCGCCGCGCCCCTCGGCCACCAGGATGTCGCCGTTGGGCAATACCAGCGTCTGCCGCGGGATCTTCAGATCCGTCGCGATGGCGGTAATCGTATAGCCCTCTGGTACTGTTGGAGCCTTGTCTCCCCATGGCGCGGGTTTTGCGATCACCATATCAGGCAGCAGCCCTTGCTTGGGCTTGGGCAACTCAGGCTCTGGGCCGACCAGCGATCCAGATTGACCGCTGCATACGCCCACAGCCGAGAGCAACGGAATAGCGGCGAGCAAACTCAGCGTTTTCATATGGCGCCTCTGATATGCGGAGTGCGAAAACCCAGCCACGTCGCTGCGCAGGCGAGCACCACTGTCACCACCGACAAGACCAAGCCGGCAGGCATGCTCGCCCATGCATCGCGGGCATGAATCAACGCATTGAAAAAGCCCACAATCCATGCCGCTATCCACACCACCGCGTATGGAATAACCCCGCGCGCACGCTGCTGCGCCCGGAAAAGATCAACGATGGCAAAGATCAGCGCGACGCCGCCAAATAACAGGGCGCCAACCAGCAGCCACGAGGCAAAATTATTCCACTGGATATCAAACGACATCGCATAGGCCACATCGCTGGCGGCCGCGCCGACAAACAGGGAAAGCGCTCCTCCCACAAATACGGCATGCAAGGGGTGTACCGTCAAAACATAGCGACGTTCGACAATTTGGGGCACTGATAGCCTCCTTGATTAGATCGCCGGACTACAACGCCAATAAAAGCAGCAAGTAAAGTGCCTGAGCCCAAATGCCAGCGCCACCGCAATACTCCCCATGCTGCCCGCGCGAGGCCTTACCTGACCGCAGGCAATTTGTGCCTGTGCGATCGGAAAATTTCTTCTTCTTGGCCTTCCTGGATCTGCTTCGATTAAAGAAAACATTCAACGCATGAAAAGCCCGCAACCACGCACGGACTCAGTGAAACAGGCCGCAGCCCATGCCGAAATGCATAGCGCCACCGTGCTGCACCCAGGTCCGCCACTTGCGGCCGTTCCAGACAGGCCTCAACCGTGAATCAAAGGAGCAACCATGCAACAGCTCAAAGACGTAATGACCGAACGCGTCAAAATCCTGAACCCCGAGACAACCATCAAAGATGCCGCAAGCCAAATGCGCGACGGCGACTTTGGCCTCATGCCTGTAGGAGAAAACGATCGCTTGATCGGAACACTGTCAGATCGCGACATCGTGCTGCGCGCAGTCGCAGAAGGCCGCGACTCTGGCACCAGAGTGCGAGACGTCATGTCTGAAAAAGTACTGTGGGCGTACGACAACGACTCTGTAGAAAAAGCCTGCCAGATTATGAGCGACAATCAGATCCGCCGCTTACCCATCATAAACACCGACAAGCGCCTGGTAGGCATCGTAGCGCTGGGCGACCTGGCAATCAGCGCAAGCAGCCCCAAACCCGCCGGCCAAGCCCTATCCGAGATCTCTCAACGAGGATAAAACGACGGCCCCGGACCGGCCCAACGCGCGTCAACGCCGCAAGTCAGTAATCGGCATGATGCGTTCATAACCGCCGCGAGCCGGGGCTCGTCGTGTAAAGGGCGCGCTGGCCCGTAGAGCCTGCCGAACCTGTTTTGCCAGGCGGGGGGAAGTCGGCTGGGCATGTTTGAGCGCAGCGTAGCGGAGCGAGTTTGCCCAGCCGCCCCGCCTGGCGAG
>NZ_CBCSIU010000039.1:0-23066 GCF_965139205.1 Bordetella muralis
GCGCAGGCGTCCAGACCGGCCGAACGGGTCGGCATGCCCTTTACACGGCAGACCCCGGCGGTTTTAGAACCCAAACCTACCGCCGCAACGACTCCCAAGCCTTCATCAACCTCTTCACCGACACAGGCATAGGCGTCCTCAACTCCTGCGCAAACAACGCCACCCGCAACTCCTCCAGCAACCACCGGAACTCATCCAACCCCGGATCCGAAGCCCCCTTCAACGCAGCCCTCGCACGTTGATATTGAGTCAGCAAAAGCGCCATATCCGACATCAATCGCGCATCCCTGGCAGGATCAGCACGCAGCTTGTCAATACGAGCCACCGCGGCCTTCAAATAGCGCGCGAAATGCGTGAGATGCGCATACGGCGTATCGCGGATGAACCACTTAGGCACCAGCGCCCCGATTTGCTGCTGCAGATCCGCATAGGCAGCCGTATGAGGTTTAGCCTGAGGCAGTTTGCGCTGTAGCGCGGCATACTCAATGAGAATCGCATGCGACAAACGCGCGACCTCTTGGGCCAACAAACCCAACCGCCCTTTACCATCCTGCCGCCGCGCTTCAAACGCCTGCTCATCGGCGGGCCATGGATCCGTCAAGCAAGCCTGAGCCAACGCACAATCAATGATCTGATCACGCAGATCCTCCTGCGTACCCAGGTTCATATACAGCATGCTCATCTTCGTCAGGTCCGGCAAATTCTTTTCCAAGAACTTCACCTGATCCCGCAAGCCGATACGGAACAGCCGCAACAACCCCGCACGATGATGACGCTTCGCCTCGTCCGGATCGTCAAACACATCCAGATCGCAGTGCGTGCCACGGTCCACCAGCGCCGGATAGCCGATGACCGATTGCCCCTTGCGCTTGATCTCCATGATCTCCGGCAGCGCGCCAAAAGACCACGACGTCAGGTTTTCATGCGCCAGTGCCTGAGCAACCCCCGCATCGCGCACCGCCAACTGCTGGAACGTCGCTTGCGCCTGCTTGCCGAACTCGGCCTTTAACTGCGCCAGATTGCGGCCCGCCGCGAGCATGCGCCCGTGCTCGTCGACCACTTTGAAATTCATGAACAAGTGGGCAGGCAACGTTTCCAGCTTGAAATCACCCGTAGCTGGACGAACCTGGACCTGATCCCACATGTCGGCGATCAAGGCATCCACCAGACCCCGTTGCGGATCCGCCATACGGTCGTACCAGCGATCATAGAAACCGGCCGCGTAATCAGGCAGGGGCACACAATGACGCCGCAGTTTTTGCGGCAGCGACTTCAGCAACAGATGCGCTTTTTCTTTCAGCATGCCCGGCACCAGCCATTCGCAACGAGCAGGGTCGATCTGATTCAGCGCGAACAATGGCACAGACAAAGTCACGCCATCGCGCGGCGACCCGGGCTCGAAATGGTAGTCCAGCGGCATGACTACGCCCTGCCACTCCACCTGTTTCGGAAACACGTCCGTGGTCACGCCCGCAGCCTCATGCCGCATGAGCTCGTCACGCGTGAGCATCAGCGCGGCAGCGGCCGCTTTATCCAGGCCGTGCACCCATTTTTCCAGGCTCGCCGTCTGCGAAATCCCCTCGGGCAATTGGCGATCGTAGAACGCGTAGATCAACTCATCATCGACCAGAATATCGGGACGACGCGCCTGATGTTCGAGTTTTTCAATGCCGGCAATGAGTTTGCGATTGTGCGCAACGAATGGCAGGCGCGTATCGATCTCGCCCGGCACCAAGGCCTGACGGATAAATAATTCACGCGCATGCTGCGGATTGACACGGCCATACTGAATACGCCGGCCTGCGTAAACGATCAGGCCATACAACGTCGCACGCTCATTGGCGACCACCTGCCCGGCTTTCTTTTCCCAGCGCGGATCGGACCAATTGCGACGCAGCAGATGCGACGCCACGCGCTCGAGCCACACCGGTTCAATACGCGCCACGCAACGGGCATATAACCGCGTGGTCTCGACCAGCTCGGCGGCCACGATCCAACGGCCGCCTTTTTTCGCCTGACGCGAGCCCGGGTGTATATGAAAGCGAATATCGCGCGCACCGCGGTAATAGCCGCCCTCGTCGCTCTTGAAACCGATATTGCCCAGCAACCCCGACAACAGCGCGAGGTGCAGTTGCTCATACGTCGCCTCGGTCTGATTGACCCGCCACCCCTGCTCGCCCACCAGCGCCGACAACTGCGTATGCACATCGTGCCATTCACGCAATCGGATAGGCGACAGAAAATTCTGGCGCAACAAAGCCACGAGTTTGCGTTGCGATGCCTTGTGCTGCACTTGCTCGCCATACCAACGCCAGAGCTTCAAAAACGACATGAACTCGGATTTGTCGTCGGCGAACTTGGCATGCGCAGCCTCGGCGGCCTCGCGTTCGGCCATGGGACGATCACGCGGATCCTGCACAGACAGCGCCGAGGCGATGATGAGCATTTCCGCCAGGCACTGTTGCTCGCGTGCAGCCAGAATCATACGGCCAATGCGAGGGTCGACAGGCAGCTTTGCCAACTCGTGACCCGTGCGGGTCAACACATATGACGAGCCCGTGCGCGCGGCTTCGTTCGTCTCGTCATCATCCGAGGCCGATGCCAATTCGATCGCGCCCAGCTCCTGCAGCAGATGGTAGCCATCGGCGATGGCACGCCCCGGTGGCGCCTCGACAAAAGGAAACTGTTCGATGTCATCGAGCTTGAGCGACTTCATCCGCAGAATCACCGAGGCCAACGAGGAACGCAACACCTCGGGATCAGTGAAAGCAGCGCGGCCGTTGAAATCCAGCTCGTCATAGAGACGAATACACACGCCAGGCCCGATACGCCCGCAACGCCCGGCACGTTGATTGGCCGAGGCGCGGCTGATCGGCTCGATACGCAGTTGCTCGACCTTGTTGCGCCACGAATAACGCTTGATACGCGCCAGCCCGCTATCGATCACAAAGCGAATGCCTGGCACGGTCAACGAGGTCTCCGCCACGTTGGTCGCCAGCACAATGCGGCGCGCATTGGTACGCGGATGGAAAATCTGCTCTTGCTCGGCCTGCGACAGCCGCGCGTATAGGGGCAGTACCTCGGTGCCCGCCGGGTGGTGTTTGCGCAAGGCCTCGGCCGATTCGCGGATCTCGCGCTCACCGGGCAAAAACACCAGGACATCGCCCGGGCCATGACGTGCACACTCGTCGACCGCATCCACGATGGCATCGATCAGATCGCGTTCCTCGTCACCCGCCAGGCGCTCGCGATTCGACTTGTTGCTGCTGGAGACTTCGTCCTCGTCCGCCTCGTCACGCACCGGACGATAACGCACCTCGACGGGATACAGACGTCCAGACACCTCGATAACAGGCGCCAGACGTAATCCGGTGCGATCCTGGCCGAGATCTTCGCCGCCCTTTCTCTCGTCTGCCGAATCTGCCGATGCAGCCTCGGGCGAGCCGACCTGGCCTTCAGATGCCGCGAAATGGCGCGCAAACCGCTCGGCATCAATGGTCGCCGACGTAATGATGACCTTCAGGTCAGGGCGCCGCGGCAGCAGCTGTTTCAGATAGCCCAGCAGAAAATCGATATTCAGGCTGCGTTCGTGCGCCTCATCGATGATCAGCGTGTCATAACGGCGCAGCAATGGATCACGCTGCGACTCGGCCAGCAAGATGCCGTCCGTCATCAGCTTCACCGAGGCATTCGGGCCGGTACGATCATTAAAGCGCACCTGGTAACCGACGATTTCACCGAGAGGCGTGTTCAATTCCTCGGCGATGCGTTTGGCGACCGACGTGGCGGCCAGCCGGCGCGGCTGAGTATGGCCGATCATGCGCTGGCGGCCACGGCCCAATTCCAGGCAGATCTTGGGTAATTGCGTCGTCTTGCCTGAACCCGTCTCGCCGCTGACGATCACCACCTGATGGCTGGCGATGGCACGCGCGATCTCCTCTCGCCGCGCGCTGACCGGCAAGTCCTCAGGATAGGTGATGACGGGAATAGGCCGCTCGGGCGGCGGCGCCTTGTCCGCCGCAGACGAACGTGGTGCATCGCGCCGGCCTTGCTGACGCTTGCCCGACGGGGACGCATCGCGTGGCGGGACCTGCTCAGGCTTGCCTGGCGAGGGTGCATCGCGTCGCTGGCCTTGCTCGCGCTTGCCTGGCGCAGGCACTTCGCGTGGACCTTGCTCACGCTTGCCTGGCGTCTTGCCGCGCGCGGGCGGAGGGGAAACTTCTGACATGTGCGATTTATCCTTTAAGCCGCCATTATAAAAACTTGTCATGCTCGCGCTGAGAGCGCCCGTTGTCCCGCCGCGTCATGGAGCGAAGCCGGACTCAGTGACGGCCCATCAGGCACCCTCTGGTGCGAAACTGTTGCATAGATACCCTTTTTGATTCGATTGATTTAGGGCCCGTCCCTGTCACGGTCATATAATTTCGTGCAGCGCCGCCCTACGCGGCACCGGCCACGCCCTCGAGCGTGCCTACGTCCTCAGGAAGCTCATCCGCCCATCATGTCCGATCAGGAACCCGACACCGTCTCTGCCCAAGAAGCCCCCGAATTCGCCGCTGCCCAGTTTGTCCGATGGTTCCGAGACGTGGCGCCGTATGTGCATGCATTCCGAGGTAAGACCTTTGTGATCGCCTTTGGCGGCGAACTGGTCCAGGCGGGAGCGCTCAATGCGCTGATACAAGACTTGTCGCTGTTGTCGGCGCTGGGAGTCCGTATGATCCTGGTGCACGGATCGCGCCCCCAGGTGAACGAGCAACTGCGCCTGAAGGGATTCACCCAGCAGTTCGATCGTGGCATGGCGCCCACCGACCCTGCTGCGCTGGAATGCGCCAAAGAAGCCGCGGGCGAGATCCGCCTGGATATCGAAGCCGCGTTCAGTCAGGGCTTGCCCAACACGCCCATGTCGCATTCGCATATCCGGGTGATTTCGGGCAATTTCGTCACGGCCCGCCCCACGGGCGTGGTTGACGGCGTGGACTACCAGCACACCGGACAAGTCCGCAAAATCGATGTCGATGCACTGAAATTCGCCATTGAGCGGGGCTCGATTGTTCTGCTGTCGCCCTTGGGATTTTCACCCACTGGCGATGCCTTCAATCTGGCCATGGAGGACCTCGCCACCAGCGTCGCGGTTGCCCTGCGTGCCGAAAAATTGATTTTCCTGTCTAGCTCTCCAGGCGTGCTGTCCCCTGATGGATCGGTGGACACCGAACTCGCGCGCGTAGACGCCGACGCCTTGTTGCAGCAAGGAGATCTGGACGAAGACACCGCGTTTTATCTGCGGCACGCCTCGCTGTCGGTCAAACGCGGCGTGGCGCGCGCTCACCTGGTGCCCTACGCCTTGGACGGCAGCGTCCTCCTGGAAATCTTTACCCACGATGGTGTCGGCACCATGGTGGTCGAGGACACACTGGATGATCTGCGTCCCGCCACGCTGGACGACGTAGGCGCGATTCTGAGCCTGATCGAGCCGCTGGAGGCCGACGGCACGCTGGTGCCGCGCCCGCGCAGCGTCATCGAGCGCGAGGTGGAACACTTCACTGTACTGGAGCACGACGGCGTCATCTATGGCTGCGCCGCGCTGCACCCCTATGCAGAGGAGCACATGGCCGAAATGGCCTGCCTGATCGTGCATCCGGAATGGCAAGGCACCGGCGAAGGCGAGATCCTGCTGCGCCACATGGAGTCGCGTGCCCGGGCCATGGGCGCGCGGCGCCTGTTCGTGCTCACCACCCGCACTTCCCACTGGTTTATCAAGCGGGGCTTTGTGCAGGGCGGTATCGCAGATTTGCCCCGTGGCAAGCAGAACAATTACAACCGCTCGCGTAACAGCCTGATTTTCATCAAGAAATTGTGATCGTCTGAGCGACGGTGTGGGCCTGAACCAGGTCTGCTGAACGGGCGGCTCGTATTGAGCAGGCCTGGACAGCGGGCCTGCTGGCGTTGTCCGTCTGCTCCTGGCTCCCACACCCATGCCAAGCCCGCTAAAATGACAGATCTCATTCAAACCGGCAGCAAACCATGTCCCGTATCATCAACTGTGTAAAACTGAAACGCGAAGCCGAAGGGCTCGATTTTCCGCCGTACCCCGGTGAAATGGGCACGCGCATCTGGCAAAGCATTTCCAAAGAGGCCTGGGAAGAGTGGAAACAGGTCCAGACGCGTCTGGTCAATGAAAACCGCTTGAACCTGGCTGACGCCCGCGCCCGCAAATACCTGCAACAACAAATGGAACGCTTTTTGTTCGAAGACGGCAACGTCGAAGCCCAGGGTTTCGTACCGCCTTCGGAATGATCACGACCCAATGATCATCATGCCCGGGCCCTGACGGGCCCAGGCAGCGCGGCTCACGCCTCGCCGTTCGATTCCGCGGTCTCGGCCTCTACCTCGCCACGAGCCTGGCGTTCGGCATTTTTGGCGCCGGTATGGCGGACGTCCGCCCCCCTGACCAGATAAATCACGCGTTCGGCCATGTTTTTGGCGTGATCACCAATGCGCTCCAGCGCCCGCGCGATGAACACCATATCGATGGCGCGCGAAATCGTGCGCGGATCTTCCATCATATAGGTGATCAGATTGCGCAGCGCGCCCTTCCATTCGCGATCGACTTCTTTGTCATTGCGAACGACCTGGGCAGCCAGCACCGGATCCAGACGAGCAAACGCGTCCAGCACATCGTGCAGCATACGGCCCACGCTGGCGGCCATATGGCGTATCTCGATGACCGGCATAAAACGTTGATCGGCCTCGTACATGCGGCGCACGGTATTGGCGATTTTTTCGGCTTCGTCGCCGCAACGCTCCATGTCTGTCAGCATCTTGGACACCGCCAGCAACGTGCGCAAATCAATCGCCGTCGGCTGATGACGCGCCAGAATCAGGCCAATACGCTCGTCGATCTCGACCTCGAAGCGATTGACCTGTTTTTCGCGCTCGCGCACCTTTTCGACCAACTCCATGTCGCCCGTAGGGATTGCGTCGACCGATTCCTGAATCATGGCCTCGACGACGCCGCCCATCTGCAAAAACTGCGAACGGACGCTTTCCAGATCGGCGTCGAATTGCTTGTTAGTGTGCTCCGTCATCCGGACTCCCTGCGTAGGTTTGTTCATGGCGTTACCCTTTAATGCGCAATGCGTGATGGGCCTGCCGACCCGCAAGGTTATGACTTAATTATGACAAGATTATTAATCGTGCCGCGCCGCCCCGCAAGCGGCGAAACGTCAGGATCGCTCAAGCCGCCGAGTGCCGTTTTGCGTAGCTAATAACGCAATATGCGCCCCCACACGTGCGAACAGGCCGCAGGTCACTACCCCCGCCAGATTGTTCACGATGAGCTCCAGATTCGGCGCATCGTCAATCTGCAAACCCGACACATCCAGAATGATGTTGCCGTTGTCCGTCGTCACGCCTTCGCGCAGCTTGGGTTGGCCACCCAGGGCAACCAGCGAACGCGCCACCGATTCGCGCGCCATCGGAATGACCTCGACCGGCAAGGGAAAGCGCCCCAGGCGCTCGACCAGCTTGGACTCGTCTGCGATACAGACAAACTGCTCGGCCACCGACGCCACGATTTTCTCGCGCGTGTGGGCCGCACCGCCGCCTTTGATCATGTGCAGGCGGCCGTCGATCTCATCTGCCCCATCCACATAGACCGGCATGGTCGTCACGTCGTTCAGCTCCAGAACCTTGAGCCCATGGCCCGCGAGACGAGCAGCACTGCGCTCGGAGCTGGCCACGGTACCGCCCAACCGGCCCTGAAACCTGGCCAGGCCATCGATGAAAAGATCGGCGGTCGAGCCGGTACCGACGCCGATGATGACGTCGGGGCCGACCAGAGGTTCGATCAGAGCCAGCGCCGCGTCGGCGGCCTGTTGCTTGAGTTCTTGCTGAGTAAGCATGGTGCGCTAGCGTGCCCGAGCACGCGAAAAGTCAGTAAAAAAACCGATATCCCATATCTGATCGCGATATCGGATTTGGGATGCCAGCGCAGCAATTTAGCAGATACCCGGCCACGCCCGCGCCAAAATCGCGTCTACATCCAGTCCCGGCGGCAATTCTCCGACGATTCCACCCGGCTGCACGAGCCGGCTGGCCACAAACGCATCCGCCACGGGCGCCGGCGCCGTCTGGATCAACAACGCTGCTTGCCACAATCGCGCCAGCCCCGCTGCCACATGCCGCGCCTGAGCGGGATCGATCGCCTGTACGGCATCCGCCGCCGCCTTTGCCACCCCCGTGGCGGCCTGGGGCAGTTGGTCCGATACCTGCATCAGCCACACATCCAAAGCACGATCATAAGCCGGCCACGCACCGCGCGCGAGATCCAGCTCCGCCCGCAGCATCGCCAGTCCTTCGACATCGCGCTGCAACGCGCGTAACACGTCCAACGCCATGATGTTCCCCGACCCTTCCCAGATCGAATTCACCGGCGATTCGCGATATAGGCGTGCCAAGGGGCCATCCTCGATATAGCCATTGCCGCCCCAGATCTCCATGCATTCCGCGATCGCATTGATTGCACGCTTGCACACCCAGAGTTTGGCGGCGGGGGTTCCCACGCGCACCAAGGCCCGCGCGCTGGTCCCTACCTTCTCGTCGCCACGCTGATCGACCGCGCGCGCCAAACGCATCGCCCAGGCCGTTGCCGCCTCGCTTTCGAGGGCGAGGTCCGCCAACACCTGACGCATCAAGGGCTGCGCCGCCAGCGCCTGGCCAAACACCTGCCGGTATTGCGCATGATGCGCCGCCTGCACCACCGCCTGGCGCAGCAGCGCCGCGCTGCCCAGTACGCAGTCCAGGCGGGTGGTCGCAGCCATCTGCAATAACAACGGCAGCCCGCGCCCGGGCTCGCCCATCAGCATGCCCCACGCCTGTTCGAACTCCACCTCGCCACTCGCATTGCTGCGATTGCCCAGCTTGTCTTTCAAACGGCGGATACGCACTTCATTGCGCGGCCCATCGGGAATCCAGCGCGGAACAAAAAAACACCCTGGCCCCGCCTCCGTATTTGCCAACACCAGATGCGCATCCGCATGCGGCACGGAAAGAAACCATTTATGCCCCGTCAATCGATATACCTGGCCGCGCCCTTCCGGGCCCTGCGCCACGGCTTGAGTCGTTATGGCGCGCAGATCGGATCCCCCTTGTTTTTCCGTCAATCCCATGCCGATCAAGGCGCCACGCTTGGCCGAGATAGACGCGTCGGCCGGGTCATACTCATGGGAGAACAATGCGGGCAGCCATTGTTGGGCAAAATCGATCGCTCCGGCAGGCTCGCTCTGCAGCAAAGGCACCGCCGCAAATGTCATCGTCGTAGGACACAGCGTTCCTGCTTCGACCTGCCCTTGCATCAAGTAGGCCGCGGCGCGCGCGACTTGATGGCCGGACCGTGTCGAGGCTTGTGCATGCGCTGGCTGCGTAGCTGACGCCAACCATGCCTGGCTATGCAAGCCTCGCGCCACGATGCCCGACATCAACTCGTGCCAGGCCACATTGAATTCCACCTGATCCACGCGATAGCCATTGCGGTCGTATCCCACCCAACGCGGCGAGTAGCGATTCGCCAGCTCTCCCGCCGCTAATGTGTGGGCACGCCCCAGCCACGCACCGTGCTCGCGCAACGTAGCGTCCCAATCAGCAGCCCCTTCACGCTGCACCGCCTGCCTTAATGCGATATCCGTGTCGTACAAGGAATAATCCTGCAACGGCGCGACTTGATTGCGGACAACATGCGTCTGAAACGTCGACATACCGGCCTCCGATTCGATGTAGCGCGATCGTGGCGATCACTTCCCTTTTTATACTCCCAATGTCGTCAGATCCAATGCGCTTTGCCACGAAGACTCAATCTCTGTCACAGCGTCTTGCAAGCGACGCGCAACCTCATGCTGCCGGTCACCCGATAGACGAGACGAAATCGCGGCCACACTGATCGCCGCCACGGGAATCCCTGCCGACGAACGAATAGGAACGCCGACTGCACTCATCCCGCTCACGAGCATGCCGTCGTTCAATGCATAACCGCGCGCTTGCGCATCGGCTACCAATTTCCGCAGCGTCGCGTCACTGAAGTGATACCGCGCGCGCGCCTCAGATGTCCGGTCGATAATGTTCAGCATGGTCTGTTCATCTTGAAACGCCAGCAGCGCCAGACTGCCTGCTCCAACACCTAATGGCCGGCGCGCCCCCACAGAGAGAGTCAGGGTCTTCACCGGAAAATCGCCTTCGTAGCGCGCAACGCAAATCGACTCCAACCCTGAGCGCAAACTCAGATACACCGTGTCTTCGGTCTCATCGGCAATCCGCTGCAAGCGTGCTGCGGCCAGCCGGCCCAGGCCATACCGATCGGCGGCCGCCAACGCCAGTGTCAATGGCCGAAAGCCCAACTGATAGCTGCCGTCCTCTTCCACATAATCCACCCACCCGAACTCTTGCAGCCCGGTCATCAGACGATGAGCAGTCGTTTTGCCCAGCTTGGTCAAGCTGACGATCTCTGCCAATCGCAATCCCTGCGGAGCGCGCGCAAGCGCATCGAGCGCCAGGCTCATGCGGCGCAAATTCTGATGTTCTCCCCCGCGCTCCGCGCCCCCGAGTTCCGCTTGTGTGGCTGATTCCTTCATCTGTGACGTGTTCCTGTTGGCTTGCCTGTTGTGTGTTCCATATTGAAATTATCCATCAGCCTCTCTATACTTTCATTTAACAGATCATTTATTCCGTTAAACGGAACATCAATGAATATACTGGTTCTCGACAGCATCACGCAAGTCCCTCCGCGCACTCACGACACCGTGGCGTACTGCGCCTCACACGGGGGCAGCTATTGCGGCTCGCTCGCCTTGTCAACGGGATTGCGGGGCGTCATCCTATGTGACGCGGGGGTGGGCTTGGAACAGGCCGGCATAGCAGCCTTGCCCATTCTCGAGGCGGCCGGGATCCCTGCAGCCACGATCGGCCATCTGTCGGCCCGTATCGGAAATGGCCAAGACGGTCATCAGCGCGGACGGATTTCCCACGCCAACGCCATCGCGGCACGCTTGGGCGTCGCGATAGGAGACACATGCCATCACGCGCTGGAAACCCTGGCTTGCCGGGCTTCCCCGGGGCCGCTCGAGACGAACATCGCCCACGCTGACGCCGAACACCGCAGTGTCGTGCGCTTATCCAACGGCGGCGAGGTCACGCTGGTCGACTCCAACTCGCTCATCACCGCAACAGATACAGGAAAGATCGTCATCTGCGGATCGCACGGAGGCTTGCTTGGCGATGACCCAGGCTCTGCCGTGCGCGTTGATGTCCGCGGCATCGTGTTCAACGATGCTGCCGTCGGGATAGATCAGGCTGGTACGTCGAGGCTGCCTGCCTTGGATGAACGAGGCATTGCAGCAGCCTGCGTCAGCGCCTGGACCGCCCGTATTGGCGACGCGCAGTCCAGTTATCGCACGGGCGTGATATCGGCACTGAATCGCACTGCCATTGAGGCAGGCGCCTCGTTAGGCATGACCGCTCAGGCATTCGCACTACAGCTAGCTCACCATTAAACCTAACAACGGAGACACAGATGACGACACAAAAACACCACTTGAGTGGTGGCGCAGCGGTAGCAGAGATGCTGAAACGATACGAAGTCGGCCCTTTATTCGGAATGGGTGGATTTCAATTGCTGCCCTTTTACGAAGCCTGCCGGGCGCTCGGGCTGCGGCACACCTTGATCAACGATGAACGCTGCGGCGTATTTGCCGCAGACGCCTACGCTCGCGTCACGAATCGCGTCGGCATCGTGGACGCAACGCTAGGGCCAGGGGCGACCAATCTCGTCACAGGCCTGGCCGAGTCGCTCAATGCCGGCATCCCCATCGTCGCGATCGTCGCCGATGCGCATCGCGATCATGCCTGGAAAAACATGACTCAGGAGGCCCGGCAACTGGAAGTCCTGCGCCCCGTGTGCAAAGAAGTCATCCGAGTCGAAGCCATTCAACGCATCCCCGAGCACGTACGGCGCGCCTTTGCGGTAGCGACCTCGGGCCGTCCCGGTCCGGTCGTCATCGCCATTCCCGAAGACATCTCGCATGGGGAACATACGTTCGACGAAGCGGATCTGTTCACCGATCCCGCGACCGCGACCTTTCAGTCACGCCGCACCCGTCCGTCCGGCAACGATGTCGCGCAGGCCGCTGCGCTGATCGCCAATGCCAGACGCCCGCTTATTCTGGCGGGCGGCGGCATCCATATCTCTCAAGCACACGAAGCCCTGCTCGCGCTGGCTCGCAGCGAAGGCATTCCCGTCGCGCACACGATGAGCGGCAAAGGCGCCATTGCCTGCACAGACCCCCTGTCGGCAGGCGTGTTTGGACGATACGACCGCATCGCCAATGCGCTGATCGCCTCGTCCGACTGCCTCATCGTCGTGGGCTGCAAATTAGGCGAGGTGGCGACCAAGCGATTCACCATCATTCCCCCTGCCACGCCGCTCATCCATATCGATGTCGTTGCAGAGGAAATCGGCCGCACCACCAAGGCCGATGTCGCTTTGGCAGGCGATGCACGCCTCGCTCTCGAAGACATTGCCAGCGCACTCGGCAATGGGGATTCACGCCGGGCACAACGCGCCGAGTACCTGGCTGAGGTCCCGGTAAAACTGGCCCAATGGAACGAGACAGCCAAGGATCGCACCACCTCCAAAGAGACCCCTGTCAACATCGGCCGCATCCTGGGCGAGCTCAACCGAATCCTGCCCAAAGACGCTGTCCTGGTCGCCGATGGAGGCTTTGCCGCGCATTGGGGAGCACTGCTGTTCGACACCAAACAAGCTGGCCGGCACTTTGTCGCCGACCGGGGCTTCGCCTCCATCGGCTACGGCGTACCTGGCGGCATGGGCGCCAAGATCGGGGTCGGCGCAGAACGCGTCGTCGTCGCACTGACCGGCGATGGTGGATTCAACATGACCATGGGCGAAATGGAAACCGCCAAACGCCTGGGCGCCAATTTTGTTTTATGTGTCTTTAACAACGCCGCCTCGGGCTACGTCAAGGCGCTGCAGCACTCGGTCTACGGCGCGGGCAACTACCAGTCGTCAGACCTGCATGAAATGAATTACGCGGATATTGCCAATCACATGGGATGCCTGGGTATCCGCGTCGAAGACCCCGAGCAACTGGTCAGCGCATTCGAACGAGGGTTCGCGAATCGCGAGAGCCCCACCGTCATCGACATCGTCGTGACACGCGATCCCGCCCGCATGCTGCCCGCAGTCGATAACCGCACACTAAAAGTCCAAAAAGGCGACCGCCCCGTGTAATCAATCACACAGGCTTCACAGGAGGAGACATAATGAAACTGTTGCAACCCACCCGCAGAAAGGTGCTGAAAACGGGACTGGCGATGACGTTGTCAACGCTGGCCGGCAGCGCGCTGGCACAAGCCGCCTACCCGACAGGCCCGATACGACTGGTGATCCCGTTCGCCCCCGGCGGCACCACAGACGTGGTCGGACGAATCTTTGCCGAAGGCCTATCCAAAGAGCTGAAACAGCCTATCGTCGTGGTCAATCGTGGCGGCGCCGGCGGCTCGATCGGCGCGCTGGAACTGGCGCGCGCCACGCCCGATGGCTACACCATTGGCCTGATGAACGTCAGTACGCACGGCACGAATGGCGCAGTGAAAAAACTGGACTATGACATCACCAAGGATTTCACACCGATTGCAAAGCTCTCGAGCTTTCCCGGCGTGATTGTGGTCAACCCCAAATTCGAGGGCAACACGTACCCGAAGTTCATGCAGATCCTGCAGGCTAATCCCGGGCGCTACAGTTATGGCAGTTCCGGAGCAGGCGGCGCAACGAACCTGGCCATGGAGCAGTTCAAAATGATGACGGGCCTGAACATCACACACATTCCATACCGGGGTTCAGGCCCCGCACTGAGCGATGTGGTTGCCGGGCAGGTGCCGATTTTGCTCGACGCCCTGCCCTCGGCCATGTCCTTCATCAAATCCAAGCAGCTCACGCCTATCGGTCTGGCGGCAGCAACGCGCAGTCCTCAATTGCCCGACTTGCCCACCTTCAACGAACTGGGCGTCAAAGACTACGCGCCTGACTTCTGGAACGGCATCATGGCGCCTGCGGGCCTGCCTAAAGACATCCAGGCCACGCTCTATGACGCCATGCAGCGCACACTCAAGCGGCCCGAGACCAAAAGCCGGCTAGAGGATCTGGGCGCCACCGTATCGACAGGCACATCCGAAGACATGGCCACGCAAATTCGCAACGATGCCAAGGTCTGGGAACGCGTCGCCGAGTTCGCCAACATCAAGGAGCAATGACATCATGCTCAGCCTCCCCATGGGTTACCCGATCCTGATGAAAGAGCGACCCATGCCCGGAGGCGTCGCTCTGGCGCGCCGGCAGCTGCGTTCTCTAGCGGCGAACGAAGTTCTGGTGCGCATCAGCCGCGCGGCCATCTGCGGCACGGATTTGCACATCATCGGATGGAATGCCTGGGCCGCGAAAAGCTACAAACCTCCGTTCGCGCTCGGGCATGAATTCAGCGGCATTGTCATCGATCGGGGCAATGAGGTACACGACATAAAACCGGGGGACAAAGTCGCCGCCGAGACGCATCTGCCCTGCGGCCACTGCAGTCAATGTGCCGCGGACCGCGGCCACACCTGCCTGAATCTACGGGTATTCAGCCGCCTCGATTGCGGTGCATTTGCCGAATATGCGATCGTTCCGTCGGAATTACTGCGTGTGCTGCCAGCCGATCTTCACCATAAATATGCCTGTCTCATGGAGCCTCTGGGTATCGGTGTGCGAGCCGTTCGAGAATCACAGGCCCGATCAGGACAGTTGCTCGTTGTCGGCTGCGGGCCTATCGGCCTGCTGGCCATCGCCGCCGCCAAAGCCACCGGTACGACACGCATCATCGCGACCGATCTCTCTCATGACCGTTTACGGCTCGCGCAGTCCATTGGCGCAGACACGCTCATCGATCCCAGCGAAGACGACGCCAATGAACAGCTGATGAGCCTGCGCCCCAATGCTGGTGGAGTCGATGCTGCCATCGATACCAGCGGAAACCAGGCAGGGATAGCATCTGCGTTGTCGGCTGTCCGGCCCGGAGGCACTCTGCTACTGGCCGGCCTGCCGAACGGCGACATCGGTCTGGATCTTTCGCGCCATGTCATCTTGCGGGAAATCGCCGTGCGAGGCATCTACGGACGACACCTGCGCACTACGTGGCAAGACACCATTGACCTGCTGCCTGCGCTGATTCCCGCGCTCGATCGCATCGTCACGCACGAGTTTCCGTTGCACGAATACGAAGCCGCCTTTGACATAGCGACATCGGGCCAGGCAGGAAAGGTACAGTTCGTCATCAACGACGATTAACGCCTTACACCTCGTCGCCTAGCACCCGCTGCGCATCCTCCTCCGGCAAAGCCTCGACGGTCTTCAGATTGCGCAGCATCGCCCGGGTACGCACTTCCGTCTGGCCCAGCTTGCTGCTGGCGGTATCCAAGGTTTTTTTCACACTAGCCAAGGACTCGCCGAACTTCGCGAACTCGGTTTTTACCGCACGCAATACTTGCCAGACCTCGGACGAGCGTTGTTCGATCGCCAGCGTGCGGAATCCCATTTGCAGGCTATTGAGCATCGCAGCCAAATTGCTCGGGCCCGCCACGTTCACGCGCAAGCTCTGCAACTTATCCAGCAAACCAGGACGGCGCAGCACCTCGGCATACAAGCCCTCTGTCGGTAAAAACATGATCGCGAAATCGGTCGTATGCGGCGGCGCCACATATTTCGCCGCAATCTGCCGCGCCTGCAATTCCACGGCTCGCGCCAATGCCATTCCTGCCGCACGTTCGCCTTCCGGGTCCACGGCGTCATAGGCATCCATCAGGCGCTCGTATTCTTCCTTGGGGAATTTGGCATCGATCGGCAGCCATACAGGCTCATCCCCCGCGGCCCGCCCCGGTAACCGAATGGCGAACTCCACTACGGCATCACTGCCCGGCACCGTTTTGACGTTGCTGGCGTATTGATCGGGTGTCATGACATCCTGAATCAAACGGGCCAGTTGCACCTCGCCCCACGTGCCGCGCGATTTCACGTTGGTCAACACGCGCTTCAGATCGCCGACGCCGGCGGCCAACGATTGCATTTCTCCCAGGCCCTTGTGCACCGCATCCAGCCGATCCGACACGAGCTTGAACGACTCGCCGAGCCGCTGTTCCAGCGTGGCATGCAGTTTTTCGTCGACGGTCCGGCGCATCTCGTCGAGCCGCGCGCCATTGTCTGCCTGCAAGGCTTGCAAGCGTTGGTCCACCGTCTGACGCACATCCTGCATGCGGCGGTCATTCAGGGCCACCAAACCCTCCAGCCTTTCGCTGAATTGAGCCGAAAATCGCGCCAGGGAATCCGCATATTCTGCACGCGCAGCCTGCGCATCGCGCGACAACGCGGTGCGCAGTGATTCCTGACCTTGTGCCAGCTCCGTACGCAAACCACGGGTTGATTCGGCAAACTCCGTACGCAGCCCTCGCTGGCTCTCGTCCAGATCCGCGCGCAACGCACGCTCCAGACGATCCAGTCCATCCATCAGTGTTTCGATGTGCGAGTCTTCAGGTGACCGTAACCAGAGGCGCACTAGAATCAAAAGACTCACTAAGGCGGCCACAGTGGCCACCACGGTCATCCAAGGCAAGGCTTGCGCCCACGGAAAAGCATCGATCAAGGGCAATCTCCCGAAAGCGCTATTGTAGGCTGGGAACAACACTATCTCAGACGGCAAATCCAGGGCGGATGCCTGCTCTGTGCCGAGCATCCTCCTCTGCGGCGCCTTGCTCTTGGCCGAAACAGGCCGTCGGCACCAGCGCAACCCCAGGTTGCGCAAATTTCGCTTAACTTCGACAATCCCGAAACATAAAGAACATTCGCCAACATCGTTGTGCAACAAGACTTTTCTACGCTGGATGTCCTGAACGGCGCCAGACAGCCCGACCTCCTGCCCGCCCCCGTCGCTGCAGACACCTTCGGTATACGCTCGAGCAGCTTTACTGCGGTGTTCGGCCCCCTGGATCTGACCCACGCGCAGGTACTCGCCAGAGGCGCAGACCGCTACGTTTTTCAGCATCCGCATGAGCCCTCGTTGCTGATCAAAGTCATCAACATGGACGCTTACGCGGCCTACCTGGAACGCAAGCCGTTCAAGCGTTTTTACAAGCAGTTCCAACGCGAAAGCGCCTATCGGGTCTACCTGGACGAACTGTCGGAATATGTCACCACGACGACTGTCCCGTCCGGCGTGTGGAACGTCCCCATGTCACGCGTGGTCGGTCTGGCTCAAACCACACTCGGGCTCGGTCAACTAGTAGAAAAAATCACCGACGACAATGGCCATCTGGCACCCACGCTGGCCAACATCATTGCCCGCGAGGGGATTTCTTCTGCCTTGAGCGATCAATTGGACGCGTTTTTTGATGACCTGATTGATGCGCATATCGTCATCAGTGACCTCTCTGCCAAAAACATTGCGCTGGGCAACAATGCCGACGGCAAAAAGGGGATGTATCTGATTGATGGATTCGGCGTATTGCCGTTGATCCCGCTGTATGCCTGGAGCAAGCGGTTGAACAAGATGCGCATGCGCCGCAAATACACCGAGTGGCGGGCTCGCATTGAACGCCAGTACGACGAAACCCAAGCCTCTGCTCAGGGCACGATCACGCCGTAGCGATCCATCCAGTCATAGTCGCGGTGCGGCTCCTGCCCACGGCGTAATGGATTGCGAGTGCAAAACGCCGCATAGACCGGATCGACATAGCGATAACGCAAATGCTCGTCCCGCCCTGCGGGGATACCCAGACGAGTCGTGCTGATCAAACGATCGGGCGATTGCCCTATGTCTTCCACGAAAAAGGTCTTGGGATCAAAACGCTGTGCATCCCACTCGGGGACTTTCAGGCCCAGCGCGCGGCATAGCAACGTTTGCCCCGCGCACAGACGTCCTGGCGGCCGAGGCTGTCCTTTGGCATCCGGATTCAGCGCCTGCATGCGCGCCAGCGACTCAGGTCCGGACACGACATCGGACCACGGATACGCAGACTTGATCAGCACCGCATTGCCTGGCCCGCCCGCGCTGAAATTCAGCGAGTCGCCGCCACGTGCGTAATACATGTACACCGTGCCGCCATCCATGAACAAAGCGCGGCGCTTATGCGTATAGCCCAGCGAGGCATGGCTGCCCTTTTCCGTCAGGTAGTACGCCTCGGTCTCGATGATGCGTGCCGACAGCCACAAACCATCCAGGCGGCGCCTGATGACCTTGCCCAGCAGCTCGCGCGCCAGCTGGCTGGCGTCGCGATCAAAAAAATGGTCGGGCAGTGCTGGCCCGGGGCCTTTCGCCATCTTCAGGCAAAGCGCTCGCCGTAGCGCTTTTCCGAGAACCCGACCGAGACTTCGCCATCGGCAGTCACCGTCACAGGACGGCGCACCAGGGCCGGATACTCGGCAATCAGTTTCGTCCACTCGGCATCGGTCTGCGCGGCCTTGCGTTCATCAGACAACGCGCGCCAGGTCATGGAAGTACGGTTGACCAGTTTTTCCCAACCG
Organism: Bordetella muralis; assembly: GCF_965139205.1. GTDB lineage: Bacteria > Pseudomonadota > Gammaproteobacteria > Burkholderiales > Burkholderiaceae_B > Bordetella_A > Bordetella_A muralis. The sequence goes on from NZ_CBCSIU010000039.1 coordinate 18,614, forward strand.
CCGACCTTGCCGGCCCAGGCCTTCAATGTGGCGGCCGGCACGGGATGATCGCGGTAATCAATGAACTCGTGCGCCACGCCGTGCGCCGACAACCAATCGCGTGCCTTGACGCAAGTGCTGCATTTGTTCAGGCCGTATAGCGTTGTCTGATGCTTCATTTTGAATCGGATTCCTTACGCTGTTGCAGACGATTGAGCACGATCACGCAAATGCCCACCGCCAGGATAAACAGAGTGGCCAACGCGTTCACTTCGGGCTTGAGCCCCAACCGCACGCGCGAAAACACTTCCATAGGCAGAGTTGTCGAACCCGGCCCCGACAGAAACGACGCCAGCACGACATCATCCAACGAGAGGGTAAACGACAGCAACCAGGCCGCTATCAGGGCCGGCGCAATCAAAGGCAGCGTAATCCGGAAAAACACCGTCAACGGCGTCGCCCCGAGATCCAGCGCAGCCTCTTCGAGCGAGCGGTCCAGGTCGCGGATCCGCGCCTGAATCACCACCGCCACATATGCCACGCATAGCGTGACATGGCCTACCCAGATGGTAAAGGTGCCGTTTTCCGCCGGCCAGCCCAGCAGCCCCCGCATTTCCACAAACATCAATAGCAGAGAAATACCCAGCACCACCTCGGGAATCACCAGCGGTGCGCTGAGCATCCCTAAATACAGGGTAAAGCCGCGAAACCGCCCCATGCGCCCCAACACATAGCCCGCCCACGTGCCGATGATGACCGCCGCCGTCGCCGTCAATGCCGCGATCTTGAACGACAGCCACGCCGCGCTCAACAACGCACTATCGTTGAACAACGCGTGATACCAGCGGAACGAAAAGCCGCTCCATGACGTGACCAATGGCGAATCGTTGAACGAAAACACCATCAAGCTGAGTATGGGCACATACAAAAAGAAGTAACCCAGCCCCAAGGCCAAGCCGCGCGCGGTTTTATTGGGCCCCTTCATGCCTGCCCCCGCGTTGCCATGTCTTGTTGACGCACCTGGCTGTACTGGAACAAGGCCAGCGGCACAAGCAACAGCAGCACCATGACGCAAGTCACCGCCGATGCCATCGGCCAGTCTGCATTATTGAAGAACTCGTTCCACATCACGCGCCCCATCATCAGGGTATCGGCGCCGCCCAGCATTTCTGGAATGACGTATTCCCCCACCGACGGAATGAACACCAACATGGCGCCGGCGATCACGCCCGGACGCGACAGCGGCACGGTGATACGCCAGAAGGCCTGCCACGGGCGAGCGCCCAGATCATAGGCGGCCTCCAGCAAGCGCAAATCCATCTTCACCAGATTGGCATACAAGGGCAAGATAAAGAACGGCAAATACGCATAGACCAAGCCGATATACACCGCCAGATCCGTGCGATAAATTTCCAGCGGGCTGGAAATCAGACCGATGCTCATCAAGAATTTATTCAGCAAGCCATCATTACGCAGAATGCCGACCCAGGCATAGACCCGCAACAACAGCGAGGTCCAGAACGGCAGAATCACGCCCAACAGCAAAAGATTGCGTATCGACGGTGACGAGCGCGCAATGTAATACGCCATCGGATAGCCGATCAGCACACAGCACACGGTCGTGATCGCCGCCATCTTCAGCGAACTCAGATACGTATCCAGATACAGGCTGTCGGTGAACAGTCGGATATAGCCCGCCAGGTGCAGACTGAACTGCACCGCCTCGTCTTTAAACTCAGTCAGTGCCGTATACGGGGGGATGCCAAACTGCAGCTCGGCAAAACTGATCTTGAGCACCAGAAAAAACGGCACCAGCAGAAACAGCGCCAGCCAAAGATACGGCGGCACGATCGCCAGCGTGCGTCCCGACGGAATCAAGTCGCGTAGTGCGGGCAGCTTCATGACGCGAGCACCGTCGCGCTGTCAGCGCTCCAACTGACGTAGATTTCCTCGTCAATGCCCGGCGCGTCGATCTGGGCCAATTGCAGACTGGGCACGCTCGCCTCGACAACCTTGCCCGAGTCCAAGCGTATCTGGTACAGCGCATAGCTGCCCATCCAGGCCATATGGCTGACCATGCCATGCGCCCAGTTATAGTCACCCTCGGGTTGAGTCCGCGAGACCACCAGCCGCTCCGGCCGGATCGACACGTGAACCTCCATGCCCAGCGGTTCGCTCACCCCATGGCTGACATAAAGCGGACGCGTCAGCTCCGCGCATTCAATCGCCACGTGATCGGGCTCATCCACCACAATCGTGCCGGTCAACAAGTTGGTCGAGCCGATAAAGCCCGCCACAAAGCGCGAATTCGGAAACGCGTAAACATCCTGCGGCGTGCCGCATTGCACGATCTGGCCCTCGGTCATGACCGCCAGGCGATGCGCCATGGTCATGGCTTCTTCCTGGTCGTGCGTCACCATGATGCAGGTCACGCCGACCTGCTCCAGAATCTTGACCAGCTCGATCTGCGTCTTTTGGCGGATCTGCTTATCCAGCGCGGACATGGGCTCGTCCAGCAGCAACAGTTTCGGCCGTTTGACCAGGCTGCGCGCCAGCGCCACACGTTGCTGTTGCCCGCCTGACAACTGATGCGGCTTGCGGCGCGAATAGCCCGCCATCTGCACCAGATTCAGCGCCTCGAACACGCGATCATGAATTTCCGCGCGGTCCACTCCCTCTTGTTTCAGGCCAAAAGCCACATTGGCCTCGACCGTCATATGAGGAAACAGCGCATACGACTGGAACATCATGTTCACCGGCCGCCGATACGGCGGCACACTGGTGATGTCCTCGCCATCCAGCATGATCTGGCCGGAGGTCGCCTCCTCAAAGCCCGCCAACATGCGCAACAAGGTCGACTTGCCGCAGCCGGAGCTGCCCAGCAAGGCAAAAATCTCATTGCGCTTGACCGCCAGATTGACCGAACGCACGGCGACAACGTCGCCAAAAATCTTGACCAATTCGGAGACCTTGACGAACTCGTCAGGGTCTGCCGAATGCTGTGCCGTGTAACGGCTTTCACTCATGATCGCTATCGTCCGGACTTGAGTTCCGCCCACATGCGAGTCTGCAGGCGCTGGATATTCATGGGTTGGGCCTTGATCACATACAGTGTCTTGGCGACGTCCGGCGGCGGATAAATCATGGGATTTTCGGCCACATCCTTGACCACGAACTCCCGCGCGGCCTTGTTGGCGTTGGGATAGAACATGGTATTGGTGATGGCTGCATGCACCTTGGGCGTCTCGATATAGTTGATGAAGGCATGAGCCTCATCCACGTGCGGAGCGTCTTTCGGAATCGCCATCACATCAAACCACGCAGGCGCACCGCCCTTGGGGATGAAATAGTTGACTTCGTAAGATTTCTTGGCGTCTTGCGCACGCTTGCGAGAGATCATCACGTCTCCCGAAAAGCCGTACACCATGCATAGATCGCCCACCGCGAGCTCGTCAATATAGCCCGAGGAACTGAATTGGCGAATATAGGGGCGGATTTGTTTCAACAGATCCAGCGCAGCCTTGTAATCGTCCGCGTTGTCGCTGTTGGGATCCTTGCCCAAATATTTGAGCACGGCGGGAAACACCTGCGCCGCCTCATCCAGCATGGAAATACCGCATTCTTTCAGCTTGGCGGCGTTTTCGGGCTTGAACAACATGTCCCAGCTCGCCAGATCGGCGTTCTCGCCCATGATCTGCTTGACCTTGGTGACGTTGTAGCCGAGGCCGTTGGTGCCGTATCCCCAGGGAATCACATGCTCATTACCCGGATCGATCGTGGCGACCAGCGCCATGATGTCGGGATCCAGATTCGACCAATTGGGGATCTTGGACTTGTCCAGCTTTTGATACAAGCCGCCCTGGATCTGACGTGAGGCGTAATGCGTCGAGGGCACCACCACGTCGTAGCCCGACTTCCCGGTCAGCAGCTTGGCCTGCAGGGTGTCGTTGTTGTCGTAAACGTCGTAACGGACCTTGATACCCGTCTCGCGCTCGAAACCCGGAATCGTGTCCGGGGCGGTGTATTCCGCCCAGTTGTATACGTTGACGACCTTGTCCTGCGCCCATGCACCGGACGCAGCAGCCGCAGCCAACGCTACCCCTAGCGTCCACTGTATTCCCGCCTTTATCTTCATCGCGAGCCCCTTTTGCTGCATTCTGTGAATGCTAAATTGCTAAAGGGCAAAATGATAAAGCCTTTTTACAGGTGTTTGGCTATGAGATGAAGGGGATTGTCAGCGGATTCGGTGGAAGATCGTTCTGGGGGACATGGGATATCGCTATTCAGGCAAGGTGAGACCGTTCCCGACAGGCGCCCCCCCCCCGCAGGAGCATTGTGGAATTCTCAACACCGCGAGCCGGGGTCTGCCGTGTAAAGGGCATGCCGACCCGTTGAGGCCGCCGAGCCTGGTATGTCAGGCGGGGGGTAGTCGGCTGGGCATGTNTGAGNGGAGCGCAGCGGAGCGAGTTTGGCC
>NZ_CBCSIU010000040.1:0-17945 GCF_965139205.1 Bordetella muralis
CGGCTGGGCAAACTCGCTCCGCTACGCTGCGCTCAAACATGCCCAGCCGACTGCCCCCCGCCTGACAAGGCAGGTTCGGCGGGCTCTACGGGCCAGCACAGCCTGGGCCGCCAGCCGGGACTCACAATGGTGGCATGCATAAATGGTGTGGATCACGAGCTGTGTGAAACATAGCCACAAGATAATGCGAGCAAACGCATGATCTAGCGCGCCGCAGTCAGGTCCAGCTCCCGCCAAATCCCCAACGCCGCCTCAGCTTGATTCAACGTATAGAAATGCAGGCCAGGCGCGCCGTTATCCAGCAAGGTCTGGCACAACTCACCCACTACATCTACGCCAAACGCCCGAATCGACGCCTTGTCGTCCCCGAACTCCGCCAACCGCAACCGTATCCAGCGCGGAATCTCGGCACCGCACATTTCGGAGAAACGTACCAGTTGCGTATGGTTGGTAATCGGCATGATCCCCGGCACGATGGGAATCGTGACGCCTTTGGCCTGAGCTCGATCGACAAAGTCAAAATACGCGTCGGAATTGAAGAAATACTGCGTGATCGCCGCGTCCGCCCCGGCGTTGACCTTGGCCACGAAGTGATTCAAGTCTGCCTGCGGACTCGCCGCCTGCGGATGCATTTCCGGATACGCAGCGACTTCGATGTGAAACGCATCGCCCGTTTCTGCACGGATAAAGGCGACCAGGTCGGCTGCATAACGCAATTCGCCAGCGTCGCCCCCCATGCCGGAAGGCAGATCCCCACGCAATGCCACCAGCCGCCGCACGCCTTGCTCGCGATAGGCCGAGAGAATCCCTCTCAGGTCATCACGCGTAGCTCCAATGCAGGACAAATGCGGCGCCGCATCGCATCCCAGGTTCTGCAGCATGCGTACGGTGTCGGCCGTGCCGGCGCGCGTTGATCCGCCCGCCCCGAACGTCACGCTGACGTAGCGAGGCTGAATCGCCAACAATTGCTTGGCCGCGCGTACCAACCGCTCTTGGGCGGCGATATCGCGCGGGGGGAAAAACTCCAGGCTCAGGGCCGCAGTGGAAGATCCGGTCATTAGAGAATCAAAGAGGGGAAATCGGAATCAGGGAATCAGCCGCGAAAGCAGGCCGGAAATGATGCTGTACAAAATGGCGCCCCCCACGGCCCACCAGAACCCATTGACCTGAAAGCCTCGCAAAATCGAGCCAGCCAGCCAGAACAACAGGGCATTGAGCACCAGCAGAAACAGGCCCAACGTGACGATCGTGATCGGCAACGTCAATAGCACCAACACCGGTTTGACCAGCATGTTCAGCAAACCCAACACCAGCGCGGCAACGAGCGCCGAGCCGAAACTGGCCACTGTGATGCCTGGCAACAGATACGCCACTATCAACAGGGCCACCGCGTTCAATAGCCAAACTAAGATCAAAGTCATCGTCCTCTCTCCGATAAGGCGCCCACAGGTAGGCGAAATCCGCCGCGCCCGGGGGCGCAGCGATACAGCAAGCCTGGCATAACCCGTTGCAGCGACGCTGCCCATCAGGGTAGCGCCGTGCGGTCTATGCACAGGCCTTAAGCATCCACCTATTGTGCTACAGGATCAATAGCGATAGTGCTCGGGCTTGAAGGGGCCCTCGACCGGCACATTGATGTAATCGGCCTGATCCTGACGCAACGTCGTCAGCTTCACGCCCAGTTTCTTCAGGTGCAGGCGAGCGACCTTCTCGTCCAGTTGCTTGGGCAGCACATACACTTGGCCGCGCTCATACGCGTCGTTACGCGTGAACAATTCGATCTGTGCGATGGTCTGGTTCGCAAACGAGGACGACATCACGAACGAAGGATGGCCCGTGGCGCAGCCCAGGTTCACCAGACGCCCCTTGGCCAACAGAATGATGCGCTTGCCGTCAGGGAACACGATGTGATCGACCTGCGGCTTGATTTCTTCCCATTGCAGGCCTTCCACCGAAGCGACGTCGATTTCGTTGTCGAAGTGGCCGATGTTGCACAAGATGGCCTGGTCTTTCATGGCATCCATGTGTGCGCGCGTGATGACGTGATAGTTGCCCGTGGCCGTCACGAAGATATCTGCCAGCGGAGCGGCTTCTTCCATGGTGACGACTTTGAAGCCCTCCATCGCAGCCTGCAGGGCGCAGATGGGGTCGACCTCGGTCACCCAGACTTGGGCGCGCAAGGCGGCCAGCGCCTGCGCGCAACCCTTGCCCACATCGCCATAGCCGGCGACCACGGCGATCTTGCCGGCGACCATCACATCGGTCGCGCGCTTGATCCCGTCGACCAGCGATTCACGGCAGCCATACAGGTTGTCGAATTTGGACTTGGTGACCGAGTCATTGACGTTGATGGCGGCAAATGCCAACTCGCCTTTTTGCGACATCTGGTACAGACGATGCACACCAGTGGTGGTTTCTTCGGTCACGCCCTTGATTTCGGCCAAGCGGGTGGAATACCACTTGGGATCGCGTTCCAGCGTCGCCTTGATGGACGCGAACAACACGCGCTCTTCTTCGCTGCCCGGCTTGGCCAGGACCGAGATATCTTTCTCGGCACGTGCGCCCAGGTGCAACAACAGCGTGGCATCGCCGCCGTCATCCAGGATCATGTTGGCATGACGGCCTTCGGGCCATTCGAAAATGCGGTGCGTGTATTGCCAGTATTCTTCCAGGGTCTCGCCCTTGACGGCGAACACCGGCGTACCGGTCGCGGCGATCGCGGCGGCAGCGTGGTCCTGGGTCGAGAAAATGTTGCACGATGCCCAGCGGACTTCGGCGCCCAGCGCCACCAGCGTTTCGATCAGCACGCCGGTCTGGATGGTCATGTGCAGGCTGCCGGCAATGCGTGCGCCCTTGAGCGGCTGGCTGGCGGCGAATTCTTCGCGGATGGCCATCAGGCCTGGCATTTCAGTTTCGGCGATCGCCAGTTCGCGGCGGCCCCAGCCGGCCAGCGCAATATCGGCAACGAGGAAATCGGGGGTGGTAGTCATGTGGTGAGTGCTCCTAGATATCAACGGCAGTGCTTGTCGCAGGCAACCGTACGGAACACCCAATCATGAAAAAGGCGCCCGCCTTTGCCTGCTGCGACAAAGGTGAGCGCCGTTGCTGGACGCCGCCTGGGCGACGTCTGGTGAGATTCCTGAGCCTGGCAACCCGCCTGGCCGCCCCGACAGGGACAAACCGGGGATCGTCGCAGCGCTCCTCAGGACTGAGACGAATTGTACCGGGTGCAACGAGGGATGCAACCAAGCGGCGAAAAAGCGGCAGAGCCGCCCTACACCTGCGGGGTCAGTGAGTTGGTTGCCGCCGAATTTGCCGAGATGGGCCACGCAGCCTCGCCCGCCGGCGTCAAAGGCACCAATGCCTGCAGCAGATCCTGCGCGATCTTTTCCCAGGTACGCTTCAATGCCCCCTCGCGTACACCCGTACGGTCCAGTTCCAGCGCCTGGCGGCACGCCATTGCCAGGTCGTCATTCACGAACCCCGTGGCGCCGGCATCGATCACCGCCAGCGGCGCTTCGGTATGGAATGCGGCAACAGGGGTACCGCAGGCCATGGATTCCAGCATTACCAGGCCAAACGTGTCTGTCAGGCTGGGGAATACGAAGACGTCGGCCGACGAGTAGTAAGCCGGGAGTTTCGCATCGGGCTGCATGCCCAGGAAGCGGACGTTGGGATAGGCTTTGCGCAGCCGAGCCTCATCGGGTCCCGTGCCGACCACCACCTTGCTGCCTGGCAGATCCAGCGACAGGAACGCATCCAGATTCTTTTCACGAGCCACGCGGCCCACGTTCAGGAAAATCGGCCGCGGCAGATCCTCGAACGCATCTCGCTTGCCCGGACGAAAATGCGCGGCGTCCACGCCGCGCGACCATACCCGCAGGTTTGCCAACCCACGAGCCGCCACAATATCGCGTACGGTGGGCGTCGGCACCAGCACGCAAGCCGATGGGCGATGAAACCAGCGCATGAATCGCCAAGGCAGCGATGCGGGAATGCCCATCCGTGCCTGCAGATAATCCGGAAACAGCGTGTGAAACGACGTAGTGAACCGCCACCCTTTGCGCAAGGCCATGCGCCTTGCCGCCAGGCCCAGCGGCCCCTCAGTAGCGATGTGCAAAGCATCAGGCACGGTATCACCAAGGATGCGCCGCAATTGCCGGCCCGGCGTCAGACAAAGGCGCAACTCGGGCTCGGACGGCGCGGGCACCGAGGGGGCGCCATTGGGATTGACCACGATCAATTCGTGTCCCCATTGCGTCAGCAGGCGCTGCATGGTGGTCCAGGTGCGGACTACGCCATTGACCTGCGGAGGCCAGGCGTCAGTAACCAAAACGATACGCATAGGTATCCCCAGCGCGAAAGTCATCGATCCCGCGATTTAGCCTGCTGAATGTGACACGTCAAAGACAGAAATATGACGACTGCAAGACGAGGACTTACCACACGTCCCGGTCGCTGCCAGGCGGCCGGACATGGCCGGCGAAACGCTGCACCAGAAAATCCACGAACGCCACGGTCTTGGCGGGCAGATTCAGCTGTTCCGGATATAAGGCATGGATGTCGGCCGGCGGCGTATGCCAGTCGGACAAGACCTGCCGCAATCGTCCTGAACGCAGATACGCCGCGGTCTCCCATTCGGATCGCATGACGATACCGTGGCCATCCAAAGCCCATTGCAGCGCGCTCTCGCCGTCGTTCGAACTCAGCGGACCGCGCACTTTGACGGTTTCCACACGCTGTCCGCTGCGCAGGTGCCACGTACCATAGGCCACGTCATTTTCGCGTACCACGATGCAACGGTGACGCGACAGATCGCCTGGCGCACGCGGCTCGCCCGCTGTCTGTAAATAACGGGGCGACGCACAGAGCAGCCGCCGGTTCGACGCAATCTTGCGCGCGGTGAGCCGGGCATCGGGGATGTCGCCAAAACGCACAGCGACATCAAAACCCTCGTCCAACAGGTTGACGGGACGATCCGTCAAACGCATCTGGACCTCGACCTCGGGAAACGCGCGCGAAAAATCAGACACCGCCGGCACGATGTGGGCGCGGCCGAACCCAAAGGTGGCATTCAATCTGAGCAGCCCCCGGGGCTGGGCCTGGCCGCTGGCGATGTTGCGCTCCAGTGCCTCCAGGTCAGCCAGGATGCGGTTGCCTTCGGCCAGATAGCGCTCGCCCTCGTGCGTGACGGTAACCCGTCTGGTGGTGCGGTTGAGCAGCCGCACGCCCAGCCGGCGTTCCAGATTGGCCAGCCGAGTGCTCACGGCTGGCGGCGTCAAGCCGAGCTCGCGTGCCGCTGCCGATAAATTGCCGTGTTTCACCAACAGTGAAAAAAACGCCAAGTCAGAGATGGCATTCATAGGCGTCTGAGCCAGTCCATTATTAAATTATTTTAAATAACGGTTTATTTATTTATTAATTATAAGAACAAACTTGGCCTATACACTGGCTGCACAACATCAAACCACAGCCGTGCCATGTTCGCGGCCCCAAGGAGACATCCATGACGTCATTGCTTTCCCGACAGATCTTCTGCGCCGTCGTATCAGCCGCGGGCTGTATCGTTGCGACATCCGCCTCGGCACAGACGTTCCCTGAACGCGCCATTACGCTGGTTGCGCCATTCGCACCCGGAGGCAGCGTCGACATCACTGCACGTTTGATCGCGGATGCCTGGGCCAAGCAGTTGGGGCAAAGCGTGGTGGTGGAAAACCGCGCAGGCGCGTCCGGCAATATCGGCATGGCGGCCGTGGCACGCGCACAACCCGATGGCTACACGCTCGCCATCAACACGATGTCGTTGGCGATCAATCCGTCGCTATTCAAGAACATGCCTTTCGATACGCTGAAGGATCTGCGGTCGGTAGGCACGATCGCGACGTCGCAGCATGTGCTGACGGTGACCAATAGTCTGCCGGTCAACAACGTCGCCGAGCTGCTGGCGTACGTTCGCGCGCGGCCCGACAATGCCTTGAGCTTTGGCTCGGCCGGAACCGGCAGCACTTTCCACATGGCGGCAGAGCTATTCAAGTCCGTCTCCAAAACGCAAATCCTGCACGTGCCCTATAAAGGCGGCGGCCCCGCCATGCTGGACACGATCAGCGGCCAAGTGCAGATGAGCTTTCCCGTGCTGTCGGCCGCAAAACCGCAGGTTGATGGCGGCAAGCTCAAGCCTCTGGGCGTGACGGGAAAGACCCGATCTCCGCTCTTGCCCAATGTGCCGACCATCGCCGAATCGGGGCTGCCTGATTACGAATTCAACACGTGGTTTGTGATCAGTGCGCCAGCGGGCACACCCCAGGCGGTGGTGGACACGCTGAATGCCAAGCTGGGCGATGCGTTGCGTTCACCAGAGGTGATCGAACGCATGAAAAAAGAAGGCTTTGAGCCATTGATCTCCACCCCGAGCCAAACCGACGACATGGTTGCTGCCGAGATGAAGCGTTGGGCCGGTGTCATCCAGGCCGCCGGCATCGAACCCAACTAAGGAACCTTTGGTGCTTTGACACGCGATTGGCCGTGTATTGTTGTATGCCTTGAAATTGGAACGCACGTGACTGACTCCCTATTCGATCTGCCTTTGCAAACCTTTGTGGTCAATGGCGTGCGCATAGCCGCCCGCATCCAGGGCGACGGACCACCGCTGCTGCTATTGCACGGCCACCCGCAGACGCACGTCATCTGGCATCGCGTCTGGCCCGATCTGGTTCGAACCAACACCTGCATCGCCGCGGATTTGCGCGGCTACGGCGACAGCGAAAAACCCGAGGCCACATCCGCTCACGCCGCGCATTCAAAGCGCGAGATGGCGCGCGACATGGCCGAGCTGATGAGTGCGTTGGGCCACGAGCAATTCGATGTATTGGCTCACGACCGCGGCGCGCGTGTCGCACATCGTCTGGCGCTGGATCATGCCGCGCGCGTGCAGCGCATGATGTTGCTGGATATCGCGCCCACTCTGGATATGTACGAAGGCACCACGCGTGCCTTTGCACAAGCGTATTTCCATTGGTTCTGGCTCATTCAACGCGCGCCGATTCCCGAAACCATGATCGAACATGACCCGGTGTTTTATATCCGCTCCGTCATGGGCAGCCGGCCTGGGGGCCTGGCGCTATTCGCACCCGAGGCATTGGCCGAATACGAACGCTGCGCCCAGCTGCCGAACTGGGCCACCGGCATCTGCGAGGATTACCGCGCCTCAGCCACCATCGACCTGCAACACGACCGTGACGGCCGTGCACGAGCCGAACGCCTGCGCATGCCCGTGCGCGTATTCTGGGGCGAGCGCGGCGCCGTCGGACAGAATTTCGACGTGCTGGGACTATGGCGCGCCGTCGCCGACGATATCGCGGGCCGTGCCTTGCCCGGTGCGCATTATCTGGCCGAGGAAATACCAGAGTTGATTGTGGAAGAAGCGCGACAGTTGTTTAACTGAGCGGCTCCAGCGTAACCGGGCCGGATAATCCCGCCATTGCGTACGTGCTTATCCGACCCTGCGTCAGGGCCTTGCAAAAAGGGACGCACCGCGGATGCTAAGCTGCGCCTGATGAGTCACACCCTATCCACCTCTGACGGCGACACTGTTGCCCCTGGCGACGCAGAACCGTCGCAAAACGCTTTTGTTGCGACCGACTCCCCCTGCGTGGCAGTCTGCTCCACGCTGTTCGACGAGATCTGCCGCGGCTGCGGCCGCACGGCCATGGAGGTCTCCAACTGGGTCTTCATGACCGAAGAAGAAAAACAGATTGTGTGGCACCGGATTCGTGCCCAGGGATATCCGCGTCGCAAGGGATAGTGAGACGTGGAACGTGCAAAATGGCCAAGACGACGACGCCTCGCGATTGGGTAAAGCACGCTAGCCAGCCAGGACGCCTCGAACGTATCGAAGCCTATTTCGGAGGGCATGGTTACACGCCGCATCGGCACGATACCTACGCCATCGGCTTGACCTTGGGCGGCGTGCAGAGTTTTCAATATCGCCACGCGCAGCGCCATAGCCTGCCGAACACCATTCTGGTGTTGCATCCCGATGAACTGCACGACGGCGAAGCGGGGACCGAGGCGGGTTTTCATTACCGGATGGTGTACATCGAGCCTTCCTTGATCCAGCAGATTCTCGGTGGCAAACCGCTGCCGTTCGTCGAAGGCGGCCTGTCTGGCGACCCTCGGCTTCGCAGTGCGCTTGCGCCATTGCTTCGAGACATGGACGCCGGCGTCGATCCCATGGAAGAAGACGACGCGCTGCATGATCTGGCACAGGCCCTGATCGACGTAGCCGGGCAGCGCCGTATGCGGCGCCATCCTGACTTCATTGCAGTGGAACGCGCCCGAGCCTATATCCATGATTCCCTGGAGCAAACCATCACATTGGATGCGCTGGCGCAAGTCAGTGGCATGGACCGCTGGCAGTTGTGCCGGGATTTCCGGTCGCTCTACGGCACCAGCCCGTATCGTTATCTGACCATGCGCCGCCTCGATCGCGTACGGCAGTTGATGCGGTCGGGCCAAACCATCGCCGAATCGGCGCTGACGGCCGGCTTTTTTGATCAAAGCCACATGGCGCGCCAGTTCACTGCCGCGTACGGCGTCCCTCCAGCTCGATGGATGACACGAATAAAACAGTCACGGTAAATCCATGACGCCGACTTGCACGATCGTGCAAGATTCGCCGCAGACACGCTCCTAACATGCTGATTCCCGTCTATTCATCAGGATTCCAACATGACCACGGCGCCCGCTGCCCGTCATCACCACCCGATCAATTTCGCCCAGAAATTCACGCTTTTCAACGAACAGTGGTCACCCAAGGTCGTGGCCGAGATGAACGACTACCAATTCAAGATCGTTCGCCTGGAAGGCGACTTCATCTGGCATACGCATGCCGACACGGACGAGGCTTTCCTCGTCCTCGAAGGCGAGTTGCGTATTGATTTCCGCGACGGCAACATTTTGCTGCGGCAGGGAGAGCTGTACATTGTTCCCAAAGGAACCGAGCACAAGCCGTACGCCGAACACGAAGTCAAGCTGATGTTGATCGAGCCTCGCGGCGTGTTCAACACAGGGGAACAAACTGGAGAACGAACCGCACAGAACGATGTGTGGATCTAGTATCAAAGACGCCAGGACATCCCGCCGCTATTCGACCCAAAGCGGCCTCTGACACTCTCCGGCCATAAACGAAACGGCCACCTCGCAGGGTGGCCGTCAGATCAGCGCATAAAGGGCTTACGCGCTTTTCTTCAGATCCTGAGCCTTGTCGATGGCTTCCCAAGAGAACTCGGGCTCGGCACGGCCAAAGTGACCGTAAGCCGCCGTCTTGGTGTAGATCGGGCGCAGCAGGTCGAGCATGTTGACGATGCCTTTGGGACGCAGATCAAAGTGCTCGCGCACCAGCTTGGCGATCTGATCATCGGAGATCACGCCGGTGCCCTCGGTATAGACCGTGATGTTGATCGGCTCGGCTACGCCGATGGCGTAGCTGACCTGTACCTGGCATTGACGGGCCAGGCCAGCGGCCACGATGTTCTTGGCCACATAGCGCGCAGCATACGCAGCCGAACGGTCAACCTTGGAAGGATCCTTGCCGGAGAAAGCACCACCGCCGTGCGGGCAAGCGCCGCCGTACGTGTCCACAATGATCTTGCGGCCGGTCAGGCCGCAATCGCCTTGCGGACCGCCGATCACGAAACGGCCGGTCGGGTTGACCAGGAATTTCGTCTTGGGCGTGATCAGGCCATCAGGAAAGCTGGGCTTGATGATGTCTTCGATGACGGCTTCGTGAATCGACGATTGCGAGATCTCGGGCGCATGCTGCGTGGACAGCACCACGGTATCGACCTCGACCGGGCGGCCATCGACGTAGCGGAACGTAACCTGGGATTTGGCGTCGGGGCGCAGCCACGGCAGGCGGCCGTCCTTGCGCAGTTCGCTCTGGCGCTGCACCAGACGGTGCGCGTACCAGATCGGGGCCGGCATCAGGTCGGGGGTTTCGTCGCAGGCGTAACCGAACATCAGGCCTTGGTCACCCGCGCCCTGGTTCAAGTAGTCTTCGGAGGTACGGTCCACGCCCTGAGCAATGTCAGGCGACTGCTTGTCATAGGCCACGAGCACCGCGCAGCCTTTGTAATCAATACCGTAATCGGTATTGTCGTAACCGATGCGGCGGATGGTGTCGCGCGCGACCTGGATATAGTCGACGTTGGCGGTCGTGGTGATTTCACCAGCCAACACGACAAGCCCGGTATTGCACAGCGTCTCAGCAGCGACGCGCGCATTCGGGTCTTGGGTAAAAATGGCGTCAAGAATGGAATCGGAAATCTGGTCGGCGACCTTGTCCGGATGCCCTTCGGAGACGGATTCAGAGGTAAAGAGAAAATCGTTACTGGCCACGGGTACGTCCTTACGAGACCGGCAAAGCCGGCACACAGGTTTAACGAGGCGCGTTGCGCGCGGATCTGAACCTGAATGGATAAGGATCTGGGCGCGACGCTTTAGCGGATTTTGCCGAAACGCTCGCGCGCAACAGGCGTCGCCCCGCAAGTTGTCGGTTAACTCGGCGACAGAACGCATTTTAGGCGAAAATGCCGGGTCCATGCTTATGGCATGAATTCATACGCTTATCTGTAGAGACTTCGCACCGTGGGTTTCACGCTGCGACACATGATCCGACCCGCATGCTGCTTGCCTTGTTTCGCGCCGTTGCCTTGCTTCCCCTGCCTGTCTTGCACGTGGCAGGACGAGTGCTGGGCCGCCTGATCTACGCGTTCCCGGGGCGCTACCGGCAACGCCTGCAGGCCAACGCCGCCCAGGCGGGCTATCCGGATCCCGCATTTGCCCGTCGGGCAGCCGCCGAAACCGGCGCCATGATGATGGAAATGCCCAAGGTCTGGTTCCGCGGTGAAGAAAGCCTCGCCAAGACGGTTTCGGACGACGTTCACGTCGTCGAGGCTGCCTTGGCCGAAAATCGGGGCATCTTGTTCCTGACACCGCATCTCGGCTGTTTCGAGATCACGGCCCGCTACGTGGCAGTGGCGTGCCACATCCCGATGACCGTCATGTTCCGACCGCCTCGCATGGCGGCCTTTGCGCCATTGCTCGATACCGCACGTAACACGTCCGGCCTGAAGGCAGTACCCGCAAATATGCAGGGCGTACGCGAGTTCGTGCGCGCCTTGCGCCGAGGCACAGCCGTCGGCCTTCTGCCCGACCAAGCGCCTGGCGAAGGCGACGGCGTCTGGGCGCCGTTTTTCGGACGCATGGCGTACACCATGACATTGCCGGGCAAGCTCGCTGCTCAAACCCAGGTCGCCGTGATCGTCGTGACGGGCGAACGCCTGCCGAAAGGCCGAGGCTGGCGCGTCCATTTCTCGCGCGTGCCCGACCCGTTGCCACAGGATCCACAAGCCCAGGCCGCCTTATTCAATGCCGCCATGGAAAAGGTGATTCGCCACATGCCGCATCAATACCTGTGGAGTTACAACCGCTACAAGACCCCGCGCGGTGCGCCGCCCGTTCCGCCCATGCCTGGACCCCAGGCGTCCGACAAGCCGTCCTCGTCCGCATCCCCCGGGGCTGACTCTCATGAATGATTTCAAACTGCGAGCCCTGAACGCGTTATTCGCCTGGTTCGGCCGCATCCGACCATCCACCCGCCAACACATAGGTGCTGGACTCGGCTGGCTGACCCGCAAACTGGCCCGCTCGCGCGTGCGCATCGTGCGCCTGAACCTGCAACTATGCTTTCCCGAGCTCTCCGAGGCAGAACGGGAGAGCTTGATGCGGGCGCATTTCCGCGCGCTGGCACAGACCATCGTAGACCGAGGCGTCCTGTGGTACGGCACGCCCGAGGCCATACGCGAAATGGTGACCACCGAGGGCGCCGAGAGGATCAACGCCTTGATCGCCGAGGGCCGGCGGGTCCTGCTGCTGGCGCCGCATTTTGTGGCGCTGGACGCGGCCGCGACACGCTTGACGATGGATGTGCCCAGCAGCGCCACCATGTACACGCCTCAGAGCGATCCGGCGGTGGACACCCTGGTACGTAACGGCCGCGGCCGATTCAACGAGGTTTTCCTCGTGAGCCGCAAAGATGGCGTGCGCGATCTGATCCGCCATCTGCGCGCGCCGCGGCCGGTGTATTACCTGCCCGATATGGACTTTGGCCGCCAGGGCGCGGTGTTTGTGCCTTTTTTTGGCATACCGGCAGCCACGCTCGAGGCTACCGCCCAACTGGCTCGCAAATGGGACGCGGCGGTCGTGCCCGTGATCGATTTCTGGGATCCCGATACGGGCCGATATCACGTCGAAGTCATGCCGCCGTTGGCAGACTTCCCTGGCGAAGGCACACTGGAGGAAGCCACGGCACGTTTGAACCAGCACATCGAAGGCTGGGTCCGGCGTTGCCCCAGCCAGTACTATTGGGTTCATCGGCGCTTTAAGACACGCCCCTTGGGCCAAGCCAAATATTATTGAATATTCTGCGGGAGCTGGCTTTGGTTTGCTCGCCACCAGCACCACACAAAAGCATACGGATTGACCGGGGCTGTCTCCGGCCATTCCATCCCCCCTGCCACGCCCTGACGTAATGCGCGATAATCCTCCCATGATCTGGAACTTCACCAAAATGCATGGCGCGGGCAACGACTTTGTCGTGCTCGACGGCGTACGCCAAGCCATCCACATGACGCCCGAGCGCGCGCGCGCCCTGGCCGATCGTCATTTCGGCATCGGTGCCGACCAAATTCTCCTGGTCGAACCGGCCACGCGTTCGGATGCGGATTTTCGCTATCGCATTTTCAATGCCGATGGTTCGGAGGTCGAGCACTGCGGCAACGGCGCACGCTGCTTTGTGCGATTCGTGCACGAACAACATTTGTCCGACCGGAATCCGCTGCGCGCAGAGATTGCGACCGGCATTCTGGTATTGGACGAAGGCGACGACGAACAAGTCACCGTGGATATGGGCGTGACCCGTTTTGATCCGGCCGCCTTGCCATTCGATACTGATGGCCTGGCCTCGCACACGCAGGGCGAGGACACATTGTGGCAATTGGACTTGCCCGAAGCCCCCCCCGGCGCGCCGCGCAGCGTGCAGGTCTCGGCTGTGGCCATTTCCAATCCCCACGCCGTCCAGCAAGTCGATGACGTGGACACTGCCCCCGTAGGCATTGTCGGCCCCATGATCGAACGCCACCCTCGTTTTGCCCGTCGCGTCAACGCGGGCTTTATGCAGGTCGTCGACCGCAACACCATCCGGCTGCGCGTGTACGAACGCGGAGCGGGCGAGACCCTGGCCTGCGGGACAGGCGCCTGCGCTGCCGTCGCTGCCGGTATTCGCCGCGGCCTGCTGGATTCGCCTGTGCGGGTCCATACCCGCGGCGGCATCCTCACCGTGGACTGGAACGGCGAACGCCTCCGCATGACGGGCCCTGCCGCCTCTGTCTACAACGGCCAGGTCGATATCGACAAGCTGGTTTTCTCCATGGCCCTAGGCCGATAAACGCTACGCATTCAATGACCGATACCGCTCTCACTGCCCAGGACATCGCGGATTTCCTGCAAAACAACCCGGAATTCTTCGATCAGCACGCCGAGGTCTTTGCCACGCTGCAAGTCCCGCACCCACACGGTACGCGCGCCATTTCGCTGGGAGAGCGGCAGATTCTGGCCCTGCGCGAACGCAATCGCGAACTCGAATGGCGCCTGAACGAGCTGATCAACAACGCTGATTCGAATGAGGCTATCGGTGACCATGTTTCGCAATGGTGTGCGCGCCTGCTGGGCGAAAGCGAGCCGCAACACCTGCCGGGCGAAATCGCACTGGGTCTGGCCGAGCAGTTCGACCTGAATCATGTCGGCCTGCGGTTGTGGAATCTGGCCGGACTGGCTCCCACGGGTTACGGTGCGCCTGTCTCGCAGGACGTACGCGACTTTACCGATAGCCTGAAAACGCCGTACTGTGGCCCGGACACCGAATTCGAGGCTGTGAACTGGCTGGATGCCAAGCCCCAATCGCTGGCCTTGATTCCGCTACGTTTCGACGTGGATCAACCCAGCATCGGCCTGCTCGTACTGGGGTCCGATGATCCTGCCCGCTTCAACCCGGAAATGGGCACGGTGTTCCTCGAAGCAATCGGCCGCCTGGCTTCGGCAACACTGCGCCGGCTGAATACACCTGCGCCGCAGAATCCGGCCTGACATATCGAGAGGACAGGGATCAGGAGCACACCCCATCAATCCCCTGCTTACCTTTAACCCATGCGGATCGCAGGCCGGTCAACCCGTGCCTGCCCCTCGCCGTAAAAGCGGCGATGCCTGGACCTGAGGCTTATCCATCATGACCGAGCCAGTTCCCGATCCCGTTTCAGAATCCCTGCCTCAGCCCCTGGATGCGTGGCTGCAACACTTGCAGGCCCATCGGCGCTATTCCCCTCACACGCTGGACGCCTATCGACGCGACCTGCGCCAGTTGGCCACCTTGGCCCACGCAGTCAAGCTGCCGCTCGAACAGCTCACCAACAGCCACATCCGGCAGTTTGCCGCCCGCCTGCATGCGCAGGGCCTGGGACCACGCAGCCTGGCCCGCACATTGGCGGCCTGGCGAGGTTTTTATCAATGGTGGGCACCCACGATAGATCTGGCCGGCAACCCCGTAGTCGGCGTGCGTGCTCCCAAAGCGCCACGCGGTCTGCCCAAGGCACTATCCGTGGAGCAGGCACAGGCACTGCTGGACCATGCCTCGGCAAAATTGGCTACCGAGCCTGCGGGCTTGCGCGATCGCGCCATGTTCGAACTCCTGTATTCCAGCGGTCTGCGGCTCTCTGAGCTCGTGGGGCTCGATTTGCATTACACCCGTACCGCCGACTACGAATCGTCGAGTTGGCTCAACCTCGCCGAGGCCGAAGTCCTGGTATTGGGCAAAGGCGGCAAACGCCGCAGCGTCCCCGTCGGGCAGGCCGCATTAACGGCCCTACAACGCTGGATCGAAGTCAGGTCCCAATTGGCAGCGGCGAGCGCTACTGATACGGACGCCAATGCCCTGTTCGTGGGAACACGAGGCCGGCGCATCTCGCCTCGTGTTGTCCAGACACAGCTTGCAAAATTCGCGCAGGCAGCTGGCCTGCCTGCGCATGTACATCCGCACGTGTTGCGCCATAGCTTCGCCAGCCACGTTTTGCAATCCGCGCAAGACCTGCGTGCAGTGCAAGAGATGCTGGGCCATGCCAACATCTCTACGACGCAGATCTACACCAGGCTAGACTTTCAGCATCTGGCCAAAGCCTATGATCAGGCCCATCCACGAGCGGGACGTAAATCCTAGATTTACGTCGCGATCAGTACGTCACCCGTACGCCTAACAGCACGCTTCGACCGGCCAACGGTGCCGCGGTCGAGATGAACGAGGCGTGGTTATACGCCAGCTTGTCCAGCAAGTTCGTCCCGCGCAGATAGATCTCATAGGCAGTGTCGGAGCCAAATGAGTTGCGATAGCTCACCACGGCATTCACCATGTCATAGCCAGCGGTGCTCGACTCATACGATGCGATATCGTTCTGACGGAATACATGCGCATATTCCACACCGCCTGACCATTGCTGCCACTTGACGTTGGCCCGCACGCCCGCGCGCGCGGCGGGAATACGCGGCAGATTGCCGTCGCCGCCGGTCAATTTGCCGCGCACGTAATCACCGAACACCCCAGCAGAAAACACCTTGTTGAACTGGTGGCGCACCTCACCCTCGATCCCTGTGAACTCTGCGTCATGCTGCGCGTACTCGATCAAGCGGAAATCTTCATACTGATCAAGCGTGTTCGCATAGATGTAGTTCTTGACCCGATTATGAAAAGCGCTCACGCTGAACGTCGTGTCGCCTTCGTGCTTGCGCAAGGTCAAATCGATATTGTGCGAAGTTTCCTTGCTCAAATCGGCATTGCCGATTTCGTAGGTATTCGTCGCCAAGTGCACACCGTCTGCATATAGCTCCTGTGCGTTGGGCAGACGCTGCGAGCGCGACAGCGACAAGGCTACCGAATACTGCGGCGCAAAGTCCCAGATCGCGGCAGCCGACAGCGACGTGCCCGATTGGCTGGAACGCGGGTTATCGCCCTCGGGAGAAATACGCTGCCAGTCCTGGCGCGCACCAACCTCAAAGCGCCAATCGGCCAGACGATATTCCTCTAGCAAAAAGAGACCCGTCGACTGCGTATCGCTGCGCGGCAAGAACGCCTCTTCGCCTTCGGCGCTGAAATCGCTGAACGAATTCTGCAGACCGATTACGCCGCGCCAGCCGTACAGCGGCTTGTGCTCCAACTCCAGACGCGCGTCATAGCCGCGGTTTTTAAAGGTGGTGCCGACTTCTCCGCCTTCGATTTCCTGATGCTGATAATCCGTCAGGCCGCCACGGAACCGGACTTTCTCGAACCCGGCAAAAGGCTCGGTATATTCTGCACGAACGTCCACACGTTTGCTGCGCAGTTTGACGTAGGGAGGATCCTCACCCTCACCATGTTCGTGGTCATGATCGTGGCCGTCTTCACCCTCATGATCGTGATCGTCGTGGCCACCGCAATGCAGATGCGTGCCATGGGGATGGCAACCTTCATACTCGTGATTGTGCCCGGGCAGACCGTACTTGCTGTCCAGATAGGTGAATGCCACCCCGACATAGCCGCGCGGCGTGATCCACGACAGGCCCAGGCTGCCTTGCGAGGACTCGCTATACGAGCCTGCCAGCTCTTTGCTGGTCCAATCCGGCACGTCGTAATCATCGGTGCGACGTTTCATGCCTTCGACGTGGACGGCAAACTGGCCTGTGCCGGCGGTGATGCTCACTGCGCCTGCACGCTCGTTGGTGCCGGTCGCACCGCGAACCTCTGCTTCGGCCTCGACGCCTTTCTCCGGGATTGCCGTGGGGATACGGTTATCCAGCACGTTGACAACGCCGCCGATGGCGCCGCCCCCGTACAACAGCGTGGCCGGACCGCGCAGGACTTCAATGCGTTGCGCCAGGAGGGGCTCTGTCGTCACCGCGTGGTCGGGGGAAATGCTGGAAGCATCCATCAATTCCGATCCATCTGACAGCACCTTGACCCGTGGCGCGGTCTGGCCACGGATCACGGGCCGGCTGGCGCCGCCGCCGAACGTATCCGAGTTGATACCCGGCAAACCGTTCAACGTATCGCCCAGGGTACCTTGACGACGTTCGATCAGCGCATTGCCGTCCAGCACGAGTGCGGGCAAGGCCATGCTGTCCGGGTCCAGGCCTAGAGGATTGGCTGAAACGGTGATGGGAGCCAAGGTGGCGGCAGCGTCAGCGTTGGTATCTGCTGACTGGATAGGTTGCGCCTGCACGGCGGGGGCTAGCGCTAGAGAGAGTGCCAGCGCTAGCGGATGAGGGTTTAACGTCATTTCCCGTCTCGATTATGTTATATCATTTCAAAAACTACGAGATGATATAACATATCAATTATTGACGCATGAAGAAATTACGGCTGTTGCTCGGTCAGAGGTGGCAGAGTGTGTCTCTGTGAAGACGTCCCNGCCGGNTGCCTGNAAGCCGCACCGGNCCTATCGCACGGACTCGGCCCATGACCAGGGGCCTCGGCCCGCTTCGCGGGCTAAATCCGCGCTCTACGGGCCGGCACGGCTTCCNGGCACCCGGCAGGGACTCACAGTAGTGGCATGCCACGGTTGCTGGCTGGCGCGGGTCGCGGCTGAATCGCGGCGTAAGTTGTGACGTATACGGCCGCCCCATCGACGACGATGTGGCCATTGTCTGTACCAACAACTGTGGAGACATCCGTCATATGCAGACAACGTGAGCCGACGTGCGCCGTGTAAAAGCGGTGCCGGCCCGTAGAGCCCGCCGAACCAGCCTTGTCAGGCGGGGGGAAGTCGGCTGGGCATGTTTGAGTGGAGCGCAGCGGAGCGAGTTTGGCC
>NZ_CBCSIU010000041.1:0-17109 GCF_965139205.1 Bordetella muralis
CCCTTCGACATCCGCTTCACCCGGCTTTGTGAAGCCCTCACGGCCCGATTGCCTCGGCTCGACTCGCAGTAACTCAAGCTCATGACATCGCTGGCACGGTTGTTTTGCTTGGCGTTTTTCTGCCGCCGTGTTGGCAAAGAGAAAGATCTTGCAGTGCTGCGATTCGCGTGTGCCCTGCACACACGCGAATCGCGATCGGTCCGGGCATGCGACGGGGTGGCGTGGTGCCAGGTTGGAAGATCTGCTTGGCTAGCGTTGATGCATGCGAAGATGACGCATGGAACGTACGATGAGATGTAGAGCGTCATGACGCATAGAACGAGGGCACGTAGAACGTCACCACACGTAGGACATCGGGATACGCAGAGCGTGCGAAGAGGCGTCGCCCCATCGTCGGATATCGCGAAATCGTGGCGCGAACAATCTCCTGCTGATCGATGAGAAATCGTTGCTCGAGAGATCTTCTGTTCATCCCCGATGCCACGGTCGTTGCATGCCGATCACGAACGCGATTCATGGGCGCGCCCGTAGGCGGCTATGAATCGCCGCCCTGCAAGATCTTCATCCTTGCAAAAGTCCGTTCCTACGAAGCCTACGAAGACCAGCCGTGCCAGCGGCGAGGGAATCAGAGATGCTGCGAGTCGAAGCGGGGCAGTGACCGTGTTGGCGCGCCTCGGAGTCGCGCGAGCGGANGTCGTAGGTAGGCCCGAAGGGGCCGGACGAGACGAGCGANGCGGCAGTCGGACGCGCAGGCGGCCGACCGACTCCGTGAAGCGCCAACACGGTCACTGCCCCGCTTCGACGTNCAATAGCACTCATGCCCCCGTCCTGCTCAAGATGCAACGTCCAACAGAACTCATGCCCCCTTCCTGCCCCCGGCGCCACCGTCCACTAGAGCCACGCAGCGTACCGTTCACGCTGCAGTATCAGACGATGTGATCGATTCATCTGCACGGCCGTCATGGTACCGGCCAATGCTGTTCAAGCAGCCGTTGAGTCCGCACCCACTGTATAGTCCACAGCCGCCCATTCAAAATAAGGTTTCAGATCTGCGACCAAGGCCTGGTGCAGAGGATGAAGCAGATAGGCGTCGAGCGCCTCGGCATCGGCGACTTCTGATTCGAGCACATAGTCCCAGCTGATCGGGCGTTCGAATTCATTGGCCGCAACGCGCCAGAACTGAATGGCAGGGATATCCGCGCCGAGGGCTGTCATGCGTGCTGCCAGATCGGCTTCTCGTTGCGGGTCCCGGGCGACGTCCGGGCGGCGGCGAAAGAGTACGATGTGACGGATCATTCGCCTGCCCTCGTCGCGCTCTTCAGGTGGTAGCCGCGGCCAGAATAGTCAAAATCCACCAATTCGTTGATCGTGGCCTTAGAGTCCGCAGGCGAGGCGTAGTACGCGCGGATCTCGGAGATTTTGCCCGTCTCGGGATCGAAGTCATACCACTCTGCGCCTCTCAAAGCAGTGCCTGGCTTGTTTTTCCAATGCGTCCATTCGATCATGGCCTCGGGGGAATCGTGGCTGACGATGATACGTTCGATGGTCCATTGCGAGCCTAGCGTTTCGACGCACCATACCCACTTGCGGGCGATCGTGTCGGCGCTGCGCCAGGGGACTTCCGGTAGTCCGGCGGGGAAATAATGTACCGCGTCCGGCGTAAAGCAATCGACGAGTGCGTTGTAGTCTGCGGCATTGCAGGCGTCGAAATAGCGTCGGATGAGTGCGGCGTAGTAGTCGGGGGTATAGGATGGGGACATCATGGTTCCTCGGTGGGTATCAGCGGCCTGCCGGCTGTGCAGGAGTGATGGCGGGGCGGCCGGCAGCGATCCATTGCTTGTACTGCTCGCGTGTCGCATCGCTGGGCGGATACAGTCCCCACAAGGGTTCTCCAGCCTGGACCCTGAGAGCCAGATACGCTTCGATGTCATCACGTTTTTCGCAGAGGTCGGCCATTTCCTCGGCCATGTGAGCGGGGATGACGGTGATGTTGTCGCCATCGCCGTGGATAACGTCGCCAGGGTAGATAGCCACGCCTGCGCAACCGATCGGGACTTGCAAGTCCGCGACATGGTGATAGCTCAATCGTGTCGTGGCGGTGACACCTGTGCTCCAGATCGGGAAATCCATATTGCTCAGCTCGGTGCCATCGCGAAAGGTGCCGTCAGTGACGACCCCGCGGGCGCCGCGCATCATCATGCGGGTGATCAGCATATTTCCCATCGATGCCGCACGGCCATCCTGATTGCTGTCGATGACTAATACATGGCCGGGCTCGACTTGTTCTACGCCTACCCATTGCAGATTGTCGGCATCGGGGGCGGTCGTTAGATTGCCGTAGAAATCCACATCCTCGCGGGCAGGAATGAAACGCATCGTGTAGGCGCGGCCCGCAAAGGGCTTGATCTTTTTATTCAAGGGGCGCAGGCCATGCAATACCGGTTGTCGAATGCCCTTTATATAAAGCTGAGTGGTCAATGAACCGCTGGTTGCCTTGGCCAGACGGTCGAGAACCGAATCAGGCACATAGGGGGCCGGAGCGCGTTGAGGAATACTAGTCAAGGGCGCAGGCACGTCTTTCATGATGTCTGTCTCACATTATGGGATTGAAGGGATGCGCGGTGTGGCGCATGCACATGGGTTCATCCTAGTGAGCTTTGAGGTGAAATAGAATGGATTGACCGATACCCGCTGGCAGCGATGGCGGGTCCAGTACCACCATTTGAGACAAACCATGGCCACCTCTGCAGGCGAGGGCACCGGCGCCCTCGAGAAAGCGCTGGATGTGCTGGATGCTGTGGGCACGGCACCAGAAGGATTGGGGCAAAGTGAGTTGGCCGAACGCCTGGCATTGCCGCGTACGACGGTGTATCGCTTGCTGGCGACGCTGGTCGCGCGCGGTCTATTGCGGCGGGACCCGTTGCGCAAGGTGTATTGCCTGGGTTTTCGTTGTTTTGAAATGGCGCGTCAGGCTTATGCCATGCCGGATCTGGTGGCAGCTGCCGCATACGAATTGCGCTTGTTGCGCGATTTGACCGGCGAGACTACCTATCTGGCCGCGCTCGACGGGCGCGAAGTGATTTCGCTGGAGCGTTGCGATGGCGCACATAGCCAGCGCTCTGCGGCGGCGCTAGGCGAGCGCAAGCCTGTGCATTGCACGAGCCAGGGCAAAGCGATTTTGTCGGCGATGCCGGATGCGGAACGTGAGAGTTTCGTTCGGGATGCCGTACTCAAAGCGTTGACGCCGTTGACGATTACCGATCGCCGCCGCCTGCATGCGGAGTTGGGCATTACCCGGGCGCGTGGATATGCCATCGATGATGAGGAAATCGTGCTCGGTGTGCGCTGCGTGGGTGCGCCGGTCATTGACAGTGCAGGTCAGGTGCGTGGCGCGATCAGTGTCGCGGGGCCGGCGTATCGTTTGACACGGGAGCGTCTGGAATTGCTGGGCCCTGAGGTGGCGGAGGCAGCGCGGCGAGTGGGGGCGCAACTACAGACGCAGGCGGCTGATACGAACGCGGATGCCGAAGCGTCTGTCAACGCGGTGCCGGGTAGATGGGCGTTTCATGGAGCACATCCGATATCATCGGATGGCGGACGGAAACTGTGGTGGGCAGATGTGCTCGCCCCATCACTGCGCTTGTATGAGAATGGCGAGGATCGGGAGATCTGCCGTGTGGAGGCCCCCATCATCGGTTTGGTCCACGATGGAGAGGGTGTCATCGTCGTGCATCAGTCTGGGGTGCAGCGGGTCAGTGCTGATGGAACGGCGACAGCGTTGGTGTCATGGATCAACGGTTCGGTGCTGGCGCTGTGCAATGGCGAAGAGCAAGCTATTTGGGTCGCGTGTGGTCTGCCGGAATCAGGGGCGGCGATAGGATTATTGCGTGCCGATGGCACGTTGGACGTGCGCTGGCGGATTGGTGAGCCTGTACAAAGCTTGGCTTGGCATGCCAGCGAGAAAACGTTGTATGCGGCCTTGCAGGGATCTGGATCGATTGTGATGCTGCGGCCTGGCGAGAACGCTGTACGCCGGTTGACGAGTTTGCCGCGAGGGTCTGGCCGAGTCAGTGGGTTGGCATTCGATGCACAGGGCGGTATCTGGACGGCGTTGGCTGATGGCTGGTCAGTGATTCGCTTGACGCGGGATGGTCAGCTGGATCGCGTGGTCGGTTTGCCTGTGCCATGTCCGACCGACCTGGCCATGATTCAACGTGCGGATGGCGCGGCACAACTGGCGATCACGACCGAACGGCATCGCGTGTCTATTGATGCATTGGGCAGTGCGCCCTTGTCGGGGCGGCTGCTGTTGCTGGATTTGTGAAAATCAAAGGCTTGTAAACGACTAGCGATCGCACGAGGCGGTGTCCTCACCATCCCCGTCCCGGATCGAATGTCGACGATATCCGGGGGCCTAGCGGCGCCAGCCTCGGCCACCTCCGAATCCACCGAAACGTCCGCCACCAAAACGGTCACCTCCGCCAAAGCGCCCTGCAAAATCCGAATCGCCGCGCATGGCGTTGAATCGGTCATCGCTCCAGTCGCGAGCCTGGCGCTGGTCATTCAGATAGTTCGACACATTGCCGGATGAAAAATCGCTGCGCTGGATTGGCTGCCAGCCTGAGGAGGTGTGAGTCTGCCAGCCTCCGTCGGCGGAGTGCTGGTAGACATGGCCGTCGGCGTCGCCGTAGATGTGGCCGTTGTTCCACGCAACCGAGTTGCCGGTGTGGCTGTCATGCGCGACGCCACGGCGGTCCACGTTATCGGCGCCATCGCCGGCTTGGCCGTTGGCCGTGGTGCTGGAGACGATGGTGCGTCCGGTATTGGCATTGTTGCGTACGCTTTGCCGGCCGGCGCGCCACTGGCCGTCGTCGTTTTCGACAACCCCCGAGCGGCTGGCGCCTGAGACGCCGGTCGAGTTGTTCCTGTAGGCGTCGCGCTGCCCCGCGGCGGCATTGCCGGTGTAGGCGTTGTAATCGGCGCCGCGTGATCCCTCAAAGTGGCTGCCGGTGGCGGCGTTATAGCCGTCGGCATGCGCAGTGCGCCATTCGTTGCCGGTCCAGTTGTTGTAGCCCACGCTGCGGGTGACGGTGCCGTGCCCCCAGCCGCCGTACACGTTGACCGTATTGATGTCCACGCCGCGCGAGTACGGGAAACCGCCGTACGGCCCCCAATAGGGCTCGGGCCCCCACATGTCGGCCATGGCGAAGCCGAAGGCAAATCCCGCGGCGGTGCTCAATGCGGCGTTATAGCCATAGGTGGGCGGATAGCCGACCCAGCTGTTGTTCACAATGACGGGAGGATAGGTGTAGCCCGTGCCATAGACCACCGTGCCATCGGGGCCGGCGATCATGCCCAAGTAACCGGGCGTATAGCCGACCACGACCGTATCTGGCGTGGAGCCATAGATGTGCACGTACGTGACGTAATGCAGAGGCGATTCAGGAGGAATGGTGTAGACCGCCGCGGGTACGGAGGCCGCCACACGCCAGGGACCTTGCGGTGAGCTGGCGGTGAACCACACCGCCTGGGACAAGGCGTAATACTCGTTGCTCGTGACTTGAATCACCGGCACAGACGTGTTGACGGCGTAACGCAACTGCGTGCCGGCGACGCGGTCGAAATTCGGCGTGCCGCCGACGTAGTCCACATGCAGTGTGGCCTTGGTGCGAGATACGGTTGCGGTTTGAGGGATGGTCGAGGCAATGAGGGCTTCTTTGGCTTGAGGTGTGCCGGGCACGGAGGCGAGCACACCCGCTTGTGGATCATGCACGTCGATGCGGGCAAAGTCGGCGCCCAGTTTGTTGCCAGGAACATAGCTCCACGTGCCGTTCAATGTGGAGGCGCTGAACCAGCGTCCGGACACCAGCAGGTAATAGCGGTTGTCCGCCGGCTGCATGAACAGGGCATGGTCCGCATTGTTGACGGACAGCAGGTTGGTGCCCTGCACGGGCCGCATCTGTGCCTGGCCCTGGATCAGGACCAGTTCGGCAGGTTCGGACGACACGATCAAGGCAGGCGCAGCGGGAGGGCGTGCCGCGCCTTTTGCGAGCATGGGATCGACCGGTGCCTGTTGTGCAGCGGTTGCTGCGACGGTGAGCAGGCCTTGCGATGGGGATTCGCTGCGCCACCCCTCGGATAATGAGCGCGAGGTGTACCAATAGCCCGCTGCGTTGACGTGATAGTCGCCATCCGTACCACGCAGAATCAAGGTCCGGCTATTGACGACGCGTTGCCAGCCATCGGCGTGAGCGACGGGCTTTAGGACAGGGTCGCCATCGACCAGTACCAATACGGCGGGGGCGTTTTCGACGAAGATGCGCGGCGGCGTATTTTTGACCGGCATGGCCTTCAAGCTCGATAGCTGCTTGGAAGCGGCATAGCTCAGTTGCAGTTCGCTCAGGCGCAGCGTCAGCTCAACCGGCAGGCGCGAGCTGAACTGGTCTCGTATGGCCTGTGCTTTGTCGGGTTCGGTGGGAACTTGGACACGCGTAATCTGCAGTTGTGTCAGGTGGACTTCGTCGTTGGCTTTGTCGGTATTGGCGTCGGCACTGAAATCCGCTACCCCGTACGTTGGTTGGCCATTGCTCGGGCCCATTGCAATGGCCATGCGGCCTGTGATGCGGTTACCTGTCCAGGTATCGATTTGCGGCTGGTAGACCTCGTAGCGCGTGCCATGAAACTCCAGCGTGCGAGGCCATTGGGGGGCTGCGCTCTGGGATTGCGGTGCCGCGGTTTGTTGTGGTGCTGGTTGCGCAAAGACGCTGACGCTGCTGGCTGCCAACGGAGTAGTGAACAAGGCCGCGACGATGGCCGCGGTACGCACGCTTTTTGTTTGAAACATGAAGCTTTCCTCGGGAGGGGCTTTCGTTTTTTAGGGGAGCGTGGCTTCGCTACGTCAGGGAAGCCAAAGGGCAAGGCAGGACATCCACAAAGGATCAGAAGGCTGTCGTATTTAATGGCACTTATCGGAGAGTGTCCAGCGTTGATTGGTCGTATTTTCGCGTCGGTTCAGTCGAGGTCCCGCATGGAAGCCGACAACTCGATCGCGCCACGTGCCTGCAGGGCATCGACTGCGCCCAGTCGATCGCGAGTGTCTTTGTTCTGGCTGAGTTTACGCTTGCCGATCAGGGACGTGATGTCGATTTCTATGCCCACGATGTGTTGCAGCATTTCATCGATGAATGCGGGCTCGGAGTCGCCCATTTTCCATGGCTTGGGTTCGGATGCCTCATGGGTTTTGGTCAGACGCGCCACAATGCGGCGCACGAAGCGTTCGTCGTCGTGGATGGTGAGAACGCCATGAGCGTGTACGACCTCATAGTTCCAGGTGGGAACTTGGCGGTGGGCTTCGTGCTTGCTGGGGTACCAGTTTGGCGAGATGTAGCCCTCGGCGCCCCGAAAGACGACCAGCACCTCGGACCCTGTCGGACAGCTTTGCCATACCGGATTGGCGCGCGCAACGNGGGCCGACAGCCGTCCGTGCGCGCCAACAGCCGGGTCCAGCTCGAATGGAATGTGATTGGCGTCCAGGCCATGGCCGCTATGAGTAATCAGGATGCCCAGCGGATGTTCGCGAATGATGCGATGCAGCGTTTCCGGCTGGTTTTCAGCAAAATGAGCGGGGATATACATAGCAGTTGGGGAAAGTGGCGTGGTTGGCGGACGATGCCGGGTATTTTTTCTCAAAAACTGGATCAATAGGAAGATCCCGTTTTGAGTAATTTAAACGAACCAGTTTGCTATGTCCCCGCGCAGAATCTGCCGCTTGGGGGGACGGCGTTGCTATGCGTATTCCGGTGCTTCCGTGCCCTAGTAATAGATATCGACGTAATCGGTCAGGTGATCGCAGGTCTGCATTTGCTGCAGGCGCCAGTAGCGGCGTTTGCCTGTGGCTTTGAATTCAAAATCGCCGGTACGCTCGCAACGACGTCCTTGGTCCGGTGCGTCCACGATCAGGATGGTGCCGCGAAAGACAAAGCGGTCTTTGTCGATCGAGACAATATCGCCTTTGATATCGAGCGCACCTTCGGCGTTTTCTTGTGTGCCTGCGATGCTGATGACATCGTTTTTATCCGTCGCCACCAGGTGGCCCCGTTCGTCGGACCAGAGCCATTGCAGGGTGACGCCGCTATTGTGCATCAGGCGTTCGTAGGCAGTCTGGTCGCGGATTTCGGTTTTTTGCACGGGGGCGAGTGCAGCAGGTTTGGCCGTGGCAGCCGGTGCAGACTCATTTTTTTGTGTGGTGTCGGGCGCTGCCATGACGGCAGAGGCACTCAAGGCGAGGCCGAGCGTAAGAAAAAACAGACGCTGCATTCTTTTTTTTCCAATGCAAAGGTGAAAAGACCAAACAGGGATCGGGGGCATGGCGGGTCTTGTCGATTCAACCTGAATGGATGTGCCGGATTCTAAACGCCGATTATGTCAGCGGCGATCAGTCCATGTAATTGCGAGCCTCTTTCTCACCGGCCCATTTGCGCAGTGCCGAGATGAATTCGGGGCATACGTTGCCTTGTACGCTGGTATCGACGATGACGCTGTCTTGCATGCGTAGCAGCACCGTGCATTCGTAGACCGAGGTGCGATTTTCATAGTGGCCGTAGTTGGTCTGTTGGAAAACAGGTGTCGCAGCTCCGCCCCTGGAGCCGGGAATCATGCCGACCACTTGCTGGCTGCT
Organism: Bordetella muralis; assembly: GCF_965139205.1. Taxonomy (GTDB): domain Bacteria; phylum Pseudomonadota; class Gammaproteobacteria; order Burkholderiales; family Burkholderiaceae_B; genus Bordetella_A; species Bordetella_A muralis. The sequence continues at coordinate 8,678 of NZ_CBCSIU010000041.1, forward strand.
GCCGTCAGAGACCCATGCTTGATATGGCTGAGCCTGGTAATCCGACCACTCTAATTCCATGGTGTTGCCGACGGGGCGCTGCCTGGACGGCTCGCCCAAGGCTGCAATCGCGTCATCGATGGACCGGCCTTTCATGTTGCGGGCAATGTTCACGCTCGGAGATAGGGAAAAATCGCCCTGTAGCAATCCGCTCAACGAGGGCAGCGAAGAGCTGCCGCCGGACGGCATAGGGGCGCAAGCGCTCAAGCCCAGCGTGGCCAGCAGTGCGGCAAAAATGCCCAGTCGAGAACAGCGGGACATGTGCAAACCTAAGTGATGTGGTGATGTCTGGATGTGACGTATCGGGGTTCCGCGCACAATGCCACAGCGCCAGCCGTTATGGGGCGGAATACGGGTTTTGAGGCGGTGCATTTTGTTTCATTTCGTGACGTTCGGCTTGTTTCGTTTACGTCGGCTTTTTCTGCAGGGCGCAGAAACGCCGATATTTTTACTGAAGATGGAAATCGCTTTGCTTAGTGTTAAATAAAAATTGTTACGTAATATGCGAGCCGGCGTGACATCTCGTGTCAGAAAGTCTAAAGGGCTTTGCTAAGATCGTGCCCATTTGTGACAGCGCCCTTGTGTGCCAGTCACTGTTTGCATGCGTGCCGCTATCGCGTGGCAAGCCCGCTACCTGAATCCTGAAAATGCCTATCCATTTGCTTTCCCGTTGCTTGCCCCTGATGCGTGCTGCCGGCACCGCGCTTGCGCTGTTCTCTGTATTCGTGCTTTCGCCGGTTCATGCGGAAACCGAAAGGTTCTATGGCGCCACATCTACGGATGAAAAATTCGAAAAGCTGTATTGGGCGTTGCCCGAGACAAGCTCCGAGGAGGCGCAGGCTGCCGCAGTGGCTGAATGCAAGCGTGCTGGCGGCAAAAAATGCCAGGCACTGAATTGGTTTGCTGACAGTTGTTCTACATGGGCGCGTGATACAGGCGGGCGGCTGTTTCCAGGGTATAGCGCGTCTCCTGAAATCGCCGCCAAGCAGGCCATTCGCCGTTGTACCGCCGAGAGCCCGCCGGGCAAATGCAAACTGGCTATGCTGCCTGTTTGCGTCGGGCCGGGTTATAGCCCTGAGCATAATCAGGCCGCAGCAAAGGCGACGTCGGCTCAATTGGAGGCCTTGTCAGCCAAGCTGGATCAGCGCGGCTATTGGGGCGCCATTACAGAAACAGAAACCGGCGGCTTGCAGTACGCAGACGACTATCCCAGTGAAGAGGAGGCAGTTAAAACCCTGCTCGAATGGGAGGAGTGCAAAGGTTGCACGAAACTGCTGACCTACACCGATAGCTGCGTCGGATTGGCCTGGGAGAAGGGTGTCAAAGGCCGCGGGACGAGTTTCACGCTACTTAACCTCGATCCTGTCGCCGCACGAAACGAAGCCCGTGCGACCTGCAATGCCAAGCGGGGTACCTCCAGTTGCGTCGCCATGGTTCGTTGTTCAGGGCGTGCCTATATCGACGGCTATCCTGGATTTGACGAAAAGCCGAATTGACGCCACGGCCAAGCCTTGGCCGTGGGACTGCAACGCAATGATCGCATTGGGGCGTGTCGTGTCATACGCATCGCTTCCCAACGCGCGTCGCGTGGGCTATCAGGCTTCGTATTTACGCCCCAGCTCCAATAGCTCGGGTGTACCTATCAGGCCATTGAGCGCATCGAAATTATTCATCTCGTCCCACAAGGGGCGGGTCGTCCCGTGGGTTTTCAGGCCGGCCATGTAGCGCTGCAATTGGCGGGACACAAAACGCGCCGTGCCACCGGGATAGATCACGATGCGATAGCCGCGTGCAGACAATTCGTCCACGCTGCCCACCGGCGTTTTGCCGCCTTCGACCATGTTGGCCAGCAAGGGGATACGGGTTGCGTACTTGCCGCAGACCCGGTCCATATCGTCAGCGGAGACGACGGCTTCGATGAATAGCGCGTCGACACCGCATGCCAGATAGGCGTCGGCACGCTCCAGCGCGGCATCCAGACCCTCGACTGCCACGGCGTCGGTACGTGCGAGAATGAGTGTGTCGGATGAATGGCGCGCATCCAGTGCCGCGCGCAGCTTGCCGCACATTTCCTGCGTGGATACCAAGGTCTTGTTTTCCAGGTGGCCGCAGCGCTTTGGAAATGTCTGGTCTTCCAGCTGGATCATGGCAGCGCCGGCGCGCTCGAAAACGCGTACGGTGCGTTGCGTATTCAGCGCATTGCCGTAACCCGTATCACCATCGACGATGACCGGCAGTTGCACACGGTCGGTGATGCGCGCCAGGACATCGGCAGTTTCTGTTGCAGTTGTCAGGCCGACGTCGGATCGGCCCAGTTGGGTATAGGCGACGGCCCCGCCTGACAAATATAGGGCGTCGAAACCGGCTTGTTCGGCGATCAGCGCGGTCAAGGGATCGTAGACGCCGGGTGCCAGGACCGCGGGGCCTTGTGCGAGGCGTTCGCGCAAGTTGAGCTGGTTCATGCGGCGCTTCCTGCGGTCAGGGTGTCGTTGGATTGAGCAGCCAAATCAGCGACGATAGTTTCCATTTGCTCTTTGGTGACCTTGGGACGCCATGTTTCGAAGGGCATGCTCAACGCTGCGGCTTGGCGCTTTTCGTAGGCGAGGAATTCCTCGGTAATGGAGCTGCCGCGTACGCCGCCGCGCACCGCGCCTGCACGAACGTCGCCGTAGTACGTCGCCCAGTCGTCAGGCAGGGGTTGCGAACCGGGGACGGCCAGCCACAAACGCAGCAGGTGGCGTTTGAGGTCGGGCTCTTCGTAATCCTCGAACGGCGTGCGTGAATGCAGCGTCACGTAGTTGTTCAGCAGCTGCATGTCGCCACGCTCAAGTTCCATCGAATAGCAAAAGCGCTCGCTGGGCATGAGTTCATCCAGCAGGTCCAGGGCCTCGGTCTGTGCAGTGGTCAGGCGCGGGATCTCCGGGAAATCGCGTTGAGCGGCCACGATGTTCTTGCGATTGGTGCGCGCCGAGAAATATTCCGGGTGCGAGCCGAGAATGGGCAACTGATAGTAGGGCGGCTGGGTGGGATCTTGCGTGCTCTGATAGCTATGGAAATACGGGGTTTGCAGCGCGGCGATCAAGTCGGGACGGCGTTTGAGGACCTCGTCGCGCAGCGCAATTGAACTGACGACTTTGCTGGTGCCGCCAGATTTGGCGGTACGGCGGCAAAGCAGTGCTACCACGTCGCAGGAATCCTGGTGAAAATCCAGGCCCGCATTGGTGTTGTAGCCACGGCCGCCTTTGACTTTGTACTCGCCACCGGCGTCACGTACATCGTTGATGAACTGGCTGGCACGGTTCTGCGTGCGGCCCACGCCCATGTACAACGCCAGGCCCCAATAGGCCAGGCGCGTGTCGTCTTCGCTCCAGTCATTGACGGGAAAACCTTTCAGCAAGCACATGCCCCAACGGCGTTGCGTCATATCGATGGCTTGCTGCAGGGCAGCCTGAGCGGCGGCCGATAGCGGGAAGTCTGCTTGTTCCATCGCGAGCAGGGGTTTATCCAGGCGCTTGGCATGTGCCAATGCCGCCTGGATGCCGTCGACTTGCTCGTCGGTCAGGCGCAAAACCCAGGAGTTGTCCTGGCGTACTTGTTCGGCTGTCCAGGGCAATGGGCGCATGGCGGAATCGATGGCGTTCATGTACGTCTCCGTAATGGATAAGAATGTCAGAGGACCAATAACCGCCAGTGTAAGGACGCCGCTTCATTTAGAATAGCGATGTTATTTGAAGAATTTCATAAGAGAATTTGATGAAGATCGAGACCTTTGCCACGCTGGAGGCCGTGCTGCAGACAGGCACCTTTGTGGGGGGCGCGAGACTGATGAATATCACGCCCAGTGCAGTGAGCATGCAGATGAAGCAGCTCGAGGGCTATTTGGGCAAGCCGCTTTTTGATCGTTCGGGGTTGCAGGTACGTCCCACGCAGTTGGCACATGAGGTCGCCGACACCATGCGTGACGCGCTAAAGGGGTTGGATGCATTGCGCTCTGGTACGGTGCTGGCCATCGAGGGCGTTGTGCGAGTGGGTGTTATCGAATCAATGCAGCCCATTGTGTTGCCAGGCATGTTGCGCTTTATACGTGCCCGGCATCCCAAGCTGGATGTTGTACCTATCCGGGGCCGCAGCAGCGGTTTGACAGCGGCGGTCAAGGCCGGTGAGATTGACGCCGCCTTGGTGGCCGAGCCCTCCGGGGCTAAAGCAGGCCGTATGTCGTGGACGCCGATGTTGCGCCGGGAATTGGTGTTGATTACGCCGCCCGATACCCCTGACACACCGATTCCCACGCTGTTTCGCCAATTGGAGTGGATACGTTACGACCGCAAGACCGTGTCTGGCACCATGGCGGCACAGTACGTCAACAATCAGATCGGTGACGTGCGCAGTACGCTTGAATTCGATAATGCGGCGGCGATTGTGGCGATGGTGAGTTCCGGCCTGGGCATATCGGTGGTACAGCGGCCGGATTCCGCTGTCTTGCATAGTTATCCCGCGCGTGTATTCCGCTTGGGTAAGGCCGCCCCGGTATTGCAGCTTTCCATGGTGAGCCGCAAGGCGGATGACGATAGCCGGCCGTTGGCGGTGGTACGCGAGGCGATGGCCATGGCCTGTACGGAATATCAGAAGTTGTTAAAGCAGTGAGTGCGCGGCAGACGTGAGGGCGGGGGGCCGCTGCCGTTGCGCGGTTGATGCGATTTGTGCAGCGATATGACGTGGTGCAGTTGAACAAAAATCCTTAGCAAACAAGTCAAATAACTTCGCTTTTCTGAATGTTCCGTCTATGACTAGACTACGGGCAGACATCAAGTAGGATGGACGGAGACATCTATGCAAAGAAGAACATTCATGGGAATGTTCGGCGCCTGTGCGTTGGCAGCATCAGGAATGGCCAAGGCGCAAACGCCCACTACCCGCGTCATTGTTGGCGCTACCCCGGGTGGCGGCACCGATACGGTCGCGCGTGTATTGGCAGCAGAGCTGGGACGCGTATTGGGCGAAACGTTTGTGGTGGAAAATCGTCCGGGCGCCGGCGGTAATATCGCGGCGCAAGAGATCGCACGATCCGCGCCTGATGGCCGTTCGCTGCTGATGTGCTACACCAGCCATGCGATCAACGCGACGTTGTATCCCAATTTACCGTTCGATCCGATCAAGGATTTCACGCCGGTATCCCACGTGGCCGATGCGCCATCGATCTTGTTGGCGCATCCTTCTGTTGCCGCGAATAATGTTGCCGAGTTGATCGCGCTGGCAAAGGCGGAGCCGGGCAAACTGAGTATGGCATTACCTGGCATCGGCTCTGCAGGCCACCTCGGCGCCGAGGTGATCAAGATGCAAGCAGGGATAGACGTATTGCTGGTGCCTTATAAAGGCACCGCGCCCGCAATGACCGATGTGCTGGGTGGTCAAGTCAGCATGATGTTTGCCGGGGCAGCTTTGGCCAAAGGCCAGTTGAAATCAAAAGCGCTAAAGCCTTTGGGTATCAGCAGTGCGCAGCGCATGAGCGAATATCCCGATATTCCGCCGATTGCCGATACGTTGCCGGGTTATGACTTCAGTGCCTGGTATGGTCTGCTGGGACCTGCGGGACTGGATGCGGCGCGTACAGAACAGTTGTCGAAAGCGGTCGCCCAGATCATGAATGACGCGGCGATCAAACGTCGTTTGCTGGACGAGGGCTTGGTAGCTCAAGGCGGCACGCCAGCAGAGTTTCAGGGCTTTTTGCAGACTGAGATCGATCGCTGGGGCAAGGTCGTGAAAGCCTCGGGCGCCAGTGCAGGTTGATGGCAGCATGCCGCTGCGCATTGCGCAGCGGCCGCAGCCCGCCATGGATCACTTGCGATCAAACCACACGGTCTGTGCGTTGCAGAACTCTCTCACGCCGAAGTGAGACAGTTCCCGGCCAAAGCCGCTTTTCTTGACGCCACCGAATCCGACGCGGACATCGCTGGCGCTGTAGCCGTTGATGAATACGCCGCCCACTTCCAGGTCGGCTGCGATCTGGTGCGCTGCTGCGATATCCTTGGTAAAGACACTCGCAGTCAGGCCGAATTGGCTGTTGTTGGCGAGTTCCAGGGCATTGCGCGCATCGGAGGCGCGGATGATGGACGCGACCGGGCCGAAGATTTCTTCACGGAACGAAGTCATGCCAGGAACGATATCGGCCAACACAGTAGGTTGGTAGTAGTTGCCCGCACCATCGATCTTGTGTCCGCCCACGAGCAGTTTCGCGCCCTCTGACAGCGTGCGTTGTACTTGCGCATCGAGTTCGTCCCGCAGATCGTAGCGGGCCATGGGGCCGATATACGTCGACGGGTCAGTGGGGTCGCCGATGACCAATGCTTTAGTGCCGGCGACGACGCCTTCGGTGAAGGCGTCGGCAACGCTGTCTTCGACGATGAACCGTTTGGCGGCTGCGCAAACTTGTCCCGTGTTTTGAAAGCGACCGACGACGGCAGCACGGATGGCCTCGTCCAGGTCGGCGTCGGCCAGGACGATGAATGCATCCGACCCACCCAGTTCAAGCACGCATTTTTTCAAGGCAAAGCCGGCCTGCGAGCCGATCGCCGAGCCAGCCCGGACGCTGCCGGTCAAGGTGATAGCGGCGATGCGGTCGTCGGCAATCGCCTGCGAGACGAGGTCGTTTTGCACGTTGACGACTTCGAATACGCCTTGCGGGAAGTCTGCACGCCCGAACGCTTCGCGCAGCAAATATGCGCTGCCCATGACGTTGGGCGCATGCTTCAGGATGTAGGTATTACCTGCCAGCAGTGCGGGGACGACGCTGCGGATGACCTGCCAAATCGGGAAGTTCCAGGGCATCACGGCCAGGATCGGACCCAAGGGGCGATATTCGATTCTGGCTTTGTCGTTTTCAATCTGAGTGGGCTCGCTGGCCAGCATGGCGGGGCCATGCTCTGCATACCAGTCGCACAGTCCGGCGCATTTGGTGATTTCGCCGCGTGCTTGGGTAATAGGTTTGCCCATTTCGGCAGTGATCATGCCTGCCAGACGATCAATGTCCGCACGCAAGGCCTGTCCGAGCCGGGCTAGTGCGGCGCTGCGCGTGTCCACAGGTGTACGGCGCCAGCTGGTGTAGGCCTTGGCGCTTTGGGAAAGCACCGTTTCCAGGTCGGCGGCGGATTCAAAGGCGTAGGCGCCGATTTGCTCGCCGGTAGCCGGGTTCAGGGATATTGCGTGCGTGCTGCTGGCCATGAGAGCGCTCTCCTAGGGATTCGACTTCCGGCAAGAATACGCGGCGGATGGAGTTTATAAAACTGAATATTTATAATGGTTTCTTTCTCGATTTGAGAATGTGTGCGGACAGGGGAAACGGATGGATTTGGTTCAGCTGGAGATTTTCTGTGCTGTTGCGGCGCACAAGAGCATTGCCGCGGCTGCTGAGGCGGTGCACCGTGTGCCCTCCAATCTGACCACCCGGCTCAAGCAGCTGGAGTCTGATTTGGGGGTGGATCTGTTCATTCGCGAGAACAACAGGCTGCGTTTGTCGGCCACGGGGCACAATTTTCTGGACTATGCACAGAGAATTCTCGGCTTGGTGGAGGAGGCGCGTACGGCGGTTTCCGGTACGGAGCCTGCAGGCTGGTTTCCGATCGGTGCGCTGGAAAGCACGGCGGCTGTTCGCATCCCTGCTGTGCTGGCTGAGTTCAATGGCCGTTATCCCAAGGTGGAGCTGGATCTGGCCACCGGGCCGTCTGGGCCGATGATCGATGGGGTGTTGGATGGCCGTCTGGTGGCGGCGCTTGTCGATGGTCCGATCAATCATCCTGCGCTTAGAGGTGTCCCGGTGTTTGAGGAGGAAATGGTTGTCATCTCGCCCGTTCAGCATGCACCGATTCGCCGTGGTCGCGATGCGGCAGGCGAAGCGATCTATGTGTTTCGTCAAAACTGCTCGTATCGCCATCATTTCGAAAAATGGTTCGCAGCCGACAAAGCCATTCCAGGTAAAGTGCGGGAGCTGGAGTCTTATCACAGCATGTTGGCGTGCGTCAGCGCGGGGGGCGGCCTGGCCATCATGCCCAGAGCGATGCTGGAAAGCATGCCGGGATATACGTCTGTGACCGCATGGCCTATGCACGGCGCGTTTTCGGTGTTGCCGACGTGGTTGATTTGGCGCAGCGATACGGTTTCTCGGGCACTCGATGCGTTCGTGGCGTTATTGCAAGAGCATGCGCCGGTGGCTGTTGCTGCGTAGCTGGGATATATCGATGGCGGTTTTGAATAAGCTTGCACGTTGCTTGTTGTGCGGTTTTTGGTGATCGAGGGGCTGGGTTGGCAAGAGGTTGGCGTGCTTATTGGACGTCGAGCCGAGGCAATCGGGCCGTGAGGGCTTCACAAAGCCGGTCCGGCGCGCGGGCGCCGGACACCGT
>NZ_CBCSIU010000042.1:0-15009 GCF_965139205.1 Bordetella muralis
CTTCGGTTTCCCTCGCTCGATCACGAGGCGCCCGCACACGGCCACTGCCCCTCCTCGACTCGCGATGAATCACGTTCGCTGCATCGTTAAAGGGGGCGGGGCCGGCAGGTCATCGGGCTGCCAGCTCGGGGGGTAATGGGGTGTCCCAGCCGCCGCCCAGGGCGCGTACCAGATTGACTGCTGATCGTGCACGTTCGCCATCCAGTTGCACTGATACGCGTTGCTGAGCCAAGACGGTGCGATCGGCTTCGATGACGTCGAGATAGCTGATCGAGCCTTCGTTGTATTGCGTGTGCGAGATGCGGGCAGCGCGTTCGGAAGCCTGCAGGGCAGCGTCCTGCGCGGATATCTGGCCGGACATGATGCGCAGGTTGGCCAGGTTGTCCTCGACTTCGCGGAATGCGGTCAGTACGGTCTGGCGATAGTTTGCGACGTCTTCTTCGTAGACGGCGCGTGCGCGGTCCAGGCCGGCTTGACGGCGGCCGCCGTCAAAGATGGGCAGCGATAACGCAGCGCCAACCAGCGGGCCCAGCAGGAAGGTGCGCGTGGACCATTCGAACAGGTTGCCGAGTTCTGCGGATTCAAAACCTGCACCGCCGGTGATATTCAACCTCGGAAAGAATGCTGCCTGAGCTGCGCCGATGCGGGAATTGGCGGCGGCCATGGCACGCTCTGCGGCGGCGATGTCGGGGCGGCGTTCCAACAGGGTCGAGGGCAGGCCGGCGGGGATGGCGACCGCGATGCGTGTGAGCGGCAGTTCGGGCAGGCTGAATTCCGAAGGGGCTTTGCCTAACAGAACGGCCAAGGCGTGCTCTGCAGTGGTGCGGCGGCGTTCGAATCCCAGTGTTTCTGCGCGCGCGGATTCCAGCTCGGATCGTGCACGAGCCAGATCCAGTTCGCTGATGTCGCCGGCGTCGTAGCGGCGTTGGATGAGTTGCAGCGTTTCTTCGCGCAAGGTGACGGTCTGGCGATACAGGCGCAGCCCCGCGTCCAGTTCACGCACTTGAAAATAGGCTTGTGCGACGTCGGCTTGCAGGGCGAGCAGTACGGAACGATAGAGGGCTTCGCTTTGCTGCGCGTCAGCGGTGGCGGCGTCTACGGTGGAGGCGACACGGCCGAACAGGTCGGCCTCGTAGGCGACGTTGGCCTGGGCACGCCACGTGGTCGAGGCGTCAGTGGACGCGCTGTCGGATAGTCCCTGCGATGCGGGCGAGGGGCGTTGGCGTGTAGGGCCAAAGCCTACGTCCACGCTGGGGAATAATTCCGAGCGGGCGTCGCCCAGCAGGGCGCGCGCCTGTTTCAAGCGCGCGGCAGCGGCCTGCAGGTCCTGGTTGGATTTCTGGGCTTCCTGTTCCAGCGCGTTGAGCGTGTCGTCACCGAACAGTTTCCACCATTCGCCACGCAGCGTTTGCTCGGCGGGTTGAGCGGCTTGCCAGGTACCCGCTTCGTGCGCGGGCAACGGTTGCTGCGCCTCTGCTTCTTTGTAGGCGGCGGGCGTGGCGACGTCCGGACGTTGATATTCAGGTCCTACCGCGCATCCGGCCAGCACCAACAGCATGGCGAGCAGGCCGGAGACTTTAGGCAGAAAGCCGCGTGTCGTCCGGCGCGTTGCGTGAGCCCTAGCTTTGGAGGCCCTGGTCAGCAAAGCACCTGTCATTTGGAAGCGAGGATCATCACCGTGCTGTGCAAGGGAGGCTGCAACCCGCGACTGTGTCGTAGGGCTTTCTGTGGGGAAAGCCGATGTCAATAAGTGTGTCATGAATGTGTACTCTTAATAGCGGATATCCATGCATGCCGTCATGCTCAATGACTCGCGTGATCGGTGGCGGGCTGCGTTGTCACAGGGGCTTCATGATGCGAGGCCGAATGCAGTTTGCCCGAGCTCATCGACCGCAGCAGGACGTAAAAAACGGGGGTCAGGAACAGACCGAACAAGGTCACGCCCAGCATGCCGAAGAACACCGCGACACCCATTGCATGCCGCATTTCCGAACCTGCACCCGACGACAACACCAGCGGCACCACACCCATGATGAAGGCAATGGATGTCATCAGGATGGGCCGCAGACGCAGGCGGCTGGCTTCGATTGCCGCTTGCAGCGGTGTGCTGCCTTGCATCTCCAGTTCGCGTGCAAACTCCACAATCAAGATGGCGTTCTTTGCGGATAGGCCGACCAGCACCATCAACCCGATTTGCGTGAAGATGTTGTTGTCGCCACCGGTCAGCCAGACGCCTGTCAGCGCGGCCAGAATGCTCATCGGTACGATCAGGATGACTGCCAGAGGCAAGGTCAGGCTTTCGTACAGCGCGGCGAGCACCAGGAACACCAGCAATACGCTGATCGGGAACACCCAGATGCCCGCGTTACCCGCCAGGATCTGCTGATAGGTCAGGTCGGTCCATTCAAACTTGATGCCGCGTGGCAAAGTCTCGGCCGCGATGCGCTCAGCTGCATCCTGAGCCTGGTCGGACGAGTATCCCGGCGCGGGCCCGCCGTTGATGTCGGCGGCGGTGTAGCCGTTGTATCGCACGACCATTTCCGGTCCAAAAGTCTGATTCACGTTGACCAGCGCGGATAGCGGCACCATCTGTCCCGTATCGCTGCGCGTCTTCAACTGCAGGATGTCTTGGGGATGGGCGCGGAATTGCGCATCCGCTTGAGCGCGAACTTGGAACACGCGGCCAAAGCGATTGAAGTCGTTGACGTACATGGACCCCAGATAGATCTGCAACGTATCGAACACATCGGTGACGGGCACGCCCAGTTGCTTGGCCTTGACGCGATCGAGGTCTACGTCCAGCTGCGGGACGTTGATCTGATAGTTGGAGAACGTCGGGCCGAGTTCGGGCGTTTGACGCGCTTTTTCCAGGAATGCCTGAGTGGCTTTGTCCAATTCGGCATAACCCAGTGCGGCGCGGTCTTCGATCTGCAATTTAAAGCCGCCCATGGTGCCCAAGCCCATCACGGGCGGAGGCGGGAATACGGCGATATAGGCGTCCTTGATGGCGGCGAATTTCGCATTGAGATTGTTCGTGATGGCATCGCCGGACAATTCGGCGCTATGGCGCTCCTCAAAGGGCTTGAGCGTCACAAAGACAATGCCTGCGCTGGAGCTGTTGGTGAAGCCGTTGATCGACAGACCAGGAAAGGCGATGGCGCTGGCCACACCGGGTTCTTTCAAGGCGATGTCGGTCATGCGGCGGATCACGTCTTCGGTACGATCCAGCGAAGCGCCATTGGGCAATTGGGTAAACCCGATCAAGTATTGCTTGTCTTGCGCAGGTACGAATCCTCCCGGCACCAACTGGGAAATCCCTACGGTTGCCGCGAGCAACAGCGCGTAGACACCCATGGAGCCGGCCTTGCGGCGGATCACGCCACTGACGCCAACAGCATAGGCATCTGACGAACGCGAGAAGAAGCGGTTGAACGCGTTGAAGAACCGTCCGAATATGCGGTTCATGACGCGCGTGAGCCAATCGGGCTTGTCGTGATGTCCCTTGAGCAGAATGGCCGAGAGTGCGGGTGACAACGTCAGCGAGTTAAAGGCCGATATCACCGTCGAGATGGCGATGGTCATGGCGAACTGCTTGTAGAACTGGCCCGTCAGCCCCGTCATGAATGCCAAAGGCACAAACACCGCGCACAATGTCAATGCGATAGCAATGATGGGGCCGCTCACCTCGCGCATGGCGCGATAGGTGGCCTCGCGCGGCGTGAGGCCGGCGGCGATATTGCGCTCGACGTTTTCCACGACCACGATGGCATCGTCCACCACGATACCGATGGCCAGCACCATGCCGAACAATGACAGCGCATTGATGGAATAGCCAAACAGCAGCAGCAGTGAAAAGGTCCCTACGATGGAGACAGGTACCGCCAACAGCGGAATCAACGATGCACGCCAGGTCTGCAGGAAAACGATCACCACGACCACCACCAGTGCGATGGCTTCGAGCAGTGTCGAGATCACCGCCTTAATACTGGCACGCACGAACTGCGTCGGGTCGTACTCGATGCGATATTCCACGGACGGTGGGAAATCGGCCGACAGTTCTTTCATGGCCTCGCGGACTTGTGCCGAGACGTCCAGCGCATTGGCGCCGGGCGATTGCATAATGCCCATCCCGATCGCGGACTGGTTATCCAGCAGCGAACGCAGCCCGTATTCCTGTGCGCCCAGTTCGATGCGCGCGACATCGGACAGCCGCGTGATGGCGCCGTCCGGTGAGGATTTCAGGATGATGTTGCCGAACTCGGCTTCGTTCTGCAGGCGTCCCTGTGCATTGACCGAGAACTGCATCGGTACGTCGCCCACGGTAGGTGACTGGCCGATCACACCGGCGGCAACCTGTACGTTTTGTTCGCGAATGGCGTTGACCACGTCGGTGGCGGTCAGGTCGCGTTGCGCGACTTTCTGCGGGTCCAACCAGACACGCATGGAGTAGCTGCCCGAGCCCCAGATCTGGACTTCGCCCACACCGCTGATCCGCGCCAGCCGGTCTTTGACATTCAGAACAGCGTAGTTGCGCAGATAGGTGTTGTCGTAACGATTGTCCGGCGAAATCATATGCACCACCAGCGTCAGCGTCGGCGAACTCTTGGTGGTGGTCACGCCCAGCCGTTGTACGTCGGGCGGCAGGCGCGGCAGCGCCTGTGAGACACGGTTTTGCACCAGCTGCTGTGCTTTATCCGGATCCACACCCAGCTTGAAGTACACCGTCACTGCCAGGTTGCCGTCGCTATTGGCTTGCGACTGCATGTAGAGCATGTCTTCGACGCCGTTGATGGATTCCTCCAGCGGCGAGGCCACGGTGTTGGCAATCACGGCAGGATTGGCGCCAGGATATTGGGCACGTACCACGACCGAGGGCGGGACGACTTCGGGGTATTCCGAGATGGGGAGCTGGAACATGGCCAACAGGCCTGCCAACAGCACGATCACCGATAGAACACCCGCGAAGATGGGCCGGTCGATAAAGAATTTAGAGATGTTCATCTTGCTCTTCCTGCAAGGGACTTGGCAGCTTCAGGCAACACGGGGTCTAGCCAGCACACAACATCGTGTGCTGGCAGCGAGAGTGGACTAAAGCGTTTTTTATGTGTTCAGGTACGGATTTCCTGGTGCGGGCGCAATACTTTTCAGTTCAGGCTGGCAGTGCTCTTGGGCTTCGCAGGTGTGTCGTGGGCCGGTGTCGTAGCCGCCTCGGATGTCGCGGCCGGCACGGTTGCCGGCTCAGCGGCCGATGCAGGCGTCGAGCCGGTGGCAGCGATCGGCGGGCTGGACGGCGGCGTATCCATCGACACGAGATTCGGGGCGACGGTCTCGCCGGGGCGTACGCGTTGCAGGCCATTGACCACGATGCGTTCGCCAGGCTGCAAGCCACTGGTGACCACGCGCAGTTTGCCTTGGCTCGCGCCTAGCGAGACTTGCCGGTATGCAGTACGGCCTTGATCGTCCACGACGAGGACAAACCGCTTGTCCTGATCGGTACCGATGGCGCGCTCCTCGATCAGCACGGCCTGGTGAGGCTCGGTGCCACCCAGGCGGATGCGGGCGTACATGCCCGGAACGAGCAAGCCATCCGTATTGTTGAACACGGCCCTGACGCGTATCGTGCCCGAGGTGGTGTCGATCCGGTTGTCGATGGATTGCACAATCCCTTCGCGAGAGTGGCCATCCTCGTTGGCCAAGCCTAACTGGACCGGGACCGGGGCGCCGCTCACGCGGGCCGGGCTCACGTATTTCAGATAGGCTTGTTCGTCGACGTCAAAGGACGCGTACATCTGCGAGACCGACACCAGGGTCGTCAGGGGCACCGAGCTGGCGCCCGCTGCCACGACGTTGCCTTCGGTGATTTCCGCACGGGAAACCCGGCCCGCTACAGGGGCGACGATCTCGGTATAGCCCAGGTTCAGTTTCGCGGCATCCAGGGCGGCTTCGGCAGCCTGCAGGTTGGCGCTTGCTTCGTTGGCGTCGTTGCGTTTGGACTCGAAATCCCGCTTGGCGATGGCGTTTTCTGCCAGCAGACGTTTGCCGCGTGCGAATTCGGATGCGGTGAAGGCGACTCGCGCCCGGGCTGCTGCGAGCTGAGCGGCGGCACGGTTTACTTCGGCGGCATAGGGACGCGGGTCGATCGTAAAGAGCGGATCGCCTTTTTTGACCAGGCTGCCATCTTTAAAATGCACTGCCATCAGTGTGCCGGACACGAGCGGCCGGATGTCGACGCGGTCGATGGCTTCCAGCCGGCCGGAGTAGTCTTGCCAGTCGATGATGGTTTTACCCAGTGCCGGAGCCACATCTACCGACGGGGCGGGTGGTGCGCTTTGGGCTAGGGCGGCGCCCGTGCCGGACTTGCCATTCCACAGGGAATAACCACCCCCCGCGGCCAACAAGGCCACGAAAACCGCCAATAAGGCAATGCGTGGACGCGAAACAGACATGGTGTTTCCTTAAACTTAATGGGGGAGATGGACGAAAGCGGCGGGAGCAGGCATTCCGCTGGACACAGACCCGGCTACGAATGGGTCAGAGGCTATCGGCCAACTTAGATGAGATGTATTCTGAATGTTTTCCGTTTCAGGATAAATACAGCTGATTCGTCAACACTGTTTGTAAAAAACGAACAATAGGCGAGAAAATCGCGGTATGCTTTGCACACTGCTACTACTCAAACTACCTGGACAGGACCATGGATCGTTTTCAAGCCATGCAGGTCTTCGCACGTGTTGTCGAGGTCAATAGTTTCACTCGGGCCGCCGACACGCTGGGATTGCCCCGCACTACGGTAACCACCACGATTCAGAATCTGGAGCGCCATCTGGGCGTTCGATTGTTGAATCGCACTACACGCCGTATCAGCCTGACCCCCGATGGGGCGGCTTATTATGAGCACAGCAAGCGTATCCTCGCCGACGTCGAGGAAACGGAGGCGTGCTTTCATGAGGCGGCCGTGCGGCCGCAGGGCAGGTTGCGTATTGATGTGCCTGCCAGCGTCGGTCAGTTGATTCTGCTGCCGTCGTTGAGCGAGTTCCACACGCGTTATCCGGATATTGAGTTGGTCCTGGGGATGAGCGACCGCCGGGTCGATCTGGTCCAGGAGGCCGTCGATTGCGTCATCCGGGGGGGCGAATTAGAGGACTCTACGCTGGTGGCGCGCCGGATCGGTTCGTTTCAGTTCCTGACTTGCGCGGCGCCGTCTTATCTGGAACGCCACGGTGTGCCTCATTCCCTCGAGGACCTGGCCAACCACAAGGCGGTGAATTATTTTGCCAGCCGCTCGGGCCGCGACTACGCCTGGGATTTCGTGGTCGATGGCGAAGTGCGCGAAATCAATATGCCGACCTCTGTGTCTGTGAACGATTGGAACGCACATATGACCTTGGCCAGGCAAGGTTTTGGTCTGATTCAGACGGCACGTTTTATTGCGTTGCCTCATGTGCAGGCCGGCGAGTTGCTCGAGGTGTTACCTCAGTGGAAACCCCAGGTCTTGCCGATTTCCCTCCTGTACCCTCAGAGCCGTCAACTCTCGCCCAAGGTGCGGGTGTTCTCGGACTGGGTAGCAGAGCTGTTCTCACGCTGTCCGTTGCTGCGAGGCGGCGACGGGACCGAGAGCTGTCACGACGTCCATTGTGCCGAGCTGCCCGAGGCGGCGATGCGCGCGCCTCGGCGTGGCGAAATGGTCGAAGCCGAATATGTGATGTAACCGCCGGCGGCGCCCGGGACAGCCAGTGAGGGACGCGGCAAAAGACATGACCGGGACACGTGCTTGCCCGCCGGATGGCGGCGGCGCTAGAGGTGCCCGGCGTGCCTGCGTGTGCGTACTGTATATTTGGGCCGTTGCCTTTACGCCTCATTGGCCCACTCCATGCAGCAGCCTGTTCTCCCCGCGTATTTGATTGCCCGCTGGCTACTTTTGCTGGTGTTGTTGGCCGGCGTCTATTTTCTGAGTGGATTTTTAGTGCCCGCCCTGGCGGCGCTGATCATCGGCTTGGCGACATGGCCATTGTTTCAGCGCATCGTAGACGCCTGCGGCGGTCGCACCATGCTGGCGGCCTCGCTGGCGCTGATAGGCGTGATCCTGGTGCTGATCGTGCCGCTGACGCTGGCACTGTCCTATGCCGTGCAGGAGGCCAGCAATTTCATCGCCTGGGCACTGGCGGCGAATCGCCACGGGGTGTCGGTGCCCGCCTGGATTTCGTCGTTGCCTGTGTTTGGCGATCGGCTGTCCGATTATTGGCGGACCTATCTGGGCGAGCCCCATGCGTTAGGAGCCCTCGTCGAAATGGTCAGCGGCGAGCATCTGGGCAATATCTATCGCATGGTGCTGTCTGCCACCGGCAACGCGTTTCAGTTGCTGCTGAACGTGGTGTTCATGTTGATTACCCTGTTCTTTGTTTACAAGGACGGCGATCGCATGATCGGTCAGTTGGATATCCTGGGCGAGCGTATCTTGCCCTCGCGTTGGCTGCGGTTTTCCCGGGTCGTGCCGGCGACCGTGGGTTCTACCGTGACGGGTATGAGCCTGATCGCTGTGGGCGAAGGCGTCGTGTTGGGGGTGGCGTATTGGGTTGCTGGCGTGCCCTCTCCCGTGTTGTTGGGCGTTGTGACGGGCTTTATGGCCTTGATCCCCGGTGGCGCGCCGTTGTCATTTACCCTGGTGTCCTTGTATCTGGTGGGCTCGGGGCATCTGGTGGCAGGCATAGCCTTGTTTGTCTGGGGCACGGTCGAGCTGTTCATCGTCGACAAGACGCTGCGTCCGCGGCTCGTGGGCGGGCCGGTCAAGTTGCCGTTTCTGCCGACGTTCTTTGGGCTGATCGGCGGCGTGAAAACCATGGGCATCGTGGGCCTCTTTGTGGGCCCGGTGCTGATGGCACTGCTGGTCGCTGTCTGGCGCGAATGGGTGCGTAATGTCCTGCACGAGCGCGAGGGCGGTCAGTTGAATAATGACCACATTGATCCAGAGCTTCAGCGCGACGAGCGCGCGTAAAGCGATATGATGACATTTATATCGACGCATTCACGTCGATATCACTGGGCGCCCCCAAGACCGGGCTGCGCCCAGCCCGCCTCTGACCAGAGGCAAGAAACTTGGGACGGCCCGGCGTTTCTGTAGAGGAAAAAATGTCTGCATCATCCGTGGCGGAGCAAGTCGCCACTTTGCGCAATCAAGGATTTGTCGTGGCTCGCCAGATGGCGTCACCGGATACGGTAAAAGCCATACGGGCCGAGGCGCAGCGCCAATTGGCCGAGGCGATCGGGCCGTTGGAATACGAGGCCGATGTGCAGTATCCCGGTGCGCCTGCCTCGCGCCAGGCACAGGGCGGCGCGACGGCGCGCCGACTGCTCAATGCGTATGACCGGGGACCCTTGTTTCAAGCCTGGGCCACGTCGCCTGCAGTCGCAGGGTGGTTGCACACCTATTTCGCCAACACGCCTGTGCTGTCCAGGGTGCATCACAATTGCGTGATGACCAAGCATCCAGCCTATGGCAGCCTGACGGGCTGGCATCAGGACATCCGTTATTGGTCGTTTTCGGACGACGACCTGGTGTCGACGTGGCTGGCGTTGGGGCAGGAGACGGCCGACAACGGTGGGCTGTTCTTTCTACCTGAGTCGCATGCAGCCTCGTTTTCATCATCCCAGTTCGACGAGCAGAAATTCTTCCGTGCGGATATGCCGGAAAATCAAAACTGGATCGATCGTGCCGTCTGTCCGGAATTGCAGCCCGGCGACGTCGTGTTTTTTCATTGCCGCACCTTGCACGCAGCGCGGCAAAACAGCAGCGATCAGGTGAAGCTGTCCTTGGTACACACCTATTATCCGCAGACTACAACGCCGTTGCCCGGGACGCGGTCGGCGTCGGTGCCAGGAGTGCCGCTGGCGACGTGAGTTCCGGCGCGATCTGCGACAAGTAATCGCCAGCCTCCAAGGCCATCCAATCGCAGGACCTGGCTGTGAAATACATCCAGCGTGCTGCGATGTCCGACGCTCACGAGCATGCTGCCGGGCAGCTCAGAGCGCAGCAGCGTGTAGAGCGTATGTTCCAGCCCCTCATCGGTGGCAGAGGTGGCCTCGTCCAGAAAAACGATCGCGGGCCGATTGAACAAGACTCGCGCAAAGGCCAATCGTTGTTGCTCGCCGAGTGAGAGCACGCGCGACCAATCGTTGGTCTGCTCCAGCGCTGTGACCAGATGTGCGAGGTGCGTGTATCGCAATGCTGCGATGAGGCGTGTATCGTCGGCTGCAGTGGCGGTGGCCGGGTAGGCCAAGGCCGTACGCAAGTCGCCTAGCGGTAGATAGGGGCGTTGCGAGAGGAACAGCGCCTGGGCCTGTGTGGGGCGTTGTACCTGGCCCTCCGCATGGGGCCACAGGCCGGCGAGCGCGCGCAATAACGTGGTCTTGCCGCTGCCGGATGGGCCTTTGATCAACAAGGCTTCGCCCGGTGATAGCCGCAGATGCAGGTCGCGCAGCAAAGGGTGATCGCGATCGTCGGGGCGATAGACGCTCATGTTCTCGATGTGCAGCGCATCGGCGAGCGGCTGCGTTTGCACATGCGGCAGTGCGCGGGCGTGTTGATTGGCTTCTTGAAATCCATCCAGCCGGCTGAGCGTGGCGCGGTACTGTGCGAAGGTATCGTACGAGGTGCGAAAGAACGATAGCGAATCCTGAACCTGGCCGAAGGCTTGCGAGGTTTGCATGACATCGCCGAGCTTGATGGCGCCACTGAAAAATCGAGGCGCTTGCAAAATGAACGGAAACACCACGGCGATCTGGCTGACGGCGAGGTTCAACCCACTGAATTTCAAGGTGCGGCGGATCAGCGCCCATTGATTGCTGATATAGGCGGCAAAGCGCGCGCCCAGGGTTTGCTGTTCAACGGCGGCGCCCTGATAAAAAGCAATGTTCTCTGCGTTCTCGCGCAGCCGCACGAGGGCATAGCGAAAATTCGCCGTGAGGCGCTCGGCCAGAAAATTCAAACGGATCAAGGGATGCCCGATCTTGAATGCCAGCAGCGTAGCCACGATGACATACAGGTAGACCAGCATGACCATGGCGCGGGGAATCTCGATGCTGCCCACGGACCAGGGCCCGGATAGATTCCAGAGAATCTGGGTGAACGCCACCAGCGACACGATGGCGCTGATCGCACCAAACGCCAGACTGCGCGATCCGCTGATGAATGCCGCGATATCCAATTCAATGCGTTGGTCAGGGTTGTCGACGGGCTGATCGAGGAATTGGCCGCGATAATAGGCGCTGCCTGCCAGCCAGTCTTGTGTCAGGCGTTCATTGAGCCAGACGCGCCAGTGAATCTCAAAGGCTTGACCGACGTAGTAGTCAATCAACGCCCGTGCGACGTGTACGGTGGCCAGCACGCCGAATATGCCCAGCATGAGCCAGAATGCTTTGGCATTCAGTGCCTGGAGGGCGTTGTAAAACCCTTGGTACCAGTACGAAAACAACACTGTCATGCGTACGGCAGCTAATGCTAGAAACAGCTGCAATGCCAGGCTGAGCAGTGGTTTATAACTGCGCCTCGGATCGAGATATGGCCACGTCAGGCGCCAGAATTGCCGACCCCAGGTCGTGGTGCGTGCCAAGATGAAAATCGAAATAGCCGAGACACTGCCTGCGATGAGAAAGCTGTATGTCAGCCAGAGCAGACTGCTGCCCAACTGCTGATGCCAATCCAGATCCATGAGGAACGCCTGCCTTGCCGTGAGTTCTTTTTTTAGCGATGAGTCCTGTTGCTAGCGTGCGGTGTCGGATTAGCCCGATACCGCCACTCATGGAAAATTAGAGTGGATATTGTTGAATAGTTCCCTGAACGCCAGTTGAACGGCGATGCAGCCTCACGGGCGATGTGCAGTTTGCGCAGCGAGCCAGAACGCTTCGGCCACAGGGGTGAGTGTGCTGTTGGGGCGGAACAGGCAGATATCGGCAATGACTTGCCAGTCTGCATCACCCGCCTCGACCAGACGGCCCTCTTGCAGATCAGCCGCGATCAGACTTCGCGGCAGCCATGTCACCCCTCGGCCGTCTAGCGCCATGTTTTTCAGCACGGCAGCCAGATGGGCCGTGAAAACGGGTTCTACGCGGGCGCGTTGCAGCGCTGGCCCCAGCAGGGCGCGGATCAGGCGGCCGAGGCCGGATTCGGTGTTGTAGGCCAACATGGGAATGGCCTTGCGCGCGTGGGTGGACAAGGCATGGCGCGGACGGCCGGCACGATCGGGCGCACACACCGGGATCAACGTATCAGTACCGATTTTCAGCGATCGATAATCAGGGGTATCCAGGCGGCTGGGTGCCTGCGCATGCGTGTGGCATATCAGAAACTGCACCCGGCCCTGCTGCATCCACGCCTCGCATTGCTGCAGCATGTCGGACACCAATTGAATGGGCCCGATCGATGTGCGCGATTCCAGGCCTCGCAGCCATTGTGGCAAGAACGTCAGCGAAAGCGCATGCGTGGCGGCGAAACGCAAGGTGGCCGAGCCCGCCGAGGCCACGGCGCGAGCCTCGTCAGGTACGCGCGCGACGCGCCCCAGGATTTCCTGTGCGGTGGTGCGGAACCAGGCTCCTGTTTCGGTCAGTGTGACGGGATGCGTGCTGCGGTCAAACAGCTCTACGCCCAGCCATTGCTCGAGCGCACGGATCCGTCGGCTGAATGCCGGCTGCGTCATGTGGCGGTCTTCGGCTGCGCGTGAAAAATTGCCGCTGGCAGCCAATGCGAGAAAATCTTCGAGCCAGGACAGATTCATGGGTCGTTGTTCCGAGTATGCAGCAAGTAATCAAAAGCTATGCCGGCAAAGCATGAAAGCAGAAAAAAACAGCATTGGGCAAGCTCGCCGCACGACCTCGATAATACGCTGCATCGATCGCCGAGATATCGGCGCGAACCAGATCTCAGCAATGACCGGAGACCAGCCCATGAAAATCGTCGACATCCGTGAATCGACTCGTCCGATTAAATCCAATATCCGCAACGCCTACATCGATTTTTCGAAGATGACGCTCAGTCTGGTTGCGGTCGTGACCGACGTCATCCGGGACGGCAAACCGGTGGTCGGTTATGGATTCAATTCCAACGGACGCTATGGCCAGGGCGGCCTGATCCGCGAGCGTTTCGCACCACGCGTATTACAAGCCGACCCAGCCAGCCTGCTCGACGATGAACGTGACAATCTGGACGCCCACAAAATCTGGGCCATGATGATGACCAACGAGAAACCCGGTGGTCACGGCGAGCGTTCGGTGGCGGTGGGCACCATCGATATGGCAGTCTGGGATGCCGTCGCCAAAATCGAAGGCAAACCCCTCTATCAACTGCTGGCCGAGCGCTATGGCAATGGCACGCCGAATCGCGACGTCTTCGTTTACGCCGCCGGTGGCTATTACTGGCCAGGGCAGGGCCTGGATGGACTGCGCCGCGAAATGCAAAGCTATCTGGATCGCGGTTATTCCGTGGTGAAAAAGAAGATCGGCGGGGCCTCGTTGGCCGAGGATTGCGAGCGGATCGAAGCAGTGTTGAAACTGCTCGGGCCGGGTCAGCGTCTCGCAGTGGATGCCAATGGCCGTTTTGATTTAAAGACGGCAGTGGAATATGCCAAGGCGCTGTCTCAATACGATCTGTTCTGGTACGAAGAGGCTGGCGATCCGCTGGACTATGCCTTGCAGGCGGAACTGGCGAATCATTATGCAGGGCCGATGGCTACAGGCGAAAACCTGTTCTCCATGCAGGATGCGCGCAACCTCATTCGTTACGGCGGCATGCGCCCGGATCGTGATTGGCTGCAATTCGATTGCGCGTTGAGCTACGGGTTGGTGGAGTATCTGCGCACCTTGGATATGCTGAAAGAAAACGGCTGGTCGGCTTCGCGTTGCATTCCCCATGGTGGTCATCAAATGTCGCTTGCTATTGCGGCGGGGCTTGGGTTGGGGGGCAATGAGTCTTATCCGGATTTGTTCCAACCCTATGGAGGGTTTCCGGATGGGGTGCAGGTCAAGGACAGTATCGTGACCTTGCCGGAATTGCCGGGGATTGGGTTTGAGGGGAAGGCGGATTTGTATGCGGAGATGAGGGCGTTGGCGGAGTAAAGGGGTGTTGTGCGAAGGAGGGAGTTCTTTTGGTCGTCGAGCCGAGGCAATCGGCCCGGCCGGGCTTCACAAAGTCNGTCCGNCGCGCNCCCTTCGACGTCCGCTCCACTCGACTTTGAGGCGCCCGGCCGGGCCGATTGCCTCGGCTCGACTGGCAGCAACTAGAATTCTCTGCATCGCTGGCACGACTTTTGTGCTTGGCGTTTTTTTGCAGCGCCTGGGAAGAGAGAAAGATCTTACGGTGCTGCTTTCGGGGGACGCCCAGCGCGCCCCCCTCAAGCGATCGGTCCGGGCATGCGACGGGGTGGCGTGGTGCCTGGTTGGAAGATCTGCTTGGGTGCGATCGAGGCTTGCGACGATGATGCGTGGCGCACTGCTTTGATGGTGCGTCTATTGCATGCGAGCGTCTCGGTCAGGGTGTCGCTTCAAGCACCATCTACATCCATGTCTGGGCATCCCGCTGCGTCTCGACATGACGAGAATGGCTATAGAGGCCGCGATCGCGCGATAACAAATGCGATGCCGTGGCATTTCGCCAGCCAATGCTATCCCGTGGCATGAGGCCAATGTGTTACCCCGTCGCCTCACGTCAATGCAGCTCGAGAGATCTTTTGTCCCGCAACGGTGCCACAGCCTGCGCATGCAGATCCCGAACGCGATGAGCGGGTGTGCAGGGCACCCGCTCATCNCAGCCCTGCAAGATCTTTCTCTTTACCAATGTGGCTGCAGAAAAACGCCAAGCAAGAAACTCGTGCCAGCGATGTGATGAGNTTGAGTTANTGCGAGTCGATGCGGGGCAGTGGCTGCGTGGGGGCGCCTCGTGGNCGAGTGGAGCGGACACCGTAGGGAGCGCGAANGCGCGGACGAGGTGAGCGAACACGGTGTCCGGCGCNCNGNGCGCCGGAC
>NZ_CBCSIU010000043.1:0-13722 GCF_965139205.1 Bordetella muralis
CTCAAACATGGCCCCCGGACTTCCCCCGCCAATCCTCCACGGACTCGGCAGCCTCCGACAGGCCTGCCCGCCACTGCCCCCCGGCTGCGGCAAACTCACGGCGTTAGAAGGGCATAACCCATGCAAGATTACGGCGTCAGCGGGACTGATAACGCTGCAAGGTCACAGCGTCAGCAGGACTGATGACGCCCAGGTCATGGCGTCAGTCGCATACCGAAGCCTCATATTGCGGCGGGTTCATCACTCGGGCCAATGACGCTTGCAAGGGCTGCGGTTGTAGGCGTGAGGATGTTGGACGAGGCGGCGGTCAGTTTGTCATGCCGCTGTGGCGCAATAGGGCGTCGATGCGCGGGGCACGGCCGCGGAAGGCGGCAAAGGATTCCGCAGCGGGGCGGGCGCCGCCGACGGCGAGGATTTCTTTGCGGTAGCGCGCGCCGGTGACGGGATCCAGGGTGCCGGCTGTGCTGTCGGCGTTGGCTTTGGCGGCTTCTTCGAATGCCTCGTAGGCGTCGGCAGACAGGACCTCGGCCCATTTGTAGCTGTAGTAGCCCGCGCCGTAGCCGCCGGCGAACAGATGCGAGAAGGCATGCGGGAAACGGTGCCACGCGGGCGGGAACAGCACGGCGACTTCTTTGCGGACTTGCTGGAGCAGGTCCATGGTTTGCTCGATGGTCGCGCCATCGGTGCGGCTATGCAGCAGCATGTCGAATAGTGCGAATTCGATTTGGCGTACGGTCTGCATGCCGCTTTGGAAATTGCGGGCGGCGACGAGTTTGTCGTACAGCGCACGGGGCAGGGCCTCGCCGCTGGCGACATGGGCCGAGAGGCGTTGCACGACGGGCCATTCCCAGCAGAAGTTTTCCATGAACTGCGAGGGCAGTTCGATGGCGTCCCATTCGACGCTGGAGAATGCCGAGGCGCCGGGCTCGTCGACTTCGGAAAGCAAGGCATGCAGCGCGTGGCCGGTTTCGTGGAACAGCGTGATGACGTCGTCGTGCGTGAGCAAGGCGGGCTTGCCGTCGCCGGGGCGGGCAAAGTTGCAGGTCAGGTAGACGACCGGCGTTTGAACATGGTCGCCTAGTCGGCGGCGGCTGCGCTCGCTGTCGACCCAGGCACCGCTTTGTTTGCCGGCACGGGCATAGAGGTCGAGGTACAGGTGGCCGATCAACGCACCTTCGGGTGATTCGACGCGGACGCCGCGTACGTCGGCGTGCCAGCGCGAGACGTCGGTTTCGCGCAGACGTACGTTGAACAGCGATTCGATGACCTGGAACAGGCCCTCGAGCACGCGAGGCTCGGTGAAGTACTGTTTGATCTCGTCTTCGGAGTAGGCGTAGCGAGTCTCGCGCAGGCGCTCGGACGCGTAGGGAATATCCCACGGCTCGAGCTCAGCCAGCCCGAGTTCGCTGGCGGCAAAGGCCTTGATCTCGGCCAGGTCGCGTTCGGCGTAGGGACGGGCACGCGAAGCGAGGTCGCGCAGAAAACCGGTGACTTCGTCGGCGTCGCGGGCCATGCGGGTTTGCAGGCGCAACGCGGCAAAGGTGCCAAACCCGAGCAGGCCGGATTCCTCGGCGCGCAGGGATAGCAGTTCCTCGATCAGCGGGGAGTTGTCAAAACGCGTGTCGCCTTGTTCAGAGGCCACGGTGCCATAGGCGCGGTACATCTGTTCGCGCAGACTGCGGTCGCGTGCGTATTGCATGACGGGCAGGTAGCACGGCATTTTCAGCGTGAGTTTCCAGCCCGTTTCGTGCCCATCGTCCTGAGCGGCCTGACGAGTGGCCTGTAGCACGTCGGCAGGCAGGCCCGCGAGCCGGGACTCGTCTTCGATGAGCAGCGACCAGGCGTCGATCGAATCGAGGACGTTTTCGGAGAATTTTTGCGTGACTTGGGCCTCGCGATCGGAGATCTCGGCATAGCGCTCGCGGGCCGCGCCTTGCAGCTCGACGCCGCTCAAGCGGAAATCACGCAGCGCTAATTCAATGACGCGGCGGCGTACTGGATCCCAGCTGTCGAAGTCTTGGGCGGCACGCAGGCGTTGGTATTGCTTGTACAGTCCCTCGTGCAGGCCTACCCAGGTCGAAAACTCCGTCACGAGCGGCAGGGCGGCGTTGTAGGCCTCGCGCAATTCAGGGGTGTTGACCACGGCATTCAGATGGCCCGCGACCGACCAGGCGCGCCACAGTCGCTCTGACGCGGTATCCAGCGGTTGCACCACAGATTCCCAATCAGCCGGCAAGCTCGGATCCGCTGCTGCATCAACAGCCTGTCGTGCGCCGATCAGCAGTGCTTCGATGGCGGGCACGATGTGCGCGGGCTGCACGGTGGCATAGTCGATGAGGTCGGAGACGGGGGCTAGCAGGGGATTTTGAGTCATGTTCGGTGTCGCTGCGAATGGGACGGAATACGATAAAGATGAGGGCGTTTGCACGGAAAACAAGGGTGACCCTGCGGGGGGACCTTCCGGCGATAAAATGCCCTCCGTGCTGCGCAGCTTATCGCAGTTCAGAGGCGATTGGGATGATGGATATTCTTTTGAAGACGCTGATGTGGGGGGCGTCTTTGGTTTTGTTATTGGCCTATTTCTTTGGTGTTACGCTGAGAAAACCGTTCAAAACGGTGGCTATGCATTTTTTAATGGTGCTGGCGGTGCATGTCGTGCTGAGTGCGGCGGCGATCCTGCTGACGAAACATGGTCAGAGCATCAAGTTTTCAGGGCAGCAGGGTTCCCCGGACTTGGCCGCAGCGCTGCTGTTGGGCGTCAAGCTATATATGGCGATCTTGATGATTTTTCTGCTCAATTTTTTTGCGGCATTGGCGCAAAAGGGTGTGAGCTCAATGGCCAAATTTCACACCACGCATAATGCCGCCAATCTGGATCGCCAGCCCGTGCGAGGGTTCTTGCGCCATCAGCGACCCATCGTCAGGGGATATCAGGCCCTGTTCATGATGGGCGGCGTGTTCATGCTGTGGGCGTTATGGTTCCGGTTTCGATAGGAACTTGATGCGGTAGTCAACGATGCCACGGATGTTTGATGGTCCCTGGCATCGTTGTCACGTATTACGCTGCCGCGCGCTCGGCCGCCTCGACGGTATTCACCAGCAACATCGCAATGGTCATGGGGCCAACTCCCCCCGGCACCGGCGTGATTGCGCCAGCGACTTCGCGGGCCGACGCAAAATCGACATCGCCGCAGAGTTTGCCGTCAGCGCCACGATTGATGCCGACGTCGATGACGACCGCACCCGGCTTGATCATGCTGCCGGTGATCATGCCCGGCTTGCCCGTCGCAACCACCAGTACATCGGCACGGCGCGTTTGCGCGGCCAGGTCACGGGTTTTCGAGTTGCAGATCGTGATGGTGGCGCCGGCTTGCAGCAGCAACATGGCCATGGGCTTGCCCACGATGTTGCTGGCCCCCACGATGACAGCCTCGGCGCCACGCAGGGTGACACCCTCGGATTCCAGCATCTTCATCACGCCGTAGGGGGTGCAAGGGCGGAACAGAGGCTGGCCTGTCATCAGCAGACCGGCATTGCTGATGTGAAAGCCGTCTACGTCCTTTTCGGCGGAGATCGCTTCGATGACCTTGTGGCTGTCCATGTGCGGCGGCAGCGGCAACTGCACCAGAATGCCGTGAATGGACGGATCGCGGTTCAGTGCGTCGATGCGAGCCAGCAGCTCGGCCTCGGTCATGTCGGCAGGATATTGCTCTTTGATCGAATGCAGGCCGGCCTTTTCACAAGCAGCGACCTTGTTGCGTACATAGACCTGCGAGGCGGGGTCTTCGCCGACCAATACGACGGCCAGACCGGGACGGATGCCCTTGGCAGCGAGGGTTTGCACACGTTGTGCGACTTCTTCGCGGATGCGTTGCGACAGGGCGGTGCCGTCGATGATGCGTGCGCCTTGGACGGCGGGTGTAGAAGGGTCCTGCAGGGTCATGCGTGTGCCTCGGGTTTTGCCAGCGCGACTTTCATCAGGTCGGCGACAGTGGTGACTTCCAGTTTTTCCATGATGTTGGCGCGATGCGCTTCCACCGTTTTGATGCTGATGCCGAGATCGTCGGCGATTTGCTTGTTCAGGCGGCCGGCGACGATGCGTTCCAATACCTGCTGCTCGCGCGCGGTCAGACGGGCCAGCATGGCTTCGTGGTCTTTTTGGGCCTGGAACTGGCTGATGCGCTGGGTCGCTTGCTCGAGCATGCGGGCCACGATCTCGCGCAGGTCCGATTCATTGAAAGGCTTTTCCAGAAAATCGACTGCGCCTTTTTTCATCGTGGATACTGCCATGGGGACATCGCCGTGACCGGTGATGAACACGATGGGTAGCGGGGCGTTGCGGGCCAGCAGTTGCTCTTGCAGCTCGAGGCCGCTCATGCCGGGCATACGCACGTCGGCGATCAAGACGCCGATCTGGCTGGGATCATATTCCTCGAGAAAGGTCTCACCGCTGGCGAAAGCGCGCACGCGATAACCGTTGGCTTCGAGCAGCCAGCGCAATGAATCGCGTACCGCTTCGTCGTCATCGACAATGAATACCGTGCTCGACTGGGGGGGGGTGTTCATGCGTGTAACTCCTCGGGCTGATCGTTCTGTGCCGGTTTTTCAGGCGCGGCGCAGGGCAGTGTAAATCGAAAAATCGTACCGCCGGCGGGATTCGGATCCGCCCAGAGACGGCCGTGGTGCGATTCAATAATGGTACGGCAGATATTCAGACCCATGCCCAGGCCCTGGGTCTTGGTGCTGAAGAAAGGCTCGAACAGGCGCTCGGGATCCGTCAGGCCGTGACCACGGTCGACGACAGCGACTTCGATGTGCTGTTCGTGAGGGATGACTGCGACCTTGAGCTCGTCGGAATCGCTCTTGTCCATGGCCTCGAGGCCATTTTTCAGCAGATTGAGCAACACCTGTTCGATCAGAATCGGGTCGGCCAGCACGTCTGGCGCATTGGACGGCACGAACGAATCAATGCGGATGCGGCGTTTGCGTGCGTCGATGTCGGCAAAACCGATGGCATTGTCAACGATGCGGCTGATCGGCACGCGCTGGCGGCGCGGCTCGCTGCGTTTTACGAATTCGCGGATGCGGCTGATGATCTTGCCGGCGCGTTCGGCTTGCGAGGCGGCTTTTTCCAGTGCGGGCAGCAGCATGGTCGGGCTGGTGTGGCCGGCTTTGACCAATGCGACCGCGCCCATGCTGTAGTTTGCGATGGCAGTCAGAGGCTGATTCAGCTCGTGAGCCAAGGACGAAGCCATTTCGCCCATGGTGGTCAGGCGGCTGGTGAGCTGGATCTTTTCTTGCTGGATGCGCGAGGCTTCTTCGTGGTCCCGGCGCTCGGTGATGTCGCGCGCGACCTGCATGCGTACGCGGCGGCCGTCGGTCCAGGCCAACATACGGTGGTGTACCTCGAACCAGCGCTGTACCGAGGGGGCAAAGATCTCGATCGCCTCATCGGTGAACCGGCCGCGGCGTCGCGCCAGCAGTTCGTTGTGGCCGCCAGTCTGCGCCCCGAACACGCGGCGGTAGGTGCGGTTGGCGAACAGCAGTTCCAGGCCGTCATGGGTGTCGGCAGTCACGGAAATCGCGTCGTCGAGCCCTTCGAGCACGGTCATGAAACGCTCATGCGCGGCAGTCAGGGCCTCGCGAATGCGTTTGGGCTCGGTGATGTCCGTCATCGAGGTCATCCAGCCGATCTGCGTGCCGTTGGGGTCGAGCAGGGGCGACACATACATCCGCGCGGTAAAGCGCGAGCCGTCGCGGCGCTGGGCCTCGATTTCAAGTCCGCTGCTGGGGGTCTTGCCCGAGGTCAGCACGTCGAGTGTGTGCTGGTGCTGCTCGTGCCGGCCCGGCACCCAGTAGGGGAAAGGAGGGCTGCGTCCGATGAGATCCGCCTCGTTCCAGCCGATCATGCGGCAGAACGCCGGATTGACATAGGCGATGCGCCCCTCCATGTCGAGCACGCGCATCCCCGTGGACATGGAGTTTTCCATGGCACGGCGGAATCCGGTCTCGGCGATCAAGGCGGCCTCGGCGGTCGAGCGGAAACGGGTGTAACGCCACAGCATCAGCAAGCTGATGATGATCACACACGACAGTGCCAGCACGACCCAGATCAGACGCTGTTGGCGGACCTCCTGGTCGATGGTCACGAACATGACGCTGTCGTCGTGCAGACGCTGCAGCCAGAAAAACGCACCCATTACGCACAGATACAGGATCAACACCACCGCTGGCGTGACCCAGTACACGCCCCGCCGGCGTTTGCGAGCGTGGTCGTGAAACGAGTTGGGAATGCTGGATTTGTAAGGGCTGGACATGACAGTCGGCACAGATAGACCCGGCATTTTAGAGCGTGTTGCGCGTGTGTGCGCAGAGCAGGGCGTTGGAGTTTGTCATGATGGGGAAAATAAATTCAGGAATCTGTCAATATTTCATATTATGAAATTCCGTACCGCAACATGAAATTTTCACGCGGACAGGTTAATCTTCGCGTTTCGTACTTGCTGCCTGACGCGATAGCATTGACCGTTCAGGCGGCAAAACACGCCCCGGCCAGGAGCCGGACCCCTTTGGATTGCCCGATCCATTACGTTGGAGCGGGCCTGCTCAGAACTCCCACAGGAGACATACGATGTCCTCTAATGCCCAGGCTAGCGCGCTATCGGCCGCCAACGACGAAGACACTCTAGAAACCCAAGAGTGGCTTGAAGCCCTGGCTGCCGTGCTCGACCGCGAAGGTCCCGAGCGTGCCCATTACCTGCTGGAACGCCTGATTGACGAGGCCCGTCGTTCGGGGGCGCATATCCCATTTTCGCCCAACACGGCCTACGTCAACACCATTCCGCCTGGACTCGAGCCGGCTCATCCCGGCAACCTGGAGCTGGAATCGCGTATTCGCTCCTATGTGCGCTGGAACGCCATGGCCATGGTGGTCAAGGCCAACAAGCATAACCCGCCCGATGGCGGCGATCTGGGCGGCCACATCGCCTCGTTTGCCTCGCTGGCCACCATGATCGGCTGCGGGCAAAACCATTTCTGGCATGCCGAAGACGAAAGCCATGGCGGCGACCTGGTGTATTTCCAGGGCCACACTTCGCCCGGCATGTACGGTCGCGCCTACCTCGAAGGCCGCTTGACCGAAGAACAGCTGAACCATTTCCGCCAGGAAGTCGATGGCAAGGGCCTGTCGTCGTATCCGCACCCCAAGCTGATGCCGGATTTCTGGCAGTTCCCGACGGTGTCGATGGGCCTGGGCCCGCTGATGGCGATCTACCAAGCCCGCTTCCTGAAATACCTGCATGCCCGCGGCCTGGCCGACACGAGCCAGCGCAAGGTCTGGGTATTCTGCGGCGACGGCGAAATGGACGAACCCGAGTCGCTGGGCGCGATCGCGCTGGCCGCTCGCGAAAAGCTCGACAACCTGATCTTCGTCATCAACTGCAACCTGCAGCGTCTGGACGGACCGGTGCGCGGTAATGGCAAGATCATCCAGGAGCTCGAAGGCGACTTCCGCGGATCGGGCTGGAATGTGATCAAACTGATCTGGGGCGGCTACTGGGATCCGCTCCTGGCGCACGACAAAGAAGGCATCCTGCGCAAGATCATGGAAGAAACCGTCGATGGCGAGTACCAGGCGTACAAGGCCAACGACGGCAAGTTCGTGCGCGAACATTTCTTTGGCAAGCATCCGAAACTGCTGGAAGCCGTCTCGCGCATGAGCGACGAGGACATCTGGCGCCTGAACCGCGGCGGCCACGATCCGCACAAGGTCTACGCGGCCTTCAAGGCGGCCAGCACGCATACCGGTCAACCGACCGTCATCCTGGCCAAGACCATCAAGGGCTACGGCATGGGCCAGGTGGGCCAGGCCAAGAACCCGACTCACCAGCAAAAGAAACTCGAGCTCGAGTCGATCCGCGAATTCCGCGATCGTTTCGCGATCCCGATTCCCGACGATCAGCTCGAGAAACTGCCTTATTTCAAGCCGGCCGAAGATTCGCCGGAAATGAAATATCTGCACGAACGCCGCAAGGCGCTGGGCGGCTATCTGCCCAAGCGCCGCGCCAAGGCCGACGAGCAGCTCAAGGCCCCCGCGCTGGAGGCATTCAAGGCGGTGTTGGAACCCACCGCCGAAGGCCGCGAGATCTCGACGACGCAGGCTTTTGTGCGTGTGTTGAATCAGATCCTGCGCGACAAAGACCTGGGCTCGCGCGTCGTGCCTATCCTGGCGGACGAATCGCGGACTTTCGGTATGGAAGGCCTGTTCCGCCAGATCGGCATCTATGCACCGGAAGGGCAGAAGTACGTGCCGGTCGATAAAGACCAGGTCATGTACTACAAAGAATCCGCCGACGGCCAACTGCTGCAGGAAGGCATCAACGAAGCCGGCGCGATGAGCTCGTGGATTGCGGCGGCCACGTCGTATTCGACGAACAACCGCATCATGGTGCCGTTCTACATCTATTACTCGATGTTCGGCTTCCAGCGCATTGGCGATCTGGCCTGGGCAGCGGGTGATATGCAGGCGCGCGGCTTCTTGCTGGGCGGCACGGCAGGCCGTACCACGTTGAATGGCGAGGGCTTGCAGCACGAAGACGGTCACAGCCACCTGCTGGCCTCGACCATTCCGAATTGCGTGTCGTACGACCCGACGTTCGGTCACGAGCTGGCTGTGATCATCCAGCACGGTCTGAAGCGCATGGTCGAAGACCAGGAGAACGTGTACTACTACCTGACGGTGATGAACGAAAACTACCCGCAGCCCGGTCTGACCAAGGGCGACGAGGAAGGCATCATCAAGGGGATGTACAAGCTCAAGTCGCACGGCAAGGGCAAGACCCGCGTGCAACTGATGGGCTCCGGCACCATCCTGCGCGAAGTCATGGCGGCTCAGGAATTGCTCGAAGCCGACTGGGGCGTCGCCTCGGATCTGTGGAGCGTGACCAGCTTTACCGAGCTGCGCCGCGATGGCCTGGATGCCGATCGCCACAACCTGCTGCACCCGGAACAGAAAAAACCGCAGGTGCCCTACGTCACGCAGCAACTCGAAAAGACCGAAGGCCCGATCATCGCGTCGACCGACTACATGAAGTTGTTCGCCGATCAGATCCGTCCGTTTGTGCCCAAGGACCGCACGTACCGTGTACTGGGCACCGACGGTTTCGGCCGTTCGGATTTCCGCTACAAGCTGCGCGAGCACTTCGAAGTCGATCGCCATTTCGTGGTGTTGGCCGCATTGCGCGCGCTGGCCGACGAGGGCAAGGTCCCCGCCGGCAAGGTCGCCGAGGCCATCAAGAAATACGGCATCAACCCGGAAAAAGCCAACCCGCACCACGCTTGAAGGTAAACAGACATGAGCAAACTCGTGGAAATCAAGGTACCCGACATCGGTGATTTCAAAGAAGTCGAAGTCATCGAAGTGCTGGTCGCGGCGGGTGACACGATCAAGGCCGAGCAAAGCCTGATCACCGTCGAGTCCGACAAGGCATCGATGGAAATCCCGGCGTCGGCCGGTGGCGTCGTGAAGTCCGTCAAGGTCAAAGTCGGCGACAAGGTCGCCGAAGGCACCGTTATCCTGGAAATCGAGGCGGGCGAAGCGGCGGCTGAGGCCGCACCCGCTGCCGCACCTGCGGCGGAATCGGCGCCGGCAAAGGCTGCCGCTGCTGAGCCTGCCGCTGCTGCCAAGGCGCCCGCTGCCCCGGCCGAGCAAAGCCAGCAAGGCAGTGGCCCCGTGGAAATCGCGGTACCCGATATCGGTGATTTCAAAGAAGTCGAAGTCATCGAAGTCATGGTCGCCGTGGGCGACACCATCAAGGCCGAGCAAAGCCTGATTACCGTCGAGTCCGACAAGGCCTCGATGGAAATCCCGGCATCCGCAGGCGGTGTGGTCAAGGAAATCAAGGCCAAGGTAGGCGATAAGGTATCCAAGGGCACCGTGATCGTGGTGGTCGAGGGCGGCGCCAGCGCGGCACCCGCTGCCGCTTCGGCACAGCCCAGCGCGCAACCCGCAGCCGCGGCAACAGCACCGGCTGCCAGCAGCCCCGCTCCTGCCGCAGCACCTGAGGCGCCGGCCGCCAAGCCCGCGCCTGCTGCCTCGCTCGAAGATCCCGGTCTGAAGCCTGGTCAATTGCCGCATGCATCGCCGTCGGTGCGCAAGTTCGCACGCGAGTTGGGTGTCAACCTGAGCAAGGTCAAAGGCTCTGGCCCGAAAGACCGCATCACGGCCGACGACGTGCGCGCCTTTGTGAAGCAAGCGCTGGCAGCACCGGCGGCGGCTGCCTCGGGCGGCGCCGATGGCGCGGCGCTGGGCCTCTTGCCGTGGCCGAAGATCGACTTCACCAAGTTCGGTCCGATCGACGCCAAGCCGCTGTCGCGCATCAAGAAAATCTCGGGTGCGAACCTGCATCGCAACTGGGTCATGATCCCGCACGTCACCAACAATGACGAAGCGGACATCACCGACCTGGAAGCTTTCCGTGTGACCTTGAACAAAGAGAACGAAAAAGCCGGTGTCAAAGTCACCATGCTGGCGTTCCTGATCAAGGCCGTTGTTTCCGCACTGAAGAAATTCCCCGAGTTCAATGCGTCGCTTGATGGCGATCAACTGATCTACAAGCAATACTTCCATATCGGTTTTGCTGCCGACACGCCCAACGGTTTGGTCGTGCCGGTCATCCGCGATGCGGACAAGAAAGGCATCATCGACATCGCCAAGGAAATGGGCGAACTGTCCAAGAAGGCCCGCGAAGGCAAGATCTCTCCTGCGGAAATGCAGGGCGGTTGCTTCTCGATTTCGTCGCTGGGCGGGATCGGCGGTACGCACTTCACGCCCATCATCAATGCACCGGAAGTGGCTATCCTCGGTGTGTCGCGTTCGGCGCAAAAGCCTGTCTGGGACGGCAAGCAGTTTGTGCCGCGCCTGACGATGCCGCTGTCGCTGTCCTACGACCATCGTGTCATCGACGGCGCTGCTGCCGCGCGTTTCAACGCGTACCTGGGTCAGTTGCTGGCCGACTTCCGCCGCATCTTGCTGTAAGGGGGCCTCATGAGCACACTGGTTGATATCAAGGTACCCGACATCGGTGACTTCAAGGAAGTCGAAGTCATCGAGGTGCTGGTTGCTGCGGGCGACACGATCAAGGCAGAACAAAGCCTGATCACGGTCGAATCCGACAAGGCATCCATGGAAATCCCCGCGTCCGCAGGCGGCGTGGTGAAATCCGTGCAGGTCAAGGTTGGCGACAAGGTTGCCGAGGGCACGGTGATCCTGCAGGTCGAGGCTGCCGAGGCAGCGTCGGCGGACGCGGGCAAAGCCGCCGCGCCGGCGGGCGGTAATGCTCCGGCCGAGGCGAAAGCGGGTGGCAATGCACCGCAGGCCTCGTCTGCGCCTGCACCGGCGGCGGCGCCGGCCGATAAAGCTCCGGCACCGGCGGCGGCGTCGTATAGCGGCTCCGCAGATCTGGAATGCGACATGCTGGTCCTGGGCGCAGGCCCCGGCGGCTATTCGGCGGCTTTCCGTGCGGCAGACCTGGGCCTGTCCGTTGTGCTGGTCGAGCGTTACGAGACGTTGGGCGGTGTCTGCCTGAACGTAGGCTGCATTCCATCCAAGGCGCTGTTGCACAACGCAGCCGTCATCGACGAAGCGCGTGCACTGGCGGCCCACGGGATCAGTTTTGGCGAGCCCAAGATCGATCTGGACAAGCTGCGCGGCTACAAAGACAGCGTGGTGGCAAAGCTGACGGGCGGCCTGGCCGGCATGGCCAAGGCACGCAAGGTCAAGGTGGTCACGGGTGTCGGCGAGTTTGCCGATCCGCATCACTTGTCCGTCAAGAGCGCTGACGGCAAGACACAAACCGTCCGTTTCAAGAACGCCATTATTGCGGCGGGCAGCCAATCGGTGAAACTGCCGTTCCTGCCCGACGACGAGCGTATCGTCGACTCGACCGGGGCATTGGAACTGCGCGAGATTCCGAAAAAGATGCTCATCATCGGCGGCGGGATCATCGGCCTGGAAATGGGTACGGTGTATTCCACGTTGGGCGCGCGTCTGGACGTCGTGGAAATGCTCGACGGCCTGATGCAAGGTGCGGATCGTGATCTGGTCAAGGTCTGGCAGAAAATGAACGCCGAGCGTTTTGACAACATCATGCTCAAGACCAAGACCGTCGGCGCCGAAGCGAAAAAAGACGGTATCTACGTCAGCTTCGAAGGCGAGGGCGCACCGAAAGAACCGCAACGTTACGACTTGGTGTTGCAGGCCGTGGGCCGCAGCCCGAACGGCAAGAAAATCGCCGCCGACAAGGCTGGTGTTGCCGTGACGGACCGCGGCTTTATCGAAGTCGATCGTCAAATGCGCACCAACGTGCCGCACATTTACGCGATCGGCGACATCGTGGGCCAGCCCATGTTGGCGCACAAGGCCGTGCATGAAGGCCATGTGGCTGCAGAAGCAGCTGCTGGTCAAAAGTCGTTCTTCGACGCGCGCGTGATCCCGTCGGTAGCCTATACCGATCCGGAAGTCGCGTGGGTGGGCTTGACCGAGGACGAGGCCAAGAAACAGGGTATCAAGGTCGAAAAGGGTCTGTTCCCCTGGGCAGCGTCGGGCCGCGCGATTGCGAACGGCCGCGACGAGGGCTTTACCAAGCTGCTGTTCGATGCCGAAACGCACCGCATTCTGGGTGGCGGCATTGTCGGCACGCATGCGGGCGATTTGATCAGCGAGATCGCTTTGGCGATCGAAATGGGCGCGGATATGGTCGATATTGCCAAGACCATCCACCCGCATCCGACGTTGGGCGAGTCTGTCGGCATGGCGGCTGAAGTCGCGGAAGGCGTGTGCACGGATTTGCCTCCGATGCGCAAGAAGTAATCCTTTCTTAAACATCTGTTTGCCCAGCCCATGAGCGTCAAGACAGCGCTGCGCGTCATCGAGATCATAGAAACCTATGCTCGCGAGCGGCGCGCGTTGCCCTTGTCGGAGCTGGCGCGCCTATTGGGTGTGCCGGTCTCCAGCTGTCTGGCGCTGATTCGTACCTTGGCCGATCTTGGCTATCTGTACGAGACAGGGCGACGGCAGGGTTATTACCCTACGGGTCGGTTGCTGGCGATGGCGCAACGCATCGCCGCGTCCGATCCGGTTCTGGATCGTGTTTATCCCAGCTTGATCGAACTGCGCGATGCGACGCAGGAAACGATTGTGTTCGGGAAACTCACCGGCGAGGGCAAGGTTGTCTATCTGGATGTGCTGGATTCTCCGCACACCATTCGCTATGCCCCGGTAGCCGGGGAGTTTCGCGAGGTACATGCGAACTCTCTTGGCAAGGCGTTGTTGTCTGTCCTGGATACGAAGGCTCGCCATGCGTTGCTCAATAGCTATGCTCTGACTCGCTATAACGAGCGTACGTTGACGTCCGTTGATGCGGTTGATGCGGATCTGGAGTTGTCGCGGGAGCGGGGGTGGTTCATGAACCTCGGTGAGTCGATTCCCGATGTGTGTGCGCTGGCTTGGCCGGTGACGTTGTCGGGGGAGACGTATGCGATTTCTGTGGGGGGGCCGGTTTATCGGTTGGAGCCTCGGCAGGAGGAGTGTGCTCGGATATTGAGGGCGGCTTGTACGGGGTTGGAGCAGGGGTAGTTTTTTTGCGTGCGGTGAGGTTTTCTTTTGGTCGTCGAGCCGAGGCAATCGGCCCGGCCGGGCTTCACAAAGTCGGTCCGGCGCGCGGG
>NZ_CBCSIU010000044.1:0-13238 GCF_965139205.1 Bordetella muralis
GCGCAGGGCGCCGGACCGGCCACGTGAAGCCCCCACGCAGCCACTGCCCCGCATCGACGTCCAATAGCACTCAAACCTTCCGAATCCCAACCCCCGCCTTCAGCAACGCCTCTCTGAGCCCTTTGGCAAACACCAACGCATTAGGCTGATCCCCATGGATGCAAAGCGTGTCTGCTTGCACGGGAACATCACGCCCATTGACGGATCGGACGACTCGGTCCTGGACCATGCGCAGCACCTGAGCGACGGCAGTATCGACATCCTCGATCATCGCGCCCGCCTGCGTGCGAGGTGTCAGAGACCCATCGTCCTGGTAAGTGCGATCGGCAAAAACCTCGTTGGCGGCACGTAGGCCAAGTTCATTTGCAGCCTCGATGAGATAGCTGCCCGGCAAACCATAAAGGACAAGGCTTGCGTCGACATCGTGAACCGCCCGGGCGATGGCTTGCGCTAGAGGGCGGTCTTTGACGGCCATGTTGTAGAGCGCGCCGTGAGCTTTGACATGGTGCAGACGCGTGCCCTGCGTGGCAGCGACGGCGGCCAGGGCGCCGACCTGGTAGACCACCATATCGTAGGCTTCTTGCGGCGTGACCTGCATCGGGCGGCGGCCAAAGCCGACCAGATCGGGCAGGCTCGGATGGGCGCCGATTGATACGTTGTGCTTGAGCGCAGCGGCGACGGTCTTGCGCATGGTCGAGGGATCTCCACCATGAAATCCACAGGCGACGTTCGCTGAACTGACAAACTGCAGCACCGCATCGTCGTTGCCCATGTGCCAGGCGCCGTAGCTTTCGCCCATGTCGCAGTTCAGATCGATGACGAGGTTGGTGGTGGCAGTCATGGTGAAGTTCCTGATAGGACGAATGATTGTGAGTGGCCGTGAGGGTGCAACGTAGGGGCCGGATTCAGTGTTCGATGTCTAGCCGAGGATCAACATAATGCTAACCCGGACGATGTCAGATTCGCAGCAACGCTCGTAACGGTGCGAGCGCTTCCTGCAGTTGCGTGAAGGCTTCTTCGCGCTCGCCGTCGAGCCGTTGCGCTTCGTCGAGGTCGATCAATGCAAAGCGCACGCTTTGCCCAGGCCTGCGTTGTGCGAGATCGGGCAAGTCCACTGAGATGACTTGGGCGATTTTTGGATAGCCACCAGTACTCTGGCGATCCGCCATGAGGACAATGGCTTCGCCACCCGATGGGACCTGAATGGTGCCGTAGCCGGTCGCCTCGGACAGAATCTGGCGCGGCGTGGTCATGGCCAGCGGCGGGCCTTCCAGGCGGTAACCCATGCGATCAGACTGGGTGCTGATGCGGAACTCGGCATGCAAGAGATCTTGTTGCGAATCGGCAGTGAACTCGTCCCAGTGCACTCCCGGGAGCAGGCGCAGGTAGTCGCGTGTCCGTCCCGACAACGCAGACGGCATATAAACGCGGATTTGCCATAGCGCCTGAGCCAATTCGGATAGCGAGTCTGGCGCAGTGGGCAGTGATGCGTGCAGCCCGATGACATCGCCTTTGGCCAAGGCGCGCCCTGCATGACCGCCAAAGCCGCCACGAACATAAGTGCTCGTGCTGCCCAGGACAGGCGTGAGCGAATAGCCTCCATGAACGGCGAGATAGGCGCGTACGCCCGTATCCGGAGGCGCAGCGCCAAACGCCAGCACATCGCCCGCACGCGCGATCAAAGGGCGATAGCCTGCAACCGGATTGCCGTTGAGCGTAGGCTGCAAGTTGGCGCCGGTCATGGCAAAACAGGCGGGCGCCTCGAATCGCAACGTCGGACCCGTCAAGGTGATTTCCAAGGAGGCGTGATCTGCATCATTGCCCGCCAGCAGGTTCGCCAGACGATGGGCTCGCAGATCCATCGCGCCACAGACGGGGACTCCTACATGCTGGCTGCCGGTGCGGCCAAGGTCCTGGAATGTCGACAACAGACCAGGTTTGAGGACGGTAATACTCATTGTTTGGCCCCGCGCAGACGGTCAAACTCGGCCGCGTCGATCGGCACAAAGCGCACTCGATCACCGGGCTGCATCAGGGTCGAGGGCGTGCGCGCTGGATCGAATAACGATAGCGGGGTCGCACCGATGATGTTCCACCCGCCTGGCAAGCGGCTGGGATACAGCACGCTTTGACGGTTGGCGACGGCGACAGAACCGGGGGGGACTGCCGTGCGCGGTGACGCGCGGCGAGGGATATTCAAGCGTTCGTCATGTACACCGATGTACGGCAGACCTGGGGCGAATCCCAGCATGAACACCAGATTGCCCGGTTGCGTGTGCAAGGAGATGACCTCGTCGGTCGAGATCCCGGCATGCCGCGCCACCTCGTCCAGGTCGGGACCATAGTCGCCGCCATAACAGACGGGGATCTCGACATCGCTTCCTGTTTGCGTATCGGGTGTGATGCCTTGCGACAAGAGACGTTCGATTTGTGCCGCGAGCTCAGCGTAACGCGGCCCGTGGCGGCCATTGGGCTGGTAATGAACGGCCAGTGCAATGAATGACGGCACAACGTCCGTCACGCCCGGCAGCTCGGCCTGGCGCAGCAGATTCGCTGCAGCCAGGCACAGGCGGCCAATCGACATGTCGATCTGGTCGCCAAAGTAAATCATCAGGCAACGGTCGCCTTGCGGCAGAATGCGCCAGGCGGCTGAACTGGATGTGAGGGAAGATTCGTTCACCAGGGCAACCGCCTCCAGACGGGATTATTTTGCGAACAAAGAGTCCAGGTTTTTGAACGACTTGAATTCCAGAGCGTTGCCCGACGGATCCAGGAAGAACATCGTGGCCTGTTCGCCGACTTCGCCTTTGAAACGGACGTAGGGCTCGATCACGAATTTCGTGCCGGCATCGGTCAGTTTTTTGGCCAGGGTTTCCCAGTCTTCCATGGGCAGGACCGCGCCAAAGTGGCGAACCGGCACGTCATGGTCGTCGACGGCGCTGGTCGATTTGTGACCGCACTCGTCAGGCGACAAATGGGCAACGATCTGGTGGCCATAGAAGTTGAAGTCGACCCACTCAGGCGCGCTGCGCCCCTCCGGACAGCCTAGCAGCTCGCCGTAAAACGCGCGGGCTTCGGCGATGTCGCGGACGGGAAATGCGAGGTGAAAAGGGGGCAGGACGGCAGGGGTGCTCATACAAACTCCGAATCGATAAGAATAAATCAAAATAAGTGGGCCTGTGTCGCGATCCAATCACCGAGAAACTCAGCGTACGGATGGCAACCGCATGACAGATAGTGTAGCCACTGTTTTTTTGATAGAAAAACGATATTTCTTGGGTGTGAGCATCAAAAAAATCGATTATTCGATCGAGACGTATGTTGGGGGCAAGCTACGTCGTCCGGGCAGACTCATTAGGGCTTTGAGTTTGTCGTACTCACGGTCCGGGCAGGCGGTCCCCCCGAATCGAACCGTATGGCGGAAAAGCGAGCGGCGCCCACTCGGACGCCGCCCTGTCCTATCAATAACGGTCTTTCAGACCAGATCGCAGCGCACCGTAATCGGGTGGTTGCGCAGCGTCGCCAGCACGGCATCGCTGACTTCGCCGTCGACGTCTGTAATCACGTAGCCTACCTGGCCGCGTGTCTGCAGGCTTTGACTGACAATGTTCAGGCCCTGTTCGGCCAGCAGATTGTCCAACGTTCCCAATGCCCCCGGCGCGTTGCGGTGCACGTGCAAAATACGCGTCTCGCCCGCCGGTTCTTGATACGGCAGTTCCGGGAAATTGACCGCGCCTTTGGTTGTGCCTGCCTGCAGGAATCGCACCAATTTTTCTGCGACCTCGCGGCCGATGTTTTCTTGGGATTCTTGCGTGCTGCCGCCAATGTGCGGCGTCAACAACACGTTGGGCAGGCCTATGAGCGGGCTGGCCAGCGGCTCGTTCGGGCCTTTGGGTTCGGTGGGAAAGACGTCCAGTGCGGCGCCTGCCACATGGCCGGCTTTCAGCGCTGCGTGCAGCTCATCGATATCCACGACGGTCCCGCGGGATGCGTTGATCAAGATCGCACCGCGTTTCATCTGCGCGAGCGTGTCCGCGTTGATCAGGTTTTCGGTGCTTTTGCCGCCCGGCACATGCAGTGTCACCACATCGGCCTGCTCCAGCAATTCCGTCAGCGTGGTTGCTGCGCGGGCATTGCCCAGCGGCAGTTTGCCCTCGACATCATGGAACACGACTCGCATGCCGAGACTTTCCGCCAGAGTGCTGATCTGCGAGCCGATATTGCCGTAGCCGATGATGCCCAGCGTCTTGCCTCGAATCTCGAATGCGCCCGTGGCGGATTTATCCCAGTGTCCCTGATGCACACGGGCGTTTTTCTCCGGGATACGGCGCAGCAACAGAATCGCCTCACCGAGCACCAGCTCTGCGACCGAACGGGTGTTGGAAAATGGCGCATTGAATACCGGGATGCCACGTTGCATCGCGTGATTCAGATCCACCTGATTGGTGCCGATACAAAAACATCCTACCAGCCGCAGATCGGCAGCAGCGGCAAAGGCCTCTGCGTCCATTTGTGTGCGAGAACGGATACCCGCCACATGCGCGCCGCGCAGGGCTTCGCGCAGGTCAGACGGCGGCAGGGCCGTCGCATGCGTCACAATGTCGGTGTAGCCCGCTGCGGCGAAGACTTCGCGGGCGCTGGGATGGATGTTCTCGAACAGGACAATCTTGGTCATGGATGCGGCAGGGGAAAGGCGGTGAAAAAAAGCAAGCCAGAACGGAAAGAGTAAATGAAACTCTTTTCATTCATTGTGACGCAGTTTCCTGCCCCGGACCCGAGAGTCCATTCGGTCTGTATGGCGATAGCCCCGCTCAGGCGGCCACGACCCTTTCCGCCGGAAAATGCAATGCGAACGTGCTGCCTTTGCCCGGCTCGCTGGTGATGTTCAGTTCTGCATCGTGGCGGATGGCGATGTGTTTGGTGATGGCCAACCCCAGGCCCGTGCCGCCCGCGGCGCGCGAACGGCCTCGGTCAACCCGGTAAAAACGCTCGGTGAGACGCGGGATATGCAGCGCGGCGATGCCGATCCCCGTGTCTTGGACGCTATAACGCGCCCCGCCATCGGGCGCGCCCTGCCAGCGTACCGTGATGGTGCCGCCGTCGGGTGTATAGCGCACGGCGTTGGTCAGCAGATTCGACATGGCCGATGCCAGTTCGGTCTCTGCGCCCAGGACGTCCAGGGACTCGTCGATTTCCCAGTGAAAGACATGCCGGCCAGCGGACAGGGCTTCGATCTGCTGGCGGGTGGTCTGCAAGAGGACGGGCACATTGACGGCCCGCGGGTCGGACCCGGGCGACGATTCCAGCGTCGACAGGGTCAGCAGGTCTTCCACGATGGCCTGCATGCGCAAGGCCTGCTCGTGCATCATGGACAGGTATTGGGCACGCTGCTCTTCGTCCAGCGCCTCGGCGGGCATATCGCGCAGCGTTTCCAGAAACCCGGCTAATACAGTCAACGGCGTGCGCAGTTCGTGCGATACGTTGGCGACGAAATCGCGCCGCGTCGTTTCCAGTTTTTCGATTTGCGTGACGTCGCGCGTGATCAACAGGCGGCGATTGCTGGCGTAGGCGGCCAAGTGCATCATCATGACGCGCTCTTGTCCTCCGTGAACCAGACGGACCAGGATGGGCTCGGGCCAGTCACTGCGGTGTGCATAGGCGACAAACTCAGGCGCGCGCAGCAGATTCAGCAGATTCTGGCCGCGATCGGCCGGCAGGTTCAGCGTCAAATGGTGACGCGCGACGCGATTGCACCATTCAATCTGAAAGTCTTCGTTCAGCGTCACGACGCCGTCGGGCAAGGCCTGGGCCGCGGACAGCATGCTTTGCATGGCCGCACGGGCCTCGGCCAAATCCCGCGCGCGAGCACGGGTATAGCGATACAGCGGCGCCAGTATGTCGTCCCACGGCCCGACCGACGCAGGCGGGGAGGTCTCAGGGTGGTGCGCCCAATGCGATACCGAACGCAGGCGCCAGCTGCGCCAGAACAGCATGAATAACAGTGCTGCGCAAAATACCAGCCAACCCGCCGGGTTGCCGATCAGCCATTGCAGGAACAGTGAAATGATCGCCCAGAGAGCGACCAGGAAAAAAGTGCGCAGCCAGATCATCGTGGCTG
The DNA here is from genome assembly GCF_965139205.1 of Bordetella muralis. Taxonomy (GTDB): domain Bacteria; phylum Pseudomonadota; class Gammaproteobacteria; order Burkholderiales; family Burkholderiaceae_B; genus Bordetella_A; species Bordetella_A muralis. The sequence continues at coordinate 6,119 of NZ_CBCSIU010000044.1, forward strand.
TTTTTTACCGTGCCGGGACCTGTGCCGTAAAGCGATATCCGCTACCGCGGACCGTTTCGACGTGCGAATCGTGCCCGGAGGGCTCCAGCGCCTTGCGCAGGCGGCGGATGTGCACGTCCACCGTGCGCTCTTCGACGAACACGTGATCGCCCCACACTTGATCCAGCAGTTGCGAGCGAGAGAATACGCGTTCCGGGTGCGTCATGAAGAAATGCAGCAGGCGGAATTCAGTCGGCCCGATCGACAACGATTGCTCGTTGCCCGACAGGCGGTGAGTCACTGGGTCGAGTTTCAGGCCGCTGACGTCGATGATGTCGTCCGTCAACTGCGGCGCGCGGCGGCGCAAGACCGCCTTGATGCGCGCCATCAGCTCTTTGGGCGAGAACGGCTTGGTGATGTAATCATCGGCGCCAGCTTCCAGGCCGTCGACCTTGTCCTGTTCGGACCCTTTGGCCGTCAGCATGATGACGGGAACGGCGCGGGTGCGTTCGCTGTCGCGCAGCTTGCGAGCCAGAGCCAGGCCAGAGGTGCCGGGCAGCATCCAGTCCAGCAAAATGAGGTCGGGCAGCTCGGCGCGAATCAGGGTCTGGGCCTGTTCAGCGTCGAAAGCGCGCAAGACTTTATGGCCGGCAAACGAGAGATTGACGGCGATGAGTTCTTGGATGGCGGGTTCGTCTTCGACGACAAGAATGGTGCTGGACATTGGCAATAGAGGCAGACGATGAGCGCCGGCAGGCGCGAACATTGCGATAGTATGGCCGGAATATTTCAGGTATGTGACGAATTGGTGTTTTGCTGCCGGCTTTCTGCTGACTTGGGCCTCGATCGGCTACCATTGCGTCATATACCGGGCTCTTACTATGCAACAAAACCCTGATTCTTCTTCTGATTCGGCCAGCACGCATTTCGGTTTTCAATCCGTTCCCGAAGACCAAAAGGCACGCAAGGTCGCCGAGGTCTTCCATTCGGTGGCGTCGCGCTATGACGTCATGAACGATTTGATGTCGGGTGGCCTGCACCGCATCTGGAAGGCCTTCACCATCGGGCGCGCCGCCATCCGACCAGGCATGAAAGTGCTGGACATCGCTGGCGGGACGGGCGATCTGGCGAAGGCCTTCGCCCGCCGTGCCGGTCCCACAGGCGAGGTCTGGCTGACTGACATTAACGATTCCATGCTGCGCGTAGGGCGGGATCGTATGACCGATGCGGGGCTGTTGCTGCCCACTGCCGTCTGTGACGCCGAGAAATTACCCTTTCCCTCCGGTTATTTCGACCGGGTGAGCGTGGCGTTCGGGCTGCGTAATATGACTCACAAAGACCGCGCATTGGCGGAAATGACGCGCGTGCTCAAACCCGGCGGAAAACTGCTGGTGCTGGAATTCTCGCGTGTGGCGCGTCCTCTGGCGCCGGTGTATGACTGGTATTCGTTCAACGTACTGCCCTGGCTGGGCAAGAAAGTCGCGGGGGACGAAGCCAGTTACCGCTATTTGGCAGAATCCATTCGCATGCATCCCGACCAGGATACCCTGGCCGACATGATGCGTACCGCGGGCCTGGAACGCGTGCAGTATTTCAACCTGACCGCAGGTGTGACGGCCCTGCACGAAGGTGTGCGTCTGGGGTGAGGGCTGGCGGATACAGAACCCCTTGGGGCGATGTCGAGAAAAGCGCTCTGCCAGAAGGCCGACGCCTCAAACCCATATTGACAACGTTCCGGCGCCTGCTGCCGGAGCCTCTGCCGGGCGTGGCATGTCGTTACGTTTTGCAGAGCGCCCCGCTTGATCGCAGGGAGGAACGGTTCTGACGGCGTTACCTGTCAGGACAGTCGCCTCGCCACAGGGTGTTGCCAGGATAGGATTATTCGAGAGCAAGACGCGACCCAGCGGGAACTTGTCGTCCGTCAGCTTGTCCGTTATTCTTAAGGTATTCAGCTTTCTGTCAGAAAGCGTTCAACAAAAAGCCAGCCACCTAGCGGGGGGCTGGCGGGCAGGGGTCATTCAGGCCTCGGTCACGTGTCAGGAGTCACACAATATGTCCCGATCCGGTATTTCCCGGTTTTTCGCCGCAGCACTGATTGCTGTCGCCAGCACGGCGATGTTGGCGACGTCATTCGACGCCGAAGCCCGTCGCATGGGCGGGGGCAGCAGCGTGGGCCGTCAATCCACCAATATTACGCAGCAGCGCCAGGCCACGACGCCGCCCGCGAGCCCAACCACCACCAACCGTACGGCGGCGCCGGCTACTGCTGCGACGGGTGCTGCAGCCGCAGGCACCGCCGCGAAAAGCGGTATGTCACGCTGGTTAGGACCTATCGCCGGTATTGCCGCCGGTCTGGGGATCGCGGCCTTGCTGTCGCATCTGGGTCTGTCCGGCGCATTTGCCGAGTTCCTGTCCAGCATGTTGCTGATCGCACTGGTCGTGTTCGCCGTGATCTTCATCGTGCGCCGTCTGCGCGGTGCGGGTGGGCGTCGTCCGGCGATGCAGGACGCTTATGGCGCCAACAACGCGGCGCGTCAGGATAATGACCGCCAAGGCCAGCAGCAGCCGCTGTGGCGCGAATCGCTGGCACCGTCGGCTGCTGCTCCCGCCGCGGCGGCGGCAGCGCCTGCCGCCGCCGAGTTGCCCGCGGCGGGCGATAGCGACAATTGGTACGTTCCCGGCGATTTCGACAGCACGGCTTTCCTGGCAAATGCCAAGAAGCAGTTCGTGGAAATCCAGGCCATTTGGGATAGCGGCAATACCGATCGCCTGCGCGAGTACTTGACGGACGATCTGATCGCCGAACTCAAACAGCAGCTGACCGAGCGCGGTGCGGCGCCCAATCAGACCGAAGTCGTCTTGCTGAACGCCGAGCTGCTGGGCATCGAGACGGTGTCTGACGGTCACCTGGCCAGCGTGCGCTTCTCCGGCATGCTGCGCGAAGCCCCGGGCACCGAAGCTTTCCGCTTCGAAGAAGTCTGGAACCTGTTCAAGCCTCAGCAAGGCGGGTGGCTGTTGGCCGGTATTCAGCAGATTCCCGTGGAATACGCCAGCTGATCGGAGCCGGGGCCGGACACTTCCGTTGTCCGGTCTGATCCTCAGCCACTGCAGAGGGGCGCCGTTTGTGCGGCGCCCTCTTTATTTCCACGGGTTTGCGCCCGTTTTCAGGGACGGCACGCCCTGACCCGGTAAACTCCGGGTATCTCCGTTTTTTTGGCGGGGTCTGCCAGTGCAGGCTCGCTTTGCATCGATGTTGCCTTTTTCCTTTTTGCCCACTCCGTCGCGGTTAGCCGTTCGCGCGCTCAACGGCTTGTTGTCGCGTGAAGACTGGGCGCGCGAGCGCCTGTCGCGCCACGCGGGCAAAACCGTGCGTTTTGCGCTGGGCGGCTTCGTGACGGGTTTGGCGATCAATAGCGAAGGTTATGCCGATCTGGCCGACACCGCGGTGGTGCCCGACGTCACCCTGACCGTCAATCCCGCCAAGTTCAATCCGCTGGGAATGCTGCCCGGACAGGATCGGCCCGATGTCGTCGAGGCTACGCATATCGAGGGCGATGCTGCGCTGGCTCGCGTGGTGGCTGAGCTGGCGGAAAACCTGCGTTGGGATCCAGAGGACGATTTGTCGCGGCTGGTGGGCGATATTCCCGCCACGCGTCTGATGGCCGGCGCCCGTGCGGCAGGCGAGGGCGCCAAGGCCGCGGTGTCCAGTCTGAGCCGCAACGTATCGGAATATTTGGCCGAAGAGCGCGGCGTTCTCGTCGGGGCATCGCTGCTGGAGCAGTGGAGGCTGGATCTCGCCGACTTGAATCAGCGACGTGACGACGCTGCCAGAGCGGCAGCGGCATTGGATGCGCGCCTGGCTCGTCTGGCTGCGAAGCGGGGCGCTTGATTCATGCTCAGCTTTTTCCGAGTTCTTCGCATTCTGTGTGTCGCCTACCGTTACGGCCTGGACGATTTGGCTTTGTCCAGTCTCAATCATCCCTTGGCAAAGGGGCTGCGCTGGTTGCTGCGTCTCGGACGGCGGCCAAAAGCGCCCCGAGGGCTGCGGCTGAGGCGTGCGCTGGAGTCGCTCGGCCCCATTTTCGTGAAATTCGGCCAGGTGCTGTCCACCCGGCGCGATCTGATTCCGGCAGACATTGCCGACGAACTGGCGCTATTGCAGGATCGCGTGGCGCCGTTTCCCTCTGCGGAGGCGGCGGCATGTATCGAGGCAGCACTGGGGGCGCCACCGTCCAAACTGTTTGCGCAGTTCGAGGTGGACCCTGTGGCCTCGGCGTCCATAGCCCAGGTGCATTTTGCTGTGCTTCACGATGGCCGCGAGGTCGCGGTAAAAGTCTTGCGGCCGGGCATGCGCCAAGCCATCGAGCGGGATTTGTCGTTGCTGCATATTGTGGCTCGCATCGTCGAGCGCACCGGTGCAGACGGGCGGCGCCTGAAACCTCGTGAGGTCGTCGCCGAGTTCGACAATTATCTGCATGACGAATTGGACCTGGTGCGCGAGGCCTCGAACTGCAGTCAGCTGCGCCGAAATTTTGACGCGACATCGGGGCGCGGCGATTTGCTGATCGTGCCCGAAGTCATCTGGGAATACACCGCGGCAACAGTGTTTACCATGCAACGCATGTACGGCATTCCCGTGGGACAGATCGATCGCTTGCGCGCTGCAGGTATTGATATTCCCACGTTGGCCCGCAGTGGCGTCGATATCTTCTTTACCCAGGTGTTTTCCGATGGTTTTTTCCATGCGGACATGCATCCGGGCAACATTTACGTTTCTGACCGGCCCGAGACGCTCGGGCGTTATATCGCGCTGGATTTTGGCATCGTCGGCTCGTTGTCTGAGTTCGACAAAAACTATCTCGCGCAGAATTTCCTCGCCTTCTTTCATCGGGACTATCGCCGCGTGGCGCAGTTGCATATCGAGTCTGGCTGGGTGCCGGCCGATACCCGCGAAGAAGAGCTCGAGGGTGCTGTACGGGCTGTATGCGAGCCGTATTTTGATCGGCCATTGTCCGAGATTTCGTTAGGGCAAGTGCTGCTGCGGCTGTTCCAGACGTCGCGGCGTTTCAATGTCGAGATCCAGCCGCAATTGGTGCTGCTGCAAAAAACGCTGCTCAACGTCGAAGGGCTCGGCCGGCAACTCGATCCGAATCTGGATCTCTGGAAGACGGCCAAGCCCTATCTGGAAAACTGGATGCGGCGTCGTATGGGGTTTGACGGCTTTCGCCAGTCGTTGGCCAAAGAGGCTACGCAATGGTCGCAAACACTGCCGGCCTTGCCGCGCTTGATGTATGAGCAGCTCAGCCGTCCTGACACGACGCCGCAGTTGCTCAGTGAAATGACCCGTCTGCGCCACGCGCAAGAACAGGGAAACCGCCTATTAATCGCCTTGACGGCGGTGTTGGCGGTCGCAGTGGGGGTGGCCTTGTGGGCACTGACTCGCTGATACGCTGACTGTGCGTCTGTCATGATTTTGTCGTAAATCTGTCATGACAGATTCGCACGCAACAGCGATAAACACGCTTGCGTGACATGCGCATAGCGTCCGGGCCGTGATGACACGGCATTCCGAAAATGATAGCGCCCCACGCGGGAAAATTAAGGGCCACACCATGCTTTATCCTGAACTTTTCAAGACCATGGAAGCCGTGCGCTGGAACATGGCGAGCGATATTCCTTGGCACGAATTTGATCGCAGCAAGCTGTCGGACGAACAGGCGTACACCATCAAGATGAACGCCATCACCGAATGGGCGGCGTTGCCGGCAACAGAAATGTTCTTGCGCGATAACCGCGGCGATAGCGATTTTTGTGCGTTCATGTCGGTGTGGTTTTTCGAGGAACAGAAACATTCCCTGGTGTTGATGGAATACTTGCGGCGCTTTTGCCCCGAGCTGGTTCCTACGGAAGAGGAATTGCACAAGATCCGTTTTGAGTTCGATCCGGCACCTGAGCTCGACACGCTGATGCTGCATTTCTGCGGCGAGATCCGTTTGAACCATTGGTATCGTCGCGCTGCGGACTGGCATACCGAGCCGGTGATTCGCGAGATCTACCGCACGATTTCGCGTGACGAGGCGCGGCATGCGGGCGCGTATCTGCAGTACATGCGCCGCGCGCTGCATGACCGCGGCGAGCAGACCAGCGCCCAGGCACGCTTGTCGTTTTCCAAGATCGGCGTGCTCATGGCCTCGGCCGGCCGGACATCGCAGGCGATGCATCCGACCAATTTGCACGTGAACAAAAATCTGTTTCCGAACGACACTGTGCAATCGCGCCTGCCTGAGCCGGGTTGGCTGGAAAACTGGCTGGATACACAGATTCGTTTTGACGATGTGTGGGAACAAAAAGTCGCTACCCGCATTCTGCATATCCTATCCAAGCTGATGGGACGGACTTTCGATACGGTGAAGGACCTGAGCCGTTATCGCAAGGAGGTTTCCAGCCTGATCTCGGCAAACAACGAGCAGTCCGGCTTGATCGTGCCTGTCGGCGCGTGACATAGGCGCGTGATACGCATCCTGGACGGCGGCGGCGTACAATTCGAGTATGTCTGCCGCTCGTTTTGAATCCAAAATCCTGTCCCGCGACGCTTGCGCCGCGGCGATTGCGTTGGGCAAATTGCCCAGGCCGTTGGTCTTTACCAATGGCGTCTTCGATATCCTGCATCGAGGCCATGCTACCTATCTGGATCAGGCTGCCCAATTGGGAGCGACGCTGGTGGTGGCGATCAATACCGATGATTCGGTGAGGCGCCTGGGCAAGGGCGATGATCGTCCGCTCAATCGCCAAGAGGATCGTGCTGCGTTGCTGGCTGCGTTGGAATGTGTGAGCATCGTCACGACTTTCCACGAGGATACGCCTGTCGAGATCATTGGCGAGTTGCGACCGGATCTGATCGTCAAAGGCGGCGATTACGATATGGAGACTCTGCCTGAGACGGCGCTGGTGAAGACCTGGGGCGGGAGGGCGTTGGCGATTCCGTTTGAATTTGAGCGGTCTACGACGTCGTTGGTGCGGAAGATTCGGGGCGGGTGAGGTCGGTGGTGGCTGAAGAGTCTGGTTGATAGGGCTTATGAGTTCTTTAGTCGCCGGGGCTCGTCGTGTAAAGGGCGCGCTGGCCCTANCGCCTGGTCTGGCC
>NZ_CBCSIU010000045.1:0-12528 GCF_965139205.1 Bordetella muralis
GCCAAAAACGCCCCACCCCAAGTCCCTCAGCTAGAATCAAGCCATCAACGTGCCCTCCGCATTCAGCGTTAACGACACCACATGCCTGCCATTCTCACCCGCCACCTCTGGCGCGCCCTGCTGTTAGCCACCTGCACCCTGCTCGCCGCCTGCGGAGATCGAGCCGTCAACTGGACCCTCTACGACGTCAAAGGCCACCTGCCAGACCTGCAATTTCAATTGCCCGGTGCAGGCGGAAAAACCGTCTCCAGCGAAAACCTGAAAGGCAAAACCGTCATGCTGTTTTTCGGCTATGCCAGTTGCCCCGACATCTGTCCCACCACCATGGCGCAACTCACCGCCGTCCTGGAACAACTCGGTGACGACGCCCAAAACGTACGCATCCTGTTCGTCAGCGTCGACCCCCACCGCGACACCCCCGACAAACTCCAGGCCTACGTCGATGCCTTCAACAACCAGGCCATCGGCGTCACCGGCACCGAAAAACAAATCGCCGATCTCGCCCGCCGTTATCGCGTCGCCTACCAAATCGAAAAACCGCGCCCGGGCGACTCCGCCGAAATCTATGACGTCAGGCACAGCCGCGGCGTCTATATATTCGACAACACGGGCAAAGCCCGTCTGCTGGCCTCGGACACCGAGAGCACCGCTGACATCGTCAAGGACATGCGCCAATTAGTCGAACTGACACGCTGAAGCGCTCAACCCTCCATTGACCGCAAATCCAGCGGCCGGTTATCGATAATGGCCTCCATACTGAAAAATCCCGTCACCGTCGCCAACTCGAACCCCGTAATCAACCGCTGGTAAAAACGGTCGTACCCCGCCATCCCCCGGCAGACCACCTTGATCAAATAGTCCCAATCGCCCCCGATGCGGTAGAACTCAGTCACCTCGGGCAACTGGTCCACGTGCTGACGAAACGCATCCGCCCAATCCTTGGAATGGCGGCTCGTCCGTATCATCACGAACACCGTCAGGTCGAAGCCCAATTCGACCACATTCACCTCGGCGCGCGTCCCGCGAATAATCCCGCAACTATGCAAACGCTGCAGCCGCCGCCAGCACGCGTTTTGCGACAAACCCACGCGATCCGCCAGCTCGCGCTGCGACAGCGCGCCGTCTTTTTGCAGGCAAGAGACGATAGCCATATCAAACTTATCTATTTTTTCCATAAATCAGATCATACGACCCAAATTCAATGAATTTTCGGAAAATTTAGGTGATGTTTCAAATTTCCTTCCATCGTATGATATTTGGACACTTCGGCATGACCACAAAGACGGCATAGATGGATACCCACACAGTCGCAACACCCGCCACGCTGGGCCTGTTGCAGCAGTTTCAAGCAGACCTCGACACAGGCGACGTCATCGCCTCCCTGGCTGACGGACTCATCGGCCAGGACGCAATCGTCCAAGGCCCCTATGGCCCCAAACCGCTGATTTACGCCGACTATGTCGCTTCGGGCCGGGCACTCATGCAAGTCGAGCGCTTCGTGCTGGAAAAAGTCCTCCCCTATTACGCCAACTCGCACACCGAAGCCTCGTATTGCGGCGGGTTCATCACCCGCCTGCGCCGCGAAGCACGCGCTGCGATCGCGCGGTGCTGCGGTGCCACGGCCGAACACGCCGTGATCTTCGCCGGATCGGGCGCCACAGCGGGGATCAATCGACTCGTCCATTTGTTCGGCGTAGACGCAGCCCTCAAGGCCGGCAAAAAAGTCCGCGTCATCATCGGCCCCTACGAACATCACTCGAATATTTTGCCCTGGCGTGAATGCGGCGCCGACATCGTCGTGCTCGCCGAAAGCCCCCACGGCGGCCCCGACTTGAACGACTTGGACGCCGCCCTGAAAACCGACGACGATACCTTGGTCATCTGCGCGCTATCGGCCGCCTCGAACGTGACCGGCATCGTCGCCGACGTCCCCGCCATCACGCGCCAGGTAAAAAAGGCCGGCGCAAAAATGCTGTGGGACTATGCCGGCGGCGCACCGTACCTGCCCGTGCAACTGTCGCCCGCCAGCGATGCGCCCATCGACGCGATCGTCTTTTCACCGCATAAATTTCTCGGTGGCCCCGGCGCCTCGGGCGTCCTGATCGTACGGCGCGACGCGGTCCTGAACACCACCCCGACATGGCCGGGCGGCGGTACCGTCAAATTCGTATCGCCGCTCAGCCACGACTACAGCGACAGCCTCGAATCCCGCGAAGAAGCCGGCACGCCCAATGTCATCGGCGACATACGTGCCGCGCTCGCAGTCCTGGTCAAAGAAGCCATTGGCGCCCCGTTCATGCAACAACGCCAGGCCGCCTTGGTACAGCGTGCGCTGGCAAAATGGCAAGGCGTGCCGCAAATCGAACTGCTCGGCTCTCTGACCGCCGAACGCCTGCCGATTTTCTCGTTCCGCGTACGTAATGGCCAAGGCGGTTTTGTCCACCAGCAATTGATCACCCGCATGCTGAGCGATCGATTCGGAATCCAGGCCCGCGGCGGATGCGCCTGCGCCGGGCCCTACGTGCATGAACTGCTCGACATCAGCGCCGACGAGTCGGCCCGCATGCGCCTAGCCATTCTCGATGGCCGCGAAATCGAAAAACCTGGCTTCACCAGACTCAATCTCAGCGTCCTGCTGTCGGATGCCAAGGTAGATTTCATTTTGGCATCGGTATTGGCGCTGGCAACAGACGCCACGCAATTCGAACACCAGTATGGGTTCGACCCGAGCCGTGCGATTTTCACACCCTTGAACACCGTTGCGAATGCCACACAGATGTGACAACTGATCAGTGTTGTTGTACAAACACCCTGAATACGAGTTGTTACACTGCGATCGTCCGCGGTGAGTATCATCAGAGCGTTTACCCATCGCCTAACAGGAGTGTGCGAATGAGCATTATCATCATGATCATCGTTGGCTTTGTCGTGGGTCTGATCGCCCGCGCCATCATGCCTGGAGATCAGTCCATGGGAATCATCTTTACGACGATTCTCGGGATTGTGGGTTCTGTCATTGCCGGCTTTCTGGGCCAGTCGATGGGTTGGTATGCCCCGGGTGAACCCGCGGGCTGGATTGGTTCCGTAGTTGGCGCCATCATTGTCCTGTTCGTGGTTGGCCTGATCGCTAAAAAGCGCGGCTGAGATCGTTGAGGCGCATGCATCACCGCGCCTCGCCATCCCACGATCAACACATTTGCTTCTCGTCCATCCTCTCTTGACGTGCGTGACAGCAAAAAAATGGGCGGCTCTTGATCAAGAGCCGCCCATTTCTTTTCCACCGCTGATGCTTATTTAACCGCTGGCGTAGCGCCACCTTGTACAGCATCTGCCGCGCTGGCATCCTGCGCCGCAGCCACCGTTTTCTCGGTCCAACCGCCGCCCAGCACCTGATACAGCGTGACCAGATTAGACAGCCTGGACAAGCGCGTTTCCACCAACACCTGTTGTGCGGCATACAACGAGCGCTGCGAATCCAGGACGCTCAGATAGTCATCCACGCCCTGGTCGAAACGCTGCCTGGACAAATCATAGGCACGCTGATATGCCGCCACGAGTTGTTGCTGCGCCACGATCTGCGTCTGATAAGTACCCTGGCCTGCCAAAGCATCGGCCACCTCGCGGAAAGCCGTCTGAATGGCTTGCTCGTAGGTCGCGATCTGAATGTTTTTACGCACCTTTGCGACATCCAACCCTGCCCACAGCGAACCGCCGGCAAAAATCGGCATCGTGATCGACGGCGCGAAACTCCACGCCCCCGACCCCGCGTCAAACAAGCCTCCCAGGCTGGCACTGGCCGTACCGGCGCTGCCCGTCAAGCTGATGGTCGGGAAAAACGCAGCGCGCGCGGCGCCGATATAGGCATTGGCGCCCTTGAGCTGATGCTCCGCTGCCCGAATATCAGGACGGCGCACCAACAAATCCGACGGCAATCCGGCCGGCAAGGACTCGGGCACGATGCCGTCGGGCAACGTCTTGGCCTGATCCAACTGAGCCACCACATCATCCGGCAAAGGCTGCCCCACCAACAACACTAATGCGTTGCGAGCCTGCGCCACCAGTCGCGTATATGTCGACAGATCACGCTGCGCCGTACGCAGTGACACCTCGGCCTGACTCAGATCCAGCTCCGTTGCCACACCCGCGTCATAGCTCTGTTTTGTCAGCTGGTACGAATCCTGTTGCGAGGTCAGCGTCGACTGCGTCAGGCTCAGCAGTTCCTGGTCCGCTCGCAACGTCAGATACGCCGTCGCCGTTTCGGAAATCAACGACAACTGCGTGGCAATACGCGTTTCGTCCAGCGCCAGGTAGGCTTCCAAAGCCTGGTCACTTAAGCTGCGGATGCGGCCAAACAGATCCAGCTCCCACGCCGATACCGCGCCGCCAACTTGATACGAGCGGCTGATGCTGCGGCTGCCTGTACTGCTCAGATCCGCGGGCAAGCGCTGTACCGAGCCCTCGCCTGCGACTCCCACGCTAGGCAGCAGATCTGCGCGCTGGATACGATACTGCGCGCGGGCTTCCTCGACATTCAATGCCGCGACACGTAAATCACGATTGGCCGTCAGCGCCATCGAGATCAGGTTCTGCAGCAGCGGATCCGAATAGAAATCACGCCAGCCGATATCGGCCACCGGCGCTTGCGCCGCGGCTCCTTGCGACTGACCCGACTGCGTATACGCGTCGCCCGTCGGATAGGCGGGGCTCACCGGCGCCTCGGGACGTTCGTAGGTCGGAGCCAGCGAGCAGCCAGTCAGCACAGCCGACAACGCAACAACATAGAGTTTATTCATAGGAAACGGAATCACGACTGCTCTCCCAACTTAGCGTCGAGAGCCTCTTCTTCAGCTTTGCGTTCGCTCACGCGTTTGACGCGGAATAGACGCAACATCAATACAAAGAACGTCGGCACAAAGAAGATCACCAGCACCGTACCGGTCACCACGCCACCGATAACACCAGTACCCACGGCATTCTGACCACCCGAGCCAGCCCCGGAGGAAATAGCCAACGGAACGACACCGAGCGAGAAGGCAAGCGAGGTCATGATGATAGGACGTAGACGTTGACGCGCGGCGTGTACCGCAGATTCGATAAGACTGGCCCCCTGTTCGAAGTGCTCTTTCGCAAACTCCACGATCAGAATTCCATTCTTCGCTGTCAAGCCCACCGTGGTCAGCAGTGCCACCTGGAAGTACACGTCATTGGACATACCACGTAGCAGTGTCGCAAGCAATGCGCCGATCACACCCAACGGCACTGCCAACAATACCGAAGTCGGAATACTCCAACTTTCGTACAACGCGGCCAGACACAGGAACACCACGATGAGGGAAATGGCGTACAACGCTGGAGCCTGGGAACCAGATGATTGCTCCTCGTAGGACATCCCCGTCCATTCCAAGCCCACGCCCGTGGGCAACTGACTCACCAGCCGCTGCATCTCGGCCATCGCATCACCAGTACTGTAGCCTGGCGCATTCTGCCCCAGGATTTCAAATGCCTCCACGCCGTTATAGCGAGTCAACATCTGAGGCCCGTAGGTCCACTCGGCGGAAGCGAACGCCGAGAACGGCACCATGTTTCCACTGTCATTTCGCACATACCAGGAGTTGAGGTCTTCGGGCGTCATGCGCGATTCCGGTTGCCCCTGGATGTACACACGCTTCACACGACCACGGTCAATGAAGTCATTGACGTACGACGACCCCCAGGCAGCCGACAAGGTAGTGTGAATCTCTGCAATGGAAACCCCGAGCGCATTCGCTTTCTGACGATCGATTTCGAGTTTGTACTGTGGCGCGTCTTCAGTGCTGTTCGGACGCACGCCCGCTAATATTGGGCTTTTAGCCGCCTCGCCCAATAGTTGATTGCGCGCCTGCAACAACGCCGCATGGCCCACACCGGCTCGATCAACCAGCATCATGTCAAACCCGGTGGCATTACCCAGCTCGATGACCGGCGGCGGCGCAAATGCCATGACGACGGCATCAAGGAATACCGGATCGGACGCGAACTTGGCGTTGGCCCGCTTCATCAGCTCGGCGACCTTTTGTTCAGCGCCGGGACGCTGAGCCCAGTCACGCAGCTTCACAAAGACAAGGCCAGCATTCTGTCCACGGCCGCCAAAACTGAGACCGTTGACGGCAAAGGTAGATTCAACGCTATCCTTTTCATCGTTTCGGAAATAGCCTGCCGCTGCATCAATGACGTGCTGAGTACGTTCGGCCGTAGCGCCTACCGGAGTCTGTATCTGCACAAACATGACGCCTTGATCCTCATCGGGCAGGAACGACGACGGCACCTGGGTAAACAGCCACCCCATAGCAGCCACCAGCACGGCATAAATGAGCAGCATCCGCTTACCACGATTGAGACTGCGGGCTACCGTGTTGGAATACCCGTGGCTGGACCGTTCAAAATTGCGATTGAACCAGCCGAAAAATCCCTTCTTGGTGCCGTGATGTCCCTTGGGAATGGGTTTGAGGAGCGTCGCGCATAGGGCCGGCGTAAATACGATAGCAACCAGCACCGAAAACGCCATGGAGGCAACGATCGTGATCGAGAACTGGCGATAAATCACGCCCGTGGACCCACCGAAGAACGCCATGGGCACAAACACTGCCGACAGAACCAGCGCGATACCGACCAGCGCGCCAGTGATCTGATCCATGGACTTACGCGTAGCCTGCTTGGGCGATAAGCCCTCCTCCTGCATGATCCGCTCCACGTTTTCCACCACCACGATGGCATCGTCGACCAGCAGACCGATGGCCAGCACCATACCGAACATCGTCAGCATGTTGATAGAAAAGCCCGCCAGAGACAGCACACCGAAAGTCGCGAGCAACACGACCGGCACTGCCAGCGTAGGGATCAGCGTCGCCCGGATGTTCTGCAAGAAGAGATACATCACCAGGAACACCAGGACGATGGCCTCGATCAGCGTATGGATGACAGTTTCGATCGAGATGGAGACGAACGGCGTGGTGTCATAGGGATACACCACTTCCATCCCTGGAGGGAAGTACTGCTTCAGGCTGTCGACCGTGGCCCGCACGTTTTCCGCGGTGTCCAGCGCATTAGCCCCCGAGGCCAGACGGATAGCCAGGCCTGCAGCGGGATAGCCGTTGTATTGGCTGTCAATAGCAAAGTTCTGGGCTCCCAGTTCGACCCTGGCGACGTCCTTGAGCCGCACACGCGAGCCATCGGGATTGACCTTGAGCAGAATGTCGCCGAACTCCTCGGCCGTCTGTAGACGGCTGGGACCAATAATGGTGGCATTGAGTTGATTGCCCTTGACAGCAGGCAGCCCCCCCAACTCACCCACAGAGAGCTGCACGTTCTGCGCCTCGATAGCGGCCGAGACGTCGCTGGCTACCAAGCCGAAGTTAACCAGCTTCGCAGGATCCATCCAAATACGCATGGCGTACTGCGAGCCAAACAACTGAAAGTCACCGACACCCTCGGTGCGGCTGACCGGGTCTTGCACATAGGTAGCAACATAGTCGGACAAGTCGGCCTTGTTCATGGAACCGTCGGTCGACACGAAGCCCAGCACCATCATAAAGTTAGAGGTGCCTTTAGTAACGCGTATCCCCTGCTGCTGCACTTCCAGTGGCAACAACGGCTGAGCCAGCGACAACTTATTCTGGACTTGAACCTGTGCCGTATCGGGATTGGTACCCTGCCGGAACGTCACGGTGATTTCCATGCTGCCGTCGGAGTTAGCCTGCGACTTCATGTACATCAGGTTGTCGATACCGTTCATCTGCTGCTCGATGACCTGCACGACAGTATCCTGCACGGTTTTCGCCGACGCCCCAGGATAGGTCACCGAAATGCGCACCGCGGGCGGCGCGATATTGGGATATTGCGATACCGGCAGGCTGAAGATGGACAACGCCCCCGCCAGCATCAAGACAATGGCGATGACCCAGGCAAAAACCGGCCTATCGATGAAAAATTTGGCCATGCGCTAGGCTCCCTTACTTCGTTTGTGCGGCTTGCGACGCACCGGCGGCGGTCGGCTGCCATTCGGTCGGCACCACCTCGACGCCCGGCCTGGCTTTCTGGATGCCTTCGACGATGATCTTGTCGCCGGCCTTCAGCCCCTCGGTCACCAGCCACTGATCGCCCACGGTACGGTCCGTTTTCAGCATGCGTAGCTCGACCTTGTTTTCTGCATTGACCACCAGAGCGGTCGGCTGACCACGCTGATTTCGCGTGATGCCACGCTGCGGCGCCAATAAACCTTGTGGCGCCGTACCTTCGAGAATGCGCGCCCGCACGAACATACCGGGCAGCAATTTATGATCGGGATTGGGGAATACGGCACGCAGCGTCACCGAATCGGTACTCTCGTCGACCGTGATCTCGGAGAACTCCAAGGTGCCCTCAACGCCATAGTTCTGACCGTTAGCCAGCTCCAACGACACACGCGCCGAGTCCTTGCTCGTATCGCGTTGCAGCGACCCGCTCTCGATCGCGTTACGCAGACGCAGCAGCTCTACGCTGGATTGGGTAACGTCCACATAGATGGGATCGATCTGCTGTACCGTCGCCAGTGCTTCAGTCTGATTCGCTGTGACCAGAGCGCCCTCGGTGAACGAAGAGCGCCCGATAATGCCTTCGATGGGCGATAGCACCTTGGTGTAGACCAGGTTGATGCGAGCGGTGTCCAAAGCGGCTTTGGCGGACTGCACATCGGCAGCGGCCTGGTCGCGCGCCGCGATCGCGTCATCGTAAGTCTGGCGGCTGACGGCACGCGTTTCGGCCAAAGGCTTGTAGCGTTGAACGAGCAAATTGGCCGTCTTGAGTTGGGCCTGAGCGCGCGCTAAAGCGGCTTGCTGGCTCTCCAGGCTGGCTTGGTATAACGCGGGATCGATCTGATAGAGCTGTTGGTCGGCCTTGACCTCACCGCCCTCGGTAAAGAGGCGTTTCTTGATGATACCGTTGACCTGTGGGCGCACTTCGGCCACTCTGTAAGCCGAGGTGCGGCCGGGTAGTTCGGTCGTCAGTACCACTGGGCGCGTCGCCAAAGTAACGACGCTGACTGGTGGCTTGCCGCCAGCTGGCGCCTCTGCAGTTTTGCTGCACGCCGCCAATGCCAGCGCGGTCGCTGCGAGAGTCAAAACAGCGGCGCTACGCCGCATTCCGTTGTAGTTCATACGATCCTTTCCGAGCTATAACGTGCCGTATCACCCCTAGCGGCGTGGTACTTGCAGCCCTAAATCTCTGATTCACGATTCGAATCGCGCAGACATCCTATGTTGCACTGCGCAATCCGCCATTTTGCTTTATCCCAATTCAGAAACAAAGTGGGTAAAAGCGAAAACATCATCCCAAATATGGAATAATCCTTTATCGAACTCTCCTGGATGGCCTAGCCATGAAACGCCTACAAGGCATGGAACTGTTTGTCGAAGTGGCCAAAACGTGCAATTTCGGTCGGGCGGCGAATAATCTGGGCATCCCAAAGTCGACCCTATCGCGCCAGGTCGCCGAACTGGAACGTTCGTTGGGATTGCAGTTGCTCAGTCGCACCACCCGTAAAGTGGAGCTGACCGAAGCCGGTAAGCTGTACTTTGTACGCTGCCAACGTATCGTCGCCGAAGCCCAAGTCGCCCACGAAGAACTGCAAAAGTTGGTGGAAACGCCCTCGGGGCCCTTGCGAGTGAATATGCCAGCCGATTTTGGCACGGACTTCCTTGCAGAAGCCTTTCTGGAATTTTCTCGACACTATCCTGAGGTCACCTTTTATCTAGATCTCGCCAATCCCGATCATGCCGGCCTAGTGTTTCAGACCTGCGATATTTCCATCGAGATCGGCGCCCTGCCCGACTCCACTCAGATCGCCCGCCTGCTAGGACGGCTAACGGCCTATCTATACGCGTCACCCGAGTACCTGCAACGTCATGGCACACCGCAACATCCCAGCGACCTGACTCGCCATGAATGCATAGAGTTCCGAGCCGACAACAGCCGCGTCACACGATGGCCCCTGTCACGAGGCGACGAACACATCGAGATCACCCCCAGCAATCGCTTTTCGGTCAACAGTATGGCAATGGTGCGCAGCCTGGCGTCATTAGGCTCCGGCATTGCCATCTTGAGCCCTGCGCAAAGCGTATTGCAGGACGTCGCAGAGCAGCGTCTGCAACGTGTCTTGCCCGATTGGCAGGCGGGGCCGTTTCCGGTCTATGCCGTCACCGACACGCGACTGCTGCCCGCCAAAACTCGGATTTTCATTGAGTTTCTGATGGAACGGCTACGCGACGGTAAGTTCGTAGCGAAGAATAGCGCGGACTTATTAATTTAAATTAAGGCGTGAAATGGGCTGAAACAGCTATGCAGCACCGAAGCACCGACTATGGGTAACCGTCTGCTGTGCAACTAGCGATTAGAAACGCTCATCATCTCGCAAATAACGCCACTGCCCTTGCGGCAGATTTCCCAATCTGATTCGACCGATACGCACGCGTTTCAGTCCCACGACGCGCAAGCCCACGAGTTCGCACATGCGGCGGATCTGGCGTTTTTTGCCCTCGCGCAAGATAAAACAAAGTTGATCGTCGTTTTGCCAGCGGACCTGCGCGGGACGCAGTGCCTTGCCGTCAAGCGACAGGCCATGATTCAACAATGCCAGGCCTCGCTCGTCCAGACGGCCCTGCACGCGTACGAGATATTCCTTGTCTACGTCGGAGTCCTCGCCAATGAGTTGACGGGCGATGCGGCCGTCCTGAGTCAGTACGAGCAAGCCCTGTGAATCGATATCCAGCCGGCCTGCGACAGCGAGCCCCTGCAGATGGGCTCGGGAAAAGCGCAGCGGCGAGCGATCATTGGCGTCGCGGGAACGGGCATCGATCAAGGCGACGGCGGGCGTATAGCCTTTTTCGGCCTGGCCCGACACATAGCCGACGGGTTTATTGATCAGGATGGTGACGCGAGATGTCTGTTGCGCCTGGGCGGCGCGTTCCAGCGTGATGACCTGATCGGGATAAGCTTTGGCGCCGAGCTCGGATACGACGACGCCGTCGACTTTGACCCAACCGCGCTCGATATAACTATCGGCCTCGCGCCGCGAGCATAGGCCGCGCTCGGACATCAGCTTTGAGATTCGTACTTTTTCCATATGCCTTGGTGGTCTGCTACGCGACGGGTGATGTGGTCGCCTAGCGAAGGGGCTATTTTAGGCTGAAGGAGGTTGAGCTGCTCTGGATCTCATATATTGCCGGCGGGAGTTGGCATAATAGTGGCTATGACAGTCTTTCTTCCTCTCGCCGCTGGTTGGCAGCCTACGGTCGCGCCTTCGTTGACTCCTGCTCATAAATTCTGGCTGATGCGTCCTGGCGCGTTAACGGCCGGATTGCGGCAGTTGGGCAAAATGGAACTTCGCGTATTGAACGAATATGCCGAAGGGGTCCCGCTGGATGAAGCTCGGGGAATGGGTCTTGAGGTGGCGCGTCCTGTGTGGGTACGGGAGATCCTCATGTCCGTGGACGGTGTGGACAGCGTGGTGGCGCGCAGTCTGACGCCGTTGGCGGCCTCACATGGCGTGTGGCAAGGAATACGCCGGCTGCGCACGCGGCCGTTGGCGGACATGCTTTATCACGATCGTACGATTCAACGTTCGCCCTTTGTCTGCCGCAAACTGGCCTCGCCTGTACCGTTTTATGCGACAGCGCGGGGGGTGCGGGCCGATGGGGACAACGGTGCACTCTGGGCGCGGCGTTCGGTATTTTGGCGATATGGGCAGCCGCTGTTGGTCGCGGAATGCTTTTTGCCGGGCTTTTGGCGAATCGTGGAACAACGTTCGGCTACGTAGCGATTCAGCAGATTGACGTGCGGCCCAACCAGTCGGTCAGGCAGGCGCAGCGCTGCAGATCAGCATTCCGTACGGACCGCGGCAAACCACCCCGTGCCACAAAAAAAACGATCTAACGCCAGACTTCGGGCTCGATGGTCATCTGCCCTTTGTCTGCGGACACAAAGGCAGTACCGTCCTGTATGTTGACGTGCACGTCCATCGTGCGCTCGGCCAATTCGCCGAGTTCACGGGTATGCCCGGCCGGCAAATGTACGACGCGCAAATTGCGGGCTCGTTCCAGCTTGTTGCGTACGCCGTCCCACCAGACGGAGCTGGCATGGCCGCCGTAGCAATAGACAATCACTTGTTCGGCGCGGCCACAGGCCTTGAGAATGCGCCGCTCGTCGGGTTGACCGACTTCGATCCACAAATCGATTGCGCCGGTCAGGTCTTTCAACCACACATCGGGCTCGTCGGTGTCGCTCAAGCCTTTGGTAAACGCCAGACCCTCCTGCGCGTGCAGGGCAAAAGCCAGCAAACGCACCATCATGCGTTCGTCCGTTTCCGAGGGATGACGTGCGATCGTCAGCGAATGACTGCCGTAGTAGTGGCGGTCGGAGTCGGCGATGTGCAGGTCGGCTTTGTAAATCGTTGCGCGCAGGGCCATGGAGGTGTTGGGAGGCTGGGGCGGGTTTTGAGAAAGGGGGTAATCATACTCG
>NZ_CBCSIU010000046.1:0-11520 GCF_965139205.1 Bordetella muralis
GCCGACCGGCCACGTGAAGCGCCAACACGGTCACTGCCCCGCCTCGACGTCCAATAGCACTCGATCCCCCGTCCTGCCCGATCCCTTTACCGCCGCAACATCGCCCACAAACTCGCCAACAACAACACCACAAACAAACTCAAGCTCCAGAGCGCATACTCCACCCCGAGCACTTCCACCATCGCATCCATGCAGCTGGCATAAATCCCGAACAGCCACGGCACCGCCCCATCCAACCCCGACGCACTCATGAACTGATCCGCGAACGTCTGATCGCAGGAAAACATATGCGCCGCCACATCATATTGATACCAAGCCGCAGCAATCCCGCCCGCGCTCAATATGGCCGCCAACCCCGCGCACAACCGGGCCAGCAGCCCCACATTGGCACCGATCAAGGCAATCACGCCGATAGTCAGATAGATCAAGCGCTGTAACACACACCATGCGCAAGGCGGCATGTCATACACATGCTGCGACACCAGGGCAACGCCCAACGCACCAAAGCAGAAAATGGCGATCAGCCATAACAGGCGACGAGAAGATTGCATGTAATTGGACCGAGGTAAAAAAACATGATGCCGGGCCATACCACTGCCCGGCATCGTTACAGAAAGGAAAGGCCGATCATGCGCCGTATCAGGCGTCGTTCGACGAGAATCCCATGTTGAACTGCAGCCCGCCGGTAGACTCATCGCCGTCTGAGTCGCCACGCGATTGGCCCAGACGCTCGAGGTATTCCGCCGTGATATCGCCGGTCACGTACTGACCGTCAAAGCAGGACGACTCAAAACGGGTCAGAGCCGGATTGATGTCCGTGACCGCGCGCTGCATATCGCTGAGATCCTGATAGATCAATCCGTCAGCGCCGATCGTACGCGCGATTTCCTCGTCAGAACGGCCCGTGGCGATCAGCTCGCTTTGCGTAGGCATATCGATGCCATACACGTTCGGGAAACGTACTGGAGGCGCAGCGGAAGCGAAGTAGACCTTGTTCGCGCCAGCGGCACGCGCCATATCGACGATTTCGCGGCTGGTCGTGCCACGCACGATGGAATCATCGACCAGCAGTACGTTCTTGCCCTTGAACTCACTGCCGATCGCATTGAGTTTCTGGCGCACGGATTTACGGCGCACCGCCTGGCCTGGCATGATGAACGTACGGCCCACGTAGCGGTTCTTGATCAGGCCTTCGCGATAGTCCAGCCCCAGACGTGCAGCCAACTGCATCGCCGCAGGACGCGACGAATCCGGAATCGGCATCACCACATCGATGTCGCCCAGACGCATATTGCGCGCCACCTTGTCGGCCAGATATTCACCCATGCGCAGACGGGCGTCATACACCGACACGCCATTGATCATCGAATCGGGACGTGCGAAATACACGTACTCGAAGATACAAGGAACGAGTTGCGGGTTGTCGGCACATTGGCGGCTAACCATGCGGCCATCCAGATCGACAAAAATCGCCTCGCCCGGCTCGACGTCGCGCACAAACGCAAAACCGCTGCCCTCGAGCGCGACGGATTCCGAAGCGACCATCCATTCCGCGCCCTCCTCGGTTTCCTGGCGGCCGATACACAGCGGGCGTATGCCATGCGGATCTCGGAATGCCAGCATGCCATAGCCGGAAATCTGGGCCACGACAGCATAAGCGCCACGCACCCGTTTGTGCACGGCCGATACCGCACGGAACAGCGTGTCGTCGTTGAGCGACACGCCCGTGGCGGCCGACTGCAGCTCATGCGCCAGCACGTTGAGCAGCACCTCGGAGTCGGAATTCGTATTGATATGGCGGCGGTCATCGCGATACAGCGACTCACGCAGCTCGCGCCAGTTGGTCAGATTGCCGTTATGGGCAAAAGTGATGCCGAACGGGGCGTTCACGTAGAACGGCTGGGCTTCTTCTTCGCTGGCGCTGGAGCCCGCCGTGGGGTAGCGCACATGACCGATACCGCTGGTACCGGGCAGCGACCGCATGTTGCGGGTGCGGAAGACATCCCGCACCAGGCCGTGGGCCTTGAACATGTTGAAGTGGCTGCCTTGGGACGACGTCGCAATACCTGCCGCGTCCTGGCCACGATGCTGCAGCAGCAGCAAACCGTCATAGAGCAGCTGGTTGACCGGCCCGCGCCCAATGACCCCGATGATTCCACACATGGTGATTTCCCGTTAAACGAAACTTAGTAGGGCAGCCACGTCGCCAACGACGGGGGCAACCACAACTTGATATGCCTGACGGCCTCGGTGGCCGAATGCGAAAACATGGCGTTCTGCCACCAGGGCTCTTGCGGCAACGGCGTATAGCCGCCCAACGCCACCAATACCAACACAAACAATAAACCTCGTGCCAGCCCGAACACCGCCCCCAGGCCGTGATCTGCCGGCGACAGGCCGGTCGTACGGATCAGGGCAGCCAATGTCATATTGAGCAGCCCTACCCCTAGCAACACCAAAATAAACACCGCCGCATACGCAATACCCATACGCAGCATGGGGGTCTCTATATAGGGTTCAATCCAGCCATATACAGAGGGGCCCCACCAGATCGCTGCCACGAAGGCCAACAGAAACGCCATCAAGGACAGGATTTCTTTCAGCAGGCCGCGTACCAACCCCAGCAGACCGGAGGCTGCCAGGATGGCCAACACGACGAAATCGAAACCGGTCACTGGCTGGCGATGAAGCCGTTGTCATAACCCAGCGTGCGCAGGCGTGCCTGAGCAGCCTGGGCTGCCTCGCGCGACGGGAACGGCCCCACGCGCAGGCGGTACGACTGTTTACCTCCAACGGAAGCTTGTTCGACAAAAGCGTTGGTAACACCGGCCTGATGCAGTTTGGTACGTCGCGACTGGGCATCCGCCTGGGCGCCATAGGACGCGATCTGCAAGACGAAATTGCCTTTGGCGGCGGGTTTGGGCGCGGCCGGCTTGGGTGCGGCTGGCGCGGGCGTATCCGACGGGGAACGGCCCTCCAGCAGCGCCAACGCCCGGGCGCCATCGTCGTCGCGCGGCTTGGGCGGCGTGACTGGCGGTTTGGTCGCCGGCGGCTTGGGCGGAGTCACTGCGGCAGGCGGCGTCTCGGGCCGCTGAGCGGTGGCAGGCGGCGGCGTCTCGGGTTGCGTAGACACGTCAGGCGGCGTAGGAACAGCAGGCGGCTCTACGGGAGGCGTCGCAGGCGGTGTGACCGCGGTGCCCTCTGGCGTGGTACCCGTGGCAGCATTGCCCGCATCGGCCACGGCCGGCGGCGAAACCTGCGGTTGGTAAGGGGTATTGCGATCCGGCAAGCGGATAGGAATATCGTCCGCCACCGGTACGGGCTCGGAGTCCAATACCATCGGCAGCACGATAACAGCTGCGAGCACCAGCGCGACGGNGCCGGCTAACCGCCGGCGCGCACGCCCACGGAGTTCTGCCGCCTGGGCTTCGCTCGATACCGACGGACGCGGTCTAGAGGGCGATGCCTGAGAGGCGGAGTCTTTGCGAGTGAAAAATCCCATGGGCAGGAATTCCTTGCGACCTGACCGGAGCCTGCGCCCCGACTGCCGAAACCTTAAATTTTGCGACCCAGTGCCTGCAAAACCGCGGCAACGGTGAGAAACGAGCCAAACACCACGATTCTATCACCCTCGCCTGCCCGCTCGCGGGCCGCGGCGAACGCTGCGGCGGGGTCAGCGTACGTTTGCACGGTAGGCCCGTCGGAACCGGCCGGAGCCGTCTCGATTGCAGACGAAACGTGCCTGGCCAAGTCGTCCCCGCTGCCTCCGCGCGGCCCTGGCAGCCCTGCACAGTACCAGTGATCGACACGGCCCAGCATTTTGGCCAGCACGCCGTCGACATCCTTGTCGTTGAGCATGCCCACGACTGCGTGGGTGTAGGGATGAAACCCCATGTTATCCAGATTTTGAGCCAGCACCGCTGCGGCGTGCGGGTTATGGGCCACATCCAGAATGATGGTGGGCTGGCCTGGCAAAATCTGGAACCGGCCGGGTACCGATGCCTGCAACAGACCGATACGGACGGCTTGCTGCGGTACAGGCAGGCGGTCACGTACCGATTCCAGCGCGGCGAGCGCGGCCGACGCATTCAGCAACTGGTTTGCGCCCCGCAATGCCGGATAGGCCAGGGCATTGCGGCGCTGGCTTCGGCCGCCATAGGCCCATTGCTGGCGATCTCCGGAATAGTTGAAGTCTTTACCGAACAGCCACAGATCGGTGCCGATCTCTGCCGCGTAGTCCAGCAACGACTGCGGCGGCTGCGGATCACTGCATATGGCCGGCCTGCCGCTGCGATAAATATGGGCCTTTTCCCAGCCGATTTTTTCGCGGGTGTCGCCCAGCCACTCGGTATGGTCCAGATCGACGCTGGTGATGATGGAGCAATCGGCGTCAATGATATTGACGGCATCCAGACGCCCCCCGAGGCCGACTTCCAGCACAATGGCATCGAGATTCGACTGTGCGAACAAGCGCAGGATCGCCAGCGTCGTGAACTCGAAATATGTCAGCGTAATCTCGCCGCGTGCCGCTTCGACTGCGGCAAACTGCTCAGTCAACGCGGTGTCGCTGGCAATCTCGCCGTTGATCCGGGCACGCTCATTGAAATCGATCAGGTGCGGCGAGGTGTACAAGCCCACCCGATAGCCGGCGGCCAGCAAGATAGCCTCGAGCATGGCACAGGTCGAACCCTTGCCATTGGTGCCGCCGACCACGAATTTGACGCCGTTCAACTGCAGCGCCAGGCGGTCCGCCACCTGCTTGACCCGGTCCAGCCCCAGATCGATAGCCTTGCTGTGAATGGACTCAAGGTACTGCAGCCACTGAGGCAACGGCGCGGCGGCGTCTAAACGGGGGGCAGACATGAAAATATTCGAAAAAGGCGAAGACGCGGCAGTGTAACAGCCGCGTCGATATACAGGGGCATAGGCCCTGTTGGCGTTGATGGATTCGGCGACCAACCGGCCCCGGCGAAAACTACGCCGCTTGCAGCATCAAATCCAGGTTCTGCACCGCTGCGCCCGAAGCGCCCTTACCCAGATTATCGAATACTGCTGTCAAGAGAATCTGGCCATGCTCGGGATTGGAGAAAACAGCGAGCTCCATATTGTTGCTGTCATTCAAACGCTGGGGGTCCAAGGCCTGCAACGCGGAAGACTCGGCCTGCGGCAACACACGCACGTATTGCGCGCCCGCGTAATGGCCGGCAAGGCAGGCCTGCACTATCCCGGCGTCCACCCCTGCCGGCAACAGGCGTTGTTGTAACGCAATGGTGAGCACGATCCCCTGGCGATAAGCCCCGTAAGCCGGGACAAAAACCGGCGGCAATGCCAGACCGGCATAACGTTGAATTTCCGGGACGTGTTTATGTTGCAGCGGCAAGCCATAGATCTGGAACGCGGGCAGGCTGCTGGACTGTTGGCTGGCGCTCCGTTGCTCACTGTGCGGATCGATGCCCTCGTACCGCTCAACAGCTGCGCGCCCACCGCCGGAATACCCCGATACGGCCTGAATGGCCAGCGGATAGTCAGACGGCAGCAAGCCCGCCGTCACCAAGGGCGATAGCAGCCCGACAGCGCCCGTGGGATAACAACCCGGATTCGTGACGCGCTTGGACTGCGCAATCAGACGCGATTGATCGGCACTCAACTCCGGAAATCCATACGTCCAGCCATCCTGGACACGATGAGCCGAACTGGCGTCGATGATGCGCACGTGGGGATTTTTGACCAGCGCCACCGCCTCGCGCGCTGCCGCGTCAGGCAGGCACAAAATGGCGATGTCGCAGGCGTTCAACGCCTCGGCGCGACGCTGCGGGTCCTTGCGATAAGCCGCCGGCAAAGTATCAATGACAATATCGTCGCGCCCCTGCAAGCGTGCATGGATCTGCAGGCCGGTTGTGCCTTGGTCGCCGTCAATAAAAACATGAGGAGTCGTCATCGCGATGATTCCGGTAAATGGTCGATGGCGTTATCGTGACTCGACTCGTAGAATTAGAAAAGTTGAATTTAATAATCTTCCTATTCAGAAATTCTGATCTATGAGGCGCCATGCGAGAAATCAACCTGGATCAACTGCGCACGCTCGTCACCATTGCGGACCAGGGCTCGTTCGCCAAGGCCGCGGCACTGCTGCACTTGGCGCCGCCTACCGTCAGTCTGCACATCAGCGAACTGGAACAGCGCGTGGGCGCGCAATTACTGTCTCGAACCAAAGGCCATGTACGCCCCACAGCCATCGGCGAAAGCCTGATCGATCATGCACGAAAGCTGTTGGCCGACGTGACACATGCCCTGGATGACGTGTCGCGTCAGGCCCAGGGACTGGCGGGCCGTGTCCGACTGGGTGCATCGACCGGCGTCATCGCTCATTTGCTGCCACGCGCCCTGGCGGCTTTGGCGCAATCGCATCCGGCGATTGATGTACAAATCGCAGTCCTGACCTCTCAACAAACCCTTGTCCAGTTGACCGACGGATCGCTCGATATTGGCATCGTCGCCCTACCTCAGGCCAAGGTTGCCGGCCTGACAATCCAGCCCTGGCGACGCGATCCGGTCGTGGCATTCCTGCCTGCGGCCTGGCGCGCGCCTGCTCATATCACCCCCCGCTGGATGGCCGAACGGCCGCTCATCCTGAACGACCCGGGCACGCATTTATCCAGATTGACCACACAATGGTTTGCCGACGTCGGCCTGCGGCCTGCTCCCCGCATCGCGTTGAACTACAACGATGCCATCAAGAGCCTCGTCGGTGCAGGGTATGGTGGGACATTGCTGCCTCACGAGGCGGGCGCGCCAGCGCCAGATGAACGCATTCTCATGCGGCCGTTGCGACCGGCATTGTGGCGGCAACTAGGGATTGCCTATCGCGAAAAGGTGAGCGAGCCTGCTACGCGGCATATGTTGGCGGCTTTATGGGATTTGCAGCAGCAGTGAAATCGGGCTGTTTGGTTAGCTGGTAGCCAGGGGCTGTTGGGCTAGCGAGTCTTTCCGGGAAAACCCCCTTGCTCGTGATTTCACATCTGTGAAATAATTTTCACACTCATAAAATTCATTTCCCTATCATGCCCCACACTCCCAGCTGGCTAGTCCGCGAATCCCAAGTCCCCGGCTACCACCCCGCCAACCACACTGGCACCCTCAACCGCCGCCTGATCGGCCCAGAAAACGTCGGAGCAAAGCACGTAGAAGTCCTGTTAGGCGTAATAGAAAAGGGCCAAGGCGCCCTGCCCCATGCCCACCCCGGCATCGAGCAAGTCTGTTATTTGCTCGAGGGCACCGCCCGCGCCCAAGTCGGTGACGAATCCGCCGACATGGTCGCCGGTGACTGTTGCTATTTCCCGCCCGATATCCCTCATGTTTTCACCGTCACCAGCGACACCCCCGTGCGCTTGCTGGTCATCTACTCGCCGCCCTACGAAGAATCTCCAGATCGCGTAATACGCGGTTTTGCTGCCCCCACGACAGGAAACACATCCAAGTAATGCCACCCGGCCCAGCGGCCACCGCAGGCAGAACCGCCATCACAGAGCCGCCGCCATCCACCAACCGGAGAGAGACCCCATGTTGTTACGCATCCTACGCGCCGCGGCGCTATGCAGCACCGCGCTTGCGTCCGTATTCACGTCCCCCGCCCAAGCCGCCTACCCCGAAAAACCGATCACGCTGATCGTGCCCTTTCCCGCAGGATCCGGCACCGACGCGGTAGGCCGTATCTTTGCCGCCGAACTGGGGCAGATACTGGGACAACAAGTGATCGTAGAAAACAAACCCGGCGCCAACGCCACCATCGCCGCACAGTACGTCGCACGTGCCAAGCCCGACGGCTACACCTTGTTCGTCACCACCAATACCTCGCACTCGGCCGCCCCGTTCTTGATGAAGAACGTCCCCTACGACCCGGTCAAGGATTTCACGCCGATTGCACGCGGGGGCAACTTGCCCTTTCTGCTGGTGACCAATCCCAAACAGCCCTACACCACCGTGAAGGAACTCGTCGATTACGCCCGCAAAAATCCGGGCAAAGTCACCTATGCCAGCGGCAACAGCACAGGCATCGTGGCGGGGGGCACCCTGGCGCACCGTGCCGGCATCGACATTCTGCACGTGCCTTACAAAGGGACGCCCCAGGCGCTGACCGATCTTGTCGGTGGCCAAGTCAACATCATGTTTACGGATCTGGCTTCGGGCCTGCCTTTTGTGCAATCCGGCCAACTGCGCGCCCTGGCTGTGTCCACGGCAGAGCGCAGCACTATCGTGCCAGACCTGCCCTCCATGCGTGAGGCCGGTGTGAACGATTTTGATTTGAACTCATGGAACGGCTATTTCGGCCCGGCAGGATTGCCGCCGGAGATCGTGACCAAACTCAATGCCGCTATCAACCAGATCGTCAACAAACCCGACGTGCGCAAACGTCTGGCAGATCTCGGCTTCGACGCGTTTAGCGGCACACCGGAGAGTTTTGCCGCCTTTGTCAGCGAACAACGCGACCTCTGGGGAAAACTGATTAAAGACGCAGGAATCCAGGCGCAATGATCGCGCTGTTTTTTCAGAGATGTGCTGATTGCGCCTCGCCCTCTGCACCCGCATTGTTGTGCGTTAACGAAGTGTGCAGCGCCAGCAAACCACAGAGATTCGAACACTATGCAGCATCATGACGCACCTGTCCGCAACGGGCCGACATCTGACATTGACACAGGTTCGCCTCCTGTGACCACCGGTCCGTTGTCCGGCGTACGCATTT
The DNA here is from genome assembly GCF_965139205.1 of Bordetella muralis. Classification (GTDB taxonomy): domain Bacteria; phylum Pseudomonadota; class Gammaproteobacteria; order Burkholderiales; family Burkholderiaceae_B; genus Bordetella_A; species Bordetella_A muralis. Next base: position 8,741 of record NZ_CBCSIU010000046.1, read on the forward strand.
TGGATTTGAGCTCAGTCGTGATGGGTCCGTATGCCACGCAGGTGTTGGGCGATCTGGGCGCAGACGTGATCAAAGTCGAATCTCCCGCTGGCGACAACATGCGGGCCGTCGGTCCCATGCGCAATGCTGGCATGGGACATCTGTACCTGCATTTGAATCGCAATAAGCGGTCCATCGTGCTGGACCTGAAAACCGAAGCGGGCCGCGAAGCGTGTCTAAAGCTGGCGGAGAGCTGCGATGCGCTGCTCTACAACATCCGGCCCCAAGCCATGGCAAGGCTAGGCCTATCGTACGAGGCCGTGTCCGCACGCAATCCTCGCCTGGTCTACATTGGCGCCTATGGTTTCAGCGAGGCCGGCCCCTATGCCGGTCGCCCTGCTTACGATGATTTGATCCAGGGACAAACAGGCATTGCGGATCTGTTTCGTCAGCAGAGTGGCGATGTCCCGCGCTATGCGCCATTGACGCTGGCAGATCGCGCCGTCGGCCTGCATGTGGCCATCGCGCTCGTGTCCGCCGTCCTGCATGCTCGTGCACAGGGCCAAGGCCAATCGGTTGAAATCCCCATGTTCGAAGGTATGGCCCACATGGTGCTGGGCGACCACCTCGGCGGCGCAACGTTCGAGCCGCCGCTGGGCTCTACCGGCTATGCCCGGCTGCTGGCCGCGCACCGGCGTCCCTATGCGACCGCAGATGGTTATCTATGCCTGCTGATTTACAACGACAAACATTGGCGAAATTTCTTTGCGCTGATCGGCCGGCCCGAGCTGGAACAAGATCCACGTTTCAGCAGCCACACTGCCCGCGCTCGTCACATTGATGAGGCGTATGCCTTTGTGGCCGACATCATGCGTACACGCAGCAGCGCTGAATGGCTCGCTGACTTGACGCAAGCAGACATTCCTGCCGCGCACCTCTATTCGGTTGATGACCTGATCCACGACGCACATCTGCAGAGCACCGGTTTCGTTCATGAGATGGATCACCCCACCGAGGGCCGATTGCGTACGACCGCGCCGCTGGGACGCTACGAACGCACCCCGACTACCATTCGCCGGCCCGCGCCGCGATTGGGGGAACACAGCCAGGAGATACTGCGCGAAGCCGGTTGCACCGATGCGGAAATCGACGCACTCATTGCCGCTCGGGCGACACAGGAGATCACCGCTCATGATGCTGCACCTCAGAAAGGAATTTCGTAATGGACTTTGAATTTTCATCCGATCAACTGGCGTTGCGCGATGCGATCGAACGCGTCTGTGAGCGTTATCCCAATGAATACTGGCTCGAACGCGATCGTGATGGCGGTTTTCCTCATGACTTTCATGCGGATCTGGCACGCGATGGCTGGTTAGGGATTGCCATGCCGCAAGCGTATGGAGGCGCGGGATTAGGCATGACAGAAGCCGCGCTGATGATGCAAACCATCGCTGCCTCCGGCGCGGGTTTCGCTGGCGCGTCGGCCGTGCACATGAATATCTTTGGTTTGAATCCCGTGGTCGTATTTGGCTCCGACGAGCAACGCCAGCGTTGGCTTGACCCGCTGATCGCCGGCCGCGAAAAGGCCTGCTTCGCCGTCACCGAGCCCGATGCAGGTCTGGATACCACCAAACTTTCCACACGTGCGGAACGCCATGGTGATGAGTACATCGTCCATGGCCGCAAAATCTGGATCTCGACCGCACAAGTCGCTCACAAAATGTTGCTGCTGGCGCGCACAACCCCGCTGGTCGACGTCGCCAAGCCCACCCAGGGCCTCTCACTGTTCTACACCGACCTGGATCGCAGCAAAATCGAAGTCCGAGAAATCGACAAAATGGGCCGCAAAGCCGTCGACTCCAACATGCTGTTCATCGACGGCCTGCGCATCCCTGTTGCCGACCGCATCGGTGAAGAAGGCCGAGGCTTTGAATACATCCTGCACGGCCTGAACCCCGAACGCATCCTCATCGCCGCCGAAGCCGTCGGCATAGGCCGCGCCGCCCTCGATCGCGCCGTGCAGTACGCAGGTGAACGCACAGTATTCGGACGTCCCATCGGCCAGAACCAGGGCATTCAACACCCCTTGGCCCAGGCATGGATGCAACTGGAAGCGGCCAATTTAATGGTCTTCAAAGCCGCCAGCATGTACGACGCGGGCTTGGCCTGCGGCCCCTATGCGAATACGGCCAAGTATCTCGCCGCAGAGGCGGGACATAACGCTTGCCAGACAGCCGTCCTCACCTTAGGGGGTATGGGCTACGCCAAGGAATATCACGTTGAACGTTTATTGCGAGAGAGCTATATCCCGCGCATTGCCCCCGTCAGTCCGCAATTGATCATGTGCTTCATTGCAGAGAAGGTGCTGGGTTTGCCGAAGTCGTATTGAATCGGCGCGGGGGCTGGTGCTGGGAATCAGGGAGTGCTTACAGGCGCCATGCGGCGCGCAGGTATGCAACAGACGAGTCTCCAAAGAGACCTCTACGCATCATCATCGCCAGCCTTAATCGCAACCAAGCAGATCTTCCAACAGGCACCACGCCACCCCTCCCGCATGCCCGGCCCGATCGCTTGAGGTGGACGCGCAGGGCGTCCCCCGAAAGCAGCACCGCAAGACCTTTCTCTCTTCCCAGGCGCTGCAAAAAAAACGCCAAGCACAAAAGTCGTGCCAGCGATGCAGAGAATTCTAATTGCTGCCAGTCGAGCCGAGGCAATCGGCCCGGCCGGGCGCCTCAAAGTCGAGCGAGCAGCCACCGTAGGGAGCGCGAAGGCGCGGACGAGGTGAGCGAACCGGTGTCCGG
>NZ_CBCSIU010000047.1:0-11142 GCF_965139205.1 Bordetella muralis
ACTTTGTGAAGCCCGGCCGGGCCGATTGCCTCGGCTCGACGACCAATAGAACCCCTACCTCGTCCTAAACACCAACAACGCTACCAAAAAACAAAAAGAGCCATCGCGCATTCCCACACGACGGCCCATCACTACCTCAAAAGAAAGAAGCGCAGTGCCCCTCCTTAAGCCACAGCAGCAGTCACCACAATCTCGACCTTAAAGTCAGGATTAGCCAAACGCGCCTCGACCGTGGCACGCGGAGGCGCATTGCCCGCCGGCACCCACGCATCCCACGCCTTGTTCATGGCGTCAAACTCTTTCATATTGGCCACAAAAATCTGCGCCATCAGAATCTTGGTCTTGTCGGTGCCCGCCTCAGCCAGCAAACGATCAATCGTCGCCAACACCTGTTCCGTCTGCCCCGTCATATCCAGCGAAGCATCATCCGGCACCTGACCTGCCAAATACGCAACACCGTTATACACGGCCATATCGGACAGACGCTTTTCCACATTGACGCGCTTAATACCACTCATCAAACATCCCCAAAGAGTACGTTAAAGAAATGCCTAGCCTTCAAACGGCCCGGCAAAAAAACACGCTGCGCCGGCGGCAAAAAAATCACCCGCTCAAGCCGGCGGCAGCTGAAACACCTGGCGCAGATACGCCAGATACGCCGGATCGTCGCACATCGTCTTTTCCGGCGCATCCGAGACTTTCGCCACCGGCTGGCCATTGCAGCGAACCATCTTCATCACAATCTGCAGCGGCTCGTGGCCCAAATCATTCGTCAGATTCGTACCGATCCCGAACGACACCTTGCAACGCCCCGCAAACTGTCGCGCCAGCTCGATCGCACGCGGAAACGTCAGCGAATCGGAAAACACCAGCGTCTTGGCGCGTGGATCGACACGATTATTCCGATAGTGCTCCAGCAATCGTTCGCCCCACAAAAAAGGATCGCCCGAGTCATGCCGCGCACCATCGAACAGCTTGCAGAAATACATATCGAAATCGCGCAGGAACGCGTCCATGCCATAGACATCCGATAGCGCAATACCCAAGTCGCCCCGGTACTCTTTCGCCCAGACCTCCAATGCATACACCTGCGAATCGCGCAGTCTCGGCCCCAATGCCTGGCAGGCCTGCAAATACTCGTGGCCCATGGTGCCCAGTGGCAACACGTTGTGCTCCATCGCCAACAGCACATTGCTGGTGCCCGCAAAATGCTTGCCCATCTGCGCTTTCATCGTCGCCACGATTTCCTCGTGCCACTGCTTGGAAAAGCGCCGGCGGGTCCCATATTCGGCCACCCGGAAATCGGCCAACGCGGGATCATCCAACACCAGATGCATCTTCGACTGCAGGCGTTTGCGGCCTTCGTCCCAATCCGGGTCCCGACGGGTATTACGGAAATAGACTTCGTTCACGATGGCCAGCACCGGAATCTCGAACAAGATCGTATGCAGCCACGGACCTTTCACCGTGATCGATATCTCGCCGGGCTGATCGCCCTCGCCGATGAAAATGCAGCGCTCGGGCAAGTGGAACAAGCGCAGAAAATCCACAAAATCGCTCTTGATAAAGCGCAACCCACCCAAGTACTGCAATTCGGCATCGGTAAACCGCAGCTGGCATAGCGCGTGCACCTCGGCACGGATCTCGTCCAGATACGGCTGCAAATTCACGCCGGGCGTGCGGCATTTATAGCGATACTCGACCTGTGCAGCGGGAAAGTGATGCAACACCACCTGCATCATGCTGAATTTGTACAGATCGGTGTCAAGCAGTGAAGTAATTATCATGATGACGCGCGTCGGGCGCGCAGGGGTTCGTCAAGCCGATTTTTTTCCACACCATAGCATAAGCAGCCCCCCGCCCCTCCCCCAGCCAGAGGCCTCGCCACTACCGTAGCCAGGGTTATCATCGCCTCGTGGGCTGCATATGGGTAAAATCTTAAGAATTCAAAAAAGCTGTTGCTTGTCCGCGGAGCCCCGAATGACCCACGTCGTTACCGAAAACTGTATCAAATGCAAGTACACCGATTGCGTCGACGTGTGCCCGGTAGATTGTTTCCGCGAAGGCCCCAACTTCCTGGTCATCGACCCCGACGAGTGCATTGACTGCGCAGTCTGTATCCCCGAATGCCCTGCCAACGCCATCTACGCCGAAGAAGACGTGCCCCAGGACCAGGTAAAGTTCATCGCGATCAACGCCGAGCTGACGCCCGAATTCGCTCCCATCAGCCGCGCGAAAAAGCCGCTGCCCGATGCCGACGACTGGAATGGCAAGGAAGGCAAGCTGGAACTCCTGGAAAAATAGGCCAGGCTCGGCCGCGCCACTCGCTGCCGCACGCCCGACTACGTTCTAGATGACAGAATCCAAGTACACGCGCCAAACCGTCACCCATGTACAGACATGGGTCCCCGAAAAACTGTTCTCGGTACACGTGACCCGCGATCCGGCCTTTACGTTTCAGGCCGGACAGTTCGCGCGCGTGGGGCTGCCAGAGGCGAACGACCCGGACGGGGAGCCCACGCTGTGGCGTGCCTATTCCATGGTCTCCGCCCCTCACGAAGACCGACTCGAGTTCTATTCCATCGTGGTGCCGGACGGGCAATTCAGCCCACGGCTGGCGCAACTGCGCGCAGGTGATGCCCTCTACGTCGACAAGACGCCCTTTGGTTTTCTGACCATCGAGCGGTTCCCTCAGGGTGGTGACCTCTGGCTGCTGGCCACGGGGACGGGCCTGTCGGCCTATCTATCCATCCTGCGCGATCCTGCAACGTGGCGGGCATTTCGACGCATTGTTCTGGTCCATGGCGTGCGATCCGCCACCGAGCTGGCCTATCGAGACGAGATCGAAAACTGGTCGCAGCAGCCCGCCTACGCGGACTATTTCAAGGAAGATCCGCGCAAACTGATCTACCTGCCTATCGCCACGCGCGAAACCATCCCGGGGATGCCTCAGGCACGGCTGACGACCTTGATCGAAAACGGGGGCCTCGAGCAACTCGTCGGCATACCGTTGGACGCCCAGCAGTCCAAGATCATGCTGTGCGGCAATCCAGCCATGCTCAGCGAGGCCCGCAAACTGCTCGCAGCACGAGGATTTGCGCCTGGCCGGCGCGGTATCCCCGGAAATTTGGCCGTCGAAAATTACTGGTAACGCGCCCTTCGCGGCAAAATGTTGTTTTTTAGGGACAAATTTCGCGCTTTTGTGCCCAACTTGCCAGACGCAATAGATATATCCTTACTCGAAATAGTAATAATCAATTCGACGTCTGGACGCGTTCCGACGGATAGTCCCGGTTCATTCATGGACGCTTTGGCCAGCTCTGCTGCCCCCGCTCAGTTAAAGGACCCTCGCCTAGATGCTGTATCACTTACATGAAATGCAGCGAGCATTCCTGACGCCTCTTGCTGCATTCACCGACGCCAGCTCGCAATTATTTTCCAACCCGTACAGTCCGCTGGCCTATACCCCGCTCTCGCGCCAATTGGCGGCCAGCTGTGAGTTGATACACCGGCTGGGCAAGGAATATCAAAAGCCGGCCTGGGGACTGCCCGCCACCCAGATCGACGGCAAACACGTCGAGGTCAAAGAAACCGTGGCCGTGGCGCAGCCGTTTTGCCGCCTCGTGCATTTCGAACGCGCCGTGCGCCGCAACGATCCGCGCGTGCTGCTCGTCGCGCCCCTATCCGGCCACCATGCCACCCTGCTGCGCGACACCGTTCGTGCGCTGCTGCCCGATCATGAGGTCTACGTCACGGACTGGGTCGATGCCCGCATGGTCCCGCTGGCGGCCGGCCCCTTTCATCTGAACGACTACGTTCGCTATATCCAGGACTTCATCCGTCATCTGGGCCCGGACGTTCACGTGATCTCGGTCTGTCAGCCGACGGTGCCAGTACTGGCGGCCGTGTCCCTGATGGCCACCGCAGGCGACGCCCACCAGCCGCGCAGTATGGTCATGATGGGTGGCCCGATCGATCCGCGCGAGTCCCCCACTCAGGTCAATCGCCTGGCCACGACCAAGCCCCATTCCTGGTTCGAAAGCCAGCTGATCGACACCGTGCCTGCCCGTTATCCGGGTGCAGGCCGCCGGGTCTACCCCGGTTTTCTCCAGCATGCCGGGTTCGTGGCGATGAATCCTGATCGCCATCTCAAATCGCACTACGATTTCTACCTGGACCTGCTGCGCGGGGACGATAGCGATGCCGAGGCCCATCGGCGCTTTTACGACGAATACAACGCCGTATTGGACATGCCCGCCGAGTTTTATCTCGACACCATACGCATCGTGTTCCAGGAATTCCAGTTGCCCAACGGCACTTGGAAGGTTGGCAAACAGACCGTCAAACCTGCCGACATCAAGCAAGTCGCCTTGCTGACCATCGAAGGGGAATTGGACGATATTTCTGGCCAGGGCCAGACGCGCGCGGCGATCTCGCTATGCAGTAGCATTCCGGCGGCACGCAAACAGCACTACACCGCGAAAGGCTGCGGCCACTACGGCATTTTCTCGGGCCGGCGGTGGCGCGAGCTGATCTGTCCTAAAATTGCGGAGTTCATCCGTCAGGCATAGCCCTGACGTGTAACGATTGCCTCGCAAGCCTGACGACTGATGGGGCGGCCTCCGGGCCGCCTGTGTTCACCTACGTTCGTGTACGCCCACGTCGTTGCCGGGCTCATGTGCTCGGTTCGGTAGCGGCATTGCGCCAGGTCCAAATCGTCAGCATGCCCTGTTTCCGTTTTTCCGCCATGTCCTGTCTTACTCTTGCCGACCGTATCGACGCCCTGCTGCCTCAGACACAGTGCACAAAGTGCGGGTACGACGGTTGCCGACCTTACGCCCAGGCGATTGCCGATGGCGCAGCGCCCATCAATCGCTGCCCTCCGGGAGGTGACGATGGCATTGCAGCCCTGGCTGCGTTGCTGCACACCGCCGTCCTGCCGCTGGATCAGAGCCGCGGCGAACCGGGCCCGCTGCTGGTCGCGCGCATCGACGAGGCGCATTGCATCGGCTGTACGCTGTGCATTCGCGCCTGTCCGGTCGATGCGATCGTGGGCGCCAACAAACGCATGCACACCGTACTCACCGACTGGTGCACAGGGTGCGACCTCTGCGTCGCGCCATGCCCTGTGGACTGCATCGACATGGTGCCCGCCAACCGGGCCTGGACACCCGCCGACGCAGAGGCGGGCCGCCAACGTCATCGGACACGGCAATTGCGCCTGGCGCGCGAAACGGCGCACAACGAGCGGCTCATGGCCGCATCGGCTGAATTAGACAGCCCGGCGCCGCTGCCCGCCGCACAGCCTCCAGCCATCAGCGCCGACGACGAAACGCGTAAGCGCTCGGCCATCGAGTCCGCCCTGGCGCGCGCCCGCGCACGCCGTACTGCCTCTACCTGAATATGAACGCTGCAAAACGCCGGGCCATTTTTGAACGCCTCAAAGCCGCCAACCCACACCCCACGACCGAGCTCGAGTACAACACCCCCTTTCAATTGTTGATCGCGGTGCTGTTGTCGGCCCAAGCCACCGACAAATCCGTCAACATCGCCACGCGCAAATTCTTCCCGCGCTACGGTACGCCCAAGGCGATGGTTGAACTCGGCGAAGAAGGTTTATCGGAATACATCAAGACCATCGGCCTCTATCGCACCAAGGCGAAAAACGCGATCGCCACCTGTAGGCTGCTGCTCGAACAGCACGGCGGCGAAGTCCCGCAAACGCGCGAGGCCCTCGAAGCCCTGCCCGGCGTCGGCCGCAAAACCGCCAACGTCGTGCTCAATACTGCCTTTGGTCAGCCGACCATGGCAGTCGATACGCATATCTTTCGGGTATCCAATCGCACCGGCATCGCCCCGGGCAAAAATGTGCTCGAAGTCGAAAACAAATTGGTCAAATTCGTCCCCGCCGAATACATGCAGGACGCCCACCATTGGCTGATCTTGTTGGGCCGTTATATTTGCGTCGCACGCAAACCCAAATGCCCGCAATGCGGCATTGCGGATTTGTGCGAATACAAACATAAAACACCACTGCAATAATGCAGACATAACCCCGCCACCCCTTTGGATGGCGGGGTTATTTGCTTGTAACTGTTGATTATTCCCGGTATCCAGCCAGCGCATTGTCGGCTGGCCGACAATGCGTCATGCCGCATTGCAATACCTATGAAAAACCCTCATGGAATTTTCAACCGTAGATGCGCATACTCGCCGCAACTCTTAAAAAAGATAATGCGGGTGCCGCGAGCATGGATGACATAATCCTGGAGACAAAAGGCCTCACGAAAGAATTTCTCGGCTTCGTTGCCGTCAACGGGGTGAATCTGCGCGTCAAGCGCGGGCAAATCCACGCGTTGATCGGCCCGAACGGCGCGGGCAAAACCACCTGCTTCAATCTGCTGACGAAATTTCTCGCTCCGACCAAGGGCCAGATTCTTTTTAACGGCACTGACATCACCCGCGACCGTCCTGCGCAAATTGCGCGGCGCGGCATTATTCGTTCGTTTCAGATTTCGGCCGTATTCCCGCACCTGTCCGTGCTGGAAAACGTACGCATCGGCCTGCAGCGCAAGACAGGTTTGTCATTTCATTTCTGGCGTAGCGAGAAACAACTGAATTCACTCAATGCGGCGGCGCTCGCGCTGCTGGAACAAGTCGATCTCGGCGCGTTCGCCAACGAGATCACGGTCAACCTGCCGTACGGCCGCAAACGCGCACTCGAGATTGCAACGACATTGGCCATGGAGCCCGAACTGATGTTGCTGGATGAGCCCACGCAGGGCATGGGCCACGAAGACGTAGACCGCGTGACCCAGTTGATCAAACGCGTCAGCGAAGGCCGCACGATCTTGATGGTCGAGCACAACATGAACGTCATCTCGTCCATCGCCGACACCATCACCGTACTGGCGCGCGGCGCAGTACTGGCAGAAGGCCCCTACGCAGAGGTGTCGCGCCACCCCGCAGTCATGCAAGCGTATATGGGCACCACGGAAGGAGCTTTGCAAGGAGCACACGCATGAGTACGCTCGCCCTCGAAATCTCCGGTTTGCAGGCCTGGTACGGCGAATCGCATATCCTGCATGGCGTAGATATAAAGGTAGGTCAAGGCGAAGTCGTCACCCTCCTGGGGCGCAACGGCGCAGGCCGTACGACTACCCTGCGAGCGATCCTCGGCTTGACGGGCTCACGCAAAGGCTCGGTCCGGATTCACGGCACCGAGGCGATTGATCTGCCCACCTACAAGATCGCGCATCTCGGCGTCGGCTACTGCCCCGAAGAACGCGGCATCTTTGCCAGCCTGTCATGCGAAGAAAACCTGTTATTGCCTCCCGCCGTCGGCGGTGCGCTCGGCGGCGGCATGTCGTTAGCCGAAATCTACGACATGTTTCCCAACCTGCAGGAACGCCGCAATTCTCCGGGCACGCGTCTATCCGGCGGCGAACAGCAGATGCTGGCCGTAGCACGCATCTTGCGCACAGGTGCCAATCTGCTGTTGCTGGATGAAATATCCGAAGGGCTTGCCCCCGTCATCGTGCAAGCCCTCGCCCGCATGATCACCGCCTTGAAACAACGCGGGTACACCATTGTGATGGTGGAGCAGAACTTCCACTTTGCGGCGCCGTTGTCTGATCGTTTCTATGTCATGGAACACGGCCAGATCGTCGAGCACTTCGAGGCCCATCAACTTCAAGAGAAACAGGATACGTTGAACGAACTGTTGGGCGTATAAGAATCCTGTCGTTCGCCGCATTGACGGCATCCATAAAAGAGAAGCAAAGGAGTCATCCCATGAAGCTGCATCACATCACTGCCGTGCTGGCCCTAGCGGGTCTGGGATTGGCCGGGCTACCCGCCCAGGCACAAGGTATCTCCGGCGATGTCATCCGCATCGGTTTCATCACTGACATGTCGGGTGTCTATTCCGACATCGATGGCCCGGCCGGTGTCGAAGCCATCCGCATGGCGATTGCCGATGCGGGCGGTGAGATCAATGGCAAGAAAATCGAGCTTGTCACCGCAGACCATCAAAACAAAGCCGACATCGCCTCGAGCCGTGCGCGCGAATGGTTCGACCAACAAGGCCTGGACGTTCTGATCGGCGGCACCAACTCCGCCACCAACCTGGCCATGGCAGCCGTTGCAGCAGAAAAGAAACGCCCCTTTATTTCCATCGGCGCGGGCGCATCGGACCTGACCAACGCACAATGCACGCCGTACACCGTGCACTACGCCTATGACACCGTCGCGTTGGCGCGCGGCACGGGCTCGGCAGTCGTGAAAAACGGCGGCAAGAGCTGGTTCTTCCTGACTGCAGATTATGCGTTTGGCCATGCGCTCGAACGCGACACCAGCGCCGTGGTCAAGGCCGCTGGCGGCGAAATCAAAGGCGCAGTGCGCGCGCCGCTGGCCACTGCCGATTTCTCGTCATTCCTGCTGCAAGCCCAAGCCTCTGGCGCTCAGATCCTGGGCCTGGCCAATGCGGGCGGCGACACGATCAACTCGATCAAAGCCGCCAATGAGTTCGGCGTCACGCAGACCATGAAAATGGCAGGCCTGCTGATCTTCATCAACGACATCCATTCCCTGGGCCTGCAAGCCACGCAGAACATGTACCTGACCGACAGCTGGTACTGGGATCAATCCGACGCAGCCCGCGCCTGGTCGAAGAAGTTCGAAGAAAAGGTCAAACGCAAGCCCTCCAGCCTGCAAGCCGCCGACTACTCTTCGGTCGCCTTTTACTTGAACGGCGTCAAAGCCACCGGCACCGACGACGGCGATGCGTTGATGAAATGGATGAAGTCCAACAAGATCAACGATTTCTACGCCAAAGACGGCTACGTGCGCGAAGACGGCCGCATGGTGCACGAAATGTACTTGATGCAGGTCAAGACGCCCGCAGAGTCCAAAGGCCCGTGGGACTACTACAAGGTTGTCGCCAATCTTCCTGGCGACGAGGTCTACACCAAGCCCTCGGAATCAACCTGCAAACTCATCAAGAAGTAATCCACTGATCCTCGCGGCGCCCTGGCTCTCTACCCGGACCGGGGCGCTCAGAGTTAGCACGCATCCATCCGAACGCGCAGGATTCTTGCCACATGACTGATCTATTCGGCATACCAATACAGGCCTTGCTGGGCCAATTGCTTCTGGGCCTGGTCAATGGCTCGTTCTATGCCATGCTGTCCCTGGGTCTGGCTGTCATCTTCGGACTGCTCAACGTCATCAACTTCGCGCACGGCTCGTTGTACATGCTGGGGGCATTCGTCGCATGGATGGGGTTGTCGTACTTCGGCCTGAACTACTGGATCATGCTGATCCTCGCGCCGATCGTCGTGGGCCTGTTCGGCATCATCATCGAAAAACTGCTGCTCAAACATCTCTACAAACTCGATCACCTCTACGGGTTGCTGCTGACCTTTGGCTTGACACTCTTGATCGAGGGGTTGTTCCGCAGCTTTTACGGTGTATCGGGCCAACCCTACCCCACGCCCGACGCCCTGCGTGGCGCCACGAATCTGGGCTTCATGATTCTGCCCAACTACCGCGGCTGGGTCGTGGTAGCGTCAATCACCGTGTGCATGGCCACCTGGTTCGTCATCGAACGCACCCGTCTGGGCGCCCTGCTGCGCGCCGGCACGGAAAACCCCAAACTCGTCGAAGCCTTTGGCGTGAACGTACCGCGCATGGTGACTTTGACCTATGGTTTCGGTGTCGCCTTGGCTGGCTTTGCAGGCGTCCTCGCCGCGCCGGTCTTGCAAATATCGCCACTGATGGGGTCGAACCTGATCATCGTCGTCTTTGCCGTCGTGGTGATCGGCGGCATGGGCTCAATCCTGGGCGCCATCGTCACAGGCCTGGGGCTCGGTGTGATTGAAGGCCTGACCAAAGTGTTCTGGCCTGAGGCCTCGAGCACCGTCGTATTCATCATCATGGCCATCGTCCTGTTGCTTCGCCCCGCCGGGTTATTTGGGAAAGAGAAATGAATCGCCAATTACTCTGCTACGCGGCGGCGGCCATCATTGTGGCCCTGTTGCCCTACATGGGCGTATATCCCATCTTTGCCATGAAGGTGATGTGCTATGCACTATTTGCCTGCGCCTTCAATCTGCTCTTGGGATACACCGGCCTGCTCTCATTCGGCCATGCCGCATTCCTGGGCAGCGCAGCCTATGCGGCGGGACATGCCATCAAAATATGGGGATTCCCCACCGAACTGGGCCTGATATTCGGCACTGCTGTCGCCGCCGCGCTCGGCCTCGTCATGGGCTTGTTGGCCATTCGCCGCAGCGGCATCTATTTTGCGATGATCACGCTGGCCCTGGCGCAGATGGTCTTTTTCTATTTCCTGCAGGCGCCCTTCACCGGCGGCGAAGACGGCCTGCAACGCGTTCCGCGCGGCACGCTGCTGGGCTTTATCGATCTGAGCAACGACCTGAATCTCTACTACGTGGTGATGGGGATCTTTGCGATCGGCTACTTCATCATCTGGCGCACCGTCCATTCGCCATTCGGGCAGGTGCTGCAGGCACTGCGCGAGAACGAGCCGCGAGCCTTGTCATTGGGCTATGACGTAGACCGGTTCAAACTGCTCGCTTTCGTTTTATCGGCAGCGATCGCCGGACTCGCGGGCGCGACAAAGACACTGGTGTTCGTATCCGCCACACTGTCCGATGCAACGTGGCAGATGTCGGGGCTGGTGATTCTGATGACGCTGGTCGGTGGCCTGGGAACATTGACCGGGCCTATCCTGGGAGCCTTTATCGTCGTGCTGCTGGAAAACAAAGTCGGCGACTTCGGGCGGTTCATGGCCAACGCGACGGGCAATGACTGGTTCCTGCGACTGGGTGAATCGGTCACGATCGTCATTGGCCTGATTTTCATCATCTGCGTACTGGCGTTTCGGCGAGGCATCGTCGGGGAATTGCAGGCGTTTATGGCTCGGAGGCGGGTTTCTTCTTCGTAACGCTCGTTTAGGCGGACGGTTTTTGGTGGTCGTTTGCTGATGGCAGTATGGATTTCTTTAGGCGTCCCGGGCGCGTGCCTGAGTGCGGCACCGGGCCTATCGCACGGACTCGGCCCATGACCAGGGGCCTCGGTCCGCTGCGCGGACTAAATCCGNGCTCNACGGCCCGGCGC
>NZ_CBCSIU010000048.1:0-588 GCF_965139205.1 Bordetella muralis
CGCTCCACTCGGCTTTGAGGCGCCCTCACGGCCCGATTGCCTCGGCTCGACTCGCAGTCACTCAAGCTCATCACATCGCTGGCACCAGCCTCTTGCTTGGCGTTTTTTTGTAGCACTTTTGGCAAAGAGGAAGATCTTGCAGGGCTGCCATTTTCGGGGGCCCTGCACCCCCGAAAATGGCGATCGGTCCGGGCATGCGGCGGGGTGGTGTGGTGCCAGGTTGGAAGATCTGCTTGGCTAGAGTTGATGCATGCGAAGATGATGCGTAGCTCAGCTCAGGTATAACAAAATCGTAGCTCGAGAGATCTTCTGTTCATCCCCGATGCCACAGCCTTCGCATGCCAATCACGAACGCTATGCATAGGCGCGCCCGTAGGCGCCCATGCATAGCAGCCCTGCAAGATCTTCATCCTTGTAAAAGACAGTTCCTACGAAGCCTACGAAGACCAGCCGTGCCAGCGACGGAGGGAATCAGAGACGCTGCGAGTCGAGGCGGGGCAGTGACCGTGTTGGCGCGCCTCGTGGCCGAGCGAGTGGATACCGTAGGGAGCGCGNAGGCGCGGACGAGGTGAACGAAGCGGTGTCGGA
>NZ_CBCSIU010000048.1:601-10489 GCF_965139205.1 Bordetella muralis
GCGCAGGCGGCCGACCGGCCACGTGAAGCGCCAACACGGTCACTGCCCCGCCTCGACGTCCAATAGCACTCATATCCCATCCACCCCCCTAGACACCCACCAGAACAGCTTGGCAAATACGCCCGCTACTGCCGGGCCATCCGCACATCCCGAGGTGCAGACTCCCCCGTATTACTGCGCCACGGATTGATATCCAGTCCTCCGCGCCGCGTATAGCGCGCATACACCGTCAATTGTTCGGGACAGCAAGCGGTCATGATGTCGGTGAAAATCCGTTCCACACAATGTTCGTGAAACTCCGCATGATTGCGAAACGACACGATATAGCGCAGTAGCGCGGCGCGATCCAGCGGCTGGCCACGGTAACGGATTTGGACGCTGGCCCAATCGGGCTGACCGGTGACAGGGCAGTTGGATTTCAACAGGCGCGAGGTCAATGTTTCGGACACAGCGGGACCGTCGGCGCAGCGCAAGAGCGCAGCATCTGGCGTATAGGCGTCAATCTCGATATCCAGCGCATCCAGATTCTCGCCCTCGAGTTCGCTGATGGTCAGCGCGGCGAAGCGTTCAGGCAGGATCAAATCCACGCCGACATCGCCGCCCGCTGCGGCAGATAGATCGCGCACCAGGTGATCTCGCAATTGCTGTGCGCTATCCAGGCGGGTTTGGTTGAACGAATTCAAATACAGCTTGAACGATTTGGATTCGATGATGTTCGGGCTGTCGGCGGGCACGGTGAATGTGGCCATACCGATCTGAGGTTTGCCCTTGCGATCCAGCCACGAGAGCTCATAGGCATTCCAGATATCCACGCCGGCAAAGGGCAGCGTTGCGGACAGATTCAGGCTGGCGCGATTGTGCGAGCGCGCAATAGGAAAGAGCAGGCTGGCGTCGTATTGCGACGGGTAGTCGACATGATGGCCCAGCGGGGCATTGGCTAGAGACATGGAGCAGCGATCAGGAGCTACGTTGAAGACAACGTTCGGAACCTGCATTTTAGGCCCTTCGGAAAGCCTGTTTTTTCATATGGTGAAAAGCAAGCTGCGCCATATGAAAGTGGCTGCTGCACAGCAACGATAGTCCATTTCATAGATGGCAAAGTCGTTTCACAATACAAAATTAAAGTTTTAACTATATGATTTAAAAGAAAAATATTTTTAGTCTTGTATAAGATTTAATCGCGCCTTGCTCCGCAACATAGGCATAGACTTTTATCCAACGCGGCGCTGAATGATCTGACGCAATACCGGTGGAATCACTCCCAGTTTGAGTCTCCGGTTCTTCGTTCGGTTAACCCTGGTGCCTGCTACTGAATTCAAGTTTTTCTCTGTGTTTCTTCTCTTTGTGCCTTTTGTTTTTTCAGGAGCATGTCATGAGCAATCGCGAAACCGAAATCCGTAATCTGCAGAAAGACTGGGCGGAAAACACCCGGTGGCAGGGCATCAAGCGCAGCTATAGCGCCGAAGACGTCATCCGTCTGCGCGGCTCTGTGCCGGTAGCACATACGCTGGCCCATCGCGGCGCGACCCGTTTGTGGGAACTCCTGCATAGCGAGCCCTTTGTGAACTCGCTGGGTGCGATGACGGGTAACCAGGCCATGCAACAGGTCAAGGCCGGTCTGAAGGCCATCTATCTGTCTGGCTGGCAGGTCGCCGGTGACGCGAACTTGGCGGGTGAGATGTATCCCGATCAATCGCTGTATCCCGTCAACTCGGTGCCGCAAGTGGTTCGCCGTATCAACAACGCCTTGTCGCGTTGTGATCAGATCCAATGGATGGAAGGCAAAAACCCCGGCGACGAGGGCTACATCGACTATTTTGCTCCGATCGTGGCCGATGCCGAGGCTGGGTTTGGCGGCGTGCTCAACGCATTTGAACTGATGAAAGCCATGATCGATGCGGGCGCTGCTGGCGTGCACTTCGAGGATCAATTGGCATCGGTAAAGAAATGCGGCCATATGGGTGGCAAGGTTTTGGTGCCCACCCGTGAGGCCGTGTCCAAGCTGGTGTCGGCTCGTCTGGCTGCCGACGTCATGGGCACCCCGACCGTGGTGCTGGCCCGTACGGACGCGGATGCCGCCGATCTGGTGACGAGTGACGTGGACGAAAACGATCGTCCGTTCATCACTGGCGAGCGCACGGTGGAGGGCTTTTTCCGCACCAAGGCCGGTATCGATCAAGCCATCTCGCGCGGTTTGGCCTATGCGCCGTACGCGGATCTGATCTGGTGCGAAACCTCGACGCCGAATCTGGAATACGCCCGTAAATTTGCCGAGGCCGTGCATCGTCAATTCCCGGGCAAGCTGCTGGCCTATAACTGCTCGCCTTCGTTCAACTGGAAAAAGAACCTGGACGACGCGACGGTGGCCAAGTTCCAGCGCGAGCTCGGCGCCATGGGCTACAAGTTCCAATTCATCACGCTGGCCGGTTTCCACGCCCTGAATTACGGCATGTTCGAGTTGGCACATGGCTATGCCCGTCGCCAGATGAGCGCCTTCGTGGAGCTGCAGCAAAAGGAATTCGCCGCTGCCGACCTGGGCTTTACCGCCGTCAAGCATCAACGCGAAGTCGGCACGGGCTATTTCGATGCGGTCACGCAGACCATCGAGAGCGGCAAGTCGTCCACCACGGCGCTGACCGGCTCGACCGAAGAGGCGCAGTTCCATCATGACGAGCCCGCGGCGCAGGCGCGTGCGGCTTGATCGGATACGGATCGTCTGAGTTTTAGTTTGCTGTAGTAGGGTGGTTAGGGATGCCTGCGGGCATCCCGTTTTTTTTGCCGCCGGGCCGCCCCAAGGCAAAAACGCCCCCTCGGGGGCCAGCAAGCCGAAGGCGCAGCGTGGTTTTTTTTAGTGTTTAATCCCATGCTGGCGTGCTGCTTTCAAAAGCATTGCCGAATGCCGCTCGTGGTGACCAGCGGTGCGCCTGGGAGTATGGATGAGAATTAGCAGTGCGGTGCTGTCGGCGATGGCGCTATTGGCGGCAGGCAGTGTACAGGCCGATGCGTTGGACGCGTTCTACAGCAATCCCGTTTATCGAGCCGGGGCGAGCGACACCTCTTGTGAGACCTTTCCGCAAGGCATTCCAACGCGCCTGAACGATACGGATACGCGCGCGCATGCCAAGGTGATTTTGAACGGCGGTGGCGCGATCGTCATGACGCAAGGCGCAGACGGCATTCCTCGCAGCCACTATTTCTATCTGAAGAAAGCCAGTTGCGATTGGCTCGAACTGCAGGTGAAAGAGGACAGCGATCCTGATGCTTTCGCTGCCGAGCTCGCTGCGAAATACGGCTCGCGCATTCATTTTCAGAGCGCCCATGCAGAGCGCATTGTGCGTGACTACCGCGTCGATTGTGCTCCCATGAGAGCGCAGCGCTATGTGCCGCTGATCAACGTGCTGTACTACAGCTTGTCCACGATGAGCCGGCCGGATCTTTGGTTGGAGCTGAATGTCGAAGACCACGATGGCGAGATTCAATTCGTCAACGTGATTCGCAATGCAAAACGGCCGGAGGGCGAGCGCGTCGAGTTCCAGCGTTCGAGTTTGCGTATCGACACAGCCGGCAAAATGTCGCGGCCCGGCAATGCTACGCAAAATATATTTGACCAATTATGTGCCGGCTTTGATGGCCCGTACTGGCGCAGCAAGCATTCTGGTTGAGCGTCTGCGCAGTGCCAATGCCAATGTAAGAGCCTCTGTGCCAGTGCAGCCAGTCGCTGGCGCCAGCGACTGGGCTATTCGCAGAGGATCGCGACGGCGACTGGAGATGAATTAGTTGCTGAAGCGAAGCTCAGATACTTACGTGAGACCCATGCGTCGCGCATGCGCCGCCTTGGCGCCCGATAGCAATGCCTGCACCAAGCGGTTTTCCTGATCGGATTGCCGACAGACGAATGCCATCTGCCTTGCCGGCCCCTGTTTCCCTAGAGACAGCACGCGGACCGGATGCACGGCATATACCTGCGCCCCGGGGTCCGGCAGAACAGAGACCCCCAGTCCTTCGGACACCAGTGCGGTCAACGCGGCCAGGGACTGCAGCTCCAGCCGGCAGCGCGCGTGGGGAGCGTGCCGGGCGACATAGCGCGCCGCCAACCCGCCGCCGATCGTGGTTTTGTCAAAGCGGATCCATTCGTGTTGATGCAGCAGCTCACTCAGCGAATCTTCAGTGGAGTCTGGCGGCGCAATGGCGACCAGAGGTTCCCGGAATAGGGGGGTCCAGGCCAGCCGGCGTGAGCCGCCCGATTCGGGTTGGGTCACGACCGCCGCGTCCAACTCGCCGGTTTTGAGTTTCTCTACGAGTTCGACAACGCGCCCGCGTACTAGACGCACATCCAGTTGGGGATAATGCTCTCGCACCCAACGCAGCATCGGGGGCAGGAGTGTGACCTGCAGCGGCTCGATGATACCCAGCCGCACCGTACCCGATACGGTCGGCGAACTGCGGCGGCGCAGTGCGTCCAGCTTGGCGAACGTTTCGCGCAATACCTCGTCGACCTCTTCGGCAAACGCATTGGGCCGCGCCTGCAGGGCAGAGCGGTCAAACAGCGGTTGGCCAAAATATTCCTCCATCTGCTTCATCTGCAGACTGACCGCGCTGGGAGACAGGTTCATGTCCGCCGCCGCTGCCGCAAAACTGCCGCCACGCAACACAGCGCCCAGCGTGCGAAAGGCTTCGATTTTCATGAGAAAAACTCACTTGGCGGATTAGGATTCCTCACTTTATATCATCAGTCTACTGGCCTAGTATTTGGGCCTGGGCTCGGCGTGACGCCCAGCGTGCTACACCACTACATCAGTGGCTGCATGGCCTAGGTGCTGGATTCGAGCTCTGTTATAGCAAGGGCCGTTCTGGACGCCCGGCGGCTGCGCCCCTTTCTTCCCCGGCATGGATGCCGTGGTTTCTCGGAGCAATGAATGAGAAGCAAACTTTTCGTCCCGGCCTCGCGGCCCGAGTTATACGCCAAAGCCTTGGCGGGGCAGGCGGACTCCTTGTCGTTTGACCTGGAGGACTCGGTCGCGGCCGATCGCAAAGACGAGGCCCGCCAGCAGTTGGCGCAATGGCTCGCCTCGCCCGAGGCGCAGGCCACGGAAAAAACGCTGATCGTGCGGGTCAATGCCATGGATACGCCGTACTTTTTGGCGGATGTGCGGGCCGTGGCGCGTCCGGGACTGCAGATGCTGAACCTGCCCAAGGCCGAGGACGTGGAGCAAATCCGCGAAGCCGCACGCGTGCTGGCCGAGGCCGAAAGCGCCAATGGTGTGACACAGCCGATCCGTCTGCTGCTCAATATTGAATCGCCGCGCGCGTTGCGTTGTGCGGCCGATCTGGCCGCCGCCGATCCGCGCGTGGCGGGCCTGCAACTGGGCTTGGGCGATCTGTTCGAGCCGCTGGGGATTGCGCGGCGCGAGCCCAGCGCGGTCAAGCAGGCCATGTTTACGCTGCGGTTGGCTGCCGGCGAGGCGGGCGTGTTTGCCTATGACTCCGCCTTTGCCGACATTCGCGACGCCGAGGGTTTTCAGGCCGAGGCCGAGTTGGCGCGTCGTTTGGGATTTTTAGGCAAAAGCTGCATTCATCCCAGTCAGGTCGCCTTGGCGAATGCGGCGTTCCGCCCGAGCGACGAGGAAATCGCCCATGCTGTACGCGTGGTCGAGGCCGCGCGCGATGCTGATGCCCGAGGTGTCGGCGCCTATGTGGTCGATGGAAAAATGATCGATCCGCCCTTTGTGCGACGTGCCGAGGCGATTGTGGAAACGGCAAAGCGTTCGGGCTTGCTGCCGTTGTGATTGGCGATAGCTACGAGACAGCGTAATGACTTTATCTACCCCCGATTCCTTGACGCCACAGGGCCAAGGCCCATTGCATGGTGTTCGCGTACTCGACCTCAGCGCGTATATCGCAGGCCCCTATGGCTGCTCGCTGCTGGCTGACCAAGGCGCCGATGTCGTCAAAATCGAGCCCCCCGTTGGCGACAACCTGCGTAAGTATCCGTCTTCGCTCGAATCCGAGAGCCGCGCATTTCTAGGCGTCAACCGCAGCAAACGGGGCCTGGCGCTGGATCTGAAACAGCCCGAGGCTCAACAGATCCTGCGCGATCTGGCCAGCCGCGCCGATGTTCTGGTGCATAACTTTCGTCCCAGCGTGCCGGCTCGATTGGGCATTGCCTACGAACAATTGCAGGAAATCAATCCGCGCCTGATCTATTGCGCGGTGACGGGCTATGGAGACGCCGGGCCATTGAAAGACAAGGCAGGCTACGATCAGGTCCTGCAAACCATGACCGGTATGTGCGCAATGCAAGGCAAGG
This sequence comes from Bordetella muralis, assembly GCF_965139205.1. Taxonomy (GTDB): domain Bacteria; phylum Pseudomonadota; class Gammaproteobacteria; order Burkholderiales; family Burkholderiaceae_B; genus Bordetella_A; species Bordetella_A muralis. The sequence goes on from NZ_CBCSIU010000048.1 coordinate 6,909, forward strand.
CCGACGGCCCACCCGAGATTCTGTACGGCTCTGTCGTGGATTATTACGCGGCGGCGTTGGTGGCCTCCGGTGTTTCGTCTGCTTTGTACGAGCGTGAACGCAGCGGACGTGGACAATACGTGGGCGTATCGTTGTTGCGCAGTGCCTTGACCATGCAGTCCGCCCGCATGATCTGGGCAGAAGGCGAACCCCGCGAAGTCGGGCGCGACATGCGCTCGGGCGGCATCACCGGCCTGCATCCTACACGCGAAGGCTATCTGTATATCTCGGCAAACACGCCGCATTTCTGGGCGGCATTGTGCGCGAAAACCGGCCTGGACGAATTGGCGGCAAACCCGCGCTATGACTCGGTGCGTAAACGCGCCGAGCACCGCGATGAGATCGTGCCTCGCCTGCACGAGGCCTTGCAGGCGCGCAGCGCGTTCGAATGGGAGGCCCTGTTCGGCGAAGAAGTGCCGTGTGCGGCCGCCCGTACTATCGAAGACATGTTCGATTTTCCGCAGGTGCAGGCCGAGGGCATGGTGGCGAACTACGAGCATCCGGTGGTAGGGAATTACCGCGGGTTTGCGAATCCGATCAAATATGGCCGCACGCCGGGTCCTGCGCCGTTTGCGGCACCTGCCTTTAGCCAGCATGCCGACGATGTGTTGGCGGAGTTGGAGCTGTCGTCCGAGCAGATTGCCGCATTGAAAGCGCAACGGGCTGTGCTCTGAGGCGGCGGCGCTCCCCTTCGGTGCGAAGGGTAGCCGGCTTCCTAGACTATCGTGGCATGACCGGGCGAGGACGGCTGTTTGCGTCCTCGTCAGGCCGTAGTGGACCCCGCTATCGTTGCTTGATAGCGGGTGATTAGTCAGTTTGGCGGAACAATGTTCCCATTTTTATGGAACGACGCGCGGAAATTGAACACGTAAAATGACCGGGTCAAACGCCACATAGAGGTCCGCGTGCAACCCGTCATTTCCGTACAAGGCCTATCCAAGACCTACGCGTCAGGGCATCAGGCCTTGAAAAGCATCAATCTGGACATCCAGCGGGGCGAGATTTTTGCCTTGTTAGGGCCCAATGGCGCGGGCAAGACCACGCTGATCAGCATCCTGTGCGGCATCGTGACGCCGGGGCAGGGACGTGTACTGGCCGATGGCCACGACATCGTGACCGACTATCGTGCGGCGCGTGCGCGCATCGGGCTCGTGCCGCAGGAGATTTCCACTGACGCGTTTGAAAACGTCTGGAATACGGTGACCTTCAGCCGTGGCCTGTTCGGCAAGCCGGCCAATCCCGACTACATCGAAAAGATCCTGCGCGATCTTTCTCTGTGGGAAAAAAAGGATACGCGCATCATGGCCTTGTCAGGCGGCATGAAGCGTCGCGTGATGATCGCCAAAGCGCTATCGCACGAGCCCGATATCCTGTTTCTGGATGAGCCGACGGCCGGTGTCGACGTGGAACTGCGCCGAGGCATGTGGGACATGGTGCGGCGCCTGCGCGAGAACGGCGTCACCATCATCCTGACCACGCACTACATTGAAGAAGCCCAGGAAATGGCCGATCGTGTCGGCGTGATCCGCAAGGGCGAAATCATCGTGGTCGAAGAAACACAAAAGCTGATGAAAAAGCTGGGCAAGCGGCAATTGACCTTGACGCTGAAAAACACGTTGCCGTCCGTTCCCGCGGCGCTTGCAGCCTACGGCCTGGATCTCGTCGCCGATGGCTATCAACTGGTCTACACCTACGACAATCAGCACGAAGGCGGAGAGATCGCCCGCTTGCTGCGCCAATTGGATGAGTCTGGAATCGAATTCACAGATCTGAGCTCATCCGAAAGCTCGCTGGAGGACATCTTTGTGAGCCTGGTGAACGCCTGACGCAGGCGTTTCTCGCATCGCCCATGAATGCCGAGCTTATTCGAGGTAAATAATGAATTTCTATGCTATTCGAGCCATCTATTTATTTGAAATGGCCCGCGCGCGCCGCACGCTGATGCAGAGTGTGGCATCGCCCGTGGTATCCACTGCGCTGTACTTCGTCGTGTTCGGCTCGGCCATCGGCTCGCATATGGTCGAGATCGAGGGCGTCAGCTACGGGGCGTTTATCGTGCCCGGCATGATCATGTTGTCTCTGCTGACACAGAGCGTGGCCAACGCGTCATTCGGCATCTATATGCCGCGTTTTTCCGGCACGATCTATGAAATCCACTCTGCGCCGATTTCCTACATCGAGATCGTGATCGGCTACGTGGGTGCCGCCGCGAGCAAGTCCGTCATCTTGGGACTGATCACGTTGGCGGTGGCGCGTTTGTTTGTCGAGTTCCACATTCAGCATCCATTCTGGATGATAGGTTTTCTGATTCTGACATCAGTGACCTTCAGCCTGTTTGGTTTCATCATAGGTATCTGGGCCGACGGATTTGAAAAACTGCAGATTATCCCGCTGATGATCATCACGCCGCTGACGTTCCTGGGCGGCACGTTTTATTCCATCAACATGCTGCCGCCTATTTGGCAGACCTTGAGCCTATTCAATCCCGTCGTTTATCTCGTCAGCGGTTTCCGCTGGAGTTTTTACGGTGTATCGGATGTCAGCGTATCCATCAGCCTGGGGATGACGGTGGTGTTCCTGATCGTCTGTTTGATCGCAGTGCGATGGATATTCCTGACGGGGTATCGTTTGAAAACGTAACTCAAAGGAGGCGGCACATCATGGTATGGGACAAGGTTCAAGCATTGGTGTTTGACGTTTTTGGCACGGTCGTGGATTGGCGCAATGGTGTTGCGCGCGAGGCCGAACCGTTCTTGGCGAAGTATGGGCAAGGGCGGATACAACCCCTCGCGCTGGCAGATGCGTGGCGCCGCCAGTACTCACCCTCCATGGAGGCCGTGCGCAGTGGTCAGCGGCCGTTTGTCCGTCTGGATGTGCTGCATCGTGAGAATCTGGAAAAGGCGCTGCGCGAATTGGGCGTGAATCCCGACGAGATTCCGCCCGCAGAGTTGGACGCGTTGAATCTCGCCTGGCATTGCCTGGACCCATGGCCCGATTCGGTAGCGGGCCTGACGCGCCTGAAAACACGCTACATCATTGCACCGCTATCGAACGGCAATATCCGGCTGATGCTGGACATGGCAAAACGCGCTGGCCTGCCATGGGATGCGATTCTGGGCGCAGAGGTCGCGCAGGCCTACAAGCCTACGCCCCAAGCCTATCTGCGCACCGCTGATGTGCTGGGCCTGGCGCCCGATCAGATGTGCCTGGTCGCCGCGCACAATAACGATCTGGCTGCGGCGCGTCAATGCGGTTTGAAAACGGCATTCGTGCGCCGGTCGACCGAGCACGGGCCGGATCAAAAGAAGGATCTGGTGGCTGAGCAGGACTGGGATGTAGTGGCTGACGATTTTGGACAGCTGGCGGATCGATTGTTGGCCTGAGGTAGGGGTGAGTTTCGCGTTGCGTGGGGGAGGGGGCTGAGTGCTATTGGACGTCGAGGCGGGGCAGTGACCGTGTTGGCGCTTCACGGAGTCGGTCGGCCGCCTGCGCGTCCGACTGCCGCATCGCTCGTCTCGTCCGGCCCCTTCGGGCCTNNNNAC
>NZ_CBCSIU010000049.1:0-8825 GCF_965139205.1 Bordetella muralis
GGGCGCCGGACCGGCCACGTGAAGCCCCCACGCAGCCACTGCCCCGCATCGACGTCCAATAGCACCAAACCCTCACACCCAAGACACACAACACTGTAAGCTCAATAACCAACTACCTAAATAAACGACAACAAGAACCCCGCTAAATCAGCCCCCGAATCCCCGCAATGCCATGCGCCCCGTGCCGGCGCGCCTCATCCAGGGTATCGGCAGACTGCCCCCCTAACGCATACACAGGCAGTCCAGCATCCCGATTGCCAGCAACAAAACCATCCCATCCCATACCAGCTTGCCCCGGATGCGAAGGTGTTTCCAACACTGCTCCCAACACAGCAAAATCCGCACCCATCTCACGTGCATGCACGATCTGCGCATTGTCGTGAGCCGATACGCCAACTAAAGCGCCTTCGGGCAACTCCGGCCGTGCATGCAATGCCGCTGCATCGTTCGCGCGTAAATGCACGCCGTCGGCCTGGCGCCACCAGGCTGCAGGATGCACGCTGTTGATCAGCACACGAGCACCCGCAGCGTGGCAGAGCTTGACGATGGTCTGCACGGCGTCGCGTAGCGAAGTGGCTCCAGGGCCGTCAGGCCAATCCGGCTCACGTACTTGCACGAGCTTCAGGCCACGCGCCAAGGCACGCTCCAGCCGTTCGAGAAACGAGGGCAAGCCCGCACGTCCGCCGATCGACGTAATGCCGTAGGTGTTGGGCAACTGCAGCCAACGCAAGGGCGGCAGGGTGGCCGGCAGCAGATCGCCGACACTAGACGCCTCGGCGGGGTTGACCCATTCCAGGCGCTGGTTTTCCAGACTGCGCGGCTCGCCTTTCCAGCCCGTGACCTGGCAAAACGCCAAGCGAACGGTGGTGTGAGGATAGGCGTGCACATAAGTCACCCACGGAACCGCTTGCGTGACCTCGATGCCGATTTCTTCTTGCAGCTCGCGCGCCAATGCTTGGAGCACGGTTTCACCGGGTTCCAGTTTGCCGCCAGGCAACTCCCACCAGCCCGCCCAAGGCTTGCCCTCAGGCCGTTGCCCCAGCAGGAGTTGACCGTCGGGCCGCAGAATCAGACCTGCGGCGACGTCGATGATGCCGTCAGACATGGCGTGCCGCCCAATCGCGAGCAAATTGATAGGCCACCCGGCCTGAGCGCGAGCCGCGTTCCAGCGCCCATTGCAAGGCCTCCGTGCGGCTGGCCTCGATCTGATCTGCGGGGCAGTTCAGTTCCTCCAGCCAGTGGTACACGATATCCAGATAGTCATCCTGTTTGAACGGATGAAATGACAGCCACAGCCCGAAACGCTCGGACAGCGAGATTTTTTCCTCGACGGTTTCGCCTGGATGAATCTCGCCATCGGCCTGGTGCTTGGCCTGCAGGTTCTCGCTCATGTATTCCGGCATCAGGTGACGCCGGTTGGACGTCGCATAGATCAGCACGTTGTCGCCCGATGCTGACACCGAGCCATCCAGCACTGATTTCAGGGCCTTGTAGCCGGCTTCGCCTTCCTCGAAAGACAAGTCGTCGCAGAACACGATATAGCGTTCGGGACGCGCCGCGACCAGCTCGACGATGTCGGCCAGGTCACCCAGGTCGGATTTGTCGACCTCGATCAAACGCAGCCCTTGGTCGCCATAGGCGGCCAGCATGGCCTTGACCAGCGAGCTCTTGCCGGTGCCGCGTGCGCCGGTCATCAGCACATTGTTGGCGGGTTTTTTCTGCAGGAACTGAAGCGTGTTGCGATCGATGATGCCTTTCTGGCGTTCGATGTGCTGCAGATCGGCCATGTCGATCCGGGCCACGTGGCGCACGGCGTCCAGCCAGCCGCGTGTGCCGCGTTTGCGCCAGCGGTAGGCATGGGCGGACCAATCAATTTCGGGCGGTGCGGCGGGCAGCCAGGCTTCGAGCTGGGCCAGCACGCGTTCGGCTCGTTCGATCAGAACGGAAAAATCAGCAGCACTCACGTCGGTATTTCCTGCAGGAACAATAACAAGACAACAAGGGCGCGAGATCACGCGCCCTCAGCGATCAATGTATCAAGAGCGGTAATCGGCGTTGATGCTGACGTACTCATGCGAGAAATCGCAGGTGTACACGGTGTCAGCCGCCTGGCCACGCGCCAGCGCAATGCGTACGGTGATTTCCGCTTGCTTCATGACACGCTGACCGTCTGCCTCTTGGTAGTCAGGATTGCGGCCGCCGTCTTTGGCGACCAGCACGTCGTCCAGCCAGAGGCGCAGCTTCGAGACGTCCAGATCGTCTACGCCGGCGTAGCCGATGGCGGCCAGGATGCGGCCCAGGTTGGGGTCGGAGGCGAAAAACGCCGTCTTGACCAGCGGCGAGTGGGCAACCGAGTATGCGATCTTCAGGGCTTCTTCGGTGGTCAGGGCTTCTTCGACGCGCACGGTCATGAATTTGGTCGCGCCTTCGGCGTCGCGCACGATCTTCTGTGCCAGGTCCAGTGCGGCCGCGGCCAGCGCATCGCGCACGGCGGCATAGTGCGGGTCGGCTTCGGAGGTGATCTCCACGCCCGATTGGCCGGTGGCGATGATGATGAACGAGTCGTTGGTGGAGGTGTCGCCGTCGACGGTGATGCGGTTAAACGACTGGTTGGCGATTTCCAGGGCCAGCTTGCGCAGCACCGGCTGAGCAATGCTGGCGTCCGTGGCCAGGAAGCTCAACATGGTGGCCATGTTCGGGCGGATCATGCCGGCGCCCTTGCTGATGCCGGTAAAGGTGACGGTCTTGCCGTCGATCTGCTGACGTTGCGAGTGGATCTTGGGCTGCGTGTCAGTGGTCATGATGCCGTGGGCGGCATTGAACCATTCGTTAGGGCCCAGATTGCCCAGGGCAGCGGGCAGGGCGGCGGTCAGGCGGTCCAGCGGCAGGGGCTCGAGGATGACGCCGGTCGAAAACGGCAGGATCTGCTGGGCGGGGACATTCAGCAGTTTGCCCAGGGCCACGCAGGTGTCCTGAGCTTTTTTCAGGCCTTCGGCGCCGGTGCCGGCATTGGCGTTACCGGTATTGATCACCAGGGCGCGGATCGGGCCGCCTGCGGCCAGATGCGCCTCACAGACCTGCACCGGTGCAGCACGGAAACGGTTGCGGGTGAACACGCCCGCCACATTGGAGCCAGGCGCCAGCTGGAACACGGTCAAGTCACGTCGGTTGGCCTTGCGGATACCGGCTTCGGTAACGCCGATGTCTACGCCGGCAACGGGAAAAATATCGGACTCGGAGGGGATCTGCAGGTTAACGGCCATGACTTCGTCTCTGTGGCGGGGCAAAAGGAATCTCGAAAACCCCGCCCGTCGGACGGGGGGCTCCGCGTATTATCCCACCATCGAGTGACGGACCAAGGGATTGCCCGGGGGGGGCCTTATTTTCCTGCCTCACGCAGTCAACACTCCTGGGCGTATGGCGGCTCAGGGCAGGCTTGTCTGAGGCGCCGCAGCGCAACCGTGCGGTGGCCGACCGTCATCGTGTAAGCCCGCGATATTCGCGACGCTGAGGCCAGGGCAGCGGCGGTTGCGATCAGCGATCGTGCTTGCGAGCGGCGACGACTTGCAGTTTCAATTCGCCCAACGCCTGATACAGGGCATCCCGATGATCCTCGGGCAGGTCGGCGAACATCCCTTTCACCCAGCCCTCATGAGCGCGCGCCATGCGGGTGAACATCCGGCGGCCTTGCGGGGTGAGTTTCAAGACGGAACTGCGCCGGTCGGTTTCCACCTTGGTGCGCATGACCATGCCTTCTTTTTCGAGCTGGTCGGTGATGCCGGTGATATTGCCGTTGGTGACCATCATGCGGCGCGACAGCTCACCCATTTTCATGCCCTTGGGCGCCCGTTGCAGCTGCGCCATCAGGTCAAAACGGGGCAAAGTGGTGTCGAATTCGGTGCGTAGACGGCTGCGAATCTCGGACTCGATCAGATTGCAGCAAGTCAGCATGCGCAGCCATAGGCGCAACGCATGGTGATCATCGGGCGCAGCGCGTGTTTCCAGGTCAGGCGTGTCGATCATGATATGGCGCAGAGCGAGTCTCGGTAAAAACCCTAGTCTTGTCTTGCTAGATACTTTAAACCTAAACTATGAGACACGCTAGTCCTGTTTGCGTCGTCCGGGAGATGTGCTCAGGTCAGCGACAGCCGTTTCGCATTCGCATTCCCTTATAAAAAACATCCGCCGCCCGCGGCGCAGGAGTACCACGATGCGTTTCATGACTTCTTTGGCGGCTGCTCTTGTGCTGCTGCCAGCCCTCTCGTCCGCCGATCCCGTCAAGGTCGGTATTGCTAATGATATATCGGGTCCGTTTTCCGCGCTTGGCGCCGAGGCGCGCGACGGGTTCAATCTGGCGATCAAGCAGTTGGGCGGCAAGCTGGGCGGCCAGCCGGCCGAGTTCCTGCAAACTGACATGGGCGGCAACCCCGATCAGGCGCGCCAACTGGTGTCACGCTACATCCAGCGCGACAAAATCGATTTCTTTACCGGTCCCATCGGCTCGAACGTCGCGCTCGCGGTGGGCCCTGCGTTGTTCGCCGCCAAGGTGCCCTATCTCTCCAACAACCCTGGCCCCAGCCAGTTTGCCGGCGAGCGTTGCAATCAATACTGGTTCGGCACCTCGTATCAGAACGACGCATTTCACGAGGCCGCAGGCAAAGTCGCCGCGGACAAGGGCTTCAAGAAAGTGCTGATCATGGCGCCCGACTATCCGGCGGGCAAGGACGCACTGACAGGATTCAAGCGTGGCTATAAGGCCGAAGTCGCCGAAGAGGTCTACACCAAGCTGGGCCAGCTCGATTACGCGGCCGAGTTAGCGCAGATCCGTGCCGCCAAGCCGGATGCGGTGTTTATCTTTCTGCCGGGCGGCATGGGTATTAATTTCGTCAAGCAATTCGTCTCGACGGGCTTGTCGCAAAGCGTGAAACTCATCGGTCCGGGTTTTTCGGCTGACGAGGATGTGATCCAGGCCGTTGGTGATCCGATGCTGGGCATGTTCAACACGGCGCAGTGGGCTCATGATCTGGATGTGCCCCAAAACAAGCAGTTCGTGGACGCTTTCCGCAAAGAGTACGGCGGCCGTTATCCGTCCGTCTATGCGGCGCAGGCCTATGACGTCATCATGGCCATGGACGCAGCCGTGAAGCAGGCCGGCGGAAAGGCCTCTGATCGCGACGCTATCGTGGCAGCACTTGCCAAGGCCGATTATCCCTCGGTGCGCGGCCAGTTCACCTACGGCAAAAACCATTATCCCATTCAGGCTTATTACCTGCGCGTGATTGAAAAAGACAGCGAAGGCCGTATCACCAACAAGCTGGTGGGCAAGATATTTGATGACTATCAGGACGTGTACGTGGGCCAGTGCAAGCTGTAGCCATGTAAACCGCCCCGCGGACCGGTGCCGGGCCGCGGCAATGGGGAAACAGGTTTCTTGACCGGATCCTGAGTTGGCGCAGGCGTTCACAACCGCCGGCGCAGACCCGAGGATACTGGAGTATTTGATGACGCTAGTGGTCGAGCAGTTGCTAAACGGCCTGCAGTTCGGGCTGATGTTGTTTTTGATTGCCGCCGGGTTGACGTTGGTGTTCGGGATCATGGACATCATGAACCTGGCGCACGGTTCTTTGTATATGGCGGGTGCCTATGTCGCGGCCGAAACCATGCAACGCACCGGTTCTTTTCTCGCGGCCGTTCTGGTCGCCGCATTGGCGACGGGGGTGGTGGGCCTGGTGCTGGAGCGCCTTTTGATACGGCGCCTCGCTGTGCGCGATCACCTCGCGCAGGTCTTGGGTACGTATGCCGTTATTTTGATTGCCAACGATCTGGTCAAAATGATCTGGGGCCCTGCGCCGGTGATGTTGAATTTGCCTGCCGCTTTATCCGGGCCCGTGCGTTTGCTGCCCGATCTGATGTATCCGGCCTACCGCTTGATGATCATCGCTTGCGGTTTGGCCGCAGCGGTGGGTCTGTACTGGTTCGTGACGCGTACCCGTGCGGGTGTGCTGGTGCGGGCGGGTGCTTCCAATCGGCAAATGGCGACACTGATGGGCGTGCGCGTACCGCTGCTGTTTCTAGGGGTATTCACCATCGGCGCCATGTTGGCCGCCGTGGCGGGCGCACTGCTGGGGCCGATCACTGCGGTGCAAGTCGGGATGGGCGAAGAGATCCTGATTCTGGTACTGGTGTGTATCGTGATCGGTGGCATCGGCTCGATACGAGGCGCTTTTGTCGGCGCCTTGTTGGTCGGGATGGTCGATACCGCCGGCCGGGCATTTCTGCCGATGTTTTTGCGCGAGGTCTTGCCGCCTGCAATGGCGTCCAGCCTGGCCGCGACGTTCGCGGCGATTTCCATTTATCTGCTCATGGCTGTGGTGCTGGTATTCCGGCCGGCTGGGCTGTTTCCGGCACGTGGGTGAGCGATGCGTAAAGCAATCATAGGCAGTTGGATTGTGCTGTTGGCCTTGGCGGTATTTCCGCTGGTGGCCGAGGCCATGGGATTGGATTTTTATGTGTCGGTCGTACGACGGGTACTGATCTACGCAGTGGCAGCGACGAGCTTGAATTTGATTCTGGGGTATGGCGGCATGGTGGCGCTGGGGCATGCCGCGTTTTTCGGCGCGGGGGCTTATGTCGTCGGGATTCTGGAGTCCTACGGTGTCCAGGCGGGATTGATCGTCTGGCCTGCCGCCGCTGCGCTGGCAGGCGTTCTGGCATTGCTGATCGGTGCGGTGTCGCTGCGCACGCGCGGGGTCTACTTCATCATGATCACCCTCGCTTTTGCGCAGATGGTGTATTACGTCTTCATCTCGCTGCGTCAGTATGGCGGAGAAGACGGCCTGAATCTGGCGGGGTATTCGTCCTTGCCTGGCGTGGATCTGGCCGATAGCAACAGCTTTTATTACGTCGTCCTGGCGTTGTTTGCCGTGTTGATGTGGGCCTTTGGGCGTTTGGTGAATTCGCGATTCGGAACTGCGCTGCAAGGGATACGCGAAAACGAATCGCGTATGGAGGCGCTGGGCTATCCCGTATTTCGATTGAAGCTCGCGGCGTTTGTCATCAGCGGCGCCGTGGCGGGATTGGCGGGAGCGTTGCTCGCCAATCACAACCTGTTTATTTCACCCAGCCTGATGCATTGGACGCAGTCGGCCAATCTGCTGGTCATGGTGCTGGTGGGCGGCATCGGCCTGCGCTACGGCGGCGTGGTGGGCGCCGTGGTGATGCTGGCGCTGGAGGAAGTCTTGCGCATGTGGACGGAATACTGGCATCTGCCGTTGGGGATTCTGCTGTTGTGCGTGGTGTTCGGGGCGCCACGTGGATTGGCGGGCCTGGTCGCACCGTGGTTCGCCGGGACAAGCGTGCGGGGAGGTCGGGCATGAGTGATGCAGCAAAGACCTCGGCGCCTGTGTTGCAAGCGACCGGCCTGGTTCGCCGTTTCGGCGCGTTGCTGGCGACTGATCATGTGTCGTTGTCGTTGGCGCCTGGCGAAATCCATGCCCTGATCGGCCCCAACGGTGCAGGCAAATCAACCTTGATCCATTTATTGTCCGGGACCTTGCCGGCCGATGAGGGCAGCCTGGTGTTGGGCGGTGTCGATGTGACGCGACTGAATGCGCACCAGCGCGTAGCGGCGGGTTTGTCGCGTTCGTATCAGATTACGAATATTTTCAAATCGTTCAGCGTGCTCGACAACCTGTTGCTGGCGGCGCAGGCTCATGCGGGCAGCAGTTTCCGTTTCTGGAAGCCGCGCACGGCCGATACCGCCTTGTACGACACGGCGCAGGCGCTGGCTCGTCAATGTGCGATTGACGATGCGTTGCTCGATCGCCCCGCTGCGACCCTGCCGCATGGCGAGCAGCGCAAGCTCGAGTTCGCGTTGGCTTTGGCTGCCAGGCCGAGCGTGTTGTTGTTGGACGAGCCTATGGCGGGCATGGGGCCTGATGAAACGTTGCGTTTGACCGACCTGATCGAGTCGATGCGGGGGCAGACCACCATGTTGTTGGTGGAGCACGATATGCAAGCGGTATTCCGTCTGGCCGATCGCATTTCGGTGCTGGTGTATGGACGCATCATCGCGACAGGTACGCCTGAGGAGATCCGCGCCAATCCAGACGTGCGCAAGGCCTATCTAGGCGACGATGATTCTCCCCACGCTGCAGGGGTGCGTACGCAGGAGCAAGCGTCATGTTGAATATGCGCGCTGTCGAAAGCGGCTATGGGGCCAGCCAGGTGTTGTTCGGGGTAGACCTGGATATCAGTGCGGGGCAAGTGGTCACCCTATTGGGACGCAACGGCATGGGCAAGAGCACGCTGTTGCGCACGATGTTCGGCCAGCTGCCGTTACGGGCGGGCAGCATCCGTTTTGCGGGTCAGGATATCGGCGGCTGGGCGCCGGACCGCATTGCCCGCGCGGGGCTGGCAATTGTGCCCGAGGGACGGCAATGTTTTCCGAATCTCACGGTGCGGGAGCATCTGACGGCTTTTGTCGCGGCGCGTAATCCGGATATTGGGGAGCCCTGGACGGTCGAGAGAGTGTTTGCCCTGTTTCCTCGGCTGGAGGAACGGGCGGGCAATATGGGGAATCAATTGTCTGGCGGCGAGCAACAGATGCTGGCAATCGGGCGGGCCTTGGTGACGAATCCCAGGCTGTTGATTCTGGATGAGGCGACCGAGGGACTGGCGCCGCTGGTGCGCGAGGAGATCTGGAATTGTGTGGCTACGTTGCGGGAGGCGGGGCAGACGATTTTGGTGATTGATAAGTACGTGGAGAGGCTGCTGGGGTTGGCGGATTATCACGTCGTGCTTGAGAGGGGGCGGGTGGTTTGGAC
>NZ_CBCSIU010000050.1:0-7268 GCF_965139205.1 Bordetella muralis
CCCCCCGGGGCCCGCCAAATGAGCTTCGAGCAAGCGGCCTTGCGGCCGCTCTGCTAGAATCTCATTTGACGGGCCCCTTCGCATGGTTCGGCGGTGAACCTGGTCAGGTCGGGAACGAAGCAGCCATAGTCGTTTAGGATCAGTGCCGGAGTAAGGCTCGTCAACCGGTTTCCCCAAGGGGGCGCCGTAATCGGAACGAATTGCCAGCATCAGGGCAGTTCGCGCGCTGGTTGCGGCGCCCCTTTGTATTTTGGGCGCACAGGCGCGCACAACTGGCTCTACAATCCGTCCATGACTTATCTGGTACTGGCCCGCAAGTGGCGCCCACGTTCGTTCGATACCCTGGTAGGCCAGGACCACGTGGTGCGCGCGCTGACCCACGCGCTCGACTCTCAGCGCCTGCATCACGCCTGGCTGTTCACCGGCACGCGTGGCGTCGGTAAAACGACCTTGTCGCGCATTTTGGCGAAATCGCTGAATTGCGAAACCGGTATTACCTCTCGACCCTGCGGCCAATGCCGTGCGTGTACCGAGATCGATGCCGGGCGCTTTGTGGATTACCTGGAACTCGATGCAGCGTCGAACCGCGGCGTCGAGGAAATGACCCAGTTGCTCGAGCAGGCGGTGTATTCGCCCGGTGCAGGCCGTTACAAGGTCTACATGATCGACGAAGTCCACATGTTGACCGGGCATGCGTTCAACGCCATGCTGAAAACGCTCGAAGAGCCGCCACCTCATGTGAAATTCATCCTGGCGACGACGGACCCTCAGAAAATCCCGGTCACGGTGCTGTCGCGCTGCCTGCAATTCAACTTGAAACAAATGCCGCCTGACGCCATCGTCGGCCATTTGCAGGCGGTACTGGCGGATGAGTCCATCGGCAATGAACTACCGGCCTTGCGTCTGATCGCGCAGGCGGCGGGCGGGTCGATGCGTGATGCCTTGTCCCTGACTGACCAGGCGATCGCCTACAGCGCGGGCAATCTGACCGAAGACGCCGTGCGCGGCATGCTGGGCACAATAGATCAACGCCATCTAGTACGTCTGCTCGAGTCGTTGTCGTCAGGCGAGGCCGCAGGCGTCCTGGCGGTCGCAGAAGAACTGTCGACGCGTGGACTGTCGTATGCGGGCGCGCTGGCCGATCTGGCGGTGCTGCTATCTCGTGTCGCCATCGAACAGCGCGTGCCTGGCGCGACGTCGGCCGAGGATCCTCTCGCAGGGGATATCGCGCGCTTGGCGGCGTTATTGCATCCTGACGCGGTGCAGTTGTTTTATTCGGTAGCAGTGCATAGCCGCAGCGAGCTTTCTCTCGCGCCGGATGAGCATGCAGGCTTCATCATGGCCTGTTTGCGTATGTTGGCGCTGAACGGGCAGGCAGGTCCGCAAATGGCCGTACAGGCTCCTGCGCCGGCGGCGGGCGGACTATCCGCTGCTGCCTCCGGGGCCGTCACTGCCGCACAACAGGGCGCGTCAGGGCCTGTCGTGGCAAGCACCGCGCCGCAGGAGCCGCCTGGCGCAACCGTGGCGACCGGTTCCGAACGGCCGGCCGCTGATGTGGCGAAGGGAGCTGCCGCAACATCGAATACTGATGCACCAGGGGCGGCATTAAATGCGGCACCGAGCACCGCCTCTGGCGCTGGCGCGCCTGTTCCTGTAGCGTCGCCTGATGCTGCAGCGTCAGCCTCAACATCGAGTCAGCCTGCTGTGGCCCCGTCTGCGCGGGTCGGCGCTCAGACGGGCGCCGTTCCGGCTGCTTCGACGGGGGCAGCTGCGCAGCAGGCTCGTACGTCTGAGGCACAGCCGGCTGCGATTCGCGCAGAACAAGACATTCCGCCGTGGGAGGACTTGCCTGCAGCCGAGGATCCCGCTCAAGCTCAATCTCAGGGCGCGGCGACCCCGTCAGTTCAGAGCCACAATTCGACGCCTGACGCTGCTTCGTCCTCCGACCTCAAAGCGGCGCATGCAGCCGCGCTGGCTGTTACGCCGTCGGCTGCTCATACGCAGGCCAAGGCCTCGCCGCCGCGTCCCGATGAGCCGCCAGCTTGGGTGGACGAAGACATTCCGGACGAGGCCGAGGGCGGTTACATGCCCGCGTCCGAGTTCACCGCTGACCCGGACGATGAGTTCGAGACGCTGGCTACAGCGGCACCGGTGGCAGACCTGGCGCCCGCGCCGCGTCGTCCAGCCGCACCGCCTCCTCGCCGTTCACGCCAGCCCGGCGCCAGCCTGAACAGCATGTCGGCCGCCGAATGGCCGGCGTTGGCGGCGAAATTGCCGGTGACCGGCCTGGCGGCAGAATTGGCTCGGCAAAGCGAATGGTCAGGCGTGCAGGGCGATGCCGTCGTGCTGCGCGTCGCAGTGAAAACACTGGCGGAAAGCGAAAGCCGCGTGCGTTTGCAAACCGTACTATGCGAACATTTCGGCCAAGGGCTGCGTTTGGAAATCGAGGTCGGTGCGACGGGCGACGGCACGGCTCACGCCGTGGCGCAGATCGAAAAGGCAGCGCGCCAACAAGCAGCCGAGGAGGCAGTAGACGCCGATCCCTTTGTGCTGGCATTGAAAGCCGATTTCGGCGGCCGTGTCAGCGCGGTGCGGGCCGTCGAACCTCGTGCATGATCAGTGTAGATAGGTCGCCGTTCTCGTCTTGAACCCAAACACCTGTTAAATTTTTATCCCTATTCAAGGACGTTCCCATCATGATGAAAGGACAACTGGCTGGTCTGATGCGCCAAGCGCAGCAGATGCAGGAAAACATGAAAAAAGCCCAGGACGCGCTGGCCGACATCGTTGTCGATGGCGCCTCGGGCGGTGGCCTGGTCAAGGTTTCCATGACTTGCCGCCACGACGTGAAGCGTGTCGAGATCGATCCGAGCCTGTTGGCCGACGATAAAGACATGCTCGAGGATCTGGTCGCGGCCGCGTTCAACGATGCGCTGCGCAAGGCCGAAGCCACTGCGCAAGAAAAAATGGCAGGCGTGACTGCCGGCATGCCCTTGCCGCCGGGAATGAAGCTGCCCTTTTAATCCTGTCAGGCGAGTGGGTGCGTATTTTTGTGCGCGCCTGATTGTCGCTTTTCGTCGTTTCTTTTCGTTGTTTCTGTGGCCGAGATGGATCCTCAACTGCCTGAACCTGAGCCGCTCGTCTCGTTGATCGAGGCGTTGCGCCGCCTGCCTGGCGTCGGCGTGCGTTCGGCCCGGCGGATGGCTTATCACCTCATGCAGCACGATCTGCAGGGGGCCGATATGCTGGGCAGGGCCTTGGCAGGCGCTGTGCAGAACCTGCGTCATTGTGCGCGCTGCAACAGCTTTACCGAGGACGAGATCTGCGCGACCTGTGCCAATCCCAAACGCGATCCGTCGCTGCTCTGCATTGTCGAAACGCCGGCCGATCAAAACATGATCGAGGCCAGTCACGGTTATCGTGGCTTGTACTATGTCTTGATGGGCCGGGTAGCGCCGCTGGAGGGCATCGGCCCTCGCGAGCTGGACTTCGACCGCTTGCTCGAACGGGTCTCCGACGGTGTTGTGCAGGAGGTCATCCTGGCCACCAATTTCACGGCTGAGGGCGACACGACCGCGCATTTCCTGAATGAGGTCTTGGCCGACAAAGGGCTCAAGATCACCCGTCTGGCGCGCGGCGTGCCGGCCGGTAGCGAGCTGGAATATGTCGACGCAGGGACGATCGCCTGGGCACTGATGGAGCGCAAGTCGGCATAGCTCCGCTCCCAACGTCATGTTTTCATGCGGATTTTCGGTGCTCCTTGTCCGACCGGCATCTCAATGTAGATGTCTGCCGTACCACCACGCCTAGGGAAAACAACGGAAGAACTCCGGAAATCACTGGAGTATGATGCTGCGGCGACGGTCAAACAGGACGTTCGCTGGCGTGATCGGTATGGTCGCGCTCGAGCGCCGGTTTTGTGTCTGCATAATGATTACGTGACGGCTAGTCAGGCCGCAATGGACACACAGGCCGCATAGCGGCAAAGGAGACCCTCCATGTCAATCACTCGTCGTGATTTACTCAAGCTGGCCGGTGCGGCCGGTGCGATGAGCATGGCGCCAGCCATTGTGCGGGCCCAGAAATTAGAAAAAAAGAGCGTGCAGATCGCGGTGGGTGGCAAGCCCCTGATTTATTACCTGCCGCTCAGCATTGCCGAGATCAAGGGCTACTTCAAGGATGAAGGCCTGGACGTCAAGATCGCGGACTTTGCCGGCGGCTCCAAGGCTCTGCAGGCCGTCGTGGGCGGCAGCGCCGATGTGGTGTCCGGTGCCTTTGAGCACACGCTGCACATGCAATCCAAGGGGCAGTTCTACCGCGCCTTTGTGCTGCAGGGCCGCGCGCCCATGATCGGTTTCGGCGTCTCGAAAAAGACCCTGCCCAACTACAAGAGTCCGGCCGATCTGAAAGGCAAGAAAATCGGTGTGACCGCGCCTGGCTCGTCGACGAACATGGTGGTCAGCTTCTTCCTGGCGCAACACGGCTTGACCGATAGCGATGTGTCGTTCATCGGCGTCGGGGCCGGTGCGGGGGCAGTGACGGCTTTGCGCAGCGGCCAGATCGATGCGATGTCCAATACGGACCCCGTGGTGTCGATGCTGGCAATGGCCGGCGATATGGACATCATTGTCGATACCCGCACCTTGAAAGACACCAAGGCTATCTTTGGCGGCAACATGCCCGCGGGCAGCCTGTATGCCCCGCAAGCCTTTCTCGATGAGAATCCCAACACGACGCAGGCATTGACCAATGCGATCGTGCGCGCCGACAAATGGCTCCAGCAAGCCAGCGCCGATGAGATCGCCAAGACGGTGCCAACCCAATATCTGTTGGGAGAGCCCGACGTATACAAGGCGGCGCTCGAAAAGAGCAAAGAAGGCTTCTCGCCTGATGGTGTGATTCCCGAGGACGGTGCCGCTACGGCTACGAAGGCGCTGGCCGCCTACGTCAAGGGCTTTGACGCCGCCAAGATCGATCCGTCGAAGGCCTGGACCAACGAATTTACCCAACGTGCTAACCAGAAATACCCCAATGGCTGACGCCGCACTCTTACTCGACCATATCACTTGCACCTTCGTGTCCCGCGATGGCGCAGACAAACGCTATACCGCCGTTCAGGACACGACCTTGGCTATCGCACCGGGCGAGTTCGTCTCGGTCGTGGGGCCCACGGGCTGCGGCAAATCCACCCTGCTGAACGTAGGGGCGGGTTTGTTGCGCCCCTCGTCCGGTGAGGTCAAAGTCTTCGGGCAGCCGCTGCAGGGCATCAACACTCGTGCAGGCTATATGTTTCAGGGCGAGGCGCTGCTGCCGTGGCGCAGCGCCTTGGAAAACGTCATCGCGGGCTTGGAGTTTGCCGGCGTGGACCGTGCCGAGGCGCTGGAACGTGGCCGTGACTGGATGAGGCGAGTGGGCCTGGGCGGCTTCGAGGAACGCTACCCGCACCAGATGTCGGGTGGTATGCGCAAGCGCGCCATGCTGGCGCAAACGCTGATTCGCGATCCCGACATCATCTTGATGGACGAGCCCTTTTCGGCACTCGATATCCAGACGCGCCAGTTGATGGAAAACGAGGTGCTCGATTTGTGGATGGCCAAGCGCAAAGCCGTGCTGTTCATCACGCACGATCTGGACGAAGCCATTGCGATGAGCGATCGGGTGGTGGTGCTGTCGGCAGGGCCCGGCACGCATCCCATCGGTGAGTTCGCCATTGACCTGCCGCGTCCGCGCGATGTGGCCGAAGTGCGTACCCATCCGCGCTTTGTGGAGTTGCATGCCGCGATCTGGGGCGTGTTGCGTGAAGAAGTTCTGAAGGGCTATGCCCAGCAAAAGCGAGCCTGATATGTCGAAATTGTCTAAACCGGGCTCGTCGTTCAGCCTGCGCTTTTGGCAGCTGTTGCTGCTGGCTGTCATCCTTGTCGTGTGGTACGTCGTATCTCTGGATCCCAAGGTTGCCTTCTTTTTTGGCCAACCGCTCGAGGTCTCGAAACGCATCTGGGCGTGGTTCATTACCGACGCCGATATCTATCGCCATTTGTGGGTGACGCTCTCGGAAACCGTGCTGGCGTTTTTCATTGGCACGATATCGGGTTTGGGTTTCGGGCTGTGGCTGGGGCTGTCGAATACCGCCAGTGCCATCCTTGATCCGTACATCAAGGCTGCGAACTCGATGCCGCGCGTGATTCTCGCGCCGATTTTCGGGATGTGGTTCGGCCTGGGGATCTGGTCCAAGGTCGCACTGGCCGTGACGCTGGTCTTCTTCATTGTGTTCTTCAACGTCTATCAAGGCGTGCGCGAGGTCAGTCCGACGTTGTTGGATAACGCGCGTATGCTGGGCGCTGGACGCCGTCAATTGCTGCGTCACGTGTACCTGCCATCGGCAACGAGCTGGGTGTTTTCCAGCTTGCATACCTCGGTGGGTCTGGCGTTCGTCGGTGCAGTGGTCGGCGAATACCTGGGCTCGGCCAGTGGTGTGGGCTACCTGATTTTGCAGGCCGAAGGCACGTTTGACGTCAATACGGTGTTTGCGGGCATCGTCGTTCTGACAGCCTTTGCGCTGTTGCTCGACTATCTGGTCGGCATCGGCGAAAAACGATTGATGAAATGGCAGCCCAAAACGGGCGAGACCGAAAAAATCTGAGTCCAGTTTCAGGAGGGTGGCATCGTGGCACGTCTAGATTACGCGGATTTATCGCATCCGGAGGCAAAGCCTCTGGTCGATCGCATCGTTGCCGAACGTGGCAGCGTCCTGCATCTGTACCAGATGCTGCTGCACAGCCCGGCCGTGGCCAGCGGCTGGCTGAATTATCTGACCTCCATTCGCCAATTGAGCACCTTGCCAGGTGACTTGCGCGAGCTCGTCATCATGCGTGTGGCCGCTATCAACGGCGCGCCGTATGAGGCGGATCAACATGCCCCCATCGCCTTGCGCGAGGGCATCAGCCAGGCACAACTGGACGCGCTCGATCAATGGGAATCCTCGGATTTTTTCTCGGAAAAAGAGCGCGCAGTGCTGGCCTATACCGACACGATGACGCGCAACGTCCAAGTGCCGCAAACGGTATTCGATGCGGCACGCCAAGCCGTCGGTAGCGATAAATTGATGGTTGAGCTTACTGCGACAGTGGCTGCCTACAACATGGTGTCGCGTTTTTTGGAAGCGCTGCAGGTGCATTCGCACGACCATCGGTGAGTTGTTCCGCGGGTGGTGTGCTTATTGGACGTCGAGCCGAGGCAATCGGGCCGTGAGGGCTTCACAAAGCCGGTCC
>NZ_CBCSIU010000051.1:0-6275 GCF_965139205.1 Bordetella muralis
CGCAGCCTCCTCCCCCCCAATACTGCTTATACGGCAAAAATTTCCCACTCATCACTATCCGCACACGATCCCCAGCCGGATCATTTTCCCGCGCCAGATCCATCTTGAAATCGATAGCGCTCATGATGCCGTCGCCGAACTCTTCGTGAATCAGCGATTTAAACGTGGTGCCGTAGACGTTCACCAATTCGTAGAACCGGTAGATCAACGGATCCGTCGGTATGGCCGTCGGCAGCGATCCCTTGTAGGGCGTGACTTGCAATTGCAGGATGGCGTCTTCGGGCAAGTCGAGCAGTTTGCCCGCGGCTTGGGCCTGCTCGGCGGTCATGGTCATTTGTCCCAGGAGCGCGGCGGCGGTCCACTCCTTGCTCTGGCCGATGACTTCGGCGATGGCTGGCCATTTCAGGCCTTTCTTCAGCTTTTGGGTAACGACAAGTTCGGTGACTTCGGCACGGGTCATCATGGTCGTGGTTCTCCTGAGAATATGCGGTTTGGGGGCAACGCAAAAAACAAAGGACAAGCTGACTGCATTGAAAAAGCCAAGCAGTAAATGCCGAGGCCCCTCGACACACAGTGTCTCGGGGCCTCGATGATTTCTTATTTGCTGCTGCGTTTACTCGCTGCGGAGCGACGCCGTGGTGTCGCAGCGCGCGTGGATGCGCGTTTGGTTGTGGAGGCGCCGGCCGGTGCAGTGTCACCGCTTTCGGTGGCGGCCTGAGGCGCCGCAGCCTCAACGGATTTCGCGGTCCTTTTCGTGGGTGGCGTCGTGACCGATTTAGCCGCGGTTTTTGCCGCTCGCTTGGTGACAGTCTTACGGGCCGGTTTTTCCTCGACTGCCTTTTCCTCCTGCGCCAACGCCCGCTGTGCGGCTTCGCGGAAAATGGCTTCGACTTCCTCCAGGCAGGCGCGGGCACGCTCGTTCAACGGGCCCGTGGCCTCCAGCACGTTGCGCATGGTGCCAAACGCATTGCGGATTTCGTCGGCGGACGCGCCTTCCAGCAGCTTCGGCATGGCCTGCAGGGCGCCTTGGCGGTCCAGCCGCATCATCAACGCTTGATCCCGAGCGAGATCTTTGAATTCCTGCAACGCCAGATCGGAATCGGTGTCTGCACGCAGCTTGCGCAGCATGGCAAAACTGCGCTCGTCGATGCTGCCTTCGGCGCTGGAGACGTACAGCATCATGCGGATGGCGGCCTCTGATACGCCGCCCTGGTCCAACTGGCCGCGCAATTCATTTGCCCGTTGTTCCATGAACGCCCGGTGTTCGGGAGAGACGCCCGGGTGGTTGCGAGGGGCGACGCCTTTTTTGGCACCCAGACCCGCCCAATCCTGTACGACAGGCGACCCATAGATGTTCATGAACAGCTGTTCCCCCGCAGCGTCGCGCAGCTCTTGCCACATATTCAGCCCGGCCACGATATTCTTGGACACCATGCGTTCCATCATGATAAATGGATTCATTGCATCGGCAGGGCGGCGATGTTCGCGTGCGTGCTCCGCCACCTGCGCCACTGGGGCGACCCAGGGATTGGTGTCGGAAATCAGCTCATAGGGCAGGCGCAGCGGATGCATGCGTTGCATCCATTCGGCGGACTGCGGCGTCACGGCGGCCCGGATCCAGGGTTGGACAAAGCTGCGGTACAGGCCCAGATTGATGTCCGAAATCCGCGCTACGGCCGCAAAGCGGCGGTCGTCTTCTTCGTTGCGCTGTACGATGGCGCGCACGTCATCGAGCTTGCGGCGTGCGAACGACACGACATAATCGCCCTCGGCGAGATCCGCATTGAGGGTCTCAGGCGTCTTGTCCGCGATTTCGGCTTGATAAATGCCGGCCGGCAGGACATCGATCAGGTCGATGTTGGCGGTGAACTCTTGGTGTTCTTTGCGGGCGACGGCGCCCGACACAAAAATGCCCAAGTGCCCGATGCTTTCGTGCACGGCGTACACAATGGTTTGGCCATGCGCCAGCACTTCGGCGTCATCCTGGTACAAGTCGGGAATCCAGCCCAGCGCCTGCGGCGGAGGCGTGATGTTGTCGCCCTTGGAGCAGAACACGATGATGGGCGAGCGAATATTGCGCAGGTCGATGCGGATGCCATCCGAGGTCACCAGCCCTGCCGTCGCCAGGCGATTGCCGATGAACAGGTTATCGACGATGTATTGGATTTCCGGTCCGTTCAAAAAAACGTGACCGCCCCACCAGCGTTCAAAATCCAGATAGCGGTCGGCCTCGGTATCGACTTTGGCATACAGGTTGTACTGCTTGCTCCACAGCGTATTGGCAGGATTGAGGTTTTCGAAATTCTGCACCAGCCAGGCGCCGTCAAAACGTCCGTGACCCAGGTCGCTGGCCATCTCCGTCAGCCAACTGCCACCCAGCAGTCCGCCGCTGTAGCGCATGGGATTCATGCCGCGCCAGCCCGCCCAGTACGATAATGGAGCACCGGCGACGATGATGGGGCCGAACAGTTCGGGCCGCATGGCGGCCGTCATCATGATTTGCCACCCGGCCTGGCAATTGCCGATCACCACTGGTTTGCCTTCGGACTCGGGATGGCGCGCGATGATTTCCTCTAGAAACCGAGCCTCGGCACGCATGACGTCTTCGACGGTTTGCGTGTTGGTGGGCTGCGGCAGAAACGAGGCAAAGTAGCAGGGGTGGCCAGCGCGCAAGGCTACGCCGATCTCGCTTTCCGGTTTGAACCCCCCGATGCCGGGCCCATGGCCTGCACGCGGATCCACGACTAAAAAGGGCCGCTTTTGCGGGTCCATCGGCACATCTGCGGGGGGCAGAATGCGCAGCAACCCGTAGTTGACCGGCCGGTCGAGCTCGCGGCCATCCAGTACCAGCTCGGACTTCATGCTGAGCACGTTCGGATGGCGCTTGGCCATGTGGCGGTGATACTGGTTGCCCCGCTGACGCATGACGTCGGCGTACAGCACGCTGCGTTGCAGGGTATCGATGGCGTAGTCGTAGGCAGCCGTCCAAGGGGTGGCTGGCACAGAGGCGGGGGCGTTGCGATCGTAGGCAGGTTTGGCCAAAGCGATCTCCGGTTGGGCAGCCAGCCGGATACGGCTGCGCTGACGGGATTGGTTTGTCGATGATCCCAATTACAGCGCATTAAATGTTGCAACGCAACATCGGTTTGCATTCGTTTGCAGCTAGGGCACGGGCGGAGCGGTGAACGGTTTCACGTTAATAGGGACAGGCCTATGGGTCCCCATATCGTGAAATTCCCTCGTCTATGGGGCCAGCCGCCGAGCGTACGCTATCGCCTCTTATCAACGGGTGTGCTTCAGCCGCCGTTTTGCAGGGACCGCGAGGAAGGCGTATCGGCGACCCGCAACATCCCCCCGAGATTCAAGGCGTCATTTAATCCCGCGCGTCTCGATTGAATTGCAGCCAAGTCTGGACCGCCGGTCGTTGCCATTGTGCGTCCGCATAGGCTTGCAAAGCGGTGGGCAGCTCATCGGTGCCTGCCAGCCGGCGCAGCATCAGCGCGAGTTCGGTGTCGGCTATGGTCCACGAGCCAAAGAGCTGTGCCTGGCCTTCTGGCAACAAGGTCTGTGCGACACGCAGCAGCTTTGCAGCTGCCGCCTGGCCGGCATCGCCGAGAGGGGCAGGGGGGGCGCCATGGAACACGACATCCGTCGGCCGTTCCTCACGCAGGGCCGCCAGGTCGCTGCGCAACCAGGCCTGAATCTGCCGCGCGCGCGCCCGCTCTTGGGGCGTGCCGGGATAGAGCGCAGGATAGTCGGGGGCGGGAAAAACGTCTTCCAGGTATTCGATGATCGCGCTGGATTCGGTCAAGTGAAACCCGTCATGTGTCAGCGCGGGGACGCGACAGGTAGGAGCTCGACTCGTATAAGGCGCCATGCGCTGTTCGCCCGCCTGCAGGTCCACCAACCGCAGTTCGACAGGCAGGCCTTTTTCCGTCAGCGCCACATAGGCGGACATGGCATAGGGGCTCAGGAACTGGGCGTCGACGTAGAGGGTCAAGGGAGAGGCAAGCGTATCCGACAAGATAAAGTTTCCGTGGCGGCAAACCAGTCAACCTGCAGTGCTGTAGCGGGCCGCTTCCACTATCGAGCACAGCTCACAGCGTAACGCAATCACGCCGTTACGGCATCCGGGCGCCGCTGAGGGCGAGGCGAACGTTGTGTTCCGCCCACGCCGTGCGGCTGGCGCTCGTCAATCGACGATAAACAGCCGGGCCCCGACGGGTGTGGACGAGCGATGTGCCTCGGCCTGATCGGCGACCTGATAGCTCATGCCCGGGGTCAGGACAAAGCGCCGTCCGTCTTCCAGCTCCGTGTGCAGCTCGCCCTCCAGGCAGAGCAGGATATGCCCCTTGCTACACCAATGGTCGGCCAGATAACCCGCCGAATAGTCGACCATGCGCACTCGGATATCGCCAAATTGGCGAGTGCGCCAATAAGCCATGCCAGTATCGCCGGGATGTTCGGTAGGTTCGATCGTTTGCCAATCGGTGGTGCCGAAGGGGATATCGTGCATTTTCATGGTGCAATCGCTCTCGTTATCCTTGCTATGCCGCTATTTTCTTTTGCCAGAACATGGCTTGGCCGGTGTCGCTGGCCAATTCGTAACCTTGATAACCGGTTTTGCGATAAAGCGCTTTGGCAGCCTCATTGCCTTGCAATACCTCAAGTGTGATCTTGCAGCAGCCGCGCGCAAGCGCAGTCTGATCCAGGGCCGCCAACAGCTGTTGCGCAATTCCCTGTCCGCGAAATCGCTCGGACACCATGAAATCATGCAGGTTCAATAACGGTTTACACGCAAAGGTGGAAAAACCTTCCAGGTAGATGGCCAAGCCCGCGGGCTGGCCATCCTGCAGAGCAATTAACGCGCCTGCCGTGGGACGTTTTGCCAATTCGGAAATCAGGTTGGCGCGCGTGTAGTCGGATAGTGGCTCATTGCCCCCCATGGGGCCCTGGGCGTATTCGTTCAGCAGCGAGACGACCATGTCGCCATGAGCAGGGTTGTTGAAATCAGCATTAATGATGGTCAGCACGATGACGTCCAATATCGGTGGCTGCGGATGAATGACGCAGCTCAAAACAGGTACAGAAGCACATTATGCCGTGTGCTGCCGTGTGGGTCTTTTTGTCTGAAAATGTTGGACAAGGCTGTCCCTCGCCTCGCGAGGGGGGCGAGCCGGATGCGGACATCGTGCCTGAGCGTTGAGTAGGTAAACTGCTGCATACGTCGATTCTCTGCCACTGGAGTTATTCCCATGTCCCACTCATCCGTCCCAGAGCCTCATCTGGCTTTGCCGGGGGGTAATGGCTGGGCGGGTTTAAAGGCCTGTCTGCCCATCATGATCGGTTATTTTCCTGTGGCCGTGACATTCGGTGTTGCGGGATTGTCTACCGGCCTGTCGCCTGTACAAGTCGTGTTGATTTCGGTCTTGGTCTATGCCGGGGCCAGCCAGTTTCTGCTGCTGGCCTCGATCAAGGCCGGTACCCCGTGGCTATGGGTCGTCGCCCTTTGCTCGCTGCTGAATGCGCGTCATCTGCTGTATGGTCCATTGCTCTCGCGCTTTCTGCCAGAGCGGCTCGGGATGCGCTTGAAGCTCGCGTTTTTGCTGACTGACGAAGTATTTGCCACGGCGCTGAACCGGATTGAACCGGTCTCCCCAGAACAGCGAAACCGTTGGATGACCTTACTCGGGCTGGGAGCCTGGTTGACCTGGATTGCAGGCACTGCCGTTGGTGTCTATGCCGGTGATGGTCTGGAGCATCACTTTCCCATGCTGTCCCAGGTCATGCATTTTGCCTTGCCCGCGCTGTTCCTGGCCCTGGTCTGTCAAAGCGTTACGCGTCCTTTGAGAGGTGCCATCATTGCTGCGCTGATCGTCGGTGTTGCATGTTCCGCCCTGGGCCATACGACTCTCGCCATCCTGGCCGCCGCTGTGGTGGGATGTGTGACCCACCGGTTGCAGAGCGCATGATGATAGGTAGCCAACTTGACTTCTGGGCGGCCGTTATTGCGATGGCTGTCATTACCTACCTGACGCGCGCGTTGCCCTTTTTACTATCGAGCCGTAGCCGGTGGCTGCGGCGGCTGACAGAAGGGTCGTCTCTGGCCGCTTTAGGTCCTGCTTTGCTGGCAGGAATCGCTACTGCTGTCATCGTGCCGGATGTGATGGCGTTGTCGGGGGTGTCCCAGATCCTGCCATACGCGGGAGGATTACTGGCGACGGCCCTGTCTGCCCGTCGGTTGGGGAATGCTGGGGTGGCGGTGATTGTGGGGG
>NZ_CBCSIU010000052.1:0-5956 GCF_965139205.1 Bordetella muralis
TTGTGAAGCCCGGCCGGGCCGATTGCCNCNNCTCNACGACCAACAGAACCCCTACCTAGCCCCAAAACATCAACCCGCAAAAAAACCCGTCACTCCCCCCGAGCCAGCAAAGCAACCACCGTAGCGGCAATCCCCTCTTTACGCCCCAAATACCCCAACCCTTCGTTAGTCTTGGCCTTGATGTTGATCACATCAACCTCAACGCCCACATCCGCAGCGATATTCGCCACCATTGCGGCGGCATGAGGGCCGACTTTCGGCGCCTGGGCATGAACGGTAGCGTCGATATTCACCGGCACCCACCCGGCTGCACGGATTTTGGCAACCGCATCTCGCAACAGCACACGGCTATCGGCGCCCTTATAGGCAGGATCCGTATCAGGAAAATGCCGCCCGATATCCCCCAATCCAGCCGCCCCCAGCAACGCATCTGTCACCGCATGCAGCAACACATCTGCATCCGAATGCCCCTGCAGCCCATGCGTATGCGGGATCGTGACGCCACCGATAATCAACGGACGGCCCGTCACCAAGGCATGCACGTCAAAGCCCTGACCGACTCGGAAAGGAAAACTCATCCAATACTCCAAAAAGCTTGCTGCCCCAAAACGGAACGTGTCAAACCCATTTTCCCATCAATTCAAAATCATCCGGCCACGTCACCTTGAAATTGCGCAACGACCCAGGCACCAGCAAAGGAGCATAGCCAGCCGCCTCGATGGCCGAAGCCTCGTCAGTGACTGCCACACCCGCGGATTGCGCACTCGCCAACGCCGCGCGCAGCAGACCTGCGCGGAACATCTGGGGAGTTTGGGCCAGCCATAGCCCCTCGCGATCCAGCGTCGCACGCACACGGGGCTCCGCAGACGTGGAATCGACCTCAGAGGGCCTACTGTCACCAAGCGGTATCGATACTTCAGCGGCAGATTGGCCGCGCGCAGCCCCCGTATCGAGCCTGCGCTGCGATTTCACCGTATCCGCCACCGGCAATGCCAGCAGTCCGCCCACAGCGTCAGAAAGGCAAGCATCAATCAGACGAGCCAACGCCTCCGCAGGCAAACCCGGGCGCGCTGCGTCGTGAACCAGCACCCAGTCACCATCTGCCGCCCCACTGTCAGCCAACGCCGCTGCCACCGTCTCAGCCCGTGTAGGGCCACCACACGACCGGCAGACGGTGCGGGGCAAGCCAGCCAGGGCCTCAGCGGCCCAGCCATCATTGGCAGACACCGCCACCCGCACCTGGGCAATACGGGCGTCCGCCAGCAACGCCTGCACCGCGTGGCGCAGCATAGGCTGCCCCGCAATCAGGCGATATTGCTTGGGCGGGCCCGATTCGCCGGCCCGTGCAGCACGCTGGCCGACGCCGGCGGCAGGAACAATTGCAATTAGAGAGTCAGTCATGGCCGAGAGATTTTATAATCTTCCGCCTGATGTCTGATTCCTCACTACTCAATGCGGCCTCGCGGATCCCCGCCACTGCCGCCACACTGTCCGCCCTGAAAGCCGGCACCCGCTACGCGCAGCCGCGTCCACCAGGCTCGGCCGACGCATGGCTATTGGCCGATCTCGCCCGGCAAAGCGGCCGACCGCTCGTCGTTTTGACGGCGGCGCCCCTGGAGGCACAGCGGCTCGCCGACGAGATTCCCCAGTTCGCGCCCGATCTGCGGGTACGGCAATTGCCCGACTGGGAAACGCTGCCGTACGACGCGTTCTCGCCCCACCAGGATTTGGTGTCGGAACGCCTGCACACCCTGCATGCCCTCATGCAGCATACGGTCGACGTGCTGCTGGTCCCGGTGACAACCGCCTTGTATCGATTGGCCCCGCCCTCGTTTCTGGCCGCCTATACATTCTCGTTCAAGCAGAAAGACAAGCTGGACGAGGCCGCGCTGCGCGCCCAGCTGACATTGGCGAACTACGCTCACGTGACCCAGGTGACTGCGCCGGGGGAATTCTGTCTACGTGGGGGACTGATCGATTTATTCCCCATGGGTTCGGCAGTGCCCTACCGGCTGGACTTGTTTGACGATGAAATCGAGTCCATACGAAGCTTTGACGTCGACACGCAACGCAGTCTGTACCCTGTGCGCGAGGTACAGTTGCTGCCGGGCCGCGAGTTTCCGATGGACGAGGAATCGCGCAATCGGTTCAGGGCGCGTTTTCGCGAGGAATTCGAGGGCGACCCGTCCCGCGCCCTGCCCTACAAAGACATCGGCAACGGCATTGCTTTTGCCGGTGTCGAGTATTACCTGCCGCTGTTCTTTGACGAAACTGCAACGCTATTTGACTATCTGCCGGCCGATGCGATTACTGTCACATTGGGCGATATCGAAGATGCGATCCAGCGCTTCACCCAGGACACCAGCACCCGTTATACCTTTCTGAAAAGCGACCGCGAACGCCCAGTACTGCCGCCCTCGGCCCTGTTTCTGGACAGCGAAGGACTGCATGGCCGATTCAAGGCGTTTCCACGCCTGGCATTGACCGAGGGCGCGCCGCATCCGGATTTCTCCACCGCGCCCAACGTCAGCATCAGCCGTCGCGCCGAAGACCCCATCGCTCGCCTGCGCGCCTTGTTGGCGCGCGGCGAATCGCGCGTCTTGCTGTGCGCAGACTCGGCAGGCCGGCGCGAAACGCTGGCGCAAATGCTGACCGAGTTCGACCTGCCACCCGATGCGCAGCCGGAATCGCTGCAGGAATTTCTCGTCTCTCAGTCCGCTTTTGCCCTGCTCGCGGCGCCGCTGTCGGCAGGCTTTGGCATCCCCTCGGCCGAACTGCTGTTTCTCACCGAAAACGATCTGTATCCTGGCAATGCCGGTGGGACGCGACGTGGCCGGCGCGATCAGGAACGTACCAGCAACGTCGAAGCGATGGTGCGGGACCTGTCCGAGTTGCGGGCTGGCGACCCGGTCGTCCACGCGCAGCACGGCATCGGGCGATACCATGGCCTGATCAACATGGACATGGGCGACGGCGAGATGGAATTCCTGCATCTCGAATACGCCAACGGCAGCACGTTATACGTGCCCGTTTCGCAGTTGCACGTCATCGCTCGCTATAGCGGCGCAGACCCCGAGGCCGCACCGCTGCATCAACTGGGATCGGGGCAATGGGACAAGGCTCGCCGCAAGGCCGCGCGCCAGGTGCGCGACACTGCCGCCGAACTGTTGGCGCTGTACGCGCAACGCGCCGCACGCGAGGGCTATACCTTTAACCTGCCCATCAACGATTACGAAGCCTTCGCCGAAGGCTTTGGCTTCGAAGAAACGCCCGATCAAGCCGCCGCGATCCAAGCCGTCATCAGCGACATGACCTCGGGCCGCCCGATGGATCGCCTGGTGTGCGGCGATGTCGGCTTTGGCAAAACCGAAGTCGCGTTGCGCGCCGCTTTTCTGGCCGTCGCCAACGGCAAACAAGTGGCCCTGCTCTGCCCCACGACATTGTTGGCCGAACAGCATGCCCAGACCTTTGCCGATCGCTTTGCCGATTGGCCTGTGCGTGTAGTCGAGCTATCGCGTTTCCGTTCATCAAAAGAAGTCGCCGATGCCGTCACAGGCATCAACGATGGCCGCGTCGACATCGTGATTGGCACGCACAAGATCCTGTCTAAAGACGTACGGTTCAAGCGTCTGGGCCTGGTCATCATCGACGAAGAGCACCGCTTTGGCGTACGCCAGAAAGAGGCGCTGAAGGCCCTGCGCGCCGAGGTGGATGTCCTGACGCTGACCGCCACGCCCATCCCCCGCACCCTGGGCATGTCGCTCGAAGGCATACGCGATTTCTCCGTCATTGCCACCGCACCGCAAAAGCGTCTGGCGATCAAGACCTTTGTCCGTCGCGAAGACAGCAGCACCATACGCGAGGCCCTGCTGCGCGAACTCAAGCGTGGCGGCCAGGCCTATTTCCTGCATAACGAAGTCGAGACCATCCACAATCGCCGGGCGCGCCTCGAAGAACTCGTCCCCGAGGCCCGCATCGCCGTCGCGCACGGCCAGATGCCCGAGCGCGAGCTGGAACAAGTGATGAAGGGCTTTTATCAGCAGCGCTTTAACGTGCTGCTGTGTACCACCATCATCGAAACCGGTATCGACGTACCCAGCGCCAACACCATCGTCATCCATCGCGCTGATCGCTTCGGCCTGGCGCAATTGCACCAGTTGCGCGGCCGGGTCGGGCGCTCGCACCACCAGGCTTATGCTTACCTGCTGACGCCCGGCGAAGACGCAATTACCTCCAACGCCAAAAAGCGCTTGGAAGCCATTCAGGCGATGGAAGAACTGGGCTCTGGCTTTTATCTGGCCATGCACGATCTGGAGATCCGCGGCACGGGCGAAGTCCTGGGCGAATCGCAATCGGGCAACATCCACGAAATCGGCTTCTCGATGTACAACGAGATGTTGAACGAAGCCGTACGCGCGCTCAAGGCGGGCGAAGAGCCCGATCTGGATGCGCCGTTCAACCTGGCATGCGAGGTCAATCTGCATGCCCCGGCGTTGTTGCCATCGGACTATTGTGCAGACGTGCATGCACGTCTGGCGATCTACAAACGTCTGTCGCATGCCGAAGACGAAGACGATCTGATCCGCATCCAGGAAGAGCTCATCGACCGCTTTGGCAAACTGCCCGAGGCCGCACAGGTACTGCTGACCACGCATCGCCTGAGACTGGCAGCGCAGCCGCTGGGTATCATCAAGATCGATGCCAGCGAAAACCAGGCACTGATCCAGTTTGGCCCCAAGACCACGGTCGATCCCGCGCGGATCATCGAGCTGATACAAAAGCAGCGCCACATCAAATTGGCCGGTCCGGACAAGTTGCGTATCGAGTTCACCGTCGTCAAAGTTTCCACGCGTGCCGATGCCGTACGTGCGGTGCTGCGCTCATTGAAATAGCCATGCGTGCCGACATACTCGTTCAAACACCCTTTGCATGGCGCTGAAAATGCGCCTGCAAAATAGCCTCTCTCATGTCCGCGGTATGCTTTGAGCAGCATCAGCACGCACCGGCCCCTCACCGACACACTTTCTGCCATGTCTACCACTCATCTCGTCATTCAATCCCCGGCGCTCGGCGCTGCCCAGGTCGAACAATTAGCGGCCCTGGCGCAAGCTCAAGGCGTCGTCCATCTCAGCGCCACGGCCTCTCGTCTATTGGACGTATCGCAAGACGCCGATGTGCGCGCACAGGTCACGGCCTGGGGAGAACAGCATGGCATCGACACGGCATTCGTGCCTGCCGGCGTGCGTCTGTCTCAATGCAAGGTATTGGCGATGGATATGGATTCCACGCTGATCAACATCGAGTGCATCGACGAAATCGCCGGCGTCGCGGGGGTCAAACCCAAAGTCGCCGAGATCACCGAGGCTGCAATGCGGGGCGAAATCAAGGACTTCTCCGAAAGCCTGCGCCGTCGGGTGGCCTTGCTGGAGGGCACGCCGGCATCGGCCCTGGAACAGGTTTATGCAGACAAACTGCGTCTGAATCCGGGTGCGGAGCAATTGATATCAACGGCACAGGCGGCAGGGATCAAGGTGCTATTAGTGTCTGGCGGATTCACGTTCTTTACGGAACGCCTGCGCCAACGGCTGAACCTCGATAGCGCGTATGCCAACACCCTGGAAATCAAAGACGGCGTGCTGACTGGCAAAGTGCTTGGCGATATTTTGGATGCAGACGCCAAGCTGATGCATCTGCGGACGTTCGCCCAGACATATGGGGCGACGGTGGATCAGATCATTGCTCTGGGAGATGGGGCGAATGACCTCAAGATGCTGGGGTTTGCGCGCTATGCCGTTGCCTATCGGGCTAAGCCTATTGTGCGGCAGCAGACGCCTTATGCGTTGAACGTGGCGGGATTGGATGGGGTGCTGAATTGGTTTGAGGGTTGATGGGGGGTGATGGTTTAGTGCTATTGGACGTCGATGCGGGGCAGTGGCTGCGTGGGGGCTTCACGTGG
>NZ_CBCSIU010000053.1:0-5733 GCF_965139205.1 Bordetella muralis
CACAAAGACAAAACCCCTCGCAGCGCTAGCTGGAGGGGTTTTGAGGATAAGAGCCTGACGATGACCTACTTTCACAAACGAATGTTCACTATCATCGGCGCGAAGGCGTTTCACTGTCCTGTTCGGGATGGGAAGGAGTGGGACCACCTTGCTATGGTCGTCAGGCGTAAAGGGTTGGGCCGGTAGCGTTTTAAGTCTACGGGCCCCAATTTGGAAGAAGCACGACGTGTTGCGCGAGTCAGTCACTGGCCAAGGAGCGTGTCCTATGGGGGTGACGATCGGCGAGCAACAGGGGGTTATGTTTGACGAATTCTTTCACTATAAACGGCACTTGTCGCTACTATCTATCAGGTCATAAAACCCACAGAGTTATAGGATCAAGCCGCACGGGCAATTAGTATCGGTTAGCTCAACACATTACTGTGCTTCCACACCCGACCTATCAACGTTCTGGTCTCGAACGACCCTTCAGGGGGATCTAGTCCCCGGGATACCTAATCTTCAGACGAGTTTCCCGCTTAGATGCCTTCAGCGGTTATCTCTTCCGTACTTAGCTACCCGGCAATGCCATTGGCATGACAACCGGTACACCAGAGGTACGTCCACTCCGGTCCTCTCGTACTAGGAGCAGGCTCCGTCAAGTATCCAACGCCCACGGCAGATAGGGACCAAACTGTCTCACGACGTTTTAAACCCAGCTCACGTACCTCTTTAAATGGCGAACAGCCATACCCTTGGGACCGGCTACAGCCCCAGGATGAGATGAGCCGACATCGAGGTGCCAAACACCGCCGTCGATATGAACTCTTGGGCGGTATCAGCCTGTTATCCCCAGAGTACCTTTTATCCGTTGAGCGATGGCCCTTCCATTCAGAACCACCGGATCACTATGTCCTGCTTTCGCACCTGTTCGACTTGTCAGTCTCACAGTCAAGCACGCTTATGCCATTGCACTATCAGCACGATTTCCGACCGTACCTAGCGTACCTTCGAACTCCTCCGTTACACTTTGGGAGGAGACCGCCCCAGTCAAACTGCCTACCATGCACTGTCCCCGATCCGGATAACGGACCAAGGTTAGAACCGCAAACAAACCAGGGTGGTATTTCAAGGTCGGCTCCACCGAATCTAGCGACTCGGTTTCAGCGCCTCCCACCTATCCTACACAGGCCGGTTCACAGTCCAATGCAAAGCTACAGTAAAGGTTCATGGGGTCTTTCCGTCTAGCCGCGGGGAGATTGCATCATCACAAACACTTCAACTTCGCTGAGTCTCAGGAGGAGACAGTGTGGCCATCGTTACGCCATTCGTGCAGGTCGGAACTTACCCGACAAGGAATTTCGCTACCTTAGGACCGTTATAGTTACGGCCGCCGTTTACCGGGGCTTCGATCAAGAGCTTGCACCCCATCACTTAACCTTCCGGCACCGGGCAGGCGTCACACCCTATACGTCGACTTTCGTCTTGGCAGAGTGCTGTGTTTTTAATAAACAGTCGCAGCCACCGATTCTCTGCGGCCCCTTCATGCTCTGCGCGCAGGCGCATCACACTACCGGGGCATACCTTCTCCCGAAGTTACGGTATCAATTTGCCGAGTTCCTTCTCCTGAGTTCTCTCAAGCGCCTTGGAATATTCATCCCGTCCACCTGTGTCGGTTTGCGGTACGGTCTCGTACAGCTGAAGCTTAGAGGCTTTTCTTGGAACCACTTCCAATCACTTCGGTCCACATGGGACCTCGTGCAACACCCTTGAATCACGCGCCCGGATTTGCCTAAAGCGCCTTCTCTAATGTCGCAACAGGGACTTCCAACACCCTGATGACCTTCCGCGATCCGTCCCCCCATCGCACTGTACGACGGTGCTGGAATATTAACCAGCTTCCCATCAGCTACGCATCTCTGCCTCGCCTTAGGGGCCGACTCACCCTGCGCCGATGAACGTTGCGCAGGAAACCTTGGACTTACGGCGAGGGGGCTTTTCACCCCCTTTATCGCTACTCATGTCAGCATTCGCACTTCTGATACCTCCAGCAGCCTTTACAAGCCACCTTCGCAGGCTTACAGAACGCTCTCCTACCGCGTGTACCAAAGGTACACACCCGCAGCTTCGGTTTATTGCTTAGCCCCGTTACATCTTCCGCGCAGGACGACTCGATCAGTGAGCTATTACGCTTTCTTTAAAGGGTGGCTGCTTCTAAGCCAACCTCCTGACTGTCTATGCCTTCCCACTTCGTTTCCCACTTAGCAATAATTGGGGACCTTAGCTGGCGGTCTGGGTTGTTTCCCTCTTGAGTCCGGACGTTAGCACCCGGTGCTCTGTCTCCCAAGCTGTACTTGCGGGTATTCGGAGTTTGCCATAGTTTGGTAAGTCGCCATGACCCCCTAGCTATAACAGTGCTCTACCCCCCGCAGTAATACTTGAGGCACTACCTAAATAGTTTTCGGAGAGAACCAGCTATTTCCAGATTTGTTTAGCCTTTCACCCCTATCCACAGCTCATCCCCTAATTTTTCAACATTAGTGGGTTCGGTCCTCCAGCACGTGTTACCGTGCCTTCAACCTGGCCATGGGTAGATCATCTGGTTTCGGGTCTACACCCAGCGACTGATTCGCCCTATTCGGACTCGCTTTCGCTACGCCTTCCCTATTCGGTTAAGCTCGCCACTGAATGTAAGTCGCTGACCCATTATACAAAAGGTACGCCGTCACCCCATAAAGAGGCTCCGACTGTTTGTATGCACACGGTTTCAGGATCTATTTCACTCCCCTTCCGGGGTTCTTTTCGCCTTTCCCTCACGGTACTGGTTCACTATCGGTCGATTACGAGTATTTAGCCTTGGAGGATGGTCCCCCCATCTTCAGACAGGATTTCACGTGTCCCGCCCTACTTCTCTTACGCCTAGTTCCACAATCCAGATTTCATCTACAGGGCTATCACCTGCTACGGCCGGACTTTCCATTCCGTTCGATTATCTGAACTGCTAAATCGTAAAGGCTACTCCGATTTCGCTCGCCACTACTTTCGGAATCTCGGTTGATGTCTTTTCCTCGAGTTACTGAGATGTTTCAGTTCACCCGGTTCGCCTTCACTGGCCTATGTATTCAGCCAGGAATACTGCATCGCTGCAGTGGGTTTCCCCATTCGGACATCTGCGGATCAAAGCTTGTTTGCCAGCTCCCCGCAGCTTTTCGCAGGCTACCACGTCCTTCTTCGCCTGTAATCGCCAAGGCATCCACCATGTGCACTTAGTCGCTTGATCCTATAACACTGAAGTCTTATAGGACGCTGATATGTTTCGCGTTTGTGCCGTTCATAAGTTTCAAAGCGACAGATCTCTCGATCCATCTTGAGAACTTGGAACAAAATTAATGCAATCACAACCCGCATTCATATTCGCTGGTAATTAAACCAACTACTTCATGAACGCTTTCGTTGTGCTTCTTCCTAATTGTTAAAGAACAAATGTATAACTCGTTAGGCAAAACCCAACACATAACACTGACTCGCAGCACTATGTGTTGAACTCTACTTCCACACCAATCACTCACAATAAAGTAATGGTGGAGGTGAACGGGATCGAACCGATGACATCCTGCTTGCAAAGCAGGCGCTCTCCCAGCTGAGCTACACCCCCATTTCCCACATGCCAAGTCAATCAACTCAACACACAGCAAACCTGGTGGGTCTGGTTGGATTCGAACCAACGACCCCCGCCTTATCAAGACGGTGCTCTAACCGACTGAGCTACAGACCCATAATCTTCGGATCAGTACTCAGAATCACGGACCTCGGAGAAGAGTCTTCCCCCCTCACCGCAATCAACACCGATCCCAGCTATACATTCAACAAACAACCGATAAGCGTGGACGCTTAATAGCCACAGCTTCGCTCTTAAAGGAGGTGATCCAGCCGCACCTTCCGATACGGCTACCTTGTTACGACTTCACCCCAGTCATGAATCCTACCGTGGTAATCGCCCCCCTTGCGGTTAGGCTAACTACTTCTGGTAAAACCCACTCCCATGGTGTGACGGGCGGTGTGTACAAGACCCGGGAACGTATTCACCGCGACATGCTGATCCGCGATTACTAGCGATTCCGACTTCACGCAGTCGAGTTGCAGACTGCGATCCGGACTACGATCGGGTTTATGAGATTAGCTCCACCTCGCGGCTTGGCAACCCTCTGTCCCGACCATTGTATGACGTGTGAAGCCCTACCCATAAGGGCCATGAGGACTTGACGTCATCCCCACCTTCCTCCGGTTTGTCACCGGCAGTCTCATTAGAGTGCCCTTTCGTAGCAACTAATGACAAGGGTTGCGCTCGTTGCGGGACTTAACCCAACATCTCACGACACGAGCTGACGACAGCCATGCAGCACCTGTGTTCCAGTTCTCTTGCGAGCACTGCCAAATCTCTTCGGCATTCCAGACATGTCAAGGGTAGGTAAGGTTTTTCGCGTTGCATCGAATTAATCCACATCATCCACCGCTTGTGCGGGTCCCCGTCAATTCCTTTGAGTTTTAATCTTGCGACCGTACTCCCCAGGCGGTCAACTTCACGCGTTAGCTGCGCTACCAAGGCCCGAAGGCCCCAACAGCTAGTTGACATCGTTTAGGGCGTGGACTACCAGGGTATCTAATCCTGTTTGCTCCCCACGCTTTCGTGCATGAGCGTCAGTGTTATCCCAGGAGGCTGCCTTCGCCATCGGTGTTCCTCCGCATCTCTACGCATTTCACTGCTACACGCGGAATTCCACCTCCCTCTGACACACTCTAGCCCGGTAGTTAAAAATGCAGTTCCAAAGTTAAGCTCTGGGATTTCACATCTTTCTTTCCGAACCGCCTGCGCACGCTTTACGCCCAGTAATTCCGATTAACGCTTGCACCCTACGTATTACCGCGGCTGCTGGCACGTAGTTAGCCGGTGCTTATTCTGCAGGTACCGTCAGTTGCCTCAGGTATTATCCAAGGCCGTTTCTTTCCTGCCAAAAGTGCTTTACAACCCGAAGGCCTTCATCGCACACGCGGGATGGCTGGATCAGGGTTGCCCCCATTGTCCAAAATTCCCCACTGCTGCCTCCCGTAGGAGTCTGGGCCGTGTCTCAGTCCCAGTGTGGCTGGTCGTCCTCTCAAACCAGCTACGGATCGTCGCCTTGGTGAGCCTTTACCCCACCAACTAGCTAATCCGATATCGGCCGCTCTAATAGTGCGAGGCCCGAAGGTCCCCCGCTTTCCCCCGAAGGGCGTATGCGGTATTAGCTACGCTTTCGCGTAGTTATCCCCCGCTACTAGGCACGTTCCGATACATTACTCACCCGTTCGCCACTCGCCGCCAGACCGAAGTCCGCGCTGCCGTTCGACTTGCATGTGTAAAGCATCCCGCTAGCGTTCAATCTGAGCCAGGATCAAACTCTTCAGTTCAATCTCTGTTTAATTCGCGCACCACGTATAAATACATGGCACTTCACTCAAAGGAAGTGAGGTTCTATGAATATCTTTGACATTCAAGGTACTTCACTTCAAATGTGTGCGCTTGATTTTGTTTAGCTTCAAGCAACTCCGACGAATCAGAGCTGCTCGTGCTGCGCTACCAAGCGCCCACACTTATCGGTTGTTTCGTTGTTAAAGAGCGGGTCCTGCACCTGCGTCGCTTTCGCTTCGCATCTGCTACTGTGTCAGCAGCAGAGAAACGAGATTATGAAGGCTTTTTTTCACGCTGTCAAATCGATT
>NZ_CBCSIU010000054.1:0-2587 GCF_965139205.1 Bordetella muralis
CTCATGGGCCGAGCCGCTGTTCAACGGGGCGGCGCACCTTCCTGGCACCCGGCCGGAACTCGTAGTCGTGACTGGCCACGAGCAGTACACGGACGGTTGTTAAAGCTAGTCTCGGGCAGCGTCAGATCAAGAAGTTCTCGATCGCACTGTTGAAGGCGCGTGGGTTGCCCAGGTTCATGCCGTGGGACGAGCCCACGATGACCTCTTTATGGGCCGAGGGCAGCCACTCTGACAGCGTTTGCAGCACGGCGGGGTAGGGTGCCGGGCTGAGTGCGCCGCCGATCAATAGCAGCGGCATGGCCAGCTTTTGGATTTGTTCGCGGCTCAGCGGATTGAGCATTTCCGTGGCCTGCCCGCGCAAGGTGGTGGCATTGTCCCGGACCATTTCTTGAAACCAAGGCACCATGCGGCGCCATGTGTCGGGGCCGGACACGGTGTCGACAAAGAGCGCCAGGCCGGCATCCAGTTCTCCGTCGTCAATCAGTTTCAGCGACCGCTGACGAAAGCCGCCACGATCATCGGCGGACGGGTTGGGAGCCAGCGGCCCCGGATCCGCGAGTGTCAGCGTTCGGATGCGTCTGGGTTCGCGCAGGGCGGCCTCGAGGGCGACGCGGGCACCACGAGAGTGGCCGACCACATGCGCTGCGCCTTCGCCGACTGTCTCGATAAAGGCCAGCAGGTCGTCGACGTGTTGATCGACGGAAAAGGGGCCGCCGTCCCACTCTTGCGGCCAATAGTGGCGCAGGCTGGGGGCGAGTACCCGAAAGGATCGGCCCAGTGGGCCCATCTGAGATTTCCAATACCGGCAGTCACACAACGATCCGTGCACCAAAACCAGCGGCGTGCCCTGACCGTGTTCGGTGTAGGTCATCGCATAATCGTTGATATAGGCGGTTTGCAGGGGCAGTTGGGGTTCGGAACGCATGGCGGGCACGGAGGGAATCAAGCTCGTGATTCTAGCGCTCCGGGCGGTTTCAGGTCTTTGCTCCCCAGTCGCTGATACACTCATTGCCCTTGCGCCGCATTGCCGGTCGCGACGTATTCGATCACACGGAATCGCCAAGCATGTCAGCTGAATCTGCCTCTGCTTTACCCGAATCTGCGCAGCGTGTGGCCCAATTGCTGCAATCATTGGGCCATGAGCATCCCATCGTCGTCCTGCCGCAAACCGGCCGTACCTCGGCAGAGGCCGCTCAGGGCCTGGGTTGCGAGGTCGCTCAAATCGCCAAATCCATCATCTTTCGGCGTCGATCCGACGATGCGCCGGTATTGGTCATCGCCAGCGGCGCCAATCGCGTCGATGAAACCAAAGTTGCCGAGATCGTGGGCGAACTCGGCAAGGCCGATGCGCGTTTCGTGCGAGAGGTGACCGGCTATGCCATCGGCGGCGTATGCCCGATCGGCCATGCGGTCAAACCCGTCATGCTGCTCGATGAGGATCTCTTTCAATACGACACCTTGTGGGCTGCGGCAGGTCATCCGCACGCGGTATTCCGCCTGAGTCCGCAGCAGCTGGC
Organism: Bordetella muralis; assembly: GCF_965139205.1. Taxonomy (GTDB): domain Bacteria; phylum Pseudomonadota; class Gammaproteobacteria; order Burkholderiales; family Burkholderiaceae_B; genus Bordetella_A; species Bordetella_A muralis. The sequence continues at coordinate 1,518 of NZ_CBCSIU010000054.1, forward strand.
CGCTATGACAGGCGCACCCGTGGCCGACGTGGCATTACGTATTTCCTCTACTGAAAGAGCATCCGAATGACGGATTGGACCTGGGTCTGGATTCCCGCCACCTTGGCGGCTGCGGCTGCTCAGGCTGGCCGTAACGCGGTGCAGCGCAGTCTGACCGCTACGCTGGGCACTTTGGGAGCAACACAAGTCCGGTTCCTCTTCGGATTCCCGTTCGCGCTCCTGTTTCTGGCCATCGTGTTTACTTTCGATGGCGGTCTGTTGCCGAGCGTTCAGGCGGATTTTCTGCTCTTTGTCGTCGGCGGCGCCGTCTCGCAGATCGCAGCTACCGGTCTCATGCTTGCCGCCATGCGAGAGCGTTCCTTTGTCGTTGTCACCGCCTGGACCAAAACCGAGCCGATCCAGGTCGCCTTGTTTGGCTTCGTGGTGCTCGGTGATCCCCTATCGCTCACGGGAGTGTTGGCCGTCATCCTCGCCACATTAGGCGTGGTCTTGATGTCGGGCAATCCCGCCTCTGCCACCGGCCGTGGCAGCCTGCGCCCGGCCTTGCTGGGCTTGGTGTCGGGCGCCTGCTTTGCCCTGTCCGCCATCGGCTTTCGCGGCGCGATTCTCACGCTGGACAGTGGCGGTTTTGTCCTGCAAGCCACCTGGACGCTCGCATGGTCCCTTGGCATACAGACCTTGATCCTGGCCGTCTGGATGATTCTGTTCAACCGGACCCTGCTCATCGCCTGCATGGCGGCCTGGCGCACCTCCATCTGGGGCGGCCTGTTGGGCGCCTCTGCCTCGCAGGGCTGGTTTATCGGCTTCGCGCTCACTGCGGCTGCGAATGTCCGCACACTAGGTCTGGTCGAAGTCCTATTCGCCCAAATCCTTTCCCGTCGCGTTTTCTCGCATGCCACTAGCCGCCGAGAACTGTTGGGCATCGCCTTGATCATCATCGGCGTCGCAGCGCTATTGATCGCTTCAGCAGGCTAGACAACATTCCAGGCCATTCACTACTGTGAGCCCCTGCCGGGTGCCGGGAAGCCACGCCGGCCCNNTGAGCGCGGATTTAGCCCGCGAAGCGGGCC
>NZ_CBCSIU010000055.1:0-1888 GCF_965139205.1 Bordetella muralis
CTCCTTCGGTTTCCCTCGCTCGACCACGAGGCGCCCCCACACCGCTTCCTCCCCCGCTCAACTCGCGTTATCTCGTGTTGCCACAGCGGCGGGGGAACTGTCTTGCTTAGGCTTCGTAGGAGAGGGTGGATCAAGGAGGAATATCTTGCTGGGCTGCCACGGTCGGGCGCCTACGGGCGCGCCCGACCGTGGCGATCGAAGAGCTCGGGAGCGGGCATTGTGAGGTGCAGGATCTAGATGAGTTAATTGGATGAACCGGGATAAGAGCCTTAGGCGCTAGAGGCGTGGAGAAGATGGCTAAGGGGGATTGGGAGGGATTGGCAAAGGGCTGGCAAACAGACGAGGTAAGGGCAACGGAAGCGGCTAGGCAAGGAGCTTAGGGTGGCTTAGGCAAGCGCCGGGGTGGATTCTAGGACCCGTAGTTATCCACGGAATAGGGGCGAGCTCGGGGGCTTGATGTTGGGTATGGTGGAAGGATAGGCGGTCCGGGCCGTGGTTTCGAGCACGGGGAGTTGAGTGTGGGGAGTTGAGTGTGGGGAGTGATTTCGGGAGGAGCATGGCGTTGGTCGTAGCTTTCGATGTCAGGTATAGGATTCCTGCTCGGCCCCGACGCGGGGTTAGATTCGTTTGTGGCGATCCTGCCTGTCATCCTCTGTCGCCTCGGTATTTGCTCGATGTGCCATGTGCAGCTCACCATGTCGTTAACACAAACTATTCAAGGCCAGGATGGGGCGTCAATAAAGCATCAAGGAACCGGAGAGATCCGCATTCATCTCGGCGATTGGGCTCTGCGTTCTGCTACCGCGCATTGTTCCACGTGAAACAGGGCGCCAAGAGCTAGCCCGAATCATTAGAGAACCCTCCCATACGGCCCAACTGCTTGGCCAATAGTGGGTGTCCATTACCGGAATAACTGCCAGCGCTTAACCGCTTGGGCGGTCATTAATCAGTATGTCGACCTATTGAGGGTCAGGTACAAGCATATGTTCTGCCACAGTGACCCTCTCGGTTAGGTCGCTACTGCGCAGTGTTTGCCGTTCACTACGTTGGTAGGAGGGTAGGGTCGGGCCCATCATTTTCTAACCTTGGGCTGATCATTGGGTAAGCATCTGCCGAAGCACAGGCATCCCTCGTATTGGTTGCGTATGGCGAGATACCCGTCTGAGGTTGCCCCAGTGGATTGCTATCTGCCTATGGAAGGTGCCCATACCGGTACTGCAGAGGGCACTCATTGCGGGCCGGGGGGGCTTGGGGCTCGATGCGCTTTCTCCTGACAGCGGTCCTCTCGTCGCCCAAGACTCTTTTCCCAGGGTTATGTTCCACGTGAAACAGTGTAAAGATATCCGTATGGCCGACTTAGGGCTGAGAATAAAAGAGACATCGAGTGAGGGCGTGGCTCTTCAGACATGACGTACCGATGTTTCACGTGAAACATAAGCCTATTTCGTAGATGTGAGAAGTCTGTTGACTCGTAGTTACTTCTGGCTTGCCGGGAAAATCCCCGCCGTAGAGAAGAACGCATTTCAGACTGAACCCACACCCACGACCTTCTTTCCGAAGGCTGACTCATAACCCCAGGTCCCTCATGAACAGAGAAGGGCAGAAGTCTTCTTGGCCAAGTCAGAACTTCTCATCAGTCCTTCGCCCCACATGTTCCACGTGAAACACTCCCAAACCAGCGCCACACCCATATCTCAGCGGTCCACGCTCGATCGTTATCAGCGGGCGCGCCCGTAGGCGCCCGCTGATAACAACCCTGCAAAGTCCTCCTCTTGGACACAGTTGTCCCCACGAAGCCTAAGCAAGACAGTCGTACCTGCTATGCAGCGATCCAAGATTCTGCGAGGAGAGGCGGGGTGGTGGTNNNGNGGGAGGGGCGCCTCGTGGT
>NZ_CBCSIU010000056.1:0-726 GCF_965139205.1 Bordetella muralis
GGCGCCGGACACCGTGTTCGCTCGTCTCGTCCGCGCNTTCGCGCTCCCTTCGACGTCCGCTCCACTCGACTTTGAGGCGCCCGGCCGGNCCGATTGCCTCGGCTCGACTGGCAGCAATTAGAATTCTCTGCATCGCTGGCACGATCATTTTGCTTGGCGTTTTTTCGCAGCCGCGTTAGTAAAGAGAAAGATCTTACGGTGCTGCTTTCGGCGGCCGCCCTGCGCGGCCACCTCAAGCGTTCGGTCCGGGCATGCGACGGGGTGGCGTGGTGCCTGGTTGGAAGATCTACTTGGCTGTGATTGAGTCTTGCGACGATGATGCGTAGGGCACTTTTCCGGCGGCATATCCGTAGCATGCTCGTACTCTGGATCAGAGCACCACTGCGGATATGATTTGCGCTCACCATGATCGCGCTACAACGGGTGCCATGCGTGGCATTACGTCGATGTGACTCGAGAGATTTTTTGTCATGCAACGGTGCCACAGTCTCTGCATGCAGATCCCNAACGCGATTCTCGGGTGTGCAGGGCACCCGNNNANCNCAGCCCTGCAAGATCTTTCTCTTTACCCAGGCTGATNCAGAANAATGCCAAGCAAGAAAGNCGTGCCAGCGATGTGATGAGCTTGAGTTACTGCGAGTCGATGCGGGGCAGTGGCTGCGTGGGGGCGCCTCGTTGGCGAGCGGAGTGGATGTCGAAGGGAGCGCGAAGGCGCGGACGAGNNNC
>NZ_CBCSIU010000057.1:0-522 GCF_965139205.1 Bordetella muralis
ATTCTCGGGTGCCCTGCACACCCGAGAATCGCGTTCGGGATCTGCATGCATAGGCTGTGGCACCGTTGCATGACAAAAGATCTCTCGAGTCACGTTGACGTAATGCCACGCACGGCACTCGTTGTAACGCCATCATGGTGAGCGCAAATCATGTTTGCGGCGATGTACTCTGATCCAGAGCACAAGCATGCTACGGATACGTCGCCGAAAAAAGTCCCCTACGCATCATCGTCGCAAGCATCAAACGCGGCCAAGCAGATCTTCCAACCAGGCACCACGCCACCCCGTCGCATGCCCGGACCGAACGCTTGAGGAGGACGCGCTGGGCGTCCTCCGAAAGCAGCACTGCAAGATCTTTCTCTCTACCACCGCGGCTGCAAAAAAACGCCAAGCAAGATAGTCGTGCCAGCGATGCAGAGAACTCTAATTGCTGCCAGTCGAGCCGAGGCAATCGGCCCGGCCGGGCGCCTCAAAGTCGAGTGGAGCGGACGTCGAAGGGAGCGCGAAGGCGCGGACGAGACG
>NZ_CBCSIU010000058.1:0-438 GCF_965139205.1 Bordetella muralis
CCCTACGGTGTCCGCTCCGCTCGACCACGAGGCGCCCCCACGCGGCCACTGCCCCGCATCGACTCGCACTGTCTCTAATTCCTCCCATCGCTGGCACGNNTTTCTTGCTTGGCNTTNTTCTGCATCAGCCTGGGTAAAGAGAAAGATCTTGCAGGGCTGCGATGAGCGGGTGCCCTGCACACCCGCTCATNGCGTTCGGGATCTGCATGCANAGGCTGTGGCACNGTTGCATAACAAAAGATCTCTCGAGCTGCATTGGGCTGATGTCACGGGATGACACACGCATGCAATAGACGCACCGTCAAAGAAATGCGCCACGCATCATCGTCGCCAGCCTCGATCGAGGCCAAGCAGATCTTCCAATTGGCACCACGCCACCCCGCCGCATGCCCGGACCGATCGCTTGAGGGGGACGCGCAGGGCGTCCGCCGAAAGCAG